>JBFUPP010000016.1:0-142076 GCA_041360635.1 bacterium RCC_150 | reverse complement strand
CTTCGCTCTCTTTCCAAGAAGATCGGCTACGGAACAAGAACCAGAAATACTGGCAATAGAATAGTAAGCATGCTTAGCATCTGGATGTAACCCCTCGTCGCTTGCATTTCGCGAGTAGTGGCATCGCCCGCGCTCGACGGGCATCGAACCCTGAAATCGAGGCGCCGGGTAACGCCTCGAAGCCCAGCGGGAGCTTGCCATTGAGGCTCGCGCGCTTTTAGCGGGTCTTGTCGACGATAATAAGCAGGCTTACCGTATAGGGGTGCTGTCCTACAAGACAGCCACACTTGCCAGGGAGACTTCGATGCGGGCGATTTAAGGAGTACGTCATGACAGAACGCCCCGAGAAGCCACACCGCCCGCTACCGCCGGCGTCGTCGCCTGCGTCAGGGCCGCTGGAGCCGTCTTCGGATGAAGCCGTCCATCCAGGGTCCTTGAATGATCCGACGGAGCCGGGCATTTCCCCGGCACCGCTCCCGGGACCGTCCGGAACCGCCGGCGTGGGGACCCCGGCCGGCGTAACGAGGGCCGGGATGGTGTGGGCGGCTGTGGTCACTGCCCTAGTGCTGCTGGTTCTCTTGATCATTTTCATTCTTCAGAACCAGACGCCGGCCAGGATCGTCTTTCTGGGCCTGGACGGCACTGTACCTCTGGGCATGGCTTTGTTTATCGCCGCCGTGGCCGGAGGAATCCTCGTTGCCGTCGCCGGTGCCGCGCGGATCATCCAGCTGAGGGTCAAAACCCGCCGGCTACAGTCCCGCCAGCATCCCTCATAGAGCCCGGGCTGCAGCGCCCGCTCATTCAGGACCGGCGTGCGGGCCCGGTGTTTCGCGCTTGCAGCGCGAAGAACAGTGGGCCGGGTTCGGTTCCTTTGCAGGAATTCGCCCCAGGCCGTGGCGGGTTGGCGACAGAGACGCCGAGGGCTTGTTCGAGTTCCGGCCGGTGGGCTTTGACCTCTTCGCCGGCTGCGGCGGCTGCGCTGTGGTTAATTGAAGCCAGGGCCTGTTCGAGGCGGGCGCAATGTTGTTCCATCCTCAGCGCCCCGACCATCGCCGAGCTGGTTTTCAGGCTCAGGACCGCGTCCATGGCCTGATGGTCGTCTCCGCTGCTGAGGGCCTGGTCGATCCGCTCAACGCGGGCAGCGAGCATCCTGGTATAGGCCGCGGCGAACTGCTCTGCGGCTTCGTGGCTGTGCATGTCCCTGGCAAGGCGCTGCAGGGCACGCTGGTCCAATGCGGGCAGCGGCCGTCCAGCTCCGGTGGGGGCTGCGGTGCTTCGGTGTCTGCGCAACGTCGCGGCTTCCTTTCGGGGGCTGGGTACCGGTCCGGCTTTGGCCCGGGTTCTTATGCCGCCTGCCGGGCTGCAGGGGCGTGTGCATCGTCCTGTCCGGGCCGGTTTGCGGGGGTGCCTTTGCCTGCGGCTTCAGTCTGTGCGGCGTTTCCGCCCTTCCCTGACTTCTTGCGCCAGATCGAGACGAGCAGCATGACGACGAGTGCCGCGGGGGCGCCGTACATCAGCGTGTGCAGGAGGGCGGGGTCGCGCAGTGCGCGGATGGCGTTGCCGATGTAGGGGACCGTGAAGACTTCGCGGTCTACGTTGCCGGGTGCCAGGCTGGCGATCCAGGGGTCGGCGCCGTTGTTGGCGTCGCCTTTGGTCTGGATGGTTGCGGTGCCTTGGTTGTTGATGGCCAGGTTGATGATCCGATGGGTTTCGACGCGCTGGTCCTGGACAGGGATGTGGTACGTGATGATGTCCCCAACCTTCAGGTCCTTCACAGGGACGGGAACGGTGATGACGACGTCGCCGGGATTGATCAGCGGGGACATGGAGCCGGTGAGCATCGTGGACGTTTGGTATCCAAGGACACGGGGCCCGACGGCAAGGAACAGGAACGCTGCGACCGCCGCGACCATGAGGCTGGTCGCGATGACGTTCGCCAACCCCCGGAATACCCGCGCCGCGGCCCTGCCTTTGCCGGCACCGCCTCGCGTGCCCGGTTGGGGGGCCGTCAGGGGTGCGGGAACCGCGTCGCCGAGAGGGAGTCTGGGGGCGGGCCGGACCAATGATGCGGTCATGACTGGCGTTCCGTTCTTGTGGTACGCCCTCCACCGTCGTTTTGGGGCACGACGGCGGAGGGCGGGTTTGTGGGGGTGGTTACTTGTTGGTGGCGGTGCGTTGGGTGCCGGTGAAGTTGAAGGCGATGGTGCTGTTTTGGTTTTGGAGGGTGTTGTCTGCGGTGGCGGGCAGGGTCATGGTGACGCGGAGGTTGTCTGTTTGGCCTGCGGTGAGGGAGGTGAGGTTGGCCAGTGCCATGTTGGTGCCGATGACGGGGCGGGAGGCCAGGACGGTGGTGGTGGTGCCGGTGCAGGTGTAGGTGTAGGCGGGGGAGGTGCCGGCTTCGGTCCAGGGGACGGAGCATTCGTCGATGGTGGCTTGCAGGCCCATGGTGGTGTTGGTGTCCAGCAAGGAGGTGGGCAGCGCGGAGGTGGTCAGGGTGATGGCTGAGAGGTTTTGGTTGCCGGTGGCGTTGGTGAGGGTGGCGGCGCGTTGGATGGTGTCGCCGGGGACGAGGTTGGTGGCGCCGACGGTGAGGCGGTTGGTGATTCCGGTGGCGCCGAGGGCGATGGAGACGGTGCCTGAGGCGACGGTGTCGGAGGCGGAGGTGGAGGAGGTGAAGGCGCCGTAGGTTCCCAGTCCTGCCACGCCGGCTGCGGTGCCGACCAGTGCCAGGGAGGCGATGACTTTGCCGGTGGTGGTGAGGTTGAGACCCATGATCGTTGTCCGTTTCATTCAAGCCCGTGAAGGGGATTTCACGGACTAGCTGCCCGATGACGTCTACCTTTCCCGCTCCCACTTAAGAAGCCGCAGGAATCCCGCAAGGGTTCGATCAAGATTAGTTAAATATTCGATCAAGGGACCGCGAAGCCCCGGGCGCCGCTACTCTTTCCATAGGCGGCCCGTGCCGGAACGCCTGGGCGTCCCTGGTCCGGACGCTCTATCGTCCATGTGTGCTGGGGGCCGAAATGGAAGACGAAGTATCGCCGGTGGAACACATCCGTTCATACCGGGAGCTGTTGGAGGCAGTGCCTGATGCTTTGCTGATCATTGGCGAAGGCGGGCATATTGCGTTCGTCAATGCTCAGACCGAACGGCTTTTCGGTTATCCCCGCAGCCGGCTGCTGGGTGAACATTATGAGACGCTCTTGCCGGAACGGTTCGCCGGCCACTATGCGGCCATCCGAGAACGCTTCGCAGAGGACCCCAGCGCGCGGCGGGCGGGGACGGACATGAAGTTGTTCGGGCGGCACCGCAATGGCACCGAGTTTCCCATTGAGGTCAGTTTCGCCCCGCTCGGCGCCGGACCCAACATCGAAATCGTCGCGTCCTTGAGGGATGTAAGCGAACGACGCCGCATCGACGCAGAGCTTCGTGATGCACTCTCCTTGCTGAGCGCCACTTTGGAGTCGACGGCGGATGGCATCTTGGTGGTCGGGGCGGATGGGCGGATTGCCGGGTCGAACGAACGGTTCGCGGTCCTGTGGGGGATTCCGCCGGAACTTCGGGAGTCCCGCGATGACGCGAAGTTGATGGGGTTCGTCCTTGATCAGCTGGTCGATCCCGACGGTTTCCTGGAGAAGGTGCGGGAGCTGTATGCCGATCCCGCGGCGGAGAGCCTGGACATGCTCGATTTCCGGGACGGGAGGGTATTTGAGCGATACTCCCGCCCTCAGTGGGTCGGAGACGAGATCGTTGGCAGGGTCTGGAGTTTCCGTGATGTGACCTCCCGCCGGCGGGCGCAGGATCGGGCGCGGGAGGCGCTCGAGGAGTTGGAGGGGCTGGGTGCGATCGTTAATTCCTCGGCTGATGCGATCGTTGGGATGAGTCCTGAGGGCGTGGTCACGAGCTGGAACCCGGGGGCCGAACGGCTTTACGGGTACTCGGCCGAGGAGGCCATGGGTCGGGATGTCCGGTTCCTGATCCCGGAACAACTCCTCGATGCCGAGAATGCCCTGCTGGCTTCGGTCTTGGAAGGTGGCTCGGCCCGCAGCTTCGAAACGGACCGGCTTCGCAAGGATGGCTCGATCGTGCCGGTGTCTTTGACCTTGTCACCGATCCGGGGCGAACAGGGGGTCCGCGGGATCGCGAAGATCGGGCGTGACATTACTGCGCGTCGGGCGGCCGAGGCGGAGCTGCTTGCAGCTCGCGAGGCTGCGTTGGAATCAAGCCGGCTGAAGTCGGAGTTCCTGGCGACGATGAGCCACGAGATTCGCACACCCATGAATGGCGTCATCGGTCTGACCGCCTTGTTACTGGATACTCCGCTGGATGAGCTGCAACGCAATTACGCCCAGGGAGTCCAAGGAGCGGCGGGCGCCCTCCTGAACCTGATCAACGACATCCTGGATTTCTCGAAATTGGAGGCGGGGAAAGTCGAGCTTGAGGTTGCCCCGTTTGATCCGCGGGTTTTGGTTGAAGAGGTTGCCGGGCTTGTTGCCGAGACTGCCCAGGGCAAGGACCTGGAGCTCATTGCGTACTGCCGACCCGATGTCCCGGCCCAGCTGGCCGGTGATGCTGGCAGGATCCGGCAGGTCCTGCTGAACCTCGCATCCAACGCGGTGAAGTTCACCGCATCAGGCGAGGTCGCCATCCGGGTGAGCGCAGCGGAACAGGGCACGGGAACAGTGGTGGTGCGCTTCGAAGTCCGGGATACCGGGATCGGCATCGACCCGGCCGACCATGGGCGCTTGTTCGATTCCTTCGCGCAGGCAGATGCGTCCACTACGCGCCGGTACGGTGGCACGGGACTTGGCCTTGCCATCTGCCGGCGCTTGACCGAAGCCATGGGCGGGACGATCGGACTCTCAAGCGAACCGGGGAAGGGCAGCACCTTCTGGTTCGCGCTCCCGCTGACGGTGGCGGAAACGGGCAGGGCAAAACCGGAGCCCGCCGTCCAGGGCCTGCTGGTCGGCCGGCGCGTGCTCATCGTGGATGACAACGCCACCAACCGGCTGGTCCTGGAAACACAGCTGAACGCCTGGGGACTGCGTCCGGAGGCCGTTGCCGACGCCCCGACGGCCTTGGCGCGCTCCCGAGCGGCTGCTGCTGCCGGGCAACCATATGAGATTGCCGTGTTGGACATGTGCATGCCGGACACCGATGGCTTGGAACTGGCACGGGAACTTGCCGCAGACCCTGCCCTGCAAGGTCTGCGGTTGATGATGCTGACCTCCACCTCCCAGGTCAGCAAAGCCGAGCTGGCTGCGGCCGGCATCCGTGAATGGCTGACCAAACCCGTACGCGCCTCGGAATTCCAAGACCGGCTCATGCGCCTCATGGCCGGAAGCCGCCCTGCTCGCCCCGCGTCGGCACCGAATCGCCCCGCCCGGCCCAAGGTACCCTCGCGGGGCCGCGTCCTGGTCGTGGAAGATAACGAGGTAAACCAACTTGTTGCCCGGGAAATGGTTGCCAGCCTGGGCTACGAAGCCGAAGTGGTGGGCGACGGCGCGGCGGCCGTCGCTGCCACCGCCGCATCGTCGTTCGCGGCTGTGCTCATGGATTGCCATATGCCGGTGATGGACGGATTCGAATCCACCAAGGCCATCAGGTCCCGGGAGGACGGCGGCGGACGCTTGCCCATCATCGCCATGACCGCCGGAGCCCAGGACGAAGACCGGGAGCGTTGCCTCGCGGCCGGCATGGATGACTACCTCACCAAACCCGTCGACATCATGGCCCTGGACAAAACCCTCGCCCGTTGGGTCCACTCGAATACCCGGCCAGTTGACGAGGCACCGGTCCAAGATGAGCTGGTCCAGGATGAGTCGGACGTGCTGCTGGGAGCGGACGGCCTGCCGGCGCTGGACACGGGGAGGCTGGAAACTTTGCGCGGGCTGGGACCGGGGGATGGGATCGGCTTGCTTTCCGCAGCGGCACAGTCCTTCCGCGACAGTATTCCCGCCATTCTCACCGCCCTTGAAACGGCCATCGACGGCGGCGACCGGCAGGCGCTGGAACAGGCGGCCCACAAACTTAAGGGATCCGCTGCCAATATTGGCGCCGCCCGCGCCGCCGCACTGTGCCGGGAGCTTGAGAGGCTTGGACACCACGCCGACGGCTTATTGGCTAGACCCTCGGATGGCCCGTTGGATCGCCCGGCGGCCCAGGGACTTTTGGTCCGGCTCCGGGCCGAACTGGCCCGGGTCGACGCGGCGTTGGACAGCGCACTGTCCCTGCGCCCATGAAGGTCCTCGTGGTGGACGATGATCCCGGCTCGCTACTGGTTGCCAAGGCCGCCGTTGAACGCTCGGGCCACCAATGCCTCACGGCTCCCGACGGGGACGCGGCATGGACGCTCTACCAACGCCAGCGACCACATGCGGTCGTCACCGACCTGATGATGCCCGGCCTCGACGGGATCGCGCTATGCAAGGCTATCCGGGCCGGGGAGACGGACTCCTACACGTACGTCATCCTGTTGACATCGCACGGGGCCCGGGACGATGTCCTGGCTGGCATCGATGCCGGCGCTGACGACTATGTCGCCAAGCCTTTGGACCCTTTTACGCTGCACACCCGCCTTATCGTTGCCGACAGGGTGACGTCCCTGCACAGGGAACTCGCCGGATACCGGCGGGCCCTTGCCGAACAAGCGCGTACCGATCCGCTGACCGGGCTGCGGAACCGGCTGACCCTTGCCGAAGATCTCCAGGCATTGCACGCCCGGGCCCAGCGCTACGAAACGGCCTACTGCCTGGCGATGTGTGACGTGGATAACTTCAAGAGCTACAACGATACATACGGCCACCAAGCAGGAGATGCGGCACTGAAGGCGGCTGCGGCTGCGATGGCCGGTCAGCTCCGTGAAAGCGATGGCATCTACCGGTACGGCGGAGAGGAGTTCCTCCTCCTACTCCCGGGGCAGACGCGGCCTGGGGCAAAGAAAGTGATGGAACGTGTCCGGAAGGCCGTACAGGACCTGGGGATCATTCATCCCGGCTCGGACGCCGGCGTGCTAACTATCAGCGCCGGGATATCCTCCTACCAATCCGACCAGGACATTGGCAGCGAAGAACTACTGTCTGACGCCGATCGGGCCCTGTTCACGGCGAAGGCGGCGGGCAGGAACATCGTGACCATCGCCGAACCGATCCGCAGTCAGATGGTGTCTACCACGACCGGCTCAAAGCCAACGTGAGAAATGCCCTGGGGCCGGTTGGTAACGAACTCGGCTCCCGGGCTTCCAGCCCGGCGTTTTGAAGGCCGCAAGATGCTGTAAAATGAATTTCGATCATTTACGGGCCGGGTTGGGGTGCCGCTCCGTAGCCCAAAACAGCGGCTACGACGCCGATGCCAGACCCCGCGTTCCGGCCCTTCGACGTAGCAGCCGCCTGATGTCCGATTGAAGGAATCGCTATGTCCCACCAAACCCAGGCACCCGTGGATGCCCGCACCGCTTCGCATATCGAGCTAAGGGTCGAAGATAAAGCCGTCGTCGACCAGAGCATCGATCGGGCGGTCGAGAAGATGATTGACACTGCGAGGGGCCTCGGAACCCGGGGCCTTGGAACGCAGGGCGTCCTGGTGACACGGCTTGGCCATGGCCACTTCACTGTTGGATTGAGTGACACAGTGCCCTTCGGCTACACCGAACAGCGCGACTGTCACGGCAAATCCGCCGGAGTGGAACACGTCGACACCGCTTCCTAAGACGTAATTGTCAAGCGGGAGCAGGACCGAGGGGCGCATATCCGTCACGAAGGCAAGAGGGTTGACGTACTCATCGTCCCTCCTCACGCCCCAGTGCAGGCAGCTCGATGCCTCGCAGTGGCCGCGCGCCAAGGTGCCGATCGATTGGCCCTTGGCAACGGTTTTGCCTTCGGGGAGCTCACTGCTCACCGGTTCAAAGCTGCTGCGGAGCCCATTGCCGTGATCTATCGTGACCACGGGCCTATCCACGACGACGCCGGCAAAGCTCACTGTGCCGGCGTCGGGGGAGGCGACCTGGACGCCGTCGGACGCTGCTTGGAGGTCCACGCCGCGATGACCGCTCAGCCACGGCTTGTCCGGAGGATCGAAGCCGCGTATAACGGCGGGTTTCGGGGACAGCGGCCAAGTCCAGCCGGCTTGGGTGCCCGGAGCCGGCGGAGGGGCGGCCGGTGCTGCCGCGACGACACTGCCGATGGCAAAGGCCGGGATAAAGCAGGCCAGGAGTAGGCGGGCCAAGAGATGTCCGATTCGCATGGAACAAGCCTCGGACGCCCGCGGCACGCACTGGAAGACGTGATCGTGGCCATGTGGAAAACAGGCCGGGAATTTCGATGGAAAGTTCGGGAACCGACCAGCACGGCCAGCCGTTCGCGGTCATGAGGCCCACAAGCCCTGTAGTACACTTGGTGGAGCAGTTTGCTGTGCCCTCAAGCTTGTTTAGAAGCGCTTCTCATTCAGTTGCGCGGGGGTGCCAGGCTGACTACGCGTATCCACCCCTCCACATTGCGAATCCACCAGGGTTCACCACTGGGGAGGATTGTGCCTCTTGCGGTCCGGCCCTATCGGCTGGATGAGAAGCGCAATGGATGCCAGGAGCCAGGCCCGGTCGGGTCCGGCTAAATAACCGTCAACTATTGGCAGGGTAAGAGCGCCTGAATGGCCCTCTCATGAATGACCTGCCGGAAGGAGCGTCGGCATGCCCGTCGTAACCATGCGCCAGCTGCTTGACAGCGGCGTCCACTTTGGACACCAGACCCGTCGTTGGAACCCGAAGATGAAGCGCTTCATCTTCACGGAGCGCAACGGCATCTACATCATTGACCTCCAGCAGTCGCTGTCCTACATCGACCGTGCGTTCGAGTTCGTCAAGGCCACTGTCGCCCACGGCGGCACCGTCCTGTTCGTCGGCACCAAGAAGCAGGCCCAGGAAGCAATTGCCGAGCAGGCTACCCGCGTCGGCCAGCCGTACGTCAACCAGCGTTGGTTGGGCGGTATGCTCACCAACTTCCAGACCGTCGCCAAGCGCATCCAGCGCATGAAGGAACTCGAAGAAATCAACTTCGAGGACGTCGCAGGCTCGGGCTACACCAAGAAGGAGCTCCTGCTCCTCAAGCGTGAACTCACCAAGCTGGAGACCAACCTCGGTGGTATCCGCAACCTGACCAAGGCACCCTCCGTTCTGTGGGTCGTTGACACCAAGAAGGAACACCTGGCGGTTGACGAAGCCAAGAAGCTGAACATCCCGGTTGTTGCCATCCTGGACACCAACTGCGACCCCGACGAAGTCGATTTCCCGATTCCGGGCAACGACGACGCCATCCGCTCGGTGAACCTGCTGACCCGCGTTGTCGCCGACGCCGTTGCTGAAGGCCTCATCGCCCGCAACCAGCGCGCAACCGGTGGCGCAGAGGCTCCCGAAGAGCCCCTGGCCGAGTGGGAGCGCGAACTCCTCGAAGGCAGCAAGGCCGAAGGCCAGGCTGCTGACGCAGCTGCCGCCCCGGCCGCCGAGGCTACCGAAGCTGCAGCCGGCGAAGCCGAAGCAGACAAGTAAATCCGGATTTTCCCGGCGCCGGATTCCGGTGCAGGGAGCTACTGACAGGATGGCGGCCCACCAGGTGGGCTGCCGTCCTGTCGGTCCGTAAACAGATAAATTTCTAGACAGAGGGGTTCACATGGCGAACTACACTGCTGCTGACATCAAGGCCCTGCGCGAGCGCACCGGCGCCGGCATGATGGACGTCAAGAAGGCTCTTGACGAGGCCAACGGCGACGCCGAAAAGGCCATCGAGATCATTCGCATCAAGGGCCTCAAGGGCGCCACGAAGCGTGAAGGCCGCTCCACCGCCGAAGGTTTGGTTGCTGCGAAGGTCACCGGCGGCGTCGGCGTAATGGTCGAGGTCAACTGCGAGACCGACTTCGTCGCCAAGGCTGACAAGTTCATCCAGCTCGCCGACAAGGTCCTCGCGGTGGCTATCGAGTCCGGCGCCGCCGACCTCGAGACCCTCCTGGCCGCCGACGTCGACGGCAAGCCCCTCTCCGAGGTAGTCATCGAAGAAGGCGCCGTCCTCGGCGAAAAGGTTGTTGTCCGCCGGATCGCCCGCATCGAAGGCGCCACGGTTGACGCCTACCTGCACAAGACCTCCAAGGACCTTCCGGCCCAGGTTGGCGTCCTGTTCGCCGTTGACGGCGAGGGCGAGGCAGCTGCCACCGCCGCGCACGACGTCGCTGTCCACGTTGCCGCGATGGCTCCGAACTACCTGAGCCGCGAAGACGTTCCCGCCGAACTCGTCGAGTCCGAGCGCCGCATCGCCGAAGAGACCGCCAAAGCAGAGGGCAAGCCCGAAGCCGCCCTGGCGAAGATCGTAGAAGGCCGCGTGACGGGCTTCTACAAGGGCGAAGTCCTCTTGGACCAGGCATTCGCCAAGGACTCCAAGAAGACCGTTGCGCAGGTCCTCGAAGAGGCCGGCGTGAAGGCAACCGCAGTCGCCCGTTTCCGCGTCGGAAACTAGTCAGGCTGAACAAAGGGGTGGTCACTGCGGTGGCCGCCCCTTTTGCATGCACCGGCCCGCATGCCACCAGGGCCCGCGGCTTTCTGCCCGGCCCCCAGCAAGATAATCTAGCCAGAGTCCATCAACGGGAAGGCACCATGGAAACCGAGAACACTGTAATCCACCCCGAGAAGGCCCGACGCCGCGTGCTTCTGAAGCTGTCCGGCGAGGTTATCGGCGGCGGAAAGCTCGGTGTCGACCCGGAAACCGTCCGAGCCATCGCCAAGCAGATCGCCGCCGCAGTTTCGCAGGTTGAAGTGGCGATCGTGGTCGGCGGCGGCAACTTCTTCCGCGGCGCTGAACTATCCCAAAGCGGCATGGACCGATCGCGTGCCGACTACATGGGAATGCTCGGTACCGTCATGAACTGCCTGGCCCTGCAGGACTTCCTGGAGCAGGCCGGCGTCGAGACCCGCGTGCAAAGCGCCATCACCATGGGACAAGTGGCTGAGGCCTACATTCCGCGCCGCGCCATCCGGCACATGGAAAAGGGCCGCGTCGTCATTTTCGGCGCTGGCGCCGGACTTCCTTACTTCTCAACGGACACCGTGGCGGCACAGCGTGCGCTCGAAGTCCACGCGGACGTCGTGCTCATGGCGAAGAGCGGCGTTGACGGTGTCTACACGGCCGACCCCAAGAAGGATCCCGAGGCCCAGAAGCTTGAAATCCTCAGCTATGACGATGCTCTTCGCCGCAACATCCGGGTCATGGACCAGACCGCGATGACGATGTGCAAGGACAACGATTTGTCCATGGTGGTCTTCGGAATGGAGGGCGAAGGGAACGTCACTCGCGCTATTCTCGGCGAAAAGCTGGGCACCCTTGTCACTCCCTAGCAAGGGCTAGGATATTTCTAGGACTCTTCCGCCCGCAGGGGCGGAAATTTATTGTGCACTGCGGCCCGTCGACCGGGGCGCGACTATTTCGGAGGAGAAACCGTGATCGAAGATACCTTGCTCGAAGCCGGCGAGAAGATGGACAAGGCGGTCGAGGTAGCCAAGGAGGACTTCGCGTCGATCCGTACCGGTCGCGCGAACCCCGGCCTCTACAACAAGGTGATCGTGGAATACTATGGCACGCCTACGCCCTTGCAGCAGTTGGCTTCCTTCGCCATTCCCGACGCGCGGACCATCCTCATCACCCCTTACGACAAGAGCGCCATGCGTGATATCGAGAGGGCCTTGAGCGACTCCGAGGTGGGCGCCAACCCGTCCAACGACGGCAACGTCATCCGCATCACCATCCCGGAGCTGACGAAGGAACGCCGTAAGGAATACGTCAAGATCGTCAAAGGCAAGGGTGAGGACGCGAAGGTCACCATCCGCAGCATCCGGCGCAAGGCCAAGGACTCCCTGGACAAGCTCGTCAAGGACGGCGAAGCCGGCGAGGACGAGGGCGCCCGCGGCGAGAAGGAACTTGACGCCATCACCAAGGCACACGTCGACGGCATCGACGAGCTCCTCAAGCGCAAGGAAGCCGAGCTGCTCGAGGTCTAATGAGCGAGGCTGAGCCGGCGCCCGCGCGGGAGGTTCCATCACGCGCCAAGCGTCAACGAGGCAACCCGACGCCAAAGGCCGGCCGGAATCTTCCGGCGGCGATCGGCGTCGGGCTCGCCATGTTATTCGCTGTCCTTGGCGGCTTGCTGTTCCTGCCCCTGGGCTTCGTCCTCCTGACCACCGCCTTCGCTGTGCTCGGCGTGTGGGAGATCTTCCGGGCACTGGAAGCCCACGGGACCCGCATGCCGATCATCCCGGTCATGGCGGGCACCTTGGCCATCCCACTCGCGGCGTACTTCGGTGGCCTTGAAAGCCTGCTTTTTGCGATGGTCCTCAGCAGCGCCGCGGTCCTGCTCTGGCGTTCGCTCGAAAGCGCCGCCGGCGCCCCCCGCAGCATCTTTGCCGGGATCTTCACGCTCGCCTGGGTACCATTCCTGATCAGCTTCGCGGTGCTGCCCCTCCATGCGAGCGGAGGAGCGACGACGGCGGGGCCATGGCCCGGCGGGCAGGTCCCGATGGGTGCCTGGGAGATCGCGGTCCTGCTGCTGCTCGTTGTTTCCAACGATACGTTCGGCTATCTGTTCGGCGCCTTGTTCGGCAAACATCCGATGGCCCCCAAGATCAGTCCGAAGAAATCCTGGGAGGGGTTTGCGGGATCGGTCGCCGGCGCTATGGTCATCGGAATCCTGGCGAGCATTTTTGTCCTCGACAAGCCATGGTGGGTTGGTGTCGTGTTGGCGGTCGGCATGGTAGCTGCCGCCACTGCCGGCGATCTTGCCGAATCCATGGTCAAGCGCGAGCTCGGCGTCAAGGACATGAGCAGCATCCTGCCGGGGCATGGCGGGGTGATGGACCGGCTCGACTCGATAGTCTTCGCCGCGCCGACGGCATTCATTCTCTTCGCGCTGTTGAACGGCGCCTGACAACCACTACAAGAAGGAAAGCAGTGTCAGTGGACATTCGTCGCCAGATCCCCGCAGCATTTCAAAGGGTGGAGCGTAGCAAGTACGGCTACAACGCCAGGCAAGTGGACGAATTCTTCCAGCGTGCCCGGATATCTTTCGAGAACAGGGCAGGGGCTTCGGAAAAGATCGGTAGCAACGACGTCCGCGCCGTTTCGTTCGATCCGGTCAAAGGCGGCTACGACGCGTCCACGGTCGATGCCGCCTTGGACCGCCTCGAAGACGCTTTCGCGCGACGGGAACGGGACGAGTTAGTGGCAGCGGAAGGCGAGGAAGCCTGGCTGCTGAAGATCGGCAAGCTCTCCGGCGTGCTGCGCGGCCGCCTGCACCGCCCCGACGGCGAACGGTTCCGCCGGCCGGAGAAGAAACGCGCGCGTAGCTACAACGTCGCGGAGGTCGACGCCCTGTGTGTCGCCCTCATCGGCTACCTCGAGCACGACCAGCCACTGAGCGTCGACAAGGTCCGCCGGGCAGCATTCACGGAGGCCAAGGGTCAGGCCGGCTACGAAGAGGCCCAGGTCGACGCGTTCTTGGACCGGGTGGTTGAGCTCATGGCCGCGATCGACTAAGGACGCAGCCGCTCCGTCGCCACCGGCCGCTCGGGGACATGGAGTCGGGTCATCAGCCTGGCCACGTTCCCGGGGACCCTGTGTTTTGTTCCCCTAGAGACGAACACGGTTGCTGCGAACGCCGCCGGCACTGTCCACGCCGCGGGTTGGGCGAGCCAGGCGGGCGCCGTCGCCGATCCCATCGCCGTGCTCGCCAAGAGGGAGCCTCCACACAGGAAAGCGCCGGTCACCATGCCGGCGATTGCTCCCGCGTCACTCAGGCCCCGCCACCAAATGCCGAGCAGCAGGACGGGACAGATGGTGGATGCAGTGAAGGCGAACACCAGGCCAACGCTTCCCGCCAACGCCATGGAATCGGTGGTGAACGCAAACGCGAGGGGAACGACGGCGGCGAGGAGCGCCGCGATACGGAACCCCCGCACGCTCCCGCCGAGCAAGTCCTGGCTAATCACACCGGCGAGCGAGACTACGAGGCCCGAGGTCGTCGAGAGGAACGCCGCGAACGCCCCGGCCACGACCAAGGCCGACAGCAGGTCGCCGGGCACTCCGCCCAGCAAGCGGCCGGGCAGCAGGAGGACCAGGGCGTCGGCTTGTCCGGTGCGTCCAAGATCCGGCGCGAAGACGCGCCCGAGCACGCCGGACGCCGTCGGGAACAAATAGAAGACGGACAGCAAGCCGAGCACAATGAGGGTGGTCCGGCGGGCTGACTGGCCGTCCGGGTTGGTGTAAAAGCGGACCAGGACGTGGGGGAGTCCCAAGGTTCCGAACAGCAGCGCGACCAGCAGCGAAATGGTCTGGTACAGGCCGGCTGAGGGAAGGCCAGTCGGATTGCTTCCAGCTTCGGCGAGGACCGGCGTCGCCCCGCCCGCCTGGTGCAACAGGAGGAAGGCCACGGGTACTGCCAACGCGGTCAGTTTCAGCCAGTATTGGAAGGCCTGGACGAAGGTGATCGAGCGCATGCCGCCTGCCACCACGGTCAGGCAGACAACCACGACGACGGCGATCGAGCCTACCCAGGACGGCAAACCGGTGCTGATCCGGATGGTCAGGCCGGCACCGTGGAGCTGCGGAACGATGTAGAGCCAGCCGACGGCGACCACGACGAGGCTCGTGACCCGCCGGACGGCCTTCGAATGCAAGCGGGCCTCCGTGAAATCGGGAATGGTGTAGGCCCCCGAGCGCCGGAGGGGCGCAGCCACGAACAGCAGCAACATGAGGTAACCGGCGGTGTAGCCGACCGGGAACCATAAGGCGTCCGTTCCCGTCATCAGGATCAGCCCGGCGACACCAAGGAAGCTCGCCGCGGAGAGGTACTCACCGCCGATCGCCGAGGCGTTCCACCAGGGCCGGACGGTGCGGGAGGCCACATAGAAGTCGCCGGTGGTGCGTGAAATGCGCAGGCCGTAAAAGCCGACGACCGCCGTCGCGAAGACCACCACCATGAATGCCGCGAGGCCGACAGCTGGATTCACTGCTCCTCCACGAGATCGCGGAAGCGTGCCTCGTTCTTTGCCGCCGTGCGGTTGTACAGCCACGCGCTCAAGCCAATCACCGGGTACAGCGCGACACCCAGGATGATCCAATTGAGCGGGATGCCGAAGAGTTGTACGCGCGCGAGGTCCGGGAGCAGCGCGACCATCGTTCCGTACGCTGCGAGCACCAGCAGGAAGCCCGCGGCTACCACGACGGCGAGCCGCAACTGCGAGCGGATCAGGGAGCGTACGAAGATCTGGCCGACGTCGGAGTCTTCTGCCGGCACCCGGGCGTGGTGTGGGGGCTTGGGTGCGGGCTTTGCCGCCGAATGCGGCGCGGTGACCCTGACGCGCGTCATGCCTGCGGCCGTAACCGGGTGCTTGCGAGCTTTTCCCGGACGGAAGGCAAGTGCCTTCGGCTGATGGGCAGCTCGGCTCCGGCCACCGTGACACTTGGCCGGGCGGCGGCCAGCTTCAAATGGCCGACGTGGTTGAGGGACATCAGGTAGGAGCGGTGGATCCGAATGAACCCGGCGTCGGCCCATTGCTGTTCGAGATCGCTGAGCGGTACCCGGATGAGGTAGCTCGCGTCGGCTGTGTGCAAGCGTGCATAGTCTCCCTGGGCCTGGACGTAGCTGACGTCGTCCCGGCGGATCATCTTTGTCGTCCCGCCTTGGTCGACCGTAATCATCTCCGGGACTTTCGCGCCGCCCTTGAGGAGCTCGCCCACGCGGCCGATCGAGCGGGCAAGCCGCTCGGCCCGCACAGGCTTGAGCAGATAGTCGACGGCGGCCAGCTCGAAGGCCTCGAGCGCACAGTCTTCGTCGGCGGTGACGAAGACGACGGCGGGTGGCCGGGGTGAGCGGGAGATGGCACGGGCGATGTCCAGGCCGGAGAGCGCAGGCATGTGGATGTCCAGAAACACGGCGTCCACCGATTCGGTGCCGAGGACACGCAGCGCCTCCGCGCCTGAGGAGGCGCGATGGACGACGCCAATGCGCTCGTCCCTGCCCAAGAGGAATGCGAGCTCTTCAACGGCGGGGAGCTCGTCGTCGGCGACGAGGACGTTGATCATGGTTAAAGACTAGCTTCACGCATGGTGGCCGGGCTGGGACTTGGGAACCCGCATGGTGATCAGTGTCCCTTCGCCGGGTGCGGTTTCGATGACCAGCCCGTGTTCGTCCCCGTAGACCTGCCGCAAGCGGGAGTCGACATTGCGGAGCCCCACATGGTTTCCGTCGCTTTGTCCCGCGAGGACTGAGCGGAGGTGCCCCGGATCGATGCCCACGCCGTCGTCCTCGACGGTGACTTCGGCAAACGCTCCGGAATCATTGGCGCAAATGGTGATGCGCCCTGGGCCTTCCTTGGCTTCGAGGCCGTGCCGGACGGCGTTCTCGACGAGCGGCTGCAGGCTAAGGAACGGAATGACGGTGCTGAGGACTTCCGGTGCGATCCTGAGGCTCACCTGCAACCTGTCGCCAAAGCGCGCGCGTTCCAGCAAGAGGTAGCGGTCGATGCTGCGGAGTTCCTCCGCCAAGGTGGTGAATTCGCCGTGCCGGCGGAACGAGTAGCGCGTGAAGTCCGCGAACTCCACCACCAATTGCCGGGCCCGCTCGGGGTCGGTGTTGATGAACGAGGCGATCGCATTGAGCGAGTTGTAGATGAAGTGGGGACTGATTTGTGCGCGTAACGCACGCACTTCGGCCTCCATGAGGAGGGTGCGGGAGGCATCGAGCTCGGCCAATTCGACTTGCACTGCTACCCAGGCGGCCAGTTCGCTTGTTGCGCGTACCAGGCCCGCGCCGGCCTGGGGGGCCAGGGCGGCGACGGCTCCGACTACACGGTTGCCGGCCCGGATCGGAGCGATCACCGCCTTGAGTTCGCGTGAAGCAGCGACCACCACGGTCCGCCCGTCACTGAGCACACCTGATGCGAGGCCCATCAACGAGGTTTTCAACTCCTCCCCGGGGCCGTCCCACGCAAGCACGGATTCTGTATCGGTGATGGCGAGGGCGTCGCACCGGAGCAGGGAGCGCAGTTGCCTGCCCGCCTTTGCCGCTCCTGCTGAGTGGAGACCCGTCCGCAAATGCTGTCCCGCGCGGGAGGCAGCGTGCAGGGTTTGGTAGGTGGCACGTTCGGCGTCGGTGCCGAGCTCGCGGAAAGACCGGATGACCTTCAGGCCGACGCCGACGACGACCGCGACGGCGAGCACGATCACTGCGATCGCGGCGGCGGTGATGAGCGGGGAATCCGGCATGGTGCAAGAGTAGCGAATCCGCCGTTCGGCGCAGCAGAATGTCCGCTGGGCGACGGCGGGCGTGCCGTGTCTGGAAGTGGCACCTTCGCCGGGTTGATAGTGATTCAAGTCACATTGGCCCAAGGTGCGCGGCTGGTGTGATCTTTCACAACCAGGAGGAAGCCATGGGTAATGAGCCCCGGATTTCGGACGCCGTGCCGTCCGTCGATTTCCAGGAAGTCCAGCAAACCACGCAATTCCGGGAGTTGCGGAAGCGCCACCGGAGCTTCGTCTTTCCGATGGCCGTAGCGTTCCTGCTCTGGTACTTCGCATACGTCCTGCTGGCTGCTTACGCCGTGGGATTCATGTCCACCAAGCTGTGGGGCAACATCAACGTCGGCCTGGTCCTCGGCCTGCTGCAATTCGTCTCCACCTTTGGAATCACGGCTTGGTACGTCACCTATTCCAACCGGAAACTCGATCCCATCGCTACAGAAATACGCGGCGAGATCGAAGGCCATGAGTTCGACAAGGGCGATAGCGCCGTAAGCGGGGCAGCAAAATGACCGGCATCCTTCCGATGGTCAACGTGGCCGCCCTGAAGGACACCACGCTGCTGAACATGGGCATCTTCGCCCTGTTCGTCCTGGTCACCCTGGTGATCGTCTTCCGCGCCAGCCGGAACAACAAGACGGCCGCGGACTATTACGCCGCCGGCAGATCTTTTACCGGATCCCAAAACGGCACCGCCATTGCCGGCGACTACCTCTCGGCAGCGTCCTTCTTGGGAATTACCGGCGCGATTGCGGTCAACGGCTATGACGGCTTCCTGTATTCGATCGGATTCCTCGTGGCATGGCTCGTGGCTTTGCTGCTGGTCGCCGAACTACTGCGCAACACCGGCAAGTTCACCATGGCCGACGTACTCTCCTTCCGGCTACGCCAGCGTCCGGTGCGGATCGCCGCGGCTTTGTCGACCCTGGCCGTCTGCTTCTTCTACCTGTTGGCCCAAATGGCAGGCGCCGGAAGCCTGATTTCCTTGCTTCTTGGCATCAGCGACTGGGGCGGCCAGGCCCTGGTGATCATCGTCGTCGGAGCCCTCATGATCCTGTACGTGTTGATTGGCGGCATGAAAGGCACCACCTGGGTGCAGATCATCAAGGCCGTCCTCCTGATCTGCGGTGCCGCGGTCATGACGCTCTGGGTGCTGTCCATCTACGGCTTCAACCTGTCGAACCTGCTCGGCGCGGCTGCGGATTCAGCCAAGAACCCGAACGTCCTGAACCCGGGCTTGCAGTACGGCAAGACCGAAACGTCCAAGCTGGACTTCCTTTCGCTCGGCCTGGCGCTGGTACTCGGCACGGCCGCCCTGCCGCACGTCCTGATGCGCTTCTACACCGTGCCCACCGCCAAGGAAGCCCGCAAGTCCGTCGTCTGGTCCATCTGGCTCATCGGGCTGTTCTACCTGTTTACCTTGGTCCTCGGATACGGAGCCGCCGCGCTGGTGGGAGCCGACACCATCAAGTCCGCTCCCGGCGGGGTGAACTCCGCAGCGCCGCTCCTTGCCTTCCACCTGGGTGGACCATTGCTGCTGGGCTTCATCTCCGCCGTCGCGTTCGCCACCATCCTTGCGGTAGTAGCAGGCTTGACCATCACGGCAGCGGCATCCTTCGCCCATGACATCTACGCGAACGTCATCTCCAAGGGCAAAGCCGACGCCGGGAAAGAGGTCAAGGTCGCTCGACGCACCGTGGTGGTTATCGGCATCCTGGCGATCCTCGGCGGCATCTTCGCGAACGGCCAGAACGTCGCCTTCCTGGTGGCGCTCGCCTTCGCTGTCGCGGCTTCGGCCAACCTTCCGACGATCGTCTACTCGCTGTTCTGGAAGAAGTTCACCACCCGGGGTGCCACGTGGAGCATGTATGGCGGCTTGGTGGCGGCCATTGTCCTGATCGCCCTGTCGCCGGTGGTTTCCGGCACCAAGACCTCGATGATCCCGGGCGCGAACTTCGCCATCTTCCCGCTGAGCAATCCGGGAATCGTGTCCATCCCGCTGGCCTTCCTTCTTGGTTGGCTCGGGACCACCTTGGACAAACGGCGCGAAGACCCGGCGAAGCAGGCCGAGATGGAGGTCAGGTCGCTGACGGGCATCGGGGCGGAGAAAGCCGTGAACCATTAGGCATGTTCCCCCTGTGCCCGGGCGTGACCCGTGCCCGGCATCGGAAGACCTCCCGCATCCGCAGGTGCGGGAGGTCTTCCTTAGTGGTTGTGCCCGCCCGGGAGCGAATGCTCCCCGTGGGGGACGGCATGCTGGCCCGCTACGGACGCCGCCAGTCCCGGCGTCGTAATGGCAGCGACGACGACGGCGGCAGCGAAGGCGGCTGCCAACAGCGCACCGGGCCGCGGTGGAGCGGTTGCCGCGGCGGCGTCGTCCGGGTATCTGCGGCCGAGCCACGCCGACGATCCCAAAGCCATGAGGACGAGGAAAAGCGCCGCGACGTGGCCGCCGTCGAACACCTGAAGGGATATGCCCACCGCCAGGGCCGCCACATGGACGCAGACCGCAACAGTTAAGCCGATCGTCAACGGCCTGCGGAACCGGATGCGTCCCCGCTGCAGGCTAGCCACGGAGGCCGACAGCAAGGCCAAACCCCACACTGCCACGACGAAGCCCGGCAACATCAGCGGCCCGCGGCTCGAAATGTAGCTCGAAGCGATGGATAGCTCGACCAATCCGGCACCGATTCCGGCGAAGCAGGAAAACAGGGTGACGGAAGCTGCAGTGGTGGCTTCGGCCGATGTCGCTGCGTGTGCTGACATTGTCGGCTCCTTCCCAATCCAGTAGCGCGTCCTGGATCTCCGTCAGTCCTAGACGTGGGCCCTTGCGGCATTGGCAGGGACCTTGTCCTGCGAGAGTCCGACGCCTAGCAGCACGACAGCGCTGGCGAGGTGGAGTACGTTGTCCGCGCCGTTAAGGGCAATGATATTCAGTGCCGAACCCACAAGGAACAGACCGAGGATGCCGACCAGCAGATAGACGACGCCAACAGTCGAATTCACGATCTTGGACAGAATCGTGCTGTTCATCCCGGAATAGAGCAATGCGGCTCCGATGGCGAGGTGAATGATGTTGTGCACGGGGTTGACCGCAAAAATGATCAGGTTGGCGCCCTCGGTAGCGAAGAATCCGATTCCAGAGGTGACGAAAAATCCAACGACGCCAACGAGCAGGTAGACGGCGCCGAAGATGGTGGCGATCAGGCGGTTGGGCGAAGTGCGCATGGTCCAAACCTTCCGGTATGGCCGGGAACGAATCCGGCCGGTGTGCGAAACCCCGGACGGGGCTCTCAACCAGAGATTCGGACCGCGGACAGTAAAGGATGGGCGGGATGCGGAATTATTTTTTTGCTACCCCTGCGGGCGTAGCCGGACCGCCTCCATCTTCAAGTCATTGCCTTGAAAGCCATACCGCAGTTCGAGTGTTTTTCCTTGGCATTGCAGGGTTCCGGCGACGTTCGCCGTATTGACGCCGTTGACCGTGCTGACGTTGACCGAGTCGTAATGGGGCTTGCATGTATTGTCCAGTTCCAGGCCCGCGATCCCGGCCACGAAGTCCTCTTTCGTCAGGCTGCGGGCGAGGGCCGGATCGACGTATTGATCGTAGGCTTGCTCGCTTTGGCCGTTCACGATCAGGCGTGTGAAATCGTCGGAGATGGCCTTGGCCCGGCTCGTGGCGCTTCCCACGATGGCGAACAAGGCAACCGCCCCGACAATGATCAGCACCACCACCGCACCGACCACTCCGAGGATGATCCAGAGCAGCTTGCGGTTGCTCCGCGGCGGAACGCCGTAGGAGCCCGACGGCGGATAGGGACCTTGCGGCGGATAGGGGCCTTGCGTCGGATAGGGGCCTTGCGGCGGGCCGCCGTACGGTCCAGGTGGCGGGCCGTAAGGGCCCGACGCCGGGTAGTGGCCTTGCGCTGCGTGCGGGCCTGGCTGATACGGACGCGGCTGATATGGACGTGGCTGGTAGGGGCCCGTTGGATCGGGGCCGGATTCCGGGTTCCCCTCCGGTTGTTGCGGCACTTCCGGGGTGCTCATGGTGGTTCCCCTTCTTCTCAGTTGCTTCCGAACGCCTTCGTGGTAATCCGGTTCAGCAAGGGCTGCACCCGGAAAGGAATCAGTTCACCCATGGACATCGCAGTGTCCGTTCGTTCCACGCCGTCGCAAGCGAGGATCTTGCCGTTAATCCGGAACAGGTCCTCGGCGTCGAGCGCCACCACCCGCAACAGCAGGTCCGCAGAGCCGGTAAGGCCGTAACCTTCCAGGATTTCCGGGATTTCAGCGAGGTCCATGGTCAACTGTGCGAGCTTCTGTTGCTGCACATGCACCGAGATGAAGGCCATCAGCGGATAGCCGAGGGCGGCGGGGTTGATGCGCCGTTCGAAGGAGAGGAAAGCGTGTTTCTTTTCCAGCTGGGCCATCCTGGCTTGGACGGTGTTCCGCGACAAACCAAGCCGTTGCGCCAGCGCAACGACGGTACCGCGCGGGTCCTTCGCCATGGCCGAAAGCAGCCGGGTGTCTGTGCCATCCAATGCTTGCATATTGCGCAACGTTAGCACGGTGTAGCCGTTCGTTATAGGGCAAAATGCGCAAGATTATTCGCAGTGGTTGTACCCAATGAGCATTGTGAGTATGGTCACAATTAATCGGGGCGACGGCGCTCCGATGCCGGCCTGCGGCGGGACCACAAGTCCTTCCGGGAGGCCTGCGAGCACAAGCTGAAAGGTGCGATCAACGATGTTGACGGACGAAGCCGGCCAGGACGCCAACAAGGCTCCGGACTCCGGAATCAGTGCCCATAGCCCGCGTCGGACCGGGGGAGACCTGGTCCAACTGATCACCCCCGAGGGGGAACGCATCAGTCACCCCGAGTTCGATCTCTGGGTCAGCGACGTCACCGAAGAGCAGCTGTGCTCGCTGTACGAGGACATGACGGTCATCCGCAGGATCGACGCCGAGGCAACCGCTCTGCAGCGCCAAGGCGAACTCGCCCTGTGGCCGCCGCTGCTGGGCCAGGAAGCGTCGCAGATCGGCTCGGGCCGCGCCTTGCGCGATGACGATTTCATCTTCCCCAGCTACCGGGACAACGGAGTGGCCTACTGCCGGGGAGTGGCACCACAAGACTTGGTCCGCGCCTGGCGTGGAAATTCCTTGTCGGGATGGGATCCGTACCGCTTCAACATTGCCACCCAGCAGATCATCATCGGTTCGCAAACCCTCCATGCCACCGGTTACGCGATGGGGATCCAGAACGACGGCGCGGACTGCGTTGCCGTCGCCTATTTCGGAGACGGCGCAACCAGCGAGGGCGATGTCAGCGAAGCAATGGTCTTCGCCGCAAGCTTCCAAGTCCCGGTGGTCTTCATCTGCCAAAACAACCACTGGGCCATCTCGGAGCCCGTCCGGATCCAGTCGCACATCCAGCTCGCTGATCGCGCCGCGGGCTTCGGGATCCCCAGCATGCGCGTGGACGGCAACGACGTGCTGGCGGTTATGGCGGCAACGAGGATCGCCTTGGACCGGGCGCGCAAAGGAGGAGGTCCTACCTTTATCGAAGCGGTCACCTACCGGATGGGTCCGCATACGACGGCGGATGACCCCACCCGCTACCGGGACGCCAACGAACTCGAAGATTGGGCAGCCAAGGATCCGATAGCCCGGCTCAAGGCGCTGCTCAGCACGAAGGGACTCCTCACGGAGGAGGTCGAAGCCAGGACCCGGGCTAAAGCTGACCAGGTCGCGAAGGACTTGCGGGAAGGCACAATCAACATGCCCGATCCCGAACCTCTCCACCTGTTCGACCACGTGTACAGCACACCCAATTCCTGGATCGAACGCCAGAAGGACCACTACTCCCGCTACCTCGAAAGCTTCAGCGGATCCGCCAGGGAAGGTGCACTCTGATGAGCAAGCTCACATTCGCCCGCGCCATCAACGCCGGCCTGCGCAAAGCCCTCGAAAACGATCCGAAAGTGGTCCTCATGGGTGAGGACATCGGCTCGCTTGGCGGCGTATTCCGGGTCACGGACGGGCTCCAAAAGGACTTCGGCAAGCACCGGGTAGTGGACACGCCCTTGGCAGAATCCGGCATCATCGGCACCGCCGTTGGCTTGGCCTATCGCGGCTACCGGCCCGTCTGCGAGATCCAGTTCGACGGCTTCATCTACCCGGCCTTCGACCAGATCATCAGCCAGGTGGCGAAGATGCATTTCCGCACCGAGGGCAGGGTCAAAATGCCCATCACCATCCGCGTTCCCTTCGGCGGCGGAATCGGTTCGCCCGAGCACCACTCCGAATCCCCGGAGGCCTATTTCACCCACACCTCCGGACTGCGCGTCATCAGTGTCTCGAACCCACAGGACGCTTACACCATGCTCCAGCAGGCCATTGCCTCGGACGATCCCGTGCTGTTCTTCGAGCCGAAACGCCGCTACCACGACAAGGGCGAAGTCGATGAGGCCGCCGAACTCTCCACGGCATTGTCGATGGAGAAGGCCAGGGTAGTCACCGCCGGTAGCGACGTCACTCTCGTCGCCTATGGTCCGCTCGTGAAAACCGCAAAGGACGCGGCCGTGGCGGCCGCCGACGAAGGAGTGTCCGTGGAGGTCATCGACCTCCGCTCGCTGGCGCCGATCGATTTCCCCACGGTCGAAGCATCCGTTCGCAAGACCGGCCGCCTGGTTATTACCCACGAGGCTGCCCAATCCGGCGGTCTTGGCGCGGAAATCGCCGCGAGCATCACGGAGCGTTGCTTCAACTACCTTGAGGCCGCCCCGGTACGCATCACGGGTTTTGATATTCCCTACCCTTACTCCCGGCTCGAGATGCACCATTTGCCGGACCTGGACCGGATCCTCGATGGAGTTGACCGCACGCTTGGACGCCCGAACTCCCTGAGCGGCCTGGAAGGATGAGCGCCACCGTGATCAAGGAATTCAAGCTCCCGGACCTCGGTGAAGGGCTCACGGAGTCCGAAATCCTCAGCTGGAAGGTTCGGGTGGGTGACACCGTCGCGCTCAACCAGGTCATTGCCGAGGTTGAGACCGCCAAAGCGGTGGTCGAACTTCCCTCGCCATTTGCCGGTACGGTGGCCGCCTTGCTGGAAGATGCGGGCAGCGTGGTCCCGGTCGGCAAGCCCATCGTGTCCTTCGAGGTCGACGACGTCGGGGCGCCCCCGGCGGGAGTAGCCCCTGCCGCCGGGTCCGGCCCAGCCGCTGGCGCTGGTGCACCCGCTGCACCCGTTGCGCCTGCTGCTCCCGCTGCTCCCGCTGGAAAGGCTGTTCAGGCGGGAACCCGCGAGCCGAATCTCGTAGGTTACGGCGCCGTCGTCGAAGAGACTGGGCACCCGACGCGCCGCCCACGAAACCTGGCAGTCGACGGCTCCCGCCGCGAGGCGGAAGTTCCTGCATCCACGGTTCCCACGGTTCCCAGCGTTCCCCTGCGGGAAGCCGGGGAACCCCAAGCAGTACCGGAAAAGGAACGTCCACGCTCGACGCCGCCCGTGCGAAAGCTGGCGCGGGACCTGGGCATAGACCTCGAACAGGTGAGCGGAACGGGTCCGTCCGGCCTCATTACCCGTTCCGATGTGCAGGACTTCGCGGCGGGCACAAAGGCGCCAGCGTCCACCGGAGCCTTGCCGTCTCCTGGCGCGGTTTCCGGTGAACGCGAGACCCGAACGCCGATCAAGGGTGTCCGTAAGCTCACGGCCGCAGCGATGGTGCAGAGCGCGTTCACGGCGCCACATGTGACGGAATTCCTGACCGTGGACGTCACGCCCACCATGGAATTGCTCGGGCGGCTCAAGGAGAGCCGCGCCTTTGCCGGCTACAAGCTCACGCCGTTGACGATTGCGGCCAAGGCCGTGCTGATCGCCCTTCGAAGGAACCCGGGCCTGAACTCGCGCTGGGATGAGGCGGCGCAGGAGATCGTGCAGTTCAATTACGTGAACCTCGGGATCGCGGCGGCCACGCCCCGCGGCCTGCTGGTTCCGAACATCAAGGACGCCGACAAGATGACCCTCGTGGATCTGTCCACGGCGCTGTCCGAACTCACGGAGGCTGCACGCGCCGGGAAGACGGCACCTGCGGATCTTGCGGGCGGCACCATTTCGATCACCAACATCGGAGTGTTTGGAATCGACGCCGGAACGCCCATCTTGAATCCCGGCGAGGCCGCGATCGTGGCCCTCGGGGCAGTACGAAAAGCTCCCTGGGTGCACAATGACGAACTCGTGGTCCGCCAAGTCATGTCGCTGAGCCTCTCCTTCGACCATCGGCTTGTCGACGGCGAACAAGGTTCCATGTTCCTCGCGGACCTCGGTGCGATCTTGTCCGACCCCGCGGTGGTCCTGGCAATGATCTAGCGTTCCCGCGGCAGCGGTGGGTTGCCCGGGCACGGTGAGTTGCTCGGGCACGGCGAGTGCTAGGGAACGGTGAGGGCAGCCAAGGCCATGCGTTCAAGGATCGCCCGGGCACTCTTCGCAGGCATGCGGCGTCCATGGTGCCGGACCGAGTGGGGCGTGGAATTGATGAGGCCAAAGGCTGCGTGCGCCCTCACTCGCAGCTCGGAGGCCTCGGTGCCCGGATGCAATTCGCCGAGCACGCCCACCCAGAGCTCCACGTAATTGCGCTGGAGGCTCCGGACCTCGGCTTGGTCGGATTCGTTGAGGTTGCTGAAATCCCGGTCCTGGACGCGGATGACGTCCGGGTTGCTGAGCGCGAAATCAACGTGGAACTCCACTAACCCGCGCAACGCTTCCCCCGGATCGGCGGCTTCGGATGCGACCGTGCGCCCGCCGTCGAGCAGGTTCCGGCTGACGCTCAGCAGCAATTCCGCGAGGACGGCTTGCTTCCCCGGGAAATGCCGGTAGACCGCGGGACCACTGACGCCGGCGGCCGCGCCGAGGTCCTCCAACGAGACGCGGTTGAAGCCGTCAGCGGCAAAGAGGCCTGCCGCGGCGGCCAGAAGCGCCTTGCGCCGGGATTCCTTGGCCTGGCTCCGCTGTGTCGGCGGCTGGCCGCCCTGCGCATGGCTGCCTTGCCCTTGGCCGCCCTGCGCTTGGTTGCCTTGCGCTTGGACCTCCTGGTTGGCGCCGGCTTGGAAGGTGACCACAATGTCCTCCTGATTGCAATCGTTCCCTGTGGGTCGGCACCGGTTAAGGGAAACCGGGGTCATGGACAACACAGTTAATAGAGACTAACCTAAATTCCAGTTATGTGATACTAACTGAGATGGCCTTTTGGCCCGGATGGGACCTTGTCGATGGAGACACTCACCAGCCAGCTGGACACGGGCAGCGAACAGTTCGCGTCGAACGCGGAAGCGCAAATGTCCTTGGTGCAGGAGCTGCGGAAGCGGCTTGCAGTTGCCGCGCTGGGCGGCCCGGAGAAGTCCCGTGAGCGGCATGTGGCGCGCGGCAAGCTGTTGCCGCGGGAACGCATCAACTACCTGCTCGACGAGGGCAGTCCTTTTTTGGAAATCGCCCCGCTCGCGGCCAATGGCATGTACAACGACGATTCTCCAGGGGCGGGATTGATCGCGGGGATCGGCCTCGTGCACGGCCGGCAGGTGATGGTGCTGTCCAACGACGCCACCGTCAAAGGCGGAACCTACTACCCGATGACGGTCAAGAAGCACCTCCGCGCCCAGGAAATCGCCCTCGAGAACAAGCTGCCATGCATCTACTTGGTGGATTCCGGGGGAGCGTTCCTTCCCAAGCAGGATGAGGTGTTCCCGGACAAGGAGCATTTTGGCCGGATCTTCTTCAACCAGGCCAAGATGTCCGCAGCGAAGATCCCCCAAATCGCCTGCGTCATGGGTTCATGCACGGCGGGAGGTGCATACGTCCCCGCGATGAGCGACGAGACCGTTATCGTCCGGAACCAAGGCACCATCTTCCTGGGTGGGCCACCGCTCGTGAAGGCTGCCATCGGCGAGATCGTCACGGCCGAGGAACTGGGCGGCGGCGAAGTCCATTCGAGGATTTCAGGTGTCACGGACCACCTTGCCGAGAACGACGAGCACGCCCTGCAGATCGTCCGCGACATCGTCGCCACCCTGCCCAGACCGGCAGCCCCGGCGTGGGACGTGGACACCGCCGTCGAGCCCGCCGTGGAGCCCTCCGAGCTCTATGGCGCCATTCCCACGGACGTCAATGCACAGTACGACGTCCGCGAAGTGATCGCCCGCCTGGTCGACGGGTCCAGGTTCCACGAATTCAAGAAGAATTACGGCAGTACCCTGGTGACCGGCTTCGCCCGCCTCCACGGCCATCCGGTGGGCATCGTGGCCAACAACGGAGTGCTTTTCAGCGAATCGGCCCTCAAAGGGGCGCACTTCATTGAGCTCTGCGACCAACGCGGCATCCCCTTGGTTTTCCTCCAAAACCTCTCGGGTTTCATGGTGGGCAAGGACTACGAACAGGGCGGCATCGCCAAGAACGGCGCCAAGATGGTGACCGCGGTCACCACCGCCCGCGTGCCCAAGCTGACGGTGGTGATCGGTGGCTCCTTCGGCGCTGGCAACTACTCCATGTGCGGGCGCGCGTACTCACCGCGGTTCCTCTGGATGTGGCCCGCTTCGCGGATCTCGGTCATGGGCGGAAACCAGGCAGCCAGCGTCCTTGCCACCGTCAAACGGGAGCAGTTCGAGGCGCGTGGCGAGGAATGGTCCGCGGAGGAGGAGGAAGCGTTCAAGGCCCCGATCAAGCAGCAGTACGAAGACCAGGGAAGCCCCTACTACTCAACAGCCCGGCTCTGGGACGACGGCATCATCGACCCCGCAGACACCCGGCGCGTCCTGGGGATGGCCTTGGACACCGTCTCCCGCCAACCCCTGCCGGAAACCTCCTTCGGCCTCTTCCGGATGTGACCCCATGACCACCTCTTTTGACACAGTCCTGGTCGCCAACCGCGGCGAGATCGCCTGCCGCGTGATCCGCACGCTCAAAGCGATGGGAATCCGCTCCGTTGCGGTCTATTCAGACGCCGACGCCGGAGCCCGCCACGTGCGCGAAGCAGACACCGCCGTCCGGATCGGCACAGCAGCGGCCGCCGACAGCTACCTGCGCATCGACGCGATCGTCGAGGCATGCCTCCGAAGCGGCGCCCAGGCCGTCCATCCGGGCTACGGGTTCCTTGCCGAGAACGTGGAGTTCGCCAAGGCCCTCGACGCGGCGGGCATCGCTTTCATTGGCCCGGGCATCGACGCTATCGAAGTCATGGGCGACAAGATCCGTTCGAAGAACCACGTCCTCTCCTACGGCGTTCCGTGCGTTCCCGGGATCGCGGAACCGGGGCTAAGCGACGCGGAACTCATCGAAGCGGCGCCGGCCGTTGGTTTCCCGCTCCTCATCAAACCCTCGGCGGGCGGCGGCGGCAAAGGCATGCACATCGTGGAGCGGCTGGAAGACATGGCCGCCACGTTGGCCACGGCCCGTCGTGTGGCGGCGAGTGCGTTCGGGGACGACACCCTGTTCCTCGAGCGGCTCATCCCGGCGCCCCGCCACATTGAGGTCCAGGTCCTGGCGGACAACCACGGCAACGCCATACATCTGGGGGAGCGCGAATGCTCCTTGCAGCGACGGCACCAGAAGGTCATCGAGGAAGCGCCGTCGCCATTGTTGGAATCCTTGGACGCCTCTGCGGGTCCACTGGGCGCCGCAGGAGGCGGCGTTACGGGCGCTGGCGTTACGGGCGCCGCGCTGCGGCAACGCATCGGGGAAGCGGCCTGCAACGCCGCACGCTCGGTGAAGTACAGCGGGGCCGGTACGGTTGAGTTCCTCGTTTCGGACCAGGACCCGGAGCACTTCTTCTTCATGGAGATGAACACTCGCCTGCAAGTGGAACACCCTGTTACCGAGATGGTCACCGGCGTCGACCTTGTCGAATGGCAGGTGCGGATCGCGGCAGGGGAGGTGCTCACGGTGGCGCAGTCCGACGTCGTTCTTGACGGCCATGCCGTGGAGGCCCGTGTCTACGCCGAGGTGCCGCACCGGGGTTTCCTGCCGTCGGTCGGCGAGGTCCTCCAGCTCAGGGAGCGCAGCGGCAGCAATCCGCACATCCGCATCGACTCAGCCATGCTGCCGGGCCTGTCGGTTACCGGCGACTACGACCCCATGCTGGCCAAGGTCATCGCCTGGGGGCCGGACCGCGAGGCCGCCTTGGACGCACTCGACGGCGCGCTGCGCGATTACTCGTTGCTTGGCGTGCACACGAACGTCGAATACTTGCGCCTGCTGATCAATGACGACGACGTCCGGGCCGGAGATCTCGACACCGGCATGATCGAACGGAAGCTTCCGGGAATGGAGTTCCGGCAGGTGACCGACGTCGAGCTGATCGCCGCGGCGGTGCTTGACCGCCGCGCCGGGCATTCCCTGGCCCAGGCTGCGAGCGGGGCGGCCTCGCCATGGGACCTTGCGGACGGCTGGCGGGTGGGCGCCCCGGTCCCTTGGAAGACGACCATAGGATTGCCGGATTCGAGCCTCGCAACCGTGGGATTGACGGTGGAAGGCGGCGGCTTTCGAGCGCAGGTGGACAGCGGCGCCGAGCACGCCGTGGCGGCACCTGGTTCGCGGCCGGAGGCCGGCGCTGGCGAGGACACCCTGGTGCTCGACGGCGTCGAGCACCATTTCGCCCATGCCTCGCCTTCCCGGGACACGACGGCTGACGGAACCCCGCGTGAATTCTGGCTCGGCAGCGACGGTTGGTCGTGCCGCCTGGAGATCCTGGACCGGGAAGCGAGGATTCATCGGATCCTCGCAAGCATCCAACGCGAAGAAGGTGCCGCGGACCCGGAGATCCGCTCGCCCATGCCCGGCACGGTTGTTTCCGTCCCGGTACGGAATGGCGAACATGTGGAGGCGGGCCAAGTCCTTCTCTCCGTCGAAGCGATGAAGATGGAGCACCAACTGCTGGCCTCTGTCCCGGGCACCGTGCACCTCAACAGCAAGATCGGGGACCTGGTCAAAGCCGAACAGGTACTCGCCACGATCCACGTGGCCCCGGAATCCACAGAAGACAAGGAAGCCTAGCGATGCCAAGTTTTGAACTCAGCGAGGAATACCAGGACCTCAGCGATTCCGTCCGTGAGTTCGCGGACGAGGTTGTTGCCCCGGTGTCCACCAAGCACGATGAAGAGCACAGCTTCCCTTACGAGGTGGTCAAGCAGATGGGGGAGATGGGCCTCTTCGGCTTGCCCTTCCCCGAGGAGTTCGGGGGGATGGGAGGAGACTACTTCGCCCTCGCCCTCGCGCTCGAGCAACTTGGCCGGGTGGACCAATCCGTGGCCATCACCTTGGAAGCGGGTGTCTCGCTCGGCGCGATGCCCGTCTACCGTTTCGGCACCCAGGCCCAAAAGGAACAATGGCTGCCCCGACTCACCTCCGCCGAAGCGCTCGCAGGCTTTGGCCTGACCGAACCCGAGGCGGGCTCGGACGCCGGAGGAACCACGACGAACGCCCATCTCGAAGACGGCAATTGGGTGATTAACGGCAATAAGGCGTTCATCACCAATTCCGGAACCAACATCACCCGGCTGGTCACCGTCACGGCAGTCACGGGCCGGGAAGAACGTCCGGACGGGAGCATCAGGAAGGAAATCTCCACCATCCTGGTGCCCACCGAGACGCCTGGCTTCACCGCCGAAAAGGCCTACAACAAGGTGGGCTGGAACGCCTCCGACACCCATCCGCTCACGCTCAAGGACGTCCGTGTGCCCGAGGAGAACCTCCTGGGCGTCCGCGGCCGCGGCTACGCGAACTTCCTTGCCATCCTGGACGAGGGCCGCATCGCCATTGCCGCGCTCGCCACCGGGGCGGCCCAAGGCTGCGTGGATTTGTCTGTGAAATATGCCAAGGAGCGCATGGCTTTCGGGCAGAACATCGGCAAGTACCAGGCCATCCAGTTCAAGATCGCGCGCATGCAGGCACGGGCCCACACGGCGCGCCTGGCGTACTACGACGCGGCGGCCCGGATGCTCGCGGGCAAGCCGTTCAAGACCGAAGCCGCCATCGCTAAGATGGTCGCAGGCGAGGCGGCCATGGACAACGCGCGGGATGCCACCCAGGTATTCGGCGGCTATGGCTTCATCAACGAATTCACGGTGGCACGGCACTACCGCGACTCCAAGATCCTGGAAGTCGGGGAGGGAACCACCGAGGTTCAATTGATGCTCATCGCCCGCGAGCTGGGCCTTTAACCGCAAGGAAAGGTAGACGATGATCGACAAAGTTGTTGCCAGCGCCGCGGAAGCGGTGAAGGACATCCACGACGGCGCTTCGCTCGCGGTGGGAGGTTTCGGCTTGTGCGGAATCCCCGTGGCCTTGATCGATGCGCTGCATGCCCAGGGCACGGGGGAGTTGGAGACCGTGAGCAACAACTGCGGCGTGGACGACTGGGGTTTGGGGATCCTGCTCCGGGACGGACGCATCCGGCGGACCATCAGCTCCTATGTAGGCGAGAACAAGGAGTTCGCCAGGCAATACCTGGCCGGTGAGCTCGAGGTGGTGCTGACCCCGCAAGGCACCCTCGCTGAGAAACTTCGCGCCGGCGGCGCCGGCATTCCGGCGTTCTACACGAAAGCCGGCGTCGGAACCCAGGTCTCCGAGGGCGGACTACCGCAAAAGTACGACGCCGACGGTTCAGTCGCGCTCGCATCCCCGCCCAAGGAGGTGCGCACTTTCAACGGCGCCGACTTTGTCCTCGAAGAGTCGTTGACACCCGATTTCGGCCTGGTCCATGCCTGGAAGGGCGACCGACACGGGAACTTGGTCTTCCACGCGACCGCCATGAACTTCAACCCGCTCTGCGCCATGGCAGCCAAGGTCACTATCGCCGAGGTGGAAGAACTCGTGGAACCGGGCGAACTTGATCCGGAACACATCCACACGCCGGGGATCTTCGTCCAGCGGGTCGTTCTCGCGGCCGGCAACGAGAAGCGGATCGAGAAGAGGACGGTCGCGTTGACAACCGGGAAGGCGGGAGCATAGCCATGGAGCCGAACGATCGGGACATACCGCCCCGCCCGGAAGCCGTGCGGCATGAATACCGGCCGGCCGACGTCGAACACCACGACGGCAAGGGCTGGACGCGGAACGAACTGGCCGCCCGCGTGGCCCGCGAACTGAGCAACGGACAGTACGTGAACCTTGGGATCGGCATGCCGACGCTCATCCCCAATTACATTCCCGCCGGCGTCGAGGTCATCCTGCATTCGGAGAACGGGATCCTGGGCGTCGGCCCGTACCCGGCCGAAGACCAAGTCGATCCGGACCTGATCAATGCGGGCAAGGAAACGGTCACGGTCAATAAGGGTGCCGCGTTCTTCGATTCCGCCACCTCGTTCGGGATGATACGCGGCGGCCACGTCGATGTCGCGGTGCTCGGCGCCATGGAAGTCGCGGCCAACGGGGACCTCGCCAACTGGATGATTCCAGGCAAGATGGTCAAGGGCATGGGCGGGGCGATGGACCTGGTCTTTGGCGCCAAGAAGGTGATCGTCATGATGGAGCACGTGGACCGCAACGGCAAGCCAAAGATCGTCAAGGAATGTTCCCTGCCGGTGACCGGGAAGGGCTGCGTGGACCGGATTATCACCGACCTCGCCGTGATCGACGTCGTCTCCGACGGCGGCGAATCCAGGCTCGTGCTGCGGGAACTTGCTCCCAACGTGTCGGCGGAAGACGTGGCTGCGGCAACCGGCGTCGAACTCTTCGAAGAAGACCAGGAACTGACGGTATGAGCGAAGCGCGTGTCATCGAACAGCGCGGGCTGTATTTTGACGAACTCGAGGAAGACGTCGTGTACGCGCACCGTCCAGGCCGGACCGTCACCGAGGCCGACAACGTACTGTTCACTACCCTGACCATGAACACCCAGGCCCTGCACCTCGACGCCGCGTGGAGCGGGACCCAACCGTTCGGCCAGCGGCTCGTGAACTCGATGTTCACGCTCTCCACCATGGTGGGGCAGTCCGTCACGCAACTGACCCAGGGCACCATCATTGCGCAGCTCGGACTCACGGATGTCTCCTTTCCGCACCCCCTGTACCACGGGGACACGCTGTACACGGAGACGAGCATCACGGGAAAACGGCCGTCCTCCTCGCGTCCCGGGCAGGGAATCGTGACGATGCTTCACACGGGCCGCAACCAGGACGGCACCGTGGTGGCCCTTGCTACCCGGACTTGCCTGATGTGGACGCGAAGCGCGCATCTTGAGGCCCGGCGGGGGACAATCAATACATGACTTTCACGATGGGACCCGCGCTGCTTTTCTGCCCTGCCGACCGCCCCGAACGGTACCAAAAGGCGGCCGAGCGTTCGGATGCGGTGATCCTCGACCTTGAAGATGCGGTCGCGCCCGCCGACAAGAAACGCGCACGCGGAGCGATCCTTGCCCAAGTGGGGTCCACAGGCGACATGGTGGAACTGGATCCCAGCCGCACGATTGTCCGGGTCAATCCGGTCGGCACCCCGGACTTCGAGAAGGACCTGCACTGCCTCGCGCACACTCCGTACCGGACGGTGATGCTGGCCAAGGCCGAATCTCCGGAGCAGCTGAAGGCCCTCGAGGAATATCACGTCATCGCGTTATGCGAGACCGCCAAGGGGATCATGAACGCGGCCGCGATCGCTGAAGCGCCGAACGTTGTTGGGCTCATGTGGGGCGCAGAGGACTTGCTCGCGTCCATGGGTGGCACCTCCAGTCGAAAGGACGACGGCGGCTACCGGGCCGTCGCGGTCCAGTCCCGCTCCATGGTGCTCCTGGCCGCGAAGGCCGCGGGCAAGGAAGCCATAGACGCCGTGTACGTTGATATCCCGGACCTTCCCGGGCTGGCAGCCGAATCGGCGGACGCTGTGGCCAGCGGTTTCGGTGCCAAAGCCTGCATCCACCCGAACCAGGTGCCCGTGGTGCGCGAATCCTACGCACCGTCGCCGCAGGCGGTCACCGAGGCCGAGGAACTACTGGAGGCCGCGGCCGCGGCCGGCGCCGGCGTGTTCCAGCACAACGGCAAGATGGTCGACGGGCCCATCCTCAAGCATGCCGAAGCCACGCTGCGACGGGCACGGATTTCCTGAGCAGGATTTCCAGAGAACCGGATTTCCTGAGCACCGCGGATGCAACAGCATCGGGATTCAACGCCGTGAGCGCGGTAGCGACAAAGGCGGGATGACCTCGTACAGCTCCGTTCGGATCCAGCGCTGGCCCGTCTCCCGGAACTCCGCCCTCGTGGCGAAGCGGTAAAGGAAGCTACGGGCCCGCACCCACCGTGGGCGTTCGCCGTCGAACGGGTCATGCCGCAATAAGCGCAACGTGGCCCGGTCGGCGTCGAGCAGTTTACCGAGGAAGGCATAGAACCATTCCTCGTGGACCGTCCGCAAGGGCAGGAACCACATGAGCCAATCCAGGCGCAGGTGGTACGGCGCAAACTGGCGGGGCAGGCGGCGGACATCGCCGGGCTTGCCCTTGAAGCCGTACTCACGCCAATCGGCTTCGTCCACTGGATCGTCGTCCGGCGTGCCCTCCACCACGATCTCCACGCGATGCCGGGTCACGGTACCGAAGGCCCCATAGGTGTTGACGAGCTGCCAGCGGTTGAAACTGGCGTTCATCAGTTGCCCGCGCGAGAGCAGGTTCCGTGCGGGCCAGTAGCTGAGTACCAGGAGCAGCGCGGTGACGGCGAGTACGACGACGAGCCACCAGATGGACGTTTGCGGCACCGCCGCGCTGGCTTGGTTCCCGCGTGAGGGGATGAAGGGCACCACGGCATGCGCTACCGGATCGCTCACCGCCGCGAAGGCGAGCACGATCGCGGACCAGTTGAGCCAGGCGAAGTTTCCGGTTCCCACGAGCCAGAGCTGCGTGAAGACCACGATCCCTGCGGCGATGCTGGCGATTGGTTGCGGCGCGAAGAGGAAGAACGGCACCACCAATTGCGCGAAGTGGTTCCCCAGGACCTCCACCCGGTGAAGGGGCTTCGGCAGAAGGTGGGCTTGGCGGCTTACCGGCCCCGGCATTGGCTGCGTCTCGTGGTGGTAGAACAGCGCAGTGAGGTCCCGCCACTCGCTGCCGCCATGGATCTTGATCATTCCCGCGCCGAATTCGAGCCTGAACAGCAGCCACACCAACAGGATCAGGATGGTCTTGGGCGGGGGCGTCTGGTCCGAACCAAGGAATGCCACGGTGAACCCCATTTCGAGGATCAGCATTTCCCAGCCGAAGCCGTAGAAGGTCTGGCCCACGTTGACGATCGACATGTAGAGCAGCCAGAGCGCCAGGAACGCGAGCATCGGCAGCCACGGCGGGCCAAGCTGTGGTGCGCCGAGGACGATGGAAAGGGAGATCACGAGTCCGGCGATGCAGACCGCGCGCAGCAAGGAATCCGAATACTTCCAGCGAAAGAGGCTGGGCCGACGCAGTCGCCAAGGACCATTGACGTACTTCGGCACAGGAAGGAGCCCGCGCTCGCCGAGGAGGGCGGGAAACTGGTTCAGGGAGGACAGGAAAGCGATGAAGTAGAGCGCGGCCGTGCCGCGCTGGAGTACCTGCCGGGCAAATTCGTAGTCCGGCGCCTCGAACCAGGAGACCCACTCCACAAACCAACGGTACGCCCGGCGTGCGGGATACTTAAGCAATGCAGCCGCGCAAGATCGTCCTCCTCGGGTCCACAGGTTCCATCGGCACGCAGGCGATCGACGTCGTCGATGCTGCGCCCCAACTCTTCGAAATCGTGGCCCTGAGTGCTGGCGGCGGCAATCTGGAACTCATCGCGCAGCAGGCCGTGCATACCAGGGCCGAAGCAGTCGGCATCGCGCAAGGGGACGCCCACAAGCTCCACGAACTCATCCGTGCGGCGGCAAAGGAAGCCGGCGCCCGCAACTACGATCCCGCGATCATCAGCGGACCGGACGCTTCCGCCAAGATCGCGGCCATCGAAGCCGACGTCGTGCTCAACGGCATCACCGGGTCCATCGGGCTCGCCCCTACGCTGGCGGCCCTGAAGTCGGGGGCCACGTTGGCGTTGGCAAACAAGGAATCCCTGATCGTCGGCGGTGCCTTGGTGAAGGCCGCGGCCGCGCCCGGCCAGATCGTCCCCGTGGACTCCGAGCATTCGGCCCTTGCCCAGTGCCTTCGCGCCGGATCGGCGAACGAGGTCGAAAAACTCATCCTGACGGCGTCCGGAGGGCCTTTCCGCGGCCGCAGCCGCGAGCAACTCCGCGATGTCACGCCGACTGAAGCCCTGGCCCACCCCACATGGGACATGGGCCTCATGGTCACCACCAATTCCGCGAGCCTGGTCAATAAGGGCTTGGAGCTCATCGAGGCCCACCTGCTCTTCGACGTGCCGCTGGACAGGATCGACGTCGTCGTCCATCCGCAGTCGGTAGTGCATTCGATGGTGGAGTTCGTTGATGGTTCCATCATCGCGCAGGCCTCGCCACCGGACATGCGCCTGCCGATCGCGCTCGGACTGGGCTGGCCCGATCGCGTACCCCGGGCGGCCAGCGCCTGCGATTGGACGCAGGCCACCAGTTGGACGTTTGAACCCCTTGACTCGGTCGCGTTCCCCGCCGTCGACCTCGCCAGGCACGCCGCAAAGCAGGGGAGCACGTATCCGGCAGTCTTCAACGCTGCGAACGAGGAAGCCGTTGAGGCATTCCACGCCGGGAGGATCAGGTTCACGGACATCGTGGAGACTGTGGAGTCCGTCCTCAGTGAACATTCAGGTTCCTTGGAGCTAACGGTGGACTCGGTGCTGGATGCTGAGAGGTGGGCACGCACGCGCACCCATGATCGTTTAGCCAACAGCACCCTTTAGGAAGCAGTACTTTAGGCATGAATCCCGTCATTCTGTTCATTCTCGGAGTCGTCTTCGTCGCTATCGGCGTGGCCGTCTCCATTGCGCTGCACGAGGTGGGGCACTTGCTGCCCGCCAAGCTGTTCAAGGTGCGCGTCACGAAGTACATGATCGGATTCGGGCCGACCCTCTGGTCAAAGCGGAAAGGCGAAACCGAGTACGGCTTCAAGGCCATTCCGCTGGGCGGATATGTGGCCATGATTGGCATGTATCCGCCGAACAAGGATGACGGCACCGTGCGGCCGTCGAGCACAGGGATGTTCCAGACGCTCGCCAGCGAGGCGCGATCCGCGGCGCATGAAGAAGTGGGACCGGGCGACCACAACAGGGTCTTCTACAAGCTTCCTGTTTGGAAGAAAATCATCATCATGCTGGGCGGGCCGGCCATGAACCTGCTCATCGGCGTGGTCCTGACGGCCGTCCTGCTGATGGGTTTCGGGGTGTCGACCGCAACCACCACCATCGCGGAAGTGTCCAAGTGCCAGGTCAAGGCCGGCGAAACCGTTGATCCGAATTCCAAGGATTGCCAACTGACTCCGGCGGCGGTCGCCAAGCTTCAGCCCAACGACGTCATCACCGCCTTCGACGGCAAACCCGTCACCAGTTGGGCCGAATTGTCCGGGTGGATCCGGGCCAGCGCCGGCAAAGCCGTGCAGCTGACCGTGGACCGCGCGGGAAAGAGCGTCACCACGGAAGTGACTCCGGTGCTTTCCGCCCGGCCGGTCATTGGCGACAACGGGCTGGAAGCCAAGGGCGCCGATGGTAAACCGCTGTACGAGCAGGCCGGCTTCCTCGGCGTCGGCGCGCAGACCGCCATGGTTCCCCAACCGGCGTCGGCCGTCCTTCCGATGGCCGGCGAGAACATCAAGCAGATCGCAGGCGTCATCCTCAACCTGCCCGCCCGGGTGGCTGGCGTAGCGCAAGCGGCGTTCAGCTCCGAGCCGAGGGATCCGAACGGGCCGATCAGCGTGGTCGGTGTGGGCCGGGTGGCGGGAGAGGTCGCCGCCATGGAGCAGGTTCCGCTGCAGTCGCGCCTCGGCGCCCTCGTAGGCCTGCTGGCGGGGCTGAACTTCGCACTGGCCGTCTTCAATCTCATTCCGCTGCTGCCCCTCGACGGCGGACACATCGCGGGAGCCCTCTACGAGGGTGTCCGGCGTCGGATCGCCAAGCTCTTCGGCAAGCCCGACCCCGGCGCCTTCGATATCGCCAAGCTCCTGCCGCTGACGTACGTCGTCGCGAGCCTCTTGCTTGCGATGGGCGCCCTGCTGATCTACGCGGACATCGTCAAGCCGGTCAATCTGTTCGGCTGATCCCGTGGACGCCCGGGATGGGGCATGGAGATAGGCTATCCATATGACTGTTTTTGCTGTTGAGTACGTGTACGACGCCGAGTCCGCCGAAGTGCGCGATGCACACCGTCCCGCCCACCGGGCCTGGCTCGCCGAACTCGCCGAAGCCGGGACCCTGCTTGCGAGCGGCCCTTATGGCGACGGCGCGGGTGCATTGCTCCTGGTCGCGGCAGCCGACGAGTCCGAGTTGAACGACACCCTGAAGGCAGATCCTTTCGCCGCCGTCCAAGGAATTGCCGGTATCCGGACCACCGAGTGGAACCCCATCATCGGGTTGCTCTCCGCCTACGCCTCCTAGCGCCAAGTACGAACCACCGCCTTTCAACCCAAGGAGTCCACGTGACCTCGGTCAGCCTGGGAATGCCGTCAGCCCCGCCACCAGTTCTCGCGCCCCGTCGCAAGACCCGCCAGATCAAAGTGGGCCCGGTGGGTGTCGGCTCCGATTTCCCCATCAGCGTCCAGTCGATGACCACCACTCCCACCACGGACATCAACGCGACGCTTCAGCAGATCGCCGAGCTAACCGCATCCGGCTGCGACATTGTCCGGGTCGCGTGCCCTTCGGCGGATGACGCCGAGGCACTGCCGATCATCGCGCGCAAATCCCAGATCCCGGTGATCGCCGATATCCATTTCCAGCCGAAGTATGTCTTCGCTGCCATCGAGGCCGGCTGCGCTGCAGTTCGCGTCAACCCGGGCAACATCCGCAAGTTCGACGACCAAGTCAAGGAAATTGCGGCCGCGGCCAAGGACCACGGAACGTCCATCCGGATCGGCATCAACGCCGGCTCCCTCGAACCAGGCATCCTGAAGAAATACGGCAAGGCCACGCCGGAAGCGCTCGTGGAATCGGCCGTGTGGGAAGCTTCCCTCTTTGAGGAACATGGATTCCGCGATTTCAAGATCTCCGTCAAGCACAACGACCCCGTCGTCATGGTGGCCGCGTACGAGATGCTCGCCGAGAAGGGTGACTGGCCGCTGCACCTTGGCGTGACTGAAGCCGGCCCCGCCTTCCAAGGCACGATCAAGTCCGCTACGGCGTTCGGCGCCCTCCTGTCGAGGGGCATCGGAGACACCATCCGCGTGTCCCTCTCTGCTCCGCCCGTGGAGGAAATCAAGGTCGGCAACCAGATCCTGCAGTCACTCAACCTGCGCCCGCGTAAGTTGGAAATCGTCTCTTGCCCTTCATGCGGACGTGCCCAAGTGGACGTCTATACGCTCGCCGAGCAAGTCACGGCAGGGCTGGAAGGAATGGAGGTTCCGCTGCGGGTAGCCGTCATGGGTTGCGTGGTCAACGGACCTGGCGAAGCCCGCGAAGCCGACCTTGGCGTCGCCTCCGGAAACGGCAAGGGCCAGATCTTCGTGAAGGGGGAAGTCATTAAGACTGTCCCCGAGAGCCAGATTGTTGAGACACTGATCGAAGAGGCCATGCGTATCGCTGAAGAGATGGGGGAGGCCGATGGCGAAGATGCTGTCAAGGGTAGCCCCGTGGTTAGCGTCTCGTAGCAAGGACGGAACGGGTCCGGACGAAGTAACGGTCCGGGTGCTGGGCTCTGCCGACACCCGGGACCTTCGCACGCTTGCAATGGAAGACGCCGTGGCGAACGTCTTCATTCTGTCGCACCTGGACTCGACCGGAAGCGCGGCCCCTACCTCGGGCGGGGCGAGCGTTTTCGGAGTGTTCGACGGCGCCAGCCTCATCGGCGCCTGCTGGGCTGGCGCGAACCTCGTGCCGGTGCAACTGGACCCCGAACTGGCCGCCGTCGTGGCCGCTGCCGCACACCGGGCCGGGCGCCGGTACGCTTCGATTTTCGGGCCGGCAGGGGCGGTGCTGGCGCTCCATTCGCAGATGGAAGGCCTGGGTCATTTTGCGCATGAAGTCCGTGCCGAGCAGCCGCTCCTGGCAATTTCGGGTCCACCCGCCGTCGAGGTGAATCCGCACTTGGGCTTCGGGGACATCGCGGATTTCGACCGGATCCTGCCAGCGTGCGCGGCCATGTTCGAGGAAGAAGTGGGCTACTCGCCGTTCGTTGGGAGCGAGGACTTCTATAGCCGTCGGGTAGCCGGGCTGATCCGGCAAGGCCATTCGCTCGTCCATATCGACGAAGGCGGCACAGTGATGTTCAAAGCCGAACTGGGTGCCGTCACGGAGCAGGCCACCCAAGTGCAGGGGGTCTGGATGAACCCGAAGTTCCGCGGCCAAGGACTCAGCGCAGGGTACATGGCCGGCGTGGTTGTGCTGGCCCAGCAGTTCGCCCCCATCACCAGCTTGTATGTCAACGAATACAACGCGAGGGCGCGCGCCACGTACGAGCGGGTCGGCTTCGAACGCCTCGGCACGTTCGCCACCGTCCTCTACTGACGGGTTTCCGCCTGCCGCGTCATCGGGCCTGTGAGGGAGCGCTGCACGTTCGGGGCGATCAGTTTGACGACCTCATCCTGTGAGGCTGAGGCAAGGGGCTCCATTCGGACCACGTAGCGGAGCAGGACGAGCCCCACGACCTGGGTGGCCACGAGGTTGCCGCGCATGCGAACCTCAGCCTCCGGTCCAGGCACTCCCGCCATGATCCTTGACAGGACAGTCCTCGCCACCATTTCCCTGAGAAGCGCCGTTTTTGCCTTGGAACCAATGGTGCCCCGAACGAAGGCAACGAGTCCGTGTTGCGCCGGACCTTCCCAAAGGCGCAAGACGGCCCCGACGATCGCTTCGGCGCGCTGCCCGGGGTCCAAGGTGTCGACGCCGGCAAGTACCTGTGCAGGATCGGCCGGGAGTTCAACGCTCGCGGCGAAGAGTTCGTCCTTGCCCTTGAAGAAGTGGTGGACCATGGCCGGGTCCATCTCTGCCTCCCGCGCCACTTGCCGCAGGCTTGTTCCCTCGAACCCGTGCTCCGCGAACAGCCGCCGAGCGGTCTCCAGGATGAGTTCCCGCGAGTCACTGCCTCCGCTCCGGCGTCCCCTCCGCAGTGGAGGCAAAGCGCCGCTCATGAGGTCCGCCGTCGTAAGGTGAGCGAGGCCAGGACCAGGACCCCTACTACGATCGCCGCCATGGTGCCCGCGTCTTGCCACATTGCCTGTGTCGCCTCTGCGTTCCCGGCAATCTCCTTGAGGGCGTCGACCGAAAAGGTCAGCGGCAGCACGTTGGAGATGCTTTCCAGGACACTGTCCATGCGGTCCCGGGCGACGAAGAGACCGCAAAGAAGGATTTGCGGAACGACAACGACGGGCATGAACTGCACGGCCTGGAATTCGGTCTGCGCGAAGGCCGAACAGAGCAGGCCGAGCGCCACGCCAAGCACGGCGTTGATAACCGCTATGAGCACCACGTAGCCGGGACTGCCCTTGATGTCCATGTTGAAGACCCAGTACGCCACACCGGTAGCCACGAGTGACTGCAGCGCCGCCATGATGGAGAAGGCAAATGCATATCCGAACAGGAGATCGGCTTTGTGGATGGGGGTCGTGAGGAGCCGCTCCAGGGTCCCCGAGGTGCGTTCGCGCAGCATGGTGATCGACGTGACCAGGAACATCACCACGAACGGGAAGATGGCCAGCATCATCAGTCCTACCCGGTCGAAGGTCCGGGGGACGCCAGGTGGAAGGGTCTCGTTTTCGTACAGGTAGTAGACGGCGGCCAAAAGGAGCGCAGGGACCACCAGGATCAAAGCGACGCTGCGATGATCATGCCGAAGCTGTTCCAAGACCCTGCGGGTGGTGGCCAGCATCATTCGGGGGTTCATCTCATCGCCTGCCTCTCGCTTGCACTCCGGTCCGTCGCGGTGTCCGTTTCCTGGATGATGTGGAGGAAGGCCTTCTCAAGATCGCTGCTCCGGCCGCGTTGGCTAAGTTCTGCCGGGCTGAGTTGGGCCAGCAGCAAGCCGTCCCGCAGCAACAGCAGGGAGGAGCAGTGCGAGGCCTCTTCCATGACGTGGCTCGACACCAGCAAGGTGGTTCCCGATTCGGCCATGGCGGCGAACCGCTCCCACAATTCGGCGCGGAGTACGGGATCCAGGCCCACCGTAGGTTCGTCCAGCACCAGCAGGCGTGGATGGGAGACCAGTGCACACGCCAGCGACACCCTGCTGAATTCACCTCCGGACAAGTCGGCCGTCTTCTGTTTCGCCAGTGCTTCGAGCCCGACGGCGGCAATCGCCTCCGCGGTGTCCGCTGCTGTAACGCCGTGCATGGCTCCGAAGTACCGGACGTTCGCTTCCACGCTGAGGTCCCGGTAGACGCTCGGTGCCTGGGTAACGTAGCCGACGTCGTGCCGCAGTGAAGGCGTGCCCGCAGGACGCCCGAGCACCTCAATGGTGCCCTCCGTGAGGCGCTGCACTCCAACAATGCAGCGCATGAGGGTGGTCTTGCCGCTTCCCGAGGGCCCAAGCAGTCCGGTGATCCTGCCGGGTTCGATCGAGAAGTCCAGACCGCGGAGGATCCTCTTATGGCGGCGCGTGACATGCAGACCCGATGCCTGGACTGCCGCCGGCGTGCCTGCGTCGATTCTTCCTGATGCACTATGGGACATCTTCGCCTCCGGGTTTATTCATCAGGTGATGAATAAAAGCTAAGCCCGGTGGCGTGTGGCGTCAATGGCGCTTGACCGCTCGCGCAGCGTGACTCCCTCAGGTTTTGTGATGCTGTTTTGCGAGGTTGTAGCGGGATGCAAGGGCCATTCCGCGCCGACCGCCGACGCATATTGATAACTCCAAGCCCTTGAAATAAGTGTTCGTTGTCACATAGGTTCGGAAAAGCCGTGTCGTTGGGGCGCGGATGTTCCTTCACAACAGTGGGCGTTCTGGTTGCCTTGGAAAGGCCTGTGTCTTGCCATCGAAGCGAGGCCAGGCGCACGTTCCGGGTAGCGCCCGCAGTTGACCGGCCGTTGAGCCACGCCATGGCAGGATGACCAGCCGCGTAGCGGCCAGGGGCTTCCACCGGCCATGGCGTGGCTCTTCTGCGTTGGCCGGGCATTGGAGCCGGTAGATTGGTACACAGTAGTTTTTCCCAGCTCTTGCCACAGAAACGGATTCTGACCCGTGGTCCTTCGCCTCTCCCAACTATTCCTGCGCACGCTGCGCGAAGATCCCGTCGACGCCGAGGTCGACAGCCACAAGCTCCTTGTTAGGGCCGGCTACATCCGGCGCGCGGCTCCGGGCATCTACACCTGGCTGCCTTTGGGATTGAGTGTCCTGCGCAAGGTTGAGGAAATCATCCGCGAGGAAATGGCAGCCATCGGCGCCCAGGAAGTGCATTTCCCCGCACTGCTGCCGCGCGAACCCTATGAGGCAACCAACCGTTGGACCGAATACGGCGAGGGCCTGTTCCGGCTCCAGGACCGCAAGGGCGCCGACTACCTGCTCGCCCCGACCCACGAGGAAATGTTCACGCTCCTCGTCAAGGACCTGTACTCGTCGTACAAGGACCTGCCGCTGAGCCTGTACCAGATCCAAAACAAGTACCGCGACGAAGCCCGTCCCCGCGCAGGCCTCCTCCGGGGTCGCGAGTTCATCATGAAGGATTCCTACTCCTTCGACGTCGACGACGCAGGCCTGGACGCGAGCTACGCGGCCCACCGCGCGGCGTACTTGAAGATTTTCGAGCGCCTCGGCCTTGACGTCATCCCCGTCGCTGCGACCGCCGGAGCGATGGGCGGCTCGAAGAGCGAGGAATTCCTGTACCCCACCGAGATCGGCGAAGACAGCTTCGTGCGGTCGGCCAGCGGGTACGCGGCCAACGTCGAAGCCGTCACCACGGTTGCCCCGGCGGAGATCGACTTCAGCAACGCGCCTGCGGCGCGCGTCCTCGACACTCCGGATACCCCCACCATTGACACGCTGGTGGCGGCGTCCAACGAACTCGCACCGCGCAGCGAGGCCGACGGCGGTCCCTGGACTGCCGCGGACACGCTTAAGAATGTGGTGCTCGCCGTGACGCTTCCCACGGGTGAGCGCCAGATCGTCGTCATCGGCGTTCCAGGCGACCGTGCCGTGGACCTCAAGCGGGTCGAAGCGAACATCGGCGCCTTCCTGCCCATCGCGGGCGAAATCGGCCTGGAGGCAGCCAACGAAGAAGACCTCAAGAAGAACCCTGAGCTCGTCAAGGGCTACATTGGCCCCGGTCTTTCCCTCGATGAAGCTGTCCTCGGACTCGAAGGATCCAGCAAGCTGCTCTTCCTGGTCGATCCCCGGATCGTCTCCGGCACCAGTTGGGTCACCGGAGCGAATCTGGACGGCAAGCACGTCTTCGGCCTCGTTGCCGGCCGCGACTTCACTTGGGACGGCGTCATCGAATGCACCGAAGTCCGCGCCGGGGATGAGGCTCCGGACGGCTCGGGTCCGCTCGAAATCGCACGCGGAATCGAAATGGGCCACATCTTCCAGCTCGGTCGCAAATACGCCGAGGCATTGGACCTGAAGGTCTTGGACCAGAACGGCAAGCAGGTCGTGGTGACCATGGGTTCCTATGGTGTCGGCGTAACCCGTGCCGTTGCTGCCCTTGCCGAGGCCAACAACGACGAGCGTGGCTTGGTCTGGCCGCGCTCCGTGGCTCCCGCCGATGTCCATGTCGTCGCCGTAGGACGCGGTGAGGAGATCTTCGCTGCGGCCGAGAAACTTTCGGCTGAGCTCGAGGCGGCCGGCCTGGACGTCATTTATGACGACCGTCCGAAGGTTTCACCGGGCGTGAAGTTCGGCGACGCGGAACTCGTGGGCGTCCCGACCATCGTGGCCGTCGGAAAGGGACTTGTGGACGGCGTCGTGGAGGTCAAGGACCGCCGCTCCGGTGAGGCTGAGAACGTGGCTGTCGAGAAGGCTGCCGATTACGTGGTCAACGCCGTACGCCAGAAGTGACCTCCGGCTTCGAGTCGATCCAGCTCGCCACGCTCGTCATGATCGTCGTGGCCGGATTCGCGGCCGGATGGATAGACGCCGTGGTGGGAGGCGGGGGCCTGATCCAGCTCCCCGCCTTGCTCCTGGTCCCGGGAATCAGCCCGGTCCAGGCCTTGGCCACCAACAAGATGGGTTCAATTTTCGGCACGACCACCAGCGCCGCCACCTATTACAGGCGCGTTGGTCCGGATTTGAAAACAGCCATACCCATGGCCGTTATCGCCCTTGCAGGCAGCTTCGGCGGCGCGATCCTCGCCGCGAACCTTCCGGCGAGCGTGTTCAAGCCGATCATTGTGGTGGCGCTCATCGCCGTCGCGGTTTTCACGGCGTTGCGGCCGAATGCAGGTGAGTTGACGGCGCTTCGGCACGTTGGCCACAAGCACTACGTCGTGGCATGTGCCATCGGTGCCGCCATCGGCTTCTACGACGGCCTCATTGGTCCGGGAACGGGTTCGTTCCTTGTGATCGCCCTCGTTTCCGCGATGGGCTACGCCTTCCTTGAAGCCAGCGCCAAAGCCAAGATCGTCAACATGGCGACCAACGCCGGCGCGCTCCTGTTCTTCCTCCCGCACGGCTCACTGCTCTGGGGCGTGGGGCTCGTCCTGGGGCTGGCGAACATGGCGGGCGGATACCTGGGGGCCCGGGCGGCCGTGAAAAAGGGCAGCGGCTTCGTTCGCGCTGTGTTCCTGTTGGTGGTTGCCGCGCTGATCATCAAGCTCGGCATGGACGTCTGGAACGACTACGCAGGCTGATTAATCCGTCGCGCCCTGGCCCGGCTCAGGCAGCTCATGGGCTGCGGGGAGTCCGTCCAACGTCCGTCCCGCGAGGGTACTGGCCACCCACAGGGAGCGGGCAAGGTCTCCTTCATGTCCCGGTTTGGCTGCGGACCACAGGGCGTTTACGACTTCCCGGACCAGGCTCCATTCGCGGGCCGCTTCCGCGTCCAGGCCCGCCGCGCGGCTGAAATCGGCGCAGCGTTCCAAGAGCGCAAGTTCCGGCGCCGTCGTGGGTAGATCGCGGATCCGGTTCCACAGGATAGGTGCGACGGCGAACTCTGCCTCGCCGACCATTGGCTGCGGATCAATCGCCAGGAACGCGCGTTTCCCGGCGGCGGGGCCCGCTAGGCCCCCGCTTCCGTCGAGCCGGGGCAGGATGTTCATGAAGTGCAGGTCGCAGTGCACCAGGACGTCCTTGCCCGCACGGCGTCCAACGGCACCCCTTGTTTGGCACACTTCCAAGGCGGCTTCAAGGAGCCACCGCGGGAAAGGCTGGCCCAGATGTTCCCAGTCCGCGGGCAATTCATCGCTCCAGCGCTCGGCGCAGGCAGCGATGTGCTCGAATTCCTGCCATTCAAGCCGCTCGTCGGGTTCGATGCTAAGTTCCTTGACAATGCGTCCCCAGGTGTCACGGGCTTCGTCCATCGGCGCGTCGTGCAGCCAATTCGCGGCGTCGAGCCGCTCGAGGACCATCGCGCAGGAGCCGGGATCGGCGTCGAGCAGCCTGACCGCGCCTGTGCCTCCCCAGAGGACCAAGGCATGCCGTTCAACGATTGCTTCAGGATGCGGAAACGCGACTTTGAGTACTGCCCGCATGCCGTCGCGGAGGACCGGGATGACGATGCCGCCATGACCGTTCCAAGGTTCGACGCCCTGTTCCAGGTCCACTGTCAGCTGCCAGCGTTCCAGGCTGCTGCCGATCAGTGCAGGCAGCCCGGAGAGCCAAGCCCGCCCCTCCGCCGTGCGGGAGTAGCGCGCCTGGAGGTCGCGGGGGATCGAAACGAACGCAGTCATCACCGCCAGCCTACCGAAGCGGGCGGCTCGGCGGTTTAGACCACCCCGGTGGAACCTAGGAGGCTTCCAATGAGGAACGTGGCGGCAAGGGCAAGCGCGCCGCCAACGACCACGCGAACTGCCGCCCGGACCTTGGAGCTTCCGCCGATCCATGCTCCGGTGGCGCCTGTGACCGCCAGCGCTATCAGGACGGAGATGAACGTCAGCGGCACACGCAATCCAGGAGGTGGGAGCAGTATCGCGAGCATCGGCAAGATGGCGCCGACGGTGAAAGCGACGGCCGACGCGAACGCCGCATGCCACGGGCTGACAATGTCGTCTTCGTCGATGTTCAATTCCGCGGAGAGGTGGGCCGCTAAAGCGTCGTGTTCGGTCAATTCCGCGGCCACCTTCCGGGCCGTCTCCGGACGCAGGCCCTTCGCCTGGTAGATCGCAGTGAGTTCCGCCAGTTCCTCCTCGGGCTGCTCGGCCAGTTCGCGGCGCTCTTTTTCGATCAGGGCTTTCTGGCTGTCGCTTTGGCTGCTGACGGACACATATTCGCCCAGCGCCATGGACACCGCCCCGCCTACCAAGCCCGCGGCCCCGGCGGCAAGGATGGCTCCTGTGTTCGTCGTAGCTCCGGCCACGCCCACCACGATGGCGGCCACCGACACAATTCCATCATTGGCGCCGAGGACGCCGGCCCGCAGCCAGTTGAGCCTGTGGGCGAGGTCGTTGGCATGGGGTTCGTTATCGTGCAGTGCTGCGGTTTCAGTGGAAGCCATGAATCTAGCCAAGCACTAAGCAGCCGGAGCCGCCAGCAAAGAAAGGCTCTCCTACGATGCCGCCGCCCTGGGCGGGAGGGACGGCAGGGCGTTGGCGCCGACGGGCACCCCCGGGAGGGGGTCCAGGGGAGCACCCCATGCTTGGCTGCGCTTGGCGGTCTCCACGAACGCGTCGATGGCCCATTGCCGCAACTGGCCGTTCGACAACGCCACCAGCTCGGCATATGCGGTCAAGGAATCAGCTTCCAAGGTACCCAGCGCGGCGGCCGGTTTCGCTACGAACGATGCGGGGAGGCGATACCCGGCCTCGCGCGGAGGAGTCGCGACGCAATGCAGGCGCCCCTGTTCTTCGGCGTCCTGGAGCAGCATTTGGTGCCTGCCCAGTGCCGCCGAAGCCGCCTCGGACGCCTTCGGATCCAGTTTGGTCACGGCAACCTGGTAGGCGTAGACAGCCTCTTGCTCAGAGCTGACGACGGCGGATAGGGCACCGGCGAGGTCGGCGCGGGAAGACTGCGGCGGAGTCGGAGCGGGTGTAGCCGGAGCGGGCGTAGTCGGAGCAGGGGGGAAGCTTGGGCAGTTTGGCGTCGACGTCGAGTCCGGAGTGGCTTGTGTGGCAGCGGGCTCCGCCGGAGCGGGCAGTCCCAAGGCGGCGGCCAGCCGGATCGACTCAAGTAGCTGGGCGGTCCCGACGGCGGCCAGCAGCCTCGCCATGCCGCCGTCGGCCTTTTCGGCGTCGGCAAGGCGCCGGCCAGCGCTGGCGGTCAAGGCAGAGACGAAAGCCGCGGGCGTTGCCCGCTCCTGGGACGTCGCGGGACTCCCGGCACTCGAGCTCCCGGCACTCGAGTTCCCAGCCCCGGGACCCGTGCGCTTTGGACTCGGCGTAGCAGTAGCGGGGGTGTCGGGGGAGAGCAAAGCCCGGGCCTGGGTGGTCAGCATCGTCACCGTCGCCGCCGTCGATACTGGCGATCCGCCGGCGGGACCCGGCATGCCGAGGGCCGAGGCGCTTTCCAAGAGCCATTCAGTCTTTTCAAGGGCGTCTATGCGGGCGGATTCGGTAAAGGGGACGGCAGGCGGCTTGCCTGCGTCCCGTGGTACGAGGACGGTTCCAATACCCAGGACGATAACTGCGAGCAAAGCCACAAGGAGGGTTCTCGTCCAAGCGCGGATCCGTGGTTTTGCGGGAGTCTCGTCATTCACAACAGACCATGGTGCCACGCTCCGGGGCTACTGCGGGCAACCGCGTGCAGCATGGGGCCGCAAATGTCGTTAAGCTAGTAGTCACAACATCATCTATCGGGAGGCGGCTGGCCAAGTGAGTCATTCGGAAGCCAGGACTTCAACAGACCAGGCGGGATCGGATCCAACTGAACGCGAGGTCCGCAACCCGGAGGAGAGCAGGCTGAAGGCCCTTCTGGAGCCGGCCGTCCAGGCAAGCCGGCTTTATTTGGAGGATGTTGCCATCCAGGTCGCCGGTTCGCACCGGGTAGTCCACGTCGTGGTGGACTTGCCCCAGGAGGAAACAGGCGGGGTCAGCCTTGACGTCATTGCGGAGGTCTCCCGTGCGCTCTCGGACATCCTGGACAACGATCCCTACGATGACGGACGCCCGTATGACCTGGAGGTTTCCTCGCCGGGCGTAGGCCGGCCGTTGACAGAGCCGCGCCACTGGCACCGCGCCCGCGGTCGCATGGTCAAGGTCAACGTGATCCAAGGCGAGAACGTCACAGGCCGGATCCAGTCCGTCGATGACGACGGCGTCACGGTGGTTCCGGAACACGAGGTCAAAAAGGGAATGAAGCCCAAGCAGGGCGAGCCCGTGAAGATTCCTTTCGACAGGATCCGCCAAGGAAAAGTCGAGATAGAGTTCAGCCACCTCCACGAGGCCGGGCTGGAAAACGAGCACAACGGACCTTCCGAGGAGGCCTAATGGATATTGACATGAGTGCGCTGAGGCTTTTGGAGCGTGAGCGTGAAATCCCGCTGGACCTCCTGATCCCCACCATCGAGCAGGCGCTGCTGGTGGCGTATCACAAGACGCCGGGCGCTTTCGAAAAAGCACGCGCGGAACTGGACCGCAAGAGCGGCCACGTCACCATCTGGGCGACGGAAATCGACGACGACGGCGAAGCCATCGGCGAGTTCGAGGACACCCCTGCTGGCTTTGGCCGGATCGCGGCCAGCACCGCACGGCAAATCATCCTGCAGCGGCTGCGGGACGTTGAGGACGACAATGTCCTGGGTGAGTTCAAGGGCCGTGAGGGCGAACTCGTCGCGGGATTGATCCAGCAAGGCAACAACCCGCACATGGTCCAGGTCAACCTCGGTTCCGTGGAAGCCCTGCTCCCGCCACCCGAGCAAGTACCCGGGGAGAAGTACACCCATGGAAACCGACTGCGGGCCTTCGTGGTGGACGTCCACCGCGGCGCCAAGGGTCCGTCCATCACCTTGTCGCGTTCGCACCCCGGACTGGTGCGGAAGCTCTTCGAACTGGAGGTTCCGGAAATCGCGGACCGTTCGGTCGAGATCGTGGCGTTGGCGCGCGAAGCCGGCCACCGGACCAAGATGGCCGTCAAGGCGAACACCCCGGGCATTAATGCAAAGGGTGCTTGCATCGGCGAAATGGGTTCCCGCGTGCGGGCGGTCATGACAGAGCTGAATGACGAAAAGATCGACATTGTCGACTTCAGCGATGATCCCGCCACTTTCATTGCCAACTCCTTGTCGCCGTCCCGGGTGAATTCGGTCACAATCACTGACGAGGCGACCCGCTCCGCGCGGGTCGTTGTTCCCGACTACCAGCTATCCCTCGCCATCGGCAAGGAAGGCCAGAACGCCCGTCTTGCGGCCAAGCTGACCGGTTGGCGGATCGACATCATCTCGGACGCTGCGCCGGCGAAGGGCAACTAAACCACTGCAGGCAGGCCAGGCCACCGAATCCCGGAAAACCGTGGATTCGGTGGCCGGGCCTTTGGGGGATTAGACTGGATGGAACCGGGCCTATGTCCGGTATCCGCATCGCAAGGCAGGGAAGACACTGAGGCAGGTTGATTTACCCAGTGACTGAACTGCTCCAAGCAAGGCATCAGCCTGCGCGAACCTGCATCGGATGCCGGAAGCAAGGTAGCCGGAACGAGTTGATCCGGCTTGTCGCCGAAGGCGGCGGGTCACCCGTCGTCCTGGTGGATGTACGACGCCGGATGGCTGGACGGGGTGCTTGGCTGCACCCCAGTTCTACATGCCTGACGCTGGCAATCAAGCGGCGCGCTTTCGCAAGGGCCCTCCCGGGTGCTGGCGACGCGAGCGACGTCGAACGCTACCTGGCGGAAGTCATGCACCCTGCGGACACTGCCGTGAATGCAGGAAAACCGTCCAAACCTGAAAGCGGGTCAGAAAACTGATGGAAACCCGATGAGTTCCCAGCGATGAGTGCGTAACGATGACAACTTTGTTGCGCTCTGCAAAGGGCCTTTCCGCCGCGTTCGTGGCAGGGGCCCGCAGTAAGAATTAGACGGTTCGTGCCTGGCTCGGTGCGGACCGAGACAGGAGAAATGTGGCCAAGGTCCGCGTACATGAGCTCGCGAAAGAGCTCGGTATTACTTCCAAAGATGCAGTGACAAAACTGCAGGAACTGGGCGAATTCGTTCGCTCCGCCTCTTCAACCATTGAGGCCCCCGTCGTGAAGAAGCTTCGCGACGCGTACCCGGGCGCCGGTGCCGCAAAGGCGACTGCCCCCGCAGCCGCTCCCGTAGCACCCAAGGCACCTGCCGCGCCCGCGGCATCCCGTCCGTCCCCGGGCCCCGCAGCCGCGAAAGCTCCCGCCCCGGGTCCGGTTCCCGCTCCCAAGGCCGAGGCTCCAGCACCGGCAGCGCCGGCAGCATCTGCGGCCCCCGCTGCTCCTGCAGCTTCGGCAAGCCCGGTCTTCGCCAAGCCCGGGGCCCGTCCGGCTCCGAAGGCGGAAGCTCCGGCCCCCACGCGCCAGGGCGGCCAGGCTCCGCGTCCCGGCGGCCCCCGTCCCGGCAACAACCCGTTTGCGACGTCGCAGGGCATGCCCCGCGGCCGCGGTGATGGCGAACGTCCGCCCCGCCCGGGCAACAACCCGTTCGCAACGTCCCAGGGAATGCCCCGTCCGGGCGGCAGCCGCACGGAAGGCGAACGTCCCGGTGGTCCCCGTCCCGCAGCAGGCGCCGGCGGACCCCGTCCGGCAGCAGGTGCAGGTGGACCCCGTCCGGGTGCGCCGCGGCCCGGTGCTCCCCGTCCGGGCGCTCCGCGTCCCGGTGGCGGTGCCGGTGGTAACCGTCCTACCCCGGGCATGATGCCCAACCGCACTGAGCGTCCGGCTCCGGCCGGTGCAGGCCGTCCGGGTGGCGCAGGCCGTCCCGGCGGCGGTCCGGGCCGCCCGGGTGGCGCTCCTGGCGCAGGCACCGGTGGCGGAGCTCCCGCCGGCGGTGGTTTCGGCAAGGGCGGTCGCGGTCGCGGCGGTACCCAGGGTGCCTTTGGCAAGGGTGGCGCAGGCCGTGGCAAGCAGCGTAAGTCGAAGCGTGCCAAGCGCCAGGAACTGGAGCAGATGAGTGCTCCGTCGCTGGGTGGCGTGTCCGTACCCCGTGGCGACGGCAGCACCGTGGTCCGCTTGCGTCGTGGCTCCTCCATCACGGATTTCGCCGACAAGATCGAGGCGAACCCCGCCGCACTGGTGACCGTGCTGTTCCACCTTGGTGAAATGGCCACGGCGACGCAGTCGCTCGACGAGGACACGTTCGGCCTGCTCGGCGCCGAACTCGGCTACAAGGTCCAGGTTGTTTCGCCGGAAGACGAAGAGCGCGAGCTCCTCGATTCCTTCGACATCGACCTCGACGCCGAACTGGAAGCCGAAGGCGACGACGTCCTCGAACCGCGTCCGCCTGTCGTCACCGTCATGGGCCACGTCGACCACGGTAAGACCCGCTTGCTCGATGCCATCCGGAAGACCAACGTCGTCGCCGGCGAACACGGTGGCATCACGCAGCACATTGGTGCCTACCAGATCAGCCACCTGCACGAAGGCACGCCGCGCGACATCACCTTCATCGACACCCCCGGTCACGAGGCCTTCACCGCCATGCGTGCCCGTGGTGCGAAGGTCACCGACATCGCCATCCTGGTTGTCGCAGCCGACGACGGCGTCATGCCGCAGACGGTGGAAGCGCTCAACCACGCCCAGGCGGCAAACGTGCCGATCGTCGTCGCGGTCAACAAGATCGATAAGGAAGGCGCCAACCCGGACAAGGTCAAGGGCCAGCTCACCGAGTATGGTCTGGTTCCCGAAGAATACGGTGGCGACACCATGTTCGTTGAGGTCTCTGCCCGCCAGAACCTCAACATCGACGAACTGATCGACGCCGTCCTCCTGACCGCCGACGCCGCGTTGGACCTCCGTGCCAACCCTGACAAGGACGCTCGAGGCATCGCGATCGAAGCGAACCTGGACAAGGGCCGCGGTTCCGTGGCCACCGTCCTGGTCCAGTCCGGTACCCTGGCCGTCGGCGACACGATCGTGGCCGGCACCGCGCACGGCCGCGTCCGTGCCATGTTCGACGAAGACGGCAATGCGCTCGACATCGCCCTCCCGTCCCGTCCGGTCCAGGTCCTTGGCCTGTCCAACGTGCCGCGCGCCGGTGACACCTTCCTGGTGACGTCCGACGAGCGGACGGCCCGCCAGATCGCAGAAAAGCGTGAGGCAGCCGACCGCAACGCGGCCCTCGCCAAGCGTCGCAAGCGCATCAGCCTGGAAGACTTCGACAAGGCAGTGGCCGAAGGCAAGATCGACACCCTCAACCTCATCCTCAAGGGTGACGTTTCCGGTGCGGTCGAAGCCCTCGAAGACGCCCTGCTCAAGATCGACGTCGGAGACGAGGACGTTCAGCTGCGCGTCATCCACCGCGGTGTGGGTGCGATCACGCAGAACGACGTCAACCTCGCCACGGTGGACAACGCCATCATCATCGGCTTCAACGTCAAGCCCGCCGAGCGCGTGGCCGAACTTGCCGATCGTGAAGGCGTGGACATGCGCTTCTACTCGGTTATCTACTCGGCAATCGACGACATCGAGCTCGCCCTCAAGGGCATGCTCAAGCCGGAGTACGAGGAAGTCCAGCTCGGCACCGCCGAGGTCCGCGAAGTCTTCAAATCTTCCAAGTTTGGAAACATCGCCGGTTCCATCGTCCGCTCGGGCATCATCCGCCGTAACACCAAGGCACGCGTCACCCGCGATGGCAAGGTCATCGGCGACAACCTCACCGTCGAAACGCTCAAGCGATTCAAGGATGACGCCACCGAGGTCCGCACGGACTTCGAGTGCGGTATCGGCCTTGGCTCGTACAACGACATCGCCGAAGGTGACATCATCGAGACCTTCGAGATGCGCGAGAAGCCGCGTAGCTAAGCGAAAGAACCACAGCTCGGGGCCGTCCGGATTCGTCCGGCGGCCCCGGCTGTCGTACGCAATTTTTAGGAGTAGAAATGGCTGATCCGGCACGTGCCGCCAAGTTGGCACAGCGGATTAAGGTTGTCGTTGCCGAGGCATTGGGCCGGCGTATCAAGGATCCACGGGTGGAGGGCGTCAACGTGACGGATGCGCGCGTCACCAATGATCTTCAGCACGCCACCGTGTATTACACCGTCTTGGGCGACGAAGCCGCACACTCGGATGCTGCCAGGGGACTGGAGAAAGCGAAGGGCGTGCTTCGTCAGGAGGTCGGCCGGAACATCACTGTTCGTCTCACCCCGACGCTCGAGTTCGTTCCGGACCTCATTCCCGTGAACGCATCGAACCTTGAGGAATTGCTGCGTACCGCAAAGCAGCGTGACGCAGAGGTGGCCGCATTGGCCGCCGGCGCCAAGCACGCGGGCGATGCCGATCCGTACAAGAGCGATGTCGCCCAGGACGCCGGGATCGACGAAGACGATTTCGACGAGGAAGACATCGACCTGCGGGCCGATGAGGACATCGACGAGGACGGCGGCAAGTAGCGCCATCAGGCGCTGGCCTTCAGTTCCGCCGCTAATGTCCAGTTCCGCCGCTAATGTCCAGTTCCGTCGCTAATGTCCTGCTCCGTCGCTAAGATCAGAGCATGGCGGCGCAAGGGGCAGCTCAGGATCCCAGGGAATACCTTCAACATGCGCTGCGGCTCGCCGTGCAAAACGTGGCCGACGGCGGCGGCCCTTTTGGCGCCGTCGTCGTCACCCCTGACGGCCGGCTCCATGACGGCGTCAACAGGGTCACGCGCGACAATGACCCCACTGCGCATGCGGAAGTGGTGGCGATCCGTCGGGCGGCCTCGGATCTCGGAACCTTCAACCTGAGCGGTTCGGTACTCTATTCGAGTTGCGAGCCTTGCCCGTTGTGCTTGTCGGCCGCTCTTTGGGGGAGGGTGAGCCGCGTGTATTTTGCGGCAGACCGGCATGGAGCCGCGGCTGCGGGTTTTGACGACGCAGTCTTCTACGAATACTTCAATGGCATCCGGCCGGAATTGCTGCCCGTCCAGCACGCGGAGGTCCCGGCGTCGGAGGCTCCTTTCGACGCCTGGCGCGGGCACAAACACCGCACGGATTACTAGCCAGGCCGCTGCGCTATCCCGTTGCTGCGTGCGCCGTCTATGAGCCCGCGATCCGCCCGGGGAGCCGGCCAACACCTTCGAGCAATTCTTCCTTCTCGACGCAAAGCGCGATCCTGATCCAACCTTCCCCGATGGACCCGAAAGCGGTCCCGGGCGCCACCGCGACGCCGGATTCCGCAAGGAGTTCGTGGACCCAGGCGCGGACGTTCCCGCCGCTCACATGGGAAACGTCCGCCCATAAGTAGAACGCCCCCTGGGCGCCAAGGAACGGTATTCCCTTCTTGGCGAGGATCGCCGAGGCGGCGTCCCGGTTCGAACGATAGTGCTCGCGGGCCGCGTCCACGTAGTCCTGCGGGCCCGTCAGAGCCGCCAACGCCGCGTACTGCGAAGGCGAAGAGACGCACGAAACGATCGCCTCCATCACGTTGTTCATGGTTCGCTCGAAGCCGGGCGGACAAATCAGCGCGCCAATGCGCAAGCCCGTCAACCCGTAGGTCTTGGACAGGGTCAGGGACGTGAAAACGCGGGCTTTTCCCTGAGCAGTGCTGTCGAAGCGGAGGGGAGAGGTGTGCGGAACGTCGAAGGTGAAGGCTTCGTAGCATTCGTCCGAAATGATCCACAGGTCGTGCTTCTTGGCCAGCTCCACGAGCCCGCGCGTCAGTTCCTCGCTGATAACCGCCCCGAGGGGATTCGACGGCGAATTCAGCATCAGCACCCTGGTCCGCGGGGTGATCAGCGCCTCAATATCCTCAATGCGGGGTTGAAAGTCGTTTTGGGGATAGAGCGGGTACCTCACCGGCACGGCATGGAGCAGGCGGCTTGTCATCGCGAAGGTGGGATAGCCCGGATTCGGGAGCAGGATTTCGTCGCCCGGGCCGAGGAGCAGGCTCATGGCGAGGTGCAGTCCTTGCTGGGCGCCTGCGACGATGTAAACGCGTTCCGCGCCGACATCCACTCCATTGCCCGCCTGGAACCGGGTTGCGAACGCTTCCCGCAAAGCCGGGAGCCCAGCGTTCGGTGTGTAGTTGGTGTCGTCCCTGTCGAAACAGGAGATCCCCGCATCCAAGACATGGCGGGGGAGCGGAAATCCGGGCTCGCCGATGCTGAGGACCACCGCCCCTGGCGTTCCCCACGCGGCTTCGGTGATTTCGCGGATTTGGTTCACGGGTACGTCGGCTATGTGGGCGGCAAGCTCTGGCATGGGAGCAATCCTAGAGGTACTGTCTGGCCGGCGCATCCCGGGGCACGCCCGCCGGATGCATGCCCCGGCGCGGATATACTGGGAAGCGTGCTTTCTGGACTGGTGATCGTTGACAAGCCGCAAGGATGGACCAGCCACGACGTGGTTGGACGGATGCGGCGCCTCGCCGGTACCCGGAAAGTGGGCCACGCAGGAACACTGGATCCCATGGCGACCGGAGTCCTGGTTCTCGGGATCAACAAGGCCACCCGTCTCTTGACCTACATCGTGGGAACCTCCAAGACCTACTCCGCGACCATCCGGCTTGGCGAATCCACCATTACCGATGACGCCGAGGGCGATGTCACCGAAAGCCGCAGTGCCGCTGGGGTCACCGATGAAGCCATCCGCGCCGGAGTCGAGGCGCTTACCGGCGAGATCCAACAGGTCCCCAGCAGCGTCAGCGCCATCAAGGTCAACGGCGAGCGGTCCTACGCGCGCGTGCGCTCCGGGGAAGAGGTCAAGCTGGCGGCACGGCCGGTGACCATCCACCGCTTTGACATCCATTCCATTCGAAGGATCGACGGCGGCCGGCTCGTGGATGTGGAGGCAACCGTGGAGTGCTCCTCCGGGACGTACATACGGGCGCTCGCCCGGGACCTTGGGGCGGCGCTTGGCGTCGGCGGCCATCTCACCGCCCTGCGGCGCACCCAGGTTGGCCCCTACACGCTTGAGCAGGCACGCACCTTGGAACAGCTCGCCGAAGAACTGGAAATACTGGACATGTCCGACGCCGCGCGTTCGCTCATGCCCAACCGCGAACTGAGCGACGCCGAAGCGACCGAAATTTCTTTTGGCCGCAGGATTTCCGCCGGCCCAGCAGCCGGTACGCCTGAGGCAGCCACGGCCGAGAATCCCGCAGCCGCCTTCTCGCCGTCGGGAGAGCTGGTGGCCCTGCTCGCTGACACCGGAAACTACGCCAAACCGGTCCTCGTGTTCGCGCCCGACAACGAGAAGCAGGCCAACTGACCATGGATGGATACTTCTATGCCGTCATGATCGTCGGCCTCCTTTCCACCATCATTTGCGTCGTGGCGGGACTCATGAAGAAGGCGCCGAACGACATCACGATCCTGTCCGTCGCCGCCGTCGAACTCGTCCTGCTTGTCTATCTGGTGGGTTCGATCGTTCGCGTGGCGCTCGGCGAAAAAATCGCGGGAGAGCCTTGGGAATTCTGGGGATACATCATCACCGCGCTCATGCTTCCGGTCGGTGCCGTTTATTGGTCGATTCTTGAACGGACCCGCTGGAGCAATTTCGTCATGGGCGCGGTCGGCGTTACTGCCCTGGTGATGGCCGCCCGCATGAACCAGATTTGGTACTGACATTGGAAGAAGCAGACGAAGTGACAGCTGAGACCACCAAGAAGAAGGCCAGGGACACCCGGAACACGGGTCCCGGCCGCTTGCTGATCGCGGTTTACGCGGTTTTTGCGATCTCGGCAACAGCCCGCGCCGGGTACCAGATCCTGACCAAGTTCGCCGACGCGCCCCTGGCCCACATCCTTTCGGCCTTCGCGGCCTTGGTATATGTCGTCGCGACGATCTCCCTGGCGAAACCAGGCCGGACCTGGTTCAAGATTTCCCTCGCCGCCGTCCTCGTCGAACTGGTCGGCGTGCTGGTCGTCGGCGCCGTGAGCCTCTTTGATCCCGTGGCCTTCCCCCATGACACAGTATGGTCAGTGTTTGGCCGCGGATATGGATTCGTTCCGTTGATCCTCCCCGTCCTGGGGCTGCTGTGGTTGTACCGCAGGCGGCCAGCCAAGCGCACGGAGTAGGACCAGGAGTGCCCGCCGAACCGGCAGGACAGGCGGGGGATAGCGGGTAACCTTAGAGAATTCCGGCGCAGGATTGAACGCCGGGGCATGTTGAATACCGGTAGCAAAAGGCGAGGTTGATGGTCCACATCTGGAACGATCCCACCGAGGTCCCCGCGGATTTCGGTCCCAGCGTCGTTACCATCGGGAACTTTGACGGCGTCCATCGCGGACACCAGCAAGTGCTGACCCAACTCCGGCGCACCGCGAAGCGGCATGGTGGCCGCACCGTCGTCGTGACCTTCGAGCCGCACCCCTTGCAGGTCCACCGGCCGGAATCCGCTCCGGAACTCCTCATGGGCCTGCAGGACAAGCTCGACGCACTCGGCGAAGCCGGCGTCGATGCCGTTCTAGTCATGAAGTACAACTTGGCGCTGGCCGCGATGACGCCCGAGGAATTCGTCCGCGTGGTCCTGTTGGACGGACTCCACGCGGCCCACGTCGTGGTCGGCCACGATTTGCGCTTCGGCCTCGGCAACTCGGGGGATGTCGGGACCATGCAGCTGCTCGGCAAGGAACTCGGGTTCGGCGTCGAGGTCGTCAATGAGTTCGGCTCGGCGGGCTTTCCGGTGCACGACGACGGCGGCACGGACCGCCGCTGCTCCTCCACTTGGGTGCGCGAGGCATTGGCGGAAGGCGACGTAGAAACAGCAGCCGCCGTCCTTGGCAGGCCCCACCGGATGCGTGGCGAAGTAGTGCATGGCGCCGCCCGAGGCCGTGCCCTTGGCTTTCCCACCGCAAACCTTGACCACGGCGCCACAGGCTATATTCCCGCGGACGGGATCTACGCGGGCTGGTTGATCGACGAGGCGGGAACCCGTTGGCCGGCTGCGATCTCCGTGGGTTCGAACCCCACCTTCGATGGCGTGAGCCGCCAAGTCGAGGCCCACGTCATCGACCGACCCGAGGAAGCAGTGGAGGACTTCAACCTCTATGGGCAGACCGTCGTCGTGGAATTCACGGCAAGGCTGCGCGGCATGGTGGCCTACCGCGGCCCCGAAGCCCTCGTTGAACAGATGCGCCTGGACGTCATCCAGGCCCATGAACTCCTCAAGCGCAAGTAGGACAGCGTGGGCGTCGAGAAGAACACCCGGCCGTTCGACGAAGGCATCGTCGAGGACTTCAGCTCCCGGATGAGCTATGCCTCCTACCTGAAACTGCCCGTGTTGCTCAGTGCCCAGCAACCGATCAGCCAGCCCACGCACCATGACGAGCTCCTGTTCATCATCCAGCACCAGACCACCGAGCTTTGGCTGAAGCTGGTCCTTCACGAGCTTCGCAGCGCCGCGACGTGGCTCCGGGAGGACGATCTTGGCGCGGCGCTCAAGGCCATTGCCCGGGTCAAGCACATCCAAAAGACGCTTACTGAACAGTGGTCGGTCCTCGCCACGTTGACCCCTACGGAGTACTCCCAGTTCCGCGGGTTCCTGGGAAACGCCTCGGGGTTCCAGTCGGCCCAGTACCGGTCCGTCGAATTCATCCTGGGCAACAAGAACGCCAGGATGCTCCAGGTATTCGACTCCGATCCGGAAGCGAAAGCCATGCTGCAAGAGCTCTTGCATGCCCCGAGCATCTATGACGAGTTCCTCTCCTACCTTGCCCGCCATGGCTACGATGTTCCTGCCGCCATCCTGGACCGCGACGTCACCCAGGCCCACGAGTTCGCTCCCGGACTGGTGCCGCTCTTCAAGTACATCTACGAGAATGCGACGGACAATTGGGCAGCCTATGAGGCCTGCGAAGAGTTGGTGGACTTGGAAGACAATTTCCAGTTGTGGCGCTTCCGGCACCTGCGCACCGTACAACGCACTATCGGCATGAAGACCGGAACCGGCGGGTCGAGCGGCGCCTCCTTCCTGCAGAAGGCGCTTGAACTGACGTTCTTCCCGGAACTGTTCGCCGTCCGCACCGAGATCGGCAAATGATCGGCGTTTGCCAGAGTTGATGAGCCTCACATGCCCGCTTTCGACAACATTGCCGGGCTGCCGGTAAACTGGAGGACGGATCCGGCTGCAGTCCGTGGCGGCTGGACCTGTTTTGTGTGCGGTTATCGGGCACATGGCAACCCGGCAGCGAAGCGCTGAATCGGGACGCACGGCACAACTCTAGGAGTTCATGTGGCACTTGAAGCCGCTGTTAAGCAGTCCATCATCGAGGAATACGCAACGTCCAAGGGCGACACCGGTTCGCCGGAGGTCCAGATTGCGGTCCTGACTCAGCGGATCAAGGATCTGACTGAGCACATGAAGGAGCACAAGCACGACTTCCACACCCAGCGCGGTCTGCTGGCCATGGTTGGTCGTCGCAAGCGTATGCTGGGCTACCTTAAGAAGACTGACATCGCCCGCTACCGTTCGCTCATCGAGCGTCTCGGCCTGCGCCGCTAGTTTGACTTCGGGCGGCCCGTTCCTCCACGGACCGGGCCGCCCTTCTCCATAACTTAATCCCATACCTAGGAGTTCAACCGCATCGCGCATTCGCGGTCCTCGGTAGTGATCCCCGGGAGCTGCCTTCGGTTGGAAGGCACAGCCCGAGGGTCTCGATCGATGACCGGGTGTCGTGCAGGCCAGGAAAAGACGCTGGCTTGGCTTGATGCGGGCGGACTTCCGCTAACAAGAAACGGAGGTGACTCTCAATGGAGGGTCCCGAAATCCAGTTTTCAGAAGCAATCATCGACAATGGCCGTTTCGGCAAGCGGGTCATCCGCTTCGAGACCGGCCGCCTCGCTAAGCAGGCAGCCGGCGCCGCGATGGTCTACATCGACGAAGACACCGCCCTGTTGTCCGCAACCACCGCAGGCAAGTCCCCGCGTGAAGGCTTCGACTTCTTCCCGCTGACCGTTGACGTCGAAGAGCGCATGTACGCCGCCGGCCGCATTCCGGGCTCGTTCTTCCGCCGGGAAGGCCGCCCGTCCACGGAGGCCATCCTGGCTTGCCGCCTCATGGACCGCCCTTTGCGTCCGGCCTTCGTCAAGGGCCTGCGCAACGAGGTCCAGATCGTCGTCACCGTCCTTGCGATCAACCCGGACGAGCTCTACGACGTCGTCGCCATCAACGCCTCGTCCATGTCCACCCAGCTGTCGGGCTTGCCGTTCTCCGGCCCGATCGGTGGTGTGCGCGTCGCGCTCATCGCAGACGAACAGGGCACCGAATGGGTTGCCTTCCCCAAGCACTCCCAGCTTGAGAATGCTGTCTTCAACATGGTGGTAGCCGGCCGTATCGCCGGTGACGACGTCGCCATCATGATGGTCGAGGCCGAAGCAACCGACAACTCGTGGAAGCTCATCAAGGAGCAGGGCGCAACCGCTCCCACCGAAGAGGTCGTTTCCGAGGGCCTTGAGGCCGCCAAGCCGTTCATCAAGGCACTGTGCGAAGCCCAGGCAGACCTTGCAGCGCGTGCCGCCAAGCCCACGGTTGAGTTCCCGCTCTTCCTGGACTACCAGGACGACGCCTACGCAGCGGTCGAAGCCGCCGCCGGTGAGAAGCTGGCTGCCGTGTTCCAGATCGCCGACAAGCAGGACCGCGACAACGCCTCGGACGAACTCAAGGACGAAGTACTCGGCGCCCTTGCCGGCCAGTTCGAAGGCCGCGAGAAGGAACTCTCCGCCGCGTTCCGCTCCCTGACCAAGCAGGTCGTCCGCCAGCGCATCCTCAAGGACCAGGTCCGCATCGACGGCCGCGGGCTGACGGACATCCGCCAGCTAACCGCCGAGGTAGAGGTCCTGCCCCGCGTTCACGGCTCGGCCATCTTCGAACGCGGCGAAACCCAGATCATGGGTGTCACCACGCTGAACATGCTCAAGATGGAGCAGCAGATCGACTCGCTGTCTCCCGTCACGCGCAAGCGCTACATGCACAACTACAACTTCCCGCCCTACTCCACGGGCGAGACCGGCCGCGTTGGCTCCCCGAAGCGTCGCGAAATCGGCCACGGCGCACTCGCTGAGCGCGCCCTGGTTCCGGTGCTGCCCTCCCGCGAGGAATTCCCGTACGCCATCCGCCAGGTTTCCGAAGCCCTCGGTTCCAACGGTTCGACGTCCATGGGCTCCGTATGCGCCTCCACGCTCTCGCTGCTCAATGCAGGTGTTCCGCTGAAGGCAGCCGTTGCCGGTATCGCCATGGGCCTGGTCTCGGACCAGGTTGACGGCCAGACCCGCTACGCCGCCTTGACCGACATCCTTGGCGCCGAAGACGCTTTCGGTGACATGGACTTCAAGGTTGCCGGTACCTCCGAATTCGTCACGGCGATCCAGCTGGACACGAAGCTCGACGGCATCCCGGCCTCGGTGTTGGCAGCGGCCCTGAAGCAGGCCCGCGAAGCACGGCTGCACATCCTGGACGTCATCAACGCCGCGATCGACACCCCCGACGAACTCTCCGAGTTTGCTCCGCGAGTGATCGCCGTCAACATCCCGGTTGACAAGATCGGCGAGGTCATCGGCCCCAAGGGCAAGATGATCAACCAGATCCAGGAAGATACTGGAGCCGATATCTCCATCGAGGACGACGGCACGGTATACATCGGCGCCACTAACGGTCCGTCGGCCGAGGCAGCCCGTTCCGCCATCAACGCCATCGCCAATCCGCAGGTTCCGGAAATTGGCGAGCGCTACCTGGGTACGGTCGTCAAGACCACCACCTTCGGCGCGTTCGTTTCCCTCACCCCGGGCAAGGACGGCCTGCTGCACATTTCCGAGCTGCGCAAGCTGGCCAACGGCAAGCGGGTGGACAACGTCGACGACGTCGTCTCCGTAGGCCAGAAGGTCCAGGTCGAGATCACCAAGATCGATGACCGCGGAAAGCTTTCCCTCTCCCCGGTTGTTGCCGAGGAAGAGGGCGCGGCTTCCGAGGAAGCAGCCTCCGAAGAATCCGTAGGGTCGGCAGAGTAGCCTCTGCCGGCACAGCACCCGGCAGGACCGGTGGACATGTCCACCGGTCCTGCCGGGTTTTAACGCCCGCTGGTACGATTGCAGCCAGATTCGGCGCCCCAAGATTTCCCCGCAGAACCGAAAGGTCTTGATGACTGTCGTACCCCTCCCTCTGGCACAGACCCTGCCCGGCGGCGAACTCATCCACGGCGCCGAGGGTGGCTCCGTCGTCCGGCGTTCGGTGCTTCCAGGTGGCGTCCGGGTGCTGACCGAGGCCATGCCGGGCCAGCGGTCGGCGACCATCGGATTTTGGGTGGGGGTCGGCTCCCGGGACGAAGCGGAAGGCCAACACGGTTCCACGCATTTCCTGGAGCACCTCCTCTTCAAAGGCACCAAGCGCCGCACGGCGTTGGAGATCGCCTCTGCTTTTGACGAAGTGGGCGGCGAATCCAATGCGGCAACAGCCAAGGAAAGCACGTGCTACTTCGCGCGGGTGCTCGATTCGAACCTGCCCATGGCCATCGACGTGATCGCCGATATGATCACCGGGGCTGTCCTCGACCCTGCGGAGCTCGAGCAGGAACGCGACGTCATCCTCGAAGAAATCGCAATGGACAGCGATGATCCCACCGACGTCGCCCACGAAAAATTCGTCGCGGCGGTCCTCGGCGTACATCCTTTGGGCAGGCCGATCGGTGGCACGCCCGCCGCCATCAAGGCCGTGTCCCGTGACTCCGTCTGGGAGCACTACCAGCGCTACTACCGCCCGGACGAGATCGTCATCACCGCTGCGGGCGGATTGGACCACGACGTCGTCTGCCGCCTGGTGCTTGATGCCTTGCGGGCGGCCGGGTGGGAACTGAAGGAGGGTGCATCGCCCGTGGAGCGGCGCTCCACCACGCAGGCGCGAATCAGCGGCACCGCCGGACTCCATGTGGTCAAGCGTCCGGTGGAGCAGGCAAACATCATCATGGGTTGCCCGTCGATCGTCGCCACTGATGAGCGGCGCTTCGTCATGAGCGTCCTCAACGCGGTCCTCGGTGGCGGCATGTCCTCGCGGCTCTTCCAGGAGATCCGCGAGAAACGTGGCCTCGTTTACTCCACCTACTCCTTTGCCTCGGCTTACGCCGACGCCGGGTACTTCGGAATGTATGCCGGCTGCACGCCGTCGAAGGTCAAGCAGGTGCTGGAACTTTTGGGGGCCGAGCTGGACAAGCTAGCAGCCGGCGGAATCACCGAGGAAGAACTGCGGAAGGCCGTGGGCCAACTGAGCGGCGGAATCGTCCTGGCGCTCGAAGACACCGGGTCCCGTATGTCCCGCCTTGGACGCGCCGAACTGGTCTCCGGCGAATTCCAGGACATCGACGAAACCCTGAACCGGATCAAGGCCGTCACCGCCGAACAAGTCCAGGACCTGGCCCGCATCCTTGCCGCAGCCCCGCGCACAGTGACCGTCGTCGGCCCTTTCGAGCCCACCGAAACCTTCGGCCTCTAACAGGAACGAGAACCCAGGAGCGCAAGCCCACGCGCCCCCTCTGGACATGCCCAGCGTGCGGGGCAAGGAGTGGACATAGCACCCTTATGTCCATTCCTTGCCACCAACAAGGCGCATGCTCGGTGGGGTGGACGCACCTGCTCGATCGGGAACATGATGGTGACGTATCCACTGTCGATGCGCAGGAGCCACCATGAACGAGCCATTGAAGAGTCATGCAACCACTGCGTTGGAGGCCTTCCTTGGGCATTGGCGTGGGAGCACGGAACTTGCGGCGTCTCCGTGGGGTCCTGCGAGAACGGCGGACGCCGAGGTGAGCTTTTCCCGTGCCGCCGGAGGATACGCCTTGGTGCAGAGTTACCGGCACATCGAGCCCGACGGATCGCACTTCGAGGGCCACGGCGTCTTCACCGTCGACCCGGACCACGGCGATACCCTGTGGTACTACGTGGACAGCATGGGCCGGCCCCCGGAGGCGCCGGCGCGGGGCCACTGGCAGGATGGCACGTTGAGGCTTGAACGGCGCAGCCCGCGCGGGACTGCCAGGCATACATTCAAGGTCGAAGGCGGAGTGTTGACCCATGTGGCGGAACTGCGGCTTGGCGATGCGCCGACTTTCAGACCCTTCATGATCTCGGTTTGCAGGCGCGTCTAACTCAGTGCCAACAGGTCGGCGGCGTGCCAACAGCCGGCGGCAGCGTTCCCTCAGCCGCCGGCGAAGGGCGGAAGGACATCGACGACGTCGTCCGCACCGAGCGCGGCGAAACGGTCGCGGACGGCGACTTCATTGCGAAGGAAACTGCTCCGGGCAATGATCCGCGCAAGGCTCGGCGTGCCCGCCGGCGGTGCGGGACGTTCGACGGCGAGCAGTGCCGTGATCAGGCCGTCCAGGCTGGTTCCGTCCGGAAGGCCATGGTGTTCCTCTTCAATGCCCGCAGCTGAGCGTGCGGCAGCGAAGTAACGTACGAGCAAAAGATCAGCCTCCGATTGCGCTCATGCTGCGGTCCGGCTGGACGAAGTCCGGTGCGCCGAGACCCGTGTGATCCATTCCATGGGCCTTGGGCTTGATCCACATGGCGTCCTGCCAGCGCTCGGCGAGTTGCTCGTCGCTGGCTCCTTCCCGGAGCAAGCCGAGGAGGTCGAATTCCTCGCGCGAGAACAGGCAGCTCATGATCTTGCCCTCTGCCGTGATGCGCGTGCGCCGGCAATCGGAACAGAACGGCTCGGTGACGGAGGCGATGATCCCGACTGTGCCCAGCACGGGACCGACGGCCTCTTCGCTTGCTCCCGCCCGGCGCCGTACTTCAAAACGCTCCGCGGGTGCGCCGTCGCGTTCGCGGGGATCAGGGCTAAGCACGAAATCTTGTGAAAGCAGTTGGCGGATCTCCGCCGCGGTAATCATGTTTCGCCGGGTCCAGCCGTGATCGGCGTCCAGCGGCATTTGCTCGATGAAGCGTAGCTCGTAGCCCCGTTCGAGGGCCCAGGCTAGGAGTCCGGGCGACTCGGCGTCGTTGATGCCGCGCATGAGGACGGCATTGAGCTTCACCGGCCCCAGGCCGGCCGCCCATGCGGCATCGACGCCCGCGAGGACCTTGTCCAGGAAGGGACGGCGGGTGAGCTTCGCGAAGGTCTCTTCGTGCAGGGAATCGAGGGACACGTTGATTCGTGTCAGCCCGGCTTCCTTGAGCGCGGCGGCTTTCTTGTCCAAGCCCACGCCATTGGTGGTCATGGAGATCGGCAACTCCGGGTGGGCGCTGCGAAGCGCTGCGATGATGTCCACAAGGTCCGCCCGGACCAAGGGTTCACCGCCGGTCAGCCGCAATTCGCGGACGCCCAGCCTGTCAACCCCGACAGCGACGATTCGGACAATCTCCTCCGCGGTCATGACTGCCTGCTTCGACAGCCACTCGAGGCCTTCAGCCGGCATGCAGTAGGTACAGCGGAGGTTGCATTTGTCCGTCAGGGACAGCCGCATGTCCGTAGCCCGGCGTCCATAGCGATCGGAGAGTCCCTCAGCTGCTCCCGCCGGCCGCGCCGGGGGGGCTGGCAGCCTGCTTCCCGTCTTATCGCCGTCGGGGAGCAACGGCATGCCTAGCTGAACACTCATATATCTAGGCTACGCCAGGGAGTGCGTTGACGTGATATCGGCCACTACCTAGTTCTTACGGAATCCATACATTTGCCTGCACGGCACCCGGATCGGGGGATGCGGAGACCCTGCGAATCTATGCTGAAGGTGTGAACATGCAGCCGGCCCCGAACGCTGCCGAGCCCGGCAATCGGCGCATCCTCCTGGTCGAGGACGAACAGACCATCGCCGATGTCGTGCGGGACTATCTGGTCCGGGCCGGCTTCCAGGTAGACCAAGCGGGGGATGGCTTCACGGCGCTTCGCATCGCTGCCGAGAGAAGGCCCGACCTCGTGATCCTGGACCGCATGCTGCCCGGCTTGGACGGCGTGGAAGTATGCCGCAGGCTGCGCCGGACCATGGCTGTACCGGTCATCATGGTTACCGCCCTCGGCACGGAAGACGACCGGATCCTGGGCTTGGAAACCGGAGCGGACGACTACGTCACAAAGCCTTTTTCGCCGCGTGAGCTGGTCTTGCGGGTCAAGTCCGTGCTGCGCAGGAGCATCCGGGACTACACCCCCGAGCCTCCGGTTGAGCTTGCCGGTTTCGAATTGGACCCGGCATCGCGCACCGTGCGCCATCACGGCAAGCCCTTGGCCTTGACTGTCCGGGAGTTCGACCTGCTGGCATTCCTGTTGCGCCGTCCGAACCAGGTCTTTAGCCGGGAGGACCTGATCAAGGCCGTGTGGGGTTGGGACTTCGGAGACCTCTCCACTGTGACAGTCCACGTGCGCCGCTTGCGGGAAAAGATCGAGGACAACCCCACCAAGCCGGCGCTGCTCAAAACGGTATGGGGCGTCGGATACCGCTTCGACGCGGCTCCCCTCAGGGATGCGGGGCGCCTAAACGACGCGGAACCCAGAAGCGACGCGGAGCCCATAACCGACGCGGAGCCCAGCGAGGGTGCGGGGACAGGTGGACATGCAGCCCACTGAAATGTTCGCAATCCTCGGCTGGATGCTCCTGTGGGCCATCCTGATCGGGACCTTGACACTGTTCCTGTTGCGCTTCCTCCGGGGAGCCTCAATCCTGGTGCAGATCTGCCTCGTCGTGCTGGCAACCGTCGCCGTCCTCGTCGCGGGAATGGTGAGCGCGTTCAATGCCATGTTCATCTCCGCCCGGGACCTGGAAGTCATGTGGTACATCATCGCGGCGGCGTCCGTAGTCGCGGTCGCCATATCCTTGGTCCTCGGGGCAGGCGTGTCCCGCAACGCCATCCGGCTCGTGGCGGCGGCGCGGCGGCTCGGCAGCGGCGAACCCCTTGGCAGCGGCGAAGCCCTCGGAGGAGACGCCCACGAGCCGACAGGACAGCGAAGGGCCACTCCGGCGATGAACTCGGAGTTGGCGCAGCTGGCCCGCGAGCTTGAGGCGAGCAGCATCAAACTGGAGGAATCGCGGCGGCGGGAGGCCGCCGTCGAAACCGCCCGGCGCGAACTGGTGTCCTGGATCTCGCACGACCTCCGCACCCCCTTGGCCAGCCTGCGGGCCATGGCCGAGGCTTTGGAAGACGGCATGGTCGCCGACGTCCCGGCCTATTACCGCAAGGTCATCGGCCAAACGGACCAGATGGCCGTGATGGTCAACGACCTCTTGGAGCTCTCCAAGATCCAGGCCGGAACGCTGCGGCTCAGTGCGGAGTCCTTGGACCTGTACGACCTCGCCAGCGATGCCATCGCCGATCTTGCCCCCCTCGCCGCCCAGCGCGGGATAACGCTCGACGGCGGCGGCGACCGCGAGTGCATGGCTGTCGCCGACGGCCCAAGCATCGGAAGGGCCGTGCGCAACGTGCTGCTCAACGCGATTATCTACAGCCGGCCGGGTGGCGCCGTCCGGGTGAGCGTCGGACGCCAAGGCCGCGACGCCGTCGTCGATGTCCTGGACAGCTGCGGCGGGATCGACGTCGAAGACCTGCCGCACGTTTTCGAAACGGGCTGGCAGAAGGATCGCTCGCGGGGTGCGGGAACACCCGCGGAGCAACAGCGCTACAGCGGAGCGGGCGTGGGACTCAGCATGGTGGCGGGCATCGTCAAGGCACATGGCGGCGACGCGACCGTCGCGAACGCGGGGGAGGGCTGCCGGTTCACCCTGCGGCTCCCGTCCGGAACCCAACAGGCAGGCATGGCATGAGCAACACAACCCGGAAGAAGATCCAACTCGGAACCGCGGCACGGTGGGCCGCGTCATGTGGCGTGGTGGCAAGCGGCCTCGGCGTAGCGGCAGGAGAGCTCCTGGCGGGCTTCCTCAGCCCGTCGGTCTCGCCAGTGACCGCGCTGGGCGGCGCGGTGATCGACGCCGTTCCGCCCGGGGTCAAGGAGCTTGCCGTCAGCCTGTTTGGCACGGCAGACAAGGCCGCCCTGATCGTCAGCATCGCCTTGGTGACCTTGGTCCTTGCCGCGGCTGCCGGGCTTCTCGAGTACCGACGGAAGGGCGCAGGACTGGTGCTGGCGGCGCTGGCAGGCGCCGCCGGTCTCGCGGCAGTGCTCACGCGCGCCCAATCGACCATGACCGCCGCCATCCCGCCGGTCGTGGCCACCGTTGTCACCATGCTGTTCCTTCGGCTTTTGGTCCAGAGGCTTGAAACCTGGAGCCCGGGCCGGGAAGCCGGCCTTGCACCCGTGGCCCGGCGCAGCTTCGTGCAATTACTCGGTGGCGCGGCGGTGGGAGCCGCTGCGGCCGGCATCGTGACGACGGTTGTGCGCAGGGCAGGAACGGTGGCAACAGACTTCCGTCGCGGGCTTGTCCTGCCGGTTCCGGAGGGGCCGACGGAGAAAATCCCTGACGGCGCCGCCGTCTCCTTGGCCGGGATGGACCCGCTTGTCACCCCAAACGCGGACTTTTACAGGATCGACACAGCGCTGATACCACCTGCCGTGAATCCTCCGGAATGGAAACTCAAAGTGACTGGCATGGTGGACCGCGAGGTGGAGATCGACTTCGCCGCACTGATGGCGAAGCCGATGATTGCCCGCTACGTGACGATCGCCTGCGTGTCGAACGAAGTCGGCGGGAACTTGATCGGAAACGCCCTCTGGCTTGGCTGGCCGGTCAGGGAACTCCTGGCGATGGCCGGTCCGAAGCCCGGCGCGGACATGGTGCTCTCGCGCAGCACCGACGGATTTACCGCAGGTACCCCCCTCGAAGCCCTCACCGACAACCGCGACGCCATCCTCGCCGTAGGCATGAATGGCGAGCCCTTGCCGCTGGAACATGGCTTCCCCGTCCGGATGATCGTCCCGGGGCTGTACGGGTACGTCTCGGCCACCAAGTGGTTGACCGAGCTGAAGGTCACCCGTTTCGCCGACGACCAAGGTTATTGGACGCCGCGCGGCTGGAGCGATCACGGTCCCATCAAAACGCAGTCCAGGATCGACGTCCCCCGCGGCGGGGGCGCCGTCAAAGCCGGCACCGTCCAGTTCGGTGGGGTCGCATGGGCGCAGCATCGCGGAGTGGCCAAGGTGGAGTTGCGTGTTGACCGCGGGCCGTGGCGCCAAGCCAAGCTCGCCCCCGGGATTTCCAGGGACACGTGGTACCAATGGCAATTGGGAATTGACCTGGGCAAGGGCGACCACGAGGTCCAGGTCCGGGCCACGGATGCCACGGGAACGCCCCAGACAGAGGCGCCGGCCCCGGTCGCTCCAGACGGCGCCACGGGGTTCCATACCGTCCGGGTGACGGCCGACTGACACTAGGCTGGAAAGGTCTGAGCGAAAACAACCCGGGAGGAATACCGTGGCCAGATCCGTCGCAGCCCACCGCCAAGCCGTCCAGGAGCTGCTGTCAGGCCTCGCCGGCCACGGGAGCCCGGGACGTGCCCGAAATACCGAACAATTGCCGCTCGTGGCAGCCCTTGGCAGGGTCCTCGCGGTCGACGTCCGCGCTCCACGCAGCCTGCCGCCCTTCGCGAATTCCCAAATGGACGGGTTCGCGGTTCGCGCCGCTGATCTCGCCGCAAGGGCCGCGAACGACGGCGGTGCCGAACTTTCCGTTGCGGCTCCCGTTCCGGCCGGAGCGGCTCCCGCTCCGCTGCTGCCCGGTACGGCGGCACCCATCATGACCGGCGCGATGATGCCCGAGGGGGCGGACGCCGTCGTACCCATTGAACAAGCCGTGCCCGACGCCTTCCCGCCGCCCGGCCTGGACACGACGGTTCGGCTTCCGCTCACCGAACAGGGAACATTCGTCCGCGACGCCGGCAGCGACATCGCCGAGGGTGGCGTTGCCCTGCGCGCCGGAACCGCCCTGGGTCCGGGCCAACTGGGACTGCTTGCCGCCCTGGGCCTCACCGCCGTCGAGGTCCGCAAGCCACCGCGCGTCCTGCTCGCGACCACCGGCGACGAGGTCGTGGAACCCGGCCAACCCCTGCCGCCGGGCAAGATCTACGACTCCAACGGAACCCTCCTGGAAGCGGTCATGTTGCAAGCCGGCCTCGAGGTCACCCGCACCGGGATCAGTGGCGACGATCCCGCAAAGCTTGCGGAACTCCTGCGAAACCACGCCGGTACGGTCGAACTCATCGTCACCACCGGCGGCGTCAGCAAGGGAGCCTACGAAGTCGTGCGGCAGGCAATGGACAAGCAGCCGGTCGAGTTCGTGTCCGTGGCGATGCAGCCCGGTGGACCGCAGGGGATAGGGACGTTCGACGACGTGCCCTTCCTGGGCTTTCCGGGAAACCCGGTCAGTTGCCTGGTGTCCTTCCACATGTTCCTTCGCCCCGCGCTCGCCGCCATCCATGCCATTCCCGCACCCCCGCCTCCGGTCCAGGCACGCCTCACAGGGCCCTTGGGCTCGCCCGCCGGCAAGCACCAGGTCCGCCGCGGCACACTGCTTCCGGGAGGAAAGGTACGGCTCGAGGGCGGAGCGGGCTCCCACCTCATCCATGCCCTCGCGAACTCGAATGCGCTGGTCCATGTCCCGGAGGACGTCACGGAACTCGATGCCGGCGCGGAAGTGGAAGTATGGATGTTGTGAATCACAGTACAGATCCCGTAGCCGACTCCGCCGGCCTCACCCACTTGCGGCAGGACGGCACAGCCCAGATGGTGGATGTTTCCGGCAAGGCGGTCACGACGCGCGAGGCGACTGCGACAGCCACGGTCCACAGCACGAATGAGGTACTGGCCCTGCTCGGCGCGGGGGAGCTCCCGAAAGGCGACGCCCTTGCCGTCGCCCGCGTCGCAGGCATCATGGCCGCCAAGAAGACTCCCGAGCTCATCCCGCTCTGCCATCCCCTGCCGATCTCCAAAGTCACCGTGGACTTCGAACTCGGCCCGGACACGGTCGCCGTCACGGCGACGGTTAAGACCAGAGGCGTCACGGGCGTGGAAATGGAAGCGCTGACTGCCGCCTCGGTAGCCGCGTTGAGCGTCTACGACATGATCAAGGCCGTGGACAAGCACGCCGTCATCAGCGGCATTCAAGTGCTCGCCAAGAGCGGCGGCAAGAGCGGCGACTGGATGCTCGACCCCCAGACGGAGGGACTCCAAGGATGAGTGGCCGCGAACCCGCGGGGGGAGCCCGGAAGGCCGGCGTCGTCATCGCCTCAACCCGGGCCGCGGCCGGGATCTACCGCGACGAGACCGGTCCGGTGATCCTCGATTGGCTGGCGGAGCACGGGTACGAGACCTTCCCCGTGATGGTGGTTCCGGACGGCGAAGCGGTGGGCGCGGCGATCCGTGCCCTCCTGACCCAGGAGCCCGCCGTCGTCATCACCAGCGGCGGCACGGGGCTGAGCCCGGATGACCGGACCCCGGAAGTGACCTTGCCCTTGTTGGACCGCGAAATACCGGGCCTTATGGAAGGCATTCGCCGCGCTGGAGCGGCGAAAACCCCGATGGCAATGCTGAGCCGGGGCCACGCCGGAACCGCGGGCAGGACATTCATCGTGAACTTGCCGGGATCACCCAAGGGTGTCATGGACGGGCTCGCCGTCCTGGACCCGGTCATCGGTCACCTATGCGATCAGTTGGAAGGAAGCCATGGGCATTGAAACAGACTTCGAAGTTGTGAGCGCGGTGCTCAGTGCCGAGCCCATCTCGGTGGACCAGGCCATTGCGGCCGTGGAATCCGACACTGCCGGTGCCGTCGTCAGTTTCAGCGGAGTGGTGCGCAACCACGACGACGGCAAGGCGGTCGACCGGCTTAGCTACAGCGCCCACCCCACGGCGCACAAGGTCATGGCCGACGTCGTCGCGCAGCTCGTGGGGGAGCATTCCGGCGAGGCGGCGAGGCCGGTCCGTATTTGGGCCGCGCACCGGATCGGCATGCTTGAGATCGGCGATCCCGCCCTGGTGTGCGCGGTTTCTGCCGCGCACCGCGGCCAGGCCTTCGCCGTTTGCTCCGAACTGGTCGACCGCATCAAGGCCCAGGTGCCTATTTGGAAGGAACAGTTCTTCAGCGACGGCACGGTCGAATGGGTTGGAGCGGGGGAGTAACAGACCTTGGAGGTGCCACGGCGACGGTAGGGTTAACGGCATGACCGAACAACTCGCTGTTGCCGTGCTCGGCGCCCACGGGCGTATGGGAATCGAAGCCGTCAAGGCCGTGGAGGCAGCCGCCGACATGAAGCTCGTGGCGGCGCTGGGCCGTGGCGACTCCCTCGAAACCCTCGTCGACGCGGGCGCCAAGTACGTCGTCGACCTCACGGTTCCGGACAGCACCGAAGCGAACGTCCGGTTCGCGGTCGAGCACGGCATCCACGCGGTCGTAGGCACCACGGGGTGGGATGCCGCGCGCCTGGACGGTTTGCGGGCATTGCTTGCCGAAAATCCGAAGACGGGCGTTCTCATCGCGCCCAATTTCGCCCTCGGTTCCGTCCTCGCCTCCGCTTTCGCCGCGAAGGCCTCGAAGTACTTCGAATCGGTGGAAATCATCGAGCTGCACCACCCCAACAAAGTGGATGCTCCTTCCGGCACGGCTGTCCGCACCGCACAGCTGATCGCTGCCGCCCGTGATGAGGCCGGTGTGCCCGCCAGCCCCGACGCCACTGAGACCGGCCTCGACGGTGCGCGCGGTTGCGAGGTGGACGGCATCCGCGTCCATAGCGTCCGCTTGCGCGGGCTCGTGGCGCACCAGGAAGTCCTGTTTGGCGGTGCGGGCGAGCAATTGACCATACGCCATGATTCCTTTGACCGGGCATCCTTCATGCCCGGCGTGCTCCTGGGGCTACGAAATGTCGCGGACCACCCAGGGCTGACCCTTGGCCTCGACGGCTACCTCGACTTGGGCCTCTAAGCGCATGGGCTCGCTCTGGACCGCATTCAAGAACAACCGCACCAAGATCTGGGTAGGGGCGGTCACCCTGCTCCTGGTTCTGTACCTCGTGGTGACGTTCCAACGTTCCCTCCTCCTACTGGCCGACCCCGGCCTCGTGGCCAAGGGCATCGGCGCCGCCTATCTCGTGCTCCCGGTCATCGGCGCGTGGGCGCTGATCCGCGAGTTGCTCTTCGGTGCCCGCACCGAAAAGATGGCCAAAGTGCTCGAGTCCGAAGGCGGCCTGCCGGAGGACAATCTGCCGAGGACGCCCGGGGGCCGTATTGTCCGTTCCGCGGCCGACGCCGAGTTTGAGAAATACCGGGTGGAAGCGGAGGCGGCGCCGGAGGACTGGCGCTCCTGGTTCAGGCTCAGCTGCGCGTACGACGCCGCGGGAGACCGCAAGCGTGCCCGGGAGTCAATGCGCGACGCCGTACGGCTCTTCCGCGCGCAGCCCACCACGGATTAGCCTCCCGCGCGGTCAAGGACAGGGCACGCCCACACCCCGCGCAAGTCCTCTCCGGGACCCTTCGGGGGACACGCAGCGACCTTGTTTTCGAATATATGTTCGAATAGAATCGGCGCATGATTGATCCCATGAAAGCGATGAGTCCCGGCGTCGTCGATTTCCTTTTTCGCCAGCTCGTCACCGGCGAGCCGCCGGAGGACGTGCAGTGGCAGAGCGAGGGGACGGCGCTGGCCGAGCAGCAGCCGGGGGCCGAACTGGCCCGGCGGCTCGCCGAGGTCGACCTCGAATCCTTGACGCCGACTGAATTATTCGACTATGTGCGGGCCGCCCAGAGACTCGTAGCCTGGGCGGACCGCTTGCGGGAAGCGGCCGTCAACCGATATTGCTCGTCCGGTGTTCCGGAGACGCGCCACCGAATTTGACGACAATCACCAGCGCCCCATTCTCCTAACGCGCGGCTGACAGGGTAACGTTTTTCGTATGTCTGACTCTCGTGCAAACGTTCCTGCCCTCGGTACCCTCCTGACCGCGATGGTTACCCCCTTCACCGCAACCGGCGAAGTGGACTACAAGCAGGCAGCGGAACTGGCAGTCAAACTGGTCGACGACGGCTGCGACGGCCTCGTCGTCACCGGCACCACCGGCGAAACCTCCACCCTCACCGACGAGGAAAACCTGGGCATGTTCCGCGCCGTGAAGGAAGCCGTCGGCGGCCGCGCGGCCATCATCGCGGGAACCGGGACGAACGATACCGCGCACTCGGTGCACCTGTCCCAGGAAGCCGCGAAGCTCGGCGTCGACGGACTCCTGATCGTCACGCCGTACTACAACAAGCCGAGCCAGGCCGGTGTGCGCGCCCATTTTGAGACCATCGCGTCGGCGACCGAACTCCCGGTCATGCTCTACGACATTCCCGGGCGTTCTTCCATCCAGATCGCGCCCGAGACCATGATCGGACTTGCGGCGCATCCCAACATCGTCGCGGTCAAGGATGCCAAAGCCGATTTCGCCGCTGCCACCAAGGTCATGCGCGAAACCGACCTCCTTTTCTACTCGGGCGACGACGGATTGACCCTTCAGTGGATGGCCATGGGCGCCGTCGGCCTCATCGGTGTGACCACACACGTCGCCACCCGCCGGTTCCGCGAGCTCATCGACGCAATCAACGCGAACGACCTCGGCACGGCCCGTAAGATCAACTTCGACCTGGAGCCCGTGGTCCGTGCCACCATGACCCGGGTCCAAGGCGCCGTCGCCGCCAAGCAAATTCTTAAATGGCAGGGAGTCCTGCCCAACTCGGTTGTCCGCTTGCCCCTCGTGGAGCCGGACGACGCCGAGATCGCAACCATCCGCGAGGACTTGGCGGAAGCTGGAATGGACTTCACCGTCTAGGAAGATTCCGCCGGAAAGTAGCGCATTATGACCCAAACCGCCCTTCCCGGACTTGTCACCCCGCCCAGGCTTCCACAGGGAACACTCCGGATCGTGCCCCTTGGCGGACTGGGGGAAATCGGCCGCAACATGGCTGTTTTCGAAATCAACGGCAAGCTGCTGGTCGTGGACTGCGGTGTCCTCTTCCCCGAAGAGACACAGCCGGGCGTCGACCTGATCCTGCCCGATTTCTCGTACATCGAGAACCGGCTGGAGGACGTTGTCGCGATTGTCCTGACGCACGGCCACGAGGACCACATTGGTGCTGTCCCGTACCTCCTGCGGCTCCGTCCGGACCTGCCGCTGGTGGGTTCGCAGCTGACGCTCGCCCTCGTGGAAGCGAAGCTGCAGGAGCACCGGATCAAGCCCTACACGCTGTCCGTGACCGAAGGCCAAGTGGAGCAGTTCGGGCCTTTCGAGTGCGAGTTCGTCGCGGTCAACCACTCCATCCCGGACGCGTTGGCTGTTTTCATCCGTACCGACGGCGGCAACGTGCTGCACACCGGCGACTTCAAGATGGACCAGCTGCCCCTCGACGGACGTATCACCGACCTCCGCCACTTTGCCCGGCTGGGCGAAGAAGGCGTGGACCTGTTCATGGCCGACTCCACGAACGCGGACGTCCCGGGGTTCACCACCGCGGAAAAGGAAATTGGCCCCACCCTCGACCGCCTCTTCGGCCAGGCCAAGAAGCGCATCATCGTCGCGTCCTTCTCCTCGCACGTCCATCGCGTCCAGCAAGTGCTCGACGCCGCGGCGAAGCACGGCCGCAACGTCGCCTTCGTGGGCCGCTCCATGGTCCGCAACATGGCCATCGCCGCGAAGCTTGGATACCTTGACGTCCCGCCGGGAATCATCGTGGACCTCAAGAACATCGACGAGCTCCCGGATCACCGCGTCGTCCTGATGTCCACGGGTTCGCAGGGCGAGCCGATGGCCGCGCTTTCGAGGATGGCCAACGGCGACCACCGGGTGGTCGTCGGGGAGGGCGATACCGTCATCCTGGCTTCGAGCCTTATTCCCGGCAATGAAAATGCGGTGTACCGGATTATCAACGGGTTGCTCAAGCTCGGCGCAGAGGTCGTCCACAAGGGCAACGCCAAGGTCCATGTGTCCGGCCACGCGGCGGCGGGTGAATTGCTTTACTGCTACAACATCCTCAAACCGATCAACGCCATGCCGGTGCACGGTGAGACCCGCCACCTGATCGCCAACGGCAAGTTGGCGGAGGATTCCGGCCTCCCGGCGGACCGCGTCATTCTGAGCGACAACGGCACGGTCATCGACCTGAGGGACCACAAGGCCAACGTGGTCGGGCAGGTGGAAGTGGGCTTTGTCTATGTGGACGGTTCGAGCGTGGGCGAGATCACGGACGCCGACCTCAAGGACCGCCGGATTCTCGGTGACGAAGGCTTCATCTCGGTCATCACGGTCATTAACCGCACTACGGGCAAGATCGTCTCGGGCCCGGAGATCCACGCGCGCGGGGTGGCGGAGGACGATTCAGTCTTCGACGAGATCATCCCGAAGATCAACGCGGCCCTTGAGGAAGCGGTACTCCAGCACTCCGACCACACCAACCACCAGCTACAGCAGGTGGTCCGCCGCGTGATCGGAACCTGGGTCAACCGCAAGCTGCGCCGACGCCCAATGATCATTCCGCTGGTGTTGGAAGCCTAGAGTTTTCCACGCCGCGGGCGTAGCATCTCGTAGCCCGGGGGCAACATGGTCCCCGGGCTGGTGAAATCCCCGGATTTCCGCACGGGCTGGGGTAGCGTGGCGGATATGGCGACTCGTACTACCTCCGCGCCTAGAGGCAGATCCAACAGCAAATCCGGTGGTTCAGGCGGGAGCCGTACCCCGGCGAAGGCCGGCAGGGGCGGCACGGCAACGGCCCGCGGCAAGCAGGCCTCCGCCGTAGAACCCCAGCAACCTTGGATTCTGCGGGCCCTCTCCGGCGCGTGGCAGGGGATCGGCCATGTGGTCGGTGCCGGCGTCCGCCGTATCGGACAGGACGTCAGCGACCTCGACCCCGCGGACCGCCGGGACGGCGCGGCCCTCTTCAATTTGGCCCTTGGCACGTTCATTGCCACGTTCGCGTGGTGGGGCTTCAATGGCTGGTTCCCCGACATCGTGTACAGCGTTGTCAATGGAACCTTCGGATGGGTCTCCCTCCTGTTGCCGCTCATGCTCTTTGTCTGCGCCTTCAGGCTTTTCCGGCAACCGTGGGACGGTCGCGGCAATAACCGGGTCGGCATCGGCTTCCTGATCATGGCCTTCGCCGGTACTGGCCTTGCGCACGTGTTCGGCGGCCAGCCAACCGTCGCCGACGGCTTCGACGGCCTCCGCCGCGCGGGCGGGATGCTTGGCTTCCTGGCGGCCTCGCCGCTCGCGGCAATTAGCCCGATCGTCCCGGTCGTTGTCTACGGCGCCTTGGCGTTCGTCTCCATCCTCATCGTCACCGCTACTCCCTTTGGCGCTATTCCCCGGCGGCTGCGCGGCGCCTACGAACACCTCATGGGTGTCGACCTCGTGGACGACGCACACCACGGAGACCCGCACGACCGCAGCTACCTCTACGAAAACGATGCCGCCGCCGCGCCGAAGAAGAAGCGCCGCAAGCGGCTCTTTGGCAAGGACAACGACGACGCCGGACTTGAAGGCTACGTGGGCGACGAGGCGTTCGAGCACGCAATAGTCGACGACGACGACGACGCTTCCGCGACGTCCGCGCCTTCCGTGCCGCCCGGCGTGCGCCGCCCAACCCAGGCCGAGATCGCCGTCGAAAAGATCAAGGCAGCACAGGGGCTGGGCTCAACACAGGGACTAGGAAAGACGCAGGCGGACCCAAACGCCACCCAGGCGATCCCCATGGTCGCGCCAACTACGGCCCTCGCCTCAGCCGGGACCCCCAAGGTGCCGTCCACCCCGGTGACCCCGCCGCCGCCTCCGACGCCAATTCCCCAGCGCACCGAGCAGCTCTCGCTCGCCGGCGACGTAACCTACACGCTGCCGTCCTCGGACAACCTGACGCCCGGTTCGATTCCCAAAGAGCGCACGGAAGCCAACGACGCCGTCGTCGCCGCCCTGACCGACACCATGCAGCAGTTCAACGTCGACGCCACGGTGACCGGCTTTAGCCGGGGACCGACAGTAACCCGGTATGAGATCGAATTGGCGCCCGGCACCAAGGTGGAACGTGTCACGGCGCTCTCCAAGAACATTTCCTATGCCGTCGCATCCAGTGATGTGCGCATCCTCAGTCCGATCCCCGGCAAGTCCGCCATCGGCATCGAGATCCCCAACACCGACCGCGAAACCGTGTCGCTTGGCGATGTGCTGCGCAGCCAGAACGCACGGCGGACGGACCACCCGATGGTCATGGGGGTCGGCAAGGATGTCGAGGGCGGTTACGTCGTGGCCAACCTTGCCAAGATGCCGCACTTGCTCGTTGCCGGTGCCACCGGCGCTGGTAAGTCGTCCTTCGTGAACTCGATGATCACCTCCATCCTCATGCGGGCCACCCCGGACGAGGTCCGGATGGTCATGGTGGACCCGAAGCGCGTGGAACTCACCGCGTACGAAGGCGTTCCGCACCTGATCACGCCCATCATCACCAATCCCAAGAAGGCGGCGGAAGCGCTGCAATGGGTGGTCCGCGAGATGGATGCCCGGTACGACGACCTCGCCAACTACGGCTTCAAGCACATCGACGACTTCAACAAGGCCGTTCGTGCCGGCAAGGTCACACCCCCGCCGGATTCCAAGCGGGTTATCAAGCCCTACCCGTACCTGCTGGTGATCGTGGACGAACTTGCCGACCTGATGATGGTGGCGCCACGCGACGTGGAAGATTCGATCGTGCGCATCACCCAGCTTGCCCGTGCCGCCGGCATCCACTTGGTGCTCGCGACGCAGCGACCGTCCGTGGACGTGGTCACGGGCCTGATCAAGGCCAATGTGCCCTCGCGCATGGCGTTCGCCACCTCGTCCGTCACGGACTCGCGGGTGGTGCTCGACCAGCCCGGCGCGGAGAAACTTATCGGCCAGGGCGACGCCTTGTTCCTCCCGATGGGTGCCTCCAAAGCAATGCGTGTGCAGGGTGCCTGGGTCAGTGAATCCGAGATCCATCGCGTGGTAGAGCACGTCAAGGGCCAGCTCCAGGCCGTGTATCGGGACGATGTCGCTCCCGAAGCCCAGAAAAAGCAGATCGACGACGACATCGGAGACGACCTCGACGTCCTCCTCCAAGCAACCGAACTCGTGGTCACTACCCAGTTCGGTTCGACGTCCATGCTCCAGCGGAAGTTGCGCGTCGGTTTCGCAAAGGCCGGCCGGCTCATGGACCTGCTCGAGTCCCGCGGAGTTGTCGGACCGTCGGAAGGTTCCAAGGCGCGGGACGTCCTGGTCAAGCCGGACGACCTCGCACCCGTACTGGCCGCGATGAAGGGGCAGGAGGTTCCGGCGGGCCCGGATGCCCACACCGCCGCCTTGAGCGAGAACGCGAACGCCAATATCGCCGTCGGGGGCTACGCGGAGGACCTGGTCGCGGCCGATCTCGACAACCGTTCGCAGTCCGTGGACTATTACGACGGCGCCGACGCCTCCGGAGAGGACGACGACGGTGGCGAGGACGCCTGGTCCCTGACCGGACGGTAGCCTAGAGGGGTGACTACATCCGAGGGCAGCAAGGCCGGTTCCAGCAGCTCCGACGTCTGGAACCTGCCCAACATCCTGACGATGCTCCGGATCACCCTGGTCCCGTTCTTCATCTGGTTCCTGCTCGCGGACAACGGCGAGCACGGGATCTGGCGGTGGGCCGCGGTGCTCGCGTTCGCCGTCGCGATCTACACGGACAAGCTCGACGGCGATATCGCCCGCAGCCGCAACCTCGTCACCAATTTCGGGAAGATCGCCGATCCAATCGCGGACAAGCTACTCATCGGCTCGGCCTTGGTCCTTCTGTCGGCGCTTGGGGAGCTGCCCTGGTGGATCACCATCCTGATCCTCGTTCGCGAATGGGGAATCACGGCACTGCGCTTCTTCGTGATCCGTTATGGCGTGATGCCCGCTTCCCGCGGCGGCAAAATCAAGACCGTGATCCAGACGGTCGCCATCTTCCTCTATATCCTGCCGCTGAAGGCGTTCGCGCCCTGGTTGGTGGGCGTCGCCTTGTGGGTCATGGTTGCCGCCCTCGCCATCACGGTATGGACCGGTGCGCAATACGTCGTGGAGGCGCTGAAGCTTCGCGCCACCGGGCGGCGGGCATGAGCGGCGACGTTTCCCGGACGGCGGCATCGGCAGTCGCCTTGGCGATCGAACGCGGAGTCACGGTGGCCACGGCGGAATCGTTGACGGCCGGTCTCGTCGCCGCGACGCTTGCCGATACGCCAGGGGCGTCCGCCATGCTTCAGGGCGGCGTTGTCGCCTACCAGAATTCCGTGAAGTCGGACATTCTGGGCGTGTCCGTGGAATTGCTCTCCACTGCGGGCTCCGTCGATGCCGACGTCGCAGGGGAGATGGCCGACGGCGCCCGGCTGGCTTGCGGTGCCGACATCGGGATCTCGACGACCGGGGTGGCCGGACCCTTGCCGCATGATGGCAAACCGGTAGGTACAGTGTTCATCGGTGTCGCCACGCCGGACGGGTCCACGGCACACGCATACTCCTTCAAGGGGGACCGGCAGGCCATCCGCGCGCAGGCCACCGCCGCCGCCGTGGACCGTTTGCTGGAGTGCCTTGTCCAGGCGGACCTACCACGCGTAAAGTAGCCGGGAACAAAAACTGCGACCCAATAGTTGTTACTTTGTGTCGCTTCGGAATGGCCGGGGCGCCTAGGATGTAAAACAACCCGGTGTACCTTTACGGGAACCGGACACACGAGGGAGCAAGGCGATACAGATGGTTAAGCAGCCCGTATCCGTAAACGGCGTTGTCCGCTGGAAGGATGTGGGCTTGGCCGAGAAGGCACCGAGCGAACAGAAGGAGCGCAAAATGGTTGTCCTACGTCACGAGATTGGTGATGTTCTGCGCGATGTCCGCCAGCGTCAGGGCCGTACGCTCCGCGAAGTTTCGCACAGCGCCCGCGTTTCCCTTGGCTACCTGAGCGAAGTGGAGCGTGGCCAGAAGGAAGCATCCTCGGAGTTGCTCTCCTCTATCTGCTCAGCCCTGGACGTCCCATTGTCCGGGATGCTCCGCGAGGTCAGCGATCGCGTTGCCGTCGCAGAAGGCGTGGCCGTGCCGGATACCGTCCCGCAGGAATTCGCCCAGCGCTACGGTCGCGACCTCGATCGCGAGCTCACTGCCGAACTGAACGACGACTTCACCCAGGGCATGCTGTCGGGAGCCCGCTAGCCGGTTTAAGCGCGCGGCGTCCCGTGTGTTGAAAGGCGCGTTGAAAAAGAGGATTGAAAAAAGAGGGTCTCCATCTGGAGGCCCTCTTCGCGTGTTCCTTATCCGGGCGTGCGCATTCCTCGTCGATCAGTCCTTCGCGATGCCTTCGCCATACGCCGCATTGAGCCGTTCGAGGTACTCCGCCAAGGTCCGGACCTCTTCAGGCGGCCATTCGCCAAGCCGCTCGCGGAACGCCTGCCTGCGGGCATCCTGGACCTGGTGCATCTTCTCCTCGCCCTTGGCGGTGAGACGGATGGTCTGCGCCCGGCCATCCTGCGGATCGGCCTCTTTGTACACCATGCCGATGCCTTCGAGGAAGGCGATCTGGCGGCTCACGGACGGTTTCCCGACGCCAACACACGACGCAAGCTCCGTAAGGCGCATCGGGCCTTCCTTCCGGATGATTGACAGCAGCCCGTAGGCGGCAGGCTCCATGTCAGGGTGGACCTGCCTGGACATCTGGTACGACAGCGAGCGGGACCGGCGCCAAAACATGCTCAGCTGGTGTTCAACCTCCTGGAGGGCGGCGTCGACGTTGTCGCCTGCCTTTACCACGCCGGGGGTGCCGTTGGGAATATTGCTCATGGCAACAATTCTAGATGCCGCCTGCGTGAGAGACTCTATTGGTGCGCATCAGTGACTTTTGGCGGCTGATGGACGACGAATTCGGAGCCGGCTACTCCCGCGTCCTCAGCAGTTCCCTTGTGTTGGCCGGCGTCGGTGGCCGTACGGCAGACGACGCCCTTGCCGCGGGTTACGACCCCCGCGAGGTCTGGATCGCCTTGTGCGACGTCCAGGACGTACCTCCTGAGCGGCGGCTCGGCCGCGACATAAAACCGGCGTGACACACCCCCGGTTGTTCGAATATCTGTTCGGATGAGGCTATGCTCCTTTCAGAGGAAAATTGATCCTGGCGGATCGGTTCCGTGTCATTCAAGGCCGTGGTTTTTCCACATAGAAGAAGTCGCACCCAAAATTGTCGGCGGCTGCCGCTAGCGTCGAATGAGACAGGGAAGCGGCCGTTCAGGCCAGTCCACAGCGAGAAAGCATCAGAGGTGTGAACCATGGCGGCAAATCAGGATCGTGAGAAGGCGCTCGAAGCAGCGCTTGCCCAGATCGACAAGCAATTCGGCAAAGGCTCCATCATGCGCCTGGGTGACGATACCCGCGCGCCGATTGAGGTCATTCCCACTGGTTCGATTGCCCTGGATGTCGCCCTTGGCATTGGCGGACTGCCCCGCGGACGTGTCGTGGAGATCTACGGGCCGGAGTCCTCGGGTAAGACCACCGTTGCACTGCACGCCGTCGCCAATGCGCAGCGGAACGGCGGCATCGCGGCCTTCATCGATGCCGAACACGCGCTTGACCCCGACTATGCGGCAAAGCTCGGCGTCGACACCGACGCCCTCTTGGTCTCCCAGCCGGACACTGGTGAGCAGGCCCTGGAAATCATGGACATGCTGGTAGGTTCCGGGTCCTTGGACATCGTCGTGATCGACTCTGTTGCCGCGTTGGTCCCGCGCGCCGAAATCGAAGGCGAAATGGGCGATTCCCACGTCGGCCTGCAGGCAAGGCTGATGAGCCAGGCCCTCCGGAAGATCACCGGTCGCTTGAGCCAGACGAAGACCACCGCGATTTTCATCAACCAGCTTCGCGAGAAGATCGGCGTGTTCTTCGGATCACCGGAAACAACCACCGGTGGCAAGGCCCTCAAGTTCTACGCTTCCGTCCGCATCGACGTCCGCCGCATCCAGACCTTGAAAGAAGGATCGGACTCGGTCGGTAACCGCACCAAGGCCAAGATCGTCAAGAACAAGATGGCCCCGCCCTTCAAGGTCGCCGAGTTCGACATCATCTACGGCCAAGGGATTTCCCGCGAGGGCGGCATCATCGACATGGGCGTAGAGCACGGCATCATCAAGAAGTCCGGCTCCTGGTTCACCTATGACGGCGACCAGCTGGGCCAGGGCATGGAGAACTCGCGCCGCTTCCTGCGCGACAACCCGGAGTTGGCGGCCGAGCTCGAGCGGCTTATCAAGGAAAAGCTTGGCGTCGGCGTCAAGCCTGCCGAAACTGAGGACTCTCCAAAGTTGAAGGCCGTTGACGGCTGAGCGCGAAGGGTTGCCGCCGGAGCCCGAGGCCGATCCGGAAGCGGTGGCGCGGGCTATTGTTCTTCGCCAGCTGACCAACTCGCCTAAGAGCAGGTTGCAGTTGGCGCGGAAACTGGCGGAACGGAACGTACCGGAGGACGTGGCCGAGGCCGTGCTCAACCGCTTCGAGGAAGTGCGGCTGATTAACGATGCCGACTTCGCCGAGATGTGGGTCCGCAGTCGTTCCCAGTCGAGGAAGCTTGCCAGGGGAGCGCTTCGGCGCGAACTCGCCGACAAAGGCATCAGTCCGGAAACGGCGGAAGAGGCCCTCGCGCAAGTGAGCGACGAGGATGAGGTCAACGCGGCAAGGCAACTGGTCGCCCGCCGCCTGCGTCCCGGCGTCGACCTCTCGGACCGGACGGAACGCGCCAAACACGCCCGCCGCTTGGCGTCCATGCTCGCCCGCAAGGGGTATCAGCCGTCCCTGGCCTTCCGGATCGTTGGGGAGATTCTGGACGAGGCTGATGCCGCCGGCTAACTGGGAGATTCCCGTGAGTCTGGTCTTCGGCAGCGCGGGGGCTGGGTCTGCGGCGGGTTGTTCGACTAGGGTCTGATCTGGTGTTCCGAGCAGGGAAGCAGGTCAGATCCGATGAAACCTTTATCGTGGCGACTTTCCCTGCTTGTCGTGCCCTTGTTGGCTGCTTCAGTGCTTCAAGCAATACCCGCTTCGGCTGACGATGATGCTCCTCCGTCGGGGTACCCCAGCTGGGAAGAAGTGCAGCAAGCCAAGGGAAATGAGGCCGCCGCGAGTGCGGAGGTGACCCGGATCAACCAACTGCTTGCCGGACTGCAGCAGAAGTCCGGCGAACTCGGAGCCGCCGCCATCAAAGCGGGCACCGAATACGCCAAGGCGCATGCGGCATTAATGCAGCAGGAGGCAGTAACCGAGAAACTGGCGGAAGCCTCACGCCAGGCCCAAAGCAAAGCGGATTCGCTCAAGAAGGCGAACTCCGCGCTCGTGGGCAAGGCGTACGAGTCGGGAGGTTTCGATCCCGGACCATGGTCTGCCGCGGATGCTGCGGTGCAACCCGACAACCTCCAGGATTTTGCCTTGCTCAACAGGGTCCTGGACCGGACAGCGAAGTTGCACGCCGACGCGTTGAGCGCAGCCCGCGCCTCCGCCGCTGCGACGGCACAGGAAAAGGCGGCAGAAGATGTTCGGGCCCAATTGGATCGTGACGCGGCAAGTAAGGCACAAGCGGCGGACGCTGCCCGTCGTGCCGCTGAGGACAGCGTCGCCGCTACCCAAGGGCAGCGCACCACGTTGGTCGCACAACTGGCGTCACTGACGTCCACGTCGGCGGCCGTCGAACAAAAGTACCAGGAAGGCCAGGCAGCCCTCGCTGCATACCAAGCGGCCCAGGAAGCCAAGCGGGAGGCGGCGCAGCGCGCTGCGGAACAGGCTGCTGCTGCTGCTGCCGCAGCAGCGGCCGCAGGCAGCCAGCAAGCGCAGGTGCCCGTTAGTGGAGGTCTTTCCGGCGCGGGCGTCGGGGGCGGCGGGTTCTCCGGTGGCGGGGGATCAGGAGCCGGTGGATCAGGGGCCGGCGGCGTCGTTGACGACCCCGCAGGAGCCAGGCAATACGCCGCGTCGCGGCTCGGGGCCTACGGCTGGGGCCAGGACCAAATGCAGTGCCTCTCCCAATTGTGGACACAGGAATCCAGCTGGATGACGGATGCTACCAACCCCAGCAGCGGGGCGTACGGGGTTGCCCAGGCGTTGCCTCCGGACAAGTACTACTCCGCAGGCAGTGACTGGCTTAGCAACTATCGCACCCAGATTGATTGGGGCCTTGGGTATATCCGGGACCGCTACGGTTCCCCGTGCAATGCCTGGCAGCACGAGGTCGGCTTCAACTGGTACTAGCCATGACGCGCTAACCTTGATTGGTGAGTTCCACTTCCACTGCTTCAGTACCAGCTTCCCCGAGGACTGTCGAAGTTTCGCTGCCCGTCGAAGCCCCACAGCCCGTCGAAGCCCCACAGCCCATCGATGCCCCGCGCACCTATGAGGTCCGTACCTTCGGCTGCCAAATGAACGTCCACGATTCCGAGCGCATGGCGGGCTTGTTGGAGACGGCAGGTTACCGGCGCGCCGAGGGAGGGGTTGCCGACGTCGTGGTCTTCAACACTTGCGCGGTCCGCGAGAACGCCGACAACAAGCTCTACGGCAACCTTGGCGAGCTGAAGCAGGTCAAGGCTGCGAATCCGGGAATGCAGATAGCTGTGGGCGGCTGCCTGGCGCAGAAGGACCGGGAAACGATCGTCCGCAAGGCCCCGTGGGTGGATGCTGTATTCGGCACGCACAATGTGGGTGCGCTCCCGGCATTGTTGGACCGCGCACGCCACAACAATGAGGCACAGCTTGAGATCCTTGAATCCTTGGACGTCTTCCCGTCCACGTTGCCGACTAAGCGTGACTCGGTCTATTCGGGGTGGGTTTCCATTTCGGTGGGATGCAATAACACCTGCACGTTCTGCATTGTCCCTTCCTTGCGAGGCAAGGAGAAGGACCGCCGGCCCGGCGAGATCCTCGCTGAAATCCAAGCCCTGGTGGATGACGGTGCGGTCGAGGTGACCCTGCTCGGCCAGAACGTGAATTCCTATGGCGTCGAGTTCGGCGACCGCGAGGCGTTCTCAAAGCTGCTCCGGGCCTGCGGCGCGATCGAGGGCCTTGAACGCGTTCGCTTCACCAGCCCGCACCCGGCCGCATTCACGGACGATGTCATTGACGCGATGGCTGAGACGCCCAACGTCATGCCGCAGCTCCACATGCCCTTGCAATCCGGCTCGGATAAAGTGCTCAAGGACATGCGCCGCTCGTACCGCTCCACCAAGTTCCTTGGGATCCTGGACAAGGTCCGCGAGAAGATTCCGAATGCCGCGATCACCACGGACATCATTGTCGGCTTCCCCGGCGAGACCGAGGAAGACTTCCAAGCCACCCTCGACGTCGTAGCGAAATCCCGGTTTTCCTCGGCCTTCACGTTCCAGTACTCCAAACGTCCAGGCACGCCCGCCGCGGACCTGCCGGAACAACTGCCCAAGGCTGTCGTGCAGGAACGCTACGAGCGGCTCACCGCCCTGCAGGACCGCATCGCGGCCGAGGAGAACGCAAAGCAGCTCGGACGCCGGGTGGAACTGCTGGTCACTGCGCAATCAGGACGCAAAGCCGGGGAAACGCATCGCCTGTCCGGCCGCGCGAAGGACCAGCGGCTGGTTCATTTCTCAGTGCCCGACGGCGCAGAAACTCCGCGTCCCGGCGACTTCGTCACCGTAACGATCACTGAGGCCGCCGCCTTCCATCTGGTCTCGGACCCGGCAACAACGGCCGATTACACCCTGCGGCGCTCCCGCGCAGGGGACGCCTGGGACCGTTCGCAAGCTGATTCATGCGGCGTGCCGTCCACGGCCGGGGCAGGCACGAAGGGTGTCTCACTCGGCATGCCCTCGCTGCCGGTGCGTCAGGCCTAGGCCGGCAGTGCCAGCAATTCCGCCGGTGATCGCCGTCGTCGGGCCTACCGGTTCCGGCAAGTCCGATCTCGGCGTCGAACTCGCCCTTGCCCTCGACGGCGAGGTCATCAACGCCGATGCCATGCAGTTCTATCGGGGGATGGACATCGGCACGGCGAAGATCAGCATGCCGGAACGCAGGGGAGTGCCGCACCACCTTTTGGACACCTTGGACGTCACCCAGGAAGCCAGCGTTTCCGATTTCCAGGCCGAGTGCCGCGCGGCGATCGACGCCATCCACAGCCGGGGCAAACGCGCCATCCTGGTAGGCGGCTCAGGTTTGTACGTCCGGGCGGCTTTGGATGTCCTGGAATTTCCGGGCACGGATCCCGGCGTGCGGCAGCGGCTTGAGGACGAATACGAAACATCCGGTCTCGCGCAACTCAAGGAACGCCTGGAGCGCATCGACCCGGTGTCCGCCGCAAGGCTCGGCGACGCCCGCCGCGTCATCCGGGCGCTGGAGGTCTTCGAGCTCACAGGACGGCCATTCAGTTCCTTCATGCCGGCGCGGGAGTACTACCAGGCCGCGGTGCAAATAGGGCTCGACGTCGATCGCGAAGTCTTGCGCGAACGCTTGGCGGCGCGCGTCGACAGCATGGTCGACGCCGGACTCCTCGCCGAGGTCGCCCGGCTCGACGCCGCCGGGCTGAGGCAGGGTAAGACAGCCTCCCGCGCACTGGGTTACGCGCAATTCCTCAAAGTCCTCGACGGGGAATCGGATGTCGCCCAAGCATCAGAGGAAACCATCGTCGCCACCCGGCAGTTTGCCCGGCGGCAGCTCACCTGGTTCCGGGCCGATCCCCGGATTCACTGGCTCGACTGGCAAGACCAGGACTTGGTGGCCAAGGCGGCGGCGCTCGCGTCCGCCCCGGAACGTTGATCAACGCCACACTTCGGCGAGCTGCTCGGCGAGGAGTTTGCCTAGTTTGTGACCAGCCCGGGCCGCGGGTGGGCGCAGCGACAGATCCATGGCATTGGCACCGAACATGTTCTTGGACTCGCCGTCCGGGAAGATCGTTTCGACCCTGCTGCCCCCTGCACGGAGTTCGTTGACCTGGGTGGCGAGATCCATGCCCCACTCCGGCGGCATACGGGACCTGCCGCCGAACGGTGACAGGACCAGCACGCGCCCGTAGCCAGCCGCCAAGTCGGCATTCTCACTGCGCCGATACCCGCCGTTGATGTATCGCTTGCCGCCGATACGGTAGGCACCGAAGGGGCCGAAACCGTTGCTGGTGCTTGCGGCGACCGCGTCCACCAGATCGATTCCGCTGGTGCGGTCGAACACGACAGGGTCCCCGGTATGCGCGTCAACGGCCGTGATGTGCACGCACTGTTGCGGCCACCGGTGACTGGGAAGCCGGGCTGCGACGATGTCCCGCCAGCGCGCCTGGGCAGAGCCGTCGGAAGCATCCATTGTGAGCGCCGCCGCCCCCATCTTGCGGCGCAGGTCGGACGCATCTTCGGCAGAAGCGATGATTCCGTCCGACCACTCCATGTAGCCGGGCCCGGCGGAACCCGGAGGACGCCGCCCGTCCGATCCCGCGTCGCCGCCCTGTGGCGGCGCTTCGTCGAGGATGGCGGCATATAGTTCGGACGGCCGTGCACCGCTGGTGATTTGGGCAGCCACCGTCGATCCTGCCGACGTGCCGATGATGAGCTCGGCCTCCGTGAGGTCAACTCCGGCATCCGACAGGCCGCCGATCAGGCCGAGTTCCCATGCGTTGCCTGCCGCTCCGGCACCAGCGAGAACCACCGCCCGTTTGGCTGAATTGCCTGCGGATAGTGCGTCTTGGAGTTGCTGCCCCCGTATTGGCCAATTCCGGTGGCCCGGAGTCCGGGTTCGGGCGACGCCATTGGAGGTGGTCGTCGGACTGATGCGGGGGGTCGAAGGAGGTGTGGTGTTCATGGGAGTCGCCTTTCGCGAATTGCCTACCGGGCGCTCCCCATTGCGACTACCTCAGTCGCACGATCGCGGACTGCAGGGGGCACCCATAACGGATACTGCGTACATGGGTCTCACCTCCTGCCTAAGGTTCACGATCACGGGAATGGTAGCGCGCCCGGCAAGCCACGCGCAATCGGCTTTGATTTAGACGCAACCCGCGGGGCAGGTAGCCTTATTTCATGGATGAATCCCTTGCCGTTGACGCCCTGCAGCCTGCCTCGGGCACGGGGGCGGCGCCAACCTCCACGCTCCATGGGCTCGCGTTCTCGAAGGGGCACGGCACAGGCAATGACTTCGTCCTGGTTGCGGACCCGGAGGACGCCTACCGGATCTCTCCAGGACAGGTCGCGTCCCTGTGCGATCGCCACCTCGGCATCGGAGGCGACGGGCTCATTAGGGCAGTGCCGTCCCGCTTCCTTCCTGAGGGCCGCGAGCTATTGGAAAAGGACGCTGCGGCGGAGTGGTTCATGGACTACCGCAATGGCGACGGTTCGCTGTCCGAAATGTGCGGCAACGGCGTGCGCGTGTTCGTTCACTTCCTCATCATGCAAGGCTTCGTCACGCTCGGGACCGGCGAATCCCTGACCATCGGTACACGAGGCGGCATCAAGAAGATTGTCCGTACCAGCGACGGCTACGCTGTCGACATGGGCCCGTGGGAGTTCATTTACCCCACGGATGCCACCAGCAAGGCAATGGACTCCCTCGTCAGCGCTGACGGATTGGAAGTTGCCCGGCCTGCACTGTCGGTCAGCATGGGCAATCCGCACACCGTCGTGGCGCTGGCCGAGCTCTCGGAGCTTGCTGCAACCCAGCTCTTCAAGGCCCCCGTCGTCGACCCGAAGCCGGTCAACGGAACCAACGCCGAATTCGTAGTCCCTGCGGAGCCCCTCGTCCACGAGGGCACAGGCACCATCACCATGCGCGTGCACGAGCGCGGGGTTGGCGAAACGCAATCCTGCGGCACCGGAGCCTGCGCCGCCGCCGTCGCGATCCGCCACTGGGCCGGGGACGGCGCCCCTGACGCCTGGCGCGTCAAGGTTCCAGGCGGCGTCGTCGGCGTGCGCTTTTTCCCGGGCAGCGACGGAAGCGAGCACGTCGAGCTCAGTGGCCCGGCCGTGATCGTGGCTAGCGGGACGCTTTCCTGACCCGCAGGATGCGGAAGGATTTGGAGGTGCTCTCGCGGGTTACCGAGAACGAGGCATCCAAAGTTTCGGCCAGCCAGCGCTGAAGGGAATCCGAACCGAGGTTCTTCTGCACCACTAGCCACGCATTTCCGCCGGGAGCCAACCGCGGCAGCCACTTGAGCAGTAGCTCGTGAAGCTCGGCCTTCCCGATGCGGATGGGTGGATTGGACCAGATGGTGTCGAAGCTCACGGCGGGATCGACGTCGTCGGGCAGGCTCGCGGTGACATTCTCGAGGTCCAGCATCGCGGCATTTTCATTCGTGAGCGCGACGCAGCGTTCATTGACATCCACCGCGTACACGCGGGCATGTGGGGCCATCAGAGCCATCGTCAGCGCTATGGGTCCCCAACCGCAGCCGACATCGAGGAGGTTCCCCTGCGGGGATGGCGGCGGGACCTCGGAGAGCAGGATCGCGGTTCCCTTGTCGATTCCGTCGGGGCTGAAAATGCCGGAGGATGTATGGAGCCGGCGGGTCTCGCCTGCCAGTTCCACCGTCAAGGGCTTGCGGGTGAACGGCCCCGCGGGCTGTGCGCTGAAATAGTGAGCAGACTCCATAGCTTGCCAGATTAGTGGGCCGATGGCGGGCAAGGGAAACCGCGGCCTCGACGCCTTCCCGGCCTGCACTCTTGACAATTCCTGATAGCCTTGTGGTCATGTTCCTGATCTTTGAGTAGTCGGCAACGCCCGCGACGCAGGCCTGCACCAGCTGCAGCCCATTCCGCCTTGGCATGTCCGTTCCACGCTCCTTTTACCGGGCTGGAATACTCAAGCAGATCGTCCCCTCCTCCGCCTTTGGTGCTGCACGCACCCGAACTGCGGGAGGCTTCGACCTTCGGGACCGGCTTGCCAGGCATCAGCCCTGCGCGAATTCCGCGCCATAACAGACTAATCGGCACTATTCTGGATATGCCGACCTAAAAGGAGACCATGACCACGCAGAAGAACACCGGACCCGATTCCGACGCCCAGGACATGAGTCCTGAAGAAATCCAGGCTGTCATCGACCGGATTCTCTCCAAGGACGTCCCTGCAACGGAACAGGAACGTGACGAACCGAAAGGCGTGTTTGGCAAGGCCCAGGCGATCTCCCGCCTTGACGAAGAACACAGCATCTACGACGGCGAGCAGGAAGACCTGGCAGAGCGGCGGGCCCTCCGCCGTACGGCCGGTCTGTCCACCGAACTCGAAGACGTCACCGAAGTCGAATACCGCCAACTACGCCTTGAACGCGTTGTACTGGCCGGTCTCTGGACCGAAGGCACCTTGGCCGACGCCGAGAACTCCTTGCGGGAGCTCGCCGCGTTGGCTGAGACCGCCGGATCCGAGGTGCTGGATGGGATCGTCCAGCGCCGCATGAAGCCCGACCCCGGCACCTTCCTCGGCTCCGGCAAGGCGCTGGAGCTCAAAGACATCGTCATGTCCACGGGCGCTGACACCGTGGTGGTTGATACCGAACTGGCACCTTCCCAGCGCCGCGGGCTTGAGGACATCGTCAAGGTCAAGGTGGTGGACCGCACCACGTTGATCCTCGATATTTTTGCGCAGCACGCGAAGAGCCGCGAAGGCAAGGCCCAAGTCGAACTCGCGCAGCTTGAGTATTTGCTGCCGCGCCTGCGTGGTTGGGGCGAGTCGATGTCCCGTCAGGCAGGTGGCCAGGTGGGCGGCGCAGGCGCCGGCATGGGTTCCCGTGGTCCCGGTGAAACCAAGATCGAGCTGGACCGTCGTCGAATCCGGACCCGGATGGCGAAGCTCCGGCGCGAGATCTCCGCGATGAAGCCCGCCCGCGAGACCAAGCGGGCCAACCGGCGTCGTAATGCCGTTCCCTCGGTAGCGATCGCCGGCTACACGAACGCCGGCAAGTCATCGCTCCTCAACCGCCTTACGGATGCCGGGGTGCTGGTCGAGAATGCCTTGTTCGCGACGCTGGATCCAACGGTGCGGAAGGCCCAGACGCCGGATGGAATCGGCTACACCCTCTCGGACACGGTCGGGTTCGTCCGGTCCCTGCCCACCCAGCTTGTCGAGGCTTTCCGTTCAACGCTGGAAGAGGTAGCAGACGCCGACCTCATCCTTCACGTCGTTGACGCCGCTCACCCGGACCCTGAAGGCCAGATCGCTGCGGTCCGCGCCGTCTTCAGCGAAGTGGATGCCCGCAAGATCCCGGAGATCATTGTCCTGAACAAGGTCGATGTCGCCGATCCGTTTGTCGTGGAGCGGCTCAAGCAGAAGGAGCCGCGCCACGCCGTGGTTTCCACACGCACGGGCCAGGGAATTCCGGAACTGCTTGAAGCCATCAGCCAGGCCATTCCGCGTCCAGGGGTGCGCCTCGAAGTCCTGATTCCGTACAGCCGCGGTGAACTGATCAACAAGCTGCACAACACGGATGCCGAAATCCTTAGCCTTGAGCACGAGGCCGAAGGCACCCGGGTAGTGGCGATGGTGCATGAGAACCTGGCAGCCGAGCTGGAGTCGTTCGTCAACCATGGCTGAACCGGAGCCGGGGGAGCGCGGCGACACCGTGGGGGAACGGACCGCCCTCGAACTCCTGGATAAGGCTGTTGCGGGCATGGGCGGCCAAAACCGCACGGGACAGCACCAGATGGCCAGGCAGGTGGCCCGCGCGATCGAAACCGGCGAGCACCTCCTGGTCCAGGCTGGCACGGGCACCGGAAAGTCCCTCGCGTACTTGATCCCCTTGATCGCGCACGCCATGGTCAGCAATAAGCCTGCGCTCGTTTCAACGGCCACCCTCGCCCTGCAAACGCAGATTGTCGGGCGCGACCTCCCGCGGCTCCTGGAAACCATCAACCCGGAGCTGGAGCGTCCGGTCAACGTTGCCTTGGTCAAGGGCAGGGCCAACTACGTGTGCCTGCACAAGCTGGAGGGCGGATTTCCGAGCGAGGAACCCGCGGAGGGGCAGCTGTTCTCCCTCGGCGAGGACACCAGCGTCCCGCACCTTGCGGCGGCGATCGGCGGACCCGCCTCGCAGCTTGGCAAGGAAGTTCTGCGCCTGCGTGAGTGGGCAGGCAAAACAGCTACGGGAGACCGCGACGAGCTCATGCCCGGCGTGACGGACCGGGCATGGCGCCAGGTGTCCGTCACATCGATGGAATGCCTCGGCGCGCAAAAGTGCCCGGTGGCCGAGGAATGCTTCAGCGAACTCGCCCGCCAGCGTGCGGCGGAGTCCGACGTCGTGGTCACCAACCACGCGATGCTCGCAGTCAGCGCCTTCGAAGGTCTCGCCGTGCTTCCCGAGTACGACGTCGTCGTGGTGGACGAGGCCCACGAGCTCCAGGACCGGGTAACCGGCGCCGTCTCCGGCCAGCTTTCGGTGGCGATGGTGCACGTTGCCGCCTCAAGCGCACGCAAGCACACTGCGATTACAGTGGATGCGTTGAATTCTGCCGCGGACCGCTTGGAACTCGCGCTTCTGGGGGCGCCTTCGGGCCTGTTGCCTCACGGCCTCAACGAGGAACAGTTGGATTGCGTTGACCAGCTCAGGGAGGCCTGCCGCGCCGCGCTTTCGGATTCGAAGGGTGATTCGTCCAACGCGGTCGACGGCGGACGGCAGCTTGCGCGGTCACGGCTGGCACTCATCCTTGAACTTTGCGAGCGATTGCTCGCAGCCCGGGAAAACCGGGAGGTCGTGTGGATATCGCGAAGCAGCACCTTCGATTCCCGCCAGGGCTACACGGCGCCGGACGAGGATTCGCCGGCACTCATCAACATTGCCCCGCTTAGCGTGGCCGGCCGTCTGCGTGACGGGCTTTTCGCAGGCCATACCGTGGTGCTGACCTCCGCTACGCTGGCCATCGGGTCTGCCTTTGATGCCACGGCAGGCGGCCTCGGCCTCACCGGCCCCGGGGCCCCGAGTTGGACCGGAGTGGATGTCGGGTCACCCTTCGACTATCCAAAGCAGGGCATGCTGTACGTTGCCAAACACCTGCCCAAACCCGGCCGCGGTACGTCTCCTGAAGCGCTTGATGAACTGGAAGTCCTTATCAAGGCCTCCCATGGCGGAGCCTTGTGCCTGTTTTCCTCGCGGCGTGCGGCGCAGGAAGCAGCGGAAGAAATGCGGTCGCGGCTGGATATCGACATCCTGTGCCAGGGCGAGTCGACCATGGCCGCACTCGTCAAGCAATTCGCTGACGAGGAGGAAACATGCCTTTTCGGAACGATGTCCCTGTGGCAGGGAGTCGACGTGCCCGGTGGGTCATGCCGGCTCGTGGTCATCGACCGTATCCCCTTCCCGCGACCTGACGATCCCCTGATGACGGCCCGGTCAAGGGCAGTGGCACAAGCTGGCGGCAACGGATTCATGGCTGTGTCCGCGACACACGCCGCCATTCGCCTGGCGCAGGGGGCCGGCCGCCTTATTCGCTCCACGGGGGACAAGGGCGTGGTGGCTGTCTTGGACTCGCGCCTGTCCACTGAGCGCTATGGGGGCTTCCTCCGGGCCGCCTTGCCGCCTTTCTGGAGCACGACGGAGCGCACGGTCGTGTTGGCAGCACTCGAACGCCTGCATGCCGAATCGGCCAAGAGCTAATGCGTCGTTAATGCGTCGGCGTTAGCGCGTCAGGTTCTAAGGCCCGGGGGCTCTGCGCGCGGGCTCTAGAGGGAGCGCAGCACTGAGACGACCTTGCCCATGATGGTCGCCTGGTCGCCCAGAATCGGTTCGTATTGCGTGTTCTGGGGAAGCAGCCAAGTGTGGCCGTCCCGTTGGCGGAACGTTTTGACGGTGGCTTCGTCGTCCAGGAGCGCGGCGACGATGTCCCCGTTGATGGCGTCGTTTTGGCGTCTCACCACTACCCAATCGCCGTCGCAAATGGCGGCGTCAATCATCGAATCACCCGCGACCTTGAGCATGAAGAGCTCGCCGTGGCCGACTAGTTGGCGGGGGAGCGGGAGGACATCCTCGACCGTCTGGTCAGCCAGGATAGGGCCACCAGCGGCGATCCGGCCCACGAGCGGCACCATGGCGGTGTCGCTCGCGCTGGCAAGCTCCGTCACAGCCAAGCCACCGGTGCTGCGCAGCTTCGCTGGAGCCTCGACCCCCGGGATCTCCGATCCGCCGGCCAGAGTCAGCGGCATGAGGACTTCCATGGCCCGTGGGCGCTTGGGATCGCGACGGAGGTAGCCGAGCTTTTCGAGTTGCGACAACTGGTGCGTCACGCTGGAAAGGCTGGCCAGACCCACGACATCTCCGATTTCGCGCATCGAGGGCGGGTAGCCATTGTCGTTCACCGAGCGCTGGATGGTCTCCAGGATCTTCTTCTGGCGAACGGTCAGGCTCTTGGGAGCCCTTTGTGGCTGCTGGCTCCGTCCTGGTGCGGACCCACTCCCAGTGGCTTTCGCTGCCATGTTCGCCAACGCCCTTCCATTCCGCCCGTCGTGCGCCAGGGACGCTTTCCGGGGCTCGGCCTGAAAATGTCAGACCCTCCTGTTGCACTGTTCCCGTGCTTGTTTCTTACTCAAACCTAGGGCAGGCGCGGGCGTTTATCAAACATTTGTTCTAGCGAGTCTCGACACCGTTCGGTGATAAGTGCTAAAAATGTCGTAGCAAGATTCGAATATGTGTTCTAAGGAAGTGTTGCGGTTACACAGGTGCTCGTTCGAAGATATGGACGAGTCCCCGGGCTACCCGCACGTCCTGCAGGCAAGAATTGGCAGCCGCGCACCGGACAGGGGCCGGCAATTGTTCAGGAGGGCTCAGCTCATGTCCGCAATCACCGCGATCCACCTTTCCGTCGGCCGCAAGGGTGTGTTGCCGAGTGTCACCAAGCAATCGGTTACCCACATGAAGCAGATAGGCACCTCTGTGAAGCAGGCAGGCCCCCTTGTGAAGCAGACAGGCACCCTTGTGAAGCAGCCGGGCACCCCTGTGAAGCAGCCGGGCACCCCTGCGAAGCAGCCGGGGATTCGGCTCACCCGCCGTGGCCGCATGGTTTTCTTCGGCGTGCCTGCAATGCTTCTTGTCGCCGCACTGCTGAGCTTGGCAGGCTTCTTGAACGCGCCCGCGAAGGCCTCCGACTCTGCTAATGAACTAAGGCCCACCACTACTGTCGGCCTGACCGTCCAGCCGGGCCAGTCCCTGTGGGGTATTGCGCGGGCTGTCGCGCCGGACCGCGACCTGCGCGATGTCGTCAGCGAAATTGTCGAGCTGAACAACCTGCAAGGCGGTCAGATTAACGCAGGCCAGAAGCTGTTTATCCCCGCACAATAGCCCACGGTCATCGTCACAGTTCGGAGCACTTGCCGCGGCCCCTTAAACTGTCATGGTGAGTGATCAGCTTGAGCGCCTTAACCGACTTCCCCTCCGGGACAACCTTCGCGGCCTGAGCCCTTATGGGGCGCCGCAACTTGATGTTCCTATCTTGCTCAACGTCAACGAAAACACTCATGGCGTTCCGGTCGGCGTCCAAGCAGCCATAACCGAGGCCGTTGCCGCGGCCGCCACCGGACTTAACCGGTACCCGGACCGCGAATTCACCGAATTGCGGGAGGCGCTGGCTGAGTACCTTGGCCACGGACTGTCCGCCGAAAACATCTGGGCGGCAAACGGTTCGAACGAGGTTCTGCAACAGATCCTGCAAGCCTTTGGCGGCCCGGGCCGGACCGCTCTTGGCTTTCCTCCCACGTATTCCATGTACCCGCTTCTCGCCAGTGGAACCGACACCACATACGTCAAAGGTGTCCGTGCCGAGGACTACGGCCTGGATGCGGAGTCCGCGGCCGCGCAGGTCCGCGAACTCAAACCAAACGTCGTCTTCCTGTGCTCCCCGAACAACCCCACTGGAACCGGACTCGGCCTCGACGTCGTTGAGGCCGTCTACGAAGCAGGGGAAGCCAGCCAGGCCATAGTGATCGTGGACGAGGCCTATCACGAGTTCGCGCACGACGATAAGCCGAGCGCCTTGACGCTCCTCCCGGGTCGTGAGCGCCTCATCGTTTCGCGGACCATGAGCAAAGCTTTTGCGCTTGCCGGTGCGCGTGTGGGCTATATGGCTGCCGCGCCCGGCGTTACCGACGCCATCCGCTTGGTTCGCCTGCCATACCACCTTTCGGCCATCACGCAGGCGACCGCCCTGGCCGCCCTGCGCCACCGCGAAGCCCTCATGGCCGACGTCGAGGATATCAAGGTCCAACGCGACCGGATCGTTAGCGAGCTGGGCCGCATGGGCTTGAAGCCGGCTGCTTCGGATTCCAACTATGTGTTCTTCGGCGGACTCGAAGACCCGCACGCTCTCTGGGAAGGTCTGCTCGAACGTGGTGTCCTGGTCCGCGACGTGGGCATTCCGGGGCACCTTCGGGTCACTGCCGGCACGGAGCAGGAGACCACGGCCTTCCTTGAGGCGCTGGAGGTCCTGCTGGACCGCCAGGTCTCTGCGCGCGCCTAGACTTGAAGCAGACCCAGGCTTGAAGCAGACCCAGGCTTGAAGCAGACCCACACCCCTCTTTCCTCCAAAGGACATCCCAAATGAGCGAAAACGGCGCCAACACGGCGGCCGCCCGGACAGCACGCATGGAACGAAGCACGAGTGAGTCGTCCGTCTTGGTGGAAATCAACCTGGACGGCACTGGCGTCTCGGACATCAGCACTTCCGTGCCGTTCTACGACCACATGCTGACGGCTCTCTGCAAGCACTCGCTCATTGACATGACGGTCAAGGCCACGGGGGATACGCACATTGACGCCCACCACACCGTGGAGGACGTCGCCATCACTTTTGGCGAGGTGCTGAGAACGGCGTTGGGCAACAAAGCCGGGATCCGGCGTTTCGGCGAAGCGACGGTGCCTTTGGACGAAGCGTTGGCGCACGCCGTCGTCGACGTCTCCGGACGCCCTTACCTGGTCCACGGGGGGGAGCCCGCCGGGCAGGAATACCACCTGATTGGCGGGCACTTCACTGGTTCGCTGACGCGCCACGTCTTTGAGGCCATCACCTTGCACGCCGGAATCTGCCTCCACATGAACGTCCTGGCCGGTCGCGATCCGCATCACATCGTCGAGGCCCAGTTCAAGGCTTTCGCCCGCGCCTTGCGTTCGGCCGTCGAGTCCGACCCGCGCGTCGAAGGCATACCCTCCACGAAAGGCGCCCTGTGAGTGCGCAGATCCTCAAGGATGGCGCCATCGTCGACCCGAAGGCCGCCAGCCGGATTGTGTCGCCCGAGGGTAAGCCGACGGTGACGGTGCTGGACTACGGTTCGGGCAACGTCCGTTCGGCCGTCCGCGCTCTTGAACGCGCGGGTGCCGAGGTCACGCTGAGTTCCAAGCCGGAGGACGTACTGAACGCGGATGGCCTGGTGGTGCCGGGCGTGGGCGCATTCGAGACGGTCATGCGGGAACTCAAAGCAGTCGACGGAATCCGGTTGATCGGCCGCAGGGTCGCGGGCGGCAGGCCAGTCCTGGGCATCTGCGTCGGACTCCAGGTCCTCTTCGAAGCCGGCGTCGAACACGGAACCGAAGCCGAGGGCATGGGCGAATGGCCCGGCAAGGTGGAACTCCTGCCGGCTCCCGTGGTCCCGCACATGGGCTGGAACACAGTGGACGTGCCCGAAGGTTCGCGCTTGTTTGCCGGCGTCGAACACGAACGCTTCTACTTCGTACATTCATACGGGGTGCAGAAGTGGGAGTTCGACGTCGTCCAGCCTCGGATGGCGCCGCCCAAGGTGACGTGGTCCGAACATGGTGCGCCGTTCATTGCGGCTGTCGAAAACGGCCCATTGTGCGCTACCCAGTTCCATCCCGAAAAGTCAGGCGACGCCGGTGCCCGGCTCCTGCGCAACTGGGTCGAGGGCCTTCGTCCGAAGCCGCAGGCTCCCGGCGCGGGAGACGCGGCCTGATATGTGGTCAGTGATCTTCATGGGCCTGGGTGGTCTCTTGGTAGGCGGGGGCATCTCCTTCCATCAGCAGAAAAGGCCGGCCTGGGTTTCCATCTCTTTCTACGTCCTGGCCGCCATGGCACTGGTAGCCGCGTACCTCTTCACTTTGCCGGGCAAGTGACGCCCGCCTCCGCCCTACGACAACGAGGACCTCAATGACCACCACTCCCGAACTGCCCGTCCTGGAACTCCTGCCCGCCGTTGACATCGTGGATGGCCAGGCTGTCCGCCTGCTCCAGGGCGAAGCGGGATCCGAAACCAGCTACGGCACCCCGCTCGAAGCGGCGCTGAACTGGCAGGAAGCAGGCGCCGAGTGGGTGCATATGGTGGACCTGGACGCCGCGTTCGGCCGGGGCAATAACGCCCAGCTCATCAGCGACGTCGTTTCACAGTTGAACGTGAAAGTGGAGCTTTCCGGCGGACTCCGCGATGACGAGTCGCTTGAACGGGCCCTTGAGCTAGGTGTGGCCCGCGTGAATCTCGGTACCGCGGCACTGGAGAATCCGGAATGGACCCGCCGGGCCATCGAGCGCTTCGGCGGCAAGATCGCCGTCGGGCTCGACGTCCGCGGCACCACGCTTGCCGGCCGCGGCTGGACCAAGGAAGGCGGCGACCTCTGGGAGGTCCTGGCGCGGCTCGAGGACGCCGGATGCGCCCGCTACGTCGTCACCGATGTCACGAAAGACGGAACGCTTCAGGGTCCCAACGTCGATTTGCTCCGCCAGATGGTCGAAAAGACGGGCAAGCCAGTCGTCGCTTCCGGCGGCATCTCCAGCCTCGAAGACCTCCGGGTGCTCCGCGAGTTGGTCCCGCTCGGGGTCGAGGGCGCGATTGTGGGCAAGGCGTTGTACGCCGGTGCATTCACGCTCCCGGAAGCCTTGGACGTGGCTGGCCGCCGCTGATGACCAGCAACCCGCATGGCGACGAGCCTCATCCCAAACGCGAGTTGCCCGGGCATATCGCCGCAGCCCTGGCTGGTGCGGGGGGAGCAGGCGACTCCGCCGGCCGGCCCTGGGCCGGTAGGAACCTGGCCGGTGATTCTGCCAAAATCCATAACTTCGAGGACGACGACGGAGCGGCTGATCCCGGGTACCTCGCCGCGCTCGATGCGCTGCTCGCAGGCAGCGGAAGTGAAGCCGGTGTGGTCGCTTCCTTGGCTACGGCCAGGGTATTCGTTCCGGTCGTGGCGCAGCTCGCGGAAGAAGCCGAGGGCGTTGACGGCCTGCACGCAGACAAGCAGGCCGACATGGCGCTCGTGACCTTGAAAGCGCCGGACGGCCGTACCGCGATGCCGATATTCAGCTCGGCCGCCGCCTTGGAAAATTGGCATCCCCAGGCGCGCCCCGTCGCGGTCTATGCGGCACGGGCCGCCCTGTCCGCTGTCTCTGAAGGAGCGCAGCTGCTGGTGCTCGACCCCGGTTCGGACATCACGTTCGTCGTGCGTCGTCCAGCCATGTGGTCATTGGCACAACAACGCGACTGGACGCCGTCGTACCTTGATGATGAACTGGAGTCTGCTCTCAATTCCTCGGCACAGTCCTACACAGCAGTGCGACGCCTCGAGGTCCAACCGGGATCCGGCACATTGTCCCGTACCGCAACTGGAGCGGTCATGGCGGGCGGGGGACCGGGGCCGGAGTTACGCGTAGTGCTGTACTTGGAGGATGGCTTGGACCCCGTCGCGGTCCAGGACCTGGTCTCCGGGCTGAACGGACGTTGGGCGCAGAACGAATTGTTCGCCGAGCGGGTCGACTCCATCGAAGTCAGCCTGCAGCGGGCGGCACAGTAGCCGAAGGCCCGGGGAACCTCCCTGTACCGCCTCCGGCGGAACAGGGGAAGTAGCTCTTGAATTTCGCTCTCTACCGGGAGTCGTTGTCCATCACGCCGTTGCGCCGTCTGCTCCTGGTGGGCCTGGTGGCCCGCATTCCGCACTCCGCCGCGGGTGTCCTGTTGACCCTGCACATCGTGCTGGCGCTCGGCAGGGGCTATGCCGCCGCGGGTACCGCTGCGGCAATCTTCACGATCGGCATTGCCATCGGCGCTCCGTGGCGCGGGCGCCGGGTTGACACAGCGGGACTGCGCAAGGCGCTGATACCGTCCGTGGTCTCAGAGGTCGTTATCTGGTCAATCGTGCCCCACGTCAGCTATGAGTGGATCTTGCCCCTGGTCTTCGTCGGCGGACTCCTGACGCTGCCCATCTTCAGCGTGATCCGTCAGTCGCTCGGTGTCCTCGTGGACGGGGAACAACGGCGCTCGGCATTCGCCTTGGATTCGATCGCCACCGAGGTGGTCTTCATGATCGGCCCGGCAATTGGCGCGGTGGTCGCAACCAGCGGCCTCACGGTACTTGGCTTGACCGTCGTAGGCGCCTCGACGTCCGTGGCCGGGCTGTTCCTCATCTGGTTCAATCCGCCGACCCGAAGTGACGACGTGAGGGACGCGAGACAAGCGGCCAGCCGGGCGGCGGACGAGCTCGCGGCCGCAGAGGCCGCAGTCGTGGCAACGGCGCCGGCGCATGTCCAGGAGGCCGCGTCCGAGATGGCCCTTTCGCCGTCGGCGGGTTCCAGGGACCATTCCGGCCTTCGGGGAAAGATGGTTCGGAACTTCGCCTGGTTCACCGCTGCCGTGGCTGCCGTTTTCGCTGTTGCGTCCGGTTCCGGCATGGTGCTAAGCGGCACCGACGTCGGAATCGTGGCCGTCTTGCAACGCGGAGGGCACCAAAGCGAGATTGGGATTGTCTTCTTTTTCTGGTGCGCGGCTTCGGTGGTCGGTGGCCTGATCTACGGAGCCATGCACCGGCCCGTGTCGCCGATCCTGCTCCTGCTCGGAATGGCCGCCCTCACGATTCCGATGGGCTTCGCCGGTGATACGTGGACGTTGGCCCTGCTGTCCTTGCTGCCAGGCCTGCTGTGTGCGCCGGTCTTGTCGGCCGCTTCCGAGAAAGTGGCCGAGATCGTGGGCGAGGAGCGGCGCGGCGAAGCAATGGGTTGGTACGGCTCCGCACTCACTGCGGGAGTAGCGTTTGGGTCCCCGTTCGCCGGACTCTTCATCGACGGTGTGGGACCCTGGGCCGGTTTTGTGGCGGTCGGAACGGCCGGAGTGCTGCTGTGTTTGGCAGGGATGGTCCTCCAGCGCCGGCGACGCCGGGCCGGGGCGACCGCAAGGGCCGCCCTCGGCCCGGGCAATGAGAATCCTGCTTAGTTGACTTAGTTGACCGGGCCCGTGAACTTCTCGCCGGGACCTTTGCCGGGCTCGTCGGGGATCAGCGAGGCTTCGCGGAAAGCGAGCTGAAGGGACCGTAGGCCATCGCGCAAAGGACCGGCGTGCTGGGATCCGATTTCGGGTGCCGCCGCTGTGACGAGTCCGGCCAAGGCCGTGATGAGCTTCCTTGCTTCGTCGAGGTCCTTGAGTTCTTCGGCGTCGGGATCGTCGGCCAGGCCTACCTTGACAGCCGCCGCGCTCATGAGGTGCACGGCACCGGTGGTGATAACCTCCACGGCCGGAACTTCCGAAATATCGCGGATCTGCTGGCTGATTCCGGTATCGCTGCCCGATGCCTCCGGCTGGAGGGAATTGCTGTCTGAAGTGCTCATGCTGGTAAGCTTGTCACAGACCGACTGGAAGTCGCCATTTCGAGGATCGATGTTCTAACGAACGATGCGATCCCTCAGAATTTCTGTCAACCGCGCTAATGTGCGGTTGACGGCTGTTTTCTGTAGAATTGGTTTTCAGTTTGCAAGCGGAGTTCTCTCCCACCCGCGTCAGCCGTTTCCCTTCGGGGATATAAAGTTGCCGGGTACCTGGTCGGACGTCTTTCAGGGCCATCCTGGAAGGCGTGGGCGTCCCCACTGCAGGGGCCGTATCCGACCATTCGAGGCCTTCGATTGCGCCAGCAATTGGGGGCCTTCTCTATTTGCCGGTGAAATACCCATCACAACAACAGGAGCTTTGACATTAGCGAGCCAAGAATCAATGAGCGTATCCGCGTCCCCGAGGTGCGTTTGGTCGGCCCTGCCGGCGAACAGGTTGGAATCGTCCGTATCGAGGACGCACTGCGTCTGGCTGCCGAGTCTGACCTGGATCTCGTTGAAGTTGCACCGCAGGCGAAGCCTCCGGTGTGCAAGCTGATGGACTTTGGCAAGTACAAGTACGAAGCCGCCGTTAAAGCCCGTGAAGCACGGAAGAACCAGACCAATACGGTTCTGAAGGAAATCCGCTTCCGCCTGAAGATCGACACCCACGACTACGAGACCAAGCGTGGCCACGCGCTTCGCTTCCTGGGTGCCGGAGACAAGGTGAAGGCCATGATCCAGTTCCGCGGCCGTGAGCAGCAGCGTCCCGAGATGGGTATTCGCCTGTTGCAGCGCTTCGCTGAGGATGTTGCCGAGGTTGGCGTGATCGAGTCCAGCCCGCGCATCGATGGCCGCAACATGGTGATGGTGATCGGTCCGCTGAAGAACAAGGCTGAAGCCAAGGCGGAAGCCCGCCGCGCCGCACAGCGTGCGGAAGCCAAGGCACAGAACGAAGCCAAGGCCGCGGCACGGGTTGACGTCTCCGGTGGCGATGCGCCCCTGACGCAGTCCCTCGCAGACCTGCTCCCGGCAGAACTCGTGGCTCAGGCAGGGGAGGCCGCTCCGGAGTCGGCCGAGTCGGCAGCCGCCGAAGAGGCAACCCCCGCGACAGCGGAAACTGCCGCCGATGAAACGGCTGCGGAGGAAACGGTCGCCGTGGAAACCACTGCGGCTGAGGAAACCCCTGTGGCTGAGGAAACCACTGTGGCTGAAGAACCGGCCGCTCAGGAAACCGTGGCGCCGGTTGCCGAAGCAACCTCCGCCGGGGAAGCATCCGTGGCAGAGGAAGCTCCGGTTGCGGAGCCTGCTGCGGCAAAGGCACCCGAGGCCCCGCGGCCCGCTGCGGTGCCGGCTGCACCGAAGCCTGGTGCTGCACCGGTACCGAAGCCTATGGCAAAGCCTGTAGCTCCCAAGCCCGCAGCCCGGCCGGCAGCTCCCAAGGCTGCCCCGAAGCCAGCGGCACGCAAGACCAACTAGTTACGCCGCAGGAGGCCAAGCCTCTGCCCGGCAAGCAAGCAGTGGCCGCCCTCGACGGTGGCCGCACACAAGAACTGCAGACCCAGTCTGCGGACACGTAAGGAGATCGGTTCCCATGCCGAAGATGAAGACCCACAGCGGTGCTAAGAAGCGCTTCAAGCTGACCGGCACCGGCAAGCTGAAGCGTCAGCAGGCCAACCGCCGCCACTACCTGGAGCACAAGTCCTCCACCTTGACCCGTCGGCTTGCCGGCGACCGTATCGTCTTCAAGGGCGATGCCAAGGTCATCAAGAAGATGCTCGGCGTCTAAGTTCCAAGTTTTCTGGCGGCTGCCATCCGGTAGCTGCCGACTACACCAAAGCCTTCTCAGGCCAGCCGGTTTCCGGCAGTAGCAGCTTGGGATAAGAATTTTTGAAGGAGTACGCACGTGGCACGTGTGAAGCGGGCGGTCAACGCCCACAAGAAGCGTCGGGTCGTCCTTGAACGGGCGAAGGGCTACCGCGGCCAGCGGTCGCGCCTTTACCGCAAGGCAAAAGAGCAGTTGCTGCACTCGTTTGTGTACAGCTACGGCGACCGCCGCAAGAAGAAGGGTGATTTCCGTCGCCTGTGGATCCAGCGTATCAACGCGGCCTCCCGCGCCAACGGCCTGACCTACAACCGCCTGATCCAGGGCCTGAAGGCCGCTGAGGTCGAGGTCGACCGCCGCATGCTTGCAGAGCTGGCTGTCTCCGACGCCACCGCTTTCGCTGCGTTGGTACAGGTCGCCAAGGGCGCCCTTCCGGCTGACACTTCGGCACCCGTCGCCAAGGCCGGGTCCGCTCCCAAGGCCGCAGCGAAGACTGCTCCGGCTACCAAGACGGCTCCGGCCGTCAAGGCTTCCGTTTCCGCCAAGCCGGAAATCGAAGGCGCCGTCGTCGCCGTTGAGGGTGAGCCGGCCCCCGAAGGACACGCCATCAAGGGTAACGCCGAGTCCAACAAGTACCACGTTCCGGGTTCCACCTGGTACGACGTCACGGCTGCCGAATACTGGTTCTCCACGGTTGAGGCTGCCAAGGCCGCAGGCTTTGAGCCTGCCGGCGGCGAAGCTCGCCAGCAGATCAAGAACTAGTCGCAATAGCCACTAAAGTTCTTATATGAACGAAACCGGGCGCCCGCAAGAACTTCCGATGTCCAACCCCCGAGCCGATCGGGTCAGGGATGTCGCAAAGCTTGCAGGGCGCCCGGCGCGTTTAAAACGCGGCCGGTTTCTGGCTGAAGGCCCCCAGGCCGTGCGGGAAGCCTTGGGCCTGCATAGGGAGCGAACCGCGGCTGGCGGGCCCGCCGTCGTACACGAGGTCTTCGCAAGCCAAAGCTGCCTGGACCGCATCCCGGAACTTGCGGACCTGGCCACGGGCGTTTCCTTGCGTTTGGCTACTGATGATGTGCTGGCGGCGATGGCGGACACCGTGAACCCGCAAGGGATCGTCGCTGTGTGCAGTTTCGTGGACGTGAGCCTTGAGTCGGTGCTCGACGCCGGACCCCGCCTCATTGCGGTCATGTGCCAGGTGCGGGACCCCGGCAATGCAGGCACCGTGCTGCGGGCCGCTGACGCCGCCGGAGCCGACGCCGTCGTCCTGACGGGTTCCAGCGTAGATATCTACAACCCGAAGGCTGTCCGGTCCACGGCGGGGTCGCTTTTCCACTTGCCGGTTGTCCTGGGTGTCGAGGTGGAGGAACTGGCGGACTTGTGCAGGGATCGCGGTATCGGGATCTTGGCAGCCGATGGCTACGGGAAGCTCAATCTCGACAAACTCCAGGATGAGAATGCGGCCCGGCGGCTTGGCGTCTCAAATACTGTTTCCGACTACGCCTTGGAGGATCCGACTGCCTGGCTGTTCGGCAACGAAGCGCAGGGCCTGTCCGAGGCTGAGCTCGCGCTGGCGGACCACCGGGTTGCGGTGCCCGTCTACGGTTCGGCGGAGAGCCTCAACCTAGGCACGGCCGCCACCGTGTGCCTTTACGCAAGCGCCCGGTCCCAGCAGCCGACGTGAGGCGTGGAACCATCGAAAAATTGGGCATAGAAAAACGCTCCCTCGAAATGAGGGAGCGTTTTCCTTTGTTCCGAAAGCGGATGCGTCAGGTTGTCCTGTTGCGACCCGTAATTGCGCCGTAGACGCCGGCTACGACGAGCCCGCCGATGATGGCGAAGATCCAAGTCCCCAAGTGGAAGAAGCCATTGATGGCGTTGCCTCCGAAAATGAGGGCTGAGATCCAGCCGCCTACGATAGCTCCGACCACGCCGAGGATTAGGCTGGTGACCCAGCCTCCACCGACACGGCCCGGCATGATCGCCTTGACTATTGCCCCGACGATCAGGCCGAGAATGATCCATGCAATAAAGCCCATGACTCCTCCTTCGGTTAGTTAGACCGTTGTACGGTCCTTCCACCGCAAAAGTAGCACAATTCCAGGGTGATAGTCAGTAGGCTTAGTGATTTGTCGGTGTGTTGAAGTCCGGTGCAAAAGGTACGGTGTTTCTTGCAGGACGGTGGGGCTGCGGTTCCGGTCCTACCTCACGCTCACACCCCGAACCGAAGAAGAAGTGGAGCTTTCGTGGCTGCAAATGGCGGTACCAAGGCGATCGTGGCGGCACTCTCTGCCAACCTGTCGATCGCCGTGCTCAAGTTCGTCGCATTCGTCCTGACCATGTCATCGTCCATGCTGGCCGAGGCCATCCACTCGGTGGCGGACTCCGGCAACCAGGTCCTCCTGCTCGTCGGGGGAAAGCGTGCACGGCGTGCGGCAAGTCCCGAGCACCCCTTCGGGTACGGCCGCGAACGCTACATCTATGCCTTTATCGTTTCGATCGTCCTCTTTAGCGTCGGCGGCTTGTTCGCGCTGTATGAATCGTGGGAAAAGTTCCAGCACCCACATGCCATCGAAGGCGTTTTTTGGTGGGTGCCCTTGGCCGTGCTGTTCGGCGCGATTGCCGCCGAAGGCTATTCCTTCCGCACTGCGATCCGCGAGTCCAACCCGCTGCGCGGCAAACAGAGCTGGTTCAAGTTCATCCGCAACGCGAAGCAGCCCGAACTGCCGGTCATCCTCCTCGAGGACTTTGGTGCGCTCCTGGGGCTCATTTTCGCGCTGTTCGGCGTTGGCCTGACGCTGGTTACCGGCAATGGCGTGTGGGATGCGGCGGGCACCGGAATGATCGGCCTTCTCCTGGTGGCCATTGCCGTGATCCTCGCCATTGAGACCAAGTCGCTCCTCCTTGGCGAATCGGCGACGCGGGATGATGCCGCACGCATTGCGGAAGCCATCCAGTCCGACGGCACACGGATCATCCATCTCAAGACGATGCACCTGGGCCCCGAGGAGCTGCTAGTGGCCGCCAAGATCAGTGTGGGTGCGGCGGATACCGGGCGCGAGATCGCGAAGGCAATCGACGACGCCGAAGTCCGGATTCGCACGGCCGTACCTATTGCCCGGGTCATTTACCTGGAGCCCGACGTCGAGCGCGTCCAGGTCTAGTCGATCCCGTCCAGGTTTAGGAGTGCGCCGGGCGCTAAGCCGCCAATGGCCTCTTGCGTTCCAACCAGCCGCTGACGCCCGCCACGCCGAGGCCGAGGATCGCCAGGACGGCGCCCACGAGGGCGGGGGCCACGTAGCCCCAACCCCAGGCGATGACGACGCCACCGAGGAAGGCGCCCAGGGCGTTGGCGACATTGAGGGCCGAGTGGTTGAGCGAGGACGCCAGGGACGGAGCATCGGGTGATGCGTCAAGGAGGCGGGTTTGCAGAGGCGGGACCAGCATGGAGCCAATGCCGCCCACGACGAAGACCATGATGAAGGCTGACCAGGCCCAGTGCGCGGCAACGGCGTAGAGCACCAGGGCTAGCGCGATGCAAGGCAGGACCCGGTAGATGGTTCCCATGACGGATTTGTCCGCGATTCGGCCACCCAGGATGTTTCCCGCGACCATGCCGAGCCCGTACAGCGCCACCACGACCGGAATGAGCTGCTCGGGCATTCCGGCAACGGAGGTCATGGTGTGCGCAATGTAGGTGTAGGTCGCAAAAAAGCCGCCAAAGCCGATGATGCCAATCAGCAACGCCAGCCACACCTGGATACGCTTGAGGGCGCCGAGTTCGCGCCGGATGCTTGCCTCAGGGTGGGCGGCATCGAATGGCACGAATTTCGACAACAATACGCTCGTGACGAGGCCGATGACGCCGACCAGGACGAAGAGGAGGCGCCAACCGAACGTCTGGCCCACCCAGGTGGCGGCCGGAACTCCGATAACGTTCGCGATGGTGAGGCCACCCATCACCATGGAAATCGCCCAGCCCCTCCTGGTTGGCGCCACAAGGCTGGCGGCGATGACCGCGGCCACCCCGAAGAAGGCGCCGTGGGGGAGCCCGGAGGCAAACCTCGTGATCACCATCGATCCGTAATCCGGGGCGATAAAGGATGTCAGGTTGGCGATTGACAGGAACAGCATCAGTCCGAGGGCCAGCCACTTTCGGGGGAGCCGTGCACCGAGGGCGGCGAACACAGGCGCGCCGACCACCACGCCCAGGGCGTATGCGGAGATCAGGTTTCCCGCCTCGGGAGTGCTAATGCCAAGTCCCTGTTCGATCTCCTTGAGCAGGCCCATCATGGTGAACTCAGTGGTTCCGATGGCAAAGCCCCCCATGGCGAGTGCGAAAATCGCCAAGGCTACATGCCGGCTTCGGGTCTTCGGGGAGGTTTGGCTGACGGCAGTGGTGGTCATCGTCCTGTTTCTTGGGTGTGTGAGCGGGAAGGTGCTCGAACGGAATAAATCCGGTTTTCAAGCTTAGTGGCCCACTGCCTCGAATTTCCCAGTATGTGACCACTCCCATAGGCCCGCCGCCGAACGCGGCCAATAGACTGTTGCGGTGACTGGATTGATAAGCGTTGCGGGCGCCGCCGTCGTCGATTCCCTCGAAATGCCGAGACGGCTGCTCGTCGCCAGGCGCAGCGCTCCTCCGCAGTTCGCCGGTATGTGGGAGTTCCCGGGCGGCAAGCTCGAAGCGGGGGAATCCTTCGAAGATGCGTTGCACCGGGAGCTTTTCGAAGAGCTCGGGATCAAGGTCCGGCTTGGGCCGGAGGTTGAGGCGGATTCCGACGCCGGGTGGCCCCTTAACGAGCGTGCGGTTATGAGGGTCTGGCTCGCCGAATCGCTCGACGGAGAGCCCGCTCCGCTCCAAGACCACGACGAACTCCGTTGGGTTTCACTGGACGGGCCGGACCAGGCTTTTTCGTTGCCGTGGATTCCGGCCGACCTGCCGATCGTCCGGTCCTTGCTGCAGAAAGTCGCGTCCGGATTGTCCGCCTGAGTTGGGCGTGCCTACCGGTCGGCGCCTACGGGCGGGAGCCTAAAAGAGCGTCGCTTGGCCAACAGTGGCTGATTGAGTGACGGATTCGGTGGTGGCCCCTGCATTCCTGTGGCTGAATCCGCTGCTTCCGGAAAAACCGTGGCGCGCCTTGAAGAATGCGACGCGCCCATTCAGCCAGGACCTGTAGTCCTTGGACGCGTACGAGCCCTTGCCGTAGAGGAGCTCGTACTTCCCCACCAGCCGCGGGTGGTGTGTTGCCAGCCATTGCATGTACCACTCGCGCGTGCCTGGTTTGAGATAAAGCGCTCCGGCGGTGACGCCCGTCGCTCCGGCACCGGACAGCGCGGAAAACAGGGAGTCCAACGCCTCGTCGCTGTCCGTCAGCCAAGGCAAAATGGGCATCGCCATGACGCCGCATCGCAAGCCGGCCTCACGGAGCCGACGAATGAGCTTGAGCCTGGCTCGCGGAGCAGGAGTGCCTGGTTCAACCGCGGCGGCCAGGGATTCGTCCGTCATGGCGAGCGAAATGCCCAGATCTACGGTGACCTGGCTGGCCGCTTGTTTGAGGAGCGGAATATCCCTGCCAAGGAGAGTGCCTTTGGTGAGGATCGAAAATGGGGTGCCGGATTCGGCCAGGGCCTGGATGATTCCCGGCATCAGCCGGTAACGGCCCTCCGCCCGCTGGTAAGGGTCGGTGTTGGTGCCGAGAGCCACTTGGTGGTGGCCCCAGGACGGCTTTGCCAGTTCCTGACGAAGAACTTCCGGAGCGTTGATCTTCACCACGACCTGGGAATCGAAGTCATGGCCAGCATCGAATTCCAAGTAAGTATGGGTTTTGCGCGCGAAGCAATAGACGCAGGCGTGGCTGCATCCCCGGTAGGGGTTGATGGTCCACTCGAAGGGCATCCGGGAACCGGACGCCACCTTGTTGAGCACCGATTTGGCGGTGACCTCATGGAAGGTGACTCCGGAGAATTCGGGGGTAGAGACGGAACGCACAAGCCCGGCCAGCGGCAGCAGGACATCCAGAGCTGGGGCGGCTCCGGATGCGGCGCTGTAGCTGTTGTCTCCGAGTGCCGGACCACGTTGTGGTGCAAGCGCTTGTGCGTCCCATCTCATGGACTCCATTCGAATATATGTTCGATTCCTTGTCAAGGGGCTGCGGTTGTTAGGGTGGGTCCATGATTCTGCTGGCTGGGTTCGAGCCCTTCGGGGGCGATTCGAGCAATCCGTCGTGGGCGGCGGTGCTGCTGGCCCGCGACATCCTGCGCGCCGAGGGACTTCAGGTAGAGGCGCGAGAGCTCCCTTGCGTGTTCGGCGAGTCCGCCAGTGTCCTCTTGGGTGCCATTGAGCGGTTACGGCCCGAATTGGTGATCTGCGCAGGACTTGCCGGGGGCAGGGACAGGCTTTCGCTGGAACGTGTCGCCATCAATTGCGATGACGCCAGGATTTCGGACAACGCCGGGAACCGGCCTGTTGACCAGCCGGTGGTTCCCGGCGGTCCTGCGGCCTACTTCAGCACACTGCCCTTGAAACCCGCGCTGCAGGCGTTGCAGATCGCGGGAATCCGCGCGGAAGTTTCGCAGACGGCCGGGAGCTATCTTTGCAACCATGTGTTCTACGCCCTGATGCATGCGCTGGCCGCTGCGCCCGTCCCGGATGCCGGCGAAAACGGGGTCCCGGCAGTCCGCGGGGGCTTCATCCATGTTCCGTACGCGGAAGTCCAAGCATCACAGGAGGCCATGGCCTCTGCGGCGCCCGCCACCGCCTTTGCGGCGCCGGCTACCGCCTTTGCGGCGCCGGCTACCGCCTGTGCGGCGCCCGCTACCGCCTCTGCGGCGCCCGCTACCGCCTCTGCGGCGCCCGCCCCAGCCCCGGCGACCGCCGCGCCAAGCCGGCCTGCGCCAGCCCGGGCGATGCCCCTGAGGGACATGGCAGAGGGGATCGCCGTCGTCGTTCGTACTTCGCTGTCACCGAACCATGCGAGTCCCGCATATTTGCCCATGTCGGCGGGTTAAAGCCCGGCGCGATGCTTCAACTAGACTGGAGGAAGTGCCCGCCGGACTTGTCTGGCGAGCGCCGCTCCTGTCTTTGCCGTGGTGCCTCCCGGCGGAGGCCATTTCCGACTCGAAGCTAAGAACAGTAGATGACTGACACTTTGCCGGGCGCTGCCGTCCCGAACCCGCTGGATGAAGCCGCCATCACCGCTGCCGTTGAGGATGCTGTCGCCGCGATTGCCGCCGCATCCTCCCTCGAAGAACTCAAGGCCGTTCGCTTGGCGCACACCGGCGAGAAGTCTCCCTTGAGCCTTGCCAACCGTGAAATCGGTGGCTTACCCAAGGACCAGAAGGCCGCTGCCGGCAAGCTCATGGGGTCTTCCCGCGGCCGGGTCAACCAGGCGCTGGCCGCCCGGACCGCAGTTCTCGAGGCCGAGAACGACGCTCGCATCCTCGTGGAGGAAACCGTTGATGTGACCGCGGCACCCAGGCGCCGCCGGGCCGGCGCCCGCCACCCGCTCTCCACGCTGCAGGACCGCGTCGCTGACATCTTCGTCGGGATGGGCTGGGAAATCGCGGAGGGACCCGAGGTCGAGTCCGAGTGGTTCAACTTTGACGCCTTGAACTTCAAGCCGGACCACCCGGCGCGGGAAATGCAGGATACCTTCTTCGTGGAGCCTCCCGAGGCCCACCTGCTCATGCGCACGCACACCTCGCCGGTGCAGGTGCGTTCCATGCTTGAGCGCGAAGTGCCGATCTACGTGCTGTGCCCGGGCAAGGTGTTCCGCACGGATGAGCTCGACGCCACGCACACGCCCGTGTTCCACCAGTTCGAAGGCCTCGCCATCGACAAGGACCTGAGCATGGCGGACCTTCGCGGCACCCTGGAGCATTTCGCCCGGCAAATGTTCGGCGATGAAGCACAGATCCGTTTGCGTCCCAACTACTTCCCGTTCACCGAGCCGTCGGCCGAACTGGACATCTGGCACCCCGGGGCCAAGGGCGGGCCGCGTTGGATCGAGTGGGGCGGCTGCGGCATGGTCAATCCCAACGTCCTGCGTGCGGCCGGAATCGATCCGGAGGAATATTCAGGTTTCGCCTTCGGCATGGGCATTGAACGGACGCTCATGTTCCGCAATGAGGTCGGCGACATGCGCGACATGATCGAAGGCGATGTACGTTTCAGCGAGCACTTCGGGATGGAGATCTAACAGTGCGTATCCCACTTTCCTGGCTGCGTGAATTCGCGCAGGTTCCAGCCGGCGCCACGGCCGAAGATGTCATGGCGGAGCTCGTCAAAGTCGGTTTCGAAGAAGAAGCAGTGCACCGTCCAACGGACGCACTCAAGGGTCCGATCGTAGTCGGCCAGGTACTGAGCCTCGCCAAGGAACCCCAGACCAACGGCAAGACCATCAACTGGTGCCACGTCCGTGTGGTCCCCGAAGGGCAAGAGCAGACCTTGACCGGCAAGGGGATCGACCCGTCCGGCGTGCAGGGCATCATCTGCGGTGCCCACAACTTCGTTGAGGGCGACAAAGTTGTTGTCACGCTTCCGGGCGCCGTGCTTCCAGGCGACTTCCACATTTCGGCCAGGAAGACCTATGGACACCTCTCGGCGGGCATGATCGCCTCCGTCCGGGAACTGGGTATCGGCGAAGACCATGACGGCATCCTGGTGCTCTCGCGGATCGGCCTGGATCCCGAAGTTGGCACGGACGCGATGGAACTCCTTGGCCTCTACGACGAAGCGGCGGAAATCAACGTCACTCCGGACCGCAGCTACGCATTTTCCATCCGTGGGGCAGCCCGGGAGTATGCCCATGCCACCGGTACGGCGTTCACCGACCCGGCGTCCAAGGTCAACGCCCCGGCTTCCCTGCAGGGCGGTTACGGAGTCAAGCTCAACGACGACGCGCCCATCTACGGCAAGCCCGGTTGCGACCGTTTCGTCGCCCGCACGGTCCGGGGCGTGGATGCCACGCGCCCGACGCCGCCGTGGATGGTTTCCCGGCTCCGCCTGGCCGGAATCCGATCCATTTCGTTGCCCGTCGACATTTCCAACTACGTGATGCTTGAGCTCGGCCAGCCGAACCACTGCTATGACCTGGACAAGCTGTCCGGCGACATCGTGGTGCGTAGGGCCGTGGCGGGGGAAAAGATCACCACCCTAGACGACAAAGTTCGTGCGCTCGATATCGAAGACCTCCTGATCACCGACGACTCCGGCGCCATCGGCATCGCTGGAGTCATGGGCGGTGCCGCCACCGAGGTTTCGGACTCGACCACCAACATCCTGGTCGAGGCCGCGCACTTCGACGAAGTATCGATCGCCCGCTCCCGTCGCCGGCACAAGCTTCCCTCCGAAGCATCCAAGCGCTTCGAGCGCGGAGTGGATTGGCATGTCGCCGGTGTTGCGGCGCAGCGCGTCGTCGACCTCCTTGTCGAATTGGCCGGCGGCATCGCCGACGAGGCGGGGACCGACGTCGGGACCGCACCGGAAGCGGTGACGATCGAGTTGCCGGCCACTTACGCTTCCCAGCGCATTGGTATCGACTTCACCGAGGAACAGGTCAAGGGTTGCCTCGAGGACCTTGGCGCCGTGGTGGAGAAAACGGAAAAGGGTTACTTGGTCACCGCTCCGAGCTGGCGCAACGACCTCGAAACCAAGGAAGACCTCTCCGAAGAAATTGCCCGTTTGGTCGGCTATGAAAATATCCCGGCGACCCTTCCCGTGGCCCCTCCCGGCCGCGGCCTGACCCGGGCCCAGCAGCAGAAGCGCCGCACGGTCCAAGCGCTGGCCGACGCCGGATTGACCGAGGTCCTCTCCTATCCCTTCGTGTCCAAGGCGGCCAACGACACGTTCGGCGTCGCGGAGGAAGGTGCTGTCCGTTCGGCGCTCAAACTCGCCAACCCGATCAGCGAGGAACACGGGTACCTCCGTACCTCGGTGCTTCCGGGCTTGATCGAGGTGGCTCGCCGCAACCACTCGCGCGGTTTCCGTGACTTGGCCATCTTCGAGGCGGGCCTCGTCTTCCTGCCGGGCGAACAGTTGGGTACGGCAACCATCCCGCCGCTGGGCGTCAAACCTGCCGACGAGGTGCTTGATGCACTGTACGACGGCGTCCCGCACCAGCCGCTGCACATCGCCGGTGTCCTCACCGGCCACGATTCTCCGGCGGCGGCAACCCACTCGCCCCGACCTTGGGACTGGGCGGATGCCTTGGATGTTGCCCGGCTCATCGGCGAGGTCCTTGGCGTGGAGCTCGTGGTCAGCCAGGGGAGCCACCAGGCCTTCCACCCGGGCCGCGCCGCGCAATTGGCGCTTCGCTCCGGCGAGGTTGTCGGCTACGGGGGAGAGCTGCATCCAAAGCTTCTGGCCGCGCACGACATGCCCGCCCGCTCGGTGGCTTTCGAAGTGGACGCGGACGCGCTCTTCGAGGCGGCTCCGGATGTCATCGTTGCCAAGCACATCTCCGGTTTTCCCGTCGCAACGCAGGATGTCGCCCTTGTTGTGCCGCGGGATATCCCGGCTGACGCGGTCCTTGCCGCCCTGCGCGAAGGCGCCGGCGAACTCCTCGAGGACGTCGCCCTCTTCGATGTCTACGTGGGCAAGGGTATCGAGGAAGGCAAGAAGTCGCTTGCATTCGGCCTCCGTTTCCGTGCCGCGGACCGCACGCTGACCGCGGACGAAGCATCCGAGGCCCGCGAAGCCGCCGTGGCCGTCGCCGCGGAACGCTTCGGAGCGGTCCAACGCTAACAAGCCTGGACGCCGGGATCATCGACACCGGGATCCAGGGGTTGGATGTTCGCATCTCGCCCCTGGATTCCAACCGGTCCGCCGCCATCGTGAAGAAGGCGGCGGATTTGTTGTCCCGGCCGGAATTCCTTCGTGGAAACGCCATGGGGGAAACGGCCCGTCGTGAATTCCTGGCCGCCAGGGTTGCCCAGCAGAATTTTGCCGCCTCGCTCCTCGGCGTTCCGGCGTCCGGGCTTCAGGCGGCCTACGCCTGCCCCGTGTGCGGTTCCGGTCCGGACATCGTGCACGGACAACCCGGATACCTGCTCGACGGCGGTCCGGCACCGTTGCTGCTGAGCGCCTCGCGCGCGTCGGGCTGGGTGTTGCTTGCCGCCGTCGTACGCCCCGAAGCCGGACTCCGGCTGGGAGTCGACCTGGAGAGTGGGGCACGTACCGAATTTCGCGGCTTCGACAACGTCGCGTTGTCGCCGCGGGAAAAGCGCCACCTCGACGCGATGGAACCGGAGCGACGGGGATTTGAGCGGGTCCGGCTTTGGGCGCGCAAGGAAGCCTGGTTGAAGATGACCGGCGAAGGCCTAAGACTAAACCCCGATTTACTGGATGTGTTGGATTCGCCGCGCCGGCCCGATCCCGAATTGTACGACATCCGGCTTCCCGCGAGCATCCGCGGCCGAAAGCTCCCCCAAGCGCTGGCAGCGGCCATCGCAATGGGAAGAGGCGCATAACCAGCGCTCCTAGCTATCCGCGTGAAACCCATCAGTCGAGCGCCGGAAGGCGTGCCTGGTACAGCCACGGTTCCAAGACGGCGGCGGCGTCGAGGCCCGGAACGAAGGCGTCCGCTGCGGCTATCAACTCCGCCGTGGACACCGAGCCGTGGCGCTTGGTTTCGGTCCAGTGACGCAGGAATCCGAAGAACGCCGTATCGCCGCACGCAAGGCGGAGCACATGCAGGGCGAGGGCCCCGCGCTTGTAGACGCGATCGTCGAACATGAGCTCGGGACCGGGGTCCCCGATCACGAGGTCCTGCGGACCGGCTTGGAGCCTGCGCCACGCCGCCCGCGCCCGTTGGGCAAGCGGCATGACACCAGCTTCTTCGGACCAGATCCATTCCGCGTAGCACGCGAAACCTTCGTGCAACCAGATGTCCCGCCAACTGTCCGCGGTGAGTGAGTTGCCGAACCACTGGTGCGACAGCTCATGGGCGATCAGGCGTTGCGCCTCCCACGCTTGCTCCATATGGTTCCGGCCGAAGATGGAGAGCGTTTGGGCCTCGAGCGGGATTTCCAGTTCGTCATCGGTGACGACGGCCGTGTACTCGGGAAAGGGGTAAGGACCGAAACAGTCCACGAAAGTGCGCATCATGTCGCTTTGCCGTGCCAAGCCAACTTTCGCCTCGGACAGGAGCTCCGGCGTCACGGCGAGGTACTGCGGCACGCGAGCGTGGCGGGGGGATTCAGCGTGGTGCGGTGTCGCAACGTCGGCAGGCGCGCCGGAGCTTCCGGGCGAGGGATTGAGCTGGTGGATCCGGTACCGACCGATCTGTACCGTGGCGAGGTAGCTTGCCATCGGCTCGCTCTGCTCGTACACCCATGTTTCGCGGCTCGATTTCCGGCTGTGCGAGATCAGGCGCCCATTGCAAATCGCACGGTAGTTGTCATCCGTGGTGACGCTGATCAGGTAGGTGGACTTGTATCGTGGGTGGTCGTTGCAGGGGAACCAGGATGCGGCGCCGTTGGGCTGGCCGGCAACGAGCACGCCGTCGTCGAGCTCCTCCCAACCAACCTCCCCCCAGAGGCCGCGCCGCGGCCGCGGGTTGCCGTCATAACGAAGCTCCACCGTGAAGGCCCGCCCCGCGGCCAAACGGTCCTTGGGCGTGATCACAAGCTGTTCGCCCCGCGCGCTGTATTTTGGCACACGCTTGCCGTCAACCAGGATCTTGGATGCCCTCAGTCCCACCAAATCCAGGACCAAGATTTCGGTGTCTTCCAGGGCGATACAGCGAAGGAAAGCGCGCCCGTTGAGCCTGTTGCTTCCCAGGCTGTAGTCCAAATCCAGTTCGTAGCGCAAAACGTGGAATGCGGTGCTTCCGTGGTGGAGGGCATAAGGATCCGGGGCAGTCGCGGTGGTTCCTGCTTCGCTGCGGCTCATGGTGCCAATCTACGCTAAGGCCCGGACCAAGGGCTGACCGGGTTGCCGATCCAGTAGGTGCCGGCCGGGACGGTTTCGCCGCGCATGACCAACGACGCCGGTCCCACCGTTCCGCCCGCACCGATGCTGGCGCGCGGCAGGATCACGCCATGCGGGCCCATGGTGGCGCCGTCTCCGAGGACTACCGTGTCGATGTTCATGATCCTGTCGTGGAACAAGTGGGTCTGGACCACGCAGCCGCGGTTCACGGTGGAACTTTCGCCAAGGGTCACAAGGTCCGCTTCGGGCAACCAGTAGCTTTCGCACCATGTGCCGCGGCCGATTTTCGCACCGAGGGCGCGGAGCCACCAGACCAAGGCGGGCGTGCCCGATGCCGAGCGCGCGAACCACGGAGCACTGACCATTTCGATGAAGGTGTCCACCACCTCGTTGCGCCATATGAAGGAACTCCACAAAGGGTGTTCTCCGGCGTGGATGCGGCCGACGAGAAGCCATTTCGCAGCGACCGAACTCGCCGCAGCCACCGTTCCCGCGGCGAGGATGACGACGCCACCCAAAACAGCCGCCAGCCAGTAGGAGGACACAGTCGCGATCCAGTCCAGGGCCAGCATGATGCCGACGCCGATCGCGGCGGTGAGGATCACCGGGACGAGCCTGCACAGTTCCCAGAGTGCACGCTTCGTCTTGAGAGCCGGCGGGGGATTGAACGTGAGGCTCAGGTCGGCGTTGACGGCTGTGCGGCGCAACCTCACTGGCGGGCTGCCAAGCCAGGAGGTTCCGGATTTTGCCTTTGCCGGGGTCGCGGAGAGCACTGCCACCAGTGAATTCTTCGGGACGCTGCGGCCTGCGCCGGTCATCCCGGAATTGCCCAGGAAGGAGCGTTTGCCGATCTTGGCCGGTGCGATCTTCATCCAGCCGCCGCCAAGCTCGTAGGAAGCCACCATGGTGTCGTCGGCGAGGAAAGCGCCGTCTCCGATGGTCGTCATCCGCGGCAAGAGGAGCACCGTGGAAGCCTCCACATTCCGGCCGACCTTGGCCCCGAGAAGGCGCAGCCACACGGGCGTGAACAGGCTCGCATAGATCGGGAACAGCAGGTCCCGGGCCAGATCGAGGACGCGTTCCGTGGCCCAAACCTGCCACCCGATCCGACTGCGGACGCGGTAATGCCCCTCCTTCACGCCGATGCCAAGGAGCCGCGTCGTGACCAGGATGAGCAGGAGGTTGCACGTGAACCAGGCCAGGGCGGCCAGGGGGAGGGCAAGGAAGACCTGGGGTAAGGCATCTTCCAGGGAATACCGCCCTTGGATGAAGGCCAGGATCACGAGCGCACCCGCAAAGGCGGAGAAATAGGGGATCAACGACAGGAGGGCCGAAGCGGCGGCGAAAGCCACGAACCAGAGCCGGCCGATCAGGTGGTGCGACGACGGCGTGTCCGGCCAGTCGATCTTGGCCTTGCCCCGGCGTTGGGCCGGGGAACCGGCAACGTGGTGCCCTGCCTTGACCTTGCCCAGGACGGCTGAGCCCGGTTCCACCCGGGCACCGGCACCGATGCTGGTTCCGGGCATGAGGGTGCTGCGGGATCCCACGGTGGCGCCCGCCCCCACATGGATAGCCCCGATATGGACGAAGTCTCCGTCGATCCACCAAGCGGAAAGGTCCACCTCTGGTTCGATGTTGCAGCCACTGCCCAGGGATAAGAGTCCTGTCACCGGAGGCAAGGAGTGCAGTTGGACGTTGTTCCCGATCGTCGCTCCGAGGGCTTTCGCGTAGTACGGCACCCAGGGGGCGCTGGCAAGGCTGATGGCGCCCGAGAGGTCCTGGATTTGTTCGGCGAGCCAGAGCCTCAAGTGCACCTTGCCGGACCGCGGGTACGTTCCGGGCTGGACGCCGTGCAGGAGGACGCGGGCGGAGGCAATCGAAATCGCCATCCGCCCCGGTGGACTGACGAACACCAGCCATGACGCCAGGATCCACCACCATGACACGATCGGCGCGGCGGAGAAGCCTGCGAAGTCGGCCAGCAGGTGATTGGCGGCCATGAGATAAGTGAGCCAACGCATCCCCACGAGGATGTTGAGGAAGATGCCCATCAGCGTCTGGAAGACCTGGGACTTCCTGGCCGTCGGCCGGACCGTGCGCTCGGGCGCCGGGCCGGCGAATCCGTCATCGGGCAGCGATTGCCGGGCGGCGTCAATGAGCGCGCCGAGACGGGGTGTGGCGTAGATTTCAGCGACGGTGACGGTGGGATAGCGTACGCGCAGGGCCGAGACGAGCTGGGCGGCAGCGAGGGAACCGCCGCCGTACGCGAAGAAGTCCGCGTCGAGGGACGTGACGCGGGCACCCAGCACGCTTTCCCACTGCTCAACAATCCACTGGGCATCCTCGGGAAGGTTCAGGGGCGCTTTGTCCGCCTCCCCGGCAGCCGCCCCGGCGAGTGGCCAAGGAAGCGCATGCCGATCCACTTTCCCGCTGGTCTTCGTCGGGAGGGAATCCACGATTGTCAAAAGCGGGATCAGCGCAGCGGGGAGGCTTTCGGCGAGCAATTCGCGTGAAGCCGCGAGATCGATGGCTTCAGGGCCCCCGGGCGCGAGGTAACCGACCAGTATCTGGTTCCCGGCCGCCGTCGTGCGGACCGCGGCCGCAGCGCCGGCGACATTCGGCAAGGCTTGCAGTGCGGCGTCGACCTCGCCAAGTTCGATCCGGCGGTCGCCGAGCTTCACTTGTTCATCGGCCCTGCCCTGGAAGATGAGGCCGGCGTGTTCGAAGCGGACGAGGTCGCCGGAGCGGTATGCGCGGTCCCAACCGAGGGACGGCATGGGCGCGTACTTTTCGGCGTCCTTGACGGGGTCGAGGTACCGGGCGAGGCCGACGCCGCCTATGATCAGCTCGCCCGTCCCGCCTTCCGGCACGGGCACTCCCGTGGCGTCGACGACGGCGAGATCCCAACCGTCCAGCGGCAAACCGATCCGGACAGGGCCGCCGCCCAAGCGGGATGCGCACGCCACCACGGTCGCTTCAGTGGGGCCGTAGGTGTTCCACACTTCGCGGCCATCGACAGCGAGCCGATCGGCAAGTTCCGGCGGACACGCCTCTCCGCCGAAGATCAGCAACCGCACATTTTCGAGGGCCTCGGCCGGCCAGAGCGCCGCGAGCGTGGGCACCGTGGATACCACTGTGATCCCGTGGTTGATGAGCCACGGCCCGAGGTCCATACCGGACCGGACCAGGGCCCGCGGGGCGGGAACCAAGCAAGCACCATGCCGCCACGCGAGCCACATCTCCTCGCACGACGCGTCGAACGCCACGGAAAGCCCGGCCAGGACGCGGTCCTGTGGGCCGATCGGCTCCTGCTGGAGGAAAAGCCGGGCCTCGGCGTCGACGAACGCCGCCGCCGAGCGGTGCCGTACTGCGACGCCCTTGGGCGTCCCGGTGGAGCCGGAGGTGAAGATGACCCAGGAGTCGTCGTCGAGTCCGGGCAGACGCGGAGACGGGGGCGGTGTAGCCCGCTCCACCGCAAGTTGGATTCTGCGGTCCTTCGTAACGACCGCGTCCACCTGGGCTTCACCGAAAACGAGCCGTGCCCGTTCTTCGGGATCGTCCGCGTCGACCGGAACGTAGGCCGCGGCAATCGAGAGTATGCCCAGGATTGAAATGTAGAGATCGTTGGTTCCGGATGGGATCCGTACCCCGATCCTGTCCCCGGGGCCGAGACCGGCCGCGCGAAGCGTCTGCGCGAAGTCCCGCACGTGTTCCATCAGCTCCGCATAACTTACGGACTTCCGGCCGTCATCGAGGGCGGATGCCTCAGGGAACGCGCTCGCCGTGTCTTCGAGGATATCGATGAGGGTACGCGCGGGCGGCGCAGAGGCGCCGCCCGGTAGCTGGGGAAGGTGCACGCTTTGCAGTTCCAGGCTGTCCGCCGGGAGCTGGGGTTCCTGGTTCACCTTCGAAGCTTCGCGGATAAAGGTGAACGGAAGATGACTGGGATTGCTTCGTCGTTGCTCTTGCTTGGTTTGCTGTTCACCGGAATGCCATCCTCGGTATGGAAACCCGGGCTGTCGTCCTCATAGCCGTGCTTAGGGCACAAGCAGCAACTTGCCGGTGGTCTTCCGGCCTTCCAAGTCCCTGTGCGCTTGGGCTGCCTCGCCCAGCGGGTATTTTCCACCGATGCGGACCTTGAGCGCTCCCTGCTCAGCCGCTCCGAAAACTTCGGCCGAACGCCATCTCCGCTCCTGCGGGTTCTGCAGGAAATGCGCGAGGGTCGGTCTGGTGACGGACAGGGAACCGCCTGTATTCAGACGCTGCGGGTCAAATGGCGGCACCGGTCCGGATGCCGCGCCGAAGAGCACGAGTGAACCGCGGATGCGCAGGCTCGCAAGGGAATCATCGAAGGTGTCCTTGCCGACGCCGTCGTACACGACATTGACGCCTGCGCCGTTCGTCAGCTCGCGGACCTTATCCGCGAATCCGTCATAGCGAAGGACTTCGTCCGCACCGGCCTCGCGGGCCAGGGCTTCTTTCTCGTCGGAGGATACGGTGGTGATGACCCGTGCACCCCGTGACTTGAGCAGTTGCGTCAACAGGAGGCCTACACCTCCCGCTCCGGCATGGGTCAAGACGGTGTGGCCCGGCTCAACACGGAACGAAGAATTGATCAGGTAGTGGGCCGTCATTCCCTGGAGCGGAAGGGCCGCGGCTGTGTAGTCGTCGACGCCGTCCGGAACTGGAAGTGCCTTGTCCGCGTCCACCAGGGTGTAGCCGGCGTAGCTGCGGGCGCCTTCAGCTGTGGCCACCCTGTCGCCGACGCCAAAGTCCTCCACGCCCTCGCCGATCGCTTCCACGGTGCCGGCGGCCTCGGCGCCAGGCGTGAAGGGGTATTCGACCTTATAGAGGCCGCTGCGCTGGTAAGTGTCAATGAAATTCACCCCGGCGGCGGCGACTTTGACCAGTAGCTGGCCCGGGCCGGGGGAGGGGACGTCAATCTCGGTGAGTTCGAGGACCTCGGGTCCTCCGGCTTGCCGGGCAATGATCGCGTGCGTCATGGGTCTCCTTCTCGGTCCAGGCACTTTCGTGCCCCTTTCACAACCACCATCCTAGGGAGGGCGGTCCGCAGCATGTCCAGTTCTCCGCCCGGGCCACCCGGGCGCGGCAATCGCCGTCGGACGTTGACAGACGGCCGTCACCCGTGCTTTTTCGAGGCGGTGGATGCAAAATGGGAGGAACCGGGCTTTGTCAAGGGCCCGTCCGGCGTCGAGGACGGCATCCATGAAATATGCAAGGGCGCGGGCCGCAGCATTACTGACAGCGATGCTACTCGCGTTGGCTGGCTGCGGCGGTGGCGGAGGAACCTCGGTTTCGGCGCCCGCGACGGCACCGGCCGCAACAGCCGCCACCAGCACCATCACCATCAAGGACTTTGCCTACGGTTCGCCGATTTCCGTCGGCCCTGGCGCTACGGTGACGGTGACAAACATGGACAGCGCCGCGCACACCGTGACGGCGGACCAGGGCAATGCATTTGACGTGCAAGTCAAGGAAAACGGCGGAACAGCAACTTTCACCGCACCGGCGCAACCTGGCACCTATCCGTTCCATTGCACGTACCATCCCAACATGCATGGGACGCTGACAGTCAAATGAGCACACAACGCGGTGGACTTATCCTGCGCCTGCTGACAGCGGCCGCCCTGGTGATTGATGCCTCCGTCCATCTCCACCTTGCCCCGCAATACCAAGCCGCGGCCCCATCGGGAATCGGCCAAGGCACGCTGTTCCTCGCCGAGGCGGTCGCCGCCATCCTCGCCGCACTTTTTGTGCTCATTACGGGGAGCCGGGCCGCCTACGCCGTGGCGCTCGCCATTGCGGCCAGCGCGTTCGTTGCCGTGATGCTCTACCGGTACGTGGACATCCCCGCTATCGGACCGATACCTTCCATGTACGAACCGATCTGGTATTTCGAGAAGGCCCTGAGCGCCGTCGCTGAAGGGTTCGGGACGGTGCTTGCGATCGTTGGCTTCACCCGGGCGCGGCACCGCCGGCTCGGCGCCATAAGGCCGTTCTTACGGCACGGTAGCCCCTAGGGAGTCCGGCCATTTGCTTGGACACCGTATGCTGAGTAGAGGGTGATCCAGACCGTGCAGTCCGAACGTCGGCTGCAACGTTGCCCGTTACCGATACGGGGCACAAGCTTTCATGGCACCCACTTCCACCACTGAGCGCCCGAAAACGCGCGTTATCCAGTCCAACCCCGTCGTCCACAGCTATTCCGGATTGCTCAAGAGTGTCCGCGCGGCCGGCTTGCTGGAACGCCGGAGCGGCTTCTATGTCTGGCTGTTTGCTTGCCTCATAGTGCTCATGGGTGCCACGTGGATGGGTTTTGCCTTGCTGGGCGATTCCTGGTTCCAACTGTTGATCGCCGCGGCCCTCGGGATCTTTTGCACGCAATTGAGCTTCCTGGCGCATGAAGCCGGACACAAGCAGGTTTTCGCTTCGCGCCGCGCCAATGATTGGTCGGCACGGCTCCTGGCCACCGCCGTCGCAGGTATCAGCTACTCCTGGTGGGAACAAAAGCATGGCGCGCACCACAATCACCCGAACGTCATCTCGAAGGATCCGGACATCCGTAACAACGGAATCGTGTTCTACCCGGAGGCCGCCTCCAAGAAGGGTCGCCTGGCGTTCCTGACCCGAAGGCAGGGTTGGTTCTTCTTCCCGCTCCTGTCCCTCCTGGGCATCAGCCTTCAGTTCGATTCCATGCGGTTCGTCCTGGGACGGAAAAACGTGCGGCACCGCTGGGTCGAAACGCCTATCCTCTTGGCCCGCCTGGCCGCTCTGCCCACCTTGGCGTTCACCTTCTTGCCGTTGGGAATGGCATTCGCCTTCATCGCGGTCCAGATCATGGTTTACGGCTTCTACATGGGCGCCTCCTTCGCGCCCAACCACAAAGGCATGCCCGTCCTGCCGAAAGACAGCCGTGCCGATTTCCTGAGCCGGCAAGTCCTGACATCCCGGAACATTGCAGGCGGCCGCTTCATGGATTTCCTGCTGGGGGGACTCAACCGCCAGGTCGAACACCATCTTTTCCCCGACATGGCGCGGCCCCAACTGCACCGGGCAGCGGCCATCGTCCGCACGTTCTGTGCCACGCATTCCATTCCTTATACAGAAACAACCTTGATGCAGTCCTACGGCATTGTGGTGAGGTACCTTAACGAGGTAGGACTCGCCGCGGGCCGCGGTTTCGATTGCCCGGTAGCTTCAGCCCACGGCCGGGGCTAAACAGCCTGCAAGTCCCCACCCACGCGACAGAACCGCAAGGGCGATCCGGGAAACAGGCAGATATCTGCGGGAGGATCGGGAGAAGGGGCAGATATCCGGATGCCAAAAAAGGCATGCATAAATATCAGCAACTATGAATAGTTTTGCTGTATAGTCGTGCCATGACTATTTCTGTTGCCGTCTCCGGCGCCAGCGGGTACGCCGGCGGCGAAGTGTTGCGGCTCCTCGCAGGACATCCTGACGTGAGCATCGGTGCCATCACTGCGCACAGCAATGCTGGTTCCAGACTAGGGGAGTTGCAGCCTCATCTCCATGGTTTGGCCAGTCGGATCCTCGAAGACACCAGTGTCGAGAACCTGTCGGGCCATGACGTCGTGTTCCTGGCCCTCCCGCATGGAGCATCAGGCGAGATCGCCGCGCAGCTGCCGGAAGGCACCCTGGTGATCGACGCCGGAGCGGACCACCGCCTCAAGGACGCGGCAGCATGGGAAAAGTTCTACGGCTCGGCGCATGCGGGAACCTGGCCATACGGCCTGCCGGAGCTTCCCGGCCAGCGCGACGCCCTTAAGGGCGCGAAGCGGATCGCGGTTCCCGGCTGCTACCCGACGTCGTCCCTTCTCGCCTTGACGCCCGGATTCGCGAACAAGCTCCTCGAGCCCGACGACGTCGTGATCGTCTCGGCCTCCGGCACCTCGGGCGCCGGAAAGGCGGCGAAGGTCAACCTCATCGGCTCGGAAGTCATGGGATCCATGAGTCCCTATGGCGTGGGCGGCGGGCACCGGCACACCCCCGAGATCGAGCAAGGCCTTTCGAACGCCGCAGGGGAGCGCGTCACTGTCTCGTTTACCCCCACGCTCGCTCCGATGAGCCGCGGAATCCTCAGCACCGCGACCGCGAAAGTCAAGCCCGGCACCACGGCGTCCCAACTGCGCGCCGCGTGGGCCGACGCCTACGACGAAGAAACGTTCGTCCACTTGCTGCCGGAAGGCCAGTGGCCCACCACCAAGTCGGTGCAAGGGTCCAACCATGCCGTGATGCAGTTGGCTTTCGACGAGCACTCCGGGCGGCTAATTGTCACGTGCGCCATCGACAACCTGACCAAGGGGACCGCCGGCGGCGCCGTGCAGTCCATGAATATTGCCCTCGGCCTCGACGAATCCGCCGGCCTCAACGTCCAAGGAGTTGCCCCGTGACCATCACCGCCCCCCAGGGATTCCGGGCCGCCGGCGTGAAAGCCGGCATCAAGGCATCCGGAAATCCCGATCTCGCCCTTGTCGTCAACGACGGTCCGCTCAAGGCCGCGGCAGCTGTTTTCACATCGAACCGAGTCGCCGCCGCCCCTGTGCATTGGTCACGCCAAGTCGTCTCGGACGGACGCGTGGACGCCGTTGTCTTGAATTCCGGCGGCGCCAACGCCTGTACCGGGCCCCAGGGGTTCCAGAACACCCACGCCACCGCAGAAAAAGTGGCTGCCGTCCTCGGGATCTCAGCATCCGACGTCGTGGTCTGCTCCACCGGCCTCATCGGCGAGCAGCTGCCCATGGACAAAATCATCCCGGGCATCGACGCCGCGTACGCGGAGCTTTCGGACGACGGCGGAGCAGCTGCCGCGACCGCCATCATGACCACCGACAGCGTCTCGAAAGAGGCGGTCTTCACGGGAACCGACGCCGGAGGCAAGGTATTCACCGTGGGCGGGATCGCGAAGGGTGCCGGGATGCTGGCGCCGGGACTGGCAACGATGCTCGTGGTACTCACCACGGATGCGCAGGTTCCGGAGGAAGAGCTCGACGTCGTTCTTCGGGACGCAACGCGGGTCACCTTCGACCGAACGGACTCGGACGGCTGCATGTCGACCAACGACACCGTGGTGCTGCTCGCTTCCGGGGCCTCCGAGGCGATCCCTTCCGCCGAACAGCTCGGTGCCGCAGTCACCCAAGTGTGCGCCGAACTGGCCCGCAAACTGATCGGCGACGCCGAAGGCGCCAGCCACGACATCGCCATCCGCACGTTCAATGCGGCAAGCGAACGGGACGCCGAAGTGGTGGGCCGCTCGGTGGCCCGTTCAAACCTCTTCAAGACCGCGATCTTCGGCAAGGACCCCAACTGGGGCCGCGTCCTGTCCTCCGTGGGCACGACCGACGCCGTCTTCGAGCCGGACCAGCTCAACGTGTCCATGAACGGCGTGCAGATTTGCCGCAATGGCGGAATCGGCGAGGACCGCAATCTCGTGGATCTTGAACCCCGCGAAGTTCTCGTGGAGATCGACCTCCAGGCCGGCGACGCCGAAGCCACCATCTGGACCAACGACCTCACGCACGAGTACGTGCATGAGAACAGCGCCTACTCGAGCTAGGCGGGGTGACCATGACCGCGCACACCCGCGAAAGCACGACTGTGAGCGCTGCACAGGACAAGGCCGCCACCTTGATCGAGGCACTGCCTTGGATCCAGCGCTTTGCCGGCACGACCATGGTGATCAAGTACGGCGGCAACGCCATGGTCAACGATGAATTCCGCCGCGCCTTCGCCGAGGACATCGTGTTCCTCCACCACGTGGGCATTCACCCGGTCGTGGTCCACGGGGGAGGGCCGCAGATCAACTCGATGCTGGGCAGGCTCGGCATCGAATCCGAGTTCAAGGGTGGACTGCGCGTCACCACGCCCGAAGCCATGGACGTAGTGCGCATGGTCCTCACGGGCCAGGTGGGGCGCGAACTCGTCGGCCTGATCAATTCCCACGGGCCCTACGCCGTAGGCATGTCCGGGGAAGACGGCGGCCTGCTGCGCGCGGTGCGGACCGGAACAGTCGTGGACGGCGAAGAAGTGGACCTCGGTTTGGTCGGCGAAGTGGTGGGGGTGGACCCCACGGGAATCCGCGACATCCTCGATGCCGGACGCATCCCCGTCATTTCGACCGTCGCCCCCGAGATCCTCGACACGGGCGACGGCACAGGCTCCACCACGGGGCAGGTGCTCAACGTCAACGCGGACACCGCCGCTGCTGCGGTCGCTTCCGCACTCGGAGCATCGAAGCTCGTCATCCTGACGGACGTTGAGGGCCTCTACGCCAACTGGCCGGACAAGTCCTCGCTCATCTCCTCGCTCACGGCGTCGGAACTGCGGGACATCTTGCCGCGCCTCGAATCCGGCATGATCCCCAAGATGACCGCATGCCTCAAGGCCATCGACGAAGGAGTAGTGCAGGCACACATCGTGGATGGCCGCTTGCCGCACTCGATGCTCCTTGAAACCTTCACGACGGCGGGCATCGGAACCCAAGTCGTCCCGGACGAAGACCAGGAAGTGAACCCATGAGTCGCGCCGAATTGAGCCCAACTACCGCTGCGGAGGCCGCCGCAGCCACGCTCGTTCCCAACAGCAGCGGAGCAGATTGGCTTGCCCGCTACTCCTCTTCGCTGATGGGTGTCTTCGGTACCCCGCAGCGTGTCCTGGTCCGCGGTGCGGGTTCGCTTGTCTGGGATGCGGACGGCAAGGAATACCTGGACCTCCTGGGCGGCATTGCCGTGAACGCGATGGGACATGCGCATCCGTTCATCACTTCGGTGATCGCAAGCCAGCTTGCCACCTTGGGGCACGTCTCCAACTTCTTCACGAGCCCCACGCAAATCGCGCTCGCGGAGAAGCTCCTCGAGCTCGCCAATGCGCCCGCGGGTTCGAAAGTGTTCTTCGCCAACTCGGGCACAGAAGCAAACGAGGCCGCGTTCAAGCTGGCGCGCCGGAACGGTGGCGGTTCGGCTGGCAAGGGCGGCCCTGCCGGCAACCGGACCAAGATCATCGCCCTCGAAGGCGCATTCCACGGCCGCACCATGGGTGCCTTGGCCCTGACTGCCAAGGAAGCGTACCGGACGCCGTTCGAACCGCTCCCCGGCGGGGTGGTGCATATCCCGTTTGGCGACATCGATGCCCTGAGTGCCGAGGTCGACGACACCACGGCGGCGGTCTTCCTTGAGCCGATCCAAGGTGAAGCCGGTGTGCGTCCGCTCAGCAAGGAATACCTTCGGGCCGCCCGCGAAGCCACCACGGCGGCGGGTGCGTTGCTGATCCTGGACGAAGTCCAGACCGGTATTGGCCGGACCGGGAAGTGGCTCGCTAGCGAGGACGCCGGGATCGTGCCCGACGCGGTCACCCTCGCCAAGGGCCTGGGCGGCGGTTTTCCGGTGGGCGCGCTGGTTACCTTCGGCGAGGCGACGTCTTCGCTCTTGACGGCCGGCCAGCACGGCACCACCTTCGGCGGGAACCCGGTGGCGACGGCGGCCGCCCTTGCCACCTTGCATGCCATCGAAAGCCAAGGCGTCCTGGAGAATGTCCGTACGGTCGGCGAGCGGCTCCGGGCAGGCTTGTCCGAGGTCGATGGCGTCACGGAGGTCCGCGGCGAAGGCCTGCTGATCGGATTCGACCTTGATGCCGACATCGCTCCTGCGATGGTGACCGCCGGACTCGACGCCGGCTTCATCATCAACAGCCCCGGCCCGCGCACCATCCGGCTCGCTCCGCCGCTCATCCTGACCAACGAACAGGCCGACCGATTCCTCGACGCGCTGCCCGGCATCATCCAGGCGGCCGCCAAGACCCTTAAGGACGCCCAGTGAACACGTCTACACGCCATTTCCTCAAGGACACCGACCTCACCCCGGCCGAGCAAGCCGAAGTGCTCGAGCTCGCCGTGAGGATGAAGGCCGAACCGTACAGCGTCCAGCCCTTCGCAGCGGACGCCAACGGACGCAAGACCGTCGCCGTCATCTTCGACAAGACCTCCACCCGGACCCGCGTGTCCTTCGCGACCGGCATCGCGGACATGGGCGGCAATGCGCTCATCATCAATCCCGGCGAGGCCCAGATCGGGCACAAGGAGTCCGTGGAGGACACCGCCAAGGTCCTTGAGCGCATGGTCTCGACAATCGTTTGGCGGACCGGCGCCCACTCCGGCCTCGTCGCGATGGCCGAAAACTCCAAGGTCCCCGTCATCAACGCCCTATGCGACGACTACCACCCCTGCCAACTCCTGGCCGACCTCCTCACGGTTAAGGAGCACAAGGGCGAACTCAAAGGCCTCACCATGGCCTACCTCGGCGATGCCGCAAACAACATGGCCAATTCGTACCTGCTGGCAGGCGTCACTGCGGGCATGCACGTCAGGATCTCGGGCCCTGAAGGCTACTTGCCGGAGGCGGAGATCGTTGCGGCTGCCGAGGAAAGGGCGGCCGTGACCGGCGGTTCGGTGCTCGTCACTACGGATGCGGAAGAAGCCCTCAAGGGCGCCGACGTCGTGGCTACCGATACTTGGGTGTCCATGGGCCAGGAGGCCGAAAAGGAAGCCCGCATGCAACTCTTCCGCGACTATTCCGTGGATGAGGCCGCCATGGCACAGGCGGCACCGGACGCCGTCGTGCTTCACTGCCTGCCCGCCTACCGCGGCTACGAAATCTCCGCCGGCGTCATCGACGGCCCGCAATCGATCGTCTGGGACGAGGCCGAAAACCGGCTCCACGCCCAGAAGGCACTGATGGCGTGGCTCATGCACAAATCAGGACTGGCCGTTGTGGAAGGCCTCGCCTGAGCATGTCCACCCAGCCTCCGCCGGGCGTCAGCCCGGCGACCAAGACGGCCCGCCAGGCCCGCATCACCGCGATCCTGACCGGCGAGTCCGTACGCTCCCAGGCGGAGCTCGCGGCCTTGCTCGCGGACGACGGCGTGCAGGTCACCCAGGCGACGTTGTCCCGGGACCTCGTTGAGCTGGGCGCTGTACGCGTAAGGGGCAAGGATGGCGCCCTCGTCTACGCGGTGCCTGGCGAGGGAGGGGAACGGGCCGCAAAGAGTGGAGTGACCCAGGAAATCCTTGACGCGAGGCTCGCGAGGCTTTGCGGCGAACTCCTCGTCACCGCGGAGGCATCAGCAAACCTTGCAGTCCTGCGGACCCCGCCCGGTGCGGCGAACTTCCTGGCGCTGGCGATCGACCACTCGGTCATGCCGGCCGTGTTGGGCACCATCGCGGGCGACGACACAGTGCTGCTGATCGCAAGGGACCCCGACGGCGGCGCTGCATTGGCGGCGAGGTTCCTGGCCTTCGCCGAAGAAGCCGGCACAGGCACCTGAGCCCAACACCACCAAGCATCGACCTTCAATTAGTCAAAAGAAACAACAAAGGAGCACTCTCGTGACTGAGCGCATTGTTCTGGCCTACTCCGGTGGCCTTGATACTTCCGTAGCGATCGGCTGGATCGGTGAAGCCACCGGCGCCGAGGTCATCGCCGTTGCCGTCGACGTCGGACAAGGCGGCGAGTCGCTGGAGACCATCCGCCAGCGCGCGCTTGGTTGCGGCGCCGTCGAAGCCTACGTGGCAGATGCCCGCGACGAGTTCGCGAACGAATATGCGATGCCCACGCTCAAGGCCAACGCGTTGTACCAAGGCCACTATCCGCTGGTTTCGGCAATTTCCCGCCCGGTGATCGTCAAGCACCTGGTCAAGGCTGCCCGCGAATTCGGGGCGAGCACGGTTGCCCACGGCTGCACCGGCAAGGGCAACGACCAGGTCCGTTTCGAGGTCGGCATCCAGACCCTCGGCCCGGACCTGAAATGCATCGCCCCGGTCCGCGACCTCGCACTGACCCGCGACAAGGCCATCGCCTTCGCGGAGGAAAAGGGCTTGCCGATCGAGACCACCAAGAAGAACCCGTACTCGATCGACCAGAACGTCTGGGGACGCGCCGTCGAAACGGGCTACTTGGAGGACATTTGGAACGCGCCCACCAAGGATATCTACGACTACACGGCCACTCCGGAATTCCCGCCGGCACCTGACGAAGTCACCATCACTTTCGAGGCCGGCATCCCCGTGGCGATTGACGGCGTCAAGCGCACCCCGTTGCAGGTCATCCAGGAACTGAACCGCCGCGCAGGGGCACAGGGCGTCGGCCGGATCGACGTCGTCGAGGACCGCCTGGTTGGCATCAAGTCCCGCGAGATCTACGAGGCTCCGGGCGCTATGGCGCTCATCACGGCGCACAAGCACCTCGAGGACGTCACGATCGAGCGCGAGCAGGCCCGCTTCAAGGCCACCGTGGGCCAGCGTTGGGCCGAACTGGTCTATGACGGCCAGTGGTTCTCCCCGCTCAAGCGCTCGCTGGACGCCTTCATTGAAGACACCCAGCGCTACGTCTCCGGCGACATCCGGATGGTCCTCCATGGCGGCCAGGCGATCGTCAACGGCCGCCGCTCGGACACCTCGCTGTACGACTTCGACCTCGCCACCTACGACACCGGCGATACCTTCGACCAGTCGATGGCGCGCGGCTTCATCGAGCTGTGGGGCATGTCCTCCAAGGTTGCCTCGGGCCGCGACCTGCGGGTTGCAGGACAGTGACATCGGTGGGCCCGCGGACGCCGGGGTCCCCGGCCGAGCGGAGCGAGGTTGGGGAGCGTTCCGCAACCAACGAAGGCGCTCTGTGGGGCGGCCGCTTCGCCGGTGGCCCCGCGGATGCCCTCGCCGCGCTGAGCAAGTCCACCCATTTCGACTGGCGGCTGGCCCGTTATGACATCGCCGGTTCCAAAGCGCACGCCCGGGTGCTCCACAAGGCCGGACTGCTGGACGACGCCGAACTGGAAGGGATGCTCGCTGCGCTCACGCAGTTGGATGACGACGTCGCAAGCGGCGCCTACCAGCCGGCCGAGAGCGACGAGGACGTCCACGGTTCCCTGGAACGTGGACTTATCGAACGCGCGGGCGCGCAACTGGGCGGCAAACTCCGCGCAGGCCGCTCCCGCAACGACCAGGTGGCCACGCTGGGCCGCATGTTCCTGCGCGACCATGCCCGCGTCATCGCCCGGGGCGTGCTCGCCACGATCGATGCTCTCGTGGAGCAGGCGCGGGTGCACCGGGGTGTCGCCATGCCGGGCCGCACCCACTTGCAGCATGCGCAGCCGGTACTGCTGAGCCATCACTTGCTGGCCCACGCCTGGGCGCTGCTGCGCGATGTCCAGCGTCTCCAGGACTGGGACAAGCGTGCGGGTGTTTCGCCCTATGGCTCAGGTGCCCTGGCCGGATCCTCGCTGGGCTTGGATCCGGAAGCGGTAGCCGCCGATCTCGGTTTCTACTCGGCGGTCCACAACTCGATCGACGGCACGGCATCGCGCGACGTCTTCGCCGAGTTCGCCTGGATCTGCTCGATGATCGGGGTGGACTTGTCCCGGGTGTCCGAGGAAGTCATCCTGTGGGCGACCAAGGAGTTTTCCTTCGTCACGCTGGACGATTCGTACTCCACGGGGTCCTCGATCATGCCGCAGAAGAAGAACCCGGACGTCGCCGAGCTCGCCCGCGGCAAGGCGGGCCGCCTTATCGGCAACCTCGTCGGGCTGCTCGCCACGCTCAAGGGCCTTCCCCTCGCGTATAACCGCGATCTGCAGGAAGACAAGGAACCGGTGTTCGACGCCGCGGATACGCTGGAGCTCCTCCTTCCGGCGGTGTCGGGGATGATCGCGACGCTGAAGTTCAACACGGAGCGCATGGAATCCTTGGCGCCGCAGGGCTTCGCGCTTGCGACGGACATCGCCGAATGGCTGGTCCGCCAGGGCGTGCCCTTCCGGGAGGCCCACGAGCTTTCCGGCGCTGCCGTGAAGCAGGCTGAAAGCCGTGGCGTTGAGCTGTGGGACCTGACGGATGGAGAGTACGCGGCGATTTCGGAGTACCTTACTCCGGAAGTCCGCACGGTTCTTAGCACCGAGGGTTCGCTCAACAGCCGTAACTCCCAGGGCGGTACCGCACCGGACGCCGTCGAACGCCAGTTGTTGGCGCTCGACGTCGAACTCGGCGCCGCGCGCCAGTACGCGAGCTAGACACCCGACGCTCGCTCAGCTTTGGCCCGGTTTCAGCCAACGCTCCTGCAGTCACTGCAGGAGCGTTGGCTGTTTCCTCGCCGTATCTGAGCGAGCGTCGAGTCTGTTTGTGTCCCTTAAAGTGGGTTAACCGCCTCGGCTACTATGGGCTGCATGACCGAGATCACAACCTCATTCCTCCTTGCCGAGCTCCATCGAGCCGCCGGCATTGCCTCCGAGGCCGCCGCCACCATCGATGACGACGGCGTGAAGGCTCCCTCCGAGCTGCCCGGCTGGACCCGCGGCCACGTACTCGCGCATATTGCGGGGATCGCCAATGCCATGGCCCGCCAGCTGGAATATGCGGCACGCGGCGAGGTGATCGAACTGTACGACGGCGGTTACGAGGGCCGTACGAAAGCCATCGAGCTCGCGGCGAACCACAGCAGTTCCGAACACCGCGAGGCTGTCGAGAGCGCCTTAAGCCGGGCCCTGAAGGCTTTCGACCAGTTGGACGGGTCCGGTTGGGATGCCCGCATCAGCTACAGGGACGGAAGCGTGTTCGACGGCGGCAAGGCGCTCTGGCGTGAATTGGTCATCCATGTGACGGACTTGGGAACGGGCCGCGGCCCCGAGACGTGGAGCAGGCCGTTCTGCGAGCACCTTTTCGACTTCCTAGCGGCCCGCGTGCCGGGGGACCGGAAGTTCGTCCTGCAACCCTTGGGCCTGCCGCAGGTGGTCCTCGGAGCCGGAAAGCAATCCATCGCGATCAACGGCATGATCACAGACATCGCTGCCTGGCTTGCCGGACGGGCCCCAAGCCTGGGAAGCCTGCGCGCATCCGCCGATGCCGACGGCATCGACTTGCCGGAGTTGCTGCCTTGGCCCTCGGGCGTACCGGCTACGAAATAGCTTCCTTCGCCGCTTGGCGCCCTGGCGCCATGGCCGCTGCCCGCCAAAGATGCATCGTGGCGTAGGAGCGCCAGGGGCTGACGTTGCCGAAATCGGCAGGCAAGCCCTCCGCCGCGGCAAGCGTTTTCAGTCCGTTCCGGACTGCCGCGTCATTGGCAAGGAAAACATCGGGGTCGCCGATGACCCGCATCGCCACGTAGCCCACGGTCCAGGGTCCGACGCCGGCCAGTGGCAGAAGCTTCTCCGCCAACGTTGTGGGGTCGTCGCCGTAGTCGAAATCGAGGGACCCGCTGGCCATCGCCTCCGCCGCGGCGAGGACCGAAGCAGTCCGGCGACGCGGGCCCCGCAGCAACCCGGTGCCCGAGCCGGCGATTTCCGCGGCGGTGGGAAACAAACGGTCGAGCCCCTGTTTCCGCCCGGGATGCCCCTGCGGGAGACGGGTTCCGGCATCGGAGAGCCGGCCAAGGGCGGTCCGGGCGGCAGCGACCGTCACCTGCTGGCCAATCATCGCCCTCACGAGCAATTCCTGGGCGTCCATGGCGCCCGGAACACGGACGCCAGGATGCCCGCGTACCGACAAAGCGAGGCGGCGATCCGTGGCCAAGGCTTCGTCCACGGCTTCGGGATCGGCGTCGAGGTCGAACAAGCGCCGTACACGAGCCAAAAGCACAGGGAGGTCCTGCAGGTTGAAGGAATTGACGGCGAGCGTCAAGCCCTTGCCGCGCGCCGCGCCGTCGTATTCCACTGTGAAGGTGGCGGTGCCCCTCGGCAGGTTCAGCGTACGAGCGTAACTGCCGGGTCCGCCCAGCTCGATCCCCGGAACAGCGCGATCGGCAAGGAAGGCGAAAATCCCGGTATCGAACGGCTCGCGGTACGGCAGGTTGAGCGTGAGCGAGGTGGTCCCGCCCGTGATTGCGGCAGCTCCCGGGAAGCCACGGGCGGCCGTCGCACGCGCGGCGGTGGCGCGGAGGTCTGTCGGGGTGAGTGCGAAAACCTCGTTGATGGTGTCGTTAAATTGGCGGACACTGTTGAATCCTGAGGCGAATGCTACGTCGGCAAGCTTCATCGTGGTGGAGACGAGAAGGCTCCGGGCTGTTTGTGCCCTGGCGGCCCGCGCCAGCGACAAGGGGCCCGCGCCCAGTTCCTGTCTCAGGATGCGGTTGAGTTGGCGTGAAGAGTAGCCAAGCTTCCTGGCAAGTCCTTCGACGCCAATCCTGGAGATCGCGCCGTCGTTGATGAGCCGCATCGCCCGCCCTGCCACATCCGAACGCAGGTTCCATGCAGGAGTGCCCGGAACTGCCTCCGGGAGGCATCGCTTGCAGGCGCGGTAGCCGGCTTCATGGGCGGCAGCCGAGGTTTCGTAGAAGGTCACGTTGTCCGCTTTGGGTGTCCGCGCCGGACAGGAAGGGCGGCAATAAATTCCGGTTGAACGGACGGCGGTGACGAACTGTCCGTCGAAGCGGGGATCACGCGTATCGATGGCGCGGTAGCGCTGCCAAAAGTCCATGGATTCATCCTCGCAGCCCGAACGAGCTGCTCCTAGCGGAAATCGGACATCGCGAAGTGGGCCCTCGCGGTGTTGCCTGGTCCTTTTGCTAAGGTCTGGACATGACGAAGCAGTTGGCCGCGCCCGACACCATCCGGGCCATGCTCTCGGGAGATCCGCGGGATGTAGCCCCTTTGCTCCTCGGGGCGGTGCTAAGCCACCGGACATCCGAAGGCACGGTATCCGTGCGCCTGAGCGAAGTGGAGGCTTACCTCGGCCCGCGCGATTCCGCCCAGCCGGATCCCGGCTCCCACACCTGGGGCGGGGCCACGGCGCGCAACGCTCCCATGTTCGGGCCGGCGGGCCACCTCTACGTCTACTTCACGTATGGCATGCACTATTGTGCCAATATCGTGTGCGGTCCCGACGGCGTCGCGTCCGCACTGCTCTTGCGGGCAGGGGAGGTGGTGGCCGGCCATGAACTCGCGAAGTCCCGGCGTCCGGCGTCGAAATCCCATGTCGACCTCGCGAGCGGTCCGGCACGGCTGGCTACCGCCTTAGGACTCACCACGGCGGACAGCGGCAAGGACGCCCTTGCCGAGCCTTTTGGCCTCGAACTCCCGGATGAGCCTGCGGGTCCGTCGAGGATTGCCAGCGGACCCCGGGTTGGGGTAGCGGGCGACGGCGGCACGCCCGCCTATCCGTGGCGGTTCTGGCTTTCCGGCGACCGCACTGTGTCCCGGTACAAGCCGGCAAAGATTCGGTCCAGGCCAAGCACCGCCGGTTCATGAAGCATCCACGCCTTCGGGCGACTATGCCGGACAAGTGAGCACTGGATGAATTTTGCGTGACGGGCGAACACGAAGGCAGTTTCACGCGCGTCAAGCAAAACCGCTGTAGAATGGACGGTCCGTCTTTTTCGATAGGGGAACGTTTCGATGCACGACGCTGATTTGCTCCATGAACGGGAGTACGTGTCCGGACTCTACTCACGCCTGGATGAGTTGCGGGAAGAAAAGCGCCAACAGCTGGCGCAAGTCCGGCGGGCCGGAGCGGTCGGCACCATGCAGAACGTTTCGGAGCGGGACGCTTTCGCGGCCCTGTACGAGGACCGCCTGGCCCAGCTCGATGCCGTCGACGACCGGCTTGTCTTCGGGCGCCTGGACCTCGACTCCGGCGAAGCGCAGTACATCGGCCGCATCGGACTATCCACCGCGGACCTCCAGCGACTCATGATCGACTGGCGGGCGCCGGAAGCCGGCCACTTCTACCAGGCGACGGCATTCGACCGGCAGGGGGTCCGCCGTCGTCGTCACCTGATCCTGCAGGGCCGCGACGTCAAGGCGATCGAAGACGACGTCCTGGACGCAGCCATGTTGTCGGACAACGAATCCCTCCAAGGCGAGGGCGCGCTCCTCGCAGCGCTTAACTCCAAGCGCACCGGCCGGATGTCGGACATCGTCGGCACGATCCAGTCCGAGCAGGACAGGATCATCCGTTCGTCCATTTCGGGCGCCCTGGTTGTCCAAGGCGGACCGGGTACGGGAAAGACAGCCGTCGCGCTGCACCGTGCGGCCTACTTGTTGTACACGCACCGTGACCGGCTCAAGTCGGCCGGGGTGCTCTTGGTGGGGCCGTCGTCGTCGTTCATGCATTACATCGAACGCGTCCTGCCGTCGCTTGGCGAGACCGGCGTCGTCATGGCCAGCCTCGGACGCCTCATGCCCGGAATCCACGCCGTTCCCGAGGAAGACCCGGATGTCGCCGCCCTCAAGGGCAAGCTCGACATGGCCACGGTCATCGCAAACGCAGTGGCCAACCGCCAGCGCACGCCTGCCGAAGACCGTATCCTTGAGGTGGATTCCCGCAAGCTCACCCTGTCCGTGCGCCAAGTGCGTCGTGCCCGGGACAAAGCCCGCGCCACGGGCAAGCCGCACAATGAGGCGCGGGTGACCTTCGTGAAGATCCTGCTGCGTGAACTTACCGAGCAGCTGACCGACATCGTCGAGGCCGCGAACATCGGAAACAACGCCGATCGCTCCTACCTCGCGGAGGACGTGCGTTCGGCGCGTGACGTCCGGATCGCGCTGAACCTTTGCTGGATGCCGATGACGCCGGAGAAGCTCGTTTCCGAGCTCTTTAGCAAGCCGGCCATCCTTGAGGCCTGCACGCCGCACTTGACGCCGGAACAACGCGCCTTGCTGTTGCGGCCCGCGGACGCCCCTTGGACAGAGGCCGACGTTCCGTTGCTCGACGAAGCTGCGGAATTGCTTGGCGAGCTGGACGCCGCAGCAGGCAGGGGACTGGCGCAACAGGAGCACGACCGCGCCCGCGATGTCGCCAACGCCAAGCAGACCTTGGTCAACATGGAAGCCATGGGCGTCGACGTCATGATGACCGCCGAAGAGCTCGCCGATCAGAACCAGGAGCGCGAGGCGCGCCTGAGCGCCGCGGAACGAGCCACGAGCGACCGTTCTTGGGCGTTCGGGCACATCGTGGTGGACGAGGCCCAGGAACTTTCGCCGATGCAGTGGCGCCTCCTGGTCCGCCGCTGCCCGCTGAAGTCCTTCACGATCGTGGGCGACATCGCGCAGACAAGTTCCTCAGCCGGAGCGAACTCGTGGCAGGGCGCCCTAGCCCCGATGTTCGGGGATCGCTGGCAGCTCGAGGAGCTCACGGTCAACTACCGCACTCCTTCGCAGATCGCGGAGGCGGCCGTCCGGATGGCAAACCGCGCCGGGCTGGTTGTTTCGGCGCCCAAGGCCGTGCGGGAAGGCAAGTGGTCGCCTATCGTCGATCGCGTTGACGGCCCGGGCATCGTGGAGCGCCTGGTCGAGGTCCTTCCGGAGGAACTGGAAGCGATCGACGGCGGCCTGCTCGCCGTGATTGCCGACGGCGAACTCCTGCCGCAGGCTTCGGCCGCACTGAAGCAGATTTATGGGCACCGGGTGGGAACGGGCGCGGGAAGCTACGCCCAGGACATCGTGGTGATTAGTCCGAAGGAAGCCAAGGGTTTGGAGTTCGATGGCGTTGTAGTCCTTGAGCCAGCCACCATGCTCAATCATGAGCACGGCAAGGTCGGCGATCTTTACGTAGCCATGACCCGCCCGACACAGCGCTTGCGGCTCATTACCTCGACGCTCCTTCCTGCGGGCATCGAGCGCTGAGGCCGCGGCCCGGAATACTGCTAACTTAGAACTCGTGTCACACGTAAACAACCTCGAGTCCCAGCACAACGACCCGGGCTTTGCCAATATCTGGCAAGAGCTCAAATGGCGCGGCCTTGTCCACGTTTCCACCGACGAAACGGAATTGGAGAAGCTGCTCGCGGGGGATCCGATCACGTATTACTGTGGCTTCGACCCGACTGCGCCGTCGTTGCACCTTGGGAACCTTGTCCAGTTGCTGCTCATGCGCCGCCTGCAGTTGGCGGGACACAAGCCCCTCGGGCTTGTGGGTGGTTCCACCGGGCTCATCGGGGACCCGCGTCCGACGGCGGAACGAACCTTGAACACGAAGGACACGGTTGCGGAGTGGGTCGGGTACCTCCAGGCCCAGGTCCGGCGTTTCCTTAGCTTCGAGGGCGACAACGCCGCACGCATGGTGAACAACCTCGACTGGACAGCACCATTGAGTGCCATCGATTTCCTTCGCGAAATCGGCAAGCACTTCCGCGTGGGCACTATGCTCCGCAAGGATGCTGTCGCCTCCCGCCTAAGCTCGGACGAAGGTATCAGCTACACGGAGTTCAGCTACCAGATTCTGCAGGGTATGGACTACCTCCAGCTCAACCGGGACTACGGCTGCGTGCTGCAGACCGGCGGCTCGGACCAATGGGGGAACTTGACCAGCGGCACCGAGCTGATTCGCAAGGTCGATGGCAAGACGGTCCATGCCCTTGGCACGCCGCTCATTACGAACGCGGATGGCACGAAGTTCGGCAAGAGCGAAGGAAACGCCATTTGGCTCGATGCCCATATGTGCAGCCCCTACGCCTTCTACCAGTTCTGGCTCAATACGGCAGACGCCGACGTCGTGGATCGCCTCAAAGTCTTCACATTCCTCAGCCGTGCGGAAATCGAAGAGCTCGGAACTGCCGTTGCCGAGCGTCCTTTCGCCCGCGAGGGTCAGCGCAAGCTGGCCTACGAAGTCACATCGCTAGTGCACGGCGTCGATGCAACGGAAAAAGTCATCGCAGCCTCAGCGGCATTGTTCGGCAACGGAGACCTTTCTGTCCTGGATGAAGTGACGCTGGCATCCGCTACGGCCGAATTGCCGTCCGCTTCGATTGGAACCGACGGTTTGGGCATTGTCGATCTCCTGGTTGCATCCGGGCTGTCCGAGAGCAAGTCGGCCGCCCGGCGGACCGTGGGGGAAGGCGGGGCCTACGTGAACAACAGCAAGGTGACGGATCCCGACGCAGTGATCGACCAAGCCGAACTGCTTCATGGCCGTTACCTGTTGTTGCGACGCGGCAAGAAGAACCTCGCCACGGTGGAAGTAGCCGTCTGACGCTTTCGCGGTCCGTTCGTGGTGTCCTGGACCGCCCGTTCATGCCGTTTCGCGGCTCCTACACGCTCCTTCCGGGCCGACTTGCGCGGCTCTGGGGGAGCGTGTATTGTTTTCTGAGTCGCCGCCGCTGATGCGGAAAAATTGCGACCGAACCCCATTGATTGTGAAGGAACCGCTTCGGACAAGAGTCCTGGAAAGCGGCGAATTTATCGAGCAGTTGGGAATATTCAATTCAGAAGGTGAATATCGGGAGAAAAACCCGGATTTGCAAAGTGAATTTGAATGAAATACAGTATAAACATCACGACGAAGAAAAACGGAACTTTGAATTTGTTTCGAAAAGTATTCGAATGTGTCTGTTGTTTGAGAACTCAATAGTGTGCCAAGTTTGTTGATACCGATTGTTTTTTGATTGGTTGAATTTTTTGC
>JBFUPP010000015.1:0-144251 GCA_041360635.1 bacterium RCC_150 | reverse complement strand
CGGAAACAGAACCCAACCGCCGATCAACCCCGCCCACCCGAAAAAACGGCCAACCCCACCGTCATGAAAAATCAGGGCTAGCTCGTTAAGCTCGCGGTCTCCTCGGGAGCGGCTTCCTCTTCCTTGAAGAGCAAAGCCGTGCCCTGGTAAGCGCCCAGTTCGAGGAAGAAGCTGTGCAGGTCGTCCACTTGGCCCACGGTTTCACCACTGAAGAGGTCATGAACGCTGGCTCCGGGTACCAGGTACGAAGACTGGATGCTTCCGGAGATGTCCTGGTTGGAGAAGTTCAGCACCGTGGCCTGGAGCGTGCCTTCTCCCAGCCGGTTGACCAGGACAAGCAGCCCGCGGTGCGACACACCCGGGACGTCCAGCAAGGTACTCGTGGCGATTCCGGCCTGTTCCCGCACGGCCAGGATCTTCTGGAGGCGCTGGGCGAAGGAGGCCGGGTTCTTAAGTTGCTCGGGCAGCGGTCCGTACAGGCTCCGGGCTCGCGGCATGCCCGAGGAGGAGGCCTCGGCATCCGGACTGTTGCCCATGATGTCGTGCGCGCCGCGGTTGATCCAGCGCGTATCGCCCTGCGAGGTCAGCTCGCGTACTTTCTGGCGGTCGAGGGCGACGATGCCGGTGAGGTCCCAACCGGACAATGCGAAAACGCCCGGCTGCAACGCGTTGTACATGGACAGGAGGACGTGGGCTTCCAGGACTTGGGCTTCTTGTTCCTCCGTCATCGCGTCCGGGTCCTGGATCCCGAGGGCGGCCATTATGAAGCTCGCGGTGGTGCAGGCAATGCCATTGGTCGTGAAAACAGCGTTGTACGGCGCGTTCTGCCCGGTCAGCCGCTCACGAAGGGTGTGCTGGACATGCTCCGCCAACTCGGCTCCGGTAAGCTCCTGCCCGCCCAGTTCAAAGAGATCATCCCTGTGGCCGGTGGCGAAGTGGACAAGCTCATACGTCAGTTCGTCATGGTTCTGCAGCGCGTGGACAAGGGATGCCTGGTCCACGCCGATCTCCATGGAGAGCCGCAGGGTCAGGCGCAGGAATTCCGTATCGGCGGTGACCAGCGCGAAGTGGTATGCGGGCCGGGTAATGAAGTCGTAGGAGAGGTCCGGCCCGGTCTCGGAAGTCGCCTTGATGTCGTCGATGGTCAGGTTCAGTTCCTGGAAGGAGAAGCCACCTACCTTGCGGACCATCGAGCCGATCAACTGGTTGGCTGCTTCCGACAACGGATGGCCTTCCGACCAGCCGGGTTGTTCCTCCGCGCTCTTCTCGACGCCCAGGAACCCGTTCGCATCCAGGCGCAACGCCCCTGTGCCGAGATCCAGCAGCGAGTGCAGCGCGTCGCCGACCACGAGCCGCATTCCGGCGAACGTCGGATCCAGCCAGTTGATGGACGGCTGGCCGGCTTTGAAATAGTGCAGGTAGACCCAGCGGCGCGTTTTTCCGGTGGTGTCCACGATCGGGCGCGTTGCGCTCCAGTTGGTTTCCTTGACGCCGGGTTCATAGAAAATCACCCGCTGGAGCCGTCCGATGATGTAGCCGGCTTCTTTCAGCGCCTGCTCCGCGTCGGGGCTGATGTTCACCGAATCCTCGCCCTCGGGGACATCAGGCAGGAGGTGCCAGTCTTCCTCAGGAATGTCGATCATGTGGTAGATGCCGGGATAATCCCGGAAGTTCATCTCGGCGAGCCTGAAATCGGCCCCTTTTCCCGTATGCCCGGGGACGATGTCGTCGATCACCGTGCCATCGTGCTCTGCGGCGACCTCGCACATCCGGCGGAATTCGTCCTCGGTACCGAACACCGGATCGATCGCCATGCTGATGCGGTCGAAGTGCCCGTCCACGCTCGGAGTCTGGGACCAGCCCCGGATTCCTCCGGCCTGCTTGACGGGACCGGTGTGCAGGCCCCTGATCCCGATCTCACGGAACGCCTCCCACAGTTCGGGGTCGCCCAGGGCGGACAGGAACGATTCGCCCGGGCGCGTGATGAGGGACAGCGGGTAAGCGGTGAACCAGACGGGTGCGCGTTCGACGGCGGCGCGCGGGTTCGGGTGTGCGTAGGAGTTCTGCCACATGCTGGCTTGCCCGGAAAGCTGCCGCGCCAGCACGTTGGCGTCGCCGAGCATCGCCTGGTTCCGTAACCATTCGACATAGGCGGCGTTGCGGCCGTCGAACTCGAGCGAGGGACGGGCAGCAAAGAACTGGCGGCGCCGGGCGACCGGCCTTAGCGCCTTCGGACGCGCAGGATAGAACTGCTCATGGTAGGTGATATCCGCTGCTTCGGCGGTGGACGCCGGAGCAGAATCGGACTCTTCGGGTTCGCCGATGAAGCCTTCTGCGTCTGAAATATCCTCATTGAAACTAGCTTCCCGCACTGGCTTCTCCTTCTCAGGTTGTTCCCGCGTTGCCATCGAACTGCCGAGGTTGTCGACCTACCAAACGCTATGGCTGCTGCCGACGGGAATCAAGGCTGGAGGTCCTGCGCGCGCCATGACAGCCGGGACTGCGGATGGATCTGCCCAAGGGGCGGATCGACCAGGTCCCCGGAGATATGCCTGCTGCCTCCGGGTCAGATTGTTTCGAGGGCTTCGCCGAAGTCCCGCAGAGCCTTGCTATGGCTGGCGTGTGCGATGAGGTGGCCGGCGGCAACGACGGCGGCAACGGGCCACTCGATCAGTCCTGCGGCTGCAATAAGTCCAACTCCGGCGAGGAACGCCATTTCATTCTTGGGGGGCAGGTGGAGGGTACCGATGCCTTCGAAGACGATGGTAATCGAGTCCCTTCCAGCAGCGGCATCCGCTGTTTTTCCGCCTTCTCCGGAACTGGGTTTATTAGCCTCGTTCGGCATGGCCACTCCTCATTCTCAGGAGGCAGCCGGGCCGCGCTTTCGCTTGTTAGACCTCTCCACGCCTGACCTCTCGCGCCCGAGGGCCTCTCGTCCTAGTATGGGCTGCATCAGCGCGTTGTGCCAGAAGGATTCAGGCGCGGAGCGCCATCCGTGCGGGACTTACTCGAGGAGGAGCCATGCCGACTGCAGGGCAGAACAAGAGCGAAGCATCGGAGCAAGAGAGCAAGGAAGGCGCAGCCAGCCAACCGCCGTCGCCCTCGCCGGGCAAGGTCACGATCACCCTGCCTTCGCTCGCTAATCTACCGCCGCTGCCGCCGGTCCAAATGGAGCCGAAGAGGCTCCTTTGGCTCGGTGGCTTGGCTGCGCTCGGCGTGATCGGCGTCCTCGAGTGGCCGGTGGTGGCCGTGGTCGGCGTCGGCAGCTACGTCGCCGAACGGTTCGCCAGGGACGAAATCCGCAAGGCTCGTGGCACCGGACGCTAGCCGCCTCCTCCTAAGTTCGGTGGGCGTTCTAAGGTCGGTGGGTGGTGTCGCTTTTCTCGTCTGCGATTCAGGCCCTGGTTGAGCCTTCCCGTAGGCTGGGGCGTCCTTCCCTGCCCCGGCGGCTGCTCGATGTCATCACTCCTGCACAAGTGGCCGGACTTCGAGCGTGGACTGCCGACGGGCGTGCCGCGATTGAGGTTCCCGGCATCCACCTGCCCGGAAGTGAGGCGTTCGCCTCACGGTTGGAGGAGGTCCTCGAACGACATCCGGCCGTGCGGTGGGCGAGCGTCAACGCCCCGCTCGGCCGTGTCATCATCGCCCTTGCGGCCGAACCCGCGCCCTTGGAAGAGCTCGTGGAAGTAGTCCGCTCGGTCCAGCAATCCGAGCAACACCAACGGGAGTCCATGGGGGACGAGGCAGTCCAACTGCCCGATTCGGTACCCGTGGAGCGGGCCGCCGTCGAACTCGTCGCAGACGTCGCGGGCATTGCCGCAGCGGTTCTGGTGCGTCTGTTTACTGGCGCACCGGTAGCCGCAGAATTGGCTGCCGGCATTTCGGTGGTCGATAGTACGCCGCGGCTCCGCTCCTATGTTGAGCACGCGTTGGGTCAGTCCAACGCGGATACGGCACTCGCGTTGGCGAACGCCGCCGTCCAAGCGCTTTCCCAAGGTTTTGCGGGCCTTGCTGTAGACGCCGTCCTCCGGGGCCTCATTCTGCGGGAAGTGACTGCAGAGGCCGCTGCCTGGAAGACCTCGGAAGAAAAGTACTTGGCCACCAAGGAGTCCGCCTCGGCGGGGCCGATCTACGGGGAAGAATCCCCCAAGAGCGGCATAGGGCCAATTGAAAAGTGGGGGGATTCGGCTGGCGCGCTGGGGCTGTCTGTTTTCGGCACGGGACTCGCGGCAAGCGGCAACGCCTGGCACGCTGCCGGGCTCGCCGTGGCCACGCTCCCGAAGCCCGGACGGGTAGGTCGTGAGGCCTTCGCCGCCCAGCTGGGAACAACTTTGTCCCGGCGCGGCGCCGTCATTCTCGACCCGGAAGCATTGCGACGCCTGGATCGCGTAGACACCATCGTGCTCGACGCCGAGATCCTCGCCACTCACCGGTATTTGATGGCTTCCTCTATTCCACTGCACGGCGCGGATCGCGAGCAGGTAGCGGAGAGGCTCCACGCACTGTTCCGTTCGGATGACCCCGATACCGTTCAGCGGGAGGGGGCTTGGTGCCTCGGCCCGGTCGACGAGCTAACCATCACAGGCCGCCGCGGTGTGCTGGAGCGGCGCCGCTTGGAGGCGCAAGGCGCCTCAGTCCTGGGCCTAAGCAACGGGACCCGGCTGGTTGCCATGGTCGGCGTGACTCCAGAACCCCATGAATACCTGGGAGCCTTGGCTGCCGCCTGTCGCCGCAGCGGCTGCCGCATCGTCTTCGCCGGCGACGCGCGCGCCCAATCAGGCCTGAACGGTGTTGTTGATGAAGTCCGGCCTGGAGGCGAGGCCCTTCCGGAATCGGTGCGGACCCTTGGCGCAACAGCTGCGCACCTCATGCTGGTTTCGGCCAATGGGCAAGCCTTGGCCACGGCCGACGTCGGTATCGGAATCGCAACGCCGGCCGGACCTTTGGCGTGGGGGAGCCACATCCTCGTGAGCCCGGACCTGGGCCTTGTCCCCACCCTGATCGAAGCCTGCGGCAAGGCTGCCGGAGTGAGCCGGGACAGTGTGCGCCTAGCGCAAGCCGGCACCGTCGTTGGAGCCGTTGCCGCGACGATGGGCAGCGCCCAGGCGGCCGCCTCCAGGTCGATGTTGGCGGTCAACGCGGCCTCGGCGGTATCGCTTGTTTTAGCCGTCCGTTCCGCCGTTCAGCTGGCGCAACAGCCGATTGTGCCAGGAGCTTCGTCTGTGCCCTGGCACGCGATGCCTCCCGCCGCCGTCCTGCAACGACTGGGGTCGTCGCCCGAGGGCTTGACTGCCGAACAGGTGCGGATAAGGCAGGTTCAGGGTGGACCCTCGGATGTTGGTCCCGTTTCTTTCCCGGCGGCCGTCCTGGAGGAATTGGCCAATCCGCTGACCCCCATCTTAGGCGCCGGCGCGTCGCTGTCGGTTGCGATCGGTGCCGTCATTGACGGGGTCCTCATAGCCAGTGTCGCCCTTCTCAGCGGGATCATTGGCGGAGTGGAGCGCCTGCGCACGCGACAGGCACTAGATGCACTCGTGGCTGAATCCGCGGTGGTTGCCCGTGTGCGGCGCGAGGGTAGCGACTCGAAGGTGACGGCGAACCGACTGGTTCCGGGTGACGTCGTCCACCTTGGGGCAGGCGACGTTGTTCCGGCCGACTGCCGCATCATCGAAACGGCAGGGCTGGAGGCTGACGAGTCCTCGTTGACGGGTGAGCCCTTCCCGGTGGCCAAAAGTCCAGCCGGCGTCATCGCAGATCTCCCGGCCGAGCGGACATCAATGATCTACGAGGGGACCACCGTCGCGTCGGGACGGGCGGTAGCCGTGGTGGTAGCTACCGGCGCAGCCACGGAGGCCGGACGAAGCGCGGCCGTGAGCCGTGAGGGAAGCAGGGAAAGCGGCGTCGAGAAGCGCCTGGCGGCCATCACCGATGTCACCGTCCCGGTCACGATTGCGTCGGCGGTTGCCGTTGTTGCCGCCGGGCTGGTGCGCGGCCGGTCCGTCAGGAGTACGGCCGGGGCGGGCCTGAGCCTGGCCGTGGCCGCAGTGCCTGAAGGCCTGCCTTTCCTGGTGAGCGCCGCACAACTGGCTGCTGCCCGTCGCTTGTCGGCGCACGGCGTCCTCGTGCGGAACCCGCGCACCATCGAGGCACTCGGGAGGGTGGATGTTCTCTGTTTCGACAAGACGGGAACGCTCACCGAGGGCCGGATCCGCCTGGAGGCCGTCAGTACGGTTGACCAGGAACCTGTCCCGGTGGACCGCCTTGACCGGGAGAGTCGACATGTCCTCGCCGCGGCGCTCCGTGCTACCCCTGAAAAGCGGTCTGTGGGCAAGCTCGAGCATTTCACCGACCGTGCCGTTACCAGCGGGGCAAAGGAAGCGGCCATCACCCGTTCCGTGCGCGATCTCGGCTGGACCAGGCGGTCCGTTCTCCCGTTCGAGCCCGCTCGCGGCTATCACGCGACTGTAGGAACTGCAGCCGGAGAAACGCTCGTCAGCGTCAAGGGTGCACCCGAAACCGTCATTCCCCTCTGCAACGCAGTTCGACGGCGGGGGACGCTCGTTCCGCTCGACAGCAAAGAAGAGCACCGCCTCAGCCATCGCATCGAGCGCCTGGCAGGGCAAGGCTATCGCATCCTCGCAGTAGCGGAACGGCGGGCAGAGGAAGGCTTTGACCTGCACGCGGGCGGGGGCGAAGGCGAAGTTCAGAACCTAACCCTTCTTGGGTTTTTGGCTCTGACTGACCCCGTGAGGCAAGCGGCGGGCCCGTCGGTCCGGGCGCTTCGCTCCGCGGGGGTCCAAATCATCATGATGACGGGAGACCACCCCGGAACCGCAAAGGCGGTAGCAGACCGTCTTGGCCTTCTCAACGGCAGCCGTGTCTTGACCGGCGGCGAGATGGATGCACTCAACGACGAAGAGCTGGACGCGCTCCTTCCGTCCGTTGCAGTCATTGCGCGGGGCACACCTGCGCATAAGGTCCGCGCCGTAAAAGCGTTCCAGCGGCTCCGCCGGACCGTTGCGATGACCGGAGACGGCGCCAACGATGCTCCTGCCATCAGGCTGGCGGACGTGGGCATTGCCCTCGGACAAAGGGCGACTCCAGCGGCCCGGGCGGCGGGGGATCTCGTTGTGACCGACGATCGGCTGGAAACGATCATCACGGCACTCGTCGAGGGCCGCTCCATGTGGATATCGGTTCGCGAGGCCTTGGGCATCCTCGTGGGCGGAAACATCGGTGAAATTGGGTTTACCGTTCTGGGCGCCGCCTTGTCCGGATTGTCCCCGCTCGGTGCCCGGCAATTGCTTCTCGTCAACCTGCTAACGGACCTCGCCCCGGCTTTGGCCGTGGCGCTGCGTCCGCCGCATGCGGCGTCGGCCCAAGCCCTTCTGGCCGAAGGCCCCGAAGCATCCTTGGGTTCGGCGCTGGTGCGCGATGTTGGTGCGCGGGCTCTTGTCACCGCATTGGGTGCCGGGGCCGCGTGGCTTGCAGCGGGCGCGCTCGGATTCGGCGCAGCGGCCCCGACCATCGCATTGGTCGGCCTGATCGGAACCCAGCTGGGCCAAACACTCATTTCGGGTACGCCCACGTCCGGCGTGATCTTCAGCGGACTTGGATCGGCGATCGTGCTGGCCGGGGTCATCCAGAACCCCGTCCTAAGTGCCTTCTTCGGATCGACACCCCTTGGGCTGGCTGGTTGGGCCCTCGCCGCGGCGGCCAGTGCCGCAGCTGTTGTCATATCGCTGCTTCTGCCCCGGATCCGTTCGATTCTCGGCCAGTACGCCCAAGAAGCCCGGAAGGCCCGGGAGCGGAGCGTGGGCGCCCCGACGGCCGACGCCCTCTAGGGCAACTGTTCAACACCAACCCGATCGTTGAGCTGGTATTTACCTTCCGTCAACGTCCAAACCCTAAGGTGGCTGGGTCTGTCGCTGACGGACGACCAGCCCGGCGGAATCCGCTCCCTGAGATCGCGGCTCAACTCGCCAGTACCCTCCTTAAGGAACGCACGATGAACAGGAACACACGATGAACGCAATGCCCCCCGGCCCGCTGCATCTCCATTTCGAAGGCATCGGGACCATAACTTTGCCGCACCCCCAGACGCTCGCCTTTCTGGGCGGAGTGGGAGTGCTCGTGGCAATCGGGATGATTGAATGGCCCATCGCTGCGCTGTTCGTGGTCGCCAGGCTGTTCGCCGGCAGCACGAAAAGCGCCACCCTGCGGGGACTGGCCGAGGCGCTGGCAATAGCCCACTAGCCGGCGACCTCGCAGGGCAACCACATTGAGCCGGAAATAGTCCCTGGCACACCAAGCCGGGTGCCAGGCTGCGGAACCCGACGGGGAATACTTAGCGGCGATTTGCCGAGCGGGCGAACCGTTCGGCGACGTAACTTCCGACGCCGACCGCCGCCACCACGGGCCACTCAAGGACACCGATCACTCCTGCGACGGCAAGTCCACCGAACCACAGGAGATGCTTTGGCTCGAAGGCGTCTGCCGCGGGGATCATCGATTGCAGCGACGGTATCGTGATGGTGGTCCCTCCGCCATCTTGGGCGGATCCACTCGCAGTGGTACTGCCGGACTGCGCCGAGGTGGTGGTTTCTTTGTCCTGCTGGGTCGTTGCCATAATGGCCTCCTACATAAGATGTATGTGATGGATGGCGCGGAGACTCCGTATCGACAAGTTTACGACTTAGGCACCTTTACCGGACCCTCCGGCGCCTCTTATTCTCGGCTTTCATGACCTATTTTCGGACACCACGGCAGGCCTCAGCCGGCCGGCACTTCGGGCCGGATCAGAAGCCCCCACCGGTCTCGCCGGCCATGTTGGCGAAGCGGGAGTAGTGGCCCTGGAATGCGACCACGATGTCCTTGGTGGGGCCGTTTCGGTGCTTTGCCACGAGGATGTCCGCCTCGCCGGCCCTGGGGGACTCTTTGTCGTAGACGTCCTCGCGGTGGAGCAGGATGACCATGTCCGCGTCCTGTTCGATGGAGCCCGATTCACGAAGGTCCGAGACCATCGGCCTCTTGTCCTGGCGTTGCTCGGATCCACGGTTTAGCTGCGAGAGTGCGATAACCGGTACCTGCAACTCCTTGGCCAACAGTTTCAGTGCACGCGAGAACTCGGAGACTTCCTGTTGGCGCGACTCGACCTTCTTGCCGGAGCTCATGAGCTGCAGGTAGTCGAGGATCACGAGTTTGAGGTCGTGCTGCTGCTTCAGGCGGCGGCACTTCGCCCGGATTTCCATCAGGGACATATTGGGGCTGTCATCGATGAACAGCGGAGCATCGTTCATGCGGCCCATGGTGGTCGCGATTTTCGACCATTGCTCGTCCTTGATGGTTCCCTTGCGCAGGTCTTGGAGGCCAATGGTGGCTTCGGCCGATAGGAGGCGCATCGCAATTTCGTTCCGGCCCATTTCCAGCGAGAACATCACGGTGGCGAGGTTGTTCTTGATGGCGGCGGAACGGGCGAAGTCCAGCGCGAACGTGGACTTACCGACGGCGGGGCGCGCGGCGATGACGATCATCTGGCCGGGGTGCAGGCCGTGGGTGAGCTCGTCGAGTTCGTAGAATCCGGTGGGGACGCCGGTCATCCCCTCTCCACGATGGCCGGACGCTTCGATCTCGTCGACAGTGGACTCCATGACGTCCTTGAGAGCCACGTAGTCTTCGGCCGTGCGTTTTTCGGCCACGGCGTATACCTCGGCTTGGGCCTGGTTGACGAGGTCTTCCACCTCGCCGTCCTGGCCGTAGCCCATCTGGACGATCTTGGTGCCGGCATTGACAAGGCGGCGCAGCACAGCGCGCTCGGCGACGATCTCCGCGTAGTAGCCCGCATTCGCGGCAGTGGGAACCGTCTGGATCAGCTCATGCAGGTACGCGGGGCCGCCGATCCTGTTGATCTCGCCGCGCTTGGTGAGCTCATCGGACACGGTCACAGCATCTGCGGGTTCGCCCCGACCGTAGAGGTCGATGATGGACTCATAGATGGTCTCGTGCGCAGGCCGATAGAAGTCGTGTCCGCGGACGATCTCAACGACGTCGGCGATGGCATCCTTCGAGAGCATCATGCCACCCAGCACGGATTGCTCAGCCGGGATGTCCTGCGGGGGCTTGCGGCTGGCGTCCGATACCCGGCCACCCTCGATCGAATCCAAGTGCGTAACTGACAAGCCGTCCTCCATTTAGTGCCGCGGCAGATAACTGTTCCCGGCCACGAGGCGGCCCATGCCTACGAAGCCTGGTCCGCCGCGCCTGTTAGCCGAGTGTCCCCACTCTCCCGCGGGGCACCGACAATTTTTCGAATGCCCTTTTCCACAACCTATCCACAGCCATAACTGCGAACATGCCAACTACCGGCGGCTAATGTGCGCCGCACTCGGGAAAACGGGCCTTTTTCGGTACCTAGGGTGGGTACCAAGCAACGTTAGCCCTGCTTTTCCGTCCCACCAAGCCGATCCTGTGGATAAAGTGTGGAGTACATATCCCTACTTGTGCACACTCTGTGCATGAAGTTGTGGATAGAGAAATTCTTTTTCCGGAAACTGGCGCCTGACCTGCGCAAACGTTCTCCACGCCTTGTGGATCAAAAGTATTTTTTGCTTGCGCTATCCACAAGTGCGTGCCCGGAAATCCACAACCCGAACCGCGGTGGGACATCTATCGAACCCGGAATATGCAAGAAAAGTGATATTACCCACATTTTCCCGTAGGAATTTGACAGACTCCTCTCACAAACCATGCCCAGCCGGGAATGTGCTGTGGATAACCGGGTTCTGGCATAAGCTCTATATACACGCCAAAGAACTACATAGATCGGCATAGTCCATGGAATCGCTACTCGTCCCGGTCTTGATCCTGCTGGCGGTCGGCCTCGGCGTATTGGTTGTCACCCGGGCGCTGGCCCATCGCGCGGCGGCGCGCCGCGACGATTCGGCCGCGAACCAGGCGGGAGTGGATCCGGTGGAGCTCGCGCGCGAAGCGGCCGCGAAGCTCAACGAAGACCAGCATCGGATGCTCTACTCCCTGATCGCCCAAGGGCAGGCAATGGCAGCTATCAAGCTGTACCTCAACGTCACAGGAGAGGGACTGCGGGCGTCGCGGGACGCCGTCGGAGCCTTGGCGGCGCACCCCCAGCCATTCCACCGGCCCGAGCCGCCGCCCCAGGACTTACTGCCCGACGATGATGACGAACCGGAGCGCTTCCCCTACCGCTACCGGGCAATCGCCAGCAAGGGCGATGTCACCCGGGAAGTCAGCAGCAATATGTTGAACGACGAAATCTACGGGCGCATCCGGACGCTGGCCAAGAGCGGCGATGTCCAAGCCGCCGCGTTGGCCCTCACCAAGCATTCCGACATCAGCATGAAGCAGGCCTTGGAGTTCATCGAGCTTCTGGACGACTGACCGCGGAGCCTGGGGAGCAGGCTTTCACCCCCTGGGACAGTGCTTCGCGGGACCGCTGCCTACCTGCCTTAGCGGCCTGCCGTGATCCCGGCGAGCAATTGCTCAAAGGGAAGCGACTCCATCGCTTCGGCCTTGCGGTGCGGCTGTACCCCGCTCAACAGTTGCGTAAGTTCCCCTGCGGCTCGGTCCACGCGGACCGACAGGGGGGATCCGCCGTCGTCCGTGTTTCCCCAATCCTGCGGCCCGGCGAAAACGGAAGTTTGGGTCATCCGCGTGCGGAGGTAGGTGAAGAGCGGGCGCATAGCGTAATCCAGAACCATTTGGTGGCGGTCGGTACCGCCGGTGGCTCCCAACAAGGCCGCTTTCCCGTCCAGGGACTTCGGGTCGAGGACGTCGATGAAAGATTTGAACAGCCCGCTGTACGAGGCACTGAAGACCGGCGTCACAGCGATAATTCCATCGGAAGCCTCGACGTCGGCAATCACCTCCGCGAGGCGGGGCGGTGCATATCCGGTGACGAAGTTGTTGGCGATGTCCACGGCCAAGTCCCGCAGTTCGACAACCTCTACCCGCGCCTCGTAGCCGGCCTCCCCCAGCTGCCGTTTTGCCGAGGCTGCGAGCTGGTCCGCGAGGAGCCGGCTCGACGACGGGACGCCCAGTCCGGCGGAAAGGACGGTTATGCGGCGGGTCTCCATGGCAATCTCCTATTGCTCGTTTCTTGATACAAGAGTACATGCATTTGCATCTATATCCACAAACGGCGGCCCCACGGCTTTTATTCCGCGGCGCCGGCCGCCCGCCGCAACTCGGGCGAGCCGCGTCCACCGGCCCCCCGCATTGCCAACGCAAAAGGACCCCCGCCTCCGGTATCCGGAGGCGGGGGTCCTTCGAGCCAAGTCAGGCTACATGCGTTGCGTGGTCCCTCGAAGCGTCGCTAGCTCGGCTTCAAGGGAACCGTGCGTCACTTGCTGGAAACGACCTCAAGGTCGATCACGGCTGAGACGTCCTCGTGCAAGCGGACGTTGGCCTGGTACAAACCAACAGACTTGATGTGGTTCGGCAGTTCAACGTTGCGCTTGTCGATGGAGCCGAGGCCTGCAGCCTCAACAGCAGCAGCGACGTCAGCCGGCTTGACCGTGCCGAAGAGACGACCGGATTCGCCGGCCTTTACTTCGAGCTTGACCTTCTTGGAAGAAAGCGCAGCGGCCTGGGCCTGTGCGGCTTCAATCGAAGCGTGGGCACGGGCGGCGCGGGCGGCCTTGATGGACACAACCTGCTTCTCGCCACCCTTGGTCCAGGTCAGTGCGAAGCCGCGGGGCAGGAGGTAGTTACGTGCGTAACCGTCCTTGACCTCGACAACATCGCCAGCAGCACCGAGACCGGTTACTTCGTGGGTCAGAATGAGCTTTGCCATGGTAGTTAATCCCTTCCTTAGCCGCGGCCAGCGCCGGAGTAAGGCAGCAGAGCAACTTCGCGGGCGTTCTTGATTGCCTGGGCGATCTTGCGCTGTTCCTGCACCGTGACGCCAGTGACGCGACGGGCGCGGATCTTTCCGCGGTCGGAGATGAACTTGCGCAGCAATGCTACGTCCTTGTAGTCGATGACAGTGATGTCAGCAGCCTTCAAGGGGTTGGACTTTGGTTTGGGCTTACGGAGTTCAGCCTTAGCCATCGTGGAGCTCCTTTTCTATGGAGCCCGTGGAATGGATCCACGGGATGGTGGTGCTCGACGGCGGTTGCTGTCCGGGTGCCTCGCGGCAGTCCCGGCGACGTCCGGCGTCGAACTTTAATGAATGTTTAGAAGGGAGGTTCGGAATCCGGGCCGTTGCCCCATCCGCCTGCATTGCTGACGCCTGGAGTAGACCAGGGGTCATCCTGCTGCGCGGACTGGCCGCCGCCCCATGTTCCGCCGGAGTTGCCGCCCTGGTTCGCACCTGCGCCACCTCCGAAACCACCGCTGTTGTTGCCGCCGCCAAAGCCGCCCTGTCCACCCTGTCCGCCGGAGCGTTGGGTGCGGTTGACCTTCGCGTTGGCGTAACGCAGGCTCGGGCCGATTTCATCGACTTCGAGCTCGATAACGGTGCGCTTCTCGCCTTCTTTTGTTTCGTAGGAACGGCTCTTCAAGCGTCCGGAAACTATCACGCGCATGCCCTTGGTCAGGGATTCGGCGACGTTTTCAGCTGCTTCGCGCCATACCGATGCGCGGAGGAACAGGGTTTCCCCGTCCTTCCACTCATTGGATTGGCGATCGAAGGTCCGGGGAGTAGAAGCGATGGTGAAGTTCGCTACCGCCGAGCCGGACGGGGTGAACCGCAGCTCGGGATCATTGGTGAGATTACCGATGACCGTAATAGTGGTTTCGCCTGCCATCTACTGCCTCCTTGTTCGTTCCTGCGGGATAAAGAATGAAGCGTGCCGAGTATTACTCAGCAACGACCTTCTGCTCTTCGGGGCGGGTGATCTTGGTACGCATGATGGTCTCGTTGAGACTCAGCTGGCGGTCAAGTTCCTTGGCGGTTTCCGGCTTCGCGGTGAAGTTCACCACTGCGTAGATACCTTCGGACTTCTTCTTGATGTCGTAGGCGAGGCGACGGCGGCCCCAGATGTCAACCTTTTCGATGGTTCCACCATCGTTGGTGATGACATTGAGGAACTTCTGAAGCGACGGCTCTACGGTACGCTCTTCGACCTCGGGGTCGATGATTACCATCAATTCGTAAGGACGCATATGTGAACCCACCTCCTTTGGGCTAAGCGGTTACGGCATTTCCGTAACAGGAGGTTCATTTGCGATGAACAGTGCACGCGACCCGTTCCATAACTGGAAGCGGGGCGCAGCACAGACTTCAATATCTTAGTCCATCTCCCACGTCCAAGGCTATTCGGCATGTCGGAGAGGCGGAACGGGCCCGTCCCCGTATGTGGATAACCTGATCCCATGACCGTCCTCAAGTCGATTTCGCTCTTTGTCCTCGCAGCCCTTGCCGAGATCGGCGGCGCCTGGCTCGTGTGGCAATCGGTCAGGGATGAAAAGCCGTGGTGGTGGGCAGGGCTCGGCATCGCGGCCCTTGGCATCTACGGTTTCGTGGCCGCATTCCAGCCGGACGCGCATTTTGGCCGGGTCCTCGCCGCCTATGGTGGCGTCTTCATCGCCGGATCTTTGGCCTGGGGGATGTTTCTTGACGGCTTCCGCCCGGACCGCTGGGATGTCGTTGGCGCCGCGATCTGCCTTCTTGGCGTCGCAGTCATCATGTTCGCACCGCGGCCCGGCGGCTGAGCAGTGGCCAAAAGTCTGCACGGCGTGACGCCTGCCGTATTTCGAGGCCCAGCAGCTACGCATGCCATGATCTGACTATGAACGCTATCGCGAAGAACAAAAGTCCGCGGACCGCCCGCGCCAAGCGTGCCACATTGCGGTTCCTGATGATGATCGTCGCAGGTGTCGCGAGTGCGGTAGCAACAGGGCTATGGGGAGAATGGATCTACGCCCCGGCTGTCGGTTGGACGGTTGCCGCCGGCGTCTACACCGTCTCCGTATGGTCTGCCATCGCGCCCATGAAGGCTGAACAAACGGCCAACCATGCCACGGAGGAAGATCCTCGGCGGTCCACGGCCGACCTCCTCATCCTGTGCGCCGCCCTCGGCTCCCTGGCTGCCGTGGTGCTGGTGATGGCCGGAGCAAAGGACGCACACGGCGCAGACAAGTTCATGCTCGCGCTGCTGGCCTTATGCTCGGCCGCATTCTCCTGGACCCTCGTGCATACCCTGTTCACCCTGCGCTTTGCCGAGATCTACTACACCTCCACGCCGCCCCGGGGCATCGAATTCAACCAGGAAGAACCGCCGCAGTACACGGATTTCGCGTACATGGCGTTCAGCCTCGGGATGACCTACCAGGTTTCGGACACCAACATCACCTCGCGGATGATGCGCTCCGCGGCCTTGCGCCACAGCCTCCTCGCCTACGTTTTCGGCGTCGGCATCCTCGCGACCACCATCAACCTCGTCGTCAGCCTCGCTTCCTAGCGACGGGGACTCCTGAGCCTTCCCAGTTGCCCGTCAACTGGCAGTGCGGAAGAACAACTCCGTCACGGCGGCAAGATGCTGCGGATCCTCCACGCCGCACAGTTCACGCGCCGAATGCATGGACAGGAGGGGGACCCCGACGTCGACCGTCCTGATCCCCAGCCGCGTGGCAGTGAGCGGTCCGATAGTCGAACCGCACGGGACGTCGTTGTTCGAAACGAACTCCTGGTACGGCACTCCGGCCTCGGCGCAGAGCCCCGCCCAGAAGGCCGCGCCCGTGGCGTCCGTCGCGTAGCGCTGGTTGGCGTTGATCTTCAGGAGCGGGCCGCCGTTGAGGACCGGGCGGTTGGCGGGATCATGCCGCTCGGAATAGTTGGGGTGCACGGCATGTCCGGCGTCCGCGGAGACACAGAACGACGCCGCCAGTGCCTGCCGCCGCTCGCTCACCGTCGCGCCGAGCCCGTCGGAAATTCGGGCGAGGATGTCTTCGAGGATCGGTCCGTAGGCCCCGGAGCGCGAGGCCGAGCCGATTTCTTCGTGGTCGAAGGCGGCGAGGACGGCGATCGGTCCGCCTTCCGCTGCGCCATTGTTTGCGTGGGCAATCAACGCTGACAGTCCGGCGTGGGTGGAGGAGAGATTGTCTAGCCGGCCCGACGCGAAGAACTCGCCCTTGGCGCCGAATACCGCCGGGGGCTGGGTGTCTGCGACCACGACGTCGTACCCGCCGATTTCCGCGGGATCCACTGATGCTCCCGCCACGGATTCGGCAAGCACGGCCAAGACGTCCCCGCTCCCCGGATCGCCCAGTCCAAAGATCGGATTCATGTGCTGCTGTTTATCGAGGGTGAGGCCCTCATTGACGTTCCGATCCAAGTGGATGGCCAATTGCGGGAAGCGCAGCAGCGGCCCCGTCGCCGTCAGGTGCTGGGTACCGTCCCGCATCACCAGGCGTCCAGCCAGCCGGAGTTCGCGGTCCAGCCAGGAGTTCAGCAGCGGGCCACCGTACACCTCCACCCCGGCCTGGAGCCAGCCGAACTTGCCGGTTGTGGGCTTCGGCTTGAGCTTGAAGGACGGCGAATCCGTGTGGGCGCCCAGGATGTTGAACGCCGCACTGGGAGCCGCGCCTTCCGGTGTTACCCAGGCGATGAGCGCGCCATCGCGAATGACGTAGTAGCGGCCAGGGCCGCTGTCCCAGGGCTGCAGTTCGTCCAGGGCCGTGAAACCCGCTGAGTCGAGCCGCAGCGAGGCTTCGTGAACCGCGTGGAAGCTCGACGGCGATGCGGCCACGTAAGTGCCAAGGTCCTGAATGTGCTCTGCAGCGGAGTTCGAAGGCATGGCTCCGAGTCTAGCCTTGGGCATCGACACCGCACGGCAGCGGCCTAGGCAGGGACCGGCGGCCTTCAGTAATCCGGGTTGCTGGGAACCACGAGTCCTGTTTCATACGCATAGACCACCACTTGGACCCTGTCCCGCAAGTGCAACTTCGTAAGGATCCGCCGGACGTGGGTCTTCACGGTTGCTTCGGACAGGAAAAACTTGTGGGCGATCTCCGCGTTAGACAAGCCTTTGGCGATCGCCTCCAACATCTCCGTCTCGCGCGGCGTAAGTTCCTCGAGCAGGGGATCCCGCGGCGGCTGGCTGTTTTGGCCGGGAACCGGACCTCCGCGAACGTAGGTCTCGAGCAGGCGTTGCGTCACCCTGGGTGCCACGACGGCGTCGCCGCTCGCGACGATCCGGACGCCGTGGACCAGTTCAGACGGAGCAACGTCCTTGAGCAGGAAGGCCGAAGCGCCTGCTTGTAGTCCAGAGAAGGCATATTCATCAAGGTCGAACGTAGTGAGGATGATGACCCGGGCGTTGGAGGCCGAGCCGGTAATCCGCTTCGTGGCCTCGATTCCGTCCATGGCGGGCATCCTGACGTCCATGAGCACCACGTCGGGGTCAAGTTCCTCTACCTTCCGCAAGGCTTCGAGCCCGTCCGAGGCTTCGCCAACCACATGGAGGTCGGCTTCTCCTTCGAGAATAAGCCGGAATCCCATGCGCAGCAGGGGTTGGTCATCCACCAACAGGACCTTGATCGGAGCGTCGGCCATCATGATTTCCCCTTTTCACTGTTCCATCTCAGTTCGGCGTGGACCCGCCAACCGCCATGTATGCCTGGGCCGGCATCTACGCGTCCGGCATAGATGCCCGCCCGTTCCCGCATGCCCGCGATGCCCCGTCCCGTTCCCAGCGCCGCCTCTTCGGTACCGGGTTCACGGAACCCGCGTCCGTCGTCGAGCACGTCAATGGTGACCAAATCCCCACTCCGGACGATACGCAGGTCCACTTGGCCCAGGGAGCGCCCATATCTCAGGACATTGGTCAAGGACTCTTGGACAATGCGATAAACCGTGAGTTGGAAGGCCGGGTCTTCGGGAAGGGCGGGGCCGGTGTGGGAATAGTGCAATGGTAGGCCCGCTGTCCGGAACCCATCCAAGAGTGCGCTTAGCCTGCCACCTGAAACGAGGGGAGCGAGGGGAGCGGGATCGCCCGCGTCCGCACGCAAGACGCCGAGGACGCGCCGCATGTCCGCCAGCGCCGCCCTTCCAGTCCGTGAAAGTTCGTCGAGCACCTCACCGGCGCGGGCAGGATCCTTCTTGACGACGACGGCTGCGCCGTCCGAGAGGCTGATCATGACGGTGAGGGAGTGGGCAACCACATCGTGCATCTCCCGGGCGATCCTGTTCCGTTCGGTGGCCGAACCCAATGTTGCCGTCCGCGCCGCCCAGGCCCTGACTTCATTCTCGTGCTCGCGCCGTTGCCGCACCGAAATGCCGATGCCCGTGGCGATGAGGTTGGACAGCAGGATGCTGACTGCCGCCGTGATGTTGCTAATCAGGTGGAAGTTGTCCGGTACTGCATCTGCGCTGGTCGGCGCCACCGGACTGATCCACATGAAGAGGTACACGAGGGTCAGGGGCAGGCTCGCGGCGCCGAACACCATCAGGGCGAAGGTCCGGGTCCTGGCCAGCGCAACGGCATAGAGCGCAAACCACAGCCCTGCCGAGACGTTGGACCCCCACGGATTCAGGAGGGTTACCGCGACTTCAAGGACGGCAACCGCCACGGTAACGCCAATTTGAGCCCGGCGGCGCAGGAACAGGATGGCTGCGATGGCCACAAGCAACGCTGCTGCGAGCCACTTTCCGTCCGTCACGGACCCGATGAAGGTTGGTAGCGCAAACAGCAGGTAGCAGATCACTACAACCGCGTCCATGACCCGCGGGTGCTCGAAAAGGTAACGGCGGATCCGGCCTCGCCTGCGTAGGGTGATTTCGGTAAAGGACGCATCGGCCACATGGGCCGATGCGTCCTTTACCGTCAACTCTTCACTCATGGCTTGAGCCTAATGTGGGCGGCGCCTTGGATGATTCCGGCATCCCCGCCGATCAGACGTCGCGTTTCTTGAGGGCGATGAGGGCCGGCACCGCGAAGAGGATGACGTAACCCAGGAACACCAGCCCACCGGCCCATGGGTCCAGGACGCCGTCGACATGGCCGATTGCGAGGAACCGGCCGCCGGCTTCACTAGGCAAGTACTGCGGAACGTACTTCCAGAACTCGCCGGGGGCGAAGCCAAGGAACTGCCCGGCGAAAGGAAGGACGAACATGATTCCGACGAGGATGGTGATTCCGCCCGCGGGGTTCTTCAGCAGCGTCCCCAGCGATAGGCCGATGAGCGCGACCCCGGAGACGTAAAGGCCGCCCGTGAGGACGCTGTAGAGGACGCCGTTGGTGTTCCAGCCCAAGCCCAGGTTGAAGTTGGCGAACATGGGAGACGCGAGCAGGAAGGTCACGACGCCGCCCACAATGGAAAGCACGTAGGAAACAATCACCAGGACCGCCGCCTTGGCCGCAAAGGTGGAGAGGCGGTCAGGTGCCGCATTGATCGTTGAGCGGATCATGCCCGTTGCGAACTCCGAGGCCATGAAAAGCACTGCCAAGGACCCCATGATCAGGACGCCGATATTGAGGCCTGCGTTCGGAAGGTTGTAGAGCTCGAATCCGGAGCCCGGCGGGAAGGACTCGACCGCTTGCTGCGGCGTCTGCGCGTGGCCTTCGGGACCCGTCGCCATGGCGTTGATGAAGTTCCAACGCACCAAGGCGGACAAGAATCCGACGCCGACGATCGCCACGAACGTCAGCACCAGCAGGAGCTTGGTGCTCATGAGGGTCCGGAACTTGATCGATTCGGAGTTCAGGACCCGGAAGAAATTGACGCCGGTGGTGCCGGCCGACGAAGCCGAAGCCCTTCTGCCCAGGGTGGTGGTGCTCATGACTGGATCCCTTCCATGGTGGGAGCGGTTGAGGCGCCGACTCCGTTGGGATCGGCGTCCAGGCGCCTGCCCGGGGCGGCGGGCCCGCCCGTGATGTGCGAGTGGTATTCGACCTCGTCCTTGGTCAGTTGGAAGTAGGCCTCTTCGAGGGATGATGTGAGGGGTGTCAATTCGTAGACGAGGACACGGTTATCGAGTGCAAGTTGGGCGATTCGAACGGGGTCCACCCCGTAGACCTCCAGCGTCTCGCGTTCGTTCTGTTCCACCCTGACGCCGTCACGTGCCAACAGTTCGGATAGCCGTGTGGTTTCCGAAGTCCGCACCAGCGTGCGCTTACGGGTCTGGCTCTCGATCAGGGCCTCCACCGAGGTATCGGCGATGATCTTCCCGCGACCGATCACGATCAGGTGATCAGCCGTTTGGGCCATCTCGGACATGAGGTGGCTCGAGATGAAGATCGTCTTGCCCTGGCTCGCCAAGTAGCGTGCAAGGTTCCTTACCCACTGGACGCCTTCCGGGTCCAGGCCATTGACCGGTTCGTCAAGGATGAGCGTTTGCGGATCTCCCAGGAGCGCGTTGGCTATGCCCAGCCGCTGCCCCATTCCAAGGGAGAACCCTCCTGCCTTCTTCTTGGCTACGGCGGTGAGGCCGGTCATCTCGATGACTTCTTCGATCCGTGCCTGTGGAATGCCGTGCGTCGCGGCCATGGCGCGGAGGTGGTTGTAGGCGCTTCGACCAGTGTGCACTGCCTTGGCGTCCAGGAGCGCGCCAACCTGGTGCAGCGGGGCCTTGTGCCGGGAGTAATGCTTGCCGTTGACTGTGACGTCGCCCGCTGTGGGGCGGTCGAGTCCCATGATCATGCGCATGGTGGTGGATTTGCCGGCACCGTTCGGACCAAGGAAGCCGGTGACCTTACCGGGCTGCACGGTGAAGCTGATTCCGTCCACGGCCGTCTTGGCGCCGTAGACCTTCCTCAAGCCTGTTGCCTCAATCATGGAAGCGATCCTTCCGCTTGCTGCAGATGTTTGTTGTGACTGTAGGTACAACGCTAGCCACGCAGACGGAGGTACTCGCCTGTCTCGGGGATGATTCAGGGTTGGGTCAGGGTAGTCCCTATGGATGACCGAGCCGCACTTTCAGGGCAGGGGCGAGTAGACGCGTAATGCCCGGCGCCGAACGGTGAACTCGGCGGTCCGCACCCCTGGCAACGGTTCGCCGTCGATCGCCAGGACCAGTGGTTCACCGATCGCTTCGACGCGCATATGCGTTGTCTCGCTCAGGTGCGTGACGTCCGACGTTTCCGCGGTCCCCGTGAGGACCGCCCAGAGCAGCCGCAGCCGGGCGAATGACTCGTCGGCGCTGACCATCCGAATGTCCAGGATGCCATCGTCGAGGATCGGCCGCGTCAAGGGTGCCAGGTCCCGCGGGTAATAGCGGCCCCGGCCGACGTAAAGTATCCAGAGCTTGTGCGGGACGCCGTCGATTCGCAGGCTCGTCGGCCTTGCCGCGCCGAACGTGCGAAGGCCGGCGACCAGCCCGGCGAGGGGTTTGCCCAAGGCCGCTTGCAGCCGCTCCCGGCGTCGCACGAGGTTCGGGTACACCCCTATGCTTGCGGTATTTAGCATGGGTATCTCCACGGTTTCGTCCTTGCCGTCCACCCCTCGGCCGACCATTACATGGCCCAAATCAACCCACGCCGCCGTCCCCGCGTTGGCCGCGCCGATGGCACCTTCCAACCTGCGGGCATCGACGTCGCGGGCAAAGTGGTTGAGCGTACCGCCCGGGAGCACCAAAAGCGGGATGGACTGCCCGACGGCGGCAGCCGCCGCGGTGCCGACCGTCCCGTCGCCGCCCCAAACCCCGAGCGCCTTTGTTCCCGGCCACTTCGCGGCCGCGTTGATTTCGGTCTCGACGTCCTCGCCTTCCGCAATGAGATGAATATGCGACTTGGGAAATATTTCCCGGAGGTTATCTTCGGTTTCCGGCAAATAGGAGCCGCCCAGGGTATTGACGGCAATACTGAGGCCTTCTCCTTCGCCGATCGACGGCGCATCCGCGGAGGAACGTTGGGCCGCTGGAGGCGGGGGGCGAAGCGGCCACCATTTGCGGGTCAGTAAAGCGGCCCCGGCTCCAAGTGCCGATCCAAAGAGGACATCCGATGGCCAGTGCGCTCCGGTATGTACCCGGGAATACGCCACTCCTGCCGCCACGGGAGCCAGCAACGCTCCCAACGGCGGGTGGACGAACGCCACGCCCAGTGTAAAGGCGATCGCGGACGCCGAGTGCCCGGAAGGCATGGAGGAACTGCTCGGCTGCGGATGGACGAAACGGAAAACCGGCAGGTGCTCCGGCAAGGGCCTGGCGCGGGGAAGGAGCGTCTTGAAACCGAGATTAGTGACGGCCGAAGCGATGCCCAGCGCCAGAAGCCCGTGGATCGCCGCGTTCCGGGGCTTTCCTGGAATCACCCCGAGGACTCCGGCTACCCCAAACCAGAGTTTGCCCTTCGTCGCGGCCGCCGAAAGGTCTTTGAGGAAGTCATCATGCGATCCTGCCGGCCATCGGGAAACTTGCCGGACGATGGCCTGATCGAGTCGCTCCACCTTCCTGAGGTGAGCCACTTTTCCGGGATCCAGGGCCAGCCACCCCAGCGTTCTTGCCATCCCCCAAGAGTAATCCGCGGATGGCTAGGATATGTGGATGGTGAGGGTCTTTCTCCCCCGCAGCTTTGATCACGGACTCACGGTCGTGGTCGCGACCATGCTGCTCGCACTCACGGTCGTCCTCGGCGCGATCCTCCTGGCGACCGGCCGGAACGCGCCCTTCCAAAACATCGACGACGCATGGAATGGCTTCGGTTCAGCCCTGCACTCGCCGTTCTGGGACGTGGTGAACCTGATCCTCAATTGGACCGGCTATACCGGCATGGTCATCTTCCACGGCCTGCTCGCGCTCGGATTGCTGATCAGGAGAAGGCCCACCATGGCCATTTTCTCGATTGTCTCCGGACTCACTGTCATGCTGCTGACCCAACTGCTCAAATGGCTCATCCACCGGCCTCGGCCCGGAGATGCCCATGTCGCCACCGAGACCTACTCCTACCCCTCGGGCCATGTATCCGCCACGACAGCATTCCTCCTTGCGGTGGCATTCCTGCTCGGCCGGGGGTGGGCCTGGCTCCTTGCGATTGGCGGAATGGTCTCCATGATGGCCAGCCGGGTCTATTTGGCGGCCCATTGGTTCACAGACGTGGTGGGTGGGGCTTGCTTGGCTTCCGGAGTTGTACTCATGCTATGGCTGGTGTTTCAAAACATATGCATCCAAGAGAATATGGACGCCCGCAGACTGTTGGACTGGAGATCGGGGGCCTCCCGGCGGAGACGGCACGCTGGGCAGCGCTAGCCACGCGTCACACAAGGTAAACCACCAGCCAGCACTCGGCATCCTCCAAGCGAGAGACCATAGCCTTCGGGCATGCTTTCAAAGCCTCAACTCATCAACAGCGGCATTGGGGTGGCCGTCATTGGCCTTGCCGCCGGTGCATTCTTCGTCCTGAACGGCGCGCCACAAACGGCTTCCGACACAACGGCCCGCACTGTCGCCGTCTCCGCCGCCGATTTGTCCGCCGTGTCGACGGCGAGCGGGAACGTCTCCGCGGCCAGCACCACGGTAGTCAACGCACAGAACTGCAGCGGACCCATCGCATCGGTTTCCGCCGTGATCGGCCAGCAGGTTACCGCCGGCCAGGTCCTCGTCACTATCGATCCCACAAATGCGCAGAACGCCTTGGCGGTTGCCCAGGCCCAGCTCGATTCGGCGGCAGCGCAGGCCAACCAGCAGCAGGCCACCGCGAACAACCAAATAGCTTCCGCCAGGCAAAGCTTGGCAAACGCCCAGCAAACCGCCGATCTGGACGCGAGCCAGCAAGCCGGCGCCGTGGCAGCGGCCCAGACCGCGGTAAACAATGACACGGCGACGGTCGCAACCGCACAAGCAAGCGCCAGCGCCCAACCTTCCAACCAACAGGCCCAAAACGCGTTGAATACGGCCCAAGCGCAACTCGCGAAGGACAACCAGGCGCTGTCCCAGGCGGTCAACCAGCAGGCAAGTTCCTCCTTGAAGGACAAGGAGCAAATCGGCACGGCGCAGACCGCGCTCAACTCCGCGCAGAGTGGCGGCGGTGCCACGTCCAACACCACTTCCGCCCAGATCGCCGTTGACACCGCGACCAAGAACCTGGCCTCCTGCTCCCTGACAGCTCCCGTCGCAGGAACGATCACGGCGGTCAACGCCGTCGTCGGCGGCAACGCGGGCACGGGCTCGGGCTCCTCAACCGCGACCGCGTCCACGGGTTCCAGCGGCTCGTCGGGCTCGGCCGCCGGCGGAGGCACATCCGCAAGCAGTGCCAGCGCGTCCTCCTCATCGGGCCTGATCACGATCAGTGACACCGCACACCTGCAGGTCATCGCCAATTTCGCGGAGTCCGACATCGCGACGATGAAGACGGGCGATGCGGCGACCTTCACTTTCCCGGCGCTCAAGACGGATCCCGCCGCCGCTCCGGTGACCGGAACCATCACGGCTATCGCGCAAAACGCAACAACCACCAACAACGTCGTCAGCTACCCGGTAACGATCTCCATCACGAACCCGCCGGCCGCGCTCCGCCTCGGGCAGAGCGCGAACATCTCCGTGACCACCGCAACAGCCAAGAACGCCTTGACCGTGCCTTCGCTCGCCATCACGACGACGGGCACCAAGCAGACAGTCAACGTCCTCAAGAACGGCACGACGACGGCGGTCACCGTCACCACCGGGATCACGGACAATGGCCGCACTCAAGTACTCACCGGGCTGAGCAGTGGCGACCAAATTGAACTGCCCGCCATCTCCTCGACCCTCGACACCGGCACCACCACCGGAAGGACCGGAGCGGGCGGATTTGGCACCGGCGGGTTCGGCGGGGGCGGCGCAGGTGGGGCCGGCGGCGCAGGTGGGGCCGGCATTGCCCGCGGAAACGGCGGGTAGGGCACCGTGAACAATGCTGTCATCCACTTGGACGCCGTGAGCAAGATTTACGGCAAGGGGGAGGCGGAGGTTCGGGCGCTGGACTCCGTGAGCATCTCCATCGACCACGGCGACTTCGTGGCCATCATCGGCGCTTCCGGATCTGGAAAATCCACCATGATGAACATCATCGGTTGCCTCGACGGCGCCACGGCCGGTACCTACCACCTGGATGGCATCGATACCGGCACGATGGACGAGTACCAGCTGGCGCAGATCCGCAACCGGAAGATCGGGTTCGTCTTCCAGAACTTCAACCTGATCCCGCGTACCCGAGCTGTTGACAACGTCGCAATGCCCCTCGCCTACGCAAGGGTGCAACGCAAGGAACGCCGGGAACGTGCGCTGGAGGTGCTTGGGTCAGTCGGTTTGGCTTCCCGTGCGGACCACAAGCCTTCACAGCTATCGGGCGGGCAACAGCAGCGTGTCGCGATCGCCCGCGCGCTCGTTACCAACCCGGTGTTGCTGTTGGCCGATGAACCGACGGGTGCTCTGGACAGCAAGTCCTCGCACGAAATCCTGGACCTCTTCGAGGCCCTGCATGCCAGCGGTCGGACCATCGTCATGATTACGCACGAATCCGATGTTGCCGCGCGGGCCAACCGCGTGGTGCGGATGCAGGACGGCCACATCATCGAGGACCACCGCGTCCGCGACATCGCAGCACACTCCCTGGCGACGGCGGTGCCCCTGTGATGATTGCCGAGTCCGTCCGCTTCGCCCTGACCGGGGTGATGGCGAACAAGATGCGCTCCATCCTTACGACCCTGGGCATCCTGATCGGCATCGCCTCGGTCATCATCCTGCTCGCCGTGGGCGCCGGGACCTCCAATGCGATCAAGGCACAGATCGCAAAATTGGGTACCAACGTGCTCACCGTGAGCCGCCAGACCACTACCGGAGGCCGGGCTGCCGGTGGCGGACAGGCGGTTACCGGGCCGCGGTCCCGCGGCACCAACCTGACGCTCCAGGACATGGCGGCGCTCACTGATCCCGTCATGGCTCCCGACGTCGCGACGACGGCGCCGGTGGTCACCGCCCAGAACGTCACGGGAACCTACCAGGACGCGAGCCACACGGTCGCAACCTTCGTTGGGACCACGCCGTCGTACTTTGCCATCTCGAACGACACGCTCGCCGCGGGCTCCTACTTCAGCGACGGCGACGCTAGCAACGGAACGGCGGTGGCCGTCATCGGCAACACGGTGGCGCAGGACCTTGTGGGCAGCGGGGTGACATCCGCGGTCGGACAGACGATCGCGCTCAACGGTCAAAACTTCGTGGTCTCCGGAGTCCTCGCGGCAAAGGGATCCTCGGGACTCAACGACCCGGATGACATCGTGGTGATCCCATACAGCGCCGCGCAAGACAAATTCACGGGATACTCCCCGTCGCTCACGTCCATCAGCGTCCAAGCAAAGTCGGCCGACGTGATGAACCAGGCACAGAACGAAGTACAAATGATCCTCGATGCCCGGCACAACGTGACGTCGGCAAACCGCGACTACCAGGTGCGCAACCAGGCACAGGTGCTCACCACCGCCACGTCGACCACGGCGACGCTGACCGTGCTGCTGGGCGCGGTCGCCGGAATCTCGCTCCTGGTGGGCGGAATCGGCGTTATGAACATCATGCTGGTCACGGTCACCGAGCGGACCCGGGAAATTGGTATCCGCAAGGCAATCGGCGCATCCCGTGGCAGCATCGTGAGCCAGTTCTTGATCGAGTCGTTGATCATTTCGCTGATCGGCGGGGTCCTGGGCATTGCCGCCGGCTACATCGGAAGCGCCTTCCCCGTCCTGGGAACCCAGCCCGAAGTCCAGTGGTGGACGGTATGGCTGTCGTTCCTCGTTTCCGCGGCAATCGGATTGGTCTTCGGAATATACCCGGCCAACAAGGCGGCCAAGCTGCGGCCCATCGACGCCCTTCGTTACGAATAGCCCTTCAGACCGAACACAATACAAACCCCTCAACAGGAGATTTCCATGTCTTATCCTGCACCCGAATCCGGTTCCCGGAACCAAACGGAACCCCTTCCCGCCTACTCGGAGCAGCCGCAGAACGGCCAGCCAACCGCAGTCCTGTCCTCGGGCGATGTACCAAGTAGCCAGTCGTACGCGCAGGCACCCGCCGGGCAGCCGTGGGGGCAGTCGCCGGAACCGTTCGTACCGAAGAAACGCTTCAAAATGGGCCGCCTGACGACCGTCCTCCTTGCGATCCTGCTGGTCGCTGTCGGCTTTTTCAGCGGGGTCGGCGTCACGAAATTCATGGATGCGCAGGCCCGTCCGGGCCGCGGCCAGTTCCAGAACTTCAACGGCGGCCAGGGCCGAAACCGCCAGAGCGGCGCCCCCACCAATGGCGCATCGCCCCGCGCTGTTCCTTCGGCTCCGGCGACCTCGGCTCCATAGTCTCCGGCCGCTTAATGTCCAACTGGTCCGCATTGCTTGTCGTCGCCAAAGCATCCAGGCGACAAGCAATGCGGACTAGTCGCTTTTAACGAGCGGCTTCGCGGCTCCGGCCAAACAAAGGGCGATCAGGATGGGCGCACCGATTGCCAACAGGGCCATCTGGATACCTGTGTTGTCGCCCAGGTATCCAAGGAGGGGAGGCCCGGCAAGGAACGCTACGTACCCGATTGTCGAGACCACCGAGACCCTTGCAGCTGCGTGCTTGGGATCGTCGGCAGCAGCGGACATGCCCATCGGGAAGGCCAACGCCGCCCCAATGCCCCAAAGAGCCGCGCCCACCCCGGCAAGGAACACGTTGTCGGCGAAGACAAAGAGCACCAGGCCCAGCGCCGCGCCGCCCATGCTGGCCCGCAGCACCGCGACCCGACCGAAGCGGTCGATCGCCCGGCCGCCCAAGAAGCGCATCAGGGTCATCGCAGCCACGAAGAGGGCGAACAGGAGTGCGCCAGTCGATTCCGTCGCGGCAAGGCCGTCTACCGCGGCTTTCGCGATCCAGTCGTTTCCGGCGCCTTCCGTGAGGGTTGCGCCGAGCACGACGACGCCGATCAGCAACGTGCGGGAGTCCCGCCATGCCGAGGCGCCCTTCCGTGCCGGGCCGCCGCCGTCGGACTCCACGACTGCTTCATGGGGCATGAAATAGCGCGACGCGGTCAGCGCCAAAACGACGACGACGGCGACGACCACCAGCAAGTGCTCAGGGAGGCCGATTCCCAGCTCGGAAAGCCACGCGCCGATCAGTGCCCCGACGAAAGCCCCGCCGCTGAAAGCCGCGTGGAATTGCGGCATGATGGTCCGCCCGAGTCGATGTTCGACGTCGGCCCCTTCGATGTTCTGGCAGACATCCCACAGCCCGATCCCCACACCGAAGAAAAACAGGGACACGGCGGTGGCTGCCACCGAGCCACCCATCAACGCAAAGGCGATGGCCGCACCGGCCAGGGCGACAAGCAACCCGGCGCCCCGCAAAGTATTGGCAGTACCGATCCTGCCGACCACCCAGCCCGCGGACGGCAGGGCCATCAGGGACCCGACGGCGGTGCAGAGCAACAAGGTGCCCATCTGTCCGGAGGTGAGGTTCAAGGTCTGGGTCACGGCCGGGATGCGTGCCGCCCAGCTGGCGAAAACCAGTCCGTTCATGCCAAAGACCAGGAAAGTGGCGATGGCCGCGGCCCTGACATTGATGGAATTTCTGGTGCTGGTGGTCATACGGTCGCAACTTCCACAGATTGTCTTTTCTGGTTTCGTATCGTAGCCCGGAGACGCTAGCGTGACCGAGGTTCAAGTGGGGTAGTGATTCGGGCGACCGCTTCCACGGCCGTGCTCCTGTCATGCGGTTCGGTATCGAGCGCCGCATGGATGAAGAGGCCTTCGATCAATGCATCGAGCATTTTGCACGTCTCAGGATCGAAATGTTGGCCGAGGGCCGTCCTGCTCCGCGCCATCCAGTCGCGCGTGATCTGGCGAAACGCCGGTTTCCTGGCGGCCAGCGTGTAAAGCTCGTGAGTCAGTACAAGGTCCCTTTGCGAATCCAGCAAGTCAAGGTGGATCAGGTCCACCACCGCCAGCCTGGCGGCGTCGACGTCTTCCGCTTCCGCCAGCTTCTCGTCGAAGCGGTCGGCGATCGAGTTCCCGAAGCGCCTGAACGCTTCCGTGAGGAGTTCGTCCATGCTCACGAAATGGTAGGTCATTGACCCGAGGGGCACGCCGGCATGTTCGGCAATCTTGCGATGCGATGTTCCGGCGACGCCTTGGACGGCGATCACATCCAACGCGGCGTCGATGATCCGATCCCGGCGGTCCGGATCGAAACGGCGTGCGGCCACGGCTCAGAGCTCCCGGATGACTCGCGCCGGATTGCCGACAGCGATCGAATTGGAAGGAATGTCCCCGGTGACCACGGCGCCTGCCCCGATGACCGAGTTGTTTCCGATGGTCACGCCTGGAAGGACGATTGCTCCGCCGCCGGGCCAGACGTTGTCGCCGATGGTAATTGGTTCCGCAGCCTCGAGGCGATCGCGGCGCGGCTGCGGTTCAACAGGATGGGTCGGCGTCAAGAGCTGGACATTGGGTCCGATCTGACAGTCTTCACCGATGGTGATCGGGGCGACGTCCAAGGCCGTCAGGTTGTAGTTGATGAAGGTCCCGGCACCGACGGAAATGTATGTCCCGTAGTCCACGTAGATCGGCGGCCTGATGTGCGCGCCGGGCCCGAGGCTGCCCAAGAGTTCTTCCAAAATGGGCCTCGCGGCGTCTTGGTCTTCGATGTACGCCGAGGCGTATCTCGCCTGGAGCTGCACGGCGCGGTCATATTCTCGGGCACTCTCGGGATCGTCCGAGATGTAGAGGTCTCCGGCTAGCATGCGTTCGCGATTTGTGCGTGGATCTCCGGCGAAATAGTCGGTCATGCGTACGATCGTACACATCGAGTCGCCGAAGAGGAAGTCGCCCTCTCACGTTCGACTCTCACCAACCCGACGCCCTCTCACCTTTGGCCCCAAAACCGCGAACGCTCCTGCACGTCCGACGAGCCGCCGTCGAATGTCTGCGGGAGCGTTCCTAAAAAACGGCGCAAAAGTGAGCGAGCGTCGCTACAGAGCCGACCGGAGCCCCCGCGGACGTCGCCGATGGGGGCGGCGCTAGCGGGCGCGCTCCACCCGGGATTCATCCCACACCGGTTCCGGCGATTCGTAGACTTTCCCATCCGAGCCGAAGACCAGGAAACGGTCGAAGGACTTCGCGAACCAGCGGTCGTGCGTTACGGCCAGGACGGTCCCCTCAAAGGCATCGATCGCGCGTTCCAAGGCCTCGCCCGAGTGCAGGTCCAGGTTGTCCGTGGGCTCATCAAGGAGGAGCAGCGTGGCTCCGGAAAGCTGGAGGAGCAGGATCTGGAACCGCGCCTGTTGTCCTCCCGAAAGGGACTCGTACTTCTGTTCGGCCGAGCCGACGAGCCCATAGGAATCGAGTGCGCCTGAGGCCGCTTCACGGCCCAGGCCGGAGCGGTGTTCGTCACCTCGATGGAGTATGTCCAGGAGCGTTCGGCCTAGGAGATCGGGGCGGGAGTGCGTCTGAGCGAAGAATCCCGGACGGATCCTGGCACCGAGTTTGACCGTGCCTTCGTGCGGAACGTCGGCGATCTCAATGTCCGAAACGGGCAGGTGCTCGCGTTCGGGATCTGTGCCTCCCGAGGCCAAAAGCCGCAGGAAGTGGCTCTTGCCCGAGCCATTGGAACCCAGCACGCCCACGCGGTCACCGAACCAGATCTCGGTGGAAAAGGGCTTCATCAGGCCGGTGAGCTCCAGCTTTTCCGCCACCACGGCACGCTTGGCGGTGCGGCCTCCCTTGAGCCGCATGTGCACGTTCTGCTCCAAAGGCAGCGCCTCGGGCGGCCCGGCTTCCAGGAACTTGGCCAGCCGTGTCTGTGCAGCCTGGTATTTATTCGCCATGTCCGAGCGGAATGCGGCCTTGGTCTTGTACATGTTGACGAGTTCCTTGAGCTTCACATGCTCCTCGTCCCACCGTTTCCGCAGCTCCTCAAAGCGCGCATTTCGGTCTGTCCGGGCGTCAACGTAGGTGCCAAAACCGCCGCCGTGCACCCAGGCGCCCGCACCGTTGATCCCGGGCTCGAGGGTCACAATGCGTCCAGCCGCGTTGTTCAGCAGCTCTCGATCGTGGCTGATGAAGAACACCGTCTTCTTGGACTCGTTCAGCTTGTTTTCGAGCCAACGCTTGCCCGGAACGTCGAGGTAGTTGTCCGGCTCGTCAAGGAGCAGGAGTTCGTCCGGCCCCGAGAACAGCGCCTCCAGCACCAGGCGCTTTTGCTCGCCACCGGAAAGGCTCGACGCCGGACGGTGCTGTGCGCGATCGAAGGGGAGTCCCAGCGCGGCCATGCAGACCTCGTCCCAGACAGTCTCGACGTCGTAACCGCCCGCGTCGCCCCAATCGACGATCGCCTGGGCGTACCGCATCTGGCTTGGCTCGTCGTCGTGCTCCACCATGGCAAGCTCGGCTTCTTCCACGGCGCGGGCAGCCGCTGCAAGTGCCGGCGGCGCGGCGGAAACGAGGAGGTCCCGAACGGTCGACTCATCCCGGACCTGTCCCACGAACTGGCGCATGATGCCCATGTTCCCCGAACGTCCCACCACGCCTTCGTCCGGCGTGAGGTCGCCCGCGATGATTTTGAACAGCGTGGTCTTGCCGGTCCCGTTGGGTCCGATCAAAGCGGTCTTGCTGCCATCCGGGACCTTGAAGGTCACGCCGTTGAGCAGTTGGGTGCCGTCGGAGAGGAAGTAGTCGATGCCGGAAACGTCAATATGGGCCACCGCCCAATCTTCCCACGGCGGGCGCCGCTCGATTTAGCCGCCCAAATGCTCCGCACCGACATCGTCGCTGAGGTACCGCTGGATGGTCGGCGCCAAGGCCTGGACGACAACGGCGGCCTGGGCCGAGGCGATCGGCTCCAGTTTGAGCAGGTAGCGGGTCAGGATCAGCCCGGAAAGCTGCGACGCCACCAAGTTTCCGCGCCATCGGGCTTCCCGTGCGGGCACTCCCAGGCCGCTTAGGAGAGGAGTGATCGCCCTGCCAAGAATGAACTCACGGACCAGTGCCGCACTCCATTCGTGTTGCATGGCTGTGCGCAAAACCGCGACGCCGGCAGTCCCGGCGGGAGAATCCCACACGGTCAGGAACCGCTCCACGAGCCGCTCACCGATGCCCTCGCGGGGACCCTCGAGGACAGCCATGACATGTTCCTTTGGATCGACAGGCAATTCGAGGGCAGCCATGAACAGCTGCTCCTTGGTCCCGAAATGGTGGTTGATCATGGACGGATCGACGCCGGCATCCGCGGCGATCGCCCGGACTGTGGCGGCATCGTACCCCTTGCGGCTGAACTGTTCGCGGGCGGCCTGGAGAACGGCGTTGCGGCTGCTCCCTTGCCCGGGTCGTCGTCCCCTGTTCACGCTGGGTTCCGGGTCATCGGAGCTTTTCGCCGGGCGAAATCCGGAGCGTGTTCGGGCCGGGGACCGAAGGCAATCATGATGGCCGCGTACTTCTTGAGCCAGCGGATGTGCCGGGCGATAAATAGCAGGAGGCCCGGGGGACTACTCACTTGGCCCTTCACGATAGGGCCGAAGATTGCTTTGTGGAGGAGCCGTTGCGCACTTTGGATCACGATAGTGGGGAACCAGCGGCGTTTCTGCACAGCGGCGAGGTCGGCCTCATCAAGGGTGCCACGGAGAAGCGGGCCGACGATCCGGTTTGCTGCGGCGACGGCGTCTTGGATAGCCAGGTTGATTCCGACGCCGCCAGCCGGTGACATCGCGTGGGCCGCATCCCCGATGAGCAGGAGGCCGGGCTTGTGCCAGCGGCTGATCCGGTTGAGTTTCACGTCAAGGAGATGGAGATCATCCATGGACTTGACCTCATCGACACGGTCCTCGAACTCCGGGCAGGCGCGCGCCAACCGCTGGCGGAAAGCCTCCACCCCTTCGGCTCGAAGGCTGGCGTCCTTCCCTTTCACGGCGATATAGGCGATCTGGTAGTAGTCCTTGCGGGTAAGGATGAGGAACACGTCCGGTGCGGAAAAGCGGGGCATGATCGAGGCCAGCTGTCCCTGCTCGTCCTTGTTGCGGGGGAGCCTGAACCACCACGTGTCGAACGGCACGGGGAACTCGTGCGGGACCAGGCCGGCCTTCTGGCGGAGGATCGAACCGCGGCCATCACATGCGACCGTCAACCGGGCGCGCAACTCGCCCCTTCCAATCTCTATCCCCGAAGCCGCATCCAGCGTGCGGTATGCGACCCCGGCGACCTGGCCTCCGCCGTCGTACACCAAATCCGTGGCTTCCGTGTTCATCTTGAGCGTGAACTTCGGCTCCTGCCGTGCCGCCTCGACCAGGAAGTTCAGGAAGTCCCACTGCGGGACCAGGGCGACGTAACTGTACGGCGGCTTGAGTCGGCCAAAATCGGCGAGGGTCACTTCGGTACCGCCCACGGGCAGCTTGAAATCGCCTAGCTTGCTCTGGGGCAGCGCCCTGAATCCTTCGCCAAGGCCGAGCTCGTCGAGTAGTCGGATGGTGGAGGCGTGGACAGTGTCGCCGCGGAAATCGCGGAGGAAATCGGCGTGCTTTTCGAGGACGGTCACCTCTACTCCGGCCCGCGCCAAGAGCAGTCCGAGCATCATGCCGGCAGGCCCTCCGCCCGCGATGACGCATGTGGTGCTCTCCGGTTGGCCTGTGCTTTCGACCTTGTCCATGCCGATCCCCGACTCCTGCGACAGATAATTCAACAACCGTTGAATTAAGTGTGCCTCCACGTCAGTGAGATGTCCATGCCCCGCCTCCCCGACGCTCGCTCACTTATCCCCCCTTTTCCTGCCACGCCCTCTCACATATGCGGCGAAACAGCGGAACCCTCCTGCACATCATGAATATGCAGAAGGGTTTCCCGAGGAGCGACAGGCGTCGGCGTCAGCCGGCGGCGCTCAGGAAGGACTTGAGCAGGGGTCCGCTGGTCGTCGCTCCGAGGCCGCCATCTTCGACGAAAACTGCCACGGCGAGGTCGCCGTGGACGGCAACAATCCAAGCGTGCGTCTTGGGCGGGTTGTCATTCCCAAACTCGGCCGTGCCGGTCTTCGCGCCCACCGGCGCTCCCGGAACGTCGGCCAAGAAGCCGGCATGGCCGGAGGTAACCACCGCCCGCATCATGTCGTTGATCGCTGCGGCCTCCGCAGCCGTCACCGGTTTGTCGGATCCGGCAGGAACGGAAGGCGTCGGGCTCGCTGTGGCGGACGACGACGGCGACCCCGGCGGCGTGGGCGTCCCGGACGGTCCGGGGGAGCCTGGGGCCAGATCCAGGACCAGCTGCGGCGAGACCGGAGCGCCGTGTGCGACCGATGCCGCCATGACGGCCGCGGCGAGCGGAGAAAGCAGCACTTTGCCTTGGCCGATCATCGACGCGGCGTGTTCGGTTCCATCTGCATCGCCCGGTACCGAACCAAGAAACGCGTCGGCCCCCAGCTTCGGCGCCTGAACTGCGATACCCAACGAAGTCGCAGCAGATTCGAGCTGCGCTTGGCTGACCTTGTCCCGAGTGCCGATAAAAGCGGTGTTGCACGAATGCGCGAACGCGTCGCGCAGGGTTACGGAACCTAAGGAAGATGCCGGATACCCTTCGGCGTTCTTGAAGGTCCTGCCGTCCACCGTGATGGTCGGCGGGCAGTCAACCTTGGAATCCGGCGTCATCCCATTGCGTATCAAGGCGAGGGAATCGACGATCTTGAACGTGGATCCCGGCGCGTATTGGCCTAGCATTGCGGTGTTGTACCCGTTGCTGCCGGGGCCCGATGCTGCTGCCAGGACTGCGCCCGTGGAAGGCCGGAGCGCCACGATCGCCGACGCCGGAGCAACACCGGCCAACGTGTCCTCGGCAAGTTGCTGGAGTTTGAGGTCAAGCGTCGTCTTCAAGGTTGCGCCGGGCGCGGCTGGAACCGAAAACAGCACCTTCGCCCCGGGCGCATCCGCCCCACCGGTTTGGTTCGGCTTCTCCGAGACAACTTCCACACCGTCCTGCCCGCGCAGCTGGGAATCGTACTGCTGCTGGAGGCCGCCTGTGCCTGTAATGTCCCCCGGGCGCAAGGCGCCATTGGACTTTTCTACCTGTTCTGCACTCGCCTGTCCGACACTTCCAAGCAGCGCCCTTCCGAATGTGCGAGTGGGAGCCAACGGCATAGTGTCCGGAATCGCGACGGCGCCCCGAATAGCTTGCAGCCCGGCCTGGGTAATCTCGGGCGTGAACCCGCGTAAGACAATCGCTTCCACAAAAGCCTGCGGACCGGCGGCTGCCGCCTGCTTGGCGTACGCGTCCTCGTCTACACCGGCTAGCTTCGCAAGGGCGCGGGCGGATGCTTCTACTTGTCCGGCGTCGATCTTCGTCTTGTCTACCCCGATTCGCAGTACCGGGCGATCCTGGACGATGGGAGTATCGCCTGCCCCAAGGATCTGGCCGCGCTTCGCAGTGGTGGTGCGCACCTGGAGGATTTGGCCCTCTTCGAGCTGCGGGGCGAGGAGGCCGGAATTCCATTGGACGGCCCACTTGTCTCCGGACTTCTTCAGCTCCGCCTGCGAACTGTATTTCCACTCCGCCGAGCCGAGTTTCCAACTGTAGTTGAGCGGAACTGAAGCCTTCTCGCCGTCGATTTTCACCTGTCCGCTTTCCACGGCAGGTTTAGCCGGCTCCAAACCGGCGAAAACCGCCTTGAGTTGCGCGTTCGCGGCAGCGGAATCCTTGCCGTCAACGGCAAGCGATCCGACGTCGAGCGCTGCGATGGCTGAAGCGAGTTGCTTCGCGGCACCTTCCGCCCCGGCACGCCCGTCGTCGCAGGCGGACAGTGAACCGACTATCAATAAGGCCACGAGGCCAACGACAAGATTCTTAGTTCTCCCCATTCGGGCCATTATGCCCTACCGTGAACCGCGTAAACGCCAGGCAATTGGGTGGTCCTTATGGGTTGAGGATCGCCGCGTCCTGGGCCTCATCGTAGGCATCCCGCGCTTCAAGAATGCTGGGCACATGGTCCTCCGCCCATTGACGCAAGAGGCCCAGTGGTTCCTGCAAGGAGATCCCCAAGTCGGTAAGTTCATAGTCGACCCGTGGTGGCACCTGCGCGTGAACAGTCCGGGTGATCAGGCCATCCCGCTCCAAAGTCCGGAGGGTCTGGGTCAGGACCTTCGGAGTGACTACGTGCACCATTTTTCGAAGTTCCGAGAAACGGATTGGGCCGGCCGCGAGGACTTGGACTACGAGCGATGCCCACTTGTCGCCGATTCGTTGGAAAATCACGCGCGACGGGCAGTCAGGATCCAGGACATTCGCTGGTAGATAGTTGGTATCCATGAGGTAACTAAGTTCCTTTGAAGCTATCAGTATCAAAAAGATACCTTTCTGTATTGCAAGGATAGCAACCCGAAGGAGAGTCATGAAAATCGCGATATATGGCGCAACAGGCATGGTCGGAAGCGAGATTGTCAACGAATCCCTCAGCCGCGGGCACGAGGTGACAGCCATCTCGCGGAGCGGCAAGGAGGTTGCGGGAGCAAACTCCGTCGCAGCAGATCTCGGCGACGGTCCCAGTTTCGCGGAAATCGCAAAAGAGCACGACGCCGTCGTACTGGCTACCGGCCCGAGCCGCACCGGCGGAGACCATGGAGAGTGGCTTGCAGCTATGGACAGTGCGTACAGCAATGCTGCGGGAACGCGCCTCCTGATCGTCGGGGGTGCCGGAACGCTGGAGGTCGACGGCGTTCGCCTCCTCGACTCGCCCGACTTCCCGGAGGCCTACAAGACCGAGGCCACCACGGCCGCAACGGCGTTGCAGGCCGTCAAAGAAGCACCCGAGGACGTGGACTGGACCGTACTCGCGCCGGCACCGCTCATCCAGCCAGGAGAACGCACCGGAAAATACTCCACGGCCAAGGACACCCCGGCCGGGAACAGCATTTCGACCCAGGACTACGCAGTCGCCATGCTCGACGAAATCGAGACCCCGGCACACCGCCGCTCCCGCTTCACTGCGGCAAACTGAGCGACCCTCCTGCGGATATAACGCCTTTCGAGCAGACGCGCGCTCACCCCTGAGCGAGCGTCCACCGATCGGGCCGTAAAGATGAGCGAGCGTCGCAGGCTGCCGAGGGGAAGACACAACTAGGAATCCAGACCCAGCCCGGGTACCCGCAAGCCGAATATGTCTTTCAGGGCATACTTCGCCGCATGGTACCCGGGCATTCCTGTCACTCCGGGGCCGGGGGGAGTCGAGGAGGAACATAGGTATACCCCCGGGAGCGGTGTTCGCCAGGGCACGGGTGAAACCACGGGACGCCTTAATAGGCCCATTACATCCATCAGTCCAGCTCCGAAGTCACCGCCGACATAGTTCGCGTTGTACTCCGCCAAGTCCGCCGCCGTCGTCGTCTTCGAAGCGATCACGATGTCGCGGAACCCCGGCGCAAATTCCTCGACCCTGGACGTAACGGCCTCGGCCATATCGACTGTCGATCCCTTCGGCACATGGCAGTACGACCAAAGGATATGTCGGCCCGCAGGCGCACGTCCCGGATCCACTGTTGAGGGCTGGGCAACCAGAACATAGGGCTTGGCCGGATGCTTTTCCATCGCCACTAGGTTCTCGGCTTCGGCCAGCTCAGCGCGCGTGCCGCCGACATGCACCGTCCCGGCCTTTGCCAGGCCCTCAGCCGCCCAAGGCACGGGGCCTGACAGAATGAAGTCCACTTTGCACGCTGCATTCCCGAATCGGAATGCTTCAAGGGCGCGCCTGTAGCGTCCGGGAAGCGTAGACCCGGCCATCCGCAGCAACCCAGGCGGAGCTACATCCAGAAGGATTGCCTTGGCGGGACGAAGCTCATCGAGGGAATCGATTCGCACACCTGTCTCAATCACACCGCCATGGGCCTCAAGGTCCCGTGCCATGGCATTCGCGATGGATGCGGACCCCCGAATAGGAATAGGCCAGCCGCCGGCATGTGCCAAGGCGGCCAGCATCAGTCCCGCACCGGCGGGAGTGAGTGCTGGCAGAGGCGATACGGCATGCGCCGCCACTCCGGTCAGCAAGGCAGGGGCAGCATCGCCAGTGAAGCGACGGTTCCACCAAGGAGAGCCCTGCTCCAATGTTGCCATTCCCAGTCGAAACGCTGCCCAAGGATCGCGCGGCACCCGGAGCAGCTGGTTCTGGGCGACGTCGAGGAGGCCGTCCAAGCTCTCCAACAGCGGACCCATTAAACGTGCGAAGGCCGGTCCGTCGGATCCCAATTCCGAAGCAGTACGCTCCAAAGAACGATAGGCAAGGGAGGCCCTGCCGCCGCCCAGGGGTGTTCCGTATTGCACTTGCGGCAGGCGCAGCTCCACACGCTTCCCGAGCTCGAAGTCGCGGAAGAACCTCGACGCCAGGGCCATCGGATGGACCGCGGAACACACATCGTAGAGGTGCCCCGGTTCCAGGAGCTCCTCAGTCCGGGTTCCGCCACCAATCGAATCCGCCGCCTCGTACACGCGGACGGCGAGCCCGGCGCGGGCCATGGTGACCGCTGCAGCGAGTCCGTTCGGTCCGGATCCGACGACGGCGACGTCAGCCATCGCGTTCGACCTCGTTCCGCGGTGCTCGCCAGGGCAACAAGGACGCGGATGGCCGTTCAAGGTCTATGCGCATCCAATCCTTCGCACGGTCGAAAAGGCCGCCGTGCGGGTCGTCGACAGCATCAATCCGGACCGGGTCCAGGCGGGGTTCCCAGATGTCCCAGGCAACTCTGAACATCAAATATGCCGTGACAAGCATATGGAGCATGACTGCCATGACGTAGTACGGCATGTCGATGTTGTTCTGTGAGGGCCCGCCGCTCGTGACCTGTCCCAGATACATCCAGGTGGCCGTCCAGTGCAAAGCTTCCGTGGCCTGCCAAAGAAGGAAGTCCCGCCACTTGGGGCGAGCCAGGGCCAGCAGCGGAATCAGCCAGAGTACGAACTGCGGGGAGTACACCTTGTTGCTCAGGACAAAGGCGGCCACGATGAGGAACGTCAACTGCGCTAGCCGGGGACGGTGTGGCGCCGCCAAGGCAAGGAGCGCGATCAGGAAGCAGGCGACCAGGAACATGCTCGTCGCCAAGGCGTTGCTCGCATCCGTACTAAGCGGCACTAGATGAAGGCGCTGCGCGACCAAATTGTAGGAGAACCAGAGCGAGCTGTATCCGGGGGGCCTGTCCTGGCTGAAGTCATAGAAATACCGCCAGCCGGCGGGGTTGATGGCTGCAACCGGCAGGTTCACCACTAGCCACGCCAGCACCGCTGCGACAGTCGTTACAAAGAAGACCCGTAACCGGCCCGTACGCAACGCCAGGAGAAGCACCGCACCCAAAATAAGCACCGGGTACAACTTGGTCGCGGTCCCCAATCCGATGAAGATGCCGGCCATGACAGGGCGCTCCCGGGCAAAAAAGAGCATGCCCAGCGCAAGCAGCGCCACCGCCCACATGTCCCAATTGATGACGCCGGCCAGGATGATGCCCGGTGCTATGGCCACCATGGCGGCGTCCCATGGCCGCCGTCGATTGATGCGCGCGGTGGCTAGTACCGTCACGATCCACACCGCCGCAATCAACGTCGCATTGACATCGAAGTACCCGAGTACGCGGTCGGCACTGGCTCCATGACCTGGCACCAACCACGCGGTGATGCCGGCTATGAGTCCGGTGAGGACGGGGTACTCAAAAGAGCTTCCCTGGGCAGAGAACGGAAAGGCGCCGTCGGCGAGTCCGCGGCCGCGGAAGAGCTCTGGGAAATCCGAGTAGCACGTTGCGTAGAACTGCTGGGGTGTTCCCCATCCGTTGACACGGCAATAGCCCTTGATCAGGACCGAAAACAGTGCAGCGGCCACCGTGAGGATCATCAGGACGCGTTCCACGGTGAAGAATCCCGGGGAGATGAGGCCGGGGGAGGAGTGGCGCCCCAGCGGGCCACCAATGAGCTCCGTGAAGTTCCGGAGGAAGGAATCGTTGCGGCTGGGAACCACAAAACGCGCACGCGCTTGCTGGCTGTGCGGCTTTGTCTCCTGCATGGAATCGAGCTTACCGCCCCTTAAAACGCGGGAAGCCCACGCATGGCCGCGTGGGCTTCCGAGCGAACGGTGAAATGTGCGTCATGAGAGCCTCCTCCTGAATTGCCGTTGACCATCGACGTTCAGCGGAGGACTGCCATTTGGTGGAGGACGACGTAAACGTCTTCGCGGCGCTGGTCCAGCAGTTGTCCGTTGAAGAGGGTCCTGTCTTTGACCTCGGGCTTGCCGTTGAAGATTGCCAGGTCCTTGAGGCGTTTGGGCATGGTTCACCTCCTTTCGTAGATATTCGTTAATGACATTAGTGAAGGGAATTCCGCGAATTAAGGCACGCCAACCTGCGCTGAATTAACCGAAGCAACTGATTGACCGAAAGCAACAGGGAATTGCGCAGCATTGAGTGGAGATGGCAATTCTGCGGCTACGGTAAATGCCGGCAACCCGCAAGACGCCTGCCAAGGAGTCCGCCAAGACGAAGTAGAGGCAGGTCAACCCTAAGAAAGCCTCGGAACGTTCAAACGGAGGCGAGGAAGAAAGGCTGCAATTAGCCCGTAATACGGCGTCGAGCAGCGAAGGCCGGGGTGCCAGCGACAGTCATCGTCCGTCCGCTAGTCAAAGTAATCATTTTCCCAACCTCCTTTTCTGCTTTCGCGCTACTGTGGCCGGATCACCGGATAGCACGGGCCGCGATCCCGGCGGAACGCCCTGGGATCAAAAATAAAGCTACACCATGAATGCAGCTATTGACCAGATAATTTTCAGATAATGGTGAAAATAGTTCTTCTATAGTCCCCAGCGAAGAATCGCCGGAGTGCGCTTGTCCCAACCCAAGGTGCAGACTTTGGCCGTTCCGAGAATGAAGTGGCGTCCTTCCCTCGCATCCAATTCAAGCCAACGAGCCGTGAGGATGCGGGAGAAATGGCCGTGCGCCACAATCAGGACGTTATCCATGCCGGACTCAAGGACACGGGCAATGATCTTGTCGGCCCTGGCGGCCACGGAATCCAGGGTCTCCCCGTTAGGCACTCCGTCCGTCCAGATCAGGTAGTCCGGGTTGTCCTTGCGGATGAGGTCGGAGCTGATGCCTTCGTAATCTCCGTAGTTCCATTCCACAGCCAGGGGTTCGTGCACGGCGTCCGGAAATCCGGCAAGTTCGGCGGTCCGTCGGGCACGGCGCAGCGGCGACGTCAGTACGAGGTCGAATTCGATGCCTTCCAGGACCTTCCGCGCTTCCACCGCTTGCTGCTCGCCTTCCACAGTCAGCGGCAGGTCGGTCAGGCCCGTGTACTGGCCGCTCTTGGACCATTCAGTTTCCCCATGGCGCATGATCCAAAGCTGAGGACGGGACGGTCTGGCTGCTTCGGTCACTTGGACTCCTCTGGTTCGGTGGTGCCGGCGTGGGCATCGGCGGCTGGCTTCGGTGAAAGTTCGACGGCGGACTCAGGCTGCTCGGACCACCATGCGAAAAGCTTGGATTCGGCTTCCTCCGTGGAGATTGGGCCGTGTTCCATCCGTTGCTCCAACAAGAATTTATAGGCACGCCCCACCAGGGGTCCCGGTTTGAGGCCCAGCAACTCCATGATCCGGGCGCCATCCAGGTCGGGCCTGATGGCGTTCAACGATTCCTGCTCGGCCAGTACGGCGATCCTTTGCTCAAGATCGTCGTAGGCAAAGGAGAGCCGCTCTGCCTTGCGCTGGTTACGCGTGGTGACGTCGGAACGGGTCAGGCGATGCAGGCGCTCCAGTAGCGGTCCGGCGTCGGCAACATAGCGGCGGACAGCCGAATCGGTCCAGCCCGCATCCCCGTACCCATAGAAGCGCATGTGCAGCTCCACGAGCCGCGCTACCGCCTTGATCGTGTCGTTGTCGAAACGCAGGGCCTTCATGCGCTTTGCTGTCAGCTTTGCTCCCACCATGTCGTGATGGCGGAAGCTCACCGCGCCGCCCGGTTCGAAACGACGCGTTGCCGGCTTGCCGACGTCGTGCATTAACGCAGCGAAACGCAGTACAAAGTCCGGACCGGGGACCGGCCCTTCCGGGCCGGTCTCAAGGGCGGCTGCCTGCTCAAGGACCTGTAGCGAGTGCTGGTAGACGTCCTTGTGCCGGTGGTGTTCGTCGGCTTCGAGGCGGAGCGCGGAGACCTCAGGCAGGACAAATTCCGCCAAGCCTGTGTCCACGAGGAGGTCCACGCCGGCCCGTGGGTGGGCGCCGTTGATGAGCTTGACGAGTTCCTCGCGCACGCGTTCAGCGGAGATGATCTTGATGCGGTCCGCCATTTGGGACATGGCGAGCCGGACGTCGTCGTGGACTGAGACGCCGAGCTGTGAGGCGAACCGGGCCGCGCGCATCATCCGCAAGGGGTCGTCGGAAAACGACGCTTGCGGTGCGGCTGGCGTCGCGAGGACGGAGGCGTGGAGGTCGCGCACCCCGCCGAAGGGATCCACGAGCTCCAAAGATGGCAGTCGAAGCGCCATGGCGTTGATAGTGAAGTCGCGCCGTAGGAGGTCGTCCATGAGAGAGGACCCGAAGGCCACCGCGGGCTTGCGGGAATCGGCGTCGTAGGCTTCGGCGCGGTAGGTGGTGATCTCGATCTGGAAGCCCGACTTTTTCATCCCGATGGTTCCGAAGGCCCGGCCGATCTCCCAAAACGTGTCAGCCCATCGCTTGATGATGGAAAGGGTCTGGTCCGGGGTCGCATCGGTCGTGAAATCGAGATCGGGAGAGATTCGTCCCAGGAAAAGGTCGCGCACGGGTCCGCCGACCAGGGACAGTTCGAATCCAGCGTCCACAAAACGCTGACCGAGGTCCAGGACCACTGGATCCATCTGGAAATTGACTGAGGAACTGTCCAATACTTGCGCCATAGTCCCTTAAGCTTGTCAGATTTCATCGCCCCATCCCACCGGATCGTTGTCATGACGATGCGGTGGCGGGTCATCCGCGCGTCATCTCGAGTCCATGTCCCGGTCATCACCAAGGGGCAAGAGTCGTTAGAGTGGACTTCATGGCCAACCCAATCCCGAGTGCTCCCGGCAGGAGGACGAACGCACCGTTGCCGTCGGCAATCGGTGCCCACGTCGCGCCTGCTCCGCACCCGGTCCCGGCCTCGCTTCCCACGGTGGAGGAAGTCTCCGCCGGCGGCGTCGTGGTGGACACGTCCGACGGCGAACTGCGGGTTGCGATCATCGCGCGCCTTAATAGGGGTGGCCGGCTTGAATGGTGCCTGCCGAAGGGGCATCCGGAAGGCAAGGAAAACAACGAAGAAGCGGCTGTTCGCGAGATTGCCGAGGAAACGGGCATTGAAGGCAATGTCCTGGCCCCGCTTGGCAGCATCGACTACTGGTTTACCGTGAGCGGTCATCGGGTGCACAAGACCGTGCATCACTTCCTGCTGCGTGCCACTGGCGGCGAGCTGACCATCGAGAACGATCCCGACCAAGAAGCAATCGACGCGGCGTGGGTCCCGCTCCAGGAACTGGCGCGGAAGCTGTCCTTTCCCAACGAACGCCGGATCGCCGATCTCGCCCGCGAAGTCCTTCCGGAACACCTCTGACACCACCGTGTCAGCCCTTGATCCATCATCCAGTTCGGCTCGTGGGACGATAAAGACAATGTCTGCCGCCAAACCAATCCAATCAGCTCCATCGGGAGAGACCCGCTCCAGCGCCGTCATGGCAGCTGGAACGCTCGTCTCGCGGTTCCTCGGCTTCGCCAAAACATGGATGTTGGGCGCCGCGTTGGGCCTTGGATCGACTGTCAATGACACCTTCATCAATGCGAACAACCTGCCGAACCTGATCTTCCTCCTGGTCGCTGGCGGCGTATTCAACGCGGTGCTGGTTCCGCAGATCATCAAGGCAAGCAAGGGCCCGGACCGCGGCGCGGACTACATCAGCCGGCTCCTCACGTTGGCCGTCCTGGTCCTCTTCTCACTGACGTTGCTCGTGACGTTGTTGGCTCCCGTGGTCATCGACCTCACCACCCAGGGCTACTCGCCGCAGCAGAAATCCCTGGCGGTGACCTTTGCGTTCTACTGCCTGCCCCAGATCTTCTTCTATGGCCTCTATGCCCTGTTAACCCAGGTCCTCAACGCCAATGGTGCCTTCGGTCCCGCGATGTGGGCGCCCATCCTGAACAACATCGTGGCCATCGCGGGATTGGGCATGTTCATCTGGATCCTGGGTGCCAACAACACCAACCCCCACACCTTGGACAATTGGGGTCCTGTCCAGACCTTCCTTGTGGCAGGATTCTCGACGGTCGGGGTTGTGGCCCAGACGGCTATCCTCCTCATTCCGGTGCTGCGCTTGCGCCTTGGGCTTCGGCCCCGGTTTGGGTGGCGGGGAGTAGGCCTGGGCCAGGCTGCTAAGTTGAGCATCTGGACGCTCCTGACCGCCGCCGTCGGGCAACTCGCATTCCTTTATGTGATGAGGATCGCGACGATTCCAGGCGCCGAGCGCCTCCGCCTCGAGCACGCCCAGGATCCGGCGGCCGCGACCCTTCCCGGTAACGCGGTCCTTGAGGTCGCCAGCCAGCTTTACTTGTTGCCGCACTCGATCATCGCCTTATCGCTCGCCACGGTGCTGTTTAACCGCATGACCCACGCGTCCCAGGCGGGCAACAAGGCTGAACTCCGCGACGCCCTTTCGCATGGTTTGCGCACCATGGCCGTCGCCACTGTTTTCGGGGCGTTGGCGCTCTTTGCCCTGGCCGGACCGCTGGGCATGTTCTTCTCGGGCGGAAAGCCGCAGGACGGCGTCATGCTTGCCCAGACGCTGACCATCCTCGCGCTGAGCACCCCGTTCATGAGCGCCAACTTCATGATGTCGCGGGTCTTCTATGCCAACGAGGACGCCCGCACTCCCTTCTATATCCAGCTCATGCTTGCGCTGCTCAATGTTGTCGGTGCTTTCGTCATCCAATTCCTGCCGGTTGGGCAGATCATTTTTGCGATCGCCGTCCTCTACACCCTTGGCAATATCCTGTCGGTAGTGATCAGCGTGTGGTTCCTCCGCCGCCTGCTCGGCCACCTCGATGGTCCCCGGATCGCGAATTCCTATATCCGCATGGGCTACGCGGCCCTCGGCTCAGCGATCGCCGGCGCAATCGCCTTGTGGCTCCTTGGCAGCTACCAGGCCAACGGATTCGCGTGGAGCAGCCGCCCTGCAGCTTTGGTGACGGTGGTCGTGGTCGGGCCTGTCATGCTGCTGGCCTACCTTCTCTTGCTGCGGGCCTTCCACGTCAGTGAGTTGCGCGACTTGCTCCGGCCAGTGCTCGGTCGCTTGGGACGCGGCAGCGCCGCTCCGGTTCCGCCCGTGCCCGGAAGGCAGCCGACGACGGCGGCACGCGCCACGGTCTCGGACGATACTGGTTTGATTCCGCGCATCTCGGGCGAGTTCGACGCCGCGTCCTTCCGTGCCGGACCGGCACCAGAGCGCCTCTCCGCCCACTCCCACGGCGCACTTCCCCACGACAACGGAGCCGACAACCACACCCACGGCGGGGAGCAAACGGACGCTTGGTCCGACGTCGGAAAGTCCTATCTGCCGGACGAAGACGTCCCAAGCAGCGCCCGAGGGGGAGCGGGACGGCCAGGCATCCCGCTACCGGGTCGGCGCACCTATCAGGGAACCCCGGGAAACAACCCTTATTTCCGCCGCGATCCCCGCAGAAAAAAGTAACGCAACCACGTCCACGGGCGCTTTGCACGAGGGGCGGCTTGGACCAATCCGCTAGGATCAGAAGCTAATACAGGTAGTTGCAGACCACGGGTCAACCGGCTGGCCGGATCCCGTATTCAGGACCCGCAGCTTCCGGACAGTCTAGGAGGAACCCGTGTCCCATCCGATCGATGTCGGATCAGTGCTTGGCGGCCGCTACAAAGTTACAGCCACCGTGCTGGCTTCGCACGACCAGGATCTGGTGCTCGACGGCGTGGACCAAGTCCTCAACAGACCCGTTAGCATCCTGGTGGCCGGCCCCGGAAATGGGGAACAAGTCGCAAAGAGCGCCCGCGAGGTGGCCACCGGCGAACGGCCCGGACACGTCCAGATCCTCGATCTGGGGGTCAGCGACAGCACCACCTACCTCATCACCAACCACAGCAGCGCCCCTGACTTGCTGGACCTCGTGGTCGCCACCAACCCGCCCTACGTCGAGCCGTTTTTCACGGACACCCTTGGCAGCGAAATCTTTGGCCAAGCCAGGTCCCACGAGCCCGAGACTTACGACGGACTGTACGACGACGAAGAGCACGACGCCGAGTACATCACCTATGACGACGTCCAGCCGGAGACACAAGAACAAGCACCTGCAGCGCGTTACGACCGGCCGCGCCCGGTAGTTCCTCCCATGCCCGCGGACCGGCCGACGTCGGGCTCCGGCGGAATTGGATCCCGCATCGCGGCTGCCGCCGCGGGCGCCGGAGCCGCAGCAGCAGCGGCGGCCGCAGCCGTGAAGGGCTCTGGCAAGACGCATAGCGACAACGAACGACAAGTTTCCTCGGCTCCGGTGGCTGCCGCCTCCACGCCGCCGGCCACCCAGCCGAACAGGACTGCCCCGCAGCAGATCCAATCCGCGCAAAACCCGGCCCAGCAAAACCCGGCTCGGCAAAGCCAGCAGGAGGCGCCCGCTACACAGGCTGTCCCGGCCCCGACTCCGCCCGCCAACACCGGGCAGGAACCGAAGGTCTCCTTGTGGTCGGACGAAGACTACGGCTTCGTGAACGATTCAGCGGCCACGACCCGCGGATCGGCGGTCGCTGCCAATGCTGACACTCCCTCCGGGGGAGAAGGACACGGGCGGGGCGCGTCGAGCTTCCCGGCGATGGCGCGTCGGCAGGATGATTCCCTCGATGAAGACGAATACTACGACGAGGAGCCGGTCCGGGAACCCCGTTCCTTCCGCTGGCTTGTCGGGGGCGTCCTTGCTGCGGTCTTGATTGTCGGATTGATCCTCGCCGTGACCAACCTTGGAAACCTCATCCCCAGTGGCGCTCCCGCAGCCAAACAGACCACCGCAACACAAGAGGCAGCTCCCGGGCAGCCGAGCAGCACTGCCTCCGCCGCGCCAGTCGCGGCGCCACCGGTGATCGACGGCGTTACGCGGCTCGGCAATTTCGATTTTGCGGCCACTTACGACAAAGACTTGGTCAAGGCTTACGACGGCAACGCGGCAAGCTACTGGTCCGACATGGAATTCGCCAACGCCGAGTGGGGAGGGTACGTGACGGACGGAGTGTCGCTGGTCGTGAAGCTCAAGGAAGCCGCCCCGGTAAAGTCGGTCACATTGAGCCAATTGGGCGCATCGGGTGGCAACATCAGTGTGTTCACCAACGATCAACCGGCCCTGGACGGTGCCAAGATCGTGGGAACGAATAGCTTCACCTCACCGGAGCTGACCATGCCTCTTAGCTCGCCGGTCACAGCACAGTACGTGATCATCACGATCAAGTCGCTGCCTAAGTTGACCGCACCCAAGACCCGCTTCGGTTACGGGCTGCGTCTCGCGGAAATCAAGGTCCAGTAGCCTCCAGTAACTTCCTTTCGATACCGCACGCCACCAACCGGTACCCTGAATGGTGGCGGACATCAGGGTCCCAGGACACGCCGGAATATTCGACGCCGCCATGGGGTTGTGCCATGTGGCCGGCCGCGACAATCCGGTGCATCGACTAAGGAAGAGGTTCACCCAACAGTGAGCAACGCAGAAAACACCGCATCCCAAGTGCGCGATGTCATTATCGTAGGCTCCGGGCCTGCCGGCTACACGGCCGCTGTCTACACGGCGCGTGCCAACCTGAACCCGCTGCTCATCGCTGGTTCCGTGACTGCTGGTGGCGAACTGATGAACACAACGGACGTCGAAAACTACCCTGGCTTCCCTGACGGCGTTATGGGACCGGATCTCATGGAGAACTTCGAGAAGCAGGCTGCCCGCTTCGGTACCGAGATCCAGTTCGAAGATGTCACCGGACTTGAACTCGAGGGCGACATCAAGACGGTGACCATCGCCACAGGGGAGACCTTCAAGGCACGCGCAATCATCCTCTCCACTGGATCGGCCTACAGGGAACTGGGACTGGCCAACGAAAAGCGGCTTTCAGGGCACGGCGTCAGCTGGTGTGCAACCTGCGACGGTTTCTTCTTCAAAGGGCAGGACATTGCCGTCATCGGTGGCGGTGATTCGGCAATGGAGGAAGCGCTCTTCCTCACCAAGTTCGCGAAGTCCGTCACTGTGGTGCACCGCCGTGACACGCTCAAGGCGTCCAAGATCATGGGCGACCGCGCCCAGGCTAACGAAAAGATCTCATTCTTGTGGAACACCGGGGTGGAAGATGTCCTCGGCGAGGACAAGGTGGCCGGCCTTAAGTTGAAGAACCTCGTTGACGGCACTGAGTCCGAACTTGCCGTTACAGGTGTATTCGTCGCTATTGGCAACGATCCCCGCACGGAGCTCGTGAAGGACGTCTTGGAGATTGCCCCCGAAGGAACCATCGCGGTCGAAGGCCGCAGTTCCAAAACCAGCATCAAGGGTGTTTTCGCAGCCGGCGACGTCGTTGATCCAACCTACCGCCAGGCGATCACCGCCGCCGGATCTGGTTGTGTAGCAGCTCTCGACGTCGAACATTACCTAGCAGACCTGCACGCCTAATCGGCCCAGCAGCCATCCATTCGAAGGGAAAGAATCATGAGCAACGCTAAAGACGTTACCGACGCAAGCTTCAGCACCGACGTCCTGGCCTCCGAAAAGCCAGTCATCGTGGACTTTTGGGCAGAGTGGTGCGGCCCTTGCCGCAAGCTCGGTCCGATCCTCGACGAGATCTCCGTTGAGTACGGGGACAAGGTCGACGTCGTCAAACTCAACGTCGATGACAACCCGGCAATCGCCGCCAAGTACGGCATCACCTCCATTCCGGCTGTCTACCTGTTCAGCGGGGGAGAAGTGAAGAGCACCGTCATCGGCGCCAAGCCGAAGCAGTTCTTTGAAAAGGAATTCGAATCCGTCCTCTCCTAAGTACGGGGCGCCAGCTAGCGGGGATCCCTCCTCGCTAAGGTGCCTCTTCGGTGGGACGGCTCCTCGATGGGACGGCTCCTACGAACAGGGCGCGTATGGGCGCCTACAAACTCGGCCGGTGGTCTTCGCAGCTATGCGGAGCCACCGGCTTTTTCGTGGAAAGCAATTGAGTTCGGATCATCATTTGCAGGCCTAAAGGGGAGTGCGGTTCCCGGGCCGGCATACAAAGCGTTTGCCGATTCTTGTGGTGCGCTTTCGGGCCGAGTATGGGTGTGTTGGTCGCGGCTGCGCGCACTTGTGTGAGGTTTATTGAGAGAATAAACCTCTTTCTTATTCAAACAAGGGATGGATTTCCTGAGCCTTGCCCGGTTCCTCGGGCAGTCTTTGCTTGCCAGGATCAGCCTGAAGACGGGAGGTCTTGGGAGATGAGGCCCTTGGTGGCGGGCGATCCTAAGGGCGCGAACAGTCATGAGGGCCCGGACGTCAATGCACAATTAGCGCCCATTAGACGACAAATCAATTTCCGCTATCCGCAAATGGATGTTCTGGATTGACCTTCATTCTGCAAAGCTGAAGGTCTACGTGCCGAGCAGATCCTCATCGAGAGCGCACGCCGTACACTCTCGGTTTCTGCGTGCCCGTTTCACGTGAAACATGGATCAGGACCATCCACCTCGACGCCTGCCTAGTCATAGGCTTCCTCCGATGAGTTGTCTCCCAGGGCAAACGCATGATCGACGATGAGTGGGAAAGAACCGCGACCCGAAGAGGCGAGGCTAGGGAGGACTTCGCAGACAAAATCGCGCACTTGCGCTGATGCCTTTTTGGAAACTGTTGGACTTTGAACCGCGAACGGTCCTGCCCAAGTGCCGGTAGCAAAAGGCGGGCAATCTATGCGAATACGTTTGAATGCCAAACCCACGCGGTCGACAAGGAATGGGACGCGGGAACATCTCTGGCGTTGATGAGCCCAGCATGTTTGAACATCCTCGCCGAGCGTCCGTCATCACACCAGAAGGAAACTCCTAAACGCCAGGTTGATATGAAGCTGGTTCTTGGTCTCTCCAATTGTTTTTCCTAACCGGAGTCTTTCTACCTAGTCTCTTCGCGCTTGGCTCTTCCTACCGATCTCCTTCTCGCTCGTGCTACCGGGTTCCGGCTCCATGTTTCACGTGAAACAGAAGTCGTGTTCTACGGGCCGCTTGTCAGCCACTTTTGGGCTTGTTCGTCACTTGGGATTGATCGCTAGGAACAGATTTAGTGGCGACATGACGATTCTTGTCACTGATCGCGGACCATATACGCATCACCTGCTGGTTTACACGCCTCACCTGCCGGGTCGCATGCGGCGTTCAACGTTCGTACTGAACGGCACACACGAGAAATAGAAATATCACCCACTGCCAAGATCCCGGCTCGTCTGAAAGCAAGGGCCATCTTCGTGGTTGCGGTCTCGCGAAGCACATGTCGTGGGCCGCGACGCGTGAAAACAACCGCCTCACGTTTCTATCCGCGTCGTCTGCCGCTACGCCTCCAACAATAGGAACCTATTGGGCCCACCAGGCTGTTTAGTGTGTGGGAAGGACCGACGATGTCAACTGCGAACGGAAGATCTAGGCGCCCTCGTCCCGCATCGCCTGGCTGATCCAGGGGCGACGGTCACGGGAATTAGTAGGAGACCCCAGGCGACGCAATTATCTTGCAGCCTGAGTCAATATGAACCCTCAGACGAACTCTACTCGCGACGTCGTCTACCTTGATTTCAATGGACTACCTTGATTTCAATTGAACAGGCCGGCCGCAATCCCGAGTTGAGCGTTGTAGCGCTCTTTTAGGGCGACCTATTGCGCAGCGCCGAGGCGCACAGGGAGCGCGACTACTAGATCCTCGGCCCGATTACCTGACTCCTCAAAAGGGCCTGGCTCACTTCTGCCCGATCATTGCTCAACGGCTCCAGGCCTTCAGCGATATGCCCTGAAATCAGGGATGCGTTGCCCAACATTCTGCCCCCCGACCTCTGAACTACTCTCCTGAACCGTTCGATCTAATCATTCACGGACTGTCGTAACGCCCTTGGACATGTCGGCCCAGGCCACCGCAATTAGGTAGTCGGATCTGGTCCAATACCGATGTGCGCCATCAGTCTATGCAGCATCCCTATAGACCCGTGTTTCCCCGACCTGGAGCACCCTACAACACTTTCACACCTGTACTTGGAGCACCCATTAGCTCGTTGACCCCTTTACACACCTCATCTCTCGTCTCGGTGGTTTCCTGTTCTCGGTGCCTCCCTTTCACCTCCGAGCTCTCCTCGTACCTGAGACCCGCACAGCTCAGCCGGAGGTCCATGTCACCGGCCTCGTACTATGTGGAACCGAACTTCTGGGTTGCCATATGCGCCTGCTCCTCCACGCCGGGAACAGCTCAGTACCTGGGTCGATTAGTCGACGGTCCCGGTCTGCGCCAACTGATCATGCCTTCAGCGAAGAAATCCCTTCCAGGCAAGGCTAGATGCCGGCCGCCGTCGCACCGCACGTTACACAGCCACACGCGATGGCTCAGGAACATTTCCATTTCAGCTGCCCGACTGTTACAAAACCAATGGGCTACCAGCACTGCATATGGTCGGGTCGTCTTGAAATGCGACCTGGCAGCTCGCAGGGTCTAGCTCATTGGACCTACGCCGCGGGTGGTTGAGGGATACCAAAAGGACATGCGCGGTGGGCCACGAGCGGGCGTGCCTCGCCTCACGGAGTGATGCCGAGCTGCGGCTGTGCAGGCCAAGGCATGGAATAGCTACGCTGAGCCAGACGAGGATACCAGCAAGTGTGGGCCCGGGCGTGAGCGCAACTGCTGCTTTCGGAGCTTGCTACGCCTACGAGTGTCTGAAAAAACCAGTCGGAAGTAAGTCATGTCCTTTTTCCGCATTATCGTTTCACGTGAAACGACTGGTGCCCCGCAGAGGGAAAGTAGCGCAAGTCACCCTTGCTGTCCTTCACTGGGACGCGCCATCGCACCGAGGCGTGGGCGGTAGCGTCCTTGGTCATCATCCCCCCAAGCTGGAGCTACCGACCGCCGAGCAGAAATGCTGGATTGGACCACTGGTGCGATGAGCGAAGTTTTCCACCGGAGGACTACAAGTTATTCACAAAGTTATCCACAGCGATATCCACCGACCAACACTGCGCTTGCCTACCGTCGAAATCCCCCCGCCATGAAGTCCGCAGCACGAAGCTATCGTCCTGTCTTCGGTCGCCCGCACATTTGGTCTCGTCTCGCCCAGGTCCCGGCGTGAAAAGAGGTGAAAAACGCCCGGATTCGTTGTAAACCTGCATGAAGTGCGGCAATTTCCACGTGCGATTCCTGTTTCACGTGAAACGAACTGCAATCCTGAAGTATGCGTGACACTCTGGCCGCGCCAACAGAACCTGCGCTAGCTTCTCTCACAACCGCGAGCTCAGGACAAACACACAATTATCAACATGGTTATCCACAGGACGTACGTCACTATTCCACAGTCTTATCAACAGGCCACTTGGTCGGCTGTTGACGACTAACGGCAGGCAACTAGTACGCAATGAACGTCGATTCCAGACACGACCCCCACGATCACAGTCGGGGCGGGCGCCTTCAGGGTCTGAATCACGCAACGACAATAGCCCGCCAGGCAGGCGGCGGCACGCCCAATGGATCGCGAAAATGAGACCGCACCGGGCCTCCATCGGCTGGCCGCTGCGAGCCCGACGGACTGTTCCGAACACGGGGTGTGGCTTCGAACCGACCAACCTCGCTCATCGGTCATCGGCAGACAGCAGCCAAGACGGGGGAGCACGGATCACCGCTTGCTTCTTGGCTTGTCGCCACGTACTGGGGATGAGACCTAGACATGCGGCGCGTCCGTTTGGCGCCGCCTTTCGATGACGCACAGACACGCTTGCTGCATGCAGTTTCGGTAGCCATGTCTAGCCAGTTCCACCATAGCGATGCATGCACGTGCTGGAGAGACACCGAGCCAACGAACGATCAAGGGGAGTAGGGCGGCGTATAAAAGAGCCAACGAAGGTTAGATTGTGTCTTCCAGGCACCTAGCCACATATCGACATACTATTCATAACGAGAGCGCAAAATCCGACACCACAGTGTTCCGAAAAGGGCCTTCTGGCGAGGGTCCGTCTTCCACGGGCCAATTTTTTAGAATGGCATCTCGCCACCCCGCCGCCCTCGCTGACTGGATCGTAAAATCTACAAAGCGGGCAACCGGCTTCCTGGCTCTCCTCAGTCCGATTCGCTAAGCCGAGCTGTGATTCAGAACGGTTCGCGCCCGTGCGCCAACTGAATCGTGATAGTTCGCACCCAAGGCGTAGCAGCATCATAAGTTCTCACCAATCCAGGCCGGGCATTCGTCGCGTTCCCTGGCACCCAAAGAAACCATTTTCGAACCGCTCACGGGACAATGCTCGCAGAGGGAGACATCATCGGTGTTGCGCCGATAGGGCATTCTCACTGAAGGAAACCACAACGCTCGAACACACAGACGCCGCGCACGAGTCAACTGCTCGACAGATCAGCTGGGAAACCAGTACTCAAACGTGCTGCCGTCTCACTCAATTACAAGTAGGTCGAGATCAGGCGTCATTCCCGGCCGATAACCGCGAGCTCGCTATCTGTTCTCCCGGTGTGCCGTGAATCGAGGGCAGGGCGTCGGGTTTTGAAACTTCATGCGCTTGTCCATGTGTGAGCCAAGGAGGCTCCTGGGAAGGTTTCACGTGAAACACGCATAGTGAACAATGGTCGCAGTCACAAAAGCACAACCGCGCCCAAAAGAGCCGGGAACTCAGCAGGTTTGCGCCTATCTGACTTTGAGCGGGTATTCTTCGTACTCGTTTCACGTGAAACACGTCCGCTAAGTCTGGGCTGCCGGGAACTTGCATCAACCTACTACGCATCGGGCGACCGCCCGAAACGAAACGCTCACCGATGTTGGAAGGCAAATGTGCGGGTGATAGCGAGCAATTTGGCACCTGATCGGACCGTTCTACCGAATGCTAATGACCACTCTTACCGGGCTCTTCAGGTGGCGGAGAAGTGGGTTCGCGTGAAACGGGGGTAGATCCTTCGGATGGATGGAGGAGATAAGGACTCGATCCGGAACTATGCCGATCAAAACAGGCGAGGCGGTTTCACGTGAAACGAACCGAACCAAACAATGCGCCGCCCCATTAAGGTCCGTTGAACTGCCTGCAGCCTCAGATGCATTTACATGAACAGCGAGCCATCGCCCCAGAGAAACAAACTCAGACAACCGAGAACAAAGAAAGCACCAATAAGCGGACTACCAACAGAAGCAAGGAATCAGGACAACCTAGCAATTCGTACACACCGGAATCACGGGCCTACGGAAAGAATTCAACGAGTTCAGAAGCCAGTCAGGGGGGTTCTCGAAGGAATCGCAATAACAGGCTAATGACGTAAGAGAAACGCCCAAAACGAGAGCTCCGCCACGGTCACAAAGGCAAGACCCGGATAGCCAAGATCAGCAATGCCACCAGATGATGGCAATCTCGTGGGGCACCAATCCCGGCCCACGAGAAATATCCCAAGGCCAAGAACAATACGTCCCTGACAAGTTTCAAAAGCCCGAAATCAGCGCACATGTAGGGAAAAAGCAGTGGGGCCCACTTCCACAGAAGCGGGCCCCACATGTCCTAAGTGACCTACTCAGTCCTCCGACTCTGGCGTTAAGACGTCCATAATACGGTTCAGGTCCTCAACACTCGCGAATTCGATGCTGACTCGTCCCTTACGGGCACCGAGCGTGATCTTGACGTTGGTGTCCAGGCGATCCGAAAGCGACGATGCCAGATAGTCTAGGCGCTCGTGCCTGGCATTCGGTCTCGGGATGCTGTTCTTAGCGGGAACTGTAGGATCCTGGTATAGTGCAACTGCTTCCTCGGTTGCACGAACGGACATTCCTTCAGCGACGATTTTCTGCGCGAGACGTTCCATCGCCGCGGCGTCGGGGAGAGCAAGCAGGGCACGGGCGTGGCCGGCGGAGAGCACACTTGCCGCTACACGCCTTTGCACGAGCGGCGGAAGCTTCAGCAGGCGCAGCGTGTTTGAGACCTGCGGACGCGACCGGCCGATCCGGTCGGCCAACTGCTCGTGGGTCGTTCCAAAGTCCTCGAGCAATTGCTGATACGCGGCAGCCTCTTCCAAGGGATTCAGCTGGCTGCGGTGGAGGTTCTCAAGCAGGGCGTCACGAAGGAGGTCATCGTCACTGGTATCGCGGACAATGGCCGGAATGGTTTCAAGCCCGGCAGCCTGAACTGCCCTCCAGCGCCGCTCACCCATGACAAGTTCGTACGGTTCTCCACCCTTTTCGGTTGAAGTACGCACAACAATTGGCTGGAGGACGCCGATTTCCTTGACTGAGTGAACAAGCTCAGCCATGTCGTCCTCGTCGAAGACGCTACGGGGCTGCTTCCTATTCGGATGAATATCGGCGACAGGAATCTCGGCGAAACGCGCACCAGGAACTTCAACAAGTTCCACGTAGTTGGCATCGTCGGAATCAGCGGAGGACGCACGTCCACTAGCAATCAAGGAAGCATCAGTATCAGCGCGGTCGTCCGACCCCGAAGCCGCGGGACCTGAGGCCTTCGCGGCGGGACCGTCAGCCGAAGCAGCCGAACGCACCGATGTCTTGGACGCTGTCCGTGCCGCCTTGGCAGGATCCTGCGCAGCGTCGCTGCCCTCCGCCGTCGTACCTTGGGACGAAGCGTCCGGTGACGAAGATCCACGCGCGGGAGCGCTCTTGGCAATCTCGGTCTCGGCGACAGCGTCCACCGAGTCGGTCGTTTTACGGGCCTCGGGGAAGAAGAGATCCACTGGGCGGGACGGCGTTGAGCCGTTACCCGAGACTCCAGCCGAAGCGGAGCTGGGAATGAGAGCCCCAAGACCCCTACCCAGGCCTCGTCGCTTTTCGCTCATTAATATGTCCCTCCGGTGGAATGGCAAGAATCGAGCCCGCCAAGGATGTTGCAGTGTTTGAGAAAGTCTAGCGGTCCGCGATCTCCGCCGCGGCTTCCATGTAGGAAAGCGCGCCGCTGGAAGACGGATCGTACGTCATCACCGTCTGTTGGTAGCTCGGAGCCTCCGAGATACGAACGGAGCGCGGAACCACTGCGCTGAGGACCTGGTCGGGGAAATGTTGGCGCACCTCGGAAGCTACTTGGGCCGCGAGGTTGGTCCTTCCGTCATACATCGTCAGCAGAATCGTGGACACCACCAGCTCCGCGTTGAGATGCTTCTGGATCATTTCGATGTTCTTGAGCAGCTGGCTGAGGCCTTCGAGCGCGTAGTACTCGCATTGGATCGGGATGAGGACCTCGCTCGCCGCGCAAAACGCGTTGACGGTCAGGAGGCCCAGGCTCGGAGGGCAGTCGATGAAGATGAAGTCGAGGCGACCTTCGCCGTTCTTCTCACGTTCCTTGGCATAGACATCGATTGCGCGGCGCAAGCGCTGCTCGCGGGCGACGAGCGAAACCAGCTCGATCTCGGCACCGGCCAGGTGGATGGTCGCTGGTGCGCAAATGAGGTTCGGGATATCGGGGCAGGGAGCTACGACGTCGCGGAGCGGCAGATCGTTGATCAGGACGTCGTAAATACTGTCAACATCCGCGTGGTGCTCTACACCCAGAGCCGTAGAGGCGTTGCCTTGGGGATCGATGTCGATCACGAGGACATTCAGGCCAGCCGATGCCAGCGCAGCGGCGATGTTCACCGTCGTAGTGGTCTTTCCGACCCCGCCCTTCTGGTTTGAAACCGTGAAGATGCGTGTCTTCTCCGGTTTCGGCAATTCACGGCCCAACAGGCGCTCACGGCGCTTTGTCTCGTTGGCCAACTGACGGGCAATAGGACTTGAATCGTCAATGGAGTCCATGACGTTGTCCACCCCGGTCGCAAGGGTTTCACGTGAAACAGCGGCGTTTGCAACCGTATTCGTTCGCATTAAAGCTGATTCAAATGACGCTGAGGGTGCAGCCATTGCCCGCGCGGACCCCAGTGAAATAAATGGCGGGATCCTATGCGTGGAGGTTTCGCTACTGCCCACAGTCACACTCTCACTCTCATTCGGCTCTAGCTGCCGTTCTCTAGCTTAACCGTTCAATTGGCGACACGCGGGACACAGCGCCGTAGCTAGCCGTTCTTCCCTTGCTTGTTGACGACGATCCGCACCACGGTGGTGGGTTCTTCCAAGAGGTCTTCGCCGCAAAGGACCACGGAGGTATCCACACCACCCAGCTTGCGGATGGCCTTTGCTGCCTGCTCGATCTCCTCTGCAGCGCTCCGACCCTTGATCGCAACTACTTCACCCTTGCCGTCGAGCAAAGGAATGGTGAGGCCGGCAAGCTTGGACAACGCCGAAACCGCACGTGCCGTGACGACGTCGGCATCAACCATGCCCACCGCAAGTTCCGCCCTGGTACGCATGACCGTGACATTGTCCAAGCCAAGGTCGTCGACAACTTCCTGAAGCCAAATGACCCGACGCTCAAGCGGCTCAATCAAGGTGAGTTCAAGGTCCGGCCTGGCAATGGCAAGGCAAAGTCCCGGAAGCCCGGCACCGGAACCGACATCGGCCACATGGCTTCCGTGGGCAATGACAGATTCAATGACGGCGCAATTAAGGACATGCCGACTCCACAGCCGGGGGACCTCGCGGGGACCGATTAGTCCACGCTCGGTGCCGGATGTGGCAAGGTGCTCCACGTACCGCTGGGCAAGATCCAGCCGTACGCCAAAAATCTTCTCTGCCGCCTGCAGCTCGACTGCGGTGATCTCGACCATGAGCCGTTAGTCGACCGAAACCACGATGTGGCGGTTGGCACCCTCGCCCTCGGATTCGGAAACGAGCCCGAGATCAGCAACGGCGTCGTGCACGATCTTCCGTTCGTAGGCACTCATCGGTTCGAGTGCGACTGAAGATCCCGTTTCCTTCACCTTGGCAACCGCGTCCTCCGCAATCTGCTGGAGGTCGCCTGCGCGCTCCTTGCGGTAGCCGTTGATATCCAGCACCAGGCGCGAGCGGTTCTCGGTAGCGGACAGCACGGAGAGGCGGGCCAATTCCTGCAGGGCTTCAAGCACTTCGCCGTCCGGTCCAACCAGGCTTTCGAGCCCTTCCGAGCCTTCTTCCGCGGCGATGGAGATGTAGGTACGTCCGTTACGGATCTCAATATCGATATCACCGTCGATATCGGCGATGTCCAACAGTTCCTCGAGGTAGTCCGCGGCGACGTCCCCTTCTTCTTCGAGGCGGCTCACGGAAGAACCCTTAGCGGCAGGTGCGGCATCGGTGGAAGCTTCTACTGTGGCCTGGTCCTCGGTCGAGCCGGCGGTTCCGGCGGACGTTGCCTCTTCGGTGCTTTCGACAGACATTACTTCCTCTTCCTGTTCTTACGTTGTGGCTGGATGCGCTGGGTCTTGACTTCGACGGCGGCAACCTCGGCAGCGACGTCGGCGTCCTTCTTGGCGCCCAAGAGGGGAATGGCAGGGAGACCCTTGGCCGCCCGACGCTCAGCAAGCGCCTTGGCCGCGGGCGAGCCCGGAGTCGGCATGCGGCGGATCACGAAGAACTGCTGTCCCATGGTCCACAGGTTGGTGGTGGTCCAGTAGATAAGCACGCCGATCGGGAAGTTGATGCCGCCAACGCCGAACACGAGCGGCAGGATGTAGAGCATCATCTTCTGCTGGCGCATGAAGGGGCTGGCCATCGCCTCTTCGGACATGTTCTTGGCCATGATCTGCTTCTGGGTGATGAACTGCGATGCGGTCATCGCAAGGATCATCACGATGGACAGAACCCATACCGCCACAACGTCCCCGCCGGCAGGCGTACCGTGCAGCAAGGTTGCGGACAGTGGAGCGCCAAAAATGCTTGACTCGTCGAACTGCACCACCTGGTCATGGCTCAACGCACCGATGCCCACACCGCTCTGGCGGGCCTGCGTGATACCGGAAAGCACCTGGAAAAGCGCAAAGAAGAACGGCATCTGGATCAGCATGGGCAAACAAGCGGAGAACGGGTTGGTGCCGTGCTTCTTGTACAGCGCCATCTGCTCCTGGGCCATGGCCTGGCGCGAAAGCTGGTCGGTCTTGCCCTTGTACTTCTGCTGCATCTTCTTCAGGTCCGGCTGAAGAAGTTGCATGCCGCGCTGCGCCTTGATCTGCTTGACGAAGACAGGAATCAGGGCGGCGCGGATAACCAGCACCAAGCCGATGATGGACAGAGTCCACGTCCAGCCGTTGGCCGGGGGTAGCCCGATAAAGCTCAGGCCGTCGTGGAACCCCAGCATGATCGCGGAAACCAGCCACTTGAACGGGGCCAGAATTGTTCCAAAGATGTCCATTTACGTTTCCCTATTTCCTCAGGCCGCTGTACGGCGACCGTCTTCATCAGACCGCACAGCCAGGAACAAGTCCGGGTTGTTCAGTACAACAATTGTGGGTGTCTGGCCTTCCGGCCAATGGCGGTGGCCGGCGGGGACGTGGTCCACGCCGCCGGCATTCCAAGGGTGGCAACGCGCGAGGCGCCGCACTGCCAGCCAGCTTCCTTTGACGGCACCGTGCACCGTCACCGCTTCGAGGGCATAAGCCGAGCAGGAGGGGAAGAACCGGCAAACTTGGCCGTACAAGGGAGAGATGAGCCGGCGATACGTCTTCAACAAGATGATGAGGACGTTTCGGGGTAGCTCCCAGAGAAAGGTTCCGAGGACCCTCGGAGTGCCTCGAAAGAAGCGGACGACGGCGGAGCTCAGCTCATGCACGCGGTGTCCCTTCCGTTGTGGTGCCCTGGGTGGGCGAAACAGTCCGCGGAGAACCTCCGCCGAGCCGTTTCGTGGTCGCCGTTAAAGCGGCGTTGTAGTCTGTCAGCAGTTGGTCCCAGCTTGCAGTCGCAGCCGCGGGCAATGCCCTGACAACAATAGCTAGTCCGGTTCCGTGCATGCCCAAGGACAATGCACCTGCTTCCCTCAGTCTCCTCTTAACGAGGTTCCTGGTCACAGCGTTCCCGACAGCTTTCGAAACAATGAAGCCGATGCGGCTCGGTTCACCGGCATCGATAGATGCCGTATATAACACTAAGTTCCGGCGTCCATTGCGGACGCCGGAACGTACAGTTGTTGAAAAGTCGGTTGAAGTCCGAAGGCGGTTACGGGTGGCTAGCACCTAATGACTCGCTTGGGAGGGCTGACCGACAAGCCAGTAATTTAGGCCGAAAGTTCCGTGCGGCCCTTGCCACGACGGGCGGCCAGGATGGCGCGGCCGGCACGGGTGCGCATACGAAGGCGGAAGCCGTGCTTCTTGGCCCGACGGCGGTTATTCGGCTGAAAAGTCCGCTTGCTCACGTTAGTTACTCCAGTGGATCAAAGGTGCGCCCACCCGATCAAAAGGGGAAGAACTGGCCGACGCTAAGTTTATTTGTGTATCTGCCCCCATCAACCCCGGAATTTCCCGGGATGCAGATGGCCTAAAAGCGGACACATAGGACTTCACAACGTTAGGGCAAAAAGACTACCAAGGTCAAACCGGCAGCCCCCGGTCCGGCTATCCCCAGCTGTGGCTAAGTCACCACGCGGGCCTGTGGATGAAGTGGCTCACAGGCGCCTTTCGAGAACAACAATCGTGTAATTATCCACAAGCATGTTCCCAGCTATCTTCTGGGGAATCCATCCCCTAGAGTGTCTCAGTAGCCGATTATCCACGGAATGTGCATAACCCTGTGGATTCGGTTCGGAATCCACTACTGGTTTGGACCTTCGGCTGCCGCAATCCAGGCAAGCAAGTACTCGAGGGAACCCATTGATGACGGTAGACGAAGCCAACCATGCCAACACGGTCGGAAGTTCCTGGCGCCGGGTGCTGAGCCTGCTCGAACAGGACGACCGCGTCACGCCCCGGCAGCGTGGTTTCGTCATCCTTGCCCAGGCACAGGGACTTATCGGTTCAACCCTCCTGGTCGCCGTGCCCAATGAGCTGACCCGCGAGGTCCTCCAGACCCAGGTCAAGGACGCCCTCGACGACGCCCTCCGCAATGTCTTCTCGGACGACATTCGGTGCGCGATCGACGTCGACACGGATCTGGTGCCCATCCATGAAGAGCCGGCCACCGTCGTCGAACTCTCTTCGGAAGGCGATCTTGCCGTTGAGCTCAAGCCGCAGCCGACGCCGCCGAGCACGTCACACGAATTCGGCCGCCTGAACCCGAAATACGTTTTTGACACGTTCGTCATCGGGTCGTCCAACCGCTTCGCCCACGCAGCCGCGGTGGCGGTCGCGGAAGCACCTGCCAAGGCGTACAACCCCTTGTTCATCTACGGCGACTCCGGGTTGGGCAAGACCCACCTCCTGCACGCCATCGGCCACTATGCCCGCCGGCTCTACGGCGGAATCCGCGTCCGGTACGTGAATTCCGAGGAGTTCACGAACGACTTCATCAACTCGATCCGCGACGACGAAGGTGCCAGCTTCAAGACCACATACCGGAACGTCGATGTCCTGCTGATTGACGACATCCAGTTCCTGGCCGGCAAGGACCGGACCCTTGAGGAGTTCTTCCACACGTTCAACGCGCTGCACAACAACAACAAGCAGGTGGTCATCACCTCGGACTTGCCGCCGAAGCAGTTGGCCGGATTCGAAGATCGCATGAAGTCGCGCTTCGAGTGGGGCCTGCTCACCGATATCCAGCCGCCGGAACTCGAAACCCGTATCGCCATCCTTCGCAAGAAGGCCCAGAACGAAGGCTTGTCGGCTCCGGACGACGCCCTCGAATACATTGCCTCCAAGATTTCCAGCAATATCCGCGAACTTGAGGGCGCACTGATCCGGGTCACCGCTTTTGCGAGCCTCAATCGCCAGCCCGTCGACGTCGCCCTTGCCGAGATGGTCCTGAAGGACCTGATTACCGACGACGGCGCACAGGAGATCACCGCTGAGCAGATCCTGAAGCAGACGGCCGAGTACTTCAAGCTCAGCATGGAGGAACTCTGCAGCAAGTCCCGTACGCGCACCCTGGTGACGGCCCGGCAAATCGCCATGTACCTCTGCCGCGAGCTGACTGACATGTCCTTGCCGAAGATCGGACAAGAACTTGGCGGCCGCGACCACACAACGGTGATCCATGCCGACCGCAAGATCAGGGAATTGATGGCTGAGCGCCGTGTGATCTACAACCAGGTGACGGAACTTACCAACCGCATCAAGCAGCAACAGCGCGACCCCTAGGCGCACCCTCCATACCTTATTAACAGGGACATGTGGATAAGCCTGTGGATACTTAAGGGGACAAGCGCGGTTAATGGGCTTAAAACCCTTAAGGCTCCTGTGGATCGTTAAAAGCGGCCCTGGGGGTTATCCACGTCCACACCCTGTTTAAAACCCCGGTCACCCACACATCGTGAACAGGCCTTAACCGCGGAAGTCCGGGCGGGGAGGCGGTTATCCACAGTTTCCACAGGGGTTATTAACACTACTAATCCCAAAAAATTGAAATCCCTCAAACAACAATCTCCTTCCGCCCACCCACCGACGCGGCCCGGGTCCGCTCCGGACAACCGCCCGGCCCACCCGGGGATGGGTTAATGCCCTGACTTCCGGCTAAGCTGTCTGCATCGCGTCCAAACTCGGCGCTGTTTTGTAGTTCGCGCTGCACATTCGTTGTGCTCCGCGCAGGGACCACAAAGCCGCCGACGTTCCAGGTGCGGTTTTCGGAGCTCGTGTGGAGTTTTCGGTGGAACACTGGCAGCAGCAATGAAAGGCGGCACCCTTCCGTGAAGTTCAGAGTCGAGCGGGACGTCCTGGCAGAAGCCGTAACGTGGACAGCCCGGTCGTTGTCTCCGCGGCCGCCCGTCCCGGTCCTTTCGGGCCTGCTGCTCAAAGCCGAAGCTGGAACGGTAAGCCTCTCGAGCTTCGATTACGAGACTTCGGCACGCCTTGAGATTCCGGCTGACATCACCACCGAAGGAACGATCCTGGTATCCGGGCGCCTCCTCGCAGACATTTGCCGAAGCCTGCCCTCCGCTCCAGTGGAAATCGAGACCGACGGCAGCAAAGTGACACTCACCTGCCGCCGAAGCAGCTTCCACCTGGCCACCATGCCGGAATCCGAATACCCACCGTTGCCCGCACTTCCAGCTATCAGCGGCACCCTGCCCGGCGACGCCTTTGCCCAGGCTGTTTCCCAAGTGATCATCGCGGCCAGCAAGGATGACACCCTTCCGATCCTCACGGGCGTCCGCATGGAGATCGAGGACGACATGATCACGCTCCTGGCAACCGACCGGTACCGTCTGGCCATGCGCGAAGTTCCGTGGAAGCCGGTCACCCCGGGGATTTCCACCAGCGCCTTGGTGAAGTCGAAGACCCTCAACGAGGTAGCCAAGACCCTTGGTGGCAGTGGCGACATCCACCTCGCACTCGCTGATGACGACAGCCGCCTGATTGGCTTCGAAAGCGGAGGCCGTACCACCACGTCCTTGCTGGTCGACGGCGACTACCCCAAGATCCGCTCGTTGTTTCCGGATTCCACTCCGATCCACGCAACGGTGCAGACCCAGGAACTCGTGGAGGCCGTTCGCCGTGTCTCCCTCGTCGCCGAACGCAATACTCCTGTTCGCCTGGCTTTCACGCAGGGCCAACTAAACCTCGACGCCGGCACCGGCGAAGACGCCCAGGCATCCGAAGAACTCGAAGCCCAGCTCAGCGGCGAAGACATCACCGTCGCCTTCAACCCGCATTACCTGATCGAAGGCCTGAGCGTCATCGAGACCAAGTTCGTGCGCTTCTCCTTCACGACGGCACCCAAGCCAGCCATGATCACCGCCCAAAACGAAGCAGACGGCGATGACCAGGACGACTACCGCTACCTCGTGATGCCGGTCCGCCTCCCCAACTAGCCGTTGGGTTCCACCACGCAACCACCGCAGAAAAGAGTTCACACCGTGCACATTGGACTAATCGGCCTTGGCAAAATGGGCTTCAACATGCGCGAACGCCTGCGGAAGGGCGGAATCGAGGTCACGGGATATGACCGAAATCGCGACGTCGCGGATGTCGCCTCCGTCGATGAGCTGATCGCGGCACTGCCTACCCCGCGCCTGGTCTGGGTGATGGTTCCTTCAGGTCCGATCACGGACGCCGTGATCGAGGAACTCAGCGAGAAGCTTTCAGCCGGCGATATGGTGATCGACGGTGGCAACTCCCGCTTCACCGAAGACCAAAAGCATGCCGCCTTGCTGGCTTCAAAGGACATCCGTTTCGCCGATTGTGGTGTTTCGGGTGGTGTGTGGGGCTTGCAGAACGGCTACGGGCTCATGGCCGGCGGCGCGGAAGAGGACATCGAACTGGCCCTGCCCGTCTTCGATGCCCTTCGCCCTGAAGGCGAGCGGGCCGACAGCTTCGTTCACGTAGGCGGCGTCGGCGCCGGCCACTACGCGAAAATGGTCCACAACGGCATCGAGTACGGGCTGATGCAGGCCTATGCGGAAGGCTATGAACTGTTGGCCGCCAAGGAAATCGTCAAGGACCTCCCTGGCACATTCCGTGCTTGGCAAAAGGGAACGGTGGTCCGTTCCTGGCTGCTTGACCTCATGGTCAAAGCCCTCGACGAGGACCCGGGTCTGGCTTCCATTGACGATTACGTGGAAGATTCCGGCGAAGGCCGCTGGACTGTGGAAGAAGCAATCGCCAACGCCGTCCCTGCACCGGCCATCACGGCGGCCCTTTTCGCGCGTTTCGCTTCCCGCGAGGATAGCTCCCCGGCCATGAAGATGGTGTCGGCCCTGCGCCACCAATTCGGCGGACACGCTACCCGCCCGGCCAACTAGGCCCCGGCCAACCAGCACTACGCGTGTACCTCGAACATCTTTCGCTGACCGATTTCCGGAGTTACGCGCAGGTTGACCTCAAGCTCGGCCCCGGCGTCACGGTCCTGGTCGGTTCCAACGGCATCGGCAAGACGAACCTCGTGGAAGCCATCGGCTACCTGGCAACGCTCAGCTCGCACCGCGTCAGCACGGACGCGCCGCTCCTGCGCTTTGGTGCCGAACGCGCTTTGGTGAGGGCCAAGCTTGTCCGCGGAGAACAGTCGACGATGGTCGAACTAGAGATCAACGCCGGCCGCGCCAACAGGGGGCGGATCAACCGGGGAAACCCGGTGCGCGCCCGCGACATCCTGGGCATTTGCCACACCGTGCTGTTCGCGCCCGAGGACCTCGCCCTGGTCAAGGGCGATCCGTCCAACCGGCGCCGATTCCTCGATGAACTGCTGGTGAGCCTCATCCCGATGCACGCAGCCACGCGCAGCGATTACGATCGGGTGTTGAAACAGCGCAACGCATTGCTAAAGTCTGCCCGGTCCGGGAAGCTCACCGCGGGACACGAAGCCACCCTGGATGTTTGGGACCACCACATGGCACGGGCCGGCGCGGAGCTCCTGCATGCGAGGCTCGAACTCGTCGAACGCCTTCGGCCACACGTGAACCGGGCGTACGCCCTGTTGACTGACGGTTCCAAGGAGGCCGGCCTCATTTATCGCTCGACCCTCCTGAGTGTGTTGGACGACGACGGCGGTCCGGCCGAACGTGTCGATGAAGGTTCCGCCGGGGTTGAGGATCTCCGCGCCCTGTCAGTGGAGGAACTCGCGGAGCGTTATGTGCGGGCATTCGCCGCTTCGCGGCGCAGGGAACTCGAACGGGGCATTTCCCTCGTTGGACCGCACCGGGACGAACTCGAACTCATCTTGGGTCAGGCCCCCGCGAAAGGCTATGCCTCGCACGGGGAAACGTGGTCCATGTGCCTTTCGCTGCGTTTGGCGTCCTACTACGTCATGCTGGATGACACAAGGACGGGCGGTTCCGCGCCCATCCTCATTCTCGACGACGTGTTCGCCGAGTTGGATGTCGAGCGTCGGCGTAAACTTGCTGCCATAGTCGCCGGCGCCGAGCAGGTCCTGGTGACGGCCGCCGTCGACGCCGATATTCCAGAGGAACTAGCCGGGCGGCGGGTGAAGGTTGTACCCGGAGGCATTGATGGAGAAGGATAGCGCCGGCGGACTGCAGCCGGGCAGGGACCCCGATCGGATCGACGCTGCTCAATCGGCCCTGAACCGGATGCGTGAAGCAGCTGCGGCGCGTGGCGAGATCCGGCGCGCGGCACCCCGCACGGGAGCTGCGCCGAAACGCAAGGGCTCCCGTGACACCAGGGGATTCAGCCAGTTCCATGGTACGGGCCGGGATCCTCTTGGCCTCGGGAAAGTGGTGGGCCGCCTGGTCGCCGAACGCGGCTGGACCTCGCCGGTGGCTGTCGGTTCGGTCATGGCAGAGTGGGGCGCTTTAGTTGGTCCTGAGATCTCCGCGCACTGCACCCCGGAGAGCTTCACCGACACCACATTGCACGTCCGCTGCGACTCCACAGCATGGGCGACCCAGCTGAGGTTGCTTAGCACGAGTCTTTTGGACATGTTCCGCAAAGAGCTGGGCGAAGGCGTCGTGACATCCATCCATGTCCTCGCCCCAACCGCTCCGAGCTGGCGCAAGGGCGGCCGGAGCGTCAACGGCCGGGGTCCGCGGGATACCTACGGGTAGCTTTCCGCAAGTTGCGCTTGCTCCGGCTTCCTTGAACGGCGCACAGGCGCGAGAAACCTCCCCGTGGCGTATAGCTCCCCGACAGGTCCTCTTTTAGCCCCTTGCAGATGGGGTTAGTGACCTCCTAGGGGTACTTTCCTCAGCATCCGGGCCGGGCGTTGCAAGGAATAGCGTCCAGTCACGATAGAATCAACGTAGACAACTGGGCGCTGGACGGCGGCCGTATCACTGTGGAGTGTCCGTGACGGACACTCTTCTTTTGGTGTGCGGTGGCTGTTGGCGACCATCGAGTACAGAGGAGTCGAAAGCGCCTGTGGCTAACGACAATGCAGAGACCTTGGCAGTAGAACCCGCGACGGGCGATGCCCACCAAACCGATAGACCAGTGGAATCCAGGGAATACGGTGCGAGCGACATCACCGTCCTTGAAGGTCTCGAAGCGGTCCGCAAACGCCCGGGCATGTATATCGGATCCACGGGCCCGCGCGGGCTTCATCACTTGGTGTACGAAGTGGTGGACAACTCGGTAGACGAGGCGTTGGCCGGCTACTGCAGCCATATCGAGGTAACGCTGCAGGCCGACGGCGGCGTCAAGGTTGTGGATGATGGCCGCGGTATCCCGGTGGACATGCACCCCACCGAGAAGAAGCCCACTGTCGAAGTGGTCATGACGATCCTGCATGCCGGAGGCAAGTTCGGCGGGGGCGGGTATGCAGTGTCCGGCGGTCTCCACGGCGTGGGTATTTCCGTTGTCAACGCGCTATCCCGGCGGGTCGATACCGAGGTCCGGCGGCAGGGCCACGTGTGGCGGATGACATTCGCCGACGGCGGCAAACCGCAAGGGCCGCTCGTCAAGGGCGAGGCAACGGACCAGACGGGTACGTCGCAGACCTTCTACCCTGACGGCACCATTTTCGAAAGCACGGAATTCGACTTCGAAACCCTCCGTGCCCGCTTCCAGCAGATGGCCTTCCTTAACAAGGGCCTGCGTATCACCCTCACGGACGAGCGGCCCGCGCCGCAAACGGGGGACGACGACCTCGATCTCGACGCCGTCGTCACCGAAGGCGAAGTGGCGGCCGAACACCGGACCGTCGTATACCAATACAACGATGGGCTCCTGGACTATGTGAAGCACCTCAACTCGAGCAAGAAGGTAGACATCGTCCACGAGGATGTCATCGCCTTCGAGACCGAAGACTCCGAACGGCACATGGCCGTCGAGGTCGCGATGCAGTGGACCACGGCCTACTCCGAGAGCGTGCATACGTACGCCAACACCATCAACACCCACGAGGGCGGCACCCACGAAGAAGGTTTCCGTGCGGCAATGACCTCGCTGATCAACCGTTACGCGCGCGAGAAGACCATCATCAAGGAGAAGGACGACAACCTCACTGGTGACGACATCCGCGAAGGCCTTACTGCGGTCATTTCGGTGAAGCTGTCCGAACCCCAGTTCGAGGGCCAGACGAAAACAAAGCTCGGCAATTCCGAGGTAAAGGGCTTTGTGCAGCGCGTCGTCACGGACCAGCTGGGCGATTGGTTGGAACGCAACCCGGGACCGGCCCGCGATGTCATCCGCAAGGCGGTCCAGGCAGCCCAGGCGCGCATGGCGGCCCGCAAGGCACGGGACAACGCACGCCGCAAGAGCCCGCTTGAATCCTTCGGCATGCCAGGCAAGTTGTCCGACTGCTCCTCGAAGGATCCTTCGCGTTGCGAGGTGTACCTCGTGGAGGGTGACTCGGCCGGCGGTTCCGCGAAGCGCGGACGCAACCCGGAAACGCAGGCCATCCTGCCGCTCCGCGGCAAGATCCTGAACGTGGAGCGGGCCCGCCTGGACAAAGCCCTTGGCAACAACGAGGTCCAGTCCATGATCACGGCCTTCGGCACCGGCATCGGCGAGGACTTCGACATCTCCAAGCTGCGTTACCACAAGATCGTCCTCATGGCAGATGCCGACGTCGACGGGCAGCACATCACCACGCTGCTTATGACGCTCTTGTTCCGTTACATGCGTCCCCTCATCGAACACGGGTATGTCTACCTCGCCCAGCCGCCCCTGTACCGGATCAAGTGGTCCAATGCCGCGCACGATTACGTGTACAGCGACCGCGAACGCGACGAAACCATTACCAAGGGCGCCGCCCTGAACAAGCGCTTGCCGAAAGACAACGGGATCCAGCGCTACAAGGGCCTTGGTGAAATGGACTACACGGAGCTTTGGGACACCACCATGGACCCGGACCGCCGCACCCTTTTGCAAGTCACCATGGACGATGCCCTCGCCGCGGACCAGACCTTCTCGGTGCTCATGGGCGAGGACGTGGAATCGCGCAGGAACTTCATTCAGCAGAACGCCAAGGATGTCAGGTTCCTGGATATCTAAAGGGCGAAGACCCTTTCTGAATATTCCATATTTGACATATACCTGGAACGGAAATAATAGACGATGAGTGACGAAACACCCGAGGTTCCCGCCGAGCCTGCGGACACCAACGACGCCATTCTTGAAGGCGATTTGCTGATTGACCGCGTGGAGCAGGTTGATCTCCAAACAGAAATGCAGCGGTCCTATCTGGACTATGCCATGGCGGTCATCGTGGGACGCGCACTCCCGGATGTCCGGGATGGCCTGAAGCCAGTACACCGGCGGGTACTGTATGCGATGTTCGACGGCGGCTACCGCCCCGACCGCGCGTTCAATAAGTGTGCACGTGTTGTCGGCGACGTCATGGGTACGTACCACCCCCATGGCGACATGGCGATCTACGACGCCTTGGTGCGCCTGATCCAGGACTGGACCATGCGGTATCCGCTTGCCTTGGGACAGGGAAACTTCGGTTCCCCGGGCAACGACGGCGCGGCTGCCCCGCGTTACACCGAAACCAAGATGGCCCAGTTGGCCATGGAAATGGTCCGCGACATCGACGAGGAAACCGTCGATTTCCAGGACAACTACGACGGCAAGAACCAGGAACCGACGATCCTTCCGGCGCGGTTCCCCAACCTGTTGGTCAACGGCTCATCCGGTATCGCCGTCGGAATGGCCACCAACATCCCGCCGCACAACCTTCGCGAAGTAGCCGAGGGTGTCCAATGGGCTTTGGACAACCCGACAGCATCACGCGAAGAACTGCTCGAGGCGCTCCTGCTCCGCATCAAGGGACCGGACTTCCCCACGGGAGCCACGATCCTTGGCCATAAGGGAATCGAAGACGCCTACCGCACGGGGCGCGGATCGATCACGATGCGCGCCGTGGTCAACGTGGAGGAACTGCAAGGCCGCACTTGCCTTGTTGTCACCGAACTGCCCTACCAGGCCAACCCGGACAACCTGGCCATCAAGATCGCCGAGCTCGTCAAGGACGGCAAGATCCAAGGCATCGCGGACCTTCGCGACGAAACCTCGGGCCGCACGGGCCAGCGCTTGGTGATTGTCCTCAAGCGTGACGCCGTCCCCAAGGTCGTGCTCAACAACCTCTACAAGCACACCCAGCTCCAAGACAACTTTGCGGCGAACATGCTTGCGATCGTCGACGGCGTGCCCCGCACCTTGACGCTGGACGCATTCATTCGTCATTGGGTGGCGCACCAGATGGACGTCATCGCCCGACGCACCCGCTACCGCCTGCGGAAGGCAGAGGAAGAAGCGCACATCCTCCGGGCGCTCCTCAAGGCCCTGGACATGTTGGACGAGGTCATCGCCCTTATCCGGGCGTCCAACACCACCGAGGCTGCCCGCGATGGACTGATGGAACTCCTGGATATCGACGAGCTCCAGGCCCGCGCCATCCTGGACATGCAGCTTCGCCGCCTCGCTGCCTTGGAACGCCAGAAGATCCAGGACCGCCATGCTGAACTTGAAGCCCTGATTGCCGAGTACAACGCAATCCTGGCTTCCGAGCAGCGCCAGCGGGAGATCATCAGCCAGGAATTGGCTGAAATCGTCGCCAAGCACGGCGACGAGCGACGAACCCATATCCTCATGGGCTTCGACGGGGACATGTCCATGGAAGACCTCATCCCCGAGGAAGAGGTGGTGGTCACGATCACCCGCGGCGGCTATGTCAAGCGGACCCGCAGCGACAACTACCGTTCGCAACAGCGCGGTGGCAAGGGAGTCAAGGGCGCCCAACTGCGCGGTGACGACGTCGTGGAGCACTTCTTCGTCACCACGACCCACCACTGGCTGCTTTTCTTCACCAACCTGGGACGCGTGTACCGTGCCAAGGCGTACGAATTGGCCGAGGCCGGGCGCGACGCGAAGGGCCAGCACGTCGCCAACCTGCTGGCATTCCAGCCCGATGAGCACATTGCCCAGGTACTTGACCTTCGGGACTACCAGCAGGCTCCATACCTGGTCCTTGCCACCAAGAGCGGTCTGGTCAAGAAGACCCGGCTGGAGGACTACGACACGAACCGGACGGCCGGCGTCATCGCGATCAACCTCCGGGAGGAGGATGAACTGGTTTCCGCACAGTTGGTTTCGGAGACGGACGATCTCCTCCTGGTTTCCCGCAAGGGACAGTCCATCCGCTTTACTGCCACCGACGACGCCCTGCGTCCCATGGGACGCGCGACCTCGGGCGTCACCGGGATGAAGTTCCGCGAGGACGATGAATTGCTGGCGGCCGACGTCGTCCAGGACGGCTCATTCGTGTTCATCGTCACGGAGGGCGGCTATGCCAAACGGACTGCCGTTGAGGAATACCGGCTCCAAGGCCGCGGCGGCCTTGGTATCAAGGTAGCCAAACTCGCGGAAGAACGCGGCGATCTTGTTGGCGCGCTCATCGTCAACGAAGAAGATGAAGTCCTGGTGGTCATGGAGGGCGGCAAGATTGTCCGTTCGGCCGTGGCCGGCGTCCCGGCCAAGGGACGCGACACAATGGGCGTCATCTTCGCGAAGCCGGATAAGAATGACCGCATCATCGAAGTGGCGCGTAACAGCGAACGCGGCCTTGACGGCGAGGAATCCGACGACGAACAGCATGACGGCGACGCCGGCGGGACCGCCGGCAACACTGGGGAAAATACCGTCGAAAATCTGCCCGAGGCCGCTGATGACGTAACGTTGGCTGCAAGCGGCGGCGCCGATGGGGCGACCGCAACGGCCGTTTCGGAAGCGGCTGCGGGATCCGGCAGCGGGTCCGGCGTCGAACTGAACGAAGACAACACCGGAGGTAACGAGTGAGCAATTCGGACTCATATCCCAAGCCGAGCACGGGTGTCCCCGGAGGATTCCGGCAGCCGTCGGCTACTCCTCGGGTAGACGCGCCGGCCCGTCCGCAACAGCGCCCGATGGCATCGGCGTCCGGTCCAGTCGGAACGGGTGCGCAAGGTGCCTCCAGCCAGCGTCCGGCCGCACCGGGCCAGCGTCCCACGGTACCCGGTCAGCGCCCGGCGGCCCAACGTCCCGCCGTCCCCGGCCAGCGCCCCACGGGTAACGGCCAGCAGCGCCCGGCGTCGGGTAGCCCCACGCTGGTGAAACCGGCACCGAAAGCGAAGGTGCGCCGCGCGCGCCTGTTGGTGAGCAAGGTGGACCCCTGGTCCGTCCTGAAGATGGCGTTCCTGCTGTCTGTGGCCTTGGGCATTGTGACCGTTATCGCAGCCGTCGTCCTTTGGACCGTGCTGGACCTCACTGGCATCTTCAATCAGGTGGACAGCCTCCTGGGTACCCTGGCGGGTTCGGAGAGCGGGGGCTTCGAGTTGAAGAAGGTTGCTTCCTTGGGCCAGGTGGCCTCGTTCGCCACCATTATTGCCGTGGTGAATGTTGTGTTGCTCACCGCCCTCTCCATGCTGAGCGCCGTCTTGTATAACATTTCGGCAACACTGGTTGGCGGCATTGGCGTGACACTCACAGACGATTAGTCCGAGCCCTTCGGAATTGGGGAAATTGCCGGGAAATCCGCCCGAAAATACCCCGATTTGAGATCGGGCCGGGATGTGCTGTAAAGTCATGTCTCGGCCCGAAAAGGTATCGGGGCGTATAGCTCAGGCGGTTAGAGCGCTTCGCTGATAACGAAGAGGTCCCAGGTTCAAGTCCTGGTACGCCCACGGAACCTGCACAGGTTTGTTGAAAAGGTTGAGGAAACTGAACCGGAACGGGGTGCATGTGAAGAAGTTGCTCGTTGTCGCAGCAGCAGTCGCAGGCGTCCTGTTTTACAAGAAAGTGCAGCAATCCGAAGCCCGTAAAACGGTCTGGAGCAAGGCAACCGACAAGGTTGGCTAGCAAAGGCTAATCGGTTCGGAGATGGTAAGACCATCGAAAGAACTGCGGTAGTATAGACGGGTTGCTTCTTATGGGGGCATGGCGCAATTGGTAGCGCACCTGCTTTGCAAGCAGGGGGTTCGGGGTTCGAGTCCCCGTGCCTCCACCATAAGGAAGAGTCCCGGTCAGAAATGACCGGGACTCTTCGCTTTAACCAAGATGGCTAGGGTTGAGTTGTGAATTTCATTGTTGCTGCCTTGGGCGTGTTCGGCGTCGCTTCGTCCGGACCCCTCATCGCAGGAACGCTGGGTGCCACCTCAGTCACCGCTCTGGCGATCGCTTTTTGGCGCAATGCGATCGCCGCCGTCGTCATGGCTTCCCCGGTACTGATCCGTGAACCACGGCAGTTCCGTAAAATCACGCGTTACGAATTCAGGTGGTCCGTCATTGCCGCGATTGCGCTGGCATTCCACTTCGCTTGCTTCATCACGGCGCTCCAACTGACGTCCGTCGCCGCGGCTACCGCTCTGGTGTGCCTCCAGTCGGCTTGGATCGCCGTTTTCCAACTCCTCCGCGGTACAAGGCACCGCTGGCCTGTCCTGGTGGGGCTCGGCATCGCGCTTGGCGGAGTCGCGGCCATCACGGGTTTCGACATGGGCTCCTCGGCACGGGCATTTCTTGGGGACATGCTCGCCCTTGCCGGGGGCGCGCTGGCCGGCCTGTACACCCTGGCCGGGGGTAAAGCCCGGCAGAGCATGGGAACCGGGACGTACACGGCTCTCTGCTATGGAATCTGTGCGGCTATCGTCGCGGTCCTCGCCCTCAGTTCCGGGGAGCCGCTTGCGGGATTCGACGCCGGAGGCTGGCTTGGGATTCTGGCTATCACCGTATGCGCGCAGCTCGTGGGCCATACGGCCTTCAACCATCTTCTCGCCACCATGAGTCCACTCTTGGTTTCGATGATCATCCTGCTTGAAATTCCAGGGGCGGCTCTCCTTGCCGCCTTGTTCTTGAAGGAGAAGCTTCCTGCCGGAACCTATGCAGGCCTTGCGTTGATCCTTGCGGGCCTGGCCGTCGTGGTAGTGGGCCAGCGAAGCGGCAAGGCGGATCCAGGGAACACGCTCGCCGAACTCGGCACCGACTGACTCCCGCTACTGACCGCCCCGGCGCGCGCTGACGCTGGAATTGGCGGTGTGGATGGCCCGGAGCAGTTTGGCCGGGAAATAGACGGAGAAGAACACGACCATGGGCGCCTTGAGGGCCATCTTCTTGACGTTGTGAGCCTTGTACGTGCGGTCGAAACGGGTTACGTAGTAGCGGTAGTCGCGGGGCGAGTCTTCAAGCCTGCGTGCCGACATCCCGGACACCATCTGGGGCCAGTATTGCACCCGGAGATCGTGCTCGGCGAGATGCAGCGAGAGGTCGATGTCCTCATGCATCTCGTCCTTTTCGTCCAGGCAGGCCTCGTTCCTGATTGTCTCCCAGGCGGAGCGGCGGAGCGCCATGTTGGAGCCAAAGAGGAAGTGGTACTGATGTTTGGCCAGGCGGAGCATCAGCTGGCGCATCTTGTCGTCCGCCTTGAGCCCGAAACGCCGCATGGGCATGTCGTAGTAGACCACCGGTCCGGTGGCTGCCTGCACCGAAGGGTCCATGAATGCCTTCTGGACCTGCTCAACCCAATCGGGCTCGAGCACCGAATCTGCGTCGATACGGCCCAGGATCTCCGATGTAGCGACGTTGAGCCCGAAGTTGCGCGTTGGAATAAGGCCCTGGGTCTCGTCCTGGCTGACCAGGAGGATGGGGCTCTCCGGATACTCCCGCTGCATCTGCCGGACGAACTCGGCTGTCCGATCTTTGGACATGTTGTCCACGACGATGATCTCGTCCGCGGGTACCGATTGGTAAATGGCCGCGACGAGGCATTGCCTAATAACGCTTTCCTCGTTGTATGCCGGGATGACGATTGAAACGCCCGGCTTCGCAGGTGCGACGCTGGCAGTGGGTATGTCTGCGGAAGATCTATCGGCTGGCATCCTCATAAATCTAGCATCCGCCCCGTTGGCGTCGGGGAAGCCCATGGTGACGAATGGACAAACAAATGAAGGGATCCCGGCGAACTCATGCAGTTCAACCGGAATCCCTTCAAGAGGTGCCCTCTATTTATTGCCCTAGGACTCGTTCTTTTCGGCTTCGTCTTTGTGCATGCTTGCAGCGATGTTCTTGACGGCGGTCTTGGCGTCGGTGGCGACCGTTCCCGCGGCGTCCTTGGCTTCCTCCGCCACTTCGCCCGCATGTTCCCCAGCGGCCTCGGTCTTGTCGGCAACGTCGACGGCAGCGTCCTCGATCTTCGCTGCTGCCTCTTCCTTGGCTTCGGCAACCTTGTCCGCTGTCTTGCTTGCGGCGTCGTCGAGCTTGTCGGCAGCGTGCTTAGCGGCGTCTGCCGCCGGAACGGGAGACGGAGTGACAGGAACAGGCGTCTTCCACGGATCCTCTACGGGACGGCTGGCCTTCCATGCCGCAACCCCGGCCGCCGCGGCGGCGGCAAGCACAGTGAAAATCAGGAGGCCGCGCTTCTTGGGCTTCTTGTTCTTGGCGAGCTCCACGGAAACGGCCTTCGAAGCTTCTTCCGCCGCTGCCTTTAATTGGGCTGCCGTGGCTTGTGCTTGTTCCTGGAGATTGTGCACGACGCCGGAGTCCACAAGCTTCTGGGCAACGGCGTCCACTTGGGCCGGCGCGTTTTCGAGGACGGTGTGGACTGCTTCGGATGCCTGGCCGAGCTGCTCCGAGAGCTTCGGCAAGTACTCCTCCACAACCTTGTCACGGGCGATCCCGAGTGCGGGCGTCGCCTTGTTGAGGGCTTCCTGGATTTTCGGAGAAGCGTCTTCGACGGCGTCATGGATGCGCGGCGCGAGGTTGGCCAAGCCTTCCTGCAGCTTTGGCGTGACCGTTGCGACGCCGTCGGCGAGGTTGTGGGCGGCCGACTTCAGGCCTTCCTGGAGCTTGGGCGATGCCGTGTCTATGCCGTGCTGGATTCGCGGAACCGCCCAGCTTACGGCCGCTTCCACGCGGGGTGCGGCCCAGTCCTTGGCGTTCTCAACACCATTGACAACCGTGTGTTCAAGCTCGCGGGCAATTCGGTCCGATTTCTTCACAACTACCTCCCGATCGACATGCTCGTTTGTTGTTAGCCTACGTCTCTTGACCGGGAGCGGCTATCCATCGGACGGATTGATGGAAGATTTCACCGAGCGCGGAACCGCCCTCGCGGTCGCTTCGACGTTGACCCTGCGTGAAAGAATGGCGCTATGACCATCGCAACAGCAAAAGCAACTTTCCACACGAGCCTCGGCGACATCGTGGTTAACCTCTTCGGAAACCACGCCCCCAAGACAGTCGCGAACTTTGTTGGCCTGGCCACGGGCGAAAAGTCCTGGACGCACCCGGAAACCGGGGAAGACAAGACCGGTACCCCTCTGTATAACGGCACAATTTTCCACCGGATCATCAAGGATTTCATGATCCAGGGCGGCGATCCCCTGGGCCGCGGCGTTGGCGGACCCGGCTACAAGTTCGACGACGAAATCCACCCGGAACTGAACTTCAACGCCCCCTACAAGCTCGCCATGGCGAACGCCGGCATCCAGATGGGCAAGGGCACCAACGGTTCACAGTTCTTCATTACCACCGTGAACACCGACTGGCTCTTCGGCAAGCACTCCATCTTCGGCGAAGTCGCCGATGAGGAGTCGAAGAAGGTCGTGGACGCGATCGAGTCCGTTCGCACCGGCATGGGTGACCGTCCCGTCGAGGACGTTGTCATCAACAGCATCGACATCGAACAACTCTGATATTTCGTTACTAACGATCACATGAGCTACGGAATCCCGGCGGTTGAGCCGTCCGCAGATATTCCGGTGTGCCCCCGGCACCCGGACAGGCCTTCGTATGTGCGGTGCCAGCGCTGTGGGCGCCCCGCATGCCCGGAGTGCCAGCGGGCGGCCGCCGTCGGATTCCAATGCGTTGACTGCGTTAACGAACTGAAGCGTTCGACGCCGGCCGCGCGCTCGGTGTATGGCGGCGCCATTTCAACGGGCAGGCCCCTTGCAACGTATGTGCTGATCGGCCTGTGCGTCCTCGTTTACATCCTGCAGTGGCTGATCCCGGGAGATTTCATCTTCCAGCAGTTCGCGTTTGCCTCCGCGTACGCTGATTCCGAGCCGTGGCGCATGCTCACTGCCGCCTTCCTGCACTCGCAGGGCTTCCTGCTCCATATCGTCCTGAACATGTATACCTTGTGGATCTTTGGCCAAGCGCTGGAACCGCTGCTTGGCCGCATCCGCTTCGCCGCGATCTACCTGCTGTCCGCGATCGGCGGTTCGGTGGGGTATTTGCTGCTTACTCCCGTTTATCCAGCTGTTGGCGTCGTCGGCGCTTCGGGCGCGATCTTTGGCCTGTTCGGAGCCTTGCTGGTGATCCAGCGGCATCGCGGCGGAGACACCCGGCAGCTGTGGGTCCTTATCCTCATCAACGGCGCCATTGGGTTCATCGTCCCCGGAATCGCCTGGCAAGCTCACTTGGGCGGCCTCATCACAGGCGGACTCTCCGCAGCCGTCGTTGCCTACGCGCCGCGTGGTCCCCGTCAGGCTTTGCTGCAGTCCGCCGGTTTGGCCGTGGTGGCCGGACTCCTTGTCCTTGCCACCATCTTCAAGGTGACGGCAGGATAGCTCTCCCCGCCTTCGACTTGGCGCTTTCGACTTGGCGCCTTCGAACTGGCGCAATCGAGGCGTACCCAAACTGGCGCCTTCTCGCCTCGGTTCCTCGCACGCACACTCCCCGTGGCGTTTTCCACAGGGGTTATCCACATTGTGCGTAACTTACACCCATGTAGTTCAAAGCTTCCGTGCTGTTCGGACGCCAAACTCCGGCATTTTGGGTCAATTTACACGCCCTAGTCCACAGCTGTGGATAACTTCGTATCCTTTGCCTGTGGGGTTTGTGGGTAAACTGTCCAAATCTTGCCAGCCTGTGGATAAGTCCCGGTTTGGCCCCCGCGGGAGAGCTGTTTCAACAGGCTTATCAACACTGTTAATAACTAACACGCTTGTAATTCACGGTCTCCAGCGCCGCCAGACCCGCGGCACGGCGGAGTTTTTCCACTATGAAGGCGATACTTTTCCCCAACTGTGGATAACTTGTGGGTAGCCGCCTGTTCTTAAGTGGGTAACTTAACTGGGCGTGCTACTCCTCGTCGAGCTGATGTGCCACAGCTTCCGGTCTTCGGGCCGCATCGCTGATCCGCAGCAGTAGCGCCACGATGATCCAATTGGCGAGGAGCGAAGAGCCACCTGCGGAGAGGAACGGAGTAGTCAGTCCGGTGAGGGGGATAAGGCGTGTCACCCCGCCCATGATGATGAAGCATTGCAGGGCCAATGTGAATGAGAGTCCACAGGCCAGGAGCTTCCCGAATGCATCGCGGATACCCAACGCAGCCCGGAACCCCCTCGTGAAAAGCACCAGATACAGCAAAACAATCGCGAAGAGCCCCGCGAGCCCGAGTTCCTCCCCGAGGGACGCAATGATCATGTCGCTATTGGCGAAAGGCACCAGGTCCGGATTGCCAAGGCCGAGGCCTTTGCCGATGAGGCCACCACCCGCCATCCCGAAAAGGCCCTGAACGATTTGTGCGCTCCCACCCGGAAAGCGGTCATACACTTGCGGGTCGAAGGCGTTAAGCCAGGCATCGACGCGCAGCCGCACGTGGGAGAAGATTTTAGACGTGGCGTATCCGCCGAGCACAACAAGTACTAAGCCGAGGACCAGCCAGCTCGCGCGACTCGTGGCGACGTAGATCATCACCAGGAATAAGCCGAAGAGCAATATCGACATGCCGAGATCGTGCTGGAACACCAACACCCCCACACTCGCGGCCCACGCCGTCACCATAGGACCCGTGTCCTTGATCCTGGGGAAACGGATTCGTCCGAACTTCCTGCCAGCCAAGAGGATCAGGTCCCGATTCGAGGACAAATAGCCCGCGAAGAAGACCGCGATGGTGATCTTGGCGATCTCGCCGGGTTGGAACTGCAGCGAGCCAAAACGTATCCAGACATTGGCGCCGTTGATATCGCCCGCCGAAATGCCCGGGACCAATGGAAGGACAAGTAAGGCCGTGCTGACAGCCAGTGCGGTGAAGGTGTAGCGGCGCAGGATCCTGTGATCCTTCAACAGCCACAGCACGCCGGCGGCAAGCAGGATTGAGACGATGGTCCAGGTAAGCTGGTTTGTCCCCGCCGAGGTACCCGATGACGCGTCCAGTCTTCGGATCATCGCGATCCCCAGCCCGTTCAAGGCCACGACAATTGGCAGGATTATCGGGTCGGCGTAACGGGCCCGGAACCGCAGCACAATGTGGAATACCGCTGCCAGGCCAGTCAGGGTTGCGGCTTGGAGCCAAAATCCTGCGTCGAGGTCTTCCTTCTTGTCCACGCTTGTCATCGCGAGGGCGCCGATTCCAACGGCCAACGCGAGGATCAGCAGGAACATCTCGACGTTCCTGCGGGGCTTGGCTACAGCCATGTTCCGGCTCACGGGCATGTCCCCTTCGTGGATCTCGGGCAGCCCAGCATGTCCTCGCTCAGGGGACCATCCTAGACCCGGAAACTGGACATCGCCGGGGAGCAATACGAAGTCCTCAATGCCTGGACCGTGAACTCTCCATGAATATCGGTGAACTATCCACAGGCTTGTTCACAGTGGGTAAAACGTCTGCTTCACGGCGATCGGGCTGCGACCAACCCCGTTGCAGGGGACACGCTCGGAAATGCGAGGATGTCCACATGAATTGTCCACAGCTGTGGATAAAGTTACACACTTCTGTGGAAAGGGAAAGAGCAAGCGTTAGGTCCAGATCCCGGAGCTGCCCCGGCGGTGGCTGTCCACAAGGTGCGTGTCGATCATTCCGATGGCTTCCATCAACGCGTACATGGTGGTGGGGCCGACGAAAGCGAAGCCCTTCTTGCGCAGCCCCTTCGACAAAGCGATGGACTCAGGTGATTGGCTGGCGATATCGGCGAGGGTACGGGGTTCAGGCGTCGAATCCGGCTTGAAGGACCAAACGAAGTCCACGAGTCCGCCGTCGCTTCGGAGGGCAATGGTGGCTTTGGCGTTGGCTATCGCCGCATGAATCTTAAGCCGGTTCCGCACAATACCGGCATCCTGCATGAGCCGCTCCACATCGGCTTCGGTGAAGGCGGCGACACTTTCCGGATGGAAGCCCAGGAAAGCAGCGCGGAATGCTTCCCGCTTCCGCAAGATGGTGGCCCAGGACAGGCCCGCTTGGAAGGCTTCGAGGCTGATGCGTTCGTACAAGCCCCGCTCGTCACGTACAGGCATGCCCCATTCATGGTCGTAATACTCCCGCATCAACGGGTCGACCGAGGCCCATGGGGGCCGCGCGAGACCGTCGTCGCCGATGACTGTGGCACTTACGGGCAGGTTCACGGAACGTCCTCCACAAAGGTTCGAACAGAAGGTGCTGTTGCCATTGTGCCCCCGGGCTAGGACATTCCAGTGACCCGCATGGTGATATTGATTCGTCCACGCTCGAGACCGCAACCTTCCGGGGCGGTGCCGGGCAGGACCTTGGTGACGCCGTGGTAGGCAAAACGCGATCTCCCACCAAAGACGAACAGGTCACCCGAAGACAGTTCGACGTCGGTGTACGGCTTGGTGCGCGTCTCGCTGTTGCCGAAGCGAAAGATACAACTATCACCAATGCTCAGCGAAACCACTGGAGCGCTCGACTTTTCGTCCTTATCCTGGTGCATGCCCATTTTTGCGGCAGCATCGTAGAAATTCACGAGCGCGGCATCGGGTGTGTAAGCGGCCGCTTCGGCCTCATCGCCATAGGCTTCCACATGGGCTTTCCGGCCCAACCGCACCATCCAGTCCGGAAAGTCGAGGACCCGCTGCCCGTTGACATCCAAAGCCTGCCGAGTGTACTTGTAAGGCTGCCAATGCCAGCCAAGGCACACTGTCCGGACCGACATCGGATGCCCGCCGGGGAGCACGGCAGCCCTGAGGGGAACCGGGCCGAGCGTCCACTCCCGGAACCGGTCCACGATCCACCGTTGCTGCTCCACGTCCAACCAGCCCGGGACGTGGACGGCATCCGGCGCGATCAGGCGCGGACCGCCGTCGGGAAGTTCCGGTACCCCGAGCCCGAACAGCGGTTCCATCCAGTCCGAACTCATGCCGCCTCGAGAGCCAACAAGGCGCGCTTGGCTTCGGTGCCGCCGAGGTAATTGCCGTAGCTTCCGTCGGACTTCACGACACGGTGGCAGGGAACAATGACCGGCAACGGGTTGGTCGCACAGGCAGTGCCGACCGCCCGGACGGCCCGCGGGCTGCCTGCGGCCAAAGCGACCTGCGCATAGCTTTCGGTACTGCCGTAGGCGATCCGCGGTAAGTGCTCCAGGACGCTCAGGCGGAATCCCCGCGACAAGCTGAAATCCAAGGGGAGGTCGAAACTGTGCCGCTTGCCGGCGAAATACTCCTCAAGCTCCCGGGCAGCTGTATCCAGCCGCGCGGGCGCGAGGAGGATCCGCGGACTGAGCCTGTCAGCGAGAAGCTGCAATACGGCGTCGTGGTTTTCCATCTCGAAAGCGACGCGCACCATTCCGTGCTCTGTCGCCGCCAAAAGGAGCTTGCCGATAGGGGAATCGACGGTTCGGTAGGCGATGTCGAGCAGGTGCTGCTGCCCGGCTGCAGAGGCAAGGCGCTCGTGGAGCCTCTTCATCGCGGCAGGATCTACGGGACCGAGGGCTGCAAGGAGGCTTGGCGTTCCGGCGTCATCGTGGTCGATGGTCATGGGGATGTTTCCTTTGCGTGATTGTCAGCAAGGTAGCTGTCCGCAAGGACGGTGCGCAGTGCCTTGACGCCATCGGCACCAGCCCGGCGGGCGGCGTCCGGCGTTCCGCCCAGCAGGACGGCTACGTCCTTGTACGGGAGGCCGGCCAGATAATGGTAGGCGACGGCCTGCCGCTGTTTCGGCGGAAGCTGCCCGACGGCGTCGAGCACCTCGGCGTGCCCGTCACCAGGGATGCCAAGCCCGGACGGGCGCGTCGGCAACTCTTCGACTGGAAGTGGTTGGCGGTTCCGGGCCCGCACGATATCGACGGATTTCCGGTGTGCGATGGTCACCAACCAAGCCTGGACGTTGGCGCCGCCAGGAAGCTCCGGATAGGCCTTCAGCGCGGCGAGGAAAGTCTCGGACCAGCCGTCCTCCGCATCATGCGCTCCGAGGACCGCGCGGCAGACGCGCAGGACCGTTGGACCGTGCTCGCGGACGATCAGCTCGAACGGCTTCTTGGGCTCCATTAGAAGAGCGTGCTTTCCTTCGCCGCGGATGGCGCCCCGAGTCGAAAGGGGAACCGTTTATTGTGCTTGATGCTCATGCCCTGTAGACGGTGCAGGCGGCCGGAATGTGAGGTCGGCGCTAGGAACGCCAGCCCGTTGTCATGAGGAAGCCAGCGATCGCAATCCCGAAGCCCGCCAGGATGTTCCACGACGCCCAGGCGGCAATGGGAAGCTGCCCGCTGGTGATGTAGTACGTGATGATCCACAGCAGGCCGATGATCATGAGTCCGAACATGACGGGCTTGTACCAGACGGGGTTCGGCTTGTACTTCTGCGCGGCAGGCGCTGCGGCGGGACTGGTGGACCTCTTGCGGGGCTTGGACTCGGGCACGGATCCTCCTTGGCCGTCTGAATGAAAGGCCACACGGGCTTGATATCCTGCAGGAAGGAAAATTCCAGCGGTCAAGGCGCACGCGGCAATTCCGGGTTCGTACTAGCAGTCAAGTCTAGCCGGATTTCGGAGACTGCCCGTCGCAGCGCGTCCGCGCCTGCGAAGAGGAGACCCAGTGGCGCAGCAGCAGACGGAACCGGCCGCTGCCATGCCCGGCGACGGCGCGGGAACGGGGACGCAAGACCATCGGCGAATGCGTCCACGGAAGAGAAAGGGACGGGCTACCCGGGGCGACATCCTCCGGAAGATCGTCCAAATTGTCGGCGAACTCCTGCTGACGGCAGGCGTCATCCTGTTGCTCTTCGTTGCGTGGGAGCTTTGGTGGACCAACGTTGAAGCGGATGCGAAGCAAAGCCAAGCCATCCAAGGATTCGTGAAGGATTTCGCCGGACCCGTGACGCCGGTGGCTCCCGCACCGGCGGCCGGAAAGCCCGATTACGGCAAGCCCGTCGTGGCTCCCGCCCCGGCCCACGGCGGAATGATCGGCATCATGTACATTCCCCGCTTCGGCCCGGACTACTCAAGGCCCATCATCGAAGGCACCGGCTCAGACATCCTGGACACCTTGGGCCTTGGCCATTACGGATCCACCAGTATGCCCGGGGCGCCTGGCAATTTCGCCGTCGCCGGCCACCGGCAAACCCACGGCGCCGTGCTGGACAACATCCATCTGCTGGTCCCCGGCGACAAAATCTATGTCCAAACGAAAGACGGCTATTACACCTACGTCTTCCGCAACAACCAGATTGTGCTGCCCAACCGCACGGATGTCCTTCTTCCTGTGCCTACGCAGCCCGGCGCGAACCCAACGGAAAGCTACCTGACGATGACCAGCTGCAATCCACGCTTTGGCGCTGAGGAACGCATCATCGCCTACTCCTTGTTGGACAGCTGGCAACCCGCCTCCGCTGGACCGCCGGAAGAGATCGCAAAGCAAGTCGCCAAGACAAGCGGAAAGGGCTAGGCCATGTACGGATGGATCTTCCGCCACCTTCCGGGACCCTTGTGGGTACGGATCCTGACCTCAGTGGCACTTCTCGCCTGCGCGCTTGTCCTGATGGTCCAGTTCCTCTTCCCTTGGTTTTCCCAGTTCACCACCCTCACCGACTCAACGATTGGTTCAGCACCGCAGCCATGAGCACAACAAAAATCCTCGTCGTGGACAATTACGACAGCTTCGTCTACACCCTGGTCGGCTACCTGCAGGAACTCGGAGCCGAGACGACCGTGGTCCGCAACGACGACGTTACCCTCGCCGAGGCGATCGAGCTGGCGGACGCACGCGACGGCGTCCTTGTCTCCCCCGGCCCCGGCACTCCCGCCGAAGCCGGCGTCTGCATCGACTTGATCAAATGGTGCGGAGAGAACAATAAGCCGATGTTCGGCGTTTGCCTTGGGCACCAGGCGTTGGCCGAAGCGTACGGCGGCACGGTCACCCACGCGCCCGAGCTGATGCACGGCAAGACATCGCCGGTGCAGCACGAAGGCAAGAGCGTTTTTGCCGGGCTTCCTTCGCCGGTGACAGCGACCCGCTACCACTCCTTGGCCGCTGTCCGCGAAAGCATCCCCGACGTCCTGGAGATCACCGCGGAAACGGCCAGCGGCGTCGTGATGGGCCTCCAGCACCGGACCGCGCCGCTCTGCGGCGTGCAGTTCCACCCGGAGTCAGTGCTGACGGAAGGCGGCTACCAGATGCTCGGAAACTGGCTTGAATCACTCGGCATGTCCGGTGCCGCCGCCCGGGCGGCGACCCTCAGCCCGCTGATCCAACGCTAGCTGCCGGAGGCATCCACCCGAGCTAGCCGCCGGAGTCGCCGCCGGACCCGCCACCATGGCTCCGCGTGTTGCTCGGCGTTGGGCTCGGGCTGGGACTCGGAGGCGGTGCAGGAGCCTTTGCCACGATCACGCTGATGGTCTTGCCTTGTTCCACGAGGGACTTGAATGCGTCGCCCTGGGCCGTAACCGTCCCGGGAGCCACCTGCGAGTTCTCCTGCTCCGTGACGGCCATTGAAAGGCCGTTTTCCTTGAGCAGGGCCTCCGCGTCCCCGACGCTCAAGCCAACGAGCTGTGGCATGGAAACCTTGCCTGTGGACACCACGAGGTCCACTGTACTTCCCGTGGCCACCACGGATCCGGAAGCGGGCTTGGTGCTGATGACCGAGCCGGCCGGAACGTTCGGACTATTGGCCAAGGTACTGGATCCGCCCACGAGTCCTGCCTGCCTCAAGCGGTCGCGGGCCGCCGCCTCCGTGAGGCCTGCCAGGCCCGGCGGAACAGTCACGGAAACCGGTCCGTCGGAAACGTTCAAGACGATGTGCGAATTTGGCGGCACCTGGGTGCCGACCCCTGGGTCGGTGTTGATGACCGTCCCCTTGGCAACCGTGTCGTGTGGAACGCGTCGGGAATCGGGCGTCAGGTTCGCTCCGTAAAGTGCCTGTAAGGCATTCGCCTCGCTCATTCCGGCCACTTGCGGGACCGAGATCAAGGCAGGTGGAGGGGGCTTTTGGTTCACCGTGTTGTACAGCCAGAGTCCCGCGCCCGCTAGTACCAGCAGGGTGAAGATGACCAGCACAGTGGCCCACGCACGACGGCGGGACTTCTGCCGGGGGCTCCGCTCCCGTTCAGGAGGCAAGCCGAGCGGCATGCCGCCGTCGGGCTCGGATCCCGCCAGCGGTTCGCTGGCCTCCAGCGCCAAGGCCGTGTCTTGGTCTCCGGCGTCGGCGGTGGTGTGGAAGCGGCTGGTGGGTGTGTTGAGGAATTCTGCGCCTGTTCCGGCGAGTGCCAGATCGCCCTGGGAGAACAGCTGGGTTGGCATTCCGACGTCGTACGCCTCGGTAGGCGCGCCGACTGCCACTCCGGGCACAGCGACGCCGTTCTTGGCTGCCCTTAGCGCCCGGCGGAACGCCGCCGCATCCTGGAAGCGGTCGGCGCGGTCCTTTTGCAGGCCTTTCGCAAGAACACTGTCCAATGCTTCGGAAACCCCGGGATTGAACGTGCTTGCCGGCTCCGGGATCTCCCGGACATGTTGGTACGCCACCGATACAGGGCTGTCGCCGGTAAACGGAGGGCGGGATGTGAGCATCTCGAAGAGCAGGCAGGCGGCCGAGTACAGGTCGCTGCGCGCATCCACAGTCTCGCCCCGCGCCTGCTCGGGCGAGAGGTACTGCGCCGTACCCACGACGGCCTGCGTCTGGGTCATGGTGGCGGCGGAATCGGCCATGGCCCGGGCAATCCCGAAGTCCATCACCTTCACGGCATTCGAGTCGCCGGACACCATCACATTCGCGGGCTTGATATCGCGATGGACAATGCCGGCTTTGTGGCTGTATTCCAAGGCCGCCAGGATCCCAAGGATGAACTCGATGGCTTGGTCGATGTCGATTTCCTTGGCCCGGATCAAGTCACGCAGTGTCCGGCCGGACACGTATTCCATGACGATATAAGGCACCCGGACTTCCTCGCCCGGGCCCGCTGACATGGTGTATTCACCGGTGTCGTAAATCGCCACGATCGAGGGATGATTCAGGGCTGCGACGGCCTGCGCTTCGCGCTTGAACCGCGCATGGAACTGGAGATCGCGGGCAAGATCGGCCCGAAGCAGCTTCACCGCCACGATTCGGCCAAGCAACGTATCGGTGCCCTTGTAGACATCCGCCATTCCGCCGCGGCCGAGGAGTTCGCCGAGTTCGTACCGCCCGTTGAGGACGCGCTGGTCTGTCATTGGAGTGCTGTCCTCTCTGTGGGCAGGGGTGGATCGTCCGGTGGGCATCGCGCTGCCTATTTACTCGGCGAAGGGGATGGGGCAGGTTGCTTGGACAGGTGGTACGTGACGACCGAGCCGGCAGGGACTCGTTGGCCCGCGGCGGGATCCGAACTCACGAACGTGTTCGGCGCCTGGCCGGTTGGTCCATTGACCGGGTCCCCCGCTGCCCAGCGCAGGCCAGCACCTTCAATGGCGGCTTGCACTTGCGATTCCGTAGCGCCCTTCCCGATCGTGGGCACGGTCACCATCTGGGGTCCCTTGGAATACGTGACTTCGATGGTGGTTCCCTTGGGCTGCGGTCCCGACGGATTGATGTCAATGACCGTGCCCGGAGTCGAGGGATCGAACACTTCGACGCCATGGACGCTCATGCCAAGCCCGATGAGTTCGGCCCGCACCTTGTCATACTGCTGTCCCTTGTAGGCTTCGGGGATCAGGTTGACGGTCTCCGGGCCGGTCGCGGTAGGCGTCGGCGCGGCCGAGGACACGGTGGGGGTCGGAGTCGGGCTCGCCGACGTAGGTGGCGCACTCGAGGGAGAGAGCGGGGCGCTGGAGGTCGCCGGCGCCGGGTTCCTCTGGCTAAACAGCCCAGACTGGGTCAGAAGGGCGCCGATCACAGCGAGCAGAACGAGGAGGATCAAGGCAATGAGCGGCCAGGTCCAGGGGCTGCGCTTCCTGCGCTGGGGTTCAGTCTCGTAGACCTCTTCCTCGTGCACGTACTGGTCTTGGCTATCTGCCTCATCCAGACTGCGTTCTGCGGCCAACGCATTGGCCCGGGAGAGCGCATTGCCGCCCCCGGTATTCCCTGCTGCGGCAGCCCCTCCTGTGGCACCGGCTGCGCCAGCGCCCGCTCCGGCGGCAGCGGCGCCGACCACCGGGAGCGCGGAGGTCGACGTCGAACGCGTCTCCCTGCCATACGGCGAGGTGACGATGCCAGTAGGAGCAGTGGCGATATCCGTGGGTGCCGTGATGGGGCCCGTGGTGGCCTCGTAAAGAAGCATGCCGGGAACTGCTGCATGGGCGGCGGCGATATCGCCGGCACGAATGGCTTCCGCGGCCTCGGCAAGCTTGATGGCGTCCGCCGGACGGTTCTTCGGATCCTTTGCCAGCATCGACATCAAGAGGGCACGCACCGGCGTCGGCAGCGTATCGGGCAACGGCGGCGGAGCGTCGTTGACCTGTGCCAAGGCGATGGCGATTTGCGATTCCCCGGAGAACGGACGGTGTCCCGTGAGGCACTCGTAGCCGATAACGCCAAGGGAATATATGTCCGAAGCGCCAGTGGCCGTCTGCCCCGTCGCCTGTTCCGGAGCGAGGTACTGGGCCGTTCCCATCACCTGGCCGGTTTGCGTGAGCGGCACTTGGTCGGCGAGGCGGGCGATGCCGAAATCAGTGACCTTGACGCGGTAGTCGGGCGTGATGAGCAGATTGCCCGGCTTAATGTCACGGTGCACCAAGCCTTGGGCATGGGCGATCGCGAGGGCGCGGCCTGTCTGGGCGATGATTGACATCGTGCGGTCCGGCGAGAGGACCTGCTCACGCTCGAGGATACTGCTCAAAGGCTGCCCGGGGACGAGCTCCATCACCAGGTAGGCTGAGCCGTCTTCTTCGCCGTAATCGAAGACGTTCGCGATTCCGACGTGGTTGAGCAAAGCGGTGTGCCGGGCCTCGGCGCGGAAACGCTGCAGGAAACCGGGGTCGCCCGTGTATTCCTCCTTGAGCACCTTGATGGCCACGATCCGGCCAAGGATCTGGTCCTTGGCCCTCCAGACCTCTCCCATGCCGCCAATCGCAATGCGACTGGTCAGCTGGAACCTGCCGCCGAGGGTGATTCCTGACGTAGGTCTCACTTATTCAACACCGCCTCAAAAATCTTCTTCGCGTTCGGACTGGTTAGCTTTGCGCCTGTAAGCACGTCCACGCCTTGCATGACGATCGTGACGGCCACCTGCGGGTCATTGGCCGGGGCGAACCCGGTAAACCAAGAATTGTTCAGGCCTGAGTTTCCTAGCTGGGCCGTGCCTGTCTTTCCGGCCACCTGTACTCCCGGGACAGCGGCACCGCTAGCGATGCCCTTGGACACGACGTCGGACATCCACTCGGTGATCTGGCTTGAGATCTCCGGGGTGGTGGACGTTCGCAGGACCTCGGCTTTCGGCTCGTTGATCACGCGAAGGTCGGGGGCGCGCACAGTCTTGATGAGGTTGGGCTTCATCTGCACGCCGTGATTGGCGATCGCCGCCGTCATCATCGCAATCTGCAGCGGCGTAGCCTTGACATCGCGCTGTCCGACGGCGGATTGGGCCAGGGCGGCCTGGTCCAGGTCCTTGGGGAAGACACTGACCGCCGACTGCAGCTTGAGCTGGTCCCCGAAATCCTGGCCGAAGCCAAACTTTCCGGCCTGCTCGGCAATGGCATTCTGCCCCAGGTCCAGGGCGATGCTGGCGAAGGGAGTATTGCAGGACTGCTCCAGCGCGAAGGCGAAATCAGCTGTGCTGCGGGTTGAACAGTTTCCTCCGGCGTAGTTGGGCAGCGCGGCGCTGGAACCTGGCAACGGCAGGCTGTCCGGGTTCGGGAGGACGCTGTCCTTGTTGTACTTGCCGGAATTCAGCGCGGCCGCGGTGTCAACGAGTTTGAACACCGAACCGGGGGCCAGCAAAGCGCCTGTGGGGCCGCTCACGGACTGGTTCAGGTTGATGCCGGGAACCTGGTTGATCTGTTCGTAGCTGGCCTTCTCCTTCGCGGGGTCATGCGTTGCGATCAGGTTCGGGTCGTACGACGGCTTGGAAACCATCGCGATGATGGCCCCGGTCTTCGGGTTGGTGACGACGATCGAGCCTTGCTGGCCGTCGGGAATGAGGTCGTAGGCGAGTTGCTGGATAGCGGGGTTGATCGTCAGCTCGACCGAGGCACCTTTTGGTTGGCTGCCGAGGAAAATCTGGCTCACACGGTCCAGGAAGAGCTGGTCGGAGCTGCCGGCAAGCTCGTCGCGGAGCTGCTGCTCAAGGCCAGTCGACCCATAGCTCCGGGAGAAGTAACCCGTGATGCCCGCATACAGTTCGGGCTGCGTGTATTTGCGCTGGAACTTGCACGTTTCGTCGCCTGCGACCGATTCCGCGATTGGCTTGCCGCCCACGATGATCGCTCCGCGGTCGTTGCAGTAGTTGGCAAGAACTGCACGCTGGTTCCACGGATTGTCATTGAGGTCCCCGGCGCCGATGACTTGGACATAGCTGATGGCGCCGAAGATCAGGGCGAACATGGCGACGGCCGCCATCCAGGAATTGCGGATGGAGTGGTTCACGGAGTCTTCACCGCCTCTGTAGGAGCGTGGGTTATGGGCGTCGTATCAACGGGTCCGCGCGCAGTGTGGGAAATCATGAGCAGCAAGCCCACGATGATCCAGTTTGCGAGCAGCGAGGAACCGCCTGCGGCCAGGAAGGGTGTGGTGAGGCCGGTCAGCGGGATCAGCCGGGTGACGCCTCCGATAACGACGAAGCATTGCAAGGCAATCGCGAACGACAAACCACATGCCAGGAGCTTCCCAAAGGCATCCCTCGTGCCAAGGGCGGCTCGGAAACCGCGGGTGAAAAGCAGCAGGTAGAGCAGGACGACGGCGAAGAGGCCTATCAAACCCAGTTCCTCGCCAATCAGGGCAATGATCATGTCGCTATTGGCGAAGGGGACGAGGTCCGGCCGTCCTTGTCCGAGGCCGGTACCCACCAGGCCGCCGTCGGCCATTCCGAACAGGCCTTCGACGATCTGCTGACTGCCGCCGGGGAAACGGTCGAAGACTTCGGGAGTGAACGCATTCCACCAGCTGTCCAGGCGGTACGCCACGTGGGCGAAAACCTTCGAGGCCAGGAATCCCCCGCCCAGGAGGAGGACCAGGCCGATCACCACCCAGCTGATGCGGCTCGTTGCCACGTAGATCATCACGATGAACAGACCGAAGAAAAGCACCGAGGTGCCGAGGTCCCGCTGGAACACCAGGATTCCAATGCTTACAAGCCAGGCCGTGATCATCGGGCCGAGGTCCTTGAACCTCGGCAGCTGCATTGGGCCGATCTTGCGGCCGGCAAGCAGGATGAGGTCCCGATTGGACGAAAGGTATCCGGCGAAGAATATCGCCAGGGTGATCTTCGCGACTTCACCCGGCTGGAACGTCATGGGGCCAAGCCGGATCCATACGCTGGCGCCGAGGACGTCACCCGCGGAGATTCCCGGAACAAGGGGCAAGACGAGGAGGACCGCGCTGGCGGCGAGCGAGATAAAGGTGAACCGGCGAAGAACGCGGTGATCCTTGAGGAACCAGATCACGATCAACGACACCGCCATGGCCAAGAGCGTCCACCGCAGCTGGTTGTTGCCCGTGTCCTCGCCGGGAGCGTCCATACGGTGGATCAGGGCAAGGCCGAGCCCATTGAGGGCAACGACGATCGGAAGTATGACTGGATCGGCATATTTCGCGCGGAATCGGAGGACCATGTGGAAGGCAAGCGCAGCTGCAACCAGGAGGCTCGACTGGAACCAGAAATCGCTGTTGAAGGCCGTCGGACTGTTGAGGCCCACCATTGCGCTTGCGCCGATGCCGACCGCAAGCGCGAGGATCAGAAGGATGAGTTCGACGTTGCGACGCGGCCTTGGTGTACTAGCTGCCTGGATCATCGTGACCCTCCGCAGGAACTCGGAATCGGTGTGGACGAGGGCGACGACGTCGGACCCTTGGACGGGCTTGGGCCTGCCGTTGCGGGCGGGTGGGTGCCTGAAGCGCTCGACGTCGGCTTCGGCGTGGCAGTGGGGCAGCTGTTGGGAAGCCCCGTGGTACCGGTATCCTGCAAATTCTTCACGATCTGCTGAGCATCCGCGAGATCACGGGCCGGAACCGTCTGGCGAATGCTCTGCTGTGAGTACTCCGGCAGCGAATCCATCCGGATATCCGTAACCGCCTCCACCTTTGATAGCTGGAAAGGGCCGAGGCTCTGTGAAATTCCGTTGAAAATCGCGACGCGTTGATCGAACTCACCCACGTAATAGCGGGTCTGGGTCCAGGCATAGCCAAGCCAAAGCCCCGCAATGACAAAAATAGCGAGGACCGCAGCGACGACAGGTGTCAACCAGCGACGCTTCCTCGTGGGGAGCTGCAGCAGTTCCTGCCGGTCCTGTTCGGCCTTGTGCGTCAGCACTGTGGCAGCACGACGTGCCACGCTGCGTCCTGCGACCGTGGGGATCGAGCCGGTTTCGGCAGCGATGGCGGCAGCGCCTACCAGCTGGTGCGGGCGGCTTGACAGTTCTTCGCGGAGGATTTCCGCGGATAAATGTTCCCCGAGGTGCGGGTCCGTCGCAGTGGGCGGTTCGGTGTGCGGTTCCGTGGGCTTCGCACCTTCGGGTGCCGGGGTTGCGGCGGTACCGGCGGAATCGCCGTCGGGAGTGCCCGCGGCGCCGGTACCGGAAGGCGGCAGGCCGGCGTCGGGCGTTACGGCGGTGGAGGTCGCGGCGTCAGGCGTTACACCGGCGTCGGGGTCCTTTTCGTGCGTGATTTCTGTCTTCGGGGCCAGCTCTGCCGGGAGTGCCGCCGGAATGACATCGACAGCGGCCGTAGTGAGGTCGTCAGGGCCTTGTTCGACTATTTCGAGGAGCACGACGGTCACGTTGTCCGGCGCGCCGTTGGCCAAGGTGAGTTCGACGAGCAGCTCGGCGCACTCTGCGAGGTCCTTGGTCTCGCGGACCACCTGCTCCACGACAGGGCCTTGGACGTAGTTGAGGCCATCGGAGCAAAGCAGCCAGCGTTCGCCGGGTTCGACGTCGAGCACGTCCAGGTCGAGTTCAGGACTGGCATCGACGTCACCCAGAACGCGCATGAGGACGTTTTTATGCGGATGGCTTTCCGCTTCCTCCGGACGAAGCCTGCCCTCGTCGATCAGTCTCTGTACGAAGGTGTGGTCCACGCTGACTTGTTCGAATTTCCCATTCCGCAGCCTGTACGCCCGCGAATCGCCGATGTGCGCGAAGTGGAGGCGCCTGCCTTCCAGCAGGAGCGCCGTGACCGTGGTACCCATGCCCGCAAGCTTGGGATCGACGTGCACGAGTTCGGAAAGCAGCGAATTGGCAGTCTGGATTTCGTCGGCAAGGACCGTGTCCGCGCCGTCGGGGTACGCGTCGTGGTCAAGGTGGATCATGTCCAGCACAGTGGAGGCGGAAGCGACGTCGCCGCCGGCATGGCCACCCATGCCGTCTGCTACGACCGCAAGATGTTGCCCGACATACGCGGAGTCATCGTTCTTCGAGCGGATACGCCCGACGTCGGAACGCGCCGCATAGCGCATGACCAGCGGGCGTTCGGCGGGCAGACCCTTACCCTCGGAAGTGTGGGGGGACGCCATAGGCTACGCCCTCAACTCGATGACCGTCTTGCCGATCCTCACGGGAACGCCAAGCTCCACCGGCAGGGCGCGGGTCAACTGTTGATCGGCGAGGTACGTGCCGTTTGTCGAACCAAGATCTTCGATGAACCACCGGCTGCCCTGCGGAAACAGGCGCGCGTGCCTGCCGGAGGCGTAGTCATCCTCAAGGACCAGGGTGGCTTCCTGGGCCCGGCCCAACAGGATGGGGCTCGAAGCCAAGGGAAGGGTGGTTCCCTTGAGCGGACCCTCGACGACCACAAGTTGGCGCGCCTGCTGCTTCACGGGCTGCGGCGGAGTGGGCGCCAACTCGGGATGCTTGCGTACTTCCCGAGCCGTCGGAGTGCCCATTGCTGCTTTGCGGCCGATCACGAGGTCGCGGCGCATCGTTGAAACGATGCTGAAGATCAGGACCCATAACAGGAGGAGGAAGCCGAAACGGAGCGCGGTAATGGTCAGCTCGCTGATGTCGCTCACGGGCGCCCACCCGGGGGCGTGGGGAGAAGTCTAAAAATAATCTTGGTCCGTCCCATGGTGATGGTCGATCCGTCAGTCAATTCCACGCTGCCGTCAACCTTGTGGCCGTTGACGTAGCTTCCGTTCGTCGAACCCAGGTCCACAGCCCTGATCACTCCGGAATCTGACTGGATTTCCAAATGCTTGCGCGAAACCCCGGTATCGTCCACGAGAATGTCCGCCTCGGAGGACCTGCCGAGCACGATGGAAGGGGCGTTGAGTGAATACCGTTGCCCGCCGATGTCCAGGACAGGCTGCAATCGGGTGGGCTCGCGGCTTGGTGCGGCGGGGATGTTCGGCCTTGGGGCGGCCGGGGCCTTGGATGCGCCGGACTTTTCCATGCTCGAGGTGATTTCGAAGTGGCCTTCGCGCTGGGCCTCGTCATGGCGGAAGGAAATCCGTACCGGACCCTGCAAGGTGTAGCCCTGGCTGCGCACGTGCTGGATGACGACGTCGCACAGTTCCTCGGCTAGCGGCGTTCCCCATTCCTGGGCGCGTCCGAAGTCTTCATTGCCGAGCAGGACTTCGAACACGTTGGGCGCCAGGGTTCGGCCGGCCGCGATGGTGATGGACTGATGGTCCAGCTCGCGACGCAATTTGCTCGCGATCTCCACGGGCTCCACCCTTGACCGCGATCCGGTGGAGAAGACGCCGCGGACGGCCTTTTCGAGGCCGCGTTCAACCCGGTCGAGCAAACCCATGGTCCTTCTCCTTCCGTGTCGTTGACCGTGCAAGATGAGCGGTGAAGACTAATCCCTGCAACTGCCGGAGCGCGCGCAAAGAGGCTGTCCTCAATCCCGATACTACTGGGCGAGACTGTGAATGGCCTTATTCCACAACGCGCGGACTATTGGAAAAGTTCGACGGCGGACGCCTGGACGAGGCGCTTTTCGCACCATCTGGGCGCTGTTCCGGCAGGCAGTAATCCGCGGAAGTGGCTGGAGTCTTAAGCACTGGCAATTGACGATTGGTGTTTTCGAGCGATTGTCCGTTATGCTTGATCTCGCTGCTTTCGCAGGGGTAACACCGGGAATCTGTTTGAAAACCGGCTGTAGCACGGCGAAAGAGTTTTGCGCGCGAGTGGCGGAACGGCAGACGCGCTGGCTTCAGGTGCCAGTATCCGAAAGGGTGTGGGGGTTCAAATCCCCCCTCGCGCACGCAATCGAAGGAACCCCGGTCTTGGGACCGGGGTTCCTTTCGTTTAACCCTCGTTGGACTCACCTCGTTCTTCGGAGGCCCCGCCAGCCCGGAGGCACCGCCAGCCCGGCGGCACAATAGCCCCGGCAGCCAAGCAGCCCGGCTGTACAGGCGGCCCGGTGGGCCCAAGTGGGGGCCGCTACTTCCGCAATGCGCCCAGGCCCGCGATCAGCGCATCGAGGCCCAGGCTGAATGCGAGATCCGAGGGATAGTTGTTCTTTTCGGGGCCGAGGCTGCGGACCGCCGAGGTGAAATGCGGGGTCGAATCTGCCAGCTTCCCGGAGTCGAAGATGTCCGCGGGCGCGTTGGCATCGAATGCCGCCCCGAAGATGTATGCCTCGAGCGCCACGATGCTGGGAATTATTTGTTGCTCCGGGAAACCCGCCCGCAGGAATCCCTCTGTGACCGCTTCGTACATGGCGAGGGTTTGCGGCGCGTCGGTGACCGGGAGGACTGCGATTACCGAAATCAGGGGGGTGTGCCTCGCAAAGATTCCGCGATAGGAATATGCCCACTGGCGCACGGCCTTTTCCCAAGGGAGCGTGGTGAAACCGCCGAAATCGACCTTCGACATGAGGTCCTCTTCCACGAGCTTGAGGACTTCGTCTTTGGAAGAGACATGGTTATAGAGGGCCGACGGGGCGACGCCAAGAGAGCGGGCAAGTGCGGCCATGGTGAGCCCGTCGTAGCCTTTCTTGCTGATGAGTTCCAGTGCCGCCGCCGTGATGCCGTCCTGGTCAAGGACGGCAGCCATCGGCCGGCCTGCCCGGCGGCGCGCTTTCGTCTCGCCGGGGGCTGGGGTAGGTGCGGGCATTGCTGGCCTTTCTGGAAGCTTCGTCCCAAGCATTATTCCATTCGGGTCTTCACAGGCGCGGGCAACGCGGTTACAGTTGAGATAAATGAACGTCATTCATTTATTGGTCAGCCAACGGGGACGGCCATGGAAAGGACACCATGTTGAATCTTGATCGCGACGTCGTAATTGTCGGCGCAGGTCCGTCAGGGTTGACGGCCGCGCGCGAATTGAAGAAAGCCGGGCTCAGCGTTGCCGTGCTTGAAGCCCGCGACCGCGTTGGCGGCCGCACTTGGACCGACACCATTGACGGAGCCATGCTGGAAATCGGCGGACAATGGGTGTCCCCGGACCAGACAGCCCTTATGGGCCTCCTCGAAGAACTTGGCTTGAAGATGTACTCCCGCTACCGCGAGGGCGAATCCGTCTACGTGGGACCCGACGGCGAACGAACCCGCTACACGGGAGCCTCCTTCCCCGTCAGCCAGACCACGGCAGCTGAAATGGACAGGCTCACTGCCATCCTCGACGGGCTTGCAGCAGAAATCGGCCCCGAGGAGCCTTGGGCCCACCCGAAGGCCCGGGAACTGGACACCATTTCCTTCCACCATTGGTTGCGCCAAAATTCGGCCGACGAGGAAGCCTGCAACAATATCGGACTCTTCATAGCCGGCGGCATGCTGACCAAGCCGGCACACGCTTTCTCGGCACTGCAGGCGGTCCTGATGGCAGCATCGGCGGGTTCGTTCTCCAACTTGACGGACGAAGACTTCATCCTGGACAAGTGTGTCATCGGGGGAATGCAGCAAGTTTCCCTGCTGATCGCCGCGGAACTGGGCGACGACGTCGTACTTAACAGCCCGGTCCGCATGATCAACTGGCAGGAAGACGGGGACGGACACCGCGTCGTCGTCGAATCCGCGCGCGCCACCGTGAACGCGCGGTTCGTGATTATGGCCGTCCCGCCGAACCTCTATTCGCGCGTCTCCTTCAATCCGCCGCTGCCGCGCCGGCAGCACCAGATGCACCAGCACCAGTCGCTCGGCCTCGTCATCAAGGTCCATGCCGTCTACGGCACGCCGTTCTGGCGCGAGGACGGATTGTCCGGGACGGGATTTGGAGCCGGCGCCCTGGTCCAGGAGGTTTACGACAATACGAACTTCGGCGACACCCGCGGCACGCTGGTCGGCTTCGTATCCGACGAGAAGGCGGATGCTGTGTTCGAGTTGGGCGCTGAAGAACGCAAGAAGGCCATCCTCGAATCGATCGCCGGCTTCCTGGGGGACAAGGCGTTGACTCCCGAGGTCTACTACGAGTCTGACTGGGGGTCGGAAGAATGGACACGCGGCGCCTACGCCTCAAGCTACGACCTGGGCGGACTGCATCGATACGGCAAGGACCAGCACGCCAACGTCGGCCCCATCTACTGGTCGTCTTCAGATCTTGCCGCGGAAGGCTACCAGCATGTGGATGGCGCCGTCCGCATGGGCCAGGCCACGGCCGCACGGATCGTCACTGCCCACCAACGCATTGTCACGGTGCCCGTGGCGTAGGCGACCCCATCCAGACGTGAGATCTCGTCGCTTTCGTTCGCGAAAAGGGGCGAGATCTCACGCTTCGAGTTGCGCTCCAGCGGCTGCCTCGGCTTCCGCCATTGTCCTCTCGAGGTGCGCCACCGCAGCCGCGTAGTCGGTGCCGGAGGTGAGCCGGCAGCGTTCGGCCTCGCGCAGGGCGCGGACCATGGCGGCCGTCTCCGGGACCCGCACGTCGCTCATCCCGGGAAAGTCGATGCCCTTACCAGGATCCAGCTCATATCCTTGCCAGTGCAGCAACAGCGCGTCATGGTGGGCGGCGGTCTCCGCGAATCCGACACGGCGTGCAGGATCGTTCTGGCGATTCCATTCAAGTTTCCGGCCCAGCGAATAAGCGCCAAGCCCGGCGCCCGCGCCAAGAAAGAGCATCAAGAGCCCGACGGCGGGCGAGGCCAGGGCTGGGATGATGACGGCCGGGACAATCACCACGAGTCCGGCAAACACGTTCCAGAAAAGCGCGTCGGGCTCTTTCGCTCCCGCATCATCGATTCTGTGGCCATACCGGGGGTCGGGCAGTCCTCCCGCGGCGACATTTGCTCCGGCGAGCCCGACCCTGAGTGCATGGACGAGGAACGCCACGGCGCACACGAGCGCCAGTGCCCACAGGCCGATCTCCCAGGCCGTCAATTGGACCGCGGTTGTGGCGGGCATCGGACACCTCCAAGCGAATGCGCACGCTTCAAATTCAGTATGCGCCGAGCACGCCTTGGAGGCGAGGGCCCATTTTCAGGGCTTGGTGGACCTAGTGGGCGCGCTTCCCGGTCTTGGCAGCGTCCTTCTTTGCCGCGGCATTCGCCTTGGCTTCCTTGGTGGCTGCCTTCTTGGCGGCCTCTTCCTTGACGCGCTTTGCCTCGGTGCGGACGGCGGCATGTGTAGCCCGCTCGACGACCAGCCACTGCGGCGGAGCGGCGAGCAACTCGGTGATTTCCGCCGTCGTCAGCGGTTCCGTGATGCCGCCCCGGGCGAGGCCGCTGATGGAAATGTTCAACTTCTGGGCCACCACGGGGCGGGGGTGTGGTCCGGTCCTGCGGAGCTCGGCGAGCCATTCAGGTGCATTGGCCTGGAGCTCGGCGAACTCGGCCCGGGTGATCTCCGAGTCTTGGAACTCCTGGGGCGTCGCGGGCAGGTAGATGCCAAGTTTCTTGGCAGCTGTGGCCGGCTTCATGGACTGGGAGTTTGCAGGGCTCATGCTTCAAGGGTATCCGTCCTTGGAAGGAAGCTGGCACAGCGGGTGGCGGAAAGGCCAACACGCTGCCGGCCGGGCGCGGGGTACTGTGAACTGGTGCCTGCCGATCAAAATACCGAGTCATCGCTTGAGCCCGCCGAAGGCGCCGAAGCGAGTGGGACCGAAGCCCGGCAATTGCGCTTCGCGTACGTCGCCGGGGTGACGCCCGGCAAATGGATCCGGCGCTGGGAAGAGCGCATGCCGGATGTTCCGTTGCACTCGTTCATGTCCGACGACGCAGCGCAACTTTCGGTCCTCCATGACGGTTCCGCGGACCTCAGCTTCGTCCGCCTGCCGGTTGATCGCACAGGGCTCCACGTCATTCCGCTTTACGAAGAGCAACCGGTTGTCGTCGCGCCGAAGGGCCATGAGATTTCTGTGTTCGAAGAAGTGGCATTGGATGACCTCGCCGAGGAGACCTTCCTGGATGTTGCCGGGATGGGTGGGCCCGAGATGGCGCTTCAGGTGGTCGCCTCCGGTGCCGGCCTGGTGATCCTGCCGATGCCCGTCGCAAGGCACTTCAACGTCAAGGACACCGTTGCCCGCCGCCTGACCGGTGCCGAAGGTACGCAGATCGCCTTGGCTTGGCCAAGCGACTCCACGAACGACGTGATCGAGGAATTCATCGGGATCGTCCGTGGCCGGACGGCCCAGAGCTCCAGGCAACCCTCGGCGCAGCAACAGGAGAAGCCGAAGAAAGCCCCCAAGGCGGACCTTCGTGGCACAGGGACCAAAAAACCCGCCGTGGCCCAGCGCTATGCCCCGAACCCGGACAAGGGGCGAGGCCGGGGGTCGCGCAAGAAAGGACGGCGCTAGTCCATGGGACCGGGATCCAAACCGACTATTCGCGACGTCGCCAAGAGGGCAGGCGTTTCGCTCACGACCGTCTCCTATGTGCTGTCCGGCCGCCACGGCGGCACGACACGCATCAGCGACGCGACGCAAGAACGTGTCCAGGCCGCGGCGAAGGAACTGGGGTATGTGCCCAACCAGGCGGCCCGCGGAATGCGACGTGGAAAGACGGACGTAGTCGCGATCGCGATCGGCGACCTTGAATGGCCCTGGGACCGGGCGTTGGCCTCCACCGCGGCCCGAATCCTGCCTGAACACGGCTACCAGGCCGTCATCCTGATTGGCGACGGTTGGCGTCAATTCATGCTATCCGGCGGTGCCGACGGCGCCATTGTGGGCGCCCTCCCGCCAGGCACGCATCTTGACCTCACCGTAGGCGAACTCGCAAGGAGGGGAGTGGCGCAAGTGGTGATCTCGGACACCATGCAACCAGCAGGCTTCGACGTCCTTGCTCCGGGAACCACAGGCGGGACACCGGAGCCGGAGGCCCTTGAAGGCGCTATCACCTTGCTCCTCGACCGGCTCGCAGGCCGCACTATCGGGGCCGGAACCACGGTGGCGGCGCCCTGGGCATTCCGGAGGCAATAGCCGCCAGCTTCCCTTAAACGGGTTCCGGACGAACCATGCGGCGACGATCGCTCCCGAGGTGCGCCGCCGGGTAGTCAGATATTTCCGGCGAGGCGTTCGCGCATGTGCACACTCGCTGCGTTGAGTCCAACGAACTCGACGTCGCGGCCGTGCCTTCGGTACTTCTCGGTCACGGAGTCCAAGACGGCAACTGTCGAGGCATCCCAGATGTGCGATGAATGCAGATCAATGACCACATGGTCGATTCCGTCCGAGGAATCCTTCGCGTAGTCGAATTGTGTGTAGAGATCGTTGGACGAAGCGAAGAACAATTCACCATTGACCGTGTAGCTGGCCACCGTACGCCCGTCGCGCACCGCTTCGCTGCGTTCCACGGTTGCGAAATGTGCCACCCGGCGCGCAAACAGCACCATCGCCGTGAGCACACCCGCCGCGACTCCAATGGCCAGATTGTGGGTTGCGACCACGACCACGACGGTCACCACCATGACGCCGGTCTCGGATTTCGGAAGGCGCTTGAGGGTCGCGGGCCTGACGGAATGCCAGTCGAACGTGATGAGGGAAACAAAAATCATCACTGCTACCAAGGCAGCCATGGGAATCATGCCAACGACGTCGCCGAGCACTACAACGAGCAAAAGGAGGAACGATCCGGCCAGGAATGTGGACAGGCGGCTTCGCGCCCCTGATCCCTTGACGTTGATCATCGTCTGGCCGATCACCGCGCAGCCCCCGAGGCCGCCCAGGAAACCGGTCAGAATATTGGCGATCCCCTGTCCTAGGGAAACCCGGGTTTTGTTGGAGCGGGTGTCCGTGGTGTCGTCCACGAGCTTGGCGGTCATGAGGGATTCCAGCAGGCCAACCAGGGCCATGGACATTGCGAAGGGAGCGATGGTCTGGAACGTATCCCAGGTCAGCGGCACGTTCGGTAGGAAGAAGGAAGGAAGGCTTTTGGGCAACTCGCCCTTGTCCTGCACTTTCGGGACATCGATCACGGCCAGTGCCGTGACAATCGTGAGGACGACGACCGCGACCAAAGGCGCGGGCACCGCCGTCGTGATTCTCGGCAGGCCGAAGACAATCAACAGTCCCGCGGCCACCATCGGATAGACCATCCAGGTGACGCCTACGAGTTCCGGCAACTGGGCCATGAACACCAGGATGGCCAAGGCATTCACGAATCCGATCATCACCGAACGGGGAATGAAGCGCATGAGCCGCGTGACACCCAGAACGGCGAGGATGATCTGGAAGACCCCTGCGAGGATGATCGTGGCAATGAGGTAATTGAGGCCGTGGTCCTTCATGACCGGTGCAATGACGAGGGCGACGGCGCCCGTGGCCGCCGAGATCATCGCTGGACGGCCACCCACGATAGCCGTCGTGACGCCCATGGTGAAAGAGGCGAAAAGGCCGATCCGTGGATCCACCCCGGCGATGACGGAGAACGCGATCGCCTCCGGAATGAGGGCGAGGGCGACCACCAGCCCAGCCAACGCTTCTGTCTTGATCCTGCGTGGCGAACGCAGCGTGAAACGGAGGGACTGGAGCTGCTCGGGTGTCATGGGTCCTTAGCTTTTGGTCAGGCGGTACCGCTCGATTTGTTTAAGGCGCCGCTGGAGGCTGTCCCGCCGCGGGTGCGGGACGACGTCGGGCGCCTCTGCGGTGAGGTCAATGTGTTCGGTGCCGTACTGCCACAGCAGGAGGTCGTCCAAGAGGCGGTCCGGGCCCGGCGAGTAACGGTGGTCCAAGGCTTTGCGCACCTCGGTAATCCGGTTTGCGCTGAGCAGGCCCGCAAGCTCCACGGTCTTGTTCAGCCCGTGGGCGGCAAGCAACTCGGCAGCCCAGCCCCAGTCATCATCAACTTTACGGTCAACGTGCGGAAGTAGCGTCCTCCAGACGTCCCGCACACGGTTGGGCGTGAGGGGCATGGACCCTTCGCCTTCGAGGTCCCAGTAACCGCGGACTTCTTCGTACCGTTCATGGAGGTCGGCGAAGGCGCTCTCCACGGTTTCCAGCATGGCGGCGGTAGCCGTGAATTGACGGTCGAAATGCGGAGTCCAAGCGCGCGGATCCTCGGCCTTGAAGCGGATATCGTGCTCGATCTCGCTCCAGGCGTGCGCGAAGACCGTTCGAATCTGGCATTCGAAGAAATAGCTGCCGTTAGCGGGGGTGTCCGGATTGAAGACCTGCTGGTACGACTTCACGGTCTCGTTCTGTATGGTGCGCAGGATGAGGTGCCGGCTCGAATATCCGTAGGTTCCCGACTCGATCGAGCCAATGTCCTTCTCGAGGTCGCCGCGGCAATCGAAAAGCTGGCGTTGGCGCTTGATGAGGTTCGCGACCGCCGCGTTCTCGGCCGGAAGCTTGGTGATGACGCGCAGGCCCACCATATCGTTCAATGTCCGGAACGGGTCCGGGAACTTCAGCACGCGTGGCCCGCCCTCCAAAGGCACTTCGGTGCGCGAGATCTTCTCCCTGAATGACTCGACCGTCTTGGTGCGTCCCGTGACGAAAAGGGGCACGGATTCGCTGTCCTTGAGCACGTCCCGAAGGGTCAGCAGGACGTCGCGGGTGACGAGTTTCAGTGCGGGCCGAACGCGTTCGTATAACTCGACGTTTGCCTGTACTGCTTCGCGCAGCTCCGGATCCAAGCTGTCCCAATTGCTAGCCATGCCTCCAGCTTACGGGCGCGTGCCGACACTTTTCCGGGACCGGGCCCGGGCATCTTCACGGCGCGAGCGGCTCTGGCTGCCGACCCGGGCTGGTGCTCCGCGATAGGCTCGACACAAAGGAGGACACGATGAAGCGGCACAAGTACTACTACGGCGAGCACTCCAGTCAATGGGGCGAGCTCTTCGTCCCGGACAACGCGGCGGGCTCCCATCGCGGCCGACCGGACGGGATCGTGGTGGTGATCCACGGCGGCTACTGGCGTTCCCAGTACGGTGCGGAACTCGGCGAGCCGATCGCCAAGGACCTTGCCGCGCACGGAATCGCAGCCTGGAACCTTGAGTACCGTCGGGCGGGAAACGGCGGTGGCTGGCCGCATACTTTCGAAGATGTGTTGTCGGGAATCGACCATTTGGGCGAAATTGCGGAGACGCATGGACTCAACCTGGACAAAGTGGTGGCGCTGGGGCACTCCGCCGGTGGACACCTTGCCGTGTGGGCGGCGGGCCGGGCGAAGCTCTCGAACATCGGGGCCGCCGACGCTGACCGGCAAGTCCACCGCCACGAGGATGGCGGCGCGGTACAGCTGACGGGCGTCGTGAGCCAATCAGGGCTACTCAACCTGGCGGATGCCGAGCGCCTTAATCTGAGCAACGGCGCAGTGGACAACCTGATGGGCGGAGACTCGGTTCGATACCCCAAAAGGCATATATACGCGGACCCGATGAGGACGCTACCGCTCAGTATTCCCGTTTTTGCCGTCCATGCCGCTGCGGACGAAGACGTGCCTTGCAGCCAGTCGGAAGCATACGTTGCCGCATCCACCGCCTCCGGGGGAGCGGCCCAGTTCCTTAAGGTGCCGGGCGACCATTACGACCTCATCGACACGAGGGCGGTCGCCTACAAGAAGTGCCGGGAGATTGTGCAGCGCTTGCTCGCCTAACGGTGCTTGCCGATCGAAATGTTCTTGCCTATCGAATGGTGCGGGCAAGTTTGGGGGCGCGGTTTGGAGACGCGCAAGGTCCCCGCGTGGCAGAGTTGTTCCATGCTGACAGTCATTGGTGAAGCACTGGTTGATGTGGTCCAGCGGCCCTCCGGAGTTGCCGCGCATGTGGGCGGAAGTCCCCTCAACGTTGCGGTGGGACTTGCCAGATTGGACCATGCAGTGCAATTCATCGGCCGCTTCGGCAAGGATGCGTATGGAGATTCAATCGCCGCGCACCTCCGCTCAAGTTCGGTCATGGCGCCCCTGCCGCCTGACGACCTTCCTACGAGCGTGGCCACCGCGCTAATTGACGACGACGGCGCGGCCACCTACACCTTCGAGCTGGCCTGGGAACTTCCACGCCTGGCCGAACGGTTGCCTTTCATGCTGCAGGGGACGTCGTTGCTCCATACCGGTTCCATTGCCACGATGCTGGCCCCCGGCGCCGGGGACGTGCTTGCCGCCGTCGAATACGCCCACCCGAATGCGACGATCAGTTTCGATCCCAACTCCCGTCCCAGCATTATTACCGACAGGGAATACGCACGGACCCAAACAGAGCATTTCGTCGCCCTCTCAGACGTGGTCAAGGCGTCCGACGAAGACCTTGAGTGGCTCTACCCCGGCGTCGAGACCCGGGAGGCGGCCCGGCGCTGGCTTCGCCTGGGCGGAAGTGCCGGGCCAGCGGTAGTCGTGGTCACCCGGGGAGCGGACGGCCCGTGGGGAGTGACAGCGGCGGGCGAGGCGGAGGTTGCGGCCCCGAAGGTCCAGGTGGCGGACACGGTAGGCGCGGGCGACTCCTTCATGGCCGCGCTCCTTTCGGGAATCGTGGACCATGGCCTGGCGGGCGCGCAGAACCGGGATGAGTTGCATGCGCTCCCAGCCGAAGTACTTGAAAGTATCCTTGACCATGCGGCGCGCGCAGCCGCCGTGACGGTTTCAAGGGCAGGAGCAAATCCACCCACGCGCGCCGAAATAAATGCCCTTGACTCAGGTTTCGGACTGGACGCCATTGGCACGGAAGCCGGGGTCGAAGCCGGAGCAAACGTCGAAAGGCAGCCATGAGTTACGCAGATCTTCCACCCGTCCCATCCTTCGAACTCACGAGCGAGTCCTTCGACGACGGTGCGACGCTCAGCCCCGCCCAGACCAGCAAGCGCCTCGGTGTGGTCGGCGGCAACGACGAGTCACCCCAACTGACCTGGAGCGGAGCGCCGGAGGGGACAAAGGCATTCGCAGTGACTGTGTTCGACCCCGATGCGCCCCGGGCAGGCGGTTTCTGGCATTGGGCGTTGGTCAACGTGCCGGCCGATGTCCGGACTTTGGCCGCCGGAGCCGGGGCGCCGGGCGGTGGGAAGCTGCCGGCGGGGGCCTTTCAGTTGAAGAACGACGCCGGGTTCCCCGGTTACCTCGGTGCCGCACCGCCGCCCGGGCACGGTCCGCATCGATACATCGTCGCCGTTCATGCTCTCGACACCGAGGACCTAAGTCTTGCGGGTGCCAGCACGGACGCTTTGACACGCAGCTTGGCCACCCACACCCTGGCCCGGGCGGAGATCATAGGCCGCTTCGAACGGCACTAACCGGCCACGTAGACTGACATAATGCGGCTCGTAGCAAGTGACATAGACGGCACCATCCTCGGCCACGATGGCAAGATCAGCAGCCGCACCGTCCGCGCCTTCCACGCGTGCAGGGACGCCGGGATCGAAGTCGTGTTCGTGACTGGCCGGCCGCCCCGCTGGCTGCACCCGCTCCGTGAACAGATTGGCCACACGGGAATTGTCATTTGCTCAAACGGGGCCGTTGTCTGGGACCTGGAAGCTGACCAATTGATCTCCGCGAATGCCTTAAGCATCGACTCGGTCCTGGAGGCGCGCCGCATCATCAAACAACTCCGACCCGAATCCTTGTTCGCGGCCGAAACCCTCACGGGATTCCACCTCGAGCCCGGGTTCATCGAGAACGAGACCAGCGAGCTCCTCGCAGAGGTCACCCCGGCCTGGCTGGATGAAACGCTCACGGCGGAAGACGCCGTCGTGAAGTTCCTGGCAGTGAGCCGCCTCGGCACTCCCGATGGTTTCCTCGCGGAGGTGCAACCCGCCGTCGCGCACCTGATGGAGACCACGCACTCGGCGCCGCGCACCGCACTCCTGGAGATGTCCCCTCCCGGCATCAACAAGGCTGTAACCCTCGCCAAATATGCGGCATCCCGGGGCATCGAGGCCTCCGAAGTGCTGGCTTTTGGGGACATGCCCAACGACGTCGAGATGCTGCGCTGGGCCGGCGACGGTTATGCGATGGCGAGCGGCCATCCAGAAGCCATCAGCGCCGCGGGGCAGCAGGCCCCGCATTTCGACGACGACGGTGTCGCGCAGATTCTCGAGGCCAAGCTTGCCGCCCAGCGGTCTCGCCAGTTCGGCTAATCGGCCGCCCCGGCACCAACACCTACCGTCGCGTCGCCCGCAACGCGCAGTCCATGGCTGTGCGCCAAGGCGATGGCTTCGGTACGTGAACCTACCCCCAACTTCCTGAAGATATTCCGCAAATGGAATTTTACGGTGTTTTCACTAATGTGCAGCTTGGCTGAGATGCTCCTGTTGCGTTGACCAGCGGCCAGCAACTGAAGCACTTCAAGTTCGCGCTCGGCCAAGCCCCACCCGCCGACATCACCCACCGGGGCCGAGGGGGGATCCAGGGGCAACACTACTTGGACGTCGGCACCCCACCCTGGCATCACCTCGACATTCATTCGCCCGTCCAATGCCGCGACCCGGCTGTTGAGCCTCGCGATCGTGGGGGAATCCGCCGAGAGTTCGCCGAGGCCGTCGTCGCGCACGTTGATGAGGAGATTCACGCCGTCGCAGTCCCATTGCACCCGAACGCGCCGCACTTCCGGTTGTTCCACGATGGCGAGCACCAGCCCGCGCACTATCGCCCGTGCCGCGTGGGCGACCTCGCCCGGCAGGGCCCTTCCATCCACCGGCGGTTCGATGAACTGGACATCGAGGCCGCTAAAGTGCGTGAGCGGCCGCAAGTCCTCCCGAAGCCGCCCGAAGGCCTTGGCGACGGCCTCTTCAACCAGGTCGGTCGTGCGGTCGCTGAGCGTACGAAGGTTGACGAGCGAAGTCGCTGCCAAATCCATGACGGTCTTGCGGGCGGTGGCGTCGTCGAGGGTGCTGGAACGCAAAGCGGCCAAGAGGGTCTCCAAGGTTGTGGAATGCTTGTCCACCAATTCGGCCGTGACCCGAAGCCGTTCGGCTGAGGCTGCCCGGGATTCCAGGAGGTACGACGGCGGGGCGTCGGCAACCTTCTCGTGGATCCGTTGGGCGGCGAGCCGCCACAGGTAATCAAGCATGCGCAGTGCGGATTCCCGCTCTGCAGGGTCTGAAGGCAAGACGGGCTCGGTGAGCGTGAGGAGGGCGTTGGTCTCCGACGTCAGGGCCAGGACGGGGTACGGGGCGCCGGCAATGATGGCATTGCCTTGCCAGTGTCCTTCCGTGACCTGCGCCCTCAATTGGTCCAGTTCCGGGATCGAAACGCGGCTGATGATCGCCTCGTTCCCCGCCTTCTTCTGCGGCCGGCCGGTGCAGTCTTCAGTAAAAATGACCAGCGCGCTATTTCCCACATAGGGAAGGGCAGCTGCTCGGAGCCGTTCAGCGATGTTGGTGAGGGGCGCATTGGCCAATTCAGCCACGGCTTCCAACAGGGTCCACGTTCCAGTGCTCAAGGTCATCCAGCCACTCTAGCGCCCTATTACCGCGTCCCACTACCCAAACGGGTAGCAAAGACTGCCCTAGTTTGGAGTTACCCCCACCCGTTCCAACCGCGACGATTGAAACAACAAAGACCCTTCAACGATGAGGAGGCAAGCCATGACCACCACGGCAGAGGCCAAGAGCCACCAAACCACCATTCCGGGTGCAGGCGACATTGCGCGCAATCTCACCCTGGTCCGGAGTGAGATCGCCGAGACCGCCGCCGAAGTCGACTCCGCACAACTCGCTGCCCTGGCCGCCGACGTGCAAACGGCAGGCCGCACCACCGGGGGTCGGATTTTCGTAGCGGGGGCCGGCCGCAGCGGCCTGGTGCTGCGGATGGCTGCAATGCGTTTCATGCACCTTGGGTTCGACGTCCACATCGCCGGGGACACAACGACGCCGGCAATCCGCTCGGGAGATCTGCTCCTGGTCGCTTCCGGTTCCGGCACGACCTCGGGAGTCGTCCGCGCCGCCGAGACCGCGTCCAAAGCCGGCGCGCGCATTGCCGCGTACACGACGAACCCGTCCTCCCCGCTTGCCGGGCTCGCTGACGTCGTGGTCGTCATCCCTGCGGCACAGAAAACCGATCACGGCTCCGCGGTTTCCCGCCAGTACTCCGGCAGCCTGTTCGAGCAGGTGCTTTTCCTCGCGGCGGAGGCAGTTTTCCAGACCCTCTGGGATAGCGACGCAACCCCGGCCGAGGAACTCTGGCTGCGCCACGCCAACCTTGAATAACTCCCGATTTCCCTTATAAACCACGCAATCAACACCAACCGCAACAAGAAAGAGAAACCTCCATGAAGCTCCAAGTCGCTATCGACGTCCTCACCACCGATGCCGCCCTCGAAATCGCCGGCAAGGTTGCCGAATACGTGGACATCATCGAACTCGGCACCCCCTTGGTGAAGAGCGAAGGGCTCTCCGCCATCACCGCCATCAAGGACGCACACCCCGAGAAGATCGTCTTCGCGGACCTCAAGACCATGGACGCCGGCGAACTCGAAGCCGACATCGCGTTCAAAGCGGGCGCTGACTTGGTTTCCGTACTCGGCGGTGCCGACGACTCCACTATCGCCGGCGCAGTCAAGGCCGCGAAGGCACACAACAAGGGCATCGTTGTGGACCTGATCGGCGTCGAGGACAAGGTCACCCGCGCCAAGGAAGCCCGCGCCCTCGGTGCCAAGTTCATCGAGTTCCACGCTGGCCTCGATGAGCAGGCGAAGCCGGGCTACAACCTCGACGTCCTCCTGAACGCCGGCGAAGAAGCACGCGTTCCGTTCTCGGTGGCCGGTGGCGTAAACCTCGCCACCATCGGAGCCGTACAGCGCGCCGGCGCGGATGTCGCCGTCGTCGGCGGTTCCATCTACGGTGCGCCGGACCCGGCACTCGCCGCCAAGGAATTGCGCGCCGCAATCATCTAACGCCCGCAACCGAGCCCGCATTTGTTGTCGTTCGCTACTTCCGGACCACAACAAATGCGGGATTCTTGGGTTTTTGACAGCTTCAGTCCAACTGCCGTTCAACTAATCACCCTACGCTCCTGCCATAGTCGGAAGTGGACCTAGGGGGACAGAATGGCCAAGAGGAAGACCACGGGTTGGCATGATGCTCCAGTGCGCCGCGCAGTGCCGGCCGAGCACTGGAAAAAGCTGCGCCGCGGGGACCGTGTAAGGGTGAAGCTCGCCCCAGGCTTTGAGAACCTCGGCCAGGTGGACGCCATTTCCGGGGACCACACTGTGGTGTGGGTGAACCTCGACGGCGGGCGCGGCCGAACGCTCGTGCATTGCGGCGATGGCGTGGAGATTGTCCGCCACGAACCCTGAGGGATCCCCGCGTTGAGGCTCTCGCTTCCGCGGGTCCGGCTTCCGCGGGTCCCGCTTTCGTGGGTCCGGGCGGGTTAGGCTACGGCTGTGAGCCTGCCCCTGCCGTTTTTCGTACGCCCTGACGGAAGAACCGTGCCCCTGGCGTTCGCCCATCGCGGATACTCGCGGGACGGACTCGAAAACTCGGCTTCTGCATTCAAGGCGGCCCTCGACCTTGGATTCACACACGTGGAGACCGACGCACGAACCACTCGGGATGGCGTCGTGCTGTTGATCCACGATGAAACCCTGGACCGGGTGACGGACGGACATGGCCCGATTTCCGGGCTCTCTGCCGCTCAAGTAGCCAAAGCGCAGATCGGCGGCCGCGAAGCGATCCCCCTTCTGGAAGAGGTGCTGACCGCGTTTCCCCAAGCGAAGTTCAACATCGACGTGAAGGACCGGCGCGCGGTGAGGGGCGTCGCGGGTGTCATTGAGAAGCTCGGGGCCCACGATCGCGTACTGATCGCGAGTTTTTCGGATCGCCGACGCCGCCGGGTTTTGCGTTTGTTGAGCCGGCGGACCGCGTCCTCCGCGGGCGTGATATGCACCGCCGCGTTTGCCTTGCTTGGCCCCCTCCTTCCGGCGCCCTGGCTCCGGAAGTTGCTGTCCGACGTCGACGCCTTCCAAGTGCCGGTCAATTACGGACACGTCATGGTGGCGACGCCCGGCTTCGTCCGGCGTGCCCATCGTCTTGGCATGCAGGTGCACGTTTGGACGATCAATGATCCCGCGGAGATGGGAAGGCTGTTGGACATGGGGGTTGACGGCGTCGTCACTGACCGTGCGGATCTCCTGAAAGAGGTGCTGCTTGCCCGGAACCAGTGGTGGTGAGCCCTTTGAGCCGTGTCTGGAGGAAAAGGCGCTCCGCGTCATTGCCGGTAAGTCCCATCGCAGCGAGGTAAGCCGCTGCTGCTTCCGGCTTGCGGCCCAGACGACGCAGCAGCTCCGCCCGCACGGCGTGCAACAGGTAGTAATGGTCCAGTTCGAGGCCGTCGACGGCGGCAAGAGCCTCTGCAGGCCCCTTCACCTCAGCAAGGGCGACGGCCCTGTTCAGGGCGGCCACGGGCGTCGGTTCCACGGCGAACAGTTGATCGTATAGCGCGAGGATTTGGCGCCAATCGGTGTCCTCCTGAGCGGCGGCGTCGCTGTGCACTGCGTTAATGGCTGCCTGAAGTTGGTACGGTCCCGGCTGGTTCATTTTCAGGCACTGGCGCACCAGCCCTTGCCCCTCGGCAATCAGCGCAGAGTCCCAAAGCTGACGATCCTGGTCTTCGAGGCGCACTAGGCCGCCGTCGGGGTTGATGCGGGCCCGGCGCCGGGAATCGAGCAGAAGCATGAGGGCCAAAAGACCTTTGGCCTCTGGTTCATCGGGCATGAGTTCCAGAATCAGCCTGCCCAAACGTATCGCCTCGCGGCACAGTCCTTCCCGCACCAAGCCCTGGCCCGAGCTGGCTGCGTAGCCCTCATTGAAAACCAGGTAGACCACTGCCAGCACCGATCGGAGCCGCTCCGGCAGTTCGGCAGCCGAAGGTACGCGATACGGAATATGTGCGTCGCGGATCTTCCCTTTGGCGCGTACGAGCCTCTGGGCCATCGTCGCTTCAGGAACGAGGAACCCACGGGCGATCTCCGCCGTGGTAAGTCCGCCAAGGAGCTTGAGCGTCAGGGCCACCTGGGCCGCCCTGTTGAGGGCGGGGTGGCAGCAGGTAAAGATCAATCTGAGCTGGTGGTCTTGCACGTCGTCGGCCTCGATTACAGGCTCCGTCGCGAACAACCCTTCCCTGTGGAGGAGTGCCTCTCGAGCCAGTTTGTCGCGGCCTGTCGCCTCCCGCCGAAAGCGATCAATACCGCGGTTTCGGGCCGTCGTGATAATCCAGCCGGCGGGGCTCGGGGGCAAACCGGACATTGGCCAACGTGCCACTGCCTCGGTGAAGGCGTCCTGGACCGCGTCCTCGGCGGCGTCAATGCCGCCAAGAACACGGACCAGGACAGCCACCGAACGTCCATACTCTTCACGGAATATGCGCTCGATTTCCGAAACAGGGAGCATTTGGCATTACTCCCGATAGCCTGCGAAAGGACGGACCTCGATCGGCAGCGTGCTTGCTTCGGCGGCTTTGCGTGCCCAAGCTAGCGCGGCGTCGAGGTCCGGGGCCTCGATCACCCACAAGCCACCGACATGTTCCTTTGCTTCTGCGAACGGGCCGTCGGTGATCAGTACTTCGCCGTCATTCACCCGTACGACGGTGGCGCTGCTCGCGGGGTGAAGGCCGCCCGTGAAAACCCAGGCCCCGGCGTCGCGCATTTCCTGGTTCAGGGAGTCCAGATCGTTCATGATCTGGTTCAGGACGTCGGGTTCGGGGGTGGGGCCGTCCGGCTGATAGATGCTCAGCAGATAGCGTGACATGACTGTTCCTCCTCGTGATGGGACGCAGGCACCTTGCCCGCGTCCCACCCTCTATACGAATGGCATGTGCAGTTTTCGACATCTACAAGGCATGAATCTGCGAAAAGCATAGTCTCGCTGGCAGGATGGAACGATGCACATCTTGATTGCTCCGGACAAGTTCAAAGGTTCCCTCACGGCCGCGGAAGCGGCATCCGCGATGGCCGAAGGAGCCTTACGCGTCTATCCCGATGCAGTGGTGACCCAATTTCCCATAGCTGATGGCGGCGAAGGCACACTGGAAGCCGCCGTGGCCGCAGGTTACGAAGAGCGAATCAATGCCGTCGTGGGACCCATCCTCCAGCCGGTCGGCGCAGCATGGGCTATCCGGAAGAGTGTCGATGACGGGGTCACGGCGGTGATCGAGACCGCCCAGGCGTCCGGCTTGGCGCATATGGAACCGGCGCCGGAGAACGCCTTGCGTGCCCACAGCTACGGCTGCGGCCAGCTCATCGCTGCGGCACTTGACGCAGGTGCCACCGAGATCGTCCTCGGCGTGGGTGGTTCTGCGATGTCCGACGGCGGCAGCGGCGCCTTGCGCGCGCTCGGCCTGAAGCCGTTGGATGCTGCGGGAAACGTGGTTCCTCTCGGCGGCGGTTCGCTTTCCGACGTTGCTTCCCTCGACGTCTCCGGGTTGGATCCGAGGCTTTCGGCAACGAAGTTCCGGATCGCCGTCGACGTCCGGAATCCGCTCTATGGAAGCGAAGGCGCGGCGCACGTCTTTGGACCCCAAAAAGGCGCAGACGCGGACGCCGTGGAACTGCTCGACGCGGGTTTGCGAAACTGGGCGTCCCTGCTTCGTGAGGCAACCGGCCAGGATGTCAACGTTCCGGGCGCCGGCGCTGCGGGTGGCTTCCCGGCGTCGTTCATTGCCTTCGCCGAAGCGACGCTCGAGGGCGGGTTCGCGCTCGTGGCAAGCCTCACTGGGCTTCCCGAGCAGCTCCTTGCCGCGGATCTGGTAATTACGGGCGAAGGCTCGATGGATTCGCAGTCGTTGACCGGTAAGGCGCCCATTGCCCTGGCGGACTCGGCGCTTGAGCGCGGCATTCCCGTCATCGTCGTGGCCGGGCGGATCCTGGTCACGCCGGAGGAACTCGCGGGCCACGGAGTTGTGGGCGCGGCGCAATTGCTCGATGTCGCAGAGCGCAAGGATGGAGTGCCGGACGTCGCTGACGCCGTGGCCAACGCCGCAAAGTACCTCGCATTGGCCACGAGCCAAGTGCTTGAGGGCGCCTAACCCCGGAGGAGCATGCTCCCCGTGGGTGGCAAGCGATGGACATAATGCGAATATGCCCATCCTTGGCGGCCAGGAGGGGGCATGCTCAGTGGCGTAGCAGCTCGATCTCGGGTTCGGCCACCGTGCCCCGCCACCGCGCTACCGCCTTCATCCCGTGGTAGATCGCCAGCGCAGCCGCTGAGCCCAGGGCGATGCCCGTGAACTGTAGCTCGCCAATGGTCCAGGTGTAGTCCGCGATACCGATGATGAGCGCCACCGCGGCAGTGGTCAGATTGATCGTGTTGGAGAAATTGACCTTGTTCTGCACCCAGATCTTTACGCCGAGGACACCGATCATGCCGTAGAGCATCGTCGCGGCGCCGCCCAGCACTCCAGGCGGAACGGTAGCGATCAGTTCGCCGAACTTCGGCGAGAAGCTCAGGAGGATCGCGAAGATCCCCGCAACCCAATACGCCGCCGTCGAATAGACCTTCGTCGCGGCCATGACGCCGATGTTCTCGGCATATGTGGTGGTGCCCGAACCGCCGCCGAACCCGGCGAGGACCGTCGCGGCGCCGTCGGCCAGGAGCGCGCGTCCGGAGACGTCGTCGAGGTTGCGTCCGGTCATCGCGGCCACGGACTTCACGTGCCCCACGTTCTCGGCGACCAGAACGAGCACCACGGGAATAAACAACCCGACGATGCCGATGTGGAACTCGGGCGTCTGGAAATGCGGCAGCCCGATCCAGCCCGCCGCATCCATCTTGGAATAGTCCACCTCGCCGCGGGCCATCGCCGTGAAGTAGCCAACCACTACGCCAGCCAGGATACTCAGTCGGCCCACGATTCCGCGGAAGAGGACGTTTACCAGGATGATCGTCACCAGCGTTACGAGGGCGGTGACCGGTGCCTTGTCGAAGTTCGACTTCGCTGCCGGGGCCAGGTTCAGGCCGATGAGCGCGACAATGGCACCCGTAACGATGGGTGGCATTGTCCGGTTGATCCATTCCGCGCCGAATTTCTGGACAACCAGGCCGACCAGCGCAAGTACGACGCCGGCAAGCACCACTCCGCCGAGCGCTCCGGGAACGCCGTACTGCTTTTGGGACGCCATGATGGGCGCGATGAAGGCGAAGCTCGAGCCGAGATAACTCGGAACGCGCCCCTTGGTGATGACCAGGAACAGCAGCGTGCCGATGCCTGAGAACAGCAGTGTCGTGGCCGGTGGCATGCCCGTGATGATCGGCACTAGGAATGTCGCGCCAAACATCGCTACGACGTGCTGCATACCGACGCCGATCGTCAGCGGCCAGGCGAGGCGCTCCTCGGGCGCCACGACGTGTCCCGGCCGTATCGTCTTGCCGTTGCCGTGGAGCTTCCATTTGGTTCCGAGCATGCTCATCGACGGGAGCCTTCCCTGAAAGGTTGTGATTGTCCGGGTAAACCTTACCGCCCGTTCGGTCTGCAGCTTTCGCTGTGTGGAAGGTCACCCGGCTTCACGGGAAGAGGCGGCGGGGAATGGAAGTTGCAACCATGGAAAGCATAAGCGCCCGGCCAGTCCAAGGCTGTGGCACAGCGAAAGGTATGTGCATGACGATCGCCCACGAAGAAGCAGTGATTGACGCCGCAGCAGTAGACGCCATCTTTGCCGAAGCCCGCACCGCCAACTCCTTTGCCGGTGAAGTCACCGAGGAACAGGCCCGCGCCATTTACGAGCTGACCAAGTTCGGACCCACGGCCTTCAACTCCCAGCCGCTGCGCGTCACCTACGTCCGGTCGGACGAGGCCCGCGCGAAGCTCGTCGACACGCTGTCCAATGGCAACAAGGCCAAGACCGCTGCGGCTCCGCTCGTTGCCGTGCTCTCCTACGACACAGCGTGGCATGAGCAGTGGGACAAGTTCCTTCCTGTCTACTCAGCCCCGAAGGCCATGTACGACGCAGATCCCGAGTTCACTGCCGTCACGGGCAACAACAACGCCCACCTGCAGGCCGGCTACTTCATCCTCGCTGTGCGTTCGCTCGGTTTTGCTGCCGGACCCATGACCGGCGCCGACTTCGCAGCGATCGACGCCGAGTTCTTCCCTGCAGGGGACCAGAAGAGCTTCCTCGTCGTCAACATCGGCCAGCCGGGTCCTGACGCCTTCGGTGAAGCAAAGCCGAAGTTCGCCTACGACGACGTCGTCCGCACCGTCTAAGCCTCTCCCCAAGCCCGCGGCCGGTTCCTTTTCGAACCGTTCGCCACCAACGCCCGTTCACGCCTTGTGATCGGGCATTGGTCGTTAAAGGCACGTATGTGAGCGACGGTCGGGGGATGTGGGGGTATATGTGAGCGACGGTCGGGGGAGGGGGAGTGGCAAACTTTCCTTATGCGGAACCTGATCCTGGTGGCGTTCGTCGAAACGGTTGCTGAAGGACTGATCTTTCCCCGTAGCGACTGGCCGCTGCACATCACCTTGTTAAGGTTCGACGTCGAACCCTCCGAGGATGCCGACGTCGCCGAGTACTTGGGCGAACTGGTCAACGCTCCCGCGAAGGGCGCGCTGGGAGCGGCATTGACTGTAGGGTCCGACGCCGGATTCGGCCATCAAGGATCGATCCCGGTGAGCCTCATCGAACGCCACCCCATATTGCAGGGCCTACACGAGGAACTATTCGATGCCGTGGCCAGGATCGGAGGGCGCGTGGCGACGCCGCACTACGTCCTGGACAATTACCGCCCCCACATTTCACATCACGATGGGAAGCGCCCCAAGCCGGGCGACGCCGTCGTGCTCGACAACATCGCCCTGGTGGACATGGCACCCCAGGGAAACCACACGATCCGCCAGGTCCTCAAGCTCTGGCACCTGACGCCGGACTCCTAGGAAATGACTGCGTCCACGAGGGCCTTGGCTTCTTCCTGGACCTGCTTGAGGTGCTCGGCACCCTTGAATGATTCCGCGTAGATCTTGTAGACATCCTCGGTGCCCGAGGGCCGGGCCGCGAACCAAGCGTTCTCCGTGACTACCTTGAGGCCGCCGATTGAAGCGCCGTTGCCCGGCGCCTCGGTCAGTTTCGCGGTGATCTCCTCGCCTGCCAGCGCGGTGGCCGTGACGTCCGCGGCGGAGAGCTTGCCGAGCTTGGCCTTTTGCTCCCGTGTGGCGGCGGCATCGATCCTGGCGTAGACGGGCGAGCCGAACTGGTCCGTGAGGCCCTTGTAAAGCTGCGACGGCGACTTTCCAGTGACCGCCGTGATCTCGGATGCCAAAAGGGCCAGCAGGATGCCGTCTTTGTCGGTGGTCCAGACGCTGCCGTCGCGCTTGTTGAAGGAGGCACCGGCGGATTCCTCGCCACCAAAAGCGCCCTCGCCGGAGAGCAAGCCGGGGACGAACCACTTGAAGCCCACGGGAACTTCCACGAGCTTACGGCCAAGGCCGGCAGCGACCCGGTCGATGATGGAGGAGGACACGAGGGTCTTGCCCACCACCGAAGCCGGGTTCCAGCCTGTCCGGTTGCGGTACAAGTAGTCGATCGCGACGGCAAGGTAGTGGTTCGGGTTCATCAGCCCGCCATCCGGGGTCACGATGCCGTGCCGGTCAGCGTCGGCGTCGTTCCCGGTAGCGACGTCGTAGGCGGTGCCGGTGCCGACGTCGGACATCCGCTTGATCAGCGACGCCATGGCCGAGGGCGACGAGCAGTCCATTCGGATCTTCTCGTCCCAGTCGAGGGTCATGAACGCCCACTGCGGGTCCACGGTTGGGTTGACTACCGTGAGGTCCAGCTGGTGGCGTTCGCCGATTTCGCCCCAGTAATCAACAGAGGCCCCGCCCATGGGGTCGGCGCCGATGCGCACGCCGGCCTTGCGGATGGCGTCGAGGTCCAAAACGGCCGGGAGGTCGTCCACATAGCTGCTGAGGAAGTCGAACTTGCCCGTCGTGTCGGCTTTGAGGGCGTCGTTCAGTGGGATCCGCTTGACGCCGCGGAGGCCGTCTTCGAGGAGCTCGTTAGCGCGGTTCGCAATCCAACCGGTCGCGTCGGTGTCCGCGGGACCGCCGTGCGGAGGGTTGTACTTGAAGCCACCGTCCGCGGGCGGGTTGTGGCTCGGGGTGACGACGATGCCGTCAGCTTGCGGCTGGCCTGGCCCGGCCTCGTTGTTGTACTTGAGGATCGCGTGGCTCAGGGCAGGCGTGGGGGTGTACCCGTGCCGGGCATCGACGAGCACATTGACCCCGTTGGCGGCGAGTACCTCAAGGGCGGAGTTCTGCGCCGGCTCGCTCAGCCCGTGGGTGTCCTTGGCCAGGAAGAGCGGACCCGTGATGCCTTGCCCGGCGCGGTATTCGACGATGGCCTGCGTGATGGCGAGGATGTGCGCCTCGTTAAATGAAGCTTTCAGGCTCGAGCCGCGGTGCCCGGAGGTACCGAAGGCGACGCGCTGTGCGGGATCGCCGAGGTCGGGCGTCACGTCATAGTACGCGTCAAGAAGAGCGGTGATGTCTACAAGGTCCTGGGGGAGGGCAACTGTGCCCGCACGGCTAGCCATTGACCCAGCATGCCAGACGGCCCGGCGTGCCTGAAGTACAAAACGACTTTTGCGGTCCCTATGACACGGTATTTCCGTTCCGCAGGCGAAGATTCACGGTCCGTTCATCCGAACACGGCAAAAGAGGCGGAAACCGGTGCGTCGGCGTTATTCGCGCTTATATGCGACGGGAGACGGCGGTAGGCTGGCAGAAACTCGAAGAGGGGGATTCATGTCAGACCAGCCAGCCAAACCCGGCGACGCCCACGAGGGCGACGAACAGCCCAAGGGATACGAACCGCCGTCGTACGTTCCGCCGTCATTTGGCCAGCCGGCGGAGGGGCAGCCTGCTTACGGCCAACCCGGCCACGGCCAGGCCGGCTACGGGCAAGCTGCTTACAACCAGCCCGCACCGCCGTACGGCCAGGCTCCCCAAGGCCCGGCCCCTTATGGCCAACCCGCGTATGGTCAGCCGGCGTATGGCCAACCGGCGTATGGCCAGACGGGCGGCCAGTATGGTCAACCCGCCTACTACGGCATGCCGCTCGAACCCAAGGGCTTGAGCATTGCGAGCATGTGCTGCGGTATCGCCGTTTTCCTGGGCTTTGGGTTCTTCGTCCTGCCACAGGTAGCAGCGGTGATCCTGGGACATATGGCCCTCAAGAAGGAGCCAAGCGGCAAGGGCATGGCGATCGCAGGCCTCGTCCTGGGGTACCTGGGCCTGGTGGGCGTCGTCATCTTCTTCGCGGTTATTGCGATCGCCGCAGCGTCCGCCTCGCGCTACAACTACGGGTACTGACGACGACGGCGGCTAGCTGGCATCCTCGAGTTGCCTGGCGAGCTGGAGGAGTAGCAGTTCGGATCCCGGTTTGCCGATGAGCTGGATGCCCATGGGCAGTCCCGAGCCGGGCGGCCCTCCGGTCCAGTGCACCGGCAGGGAAATCGCGGGCAAGCCGCAAACGTTCACCATGGAGGACCACGGGGCGAACTCGCATTGCTTTCGGTAGTCGTCGTCCGCGTCGCCGGGCCAATCGGGCGCCGGGAGGAGCTGGCCCTGCTCGCCCGGTCTTCCCGGCCCGCCATACTGTTCGGCGCTGGCGGGGGTGCCCGTGAACCAGCCGACCGGTCGTGGTGTCTGGGCCAGCGACGGCGTCAGGACCACGTCCCACCTCGCGTACTGTGCAATGGTGTCGTGGGCGAATTGACGCAGGAAGCCAAGGGCCTCGTTGACTTTGGCTGCGCTCCGCTGCTGGGCACGGCGTCGGAAAGTTCGGGTCAGCGGCGTGAGGAGCGCCTCGCGCTGCCGCAGGATGCGTGCGCTCCCGACGCCGGCCGTCCACGCAGTGGTGAACGCGCCGGGGTAGCGATTGTCATAACGGATCTCCGTTTCGAAGGCCGAGTGGCCCGCGTGGCTCAGCAGTTCGATGCCCTTGCCCAAAGCATCCAGGGCCTCGGGTTCCACCGCGAACGGAAATTCAGTGGACCAAGGACTGTCGAGGCTCACGCCAATGCGTAGGCTTGCCGGCGGTTCGCCAAGCCGGGCAAGGTAGCCGCCTTCCGGCTGCTCTTCCACAGGGACCAAAGCGTCCATCATGAGTGCAGCGTCCCCCGCAGTACGAGCCAAGGGCCCGGCAACCACTAGCCGCGCGGCATCTCCGACGCTCTCGCCGGAAGGCACCAACCCACGCCCCGGTTTCACTCCCAGCAAGCCGCATGCCGCAGCGGGAATACGTATGGATCCGCCGCCGTCGCTCCCCGGCGCGAAAGGGACCAGGCCTGCGGCGACGGCGGCGGCGCTTCCTCCGGAAGATCCGCCCGAGCTCCGGCTAAGGGCGTACGGATTGCGCGACGGCGGAGCGATGCGGTTTTCGCTATAGGCGGTGAGCCCGAATTCCGGAACCTGGGTCTTGCCCAACGAGATGGCGCCGGCACCTTTGAGCGCCGACGCGAGGGCGCCGTCCTCGCGGGCGGGCTTGTGGTCCAAGGCGGCGCTGCCGTGGGTTGTCGGGACGCCTGCGACGTCGGTGAGGTCCTTGAACGCGAGCGGCAGCCCATGAAGACGGGCAAGTTGTTCCCCCTCACGGCGCCGCCTTATGAACGCCGCGTCGGCCTTCCGGGCCTCAAGCAGGGCTTGCTCCGCCGTAACCGTGACAAACGCGCCGAGGGCGTGGTTTTGGATGGTGATCCTGTCGAGGAAGTGCTGGGCGACTTCGACCGCCGAGAGCTGTCCCTCCGCCAAAGCGTCCCGCAACACGACGGCGGCCAGTTCGTGGATGTCAGCCAAGGAAACGGGGCTCCAGGCGTTCTTCCATCGGCATGGCAACGGCGGAGCTGCCCGGAATCGCGGTGACGCGGTAAGCGGCCTTCCCCTTGGCTTCCGCAACCACATCCACAAGTTCAGTGCCCCTGTACACCAGCCCCACGCCGTCGTCCGTGCAGTGCGTTTCCCCGAGGATGCCTTCCGCGACGAGCCTGTGGACCAGAGGGCGGCGGGCGGGTTCCGAATCGTAGTGGACGCCGTTGGCGAACGGGAGAAGGCCAAGTCCGTCGGTTACCGGCCGGAGCTCAGGACCGTATGAGTCCGTGGTGCCGCCTTGGAACCAGCAGATGGAACCTGCGGATACACCGGCCAGCACCACACCTTGCTCCCACACCCTCCGCATGATTCGGTCCAAACCGTGGGCCCGCCAGACAGCCAGGAGATTGACCACGGAGCCGCCGTTGACCCAGACGACATCCTGCTCCAGGAGATACTCTTCGGGATCAGCATGGTTGGGCATGGTGAACAGGTTGAGGTGGCTAAAGTCGAAACCGGAGATCCTGGCGGCCTGGTCGAGTTCGGCGGCGAACCACCGCTGGTCGCCGGATGCGGTGCCTATATGCGCAACCCTTGGGGCGCGGCCATCCACGCCGGACAGTTCCACGGCGTGGTGGACCAGGAGATCGAACTCGATGCGCGTCCTATGACCGGATTTATACCCGCCGGAGGTCGCCAGGATAGTGGGTGCATCGGCAGTCATGGCGGCCTCCTCCTCTTCTCCGGGCCGGTTCCGGACCGTCTTCCACCCTTGTTGGAGGGTTTAGCGCCAAGACTAGTGCGCGGGCGTGCGCGGCAGGAAGTAGGGCCAGGCCTCGCCGTTAGCACGGTCCCGGAACGGTAGGCTTGAGGGTGACCTGAATCAACTGGAAGGAAGTCACGTGAGCGATTTCGAGACGGTCCATGTAGGCGACGTTCCCGCGGACGCAAGCATCCTGGACGTCCGGGAGGACTACGAATGGATGGCTGGGCATGCTGAAGGAGCCGTCCATATTCCGCTCGACCAAATTCCGGCCCGACTTGACGAACTTGATCCTGATGAAGACCTCTTCATCATCTGCCGCACAGGCGGCCGTTCATTGCGGGCAACGCAATGGCTGGTAGGGCAGGGTTACAGCGCTATCAACGTCGCAGGCGGCATGGACATGTGGTTCGAGTCAGGCCGTCCCATGGTTTCGGAGAACGGCCTCAAGCCGGTCGTCCTCTAGCGGCGACGCATAACAATTAAGGAATATTAATGTCCGCAACCGCGCCCACGTACACCTTCCTGGGTCCTGAGGGGACCTTTACTGAGGCTGCACTCATGCAGGTTCCTGGCGCGGACGAGGCGAACAGGGTGCCCTGCACCAATGTGAACACCGCACTGGAGCGGGTGCGCCAAGGACAGGCCGACGCCGCGATGGTCCCTATCGAGAACTCCGTGGAAGGCGGCGTGACGGCGACATTGGACGCCATCGCGACCGGAACAGAGTTGCGGATCATCCGCGAAGCCCTCGTTCCCATTACTTTTGTGCTGGTTGCCCGGCCTGGAACAAAGATCTCGGACATCCGCAGGGTATCGACTCATGGCCATGCCTGGGCCCAGTGCAGGCTCTGGGTCGATGAAAACATCCCGAACGCAGAATACGTCCCCGGATCGTCAACCGCGGCGGCCGCCGTCGGTCTCCTCGAAGACGGCGTGCACTACGACGCCGCCATCTGTGCTCCGCTCGTTGCCGCGGAGCGGCCCGGGCTGGAGGTGCTCGCCGAAAACATCGGCGACAATCCCGGCGCCGTGACGCGTTTCGTCCTCGTCAGCAAGCCAGGGGCGCTGACTGAGCGTACCGGCGCGGACAAGACCACCGTCGTCGTGCCCCTTCCCGAAGACCGGCCCGGTGCCCTCATGGAGATCCTGGACCAGTTCGCCACGCGCGGGGTGAACCTCAGCAGGATCGAATCAAGGCCGACCGGCCAGTACCTCGGGCATTACTTCTTCAGCATCGACGCCGACGGCCACGCCTCGGACGCCCGGGTGGCTGACGCCCTTGCAGGCTTGCACCGCATCAGTCCCGCCACCCGCTTCCTCGGGTCCTATGCACGTGCAGACGAGCAGCGGACAGCTGTTGCGCCCCATACCTCGGATGCCGCGTTCGCATCAGCGCATGCTTGGGTCCGCGGCATTCTTGGTGGCGAAGAAGCCCCGGCTGAAGCAGCGCCAAGCGTTGGATAATTGACTCTTCAACCCCCTATCGCGGGGGTAGAACTGTGCGTATGCTTGCCTGATCCACAGTTGATGCACGCATGCCCCTAACGGAGGGAGCGGGCCATGTCAGGAAATAGCAAGGAAAACAGCGGCCAGGGAATGATTGTGAACCCGAAGCCCAAAGCGGACAACCAGGACTGGGACGGCGACGAAGCCGACCGGGCCGACCGGCTGCGCTTCGAAGAAGAACAAGCCATGATCCGTGAGCAATCCGAGGCACGCGCCGCCGCGAAGGCCGCCGCCGAACGCAAAGCGTCCGAAGCGGCTGCGAGCGAAGCCCGGGAATCCGAAGCCGGGGCGGGCGACACGCGAGACGACGCAGAGGCTGCGGAAGCGCCCAAGGGCGGCCAGTAGCGTCACGGCGTTAGCAGCGTCACGGGGCCACTAACCTAAATCAGCCCGCTACCCCAAGGACCCCTGCCCCAAGGACCCAGTGCAGGGGCTTGTTGGACCCGAACCGCTTATTCCACCCGGACCAGAAGGGAACGGGGTTCCACCTCGACTGTCACCATCGTCGCCTCGCCGGCTGGGTCGCCGTCGAGTTGCGCGGCCATCGGTTCGTTGCTGCGGATGACCACCTTGCCTGAACGGTAGTAGGTCATGACAGGGAGGTTCCGGCTGTGCTTGAACACGATCTTTGCGTAGACGGCGAGCCAGCCGATCGCGCTTCGCGGGCTCATGACCACCACGTCCAGGACGCCGTCGTCGATCAGGGCGTCCGGAATGAAATCGATGCCCCCCGGAATCAGGCCGCAGTTGGCGAAAAGGACGCTGCGTATTTTCCGGCTTTGCTCAGGCTCGTCATCCATGGAAATGGTGACCTTCTTGCGTCGACCGGGCAGGTGGCGGACACCCGCCTCCGTGTAGGCCAGCCAGCCGACCGCCTTCTTTAGGCCGTCGTTGGTGTCGCCGACAACCTCCGCGTCCAGGCCCATGCCCGCGATCACCAGGAAGGCATGCTCCGAGGATTCCCCGGTATTTTCGTTATGGATGGACATGCGCGCCGTGTCGATGTAGCGCTGGTGCCCAAAGAGCGCGATGTGGACGTTGCCGCGGAGATCGTTGACGTCGAGGTTCACGTTGCGCGCCAGCAGGTTGCCGGTTCCGAGGGGAACCAGGCCCATAGCGACATCGGTGTGAGCGAGGGACTCCGCCACGACCCGCACTGTGCCGTCGCCGCCGCCCACCAGGACGACGTCGGCCCCATAGTCCAACGCGGCCTTGGCTTGTGAGTGGCCGGGATCGTCCGCCGTGGTGTCGAAGAAGCGGGGCTCGTCCCATCCGGCAACATGGCATGCTTCCCGGATGATCTTGCGCGCGTCATCTGATTTTGCTTTGACGGGATTGAGGATTACGGCCACCCGTTGGGCGCCCGGACCTGGCTTGTGGGCGTCCTCGCGCACGGCGCTGCGCGTGTGCCTGGCCTTGAGCCGGCGCACGCCCCACCAACTGGAGACGGCAAAGACCACGCCCCCAGCGAGAATCACGTACAGGATCCAATCGCTCATGGTGCTTCAACCCTATCCCGCGCAGGACCCGCCCGGGTGCGCGGGCAGGAGGTGCGATCCGTTGTCTGCCGCCATCCGCCGTCGGACCCTTTCATGGAAGTGGCGCGGGCCCGAATCCGTGCCGTCCGCGGAGCTTCGCGGGGATTCGATACTCTTGTCTGGTGATCGACGTAAAAGACCTCAGCGAAAACCCGGACAAGTTCCGTGCCAGCCAGCGCGCCCGCGGTGCCGACGAGTCCGTTGTGGACGCGATCATTTCCGCCGACGCCGACCGCCGCGCCGCCCTGATCCGCTACGAAACGCTCCGCGCCGAGCAGAACGTCTTTGGCAAGAAGGTCGCGCAGGCAAAGGGCGAGGAAAAGCAGGCGCTCCTGGCTGAGGTCAAGGAACTGGCGAACGCTGTGAAGGCCGCCTCCGCGGAAGCGGACGCCGCGCAAGCCAAGCAGGATGAACTGCTCCGCGTCATCCCCAACCTGATCGTCGACGGCGTGCCCGAGGGCGGCGAGGACGACTTCGTCGTGGTCAAGACTGTGGGCGAGCCCCGCGAGTTTCCCGACTTTGAGCCGCGAGACCACTTGGAAATCGGCGAACTCATCGGCGCGATCGACATGGAGCGTGGTGCCAAGGTTTCCGGAGCACGCTTCTACTTCCTCCGCGGCGTGGGCGCGCGCCTGGAGATGGCCCTCCTGCAGATGGCGATGGACCAGGCCATTGAGGCCGGCTTCGTGCCGATGATCACGCCGACTTTGGTTCGCCCGGAAACCATGCAGGGGACGGGTTTCGATGTAAAGCACGACGCCGAGATCTACCGTCTCGCCGAAGACGACCTTTACCTTGTGGGAACATCGGAGGTTCCGCTTGCCGGCTACCACGCGGACGAGATCCTGGACCTGTCAGCCGGTCCGATCCGCTATGCGGGGCAAAGCTCGTGCTACCGCCGGGAAGCCGGATCGCACGGCAAGGACACCCGCGGCATCATCCGTGTCCACCAGTTCAACAAGGTGGAGATGTTCATCTACACCACGGTCGATGAAGCCGAGGCTGAGCACCAGCGGCTCCTGGCCTGGGAAGAGGAGATGCTCGCCAAGGTCGAGCTGCCTTATCGCGTGATCGACACCGCAGCGGGCGACCTCGGCATGTCCGCTGCCCGGAAGTTTGACTGCGAGGCCTGGGTTCCCACCCAGAATGCCTACCGTGAGCTCACCTCGACCTCCAACTGCACCACCTTCCAGGCCCGGCGCCTCAACATTCGTGAGCGCGCGTTTGCCGAGGACGGTACGGCCAAGGGTACGCGCGCTGTGGCCACCCTGAACGGCACCTTGGCCACGACCCGATGGATCGTCGCGATCCTTGAGCACCACCAGAATCCCGATGGCTCCGTCAACGTCCCCAAGGCGCTGCAGAAGTATCTCGGTGGCCTGGAGGTCCTCCCGGTCGTCTAGGCCTGGTCCGTGTGGCCGGGGAGTAAATACTCACACTGTGGACAAGGCGGTGAGTATTCACTCCTTGTTAATCCCGTGCTGTGTCCTGAGTCCTAGCTGGTCCCGGTGGTGGTCTGCTTCACTGTAGGCATGACTATTTTGACTGACACCTCAGTCGCTGGCATCGATGACCAGCGGAATTTCAATAACAAGCTCATGGTCGCCCTGGACGTCGACGGTACCCTCGTGGACCACGACGGCCACATGTCGCAAGGCGTCCGGGACGCCGCAAGTGCCGTTGTCGCCGGGGGGCACGACGTCCTGATCGCCACCGGCCGCTCCCTGAACGCGACGCTGCCCATCATTGAGCAGATCGGCTTGGAGCGCGGCTATGCCGTGTGTTGCAACGGCGGTGTTACCCTGAGGCTCGATCCGGGCCTGGATGCGGGCTACGAGATCATCCACAAGGCCACGTTCGACCCCGCCCCGGCACTCCGGGCCCTCCGGGAGCAGCTGCCATCCGCGAAGTATGCGCTCGAGGACGAGGACGGGAACTTCCTTTCCACCGAACGGTTCCAGGATGCGAGCTTCGGCGTCGAGGCGATCGGCGTCGACTTCCAAACCATGCTCGACGCCACCGCGGTTCGCGTGGTCGTCTTCAGCAGCGAGAACACGGCGGACGAATTCTCCTCGGCGATCCGCAGCATCGGACTGTCCGGGGTCACGTACTCCGTCGGCTGGACCGCGTGGCTGGATATCGCAGCCGCAGGGGTCACCAAGGCCAGCGCCCTCGAACAGTTGCGCCGGCGGCTCGGCACGGAGCTGCGCCACACTGTGGCCGTGGGGGATGGCCGGAACGATATCGAGATGTTGAGCTGGGCGGGCCGCGGTATCGCGATGGGCCAAGCACCCGAGGAAGTGCTCGCCGTGGCGGACGAGGTCACCGCCTCCGTTTACGACGACGGCGCCGCCTTGGTCCTGCGCGGCCTGGTGTAACCCGGCTCAGGCCCCGTCCGAAACCACTTTGATGATGCGGCGGAGGCTCATGGCGACCGACGCCGTGGCGTTGAGGGACAACGGGCCATCGGCGGCCTCGGCGAGGGTATCGCCGAGCGCGGCCACGCTCGCCCGGGCTTGATCCAGGGCATGGTTGAACTCTTCGGCGTCCCGGTGCCGCCATTCCCGGACGAGCGCCGCGACGTCTTCGAGCGCTTGGGCTAGATTGCCGGGCACGCCCTCGGGTATTACCGTGCCCGCGTTCTTTTCCCAGATCACGCTGGCCAGGACGTCCGTGATGTCCTGGACGTGGAAGGTGAGTCGCTCTACCGTGCGCAATCCGGCGAGGTCGTTCGCGAGGCGTCCCGCCCGCCGTCGGGACCGCGGGTTCGCCTTCGCGCTCAACGTGGCGTCGTGGACCGCTGTCCGCACCGTTGCGGCCGTCCGGGCGAGTTCGCCGCTGCGGTTTGCCCAATCCTCGTGGTTCGGCGGCCAGGATTCCGTCATCGCTTCGGCCATGTCCTTCAGTTGCCTGGACAGGGCACGTCGGTGGCCCTCGATGGCGGGATCGATGCCTTCGAGATGCAGGGGAGGGAAGACCAGCCAATTCACGGCGAAACCCACACCCACTCCCATCGCCATTTGCAATACGTAGCCGAAGGAGAAGCCCTGCGCGTTCGAATAACCCAGTACGAGCACGAACAGCGCTGCCATGGGGACCCATTCCGCGGCCGCTCCGCCAAGCCGGGGCAGGCCGCCGACTATGACGCCCAGGCCGACGACGGCGGCCACCGCCAGCGCAGTCGGGCCGGTCACCGTTATCACCGCGAACGCCATGGCAATGCCCAGGGCCAGTCCAAGGAGGCTCTGCAGCCCGTGTTTCGCTGAAGCGGCGACGGTCGGGTGCATGCTGACCAGTACGCCCAAGGGTGCGTAATAGGGATACGCGGCCGCCGGCCCGGGCATCAAGGGCGCAAGGAACCAGGCCAGGCCGGCCGCGGCGGCGGTTTTGCCCGCGAACAAGAGCCGATGCCCCGTGACAGCCTGCCTTAGCGCGGGAAGAAGCCGCTGAAGTTTTGGCATGGGGATCATGGACCCAAAGTAGGCGGAGAGGACCGGACGTGTCGAGGCCGGTTTCGCTTGGCGGACGAACGGCAGGTGTACGTGGACTGGGCTAGCGAACCTCAAGGATCAATTGGAGGAGGCGGGCAGCAGCCGGACGGGCGGCGTGTTCTTCAACCCACTGGGCCCTCGCGAGGGCCTTGCTTACGGCCTGTGTGCTGATTCCCAATTCCTGGGCCACCGTCTTTTGTTGGCCCCGCACTCCGGGCGTCAGCAAGTCCAGGACACGCCACTCGGCGGCGCTGCGGTGCTGCACGATGTGTCCCAAGAGGCGCAGTACGGCCTCGGATTCGGCGGCCAAGGCAGCCAAAGGTCCTTCGACGGCCACGGGGATGCGGTCCTTGCCGTTCCGCAATCGGTCCACCGCGCGGCGGGCGTAAACCAGGCCGTGTCCGGACGCATCCTTGATTTGGTTGGGAAGGGGTTCGTTGACCGGGCCGACGCCGATTCCTACGTACCACTCTGCGCTTCGGAGTGCGATGAGCGCGGTCTCGACTGCTTGGTCGGGGCACTCGACGATGCCCTGCACTTCGTCCTCCACCGAGCGATCGAAGTCCAGGCGCGCGGGGATGTGGCGCAGGTCTTTGAGCAACTGCGGCACGAGATCACCGCTTCGGCGGCTGTCGCGTTGGTTGATCGTCAGCGTGAACATGGTTGTTCAAAGCCTACCGGCAGGTAGCGGACTTGCAAGCGGTCATTTGGGCCCGGTTTTACCGGTAACGGCAGCGGGCGCGGTCCCTTGGGAACCGCGCCCGCTGCCGTGGTGGGGGATTAGTGGCCTTCGGCCGCGAAACGCTTGATGGAAGCTTCGAGTTCGGCTTCGGCGGCTGCGCGGTCGGCCCAACCTTCGGCCTTGACCCACTTACCCGGCTCAAGGTCCTTGTACCGCGTGAAGAAGTGCTCGATTTCCTTGATCAGGAACTCGCTGACGTCGGAAATTTCCTGGATGTGGTCGAAGCGCGCATCGGCCGGAACGCAGAGGACCTTGGCGTCTCCGCCGCCGTCGTCGGTCATGTTGAAGACGCCGATTGGACGGGCCTCGACAATGACGCCCGGGTACAGGTCGAAGTCCTGCAGGAGCACCAGCGCGTCCAGCGGGTCGCCGTCTTCGCCCAGGGTGTCTTCGAAGTACCCGTAATGGGTGGGGTACTGCATGGACGTGAACAGGACGCGGTCCAGGCGGACGCGGCCGGTTTCGTGGTCAACCTCGTACTTGACGCGGGATCCCTTCGGGATCTCGATGGTGACGTCGTGCTTCATGGAATGCTCCTTGACGGTATTGGCATGGGCGCGGCAGAAGAACGGCCGACGCCGCCGACTAGTATTGAGGATATAGGGAGAGGCCCAAGTTTCTTGAAACGTGGGGGACATTCAGGAAGTTAAGGACCAAAACCGCATGAAGGGCGTTGACGGAGCGAGGGTGGAAAAACCGGCTCCGGAGCAGGAAGGGATTCCCGTTTCAGCTCCCGAACCAACTGCCAAGGCGACTCCTGACCCGACGCCGAAGACGGCGCCGCGGAGGCGACTGGAACTTTCGAAGCGATCGGCTTCCAAGTGGCCAAGCCGCATTTTGCTTCCCGTCCTGCTTGCACTGGTAATTGCGGCCGTGGCCGTGCCGCTCGGTCTGGAAGTCGCTCCCGGCTTCTTTGGGCCGGGATTCCTTCACGGCACCGCGGCGCCCGCGCCCACAGTTCCTGCCTGGCAGCAAATTCCGGCTGAACTGAGCCGCACGCAGGCTCTTGCGCCCTTGGCGCCTTCCGCGCCCGTGCCGTTGCCCGACGCCGTCGGGCGCCAACTCAATGCGACGCTGACGCCCGACGGCGGAGGAGACTTCACCGGCGTCGTACAGGACGCTTTGACTGGAGTCTTGCTTTACGACCGCGACGGCGACAAAAAACGGGTGCCGGCCTCCAACATGAAGCTGCTCACCGCCGTCGCTGCCCTGCGCTCCCTGGGTCCGGATGCGCGCTTCAACACGCGGGTCCTCGCCGGCCCAACGCCGTCGACCATTGTCCTTAGCGCGGGAGGCGACGTCCTCCTCGGTGCAGGAGCATCGCAACCCGGGGCCGTGATGGGGCACGCCGGTTTGGAAACGCTGGCCGCGGATACGGTGACGGCCCTTCAGGGCCGCGGCGTCAACGGACCGGTCTCCGTGCAGCTGGACGACTCGCTGTTCACGGGCCCCTCCCTGAATCCGGCGTGGAGCCTCGATGATGTCGCCGCGGGCGAAACGGCTCCTTTGTTCCCCCTCGCACTGAATTCGGCGAGGACCAGCCCGGCAGCCACGAGCGATCCGCGGCCACAGGACGCGGCCCTGACAGCCGCGCAGACCTTCGCCACCAAGCTCCAGGCAGCGGGCGCGTCCGCCGGAATCACCGTAGCCCCCGACGTCACACGCACCAGTGCCAGTGCGGCCGGCGCCCCTGCCGTGAAAGCCGATGTCCTCGCAAGCGCGGAGTCGCCGACCATCCGGCAGCAAGTGGACCTCATGCTCCAAACCTCGGACAACTACCTCGCCGAAGTCCTCGGGCGCATGGTCGCCGTGTCCACGGGGAAGCCGGGTTCGAACGACGGCGCCACGGCAGCCGTGAGCGGGCAGCTGGCCGAGCTTGGAGTCGCCACCGACTCCATGCATTTGGCCGATGTATCGGGACTGGCGCTCGGAAACCAAGTGTCGGCCCGCCAATTCGCTGACGTCGTCCGGGCGATCACGTCCGGTCCTGACACCCGACTTCGCGCCGCCCTTGCCGGCTTTCCGGTCGCGGGACTAACGGGCACGCTCGGGGACCGCTACGGTGATGCCAGCACGGCCCAGGGTGCCGGACTCGTGCGGGCGAAGACGGGAACCCTGAACTCAGTCATCGCATTGAGCGGCTACGTGGTGGATGCTGATGGACGCCTCCTGGTCTTCTCCTTCATTGGCAACGGGTTGAGCGCGGGCGCGGCCGGAAACAAGACCGCCCTGGATAGATCGGCGACGGCACTGGCATCGTGTGGTTGCCGCTAGCTGTTCGCCGCTGAGCGAACTTAAGGGACAGGGGCAGCCTGCTGTGTTCTGATGGATCCATGGACTCTCAGCAGCAAGCCCAGTCCCTCATCAACTGGGAGCTGGCCGCCTCCACGGCTGCCCGGCTCGCTCCACCCGGCCCCGCCTTGAGTCCGAAGGAAATCGGCAAGGCTGTGGAAAACCTGCGCTTCAACGCCGACATCTCCGTGCCCCACGTGCATGACATCACGAAACTGGAAGCGGCCCGCGATCTGAGGGATTCGCATGTCCTGGTGGTGGACCGGGCATCGTGGGCGAAGGCGAATACGCAAAGCTTCGCCGTCATGCTCCAGCCGGCGCTCAAGCAGATGCTAAGCTCCCGCCGCGGTCCGGCAATGACGCCGGCCGCTGCCGCCGCGAGCGGAGCCATCACAGGTACGCAACTCGGTGCGGTCCTGGCCTTCCTGTCGAGCAAGGTCCTTGGACAATACGACCCCTTCGCCGCACTTGCCCCGGAATCGAAGGCACCTCCCGCGGGTCGGCTCCTTTTGGTGGCCCCCAACATCATTGCCGTGGAGCGTGAGCTGAAGGTGGATCCGGACGATTTCCGTCTCTGGGTCTGCCTGCACGAGCAAACCCACCGCGTGCAGTTCGCCGCGGCACCTTGGCTCCGGACCCACATGCTTGAGGAGATCGAGCGGCTCAGCACCAATCTGCTCGGAAGCGTCGATTCCATCGTGGAACGGGCCAGCGCCGCCGCCCGGTCCTTGCGCGACCGGTCAACTCCAGGTGCCATGCCCCGCCGTGGAGCCATCCTCGACCTCCTGCAGAATCCCGAGGAAAAGGCCTCCCTCTCGCACCTCACCGCCGTGATGAGCCTGCTTGAGGGCCACGCCAACGTGGTGATGGACGCCGTGGACTCAACCCTGGTCCCTTCGGTCAAGACCATCCGGCAGCGCTTCAACGACCGCGGCAAGGACCGCGGGATCATCGAAAAATTCATCCGCAACATCCTGGGCCTCGATGCCAAGATGCGCCAGTACAGCGACGGCGCCAAGTTCGTCCGCGAAGTGGTCGCGGTGGCGGGCATGGAGGGCCTGAACAGGGTCTGGGAGTCAGTCGAACAGCTACCCACCGAAGCCGAAATCCACGACTCCAAGCGCTGGCTTGAGCGGATGGGGTTGTGACCGCAGGCACCGTACCGGCGCCGGGCGGGAGCGCCCCTGGCGGCACCCCAAAAGCCAGCGGACGACGTCGGCCGGGCCGCCTGGAGCCGGTCGTCGGCAAGGCACGGAACATGTTGCAGGACGCGCTCGCGGCTGCGGGCTACCCTGAACGGATCCTGGTCGCGTGCAGCGGTGGACCGGACTCTTTGGCCCTCGCTTCCGTTGCGGCCTACTTCGCGAGGCGCGGCCGTGTCCAGGGCCATCCGGTCAGCGTGGCCGCCGTCGTCGTCGACCATCAGCTGCAGGAAGGCTCCGGTGACGTCGCGGCGCGGACCGTGGCCGTGCTTCAAGACCTGGGCATTTCGCCGGTCCAGCTGAGGACCGTTGATGTCGCCTCGACCGGCTTCGGCCCTGAAGCCGCCGCCCGCGATGCCCGACACGCGGCGCTCGAGGCCGCCGCCCTTGAGCTCGATTGCCAAGCGATCCTCCTTGGACACACTCTCGACGACCAGGCCGAGCAGGTGCTGCTGGGCCTGGCCCGCGGCTCGGGAACCCGTTCCCTCGCCGGAATGCGTCCCGCCCGCGGCAAGCTCATTCGCCCCTTCCTGGGCCTGCGCCGTTCCGAAACCCTGCAGATCTGCGAGGCGGAGGAGCTTGAAACCTGGCACGACCCAAGCAACGCAGATCCCGCCTTTGCCCGCTCCCGGACCAGGACCGAGGTGATGCCCGTCCTTGAAGAGAAACTGGGTCCGGGCGTCGCCGAATCGCTCGCCCGCACTGCCTCGATCCTGCAGCAGGATGCCGATTTCCTTGAGCAGCTTGCCGCGGAAAAGTACGAGGCCTTGGTGAACCGCACGGAGGACGGCGCCTGGCTCCCCGAACAGCCACTCCGGGACTTGGCCGCAGCGCTCAGGTTCCGGGTGATCGCCAAAGCAGCGTTCGACGTCGGGGGCCAACAACCCGGCTACGGGCGCCTTCGCGCGGCCGAGGCATTGCTGCGGCGCCAGGGATCGGCGGGGCCGGTCCAGCTTCCTGGAAGCGTGAGCGTCTACCGGGCATCGCTCAGTGAATTGGAGCGGGAGGGACCGGCGGGCCCCGGAAGGGTTCCCCGCGAGGGCGGCGGCTGTGGGAAGCTAGTATTCCGGCATCAAAGATCGCCCCAGCACTAGCCGCACCCACGCATCAACACAGGAGCCATTGGTGGATTCAAACGACGTCCAGGCAGACCTCAAACACGTTCTCTACACCAAGGAGCAGATTCAGCAACGGATCGGCGAACTAGCTGCGCAAATCGATAAGGACTACGAAGGGCGTGAGCTGCTGATCGTTGGCGTGCTCAAGGGTGCTGTCATGGTCATGGCGGATCTTGCGCGTGCACTGCACAGCCACGTGAACATGGACTGGATGGCTGTTTCGTCCTATGGCTCCGGAACCCAGTCCTCGGGGGTCGTCCGTATCCTCAAGGACCTCGACACCGACCTCATGGGCAAGGACGTCCTGATCGTCGAAGACATCATCGATTCCGGCCTTACCCTCTCCTGGCTCAAGACCAACCTTGAGTCCCGCGGCACCGCCTCGGTGGAAATTTGCACGGCCTTCCGGAAGCCGGCGGCTGCCAAAGTCGAAATTGACGTCAAGTACGTCGGATACGACCTCCCTAACGAATTCGTCGTGGGCTACGGCCTGGATTACGCCGAAAAGTATCGCAACCTGGAATTCATCGGCACCCTGGCGCCCCACGTCTACGAGTAACCCTTATTGCCCCGCGTTTGGCGCGGAATGAAAGTGCGAGGGGCCGACAAGCCGGCAACTTGACGCAGGTTTTTCCGGGGAGCAACCCGGCCACCATCGGGCCGGTGAGTGGCGTGTACACAACAACTCCGGCTGGGTCCGTGTACGCCTAGAGGGAACTTTTGCCGCCAACTGTGCGTGAATTACTCCGAACGGTGTAAAGCTAGAAACTGACGCAGCACCACACGCGCGCAGAAGCTGCGCCGTGCAGCACTACCAGGAGGGACGGGGCCTGCCCCCGAACAGATGAAAGCTAAGAGTTTCTTCAAGGGCCCGGGCATCTGGATTGTTGTCGTAGTCGGCTTGCTCCTGGTGGCATTTGCGACCCTTGCCCCCGGGGGATCCGCCCGTATTGACACTAACCAGGGCCTCGCGCTCCTTGCCCAGAGCGGCAAAGTGGAACAGGCCAAGATCTACGACGCGGAGAACCGCGTCGACCTGACGCTTAAGGACAATCTGGTCATCGACGGCCAGGACAAGGGCAAGAACGTTCAGTTCTTCTACGTGACACCCCGCGGCGGCGACGTCGTCAAGGCTGTCACGAACGCCAATCCGCCCAAGGGCTACACCGACCAGCCCGTCGAGAACAACTGGTTCTCCGGACTTTTCTCCCTTCTTGTGCCGGTGCTGCTCCTCGGCGTCCTCTTCTGGTTCCTGCTTTCCCGCATGCAAGGTGGCGGGTCCAAGGTGATGCAGTTCGGCAAGTCCAAGGCCAAGCTCGTCAACAAGGACATGCCGCAGGTCACCTTCTCTGACGTCGCCGGCGCGGACGAAGCGGTTGAAGAGCTCCAGGAAATCAAGGAGTTCCTGCAGGAGCCCAGCAAGTTCCAGGCCGTTGGCGCCAAGATCCCCAAGGGCGTGCTGCTCTATGGTCCTCCCGGCACCGGCAAGACGTTGCTCGCGCGTGCTGTCGCCGGCGAGGCCGGCGTGCCGTTCTTCTCAATTTCCGGCTCGGACTTCGTCGAAATGTTTGTCGGCGTCGGTGCATCCCGTGTTCGCGACCTCTTCGAGCAGGCGAAGGCCAGTTCACCGGCAATCATCTTCGTTGACGAGATCGACGCCGTCGGCCGCCACCGTGGTGCCGGCATCGGCGGCGGCAATGACGAGCGTGAGCAGACCCTCAACCAGCTGCTGGTCGAAATGGACGGCTTCGACGTCAAGACGAACGTGATCCTGATCGCCGCTACCAACCGTCCGGACGTCCTGGACCCCGCACTCCTGCGCCCGGGCCGTTTCGACCGCCAAGTAACCGTCGAAGCGCCGGACCTGATCGGCCGCGAGCAGATCCTGAACGTGCACGCCAAGGGGAAGCCCATGGCGCACGGCATCGATCTCAAGAGCGTCGCCAAGAAGACTCCGGGCTATACGGGTGCGGATCTCGCCAACGTGCTGAACGAGGCCGCGCTCCTGACCGCCCGCTCCAATGCGAACCTGATCGATGACCGCGCCTTGGATGAGGCGATCGACCGCGTCATGGCCGGCCCGCAGAAGCGCAGTCGCGTCATGAAGGAAATGGAACGCAAGATCACCGCCTACCACGAGGGCGGCCACGCCCTGGTCGCGGCAGCCCTGCGCAATTCCGCCCCGGTCACCAAGATCACCATCCTGCCCCGCGGCCGTGCCCTCGGTTACACCATGGTGGTTCCGGAGGACGACAAGTATTCGATCACCCGTAACGAACTCCTGGACCAAATGGCGTACGCCATGGGTGGCCGTGTCGCTGAGGAGATCGTCTTCCACGATCCCTCTACCGGCGCTTCCAATGACATCGAGAAGGCCACGGCAACTGCCCGCAAGATGGTCACCCAGTACGGCATGAGTGAGCGCATCGGTGCCGTGAAGCTCGGCATGGGTGGCGGGGAGCCGTTCCTGGGCCGCGACATGGCGCAGGAACGCAATTACTCCGACTCTGTCGCCTACATTGTCGACGAGGAAGTGCGCCGCCTGATCGACCAGGCGCACGACGAAGCCTATGCAATCCTGACGGAGAACCGCGACGTCCTCGACCGACTGGCGCTTGAACTCTTGGAGCGTGAGACCCTCAACCAGGCCGAGATCGCCGACATCTTCCGCGACATCCGCAAGCGCGATTTCCGCGAGATCTGGCTGTCCAAGGAATCCCGCCCCGTGCAGACCATCCCACCGGTGGAGACCCCGGCGGAAAGGGCCGAACGCGAGGCGCAGGAACAGGCCAAGGAAGCCCGGTTGAAGGAGCCGTTGGACGCCCAGCCACCGCACCCGCAAGGGGTCAGCAGCCAGGAGTCGTTCACGGTAACAGGGACCGACCCGGGCACTGACACTCCGCAACACGGCTAAGCTTTCTGCTGTGACTCACATCGACGACGACGACTTCAGCGGTGCCTTCGGGGGCACCCTCGAGGGAAACCCCTCCGCTCACCATGGCCATGGACACCACTCCCACAAGGTAGACCGGCCCCGCATCGAGGCAGCCGTCCGCGAAATCCTCATCGCCGTGGGCGAAGACCCTGACCGCGGCGGATTGCTGGATACGCCCAAGCGCGTAGCCAAAGCGTATGCCGAGGTTTTCGCGGGGCTGCACCAGGATCCGGAACATGTCCTGTCCACCACCTTCGACCTCGACCATGAGGAATTGGTCCTGGTGAAGGACATCCCGTTCTACTCCACCTGCGAGCACCACCTGGTGCCGTTCCACGGAGTCGCCCATGTTGGCTACATCCCTTCCCACGACGGAAGGGTGACCGGCTTGAGCAAGCTCGCACGCCTCGTGGACATCTACGCCCGCCGCCCCCAGGTGCAGGAACGCCTGACCACCCAGATTGTCGAGGCCCTCGTAACGCACCTCAAGCCTCGCGGGGCGATCGTCGTCGTCGAATGCGAACACATGTGCATGTCCATGCGTGGCATCCGCAAGCCTGGCGCCAAGACCGTCACCAGCGCGGTTCGCGGGCAACTTCATGATCCGGCCACCCGCGCCGAGGCCATGAGCCTCATACTCGGAAGGTAAGAAAAAACCAATGGATTCCCTCGCAGCAGCGCCAGGAACGGGACCGGCCACAAGCCCTTTGCCCATTCTCCGTAAACCACGTCCGGCCGCCCGCTTCGCGGACCTGCCGGCAGACCGCACGCTTGTCATGGGAATTCTGAACGTCACGCCTGATTCATTCAGTGACGGCGGAAAGCACCCGACGGCGGACACGGCTATCGCGCACGGCTTGCGTATGTTGTACGCGGGCGCGGACATCATCGACGTCGGAGGCGAGTCCACCCGCCCGGGCGCTGACTCCGTTTCCCCCGAAGAGGAACAGCGCCGCGTCCTGCCCGTGATCGAAGCCCTTGTCAAGGCCGGCGCCCTTGTCAGCATCGACACGACGCACACCTCCACTGCCGCTGCCGCGCTCGAAGCAGGTGCCGCGATCATCAATGACGTCTCGGGCTTGAGCATCGAACCGGGGATGGCCGAACTCGTCGCCAGCAGCAAAGTGCCCTATGTCCTCACGCACCGCCGCGGCGACGCGGAGACCATGAACAGCCTCGCTCAGTACGGCGACGTCGTTGCGGAAGTCATCGAGGAGCTGAAGGGCGTCCGCGACAAGCTCTACGCCGCCGGTGTGGCACCTGAGCAGATCATCGTGGATCCCGGACTCGGCTTCTCGAAGGACGAAGCCCAGAACTGGGAGCTGCTCAAGTACATCGACAAGCTGGATGAGCTCGGCTACAAAGTGCTGATCGGCGCATCCCGCAAACGGTTCCTTGGCTCTCTGCTGACCATCGCCGGCAAGGCGGCCGCGCCGGAAGAGCGGGATCACGCCACGGCCGCGATTACGGCGATCAGTGCTGCCAAGGGCGCCTGGGCAGTTCGGGTCCACGACGTCGGTCCGAGCCTTGACGCCGTCAAGGTCGCCGCGCGCGTCAGGACCTGACAGCTTGGGCATCGGGGGAGGGACCTGCTTGGACAAGATCACGCTGACCGGCGTCACAGCGGTCGGGCACCACGGCGTCTTCGACTTCGAACGCCGGGACGGACAGCCGTTCGTCGTGGACGCGGTGATTTACGCCGACTTCAGCAAGGCCGCGGAAACGGACGACCTCCAGCACACCGCGCATTACGGCGAAGTCGCCGAGTACATCACGTCCATGATCACAGGTGACCCCCTCAACCTCATCGAGGCCCTGGCGGTACGCATCGCCGAAGGGATCCTGGGGCGTTTCGGCGTTGCCGCCGTCGATATCACCGTCCACAAGCCGAAGGCGCCCATTGAGGTGCCATTCGGGGACGTGACGGTCAGTGTCCACCGGGAGCGCCCATGAACGCCGGTTTCACCAAGGTCATCCTCGCCCTCGGCAGTAACCTGGGCGAACGGAACGACACCTTGTCCACCGCCGTCGCCGACCTCGTGGACCGGCCCGAGATCCGGCTGCTGGGTGTTTCCCCCGTGGTTCAGACGAAGCCGGTTGGCGGCCCGGAAGGCCAGCCGGACTTCCTCAACATGGTCATTGCCATCGAGACCACCCTTGAGCCCTTGGAGCTCTTGCGCCACTGCCACGACGTCGAGCAAAAGCACCATCGGGTCCGTGAGGTCCGTTGGGGTCCTCGCACTTTGGACGTGGACATCATTGTCTACGGCGAACTGACGAGCGATGACGAAATCCTGACGCTCCCGCACCCCAGGGCCGCGGAGCGCGCTTTCGTGCTTTACCCCTGGGCCCTCCTGGAGCCGTCCGCACGGCTTAACGGCGAGAGCGTCGCGGAACTTGCGCTTAAAGCCGGGGACTTTCAAGGACTGACGCCTTTCGACGGCTTTGACGGCTCCGGCAGTGCAAACGGGATGGGCAACGCCGGCAGCATCGGCGGCGCCAGCGGGGCCGGCAGCGTCGCGGCGGCCGGGGCGGTGGAGTAGCCATGAAAGCCATCCGTCCTCTCTTGTTGGTGCTCATCGCCGTCATCCTTGTTGTGGCTGGCTGGCTCGCGACCATCATCACCACGCGCTACAGCATGTCGACGCCGGTGCTTCCGCCGTCCGCTCTGGTGACCATGGGCGTTATCGCGGTGCTTACGCTGATCCTCGGCATCCGGGTCTTGCGCTGGCGCAATGGCAAGAAGAAGAAAATGCTCAACCCGATCCTCGCCGCCTGGACCCTCGTCCTTGCCCAGGCATGTGCCTACACGGGTACGGTGCTGTTCGGCTGGCACGTGGGGATCATGATCGAGCAGCTCCGGATCTGGAGCCTGCGAAGCGACCAAGGTATTCTGTGGCTCGCCCTGATCATGGGCGGCGGCGGGCTTGTCATGACCATCGTGGGACTCGTCGTCGAGCGGTTCTGCCGGATCCCGCCCGAGGACCTCGAAGGCGGAACGGGCGTAAGGGACCGCCGCCACGGGGAAGCCAAAGGCGAAGGCGAGTATGCATACCGCGGCGATTGATCCTCCCGATGTCCAATGGCTCCGCGTCTCGGCGAAATACGTGAAGGTACGCCTTGTCGAGTGGGCCGTCGGCAACCTAATTCTTATCGGTTTGTTCTCCCTGCCATTGCTCTTCGCGCAATTCGGCCGGTGGACCTGGCTACCGCTTTGGCTGGCTGTGGGCGTTCCGGCAGCCCTATTGGTACTCGCGCTGTGGCGCCTCATCCTGATCCCGCGCCAAGTGCGGGCTATCGGCTATGCGGAGCGCGCCGACGACCTCCTGATCCGCCGCGGCATCTTCTACCAGCGGACCATGGTAGTCCCCTATGGCCGCATGCAGTACGTTGACGTGTCCGTCGGACCGGTCGAGCGCATGCTCGGCCTGTGCACGCTCAAGCTCCACACCGCTTCCGCCGGTACCAACGCCCATCTGCCCGGATTGCCTGCGGAAGAGGGCGCACGGTTGCGCGAGCAGCTCTCCGCCCGCGGCGAAGCGAGGCTGGCAGGGCTGTGACCCAGGCAAGGACCGCCGTCGACGGCGACTGGCGCCGCGTCCACCCGGCCTCACCTTTCGTGCGTGGATGGGTGCTGCTTGTCGCCATTGTCTATTTCTTTGGCCGCGATACCTTCGAACGCTCGCTCCAAGGCCGAGACGGCATTGGCAACAACTTCAATGAGCGGGCTCCTTGGCTGCTCGCAGGGGGAGCGATCGTGCTCCTGCTCGCGTTGGGGTCGTTTATCCTCAGCTGGTATTTCACGAGGTACCAACTCGCCGAGGGCTATGTCCGGGTCAACACAGGCTTCCTGTTCAAGCAACAGCGCCAGGCCCGGCTCGATCGCGTCCAGGCGATCGACGTCGTCCAACCCTTTGTTGCACGTGTCTTTGGCCTTGCCGAGCTCAAGTTCGAGGTTGCCGACGCCGGCCACTCGGCCGTCCGGCTCTCTTATCTCAAACTCGAGGACGCCAAGCAGTTGCGCGCCACCATCCTTGGCCGGGCCGCGGGCATTGCCGACGGAAGCGAAACCATCGAGGTCCCCGAAGCGCCGGAACATGTGGTGCTCCATGTCCCGCCGGGAAGGCTGGTCGGTTCGTTCATCCTAAGCGAGCAGAGCTTCTTCCTCGTCCTGAGCGCTGTCGCATCGGTGGCGGTCTCGGTGCTGACGGAATCCAGCGCGTTTATCCTGTATCTCATTCCGGCAATCCTTGGTCTTGGTGCGGCCTATTGGCGGTCCTTCAATAAGGGCTACAACTTCACCGCCGCCATTTCCCAAGACGGCATCAGAATCCGGTACGGGCTCCTCGATACCCAGGCCCGGACGCTGCCGCCAGGCAGGATCCAAGCGCTCAAGGTCACGCAGCCACCCTTGTGGCGCGCCTTGGGTTGGTTTCGCATCCACGTCAACGTTGCGGGCTACGGGGAGCACCACAACAACGAGGGCTCACACCGTACTATGTTGCTTCCGGTTGGCCGACTACCCGAGGTCATGACGATGCTTTCGCTGGTACTCCCGGACCCCGGGACGGCCGATCCACAGCGGATATTTACTGCGGGATTGACCGGATTGGATTCCGACGGCGGTTTTGTCACCACTCCAAAACGTGCCCGGCTGCTTGCGCCATTGGGTTGGCGGCGCAATGGTTTCCTCTCTACGGATACGGCCTTGCTCTTGCGTTCCGGCCGTTGGTGGCGCTGCCTGGTGATGGTGCCCCATCAGCGCACGCAATCGATGGCGCTGCACCAAGGCCCGGTGGCACGCCTTTTCGCAGTCGCCGACCTCGTCCTGCACACTACCCCCGGTCCCGTGGCGCCAAGGCTCATCCAGGCGGATGCCAAGGAGGCCGTTGCCTTGTTCGACCAGCAAGCCGCCCGCGCACGCAAAGCCCGCAGGCTGCAGACCAGCGAACAATGGCTCGCCCAGCTTCCAACCATGACAGTCCAGGAGGAAACCAACCATGGCTAGGCCAGGACGACTCGGTGTCGGAATCATCGGCGCCGGCAAGGTGGGCGCCGTGCTAGGTGCCGCACTGCGGGGAGCCGAGCACGCCGTCGTCGGGGTTTCCGCCGTGTCCGAGGCGAGCCGGGAACGCGCCGAAACGTTGCTTCCCGGTGTTCCGATCCTTGAAGTTCCGGACATCGTGGAGCGATCCGAGCTGGTCCTCCTCGCCGTACCAGACGATGCGCTCGGCGAGCTTGTGGATGGACTTGCCAAACTCGGAGCATGGCAACCCGGACAACTTGTCGCGCACACTTCCGGCCGCTTCGGCGTCGGTGTCCTCCAGGCGGTTCGGGCTGCCGGTGCCATCCCGCTCGCTCTCCACCCGGCCATGACGTTCACCGGGATGAGCCTGGACCTGACCCGGCTCATGGACTGCACTTTCGGTGTCACCGCCGACGCCGCAATGTTGCCCATCGCGCAGGCGCTGGTGGTGGAGATGGGTGCCGAGCCGGTGGTCATCGCCGAAGCGGACCGGACCATTTATCACGCGGCACTCGCTCACGGCTCGAACCATTTGGTCACGCTCGTGGCCCAGGCGTCCCAGCTGCTGCGGGAGATCGGCGTCGAGGCGCCCGAGCACATGCTCGGCCCGCTCCTTCGCGCCACGCTGGAAAACGCGTTGGCCTCGGGAGAGTCGGCCTTGACCGGGCCGGTGGCACGCGGTGATGTGGGAACGGTTGCCTCGCACGCCAGGGCGCTGAAAGAGTACGACGGCGGTGCGGGCGGCGATGTCCTGGAGGCCTACTTGGCGATGGCCCGGGCAACCGCCCGCCGTGCCGTCAGTCGCGGGCTCCTCAAGGAAGGTACGTTGGCGGACATCGACGAAGCACTCCGCGGTACGGGCGATGGCTCCCGCGGCGGTTCGGGCGACGGAATCCAGGAAGGAATATGACCATGGCTATCAAACTGGTGACTACCGTGGCGGAACTGCGGGCCGAAAGCGCCCTATTGCTCGCTGAAAAACGCGGCAGTTCGCAGGGTCTCGTGCCCACGATGGGTGCCCTGCACAGCGGGCATGCCGCATTGGCACGCAGGGCCGTCGAACAGAACGACGTCGTGGTGGCGTCCATCTTCGTGAACCCCCTGCAATTCGGCGAAGCCGCGGACCTTGAGCGATACCCCAGGACCCTTGAAGCGGACATGGCCCTCCTCGAAGCCGAGGGTGTGGACCTTGTTTTTGCACCGACCGTGGAGGAAGTCTATCCAGGCGGACAACCGTTGGTCCGCGTGACTTCGGGGACGCTCGGCGAGAAGTGGGAGGGTGCCTCGCGTCCGGGCCATTTCGACGGCGCCCTCACCGTCGTCGCCAAACTGCTGCACTACGGACTTCCCGGGGGACCGGCCGCCGACGGCGGTGCTGCCGCCTACCGTGCATATTTCGGACAGAAGGACGCGCAGCAGCTTGCCCTCGTGAAGCGCATGGTTGCCGATCTCAGTTTCCCGGTCGACATCGTCGCCGTCCCGACGGTCCGCTCAGTGGACGGCCTCGCCCTTTCGAGCCGCAACCGTTTCCTTTCCGACGATGAGCAGGAAGCGGCGCTGGTACTGTCCCGCGCACTTCGCCTCCTTGAGTCCCGCGCCCTGGCGCATGAACCGCTTGAGCTGGACTCCGCCGTCGCACTCGTTGAATCCCAGCCCCTCGTGCAGCTGGACTATTTCGATGTCGTCGACCCCCGAACGCTGGAACCGCTCGCCGAAAACTGCCAGGACACCCCATTCCGGGGAGAGGGCCTGGCGCTGATCGCGGCCAAGGTCGGTCCAGTGCGCCTGATCGACAACCTGCCCCTGAGTTCCTGAGCCCCAGCGGTTTGAACATCGGGTGACCCCGCGCAAACGTTTGGAAAAACCTGCTGACGGGAACACGCTCGAGGCTTAGACTATTGCAGTCTTTACCGGTGCCGAGCGCCGGACATCACGCACCCAAAAGCTGAGGAATCCTCATGTCTACCGATGTCACCTACGACGCGCACGGCAACCCCGTGCCGGGAACGGGGACGCAACACGGCGTCGACAAAATGTCGCGCGAATCTGTCACCGTTATTGTCACGCTCCTCGTGGCCACCTTCGTCGTCATCCTCAACGAGACCATCATGAATGTCGCCCTGCAGCGGCTCATGACGGACCTCAACATCGACGCACCAACCGTCCAGTGGCTCTCCACCGGCTTCATGCTCACCATGGCCGTGGTTATCCCCACGACGGGCTTCATCCTCCAGCGGCTCACCACGCGGGCCGCATTCCTCCTTGCGATCGGCATGTTCAGCGGCGGTACACTGCTTGCCGCCGCGGCCCCCGGCTTTGGTGTGCTGCTCTTGGCGCGCATCGTCCAAGCATGCGGCACGGCGATCATGCTGCCGCTGCTCATGACGACCATCCTGACGCTTGTTCCACTGTCCCGCCGCGGCGCGGTGATGGGCAATGTGACGATCGCGATCTCGGTGGCGCCGGCGTTGGGACCCACGGTCTCGGGCATCATCCTGGACCACTTTTCCTGGCGGTTCATGTTCGTCTTCGTGCTGCCTGTCGCGTTGATCGCCATGGCCATCGGCGCCAGGTTCCTGACCAACGTCGGCGAACGCGGAAATACCCGCCTGGACTTCCTTTCGGTGGTCCTCACCATTCCCGCTTTCGGCGGCGTGGTCTACGGGCTTAGCCAGATCGGCGGTCATGGCGGGGCCACGGCCCTGCCGGTAGTGGCGCTCGTGGTCGGCGTTCTGTGCATGGCCGTGTTCGTTTTCCGCCAGCTCAAGCTCCAGAAGTCCGACGCTCCTTTGCTGGACCTCCGCGCCTTCACCTTCCGCATGTTCACCGTGTCAACTCTGCTCATGGTCGTGGCGATGATGGCGTTGTTTGGCGGCGTGATCCTACTGCCGCTCTACCTCCAGAACATCCTGCACCTGCAGCCGATGGAAACAGGTCTCGCCCTCCTGCCCGGTGGTTTGGCCATGGGCTTGCTGGGCCCTGTCGTCGGGCGCTTGTTCGACAGGATAGGCCCGCTGCCACTCACCCTCGCCGGATCGATCCTGCTGGTCCTTACCCTTTGGCAGTTCTCCATGCTCGGTGCCGGCAGCCAGTTGTGGTGGGTCATCGTGCTGTACGCGCTGTTGAGCCTCGGTTTGGCGTTGCTTTTTACGCCCGCGTTCACCACGGGGTTGAACCCGTTGCCGCCGCATCTCTACTCGCACGGCTCGGCCATCATGAGTACCCTGCAGCAGGTCGCAGGAGCCGCAGGCACCGCCTTGTTGGTCTCGATCTTCGCCGTGGTGTCGGCCGGATCTGGTTTCGTTGCCGGGATGCAGGCGGCGTTCCTCACGGCGACAGTAATCGCCGTGGTCGCCGTGGCGCTCTCTGCCATGATGCGCAAGACCCAGGGCGCCGCGGCGCATTAGTCGCTTGGCCTGGTTCGGGGGCTTCCCGGGGGCTTCCGGTGGCCCCGTCGAAGGCTTCCGGGGGGCTTGGGCGTTCGACGGCGCGTCATCACCCTGTGTGATGACGCGCCGTTTTACGTTCCAGTTGCCGTGGCTTTGCGGGTGCGTCGTTCGTGGTGCATGTTTGCGTGAGCGGGTAGTGCGGGTGCAGGGGTTGTTGCGGAACGGCCACGCGGGCTTGGGGTTGTTCCAGGGCGGGGGCGGGATCCGCGGGATGGAAGCTGATGTGACCGACAGCACGATTGTGGCTTGAGGCCCGGCAGGCTATCCCTGTGGTGCTTTTCCGCCTGACATCCCCGGAATTACGGGAGTTTTGGGAGTCGGTGGACTTGTTTGAAGCGATTTGCGTGGGGGTTGGGTGGTGTGTAAAGTAGTTCGAGTCGCCGGCGCTGATGCGCGGAGATGGCGGCGAAACCCCTTTTCTGATCGGCCTGAAAAATGGCGCATTTCTTGTGTGCTGTGGTTTGGGTGGGGGTCTGGGTGACGGGTTGTGGATCGCGGAAACGCTGGTTTGCTTTGTTCTTGTTGTTCGGGTAAGTTAGAAAAGTTGCTTCGGAGCGAGTCTGGGCCTTTGTGGTTTGGGTGGTGCCGGGGTGTCTGTTGTTTGAGAACTCAATAGTGTGCCAAGTTTGTTGATACCGATTGTTTTTTGATTGGTTGAATTTTTTGCTGGATTGCTGCGCACCCCCGTGTGTGGTGGTCTGGTTTTCAGCTGGTTTCAGATTTTTGCAGCTTCATTCTGTCGTTGTTTCCGGTGGGGTGTTGTTGTTCTGTTTTTTGACGGAGAGTTTGATCCTGGCTCAGGATGAACGCTGGCGGCGTGCTTAACACATGCAAGTCGAACGATGATCTCCAGCTTGCTGGGGGGATTAGTGGCGAACGGGTGAGTAACACGTGAGTAACCTGCCCTTGACTCTGGGATAAGCCTGGGAAACTGGGTC
>JBFUPP010000014.1:0-144507 GCA_041360635.1 bacterium RCC_150 | reverse complement strand
CTAGTGCCATGCCCGCCACCCGAGGGTGATCGAAACACTACGACAGCTCCGAAATCACCCACAACAACACCGTAAGGGTTTCCCAGTTCTTCTTTTTGCCGTGCTCGCCGCGCCAGTAGTCCACGAAGCCCGCCGTTTCTCGTTCCGCATGGACTGCAGGGGTGTTCTCCTTCGCCCACTTCTTCCGGTCCAGGGTCAGCGTGAAGTCAGCCGGGATCACATGCGCCGCGGGGCTTCCGCTCTTCCGCTCTTCTGCTCCCTGCTCACTGCTCCCTGCTCTCTGCTCAGGGGAGCCATTTACGGTAACCCTCGCGAGGGACTCCGGAGGATTACCGTAAGACTCCGACGCAATGGTGGAAACCTTCTCTGAAGGCTCCGGAATGCCCCGGGAATCCGCGGAATCACGGGGAGGATCGGGGATGACACTCCTGGCTGGATGGGATGGGCGCTGGTGCTCGGACCAGTTCGTTACGGCAAGGTAGTTCGCATCGGCCACCGTGTAACGCGTAATCACCCCGGAGGCCTCAAGGACGTCTAACCAAGCCGCGACGTCGGCTGCAGTCACGTCATCATCCAGCGGATAGGTGTCCGCACGATGAGCTTGGCGTTGTCCCGGCCCTTGCCGTGGTCATCCACGTACCCCCAGAGCATGATCCAGAAGTAACGGATCTCGACTGGCCAGGAATTGACCTTCTCGCTCGTGCGGATCTCAGGCTTGATCGATCGGATGCGTGCCATCAGGCCTCAGCCCGATGCGCGTTTGTGGTGTCGGCGGCGTGGAGCATTTGCTCCCACTCACGGTTCACGCGCTGGGAAGGCCCGATCACGTTGTAGATGAGATCACCACGCACCCACGTGAAGGACTCAACGACAGGTGCCGGCGCAAATCGGCCGACGTGGAGTTGAACAACATTCCCGGGGTGCGCATCCATGAGGATCTCGTCCGCGTGCCGGGCAAGCTCGCCGGGGTCATAGCTGTTGTGCCACGGATACGCCGCGACGTCGATGGCGAGGGTCTGGGTGGTGATCACAAAGCACCACCGCGCAGCAAACGTGCAACTTCTTCGAGATGAGCTTCGGAAATCGGCGGAAATTCCGCGAGTGCCTTCGCAACGTACTCGAGAAGCTTGATTGCCCGCAGTTCTCGTCTGGCCTCGATGACCTGAGGCGAGTTTGGCGGGTGATGAATAGACAGTGCAGCGACGGTTCCGCGTGCGCGGGACATCCGTTCGGAGATTTTGCGGGTCTTGGTAGACAAGGCAGAAAGCCTTTCGAGCCACGGCGACTGAACCTCATCCCGACCAGGGAAAGATTGCGCCACGCAACCATGAGGATCAATGCATTCATCGGAATGCACGTAGCTCTCTGACGAAGGAGCTCACCCGCGACCCGAACCGAAGTCCAGATAACGCTTAGGCTACTAAGCCTATTTAGAAACGTCAAAAACATGTTCACCTTCGGCGAATCTCTGAGATATGATCCGGTCCAGCATTTTCAAGCTCATCGGTCTGTTTGTCCCGCAGACAGGGCATTGGACTAGCATCTTCGTTGCCCCGATTTGATCGTTTTCATGGGATTCGAATATCTGAGTGCTTGGTTCTTTGGCCTTACGGAATGATCCGTCCTTGTGCCGGCCGAACTCTATCCCCAGGATGCCTATCCAACCGCCCTCGGTCGGCCAAGACTCCCTGACGACCTCACCGCTGGGGTTGTCGCTGAACGGGATGCTGGTGAAGACCAGTCTGCCGAAGTCATACCTGTGCTTCTTCCTCGCTCTGCCGTTGCCGGTGCACCTGACGATGATCTCGAACCCGCCACCGCTGTAGTTCATTCGGACACCCATGGAACCCCGTGCGGAACGCGCTCAGGCAGTAGGGGGTCTCCGATGCCGTGTACACGCCATTCTCCAAATTCCGGGCGCCAGACGAGCGTCAGGACCGCAGCGCCAATCATGATTTGGTCGCTGAGGACTTGGAAGCTCTCGGTGACGCCCCCGAGAAGCTTGAAGTACGCAACGTTGTCATCGCCGAGCGCACGGTCTGCGATAGAACCAAAACCCACGTCCGGTATGGACTTGAAATAGTTTGCCGCTTCGCTAAAGTCGCCCCATGCCTCAACCGATTCGGGAGTGACGAGCCGCATCAAGGCGCTTCGGTACTCCTCGTGGCTCCCAAGGGCGTCACAGAACAAGTATCCGACCACTGTGGGATCTTGAAGGTCTGGCCCCGACGGGAGTGACCTCCGTATCTCTTCGTTTGTCACCGGCCGCCGCCAGTTGCTCGACTGGTCGTCTGGACGATCGTTGTATGCCATGCAGAAGTCCTTCGTTGTATAGGGCGTTGGGACGTTTGTGTGAAGGTGTGCCCGGGCGGCGTCCCGCCGGGAAGGCGGGGCGAGCCGGCTTGTGATATTCACATGGGATTGGGGGCTGGAACCGTCACTGGCTTCCAATCGGGGGTGGTGCCGTTCCAGCTTTGGGGAAAACCGCACGCCTGAAAACGGATGTGCGAGAGAGAAAGATGCACACCTTTCTGGCCGCGCCATGCCGCCAGGTCTGGCATGAGCAGATATGCGCGGTCCCCCGCCAAGGTCAATTGCACGCCCGGCTCATTGGCCAGGAGGTAGCCGAAGCCGTCAACGTTCAGGGGGAGGCCCTTTTCGTAGGCCTCTTCCATCGTCCAGAACCCGATCTTGTTCACGTGCATCGCGGGAGATGCTCTCGTGATGCACCGCGATCAGTCGCATGGAATTCCTTCGGGATGAGGGCCCAGACGGCTGTCCGGGTTTCGGTGGCGGTGAGGTCGGCGTCAATGATCGCTTGGACCGCGTTGCGGATGGACTCCGCCGAGGTGGTGGGCATCGCTAGGCCGGCTGCTCGTCAAGGTATGCCTTGAGTTTGGCGCCCATCTGGCCGAAGATGTCAGCGGCCGCGGCGATCTCTTCCCGCGTTCCCGTGAGCTCGAGCAGATTGGATTCCGTCAGAACATCCAGGCCAAGGCCCTCGAAGTCTTCGAGCGAGATAGTGAGGTGGACTCCGATGGGGGCGCCACCGCCCATCACCGTGGAAGCGTTCAAGGTTGGTTCCCCGCAATCATTCAGCACAAGTTCCCGGGTGTCGGTCCATGGCTCGTCGAAGTTGCTGGCGTTGTCCTCGTTTGCCCGGAATGCCTTGACCAGCTCTGACGGGGAGGTGGCTTCTGCCTCAAGGGCCGCATATTGGAGCATGGCGCCGAGGCGTTCGAAAGCTTCACGGGCTCCATGTGGGTCCGCCTCGGTATAGATGTCTGGATTCAGGACCCCAACCAAGCCTCTATCGGGTGTCCAAGTGACGACTCCGGCAGTCTCAGGGCGGCCGCCGATAAGGTTTTGGCTGTAGATCTTGGGACCAACCCACGCGTCCCCGTCGACCCAACCATTCTGACGGTCGGCGAAGTCCTCGGAAGTCGCGGCAGCGAGTCTGAATCCGGCGGGGATGCCAAGCCTTGCGTCTTTGGCTGCCTCGGTAATGGTGGTGCTCATGATGTTCCTCCTGTTGGGTTTGATTGTTTGGCTGGCGCCGTGGCCGTTGTTGCTGTTTGATGCCTTCGACGGATTATCGGCGAGCACCGGGCGCGAAGGCTTCGGATCGGACGAAGTCCACATCTTCGAGGGCATCGGCCATCTCGTAGTCGTTCTCGTTGTCGAGACTGAAAAGCAGAGTGGCGGATCCCCACTCATTCGGGACAGCTTTTACGGTGGCGTTGGCCGGTACTGAAGCCACCCGCCGACTGCCCGCGGTTGGGCCTGGTGCGAACCGAAGCCGACGTGCGGTGACGTACGCATCGGACGAGGCTGAGCTGCGATTGAGCACGAAGATTCCTCTGTTGGTGGTTTTCGAGCGATTCGGTTGGTGACTTTGGAGAGTTCAATCGGGCCCCATTTTTTGGCCTGCCGGGCTTGGGTACCTGATCGGGGGCCAGTCAAGACTTATCTAGTCGCGGCGGCATCGAATGCCGCATTCACCCAGTCAATGACATCCTGCTCTCGGTATACGACTCTTCCGCCGAGCTTCGCGCACCGCGGGCCGGACCCGGTGTGACGCATCCAGCGAAGTTGCGCTTCTGACTTGCGAAGCATCTCTGCCACTTCGGGCAAGGTGAGAAGTTTCACGGCCTCCACGGATCCTCCTTGTTGTTACTGTTGACAATGCTTGTTCATGCCAACAATTCTGATGCTAGATGTTGGCTCTGTTGTTGTCAAGCGCATAAGATGTTCCCCATGCAACAGAATCTCAAGGCAAGCGCCGAAGAAAGCTTCGGCGCCAGCGTAAGCGCCATCCGGACATCGCTCGACTTAAGCCAACGGGAATTCGCCGCCAGGCTAACGGAAAAAGGGATGCCAGTGGACGCTTCGGCAGTCTCCCGCATCGAAAAAGGCACGCGCTCCGTACGCTTGGTCGAGGCCATGGCGATTGCCGAAGTCTTAGACGTGGATCTCGGGCGTCTGGTCGTAGGGGCCGAGTCACCACTTCAAGAGTTTCGGCGCATGCGCCGTTATGCCGACTATGCGCTTCACGACCTCCAAGAGAACCTCAGTCAAGCGGCCTTTCTGCTGTACGACGCAAACAAACACCTTCGGGAGCATCCCGAACTGTTGGCAAGCCTGGGAAACGAGAACCACGCGGCGCCGGAGAGGCCAGAGGACTATTTGGGTTGGGTGGCGCAGCGCCTTGAACAGTGGAAAATTCCAGACGAGGAATACACGGAGACGGACAATGAAGAAGACGTTGCTGCCGTGATTGAAGTCATCCGACGGTTCGCCGCGAAATTGATCGGCCCCCCGCGTGACACCGAAATCGAGGCCGGACATGGCGAGCATTCAGAAGCGGGATAACGGCTCCTGGCGGGCCCGGTACCGGGACGCGGCCGGCAGGGAGCATGCCAGGCACTTCACGCGGAAGATCGACGCTCAGCGCTGGCTTGATGAGGTCACTGCATCGGTGGTCACTGGCCGGTATGTGGATCCGAAGGCCGGCAAGATCACGTTTGCCGAGTGGTTCGAGCAATGGGCCGCGGCGCAGGTTTGGGCGACCGGGACCAAGCTGAAAGCCGAACAGGCGCTTGCGATAGCCACGTTCCGGGATCACCAAATCCGGTCGATCCTGCCGTCCCATGTTCAGGCTTGGGTGAAGGGGATGGCCGCGAGGCTGGCGCCGGCCACTGTAAAGGTCTACTACAACATTGTCAGTTCGGCCTTCCGGGCCGCGGTGACGGATAAGGTCATCGCGGAAAACCCTTGCGTCGGGGCCAAGCTGCCCCGCGAGCGGCGCAAGGAAGCGGCCATGACCATTCCGACGCCGGAGCAGGTAGGGAAGGCGCTGAAGGCCGCTCCGGACTGGTTTGAGCCGTTCGTTTCCGTCTGCGCTTTCGCGGGGCTGCGCCTGGGCGAAGCGGCTGGGCTGCAACTGGGGGACGTGGACTTTCTGCGCAGGACCGTCAGCGTTTCGCGGCAGATCCAAGGGAGCACCAAGGGAGAGGCCGAGGTTGTACCGCCCAAGCATGGCTCCGAGCGGGTCATCTACGTGGCCGAGGAACTGATCAACACCCTGGCCCGGCACGTTGAAATCACCGGCGTGTTCGGTGACGAGAAGTGGCTATTCGGGTACGGCGGAACGTACTTCAACCGCAACTCAGCAGCCGACCGCTGGCGGACGGTCCGCGAGGCTGCCGGCATTGGAAATTTCACGCTTCACGATCTCAGGCACTTCTACGCCTCGGGCCTCATTGCTGACGGGTGCGACGTCGTGACCGTCCAGCGGGCTCTCGGGCATGCGGCGCCGTCGATCACCTTGAACACTTACTCGCACCTCTGGCCGACAGCCGAAGACAAAACGAGGACCGCAGGATCAAGACTGATCGCTGCGGTCCTCGGGGATTCTGCGGACTCTGTGCGGACTACGGAAGCAACAGCCCAGTAATCACGCGGCGAAACCGGCCTTAGCTGCGGAAGTTCACGAACTGGAGGTCGGCCTCTTCGAACTTCTTCAGGATGTTCATGGTCTCCTGCAGGTCATCCCGGGACTTGGACGTTACCCGGAGCTCGTCGCCCTGGATCTGGGACTTGACGGACTTCGGTGCTTCGTCGCGGATGATTTTGTTGATCTTCTTGGCGATGTCCTGTGCAATGCCCTCCTTGATGGAGCATTCCAGGCGGAATTCCTTGCCGGAGGGGTATGGCTCGCCTTCGTCAAGGGACTTCAGGGAGATTCCGCGCTTGATGAGCTTGGACTGGAATACGTCCAGGACGGCAAGGACGCGGTCTTCCGAGTTGGCCTTCATGAGGATCTTCTCGCCGCTGAAATCGATCTCTGCGCCGACTCCCTTGAAGTCGTAACGCTGCGCGATTTCCTTCTGGGACTGGTTCAGCGCGTTGGCGACTTCTTGCTTGTCTACCTTGCTGACGACGTCGAATGTGGATTCGCCTGCCATGACTCTCCTCGTAATTGTTGATTGGTGGCCCTGAACCGGGCGGGCTTGTCTGCATTCCAGCCTAGTACGGAAGCAGGCTATGCGCCCGAGGCCGACGGGTTCTCCCGGTTCACAGTTCGCTCACAGCACACGCAGGGTTGGAACCGAGAATGCGCCGACAGAGTTGTACCAGTTGGAAGAGCCCACCCGGAAAGGGAGCACCATGAGTCACCAGGCCGTCCGATACGTCACCCAATCCGCAGCCGCTGCCGCCGGTTCTATAGGGGTTGCCGCGGCAACTGCAGCGAGTGCCGTTGCCGCGGCCGCCCTCGCAGCGTCAGTGGTGCTGAGCCCTGTTCCGGATATGGCATCGCGGATGGACGGAATCCATGCGGACCTACAGCGGGCTGTCCAGCTCAACCAGATCACGGCGGAGCAGGCGGCGAGCTTCGAGGCGAAACTCGCCGGACGAATCCTCGGAGGCGCCTAGCTTTCCGCTAAATCCCGGGCTTCCCGGCCTCGATTCGATTCTTCGGCCGAAGTTCTGTAAGGTTGTCTTGCTCGCGGTTACCGGATCGAAACGGAACGGTGAATGTGAGTGATCTTCTTTTGAAGTTCGGCAGATTACCCGAGCGGCCAAAGGGGGCTGACTGTAAATCAGCTGGCAACGCCTACGGGGGTTCGAATCCCTCATCTGCCACCAAATGGAAATCCCCGGAACCGCTGGTTCCGGGGATTTCCATTTGGTGGCAGATTTTGTGTTGGCGGCCTGCGCCTTCCTGACCCTCTTTGGCGACGATCCGACGTCGAAACCCGCGACTCGCCGTGTCGCGAGCGCTTTCCAATTTCAAAGAGGGTCACGACGGCGCGCCCTCACTTCGCGTGGGGGCAAGCCCTTTGGTTGGCTCTAGTTGGCGCTTTCCGTCTCCAACCAGTAGCCGTCCAGGTGATGCACCAATTGCCGGCCGAGCCCGCCTGTGAGCTGGATCCATAGCGTACTGCGATCGTCCGTCATGCCGTCCAAGGTGCCGATGATCCTGTTGCCGCGGCCATCGCGAAGGACCAGCTCCTGATGGAGCGGAAGTTCGGGCCATACGTCTGTGTGCGCGCTGGCCGTTCGGGTGGTGCTCACGGTTTCTCCTTGATGCCTTCAATAAATTGTTTTCCGATATTGTGCCTGCAGCACGTGAACCTGCGGTAAACGACATGCCAGTGCGGGAGGCATAAATCAAAACCACCCGTGGAAGTTACCGGGGGGTAACATTGACGCCATGCATCTGCTTCTCCGCACACTCCTGCTCCTTTTCACCTCCTCCAGGCGGAACCGGTTGAGCGTTTGGGGCACCTCGTCGCTGCCCATGCGCGTCCTGCCGACTGACATCGACATCGCCTGGCACGTCAATAACGGAATGTATTTCTCGCTCATGGACCTCGGGCGCTTCGACCTCATGGTCCAGGCTGGAATTTGGCGGAAGATGCGGCGCCGCCGCTGGCAGCCCGTAGCGGCAGGGGAGACGATCGCTTTCCGAAAATCCCTGCAGCTATGGCAGCGATACACCATTGAAACGAGGATCATCGGACTCGACTCCAAAGCCATCTACTTCGAGCAGCGAATGGTAGCCGACGGCGAGATCTACGCGCGGGCGCACATCGCTACCAGGCTTCTCGCTAGCGGCCGCCCCGTCACCCAAGAGGAAATCCTCGCCGAATTCGGAAACCCTCCGGCCGGTCTGGAACTCCCCGGATGGATCCACGAGTGGCGTGAAAACAACGCACTTCCCGGCGCACGCAAGGCGGCGCTGCACGTGTGGCCGTGAGCCAGCCCGGCGGGCAAAGGTGAGCGCGCGGTAAGCGCGAAGCGGCACCCGCGGGCCGGCGTCGTACTTTATTCCCGGTTTGCCGGGTAGCGAACAAAGGCGACTTCCTCGACGGCGGCGCGTACCGTGTAATCATGGCTACAGTTGACATCACCGGAGAGCAGTTCGCGTCGACCATCGAGGGAAACGACATTGTCCTCGTGGATTTCTGGGCGGCGTGGTGCGGTCCCTGCCGGCAATTCGCTCCGACGTTCCAAGCCGCATCCGAGAAGCACAAGGACGTCTTCTTCGCCAAAGTGGACACCGAAGCCGAACAGCAGCTCGCTGCCGAAGCCGGGATTTCCTCGATCCCGACACTCATGGCATTCCGCGAAAAAGTGCTCGTTTTCTCCCAGCCCGGCGCCCTGAACGGACCCCAATTGGAGCAGGTCATCGAGGCCGTCAAGGGCTTGGACATGGACGAGGTCCACGCTCACATCGCGAAGCAGCGCGCCCAGAACTCCTAGAGGCGGGAACTCCTAGAGGCGCTCGACCTTGGCAGGCTCCGCCAACAAGGCGCTGAGCGACTCGTTGAGATCCTGGAGGGCGATGCCCTTGGAGTGCTTTTCGAGGAGTTCTTCCGACTCCCACCGCTCGCTCAGGACCAGCTTCTCCTCGTTGGCTTCGGTAAGTTCGTAGCGGAGGCAGCCGGGCTCGTTCACGACCTCATCGATAGCGATTTCGAGGGCAAGCTTAACGCGGAAGAATTCGCCGTCGTTGGGGATGAAAGTGGCCTGAAGGTCAATGGGTGCAGTCATGGAATCCAGCCTATCGGGCATTCCAAGCAGTGCTCTTCTCTTGCACCTGCCCAGTTGGTAGCGTGCGTTCATGCTTTCCTACACGGCCGGAGACACTGACGTTCCGCTGCTTGAAGAGACCATTGGCACGAACTTTGAACGCGTGGCCGCGCAGTTTCCGCTCCGGGATGCGCTCATTGAAGCTCCTCCTGTCGCCGGCGGCGAGGCCCGGCGCTGGAGCTATGAAAAGCTGAACGACGACGTCGACCGCCTCGCCCGTGCGCTGCTCGCCATGGGGATCGCCCGGGGTGACCGGGTTGGCATCTGGAGCCCGAACTGCGCCGAATGGACCATCCTGCAATACGCCACCGCGAAGGTGGGCGCAATCCTGGTGAATGTGAATCCCGCCTACCGCAGCCACGAACTCGAATTCGTCGTGCGGCAAAACGGTATGCGGATGCTCGTGGGGGCGCCGTCGGATAAGAACAGCGACTACGTGGACATGTCCCGCCAAGCCCTGGCCAGCTGCCCGGACCTTAAGGAACTGGTGTTTCTTCCAGACTGGGGACTGGACATGCTCGACGGCGGCGTCCCCCAAAGCGAGGCGGAACAGACCTACGCGGAACTGCTCAAGCGGGCGGACGACGTCGTGCCCTCAACGCTCCAAGCGCGCATGGTGGAGCTGGACCCGAACGATCCGATCAACCTGCAGTACACCTCGGGCACTACGGGCTTTCCCAAAGGCGCCACCCTCACGCACTACAACATCCTGAACAACGGGCACCAGATCGGCAGCCTTCTCAGTTACACGGAGCAGGACCGCGTAGTCCTGCCGGTGCCGTTCTATCACTGCTTCGGCATGGTGATTGGAAACTTGAACGCCCTCAGCTTCGGGGCGGCCACCATCATTCCCGGGCGTGGCTTCACGGCGTCGGCGACGTTGGAAGCGGTGCAGGACTTCGGCGGGACCTCCTTGTACGGCGTGCCCACCATGTTCATCGCCGAGTTGGCCCTGCCTGACTTCGCCTCCTATGATCTCTCCACGCTGCGTACCGGAGTCATGGCCGGCTCCACATGTCCCATCGAGGTCATGGAACGGGTAATCGCCGAAATGAACATGCGGGACGTGGCTATTTGCTATGGGATGACCGAGACCTCGCCCGTCTCCACGATGACACGGGCCGGCGACACCCTGGAACAGAGGACGACGACGGTGGGACGCACCATGCCATGGCTTGAGTCCAAGGTCGTGGACTCCGCCACGGGCGAGCCATTGGAACGGGGTGCGATCGGCGAACTGTGCACCCGGGGTTATGCCGTGATGGCGGGCTATTGGGGGCAGCCGGAGAAGACCGCCGAGGCCATCGACGCCGATGGCTGGATGCACACCGGGGACCTTGCCCGCATGGACTCGGACGGCTATGTGGTGATCGAGGGTCGGATGAAGGACATGGTCATCCGTGGTGGCGAGAACATCTATCCCCGCGAAATCGAGGAATTCCTGTATCGGCATCCCGATATCCAGGATGTGCAGGTGATCGGGGTCCCGGACCCAAAGTACGGCGAGGAACTCATGGCCTGCATCATCCCCAAGCCCGGGGCGGCGCCGCCGGATCTCGCCGCAGTCCAGGAGTTCTGCCGCGGCAAGCTGGCCCACTACAAGATCCCGCGCTATGTGGACATCCGTGAGAGTTTTCCGATGACCGTCTCGGGCAAGGTACGCAAGATGGACATGCGCGAAGAAGCGATCGCCCGCCTGGGCTTGTAATTCAAACGCGGGGTCACTTACGGCCCATTCCGGGCAGCAACATGGGCCGTAAGTGACCCCGCGTTGGCGTTTCCGACCTTGGCCTGTGGATAACTCTTCGCCGGCCTCAGTTAGCGGCCACACTAGACCCCATGGTCCGCATCATTCCGCTGCCGAAGGAACTCGCCAACCGTCCTTTCACGGTCTACGAATCCCGAGCGCTCGGCGTCGCACCGAAGCGGCTCAGGGCCAAGGACGTGTCCGACGGCGGCCGGTTGATTCACCTGCCTAGTGGTCGTGAGTTTGCGCTCGCCGAACGGGCGCGGGTCCTTGCGGCGGCAACACCGGGTGCCTGGGTGTCCCACGAGAGCGCGGCGATACTCATCCGCCTCGGTCTTCCTCCCTGGCTGGGCGGTGGTGAGACGGTCCACCTCAGCAAGCCCCACCAGCTTCCGCGGGTACGCCGGACCGGAGCGACGGGGCATCGGGTGCGCGTCCTTCCCGGTGAAGTCATGGAGATAGACGGAATCCCAGTGTCCTCCCCCTCCCGAACGTGGCTTGACCTGGCACATCGCTTGCCGCAGCCGTATGTGATTGCGATGGGCGACCAGTTGATCCGCATGCCCCGGCCAGGCCTTGAAGGAAGGACGGAGCCCTACGCAAACAAGGACGAGCTGCGCCTTCTTGTCCGGCAGCATCCGAACATGAAAGGCGTGGAGAAAGCCCGGCTTGCCCTTGAAGACATGCGGGTAGGAGCAGATTCGTTTCCGGAGACTTTCCTGCGGCTCGCGGTGTTGGATTCCGGTCTACCTGAGCCCGAATTGCAGCTCCGCCTCGACCCGGACGATCCATGGTCACCGAGCGCCGACCTAGGGTACCGGCGGTTCCGGATCGCCATACAGTACGACGGCGCCCCGCATCTCACGCGGGAACAGCAGACACGGGACAACCGGAGGGACGGGGCTTTCACCAGCGCGGGATGGTCCTACTTCAAGGCCAACGCCCATGACCTGGCCGAAGGCTTCGCGAGCCTCATCGTCAGGGTCAAACGGTCTCAGCCAAGGCGGGGTCACTTACGGTCCATTCCGGGCAGCAACATGGGCCGTAAGTGACCCCGCGTTGCGGAGCTTTAGTGTCGGCGGTGGTCCTGGATAGTCATCCTGGGTCCGAACGTCGGCTTGCGGAAGCCGCTGAGCCCGAGCATCCTGACGACGCGCTGCCTGTGGCCTTGCCAAGGTTCAAGCAGTGTGAGCATCCCGGCGTCGTCCGTCTTCCGGCCTGTGAGGGCATACCCGACATAGGACGCCAAATGGTAATCGCCAATTGAGATCGAGTCCGGGCAGCCGTGCGTCCTCTGCACGACTTCGGCCGCCGTCCAGATGCCGATCCCTGGAATGGTCTGTAGCTTGGCACCCGCGCCGGTGGCGTTCAGTGAGGCGAGGCGTTCAAGCGCGACGGCGGAGCGCAGTGCCCGCATGACGGTTGCCGAACGCTGTGGACCGACACCGGTCTTGTGCCACTCCCAGGAGGGGATGGAGAGCCATTGAGCCGGAGTGGGTGGGACGATCAGGCCCGACGGCGAGAGGCGGCCCGCGCTTGGCGCCGCGGTCCCGTACCGGTACACCAGGTAGCGGTAGCCCCGCCGGGCTTCGATCATGGTGACCTTTTGCTCAAGGATGGTGGGCACGAGGGAGTCGACTATCCGGCCGGTGGAGGGGAGCCTGATGGCCGGATTCCGGCGTCGGGCCTCGGTGACAAGCCGCGGCAGGGTGGCGTGGAATGCGGGTTCGTCGAAGCCGGTCCAGTCGTCTCCGGAACCGAGGAGCTTCGGGACGGAGTCGATCGCGGAGCAGGCGCCCGGCCCCCACGCCTGTGCGTCGACGTGTCTGTCCGCGCCGAGTCCGGCTCCGACGAGGCGGAGGGTAGCGGGGCCGTCCGGCGTCGAGAAAGCCATCCAGACAGCGTCCTCCCGCACGGTGAATGAGGGATCGCCCGCGCCGCGCATGAGGGGGCCGAGGGTCTGCCAAAGGTCAAGTGGCCCGCCAGGATGCCATCGCAGGGATGCGTCCGCCGCTGCCGCTACTGCTGGCGGGGCCTGGGCGATGGTCATGGATTCATCGTCCCATGCTTGGCTGACAATGGATCGCCCGCCGGTCGGACGAGGCGCAGGATGCCCCTTACCCGCTGCACGGTCCCCGACTAGACTCCGTGGTGCGGCGGATATCACAGGAGCGTGCCGCGACATCAGAGGAGAGCGAAATGGCCGGAGTAGTGCATTTTGAAATTCCCACCGAGGACAAGGAACGGGCCCACAGTTTCTACCAAGGTGCGTTTGGCTGGACGCTGAGGCCGATGCAGGAGATGGATTACACGATTGCGATCACCACGCCTTCAGACCAGCAGACCGGCATGCCGACGTCGCCCGGCGCGATCAACGGAGCTTTGTTTGGCCGCTCGGAGGATTTGAAGAGTCCCATCATTACGGTGGACGTTGAGAACATCGAAGAGGCGCTGGGGCAGATCGAGAATGCGGGAGGTTCGGTGGTCAAAGGCAAGGAAGCCGTCCCGGGCATGGGGTACTACGCGTACTTCAAGGACACCGAGGGCAACACCCTGGGCCTCTGGCAGACGGATAACTCGGCAGCCTAGGCACGCAGCTCTACTCTGAGCCGAATCGTCCGCGGGCTTCGATCGGAATCAATGGCTTTTCGGCCCGGACTTTGAGTTCCTGCACCGCCCAGGTGTTGCCGTCCGGGTCGCTGAAGCCGAAGAAGGTGCCGCCGTCGCGCTCGTCGAAAACGGTCACTTCACTGGCCTCGACGCCGCGGCTGAGTAGTTCCTCGCGGGCCGCGCGCGCGTCCGGGACCACAAGCTGTAATCCCCGCATGGACCCCGGCGCCATCTCCTTCTGCGCCGGGAGGTCGCCGATGACGATCGAGCATCCGGAGCCAGGCGGAGTCAGTTGCGCTACGTGCATGTGCTCGTTCGTGGTGTTGTGGTCAAGGTCGAAGCCCACTTTGTCGCGGTAGAACTCGATGGCCCGGTCGATGTCACTCACGGGGAGCACAACCACTTCGAGGGTCCAATCCATGGCGCATGTCCTTTCCTTGGAGATGTCACGGTTAGCTTGCCTTGTCCGGGCCGCTTTGGCTAGGCGCCGGAAGCTACCGGCTATGTCCCTCGCCGGCGCACTACCTGCCACGCGGTAACTTGGTACCTATGAAGTACGCCCAGTCCGTTCTGGACCTCATTGGCAATACACCGCTCATCAAGCTCAACCACGTCACCGGGGACGTCAAGGCAACCATCTTGGTGAAGCTCGAATACGTGAACCCCGGTGGCTCCATCAAGGACCGCATCGCGGTGAAGATGATCGAGCAGGCCGAGCGGGACGGGAGGCTGAAACCGGGGGGAACCATTGTGGAGCCGACCTCGGGGAACACCGGGGTGGGATTGGCCTTGGTTGCGCAGCAAAAGGGCTACAAATGCATCTTTGTGGTCCCTGACAAAGTGGGCGAGGACAAGCGCGCCGTCCTCCAGGCCTATGGCGCCGAGGTCGTCGTCACGCCCACCTCGGTTGCTCCGGACAGTCCCCAAAGCTACTACAGCGTTTCGGACCGGCTGGTTTCCGAAATTCCCGGAGCCTACAAGCCGGACCAGTTCTCCAACCCTGCGGCACCCGGCAGCCATTACGAAACCACCGGGCCGGAGATCTGGCGCGATACCGACGGGAAGATCACCCACGTCGTGATCGGCGCGGGAACCGGCGGCACCATCACCGGCACAGGCCGCTACCTGAAGGAAGTCTCAGCCGGGCGGCCCGAGTCCGACGGCGGCCCGGTCAAGGTCATCGGCGCGGACCCCGCCGGCTCTGTCTACTCGGGTGGGACCGGGCGTCCGTATTTTGTCGAAGGCGTCGGCGAGGACATGTGGCCAGCCAACTACGACAAGACCGTGCCGGACGCCGTCATTGCCGTCAGCGATGCGGACTCCTTCGAAATGACGCGTCGCCTGGCACGCGAGGAAGGCCTGTTGGTTGGCGGGTCCTCCGGCATGGCCGTGGTAGCCGCGCTTGAGGCGGCAAAGGACCTTGGTGAGGAAGCCGTCGTCGTCGTCATCCTTCCGGACTCGGGCCGCGGGTACCTGGCGAAGATCTTCAACGACAAATGGATGCGTTCCTACGGCTTCCTTTCCGGCGGCGAGGAGGCATCGGTGGGGGAGGTGCTCAAATCCAAGACCGGCGAGCTTCCGGACCTTGTCCACATCCACCCCAATGAGACCGTCCGCGATGTCATCAACATCATGAACGAATACGGGGTCTCGCATATCCCGGTCCTCTCGCAGGAACCGCCTGTGGTCATGGGCGAGGTCCTCGGGGCCGTGGACGAGCGAAGCCTGACTTCGAAGCTCTTCCGTGGCGAGGCGAAGCTGACCGACAAGATCTCCGAGCACATGGGGGAGCGCCTGCCGGTGATCGGCTCGCTCGAGACAATCTCTGCCGCTCGGGAATTGCTGTCCGACGTCGACACCGTCATGGTGACGTTCGTCGGCGCGCCCGTCGGAATCCTGACCCGCCATGACCTTCTCGCCTACCTGAGCAACTGACCAAAGGAGTTCACATGTCTGCCAACAATGCAGGATTCAACACGCGCGCGGTCCATGCCGGCCAGGACTTCGAGCCCCGTACCGGCGCCGTGGTTCCGCCGCTGCATTTCAGCTCGACGTACGCGCAGGACGGAATCGGCGGCTTGCGCAACGGCTACGAGTACGGCCGGGGCGGCAACCCCACCCGCGACGCCCTGCAGGAGCAGCTGGCTGCGCTGGAAGGCGGAACCCACGCGTACAGCTTCAGTTCGGGCCTCGCCGCGGAAGACTCGCTGATCCGCGCCATCGCCCGGCCGGGGGACCACATCGTTCTCGGCAACGACGCGTACGGCGGAACCTACCGGCTGATCAACCGCGTCCTCGGTGAGTGGGGCATCGGCAACACACCAGTGGACATGTCCGATCTTGACGCGGCTGCCGCCGCCGTCGCGGCGAACCAGACGCGCATTGTTTGGGTAGAGACGCCCTCCAACCCGATGATGAAGATCACCGATATCGAAGCGCTCGCCAAAGTAGCGCACGACGCCCGTGCCCTCCTCGTCGTCGACAACACCTTCGCGTCGCCCTACTTGCAGACCCCGCTCGCCCTTGGTGCCGACGTCGTGGTCCACTCGACCACGAAGTACATCGGCGGCCACTCCGACGTCGTGGGCGGTGCACTCGTGGTGAAGGACGCAGAGTTGGCCGGGAAGATCGGGTTCGTGCAGTTCGCGGTCGGCGCGGTGTCGGGGCCGATGGACGCATTCCTGACTACCCGTGGGCTCAAGACCTTGGGCGTGCGGATGGACCGGCACAGCGAGAATGCCCAGGCCGTCGCCGAGTGGTTGCTTGAGCGCCCCGAGGTGGAGGCTGTGCTTTACCCGGGCTTGCCTTCGCACCCAGGGCACGAACTTGCCGCGAAGCAGATGAAGAAGTTCGGCGGCATGATTTCCGTGCAGTTCAAGGGCGGGGAAGCAGCGGCCCGCAAAGTTGCGGAGTCCACCACCGTATTTACGCTGGCGGAGTCGCTGGGTGGCATCGAGTCGCTCATGAACTACCCGTCGGAGATGACCCACGCGTCGGTCAAGGGCACCGAACTGGCCGTGCCCGTGAATTTGATCCGGCTTTCCTGCGGCATTGAAGACGTTGAAGACCTCATCGCGGACCTTGAGCAGGCCATCGGAAACATCCCGGGCTGATGCCCGCCCATTTCCAACCATCTTTTGATTGCCATCAGGCCGCGACACGCCGAAACATGGGGTGCCTCGCGGCCTGATTTTCCTCAAAAGCAGTCGCATGTTGTGGCGCCCCTGGTCTATTGACCCCCTATTTCGGCCGGTCTACGCTTTCGCTTGGCGGGCGGTCTTCGCCCACCCCTGATCTATGGAGGTCCCGTCATGGCCGTTGCAGCAATCATGGATTTCACAGGCAACAACCTTGAGGATTACGACAAGGTGGTTGAGCGACTTGGACTGACGCCGGGTGGTCCCGGGGCTCCGGGCGGGCTGTTCCATTGGGTGTCAGGAACTGATGGCGGTGCCAGGATTGTCGATGTGTGGCGGACGCGTGAACAGGCGGATGCCTTTTATCAGGAAATCCTGGGCCCCGTCACGGCGGAACTGGGAATCCAGCCACCGGAGACCACCTTCTACGAGGTCTACAATTTCCAGACCGCAGGACCAGAGGCCTAACAGTCCCTCTCGGCGGGCAGGACAATACTTCCCGAGCGTAGCTAGCTTCTCTAAAGAAAGCTAGCTATGCTCGATACATGCCCTTACGTTCCGATTGGTCCGAGCGGACCTGCAGCCTTGCACGAGGACTCGACATCCTTGGCGATCCCTGGGGAAGCCTTATCTTGCGCGAGGTCTTCTTTGGCAACGGCCGTTTCGACGCGATCAAGCAACGGCTCAAAGTCGCGGACAACGTCCTGAGCAAGCGCCTGGGCTGGTTGCTTGAGGCCGGTATCCTCGCCCAACGCCCATACCGCGATGGCACCCGCGTCCGCCAGGAGTACGTGCTCACCGCCAAGGGTGAAGACGCCTTGCCCGTCCTGAACGCCATCATTCTGTGGTCCGAGAAACACCTCGAGGCCCCGGCCGAGAACGCCCACATGCGGGTGATCCATAACGGCTGCGGGCTGCCCACGGCCTCGGCTGATACATGCACCCACTGCGGCATCCGCCTCACGGCCGCTAACACGAGTTGGCACAGTTTCACCCGCTCAGACCATCCCCTCGCCTTGGCGACTGCTCCAGCCCCGGCAGCCGCGGAACCCGCCGCCGTCAAAAACGAATCGGAGTCCTTGGCATGAGCGCGCCCGATCTCACAGAAGAGCCCACAGAAGAGCTGGCCGCCAAGTCCCCGCGGAAGAGGCGCCTCCACCCCGCATGGATCGTGGCCGCCGTCGCGTTCTTGGCCCTGGTGGGTGCTGCCGGGTTCCGGGCCGCACCCGGGGTCCTCATGGTCCCGCTCCAGCAGGAATTCGGCTGGTCGACCACGGTCCTTTCCCTCGCCGTCAGCATTAACCTCGTGTTGTTCGGCCTCACTGCGCCTTTCGCTGCCGCCCTCATGGAACGCTTCGGCATTCGGGCGGTCACCGCGGTGGCGCTGTGCTTTATCGGCCTCGGCTCGGCCTTGACGGTGTTCGTGAACCAGGCGTGGCAGATCCTGTTGACGTGGGGCGTGCTGATCGGCCTGGGCACTGGATCGATGGCCCTCGTCTTCGCCGCCACGATCGCCAACACCTGGTTTTCGAAGAGTCGCGGGCTGGTAATCGGCATCCTGACCGCGGGCAGCGCCGCTGGGCAATTGGTCTTCCTTCCGTTTATCGCCGTCCTCGCCCAGAATCCCGGGTGGCGCGGGGCTTCGCTGCTCATCGCGGCGGGAGCGTTGGCGGTGGTGCCCCTCGTGCTGCGCTGGCTCAAGAATTCGCCCGCCGACGTCGGGGTCCGGCCCTACGGCGAAGAGGCAGCAAGCGCCGGCGCTAGCGACAAGGAGCAGCCGACGACGGCGGAACCGGCCGTTGCGGCGGACGAAACCGCAGCCGCGGGTACTGGAACATCACAAGCGCCCAACGCCGCCGTCCGGGCACTGCAGGTGCTGAAGCGGGCGAGTAAAATCCGCACCTTTTGGGCGCTCGTAGCCGGCTTCGCCATTTGCGGCGCCACCACGAATGGATTGATCGGCACCCACTTCATTCCCTCGGCGCACGATCACGGCATGCCGGAAACCACCGCTGCGGGGCTGTTGGCCGTCGTCGGGATCTTCGACATTGTGGGCACCATCGCTTCCGGTTGGTTGACCGACCGCTTCAACCCCAAGGTGCTCCTCGCCGTCTACTACCAGTTCCGCGGAATCGGCCTGCTGGTGCTCCCTGTTCTCCTGGGCTCGACGGTGGAACCGAGCATGATCCTCTTCGTCGTGGTCTACGGGCTTGACTGGGTTGCGACTGTCCCGCCAACGGCGGCCATCTGCCGCAAGGTTTTCGGGGATGACGGATCGGTCGTGTTCGGCTGGGTTTTTGCGGCGCACCAACTCGGGGCCGCCGCAGCCGCGCTCCTCGCGGGCTACATTCGTGACGCAACAGGCCATTACACCTACGCGTGGATCGGCGCAGCCGCGATGTGCACCGTGGCGGCAGTCATCAGCGCCACTATCCGCAGGGATGGAAGGAAGAAGGTCTCCGAAAAGAAGGCGATACCGGTAGCCGAGGCCGCCGGTGCTCCCTAGGTAAAAGGTCAGCCCCGAAAGGCGCCGATGCCGGTGATGTGTTGGCCAAGGATCAGCGTGTGCACCTCGTCCGTGCCTTCATAGGTGCGTACCGATTCCAGGTTGTTGGCATGGCGCAACGGCGGGTAGTCGAGCGTGATTCCGTTCCCGCCCAAGATGGTGCGCGCTTCCCGGGCGACCTTGATGGCTTCACGCACGTTGTTGAGTTTCGCCAGGGAGATCTGTTCGGGGCGCAGTTTGCCTTCATCCTTGAGGCGGCCCAGGAAGAGCGCGAGCATGCTGCCCTTCTGGACCTCAACGAGCATGTTGACGAGTTTTTCCTGGGTTAGTTGGTACGCAGCCAAGGGCTTTCCGAATTGCGTGCGGGTTCCCGCATACTGGAGGGCTCCCTCGTAAGAATCGCGGGCAGCGCCCATAGCGCCCCATGCGATGCCGTAACGGGCCTCGTTGAGGCAAGCGAAGGGGCCGCGGAGTCCCAGCGCACCCGGGAGGACCGCCTCGGCACCCAGCCGGACGCCGTCGAACGCTATGTCGCACTGGATCGAGGCGCGCATGGAGAGCTTCGGCTCGATGGGGGTCACGGTGACACCGGGGAGGCCGGCCGGGACCAGGAAGCCGCGGATGCCGTCCTCGGTATTCGCCCAGACCACCATGACATCGGCTATCGACGCCAGCCCGATCCATCGCTTCGAGCCGTCCAAGATCCATTCCGCGCCGTCGCGCCGCGCGAAGGTGGCCATCGACGAAGGGTCCGAACCCGCCGTCGGCTCTGTCAGCGCGAAACATCCGAGCAGCTCACCGGCAGCCATGCGCGGAAGCCACTGCTCCTTCTGCTCCTCGCTGCCCCACTTGTGGATCGCGGTCATGGCGAGTGAGCCTTGGACAGACACGAAAGTACGGATTCCGGAATCTCCCGCCTCCAGCTCCATGGCGGCGAGGCCGTATTCGACGGCGGTACGGCCGGGGCAGCCGTATCCTTCGAGGTGCATGCCGAGAACGCCGAGTTCGCCCAGTTCCGCCGGAAGTTCCCTGGGAAACACGCCGTCGTCGTACCAGCGGGCGATGTTCGGCCGGATGCGCTGGTCCGTAAAGTCGCGCACCGTTTGGCGGAGCTCGAGCTCGTCGGCGCTCAGGAGGGAATCGAGCGCCAAGATGTCGGAGGTATTCGTCGCTGAATGGCTCATGGCAGCATCCTATGTATGCCCGTGCCAGAATTGAGCCATGGCCGGGGCGGACGCGAACGCAGCAAGGCTGCAGTTGCCGGCAGTCGAGGGAATCGGGCGGCGACGCATCATTGCCGGACTCATCCTTGCTTTGTTGCTTCCCATTGCCGTCGAAGTCGTCGTTTCGCTGCTGAACTACCGCAACTTCGCCATGATCATGCTCCTCCAGTTGGCGGTCGCGGCGGCGGTGGCTGCTATAGGAGGACTGTGGCCGGCCGTCATATCCGCAGTCCTGGGCAGCACGCTCCTGAATTACTTTTCGGCCGAGCCCGTGGGCACGCTGTCGATCGCCGATCCCTCAATGCTCTTCACCCTCGTCATCTTCCTTGCCGTCGCGTGCGGCGTCGCGCTTGCCGTGGGGCTCGCAACCCGGCGGGCGCAACAGGCGGCGCACTCGGGCGCCGAGGCCAGGGCCCTGAGCGAGCTTGCCTTGCGCATCATGAGCACGGACGGGAGCCTTGAATCCTTCCTTGAAAAGATCCGCCTGAACCTCGGCATGGAAGCCGTGACCCTGCTGACAACGGCGAGCCCTCCGGACGCAAGCGGAACGCATTGGCGGGTTCTTGCCACGTCGGGGCCGGAGCCGCCAGTGACGCACGCGGCCGCGGACCATGCCGCCGTCGTCGACCCGAACTACGCGCTCCTGCTCCGGGGCGGCCCCCTCTCGGAGCAGCACCGCCGCATGCTCGCGGCGTTCGGCGCGTTCGTCGTGGCGGCCCGGGAGCGGCAGCAGTTGGTCAAGAGCAGGCAGGACAACATACGGCTGTCCGAAGGTAACAAGATCCGCACGTCCATCCTCCGGGCTGTCTCGCACGACCTCCGTACGCCGCTGGCCGGAATCAAGCTCGCGGTCAGCAGTTTGCGGCAAGACAATGTGACTTTCGCGCCTGAGGACGAACGCGAGCTGCTCGCCACGATCGAAGATTACGCGGACCGCCTGGACCATTTGGTGGACAACCTGCTGGACATGTCCAGGATCACCGCCGACGCCGTCAACCCGTTGCTGACCGGGCTGGGTTGGCACCAGATTCTGTCGGAGGCCTTGCGCGGCGTGCCGGCGGACCGCATTCGCAACGAACTCGCACCGAACCTGCCCCTTGTGGAGGCCGACGCCGGCATGTTGGAACGCGTCGTGGCCAACCTCGTGGAGAACGCGGTCAAATACGCGCCGGACTCAGATGTCGTGCTGGTATCGCGCACGGGCGGCGGGATCATGGTGGACGGGCGGCCGGCCAGCGAATTGCGCGTCATGGACCACGGCCGGGGGATCCCGCCAGCCGACGTGCTGGAACTCTTCCGGCCGTTCCAGCGGCTCGACGATTCCCCGTCCACCAGGGACGGGCGGACGGGAATCGGACTGGGGCTGGCCGTGGCTAAAGGGTTCACCGAAGCCATGGGCGGTACCCTCAGTGCGGAGGCGACGCCGGGAGGCGGCTTGACCATGGTGGTCACGCTTCCCTTGTGGACGGGAGGACAGACATGAACCTGGTCCTCATCGTGGAGGACGAAGCCCAGATTGCGCGGGCGATGCAGATCAACCTGCATGCACACGGTTACCGTGCCATCAGCGTCGGCAAAGGGGCCGACGCCCTCAAAACGGTCGCGCAACAGCCGGTAGACATCGTGGTGCTGGATTTGGGCCTTCCAGACATGGACGGCGTGGACGTCATTCGCGGGATCCGCGGCTGGAGCACCATGCCCATCATCGTGTTGTCCGCCCGGCACGCTTCGGAAGACAAAGTGGAAGCCCTCGACGCCGGCGCGGACGACTACGTGACGAAACCCTTCGGTCTGGACGAACTGTTGGCCCGGCTACGCGCCGCCTCGCGCAGGGCCGCTCCGAGGAATGAGCTGCCAACCCTTGAGACCGCGGACTTCAGTGTGGACCTCGCGGGCAAGAAGATCACCAAGGATGGCGCAGACGTACGGCTCACCCCCACGGAATGGAACATCCTTGAGCTCCTGGTGCGCAACGCCGGGCGCTTGGTGAGCCAGCAGCAGATCCTCACCCAAGTGTGGGGGCAGGCCTACGCGAAGGAAACGCAGTACTTGCGCGTCTATATCGCTCAGCTCCGGCGCAAGCTCGAACGTGACCCTGCCCGGCCCCGGCACCTTCACACCGAGGCGGGGATGGGATATCGCTTCGATCCCTAGCCGCGTACGCCGTATCGGCATACGTAGACTGTAGGCATGGATACCGCATCACTGCTCGCAGTCTGCCGGGTGCACGAGCTCCTGCCCGACCCCGAGGGGTCCGTGGGAGTTACGGCCATCGACAAGCGGCCTGTGGAGGGCCCCGTGAAGGTCCATAAGCTGGGACTCCACGGCGACATCCAAGCCAGCCGGATCCACCACGGCGGTGAGGACCAGGCGCTCTACGCGTACTCCCAGGAAGACGCCGACTACTGGGCCGCCGAACTCCAAAGGGACATGCCTGCGGGCATCTTCGGCGAGAACTTGCGGGTCACGGGCATCGAGACCACCGGCGCCGTGATCGGCGAACGGTGGAAGATCGGTTTGGATGTCGAGGTCGAGGTCACTTCTCCCCGCGTCCCCTGCGCGACCTTCCAGCGGCGGATGAATGAGCCGCAGTGGTCCAAGCGCTTCACCGAGGCCGGCCGTGTTGGCACGTACTTACGCGTCGTGCGGACAGGCACCATCTCGGCGGGGGACTACATCCACAGGCTGTTCGTGCCGAAGCACGGGATCACTGTGGGGCAATGGTTCAGCAATCCCAACCTCGACGACATGCAGTTGCTGTTGGACGCCGAAGCGGACGGCGAGGTTCTCCTGCAGTCCGACTACCACGACGAGTTCGAAAAACTCAGGCGCCGGAACGGCGTAGAGGCCTGAAACAGGCCCTTTTCCGGACGGCAAGTACGACGGCGGGGAGGCGCCGTTGTGCGCAAGCTCACCGCCGTCGTCGGCCCCTGTGTCGCGGGCCCATCGATCTGTGCCCTACAATTGAAATATCCCCCACTCCGGAAATCCCTTTTTCCTGCCCAATTCTTGAGGCAGGACTGGTCAGTGTTGGGGCCCGCAAATGCGTGCGGGCATTTTCATAGGGAGAGCCGGGCGAAGAAAACGCTGTACAGACTGCTGGGATAGCAGCCAAGAGATGCAGCGGGAAGTCCTGCCATGGGATTGCGACAGCGCCGGACTTCTTGCGAGCACCAGAGCCGCCCGGTTCTTTTGCGAGCACCGTGTACTGCGGCCAAGCCCAACCGGGCCGCGCCGACTGGCCCCCTATGGATGAGGAAACTTTCCCCAAATGCCCGAAACCCTGAACGATCCTTTCGCCGAGCCTGCCATCGTCGCCGAGCCTGCTTTCGTAGCCGAGACCGACGTCGAAGCGAGCCCCGCCGGCGACGCAGCTGATGAAACTGCGGCTCCCGCCCCCGTGGCCGCTGCCGCGCCCGCCGAAGAGGAAGAAGACGGCGTCCGCTTCACCGACCTCGGCCTGGACCCCCGGGTCCTCGCAGCCCTGCAGGATGTCGGCTATGAAAAGCCCTCACCTATCCAGGCAGCTACCATCCCGCTCCTCCTCGAAGGCCGCGACGTCGTCGGCCTCGCTCAGACCGGTACCGGCAAGACTGCCGCATTCGCCGTTCCCGCGCTTTCGCGCCTGGCCGAGCTCCACGACATCAACGGTCCGTCCCGCAAGACGCAGGCCCTGGTCCTCGCCCCGACGCGTGAACTGGCCCTCCAGGTGGCTGAAGCCTTCACCTCCTACGCCAAGCACATGGAAGACTTCACTGTCCTTCCTGTCTACGGTGGCTCCGCCTACGGCCCGCAGCTCGCCGGCCTCCGCCGCGGCGCACAGGTTGTTGTCGGCACCCCCGGCCGCGTGATCGACCACATCTCCAAGGGTTCCCTGGACTTGTCCGAACTCCAGTACCTCGTGCTGGACGAAGCCGACGAGATGCTCCGCATGGGCTTCGCCGACGACGTCGAGCAGATCTTCCAGGAGACCCCGGAGACCCGCCAGGTTGCCCTGTTCTCCGCCACCATGCCCGGCCAGATCCGTCGCATGTCGAAGCAGTACCTGAACAACCCCGCCGAGATCTCCGTGAAGTCCAAGACCTCCACGGGAACCAACATCAGGCAGCGTTACCTCCAGGTCATGGGCCCGCACAAGCTGGACGCTATGACCCGCATCCTCGAGGTGGAAGAGTTCGACGGCGTCATCGCCTTCGTGCGCACCAAGATGGCTACCGAGGACCTCGCCGACAAGCTGAAGTCCCGCGGTTTCCAGGCCGCCGCGATCAACGGCGACATTCCGCAGCAGCAGCGCGAGCGCACTGTGGATGCCTTGAAGGAAGGCCGCATCGACATCCTGGTTGCCACCGACGTCGCAGCCCGCGGCCTTGACGTTGAGCGCATCAGCCACGTCGTCAACTACGACATCCCGCACGACACCGAGTCCTACGTCCACCGTATCGGCCGTACCGGCCGTGCAGGCCGTACCGGCGATGCCATCTTGTTCATGACTCCGCGCGAGAAGTACTTGCTGCGCGCCATCGAGAAGGCCACCCGCCAGCCGGTCGAGCAGATGCACCTGCCCACCGCTGAGACCGTCAACTCGCTGCGCCTTGGCAAGTTCGCGGAACGGATCACGGAGACCCTCGAATCCGAAGACGTCTCGCTGTTCCGCGACCTCATCGCCTCCTACGAGGAAGAGCACAAGGTTCCCGCCGCTGAAATCGCCGCAGCGCTGGCGGTCATGGCCCAGGGCGGGCAGCCTCTGCTGGTCAAGGACCTGCCCGCCGCTCCGGAATACCAGAAGCGCGAGCGCGCCAAGGACGGTTTCGGTTCCCGTGGGCCGACCCGTGCCCTGACCGAAGGCAACGCCACGTACCGGATCGCCGTCGGACGCCGCCAGCGCGTCATGCCCGGCTCGATCGTGGGCGCCATTGCCAATGAAGGCGGCATCTCGTCCTCGCAAATCGGTGGCATCGACATCCGCTCGGACCACTCCCTCGTGGAGCTTCCCGCGGACTTGAGCCCCGAGCAGCTGCGTGCTTTGTCCCGCACCCGCATTGGCGGCGAGCTGATCAACCTGGAGCTGGACAACGGCCGCCGGCCGAACAGCGACCGCGGTGACCGTGGCGGCTACTCCGGTGGTGGTCGCGGGGGTAACTTCAAGGGCAACGGCGGCTTCAAGAAGGAATTCCGCAAGTCCGATGGCGAGCGTGGCGGCTTTGGCGAGCGTTCCTCGGCGGACCGCGGAGGCCGTTCCTACAGCGAACGCAGCAGTGCTGGCGGCTACGGCGACCGTGACCGTGGACAGAGCAGCGACTCGCGCTTCGGCGGACACGGCAACGGCGCACGCAAGCCCCGCGGCGGCGACTCGGGACACCGCGACTTCAACCGCAAGGGCAAGTGGTAAAGAAGGCTAAATCCCGGATTCCTTGATCCGCGGCTTGTGCCTAGGGCCGGCTTTCGAGCCGGCCCTAGGCTGTTTAAGATTGCCTTGAGATCGACATGGGCGGCCTCGTTTCCTATCAGCGATCAGGAGCGTTGGCCAATTGTGTCGCGGCCCTTTTTCCTTGCGTTGGCGCCGATTTGTGGGCAGGGAGAACGTCCGGTAGAGTATTTACTCGTTGCCCCCCTAGCTCAGTGGTAGAGCGCGTTCTTGGTAAGAACGAGGTCACCGGATCGATTCCGGTGGGGGGCTCGGAATGAGGGCCTGTGTCAAGGCGGTTTGACCGGCTTGACACAGGTTTTTCTCATTCGTGGCGGTGTAGCTCAGTTGGTTAGAGCGCACGACTCATAATCGTGAGGTCGGGAGATCGAGCCTCCCCACCGCTACCAGATAAGACCCCCGGAATCCGCGTGATTCCGGGGGTCTTTTTTCGATCCGCTCTCCGCCCGGTGGCTGCTCCCGATCGTTGGAGGCATGATGGGTTCATGTGCGGACGCTACGTTGTATCGAAATCTACTGCTGACTTGATGGCTGCCTTCGATGTCCGGGAGTCCTATGTCGACAAGGTGGAGCCTTCCTACAATGTCGCCCCCACCGACACGGTTCCGCTGATCATGGCGCGGAGCACGGGGGAGGACGGGGAAGTCACGCGGAGGCTGGTCGCGGCGAGGTGGGGCCTGGTGCCGTCGTGGGCCAAGGATCCGAAGGGCGGGGCCCGCCTTATCAACGCGAGGATGGAAACCGTCACGGAGAAGCCTTCGTTCCGGAAAGCTGCTGCAGCGCGGCGCGGTTTGCTTGCAGGCGACGGGTATTACGAGTGGGAGAAGACGCCAACAGGTGGGAAGATCCCGACGTACCTGCATGCGCCGGATGAGCAGATCCTCGCGTTCGCGGCATTGTTCGAGAACTGGCCCGACCCGAACCTCCCGGACGGCCATCCCGACAAGTGGCTCCGCACGGCGACGATCATCACCACGGCAGCATCGGACGCCTTGGGGCACATCCATGACAGGACACCCCTGATCGTCCCGCCGGAGATGTACTCGGACTGGCTGGACCCGGAAACTACCTCCGAAGCCGACGTTCGCGCCTTGCTCGACTCCATGCCCGAACCCCACCTTGTGCCACGCCTCGTCAGCGACAGGGTGAACTCGGTTCGAAACAACGGTCCCGAGCTTATTGAGGCGGTCGGATAACCGGCTGCGGGCTGAGCAGCCGGTCCTAGTTAAGCCCGATCACGAGCATCTGGTTGGTCCCCGGAATGCAGGTCTGCAGTATTGCCCGTGGGAACCCGCCGAATACGGCCGCGACGTTGTTGGTTGTTCCGCCCTGGGGGACCTGCCCGCGTCCCGTCACGGTGTACGTTCCGTATCCGACGATGTTCACCGTCTCGCCAACGTCGATGTCCGAGAAGCGCGCCCATCCGCCGCAGAAGTCATGTTCGGTGATGAACAATGAGTAGGCGTCGGTCGGGGTGAAGTGGATCGGGCCGATGCAACTGTCCACAGCCGCCTGGCCGCCTGAGCCGGCAACCGAGATAGTCCGCGCGGCGGGGGCAACCGGCGATGGGGGAGCAACCGGCGCAGGGGCAGCAACCGGCGTGGCGGGAGCAATCGGCGCGGGAGGAGCGGCCAGCGCTGGCGGCGCAGCAGCGGGGACAGCAGCCGTAGGAGCCGCTGCCTCGGCGGGGGCGGGCCCTGAGGCGGTGGCTGCTGGTCCAGGGGGCACGACGGTGGCCGGAACGGTGCTGCGTGCCGAGGTGCCGGGGGTGGGTACGGGGAGCACCGCTACTGGACCGACTGCCCGGCTACTAGTGCCCGAACCCGCTGCCGCCGTTGCCTGGGCGTAGTCCTGTGTGACGACGGCCATCAGGACCACCACGGCAACGAGTGCCCACGCGGCTATTGCTGCTTTGTGCCTGGTGAGCGTTGTTAGCCCTGAATTGATGACGGTCGCGGCATTCATTGCACCGATCCCGCCGTGCCTGTACTCCTGCTGGTACATTCGGATTCCTGTTGTCGCGGTTCTTTGGGTCAACGCATGGGTTGACCCGGGGAGGGTGATACGCAGACGCAGGAATGGCGGGCGTTGAGACCCTTTTGCTGATGCGCAGCACGGAAGGAGTCCTTGGTCGGGTCCTCTCGCATTGCTTCACGGAGGACAGGATTTGTGAACTCGCTCATGAGCGGATCAATCCACCCATGAGATTTACGAAGCTATTTCCTTTTCCCTGCTGCAGGATGTATCGAGCTTAGGAACGCTAATTACGCGTGCGCACGAGTAGGTCCCACCTGCTTTTGCTTCCCGCCGGGCACGGGATACTCATGGCGCGTCGATTCCTCATAGGTGCTTCCGACATGTGGCGCCCCGTTTATCCAGCGAAAATCCGGCGCTTGACCCGCTGCGACAGAATGGAGCCATGAGTCGAATCGCCATCATCGGTGGCCACGGCAAGGTGGCCTTGCAGCTGTCCCGCATATTGAGCAACGAAGGCCACGAGGTCACGTCTTTCATCCGCAATCCGGCCCATGCGGCAGACGTGGCCGCCACCGGGGCGGCACCTATGGTGCTCGACGTCGAGAATTCGACGACGGCGGAGCTCGCCTCTGGATTGGAAGGCCACGACGCCGTCGTGTGGTCAGCCGGAGCAGGCGGTGGCAACCCGGCGCGGACATATGCGGTGGACAGGGACGCCGCCATCCGTTCCATCGATGCAGCGGCCCAGGCAGGCATCCGGCGCTACGTCATGGTGTCCTATTTCGGGGCGGGAGCAGACCATGGAGTCCCCAAGGACAACAGTTTTTTCGCCTATGCGGAGTCCAAGGCAGCGGCGGATGAATACCTGCGCTCCAGCGATCTGGATTGGACCATCCTCGGGCCCGGGACCTTGACTGACATGCCGGGGAGCGCGCTCATTGACGTTGACCCGGTGGACTCCGGCGCCAACAGGGCGACGTCCAGGGCGAATGTCGCCCTAGTGGCCGCCGCCGTGCTGGAGTTGCCGGAAACGATTCGCCGCACTATCGAATTCCGGGACGGATCAGTGCCGGTGCTGGCGGCCCTCGTTGGCTCCTAGCCCGTCGAGTGGCGTCTGCACGCCTCCCTTGACCTCGTGTGGATGCCGTCCCATAATGTTTCAGGAACTAAATTTAGACTCTAAATAAAATCGTTCCTTACAGCATCGAGACAGAACAGGATCCACCCTTGTCCAGCACCGCCACCTTGGCAACTCTCCTCGACTCAAAGCGCTCCGAGCGCATGGCCGATCCCAACTGGTGGCGCCAGGCGGCCGTTTACCAGATCTATCCGCGCAGTTTCTCCGATGCGAACGGCGACGGCCTTGGCGACATCAAAGGCATCACCGCGAAGGTGCCTTACCTGAAGTCCTTGGGAATTGACGCCGTCTGGTTGAGCCCGTTCTATCCGTCAGCCCTGGCCGACGGAGGCTACGACGTCGATGACTACCGCAATGTGGACCCCAAGCTGGGCACCCTTGCCGACTTCGACGAGATGGCCGCGGCCCTCCACGCCGCCGGCATCAAGCTGATCGCCGACATCGTTCCCAACCACTCGTCCAACCAGCACGAATGGTTCAAGGAAGCACTTGCTTCCCCCAAGGGTTCAGCGGCCCGCGAGCGCTACATTTTCCGCGATGGCTTGGGCGAGAACGGCGAATTGCCGCCGGCGGACTGGGATTCCGTCTTCGGTGGTCCTGCTTGGGAGCGCATCACGGAACCGGACGGCTCGCCCGGCCAGTGGTACATGCACATCTTCACCAAGGAGCAGCCGGACTTCAATTGGGAGAACCCGGAGGTGCGCGAGGACTTCCTGAAGACCCTGCGCTTCTGGTCCGACCGAGGCGTTGACGGCTTCCGCATCGACGTCGCACATGCCCTCACCAAGGACCTGCCGGAGGTGCTGCCGTCCAAGGCCGAGCTGCCCAAGGAAGGCGAGAACGCCTTGGGGGCCCACCCGTTCTGGGACCGCGACGAGGTGCACGAGGTCTATGCGGAGTGGCGGCAGCTCTTCAACGAGTACAACCCGCCGCGCACCGCCGTCGCGGAGGCATGGGTCCACGCTGACCGGCGTGCCCGCTACGCCAGCCCCGAGGGCTTGGGCCAGGCCTTCAACTTCGACCTCCTGCAGGCCGACTTTGACGCCGGACAGTTCCGGACGATCATCACCAAGAACCTGGCCGAGGCCGCAGCTTCGGGCGCCTCGTCCACATGGGTCTTCTCGAACCATGACGTCGTCCGGCACGCCACCCGTTACGGGCTTCCCCAGAACGACGGCCGCGAGGGCAAAGGCCGGGACGGGAAGTCCTGGCTGCTCGACGGCGGTTTGGCTTCCGACGTCGACGCCGAGCTCGGCTTGCGCCGTGCCCGTGCCGCATCACTGCTGATGTTCGCCCTGCCCGGTTCCGCCTACCTGTACCAGGGCGAGGAACTTGGCCTGCAGGAAGTCGGGGACATCGTCGACAGCGAACGCCAGGACCCGGCGTTCTTCCGCAACCCGGGCGTCGACGTCGGCCGCGACGGCTGCCGCGTTCCACTGCCGTGGACACGCGAAGGTTCTTCGTTCGGCTTCGGTGAGGGACATGCCCACTTGCCGCAGCCGGAGTGGTTCGCCGGCTACGCCGTCGAGGCGCAGGAGAACGTTCCCGGCTCCACGTTGGAGTTGTACCGCAAGGCCTTGAAGCTGCGCTCGGAGCTCCAGGCGGCTGAGGAGCTCGAATGGATCCCGAACGCCAACAGCTCGGTCCTGCACTTCGCGCGGCCCAGCGGCTGGCAGTCGGTGACGAACTTCGGCAGCGAGCCCGTGGGACTCCCGCAAGGCACCGTCGTCGTGAGCAGCGCACCGCTCGACGGCGGCAAACTCCCGGGCAACACGACCGCCTGGCTCATCGGCTAGGCAAGCCTTCCAAAAGTAAACCGGTGGCGGCACCCCAGCAGGGGTGTCGCCACCGGCATGTTCGCGCCGAGGCGCAGCTAGTGAAGAGGCGCAGCTAGTGAAAGAGTTCGGAAATGACCGAAAAGAGTAAGACTACGTCCGGGCGCCTGATCTACGGCTGTATGGGCCTTGGGGGTGCATGGGACTCCGCCGGGTACGCGAGTGCGGACGTCGACCAGGCTGCTGCCGCAATTGAGGCCGCGATGGGTATTGGCATCACCTTGTTCGACCATGCCGACATCTATCGCCGCGGTAAGTCCGAGGCCGTCTTCGGCGAGATCCTGGCCGGCACGCCGGGCCTCCGCGGAAAGATCCAGTTGCAGACCAAGTGCGGGATTACGCTTGCCACGCCCGGAGTCCCGGGGCATTACGACCTGGGCAGGGAAACCATCCTGGAACGCGTCAACGGTAGCCTGCAACGGCTGCGGACCGACTACGTGGACATCCTCCTCCTGCACCGCCCCGATCCGCTCATGGAGCCCGCTGAGGTGGCGGCCGCCGTCGGTCAGCTGATGGCGGAAGGCAAGGTGCGCGCGCTCGGTGTGTCCAACATGTCGGGGGCACAAATCGGATTCCTGCAGGACCGGCTCGAGGTGCCGATCGTGGCGAACCAACTCGAAATGAGCCTGTACCGGAGGGCCTGGTTGGAGAGCACGGTGCTGGTGAACCACGACGACGACCTCGGCTACAGCTTCCCGCACGGCACGCTGGAACATTGCGTCGGCCGGGGGATTGAGCTGCAGGCGTATGGCTCGCTGGCGCAGGGCCGCTACACGGGTTCGACGGCGGAGCCCGCCCTGCCTGCCGATGCAGCGGTTGCATCGCTCCTTGCCGAGCTCGCGGAAGCCAAAGGTGTCACCCCCGAAGCGGTGCTGCTTGCTTGGCTGATGAAGCACCCGGCCCGGATTTCACCGGTGCTTGGCAGCTCCAACCCGGCGCGGATCAACGCTTGTGCGGATGCCGCGGTCGTGGCCGCGGGAATGACGCGGACCGAATGGTACGGGCTTTGGGTGGCGGCACGGGGCGCCCGGCTTCCCTAAGAGCGCTAAAAGCCCGCGCTGACCCACATCAGATGCGGGTCAGCGCGGGCTGGGATGGCAAGTGGGAACTACAACAACACATGCGTGCTAAAACAGTGGCTACAGGGCTGCGACGACGGAATACGTCGAGGAGTCGCCTTGGATGGACTGGCTCGGCTTACCTTCCACGCCCACGGGGATGTCACCGGCGATGGTCACGCGGTTGAGCTTTCGCGGCTGGCCATCGTAGTTGTCGGGAGCGTAGTGCTGCGTGATCCGGTTGTCGAAGAGCACCAGTTGGTTCGGTTCCCAGTTCACTCGCACGACATTCTCCGGACGGGTCACATAGGCCTGCAGCAAACGGATGATGTCCTTCGATTCGGTGTTGGACAGGCCTACGATCCGAAGCCGCTGCGCGAAGCCCCCAATGAACAATCCGCGCTCGCCGGTCAGGGGGTGGACGCGTACCACAGGGTGGGCGGTCTCGAACTTGATGCGGGTGAACTCCTTGCGGCGTTCCTCGGCGTTTTCGTGCTCCAGGTTTTTCGGTACCGAGTAGTCGTAGTCGTTCGTGTGGATTGCCCAGAGGGTGTCGGCGAAGTTCCGTAGTTCCGCGGGCAGGTCAGCATAAGCCCCCGCCGAGGTGGCAATGAGGGTTTCTCCGCCGTAGGCGGGCAGGTCGATGCTGCGGAGGGTGGAGGCCTGGGGCGGGTTCACCACGAACGTGACATCGGTGTGCCAGTTGTTTGCCGAGCCGTTCTCGCTATCCACCGGAAGGACGTTCGCTTCCCCTTCAACGGAGGCCACGGTCGGGTGTGCGGTGGTGAGCGGGCCGAAGTGGCTGGCGAACTTCACCTGGGCTTCGTCGCTGAGGATATTGGCTTCCCGGAAGACCAGTGCTTTGTGCTCGTTGAGCGCGGACCGGATCTGCCCGACGGTTTCCGGGCTGAGGTCGCCGCTGAGGTCCAAGCCGCGGATTTCGGCGCCGATGCGGGAGCCGAGCTTCGCGAATTCGAGCTTGGTTTCGGTAATGGTAGACATTGTTTTCCTTACTTTCGTGATTGATGTTGCGGTGTGGACGTGCTCAGGAAACGTCGGACCCGACGGCGGTGCGCCAGCGGGAGAAATGCCGTTCCAAAGCGACGAGGAAGAAGTTCACAGCCAGGCCCAGGAGCGAAACGGTGAGGATTCCGGCGTACATGTCCGGGATGAGGAAGCTGCTCTGGGCATTGACGATCAGGTAGCCCAGTCCTGCCTTGGCGCCCACCATTTCGGCGGCGATCAGTACCAGGATGGAAGCCGTCCCGGCCATCCGTATGCCGGCGAAGATCGTCGGCACGGCGGAAGGAAGGATGACCTTTTGGAACAAGCTGAAGCTGTTGAGGCCAAGTGATTTTGCCGCCCGGATGAGCAGGGGATCCACCGTCTTCACGCCTGCGATCGTGTTGAGCAGCACGGGGAAGAAGGCCGCGTAGGCCACGATGCTGATCTTCGACTCCTCGCCAATCCCCAGCAGCAAGGTGAAGACGGGCAGCAAAGCCAGCGCGGCAGTGTTGCGGAACAGTTCGAGCAACGGGTTCAGTACTGCATTGAGCTTCCCGTACCAGGCAATGAGGAGGCCGAGCGACACTCCGGCCAGCAGTGCGGCGCCAAACCCACTGGCTGAACGCGTGAGGCTCGCGGCCAAGTGCCCTTGGATGGTGCCGGCTTCATACAGCTCGCCCCACGCCGCCAGCACCTGATGGAGCGGCGGCAGGAACACCCTCGTTGACGAGCTCGCCAGGTACGTTGGCCCGAGCTCCCACAGGGCGAGGAAGGCAAGAATGCCCGCCGCCTTCCACAGTCCGGACCCGGCGTAGGCCGCGGCGCCCCGAACAAAGGCGAGGACCGCCGTCGTGCTCTGTGCCTCTGGCCCGGACGCAGTCGTTGCGTTTGCCACACGGGCCTTCACTTCTTGCGCGAGCGTTGTGGTCATCAGGCTGCGCTCCTTTCGATTGCTGGTTCTTTCCGCCGGACTTCGTCGTGCAGCAAGGTCCACACTTTGTGCCGTTGTTCAACGAAGGCCGGATGCGAACGGATGTCCCCGTCGCCGTCGCGGTCCGGGATGTCCACGTCAACGAAGGCCTTGAGCCGGCCGGGACGGGCACTCAGGACGGCGACGCGCTGCCCCAAGTACACTGCTTCGTCTATGCCGTGGGTGATGAACACGATCGTCTTGCCCGTTGCCCGCCAAATCCGCAGGAGCTCATCCTGGAGTTGCTCGCGGGTCTGGGCGTCGAGTGCCGCGAACGGCTCGTCCATGAGCAGCACATCGGGCTCATAGGCGAGGCTTCGGGCAATGGCGACACGCTGCTTCATGCCGCCGGAGAGCTCGTGCGGGAAGCGGTCCTCGAAACCTGCCAAGCCAACCAGCTTGAGGTATTCGCTGGCCTTCGCTGCACGTTCGCGGCGGCTGAGCTTGCGCCCGTCAGCACCTTTGCCCTCAAGCCCGATCGAAACATTCGCCGACGCCGTGCGCCACGGGAACAACGCGTATTGCTGGAAAACCACGGCACGGTCCTTGCCCGGTCCCGTCACCGGCCGGCCGTCCACCAATACCTCCCCGGAGGTGGGCGTGGACAGGCCAGCCAGGAGGTCCAGCAACGTGGTCTTGCCGGAACCGCTGGGCCCCACCAAGGTGAGGAATTCGCCGTCGCGCACATCCAAACTCAGTGAGTCGATGGCGGTCAATGTGGTGGATTCCTTCGCGCCAACGCTGAAGCCCTTGCCGGCCTTTGAACCCTTGCCTGCGCGGATGGTGAATTGTTTGCTGACATTGCGGAGACTGATCTTGGCCGCCATCACGATCCCTTCGGTGCGGTGCCCGCGGTACTCGCGGTTGCGAGCTCGTTGAATTTGTTGGTGTAGTACTTCGACGGCGTGAGTTCGCCCTTGACGATTCCTGCCGTCTTGAGCCAGGTGGCCCAGCGGGAGAAGTCCTCGTCCTTGATTACGCCGTTGTCCGGAACGCCCGGGCTCTTCCAGTACTGCAGGTTGGTGGTGTTCTCGTTGCGTCCGCGGGCGTCGATGATCTTCTTGAACCGGGCGATCACTTCTGCGCGGGGTGTTTCGGTCTCCCATTTGATGGCCTTGGCGACGCCCGTGGTGAAGGCCTTCGCGGTATTCGGGTTCTTCGCGATGAAATCGTTGCGGAGCACGATCTGCCCGCCGGCAAACGTTCCGAAGAGCTCATAGTCGCTGAAGAGCGAGCGAACGCCGCCCGCAGCTACCGCATGGTCTTGCAGGACTCCGCTGAGCGACGCGACATCGACCTGGCCGCGGCGCAGGGCTTCTTCCGTATCGTTGGGCGGAAGCACCACGAGCTGGACCTGCTTGATGTCGTCCTGGCTCAGGCCGTTCTTGCTCAGATAGGTATTAATGACCGCTTCGGAGTGGGCACCGAGCGTATTGACGGCGACCTTCTTGCCGATGAGGTCCCTGGGTGCCTTGATGGGGCTGTCCGCCTTGACGTAGAAGCCGGTGAAAGTCTTCTGGTCTTCGCCGTAGTAGTTCACGACGGCGGTGACGGGGGCACCGGCCTCCTGCAGCTTCACCACGGCCCCGGCGAACGCGCCGCCGAAGTCGGTTTGGTTGGTGGCTGCCGACTGGATGTCCTGGGGACCACTGGTGGTGTTGCCCACCCAGGTGAGCTTGATGTCGCCCAGGTAACCGAGGTCCTGCGCGAGCTCGGGGAGGGTGACGTTGTTCGCCGAGCCTTGGTAGCGCAGTTCCTTGACCTCCGTTTGGCCGGCTCCATTGCTTCCGCCGGCCTCGGCAGCGCCGCCGCAGCCGGTTACCGCCAGTGCAAGTACGACGGCGGTCGCGACGCCTGGCAGGAGCTGGTGCAGTTTCATGGGAGCTACTTTCTAGGATGGATTTCGTGTGCCTGAACCGGTTCGAGCAGGGAGGCCCGAATTTGCCGGTGGGAACGATGTAAGCGCATATCCGGAGGCCGGCGAAAGCCCGGCGGTAATGCTCGGAAACCCCGGGAAACCAGGAGAAACGGGACGCAATTCCGGGCAATTCAACGACATACGAAGACATAAGCCGCAGCCGGTCACAATCGTTTTGTTCGTATTGGTGCTCACACCTGAGCCGGATTCGTCGCGTTCCCGGCGGCAGGGCAGATACGGTAGATACATGACGTCTAGCACCGCCGCCGAATCCATGCGGACAACCCGCGCCGTTCCTGCCGATATCGCCCGTTCCTGGCTCCTCGTGAACGCCATGAAGACGGAGCTTTTCGACCAGTCGGCCTCCTCGCGCGCGGACGCCATCATCCTTGACATCGAAGACGCCGTCGATCCTTCCCAGAAGGACGCCGCCCGCGAGAATGTCATCAACTGGCTTGGCGAAGGTGGCCAGGCTTGGGTCCGCATTAACGACGCCACGAGCCCGTTCTGGGCCGACGACCTCGCCGGGCTGCGCGGCACTCCCGGGCTGCTCGGCGTCATGCTGGCGAAGACCGAATCCGCGGACCAGGTGACCGAGTCGTTCCACCGCATGGATGGCAAGACGCCCGTCATCGCCCTGGTGGAGTCGGCCCTTGGCATTGAGGAAGCCAACCACATCGCCCGTGCCCAGGGCGCCTTCCGGCTTGCCTTTGGTTCGGGCGACTTCCGCCGCGATACCGGCATGGCGGCTACGCCCGAGGCGATGGCGTACCCCCGCGCCAAGCTGGTCGTCGCGAGCCGGGTTGGCAACCTGCCGGGCCCCATCGACGGGCCCACGGTCGGCACCAACCACCCGATCCTGCGCGAACAGACCGGCATCACGGTGACCATGGGAATGACCGGCAAGCTCTGCCTGGCCATAGACCAGACCACCATCATCAACGAGGTCATCAGCCCGACTCCGTCAGATGTCGCCTGGGCAACCGACTTCATGAACGACTTCGAAGCCAACGGCAGGGTCATCCGCGACGGCTCCGACCTCCCGCGCCTGGGCCGCGCCGAGAAGATCATGAAGCTTGCCATCGCCTTCGGGGTCCAGCCCGCGCTGTAGCAGTGGAACGATCGCGCTGAAGAGTGGCCTAAACTTGGGTGGTGCTGAACGAATTCTGGGCCACGGCCTCAACCACCTACAAGACGCTGGTCTTCAGCGCGATGGGGCTCATCGCCGTCGGGATCATCCTCACCATCATTGGCAACACCTCCCATAACCAGGGGCTCGCAAACATGTCGCTGGCCGTGATCGGCTTGGGACTTCTCCTGCACATCGCGGGAATGGTGGTCCGCGGGCAAGCGATCCGTAAAGGACTCAAGAAGTAGCATCCCGGGCCGGACCCGAAGCCGGGTACTTCGCGCCGGGCCGTTAGGGTTGAGGCATGACTATTAATCCCGATCTGCAGGGCCGCACCTACCCTGCCGCAGAGGTGTACGACGTCGGCCGCGAGAAGATCCGGGAGTTCGCCCGGGCAGTGAAGGCCACCCACCCCGCGCATTTCGACGTCGAAGCCGCGAAAGCCCTTGGACACAGCGACCTCGTCGCCCCGCCGACCTTCGCCATCATCGTCGCACAGCGTGCTGATGCGCAATTGATCGAGGACAGCGAATCCGGGATCGATTTCAGCCGCGTAGTCCACGCCGACCAGCGCTTCACCCACCACCGCGCCATCGTCGCCGGGGACCAACTCCAGGCCGAACTGCACGTCGACGGCGTGCGGGCCATGGGCGGCGGAGCGATGATCACCACGCGCTCGGAGATCACCACGGTTTCGGGCGAACGCATCGCCACCACGACCTCATCGATCCTGGTCCGCGGAGAGGGACAATAACCATGAGCTTGAAACTCGAAGAACTTGCCGTCGGGCAGGAAATCGGCACCCGCAACATCGAGGTCACGCGGCAGGACCTCGTCAAGTACGCCGGCGCGTCAGGGGACTTCAACCCCATCCACTGGAACGAATCCTTCGCCAAGAGCGTCGAACTGCCCGGCGTGATCGCGCACGGCATGTTCACCATGGGCTCCGCCGTGCAACTGGTGAGCGACTGGGCGGGAGACCCGGCCGCCGTCGTCGACTATCAGACCCGCTTCACCAAACCCGTGCTCGTGACCGATACCACCGGGACCAGCGAGCCGGGCGCCGTGATTGAAGTCGCCGGAGTCGTGGGAGCGCTCGACGCCGATGCCCGCACCGCACGCATCGACCTCACCGTTACTTTTGCCGGCCAGAAGGTCCTCATGAAGTCCCAGGCCGTTGTGAAGCTCGCTTGAGCTGGCCGCAACAGCCCTCCGCAATCCCCGCTAGGCTTGTTTGGTGACCCAGACGATGCTTTCCGAACTGACCACGTCCGCCGTCGGCGGCCCGGCCGGCACCCTGGTGGAGGCGCACACCGAGGCTGAAATCATCGATGCCGTGCGTTCCGCGGATGCCGCGGGCGAGAAACTGCTCATCATCGGCGGCGGGTCGAATCTGCTGGTCTCCGACGCCGGGTACCCGGGAACCGTCCTCAAGATCGCCTCGGAAGGGTTCACCGTCAATTCCGAGGACAGCTGCGGGGGAGTATCCGTGGTGGTCCAGGCCGGGCACAACTGGGACGAGTTCGTGGAGTATTCCGTGCTTCACGCCTGGTCCGGCCTGGAAGCATTGTCGGGTATCCCCGGGGCCACTGGTGCGACGCCCGTGCAGAATGTGGGCGCGTACGGGGCCGACGTATCCCAGACCATCGCCGCCGTCCGGACCTGGGACCGCGAACGCAACGCCATCCAGACGTTCACCAACTCGGAACTGAAGTTCGGGTACCGGGACTCCATCCTCAAACGGACCACGGTGGAAGGTTCACCGCGGTACGTGGTCCTCACGGTGGAGTTCCAGCTGCCGCTCGGACGCATGAGCGCGCCCATCCGGTACGCGGAGCTCGCGCGGTCCCTCGGTGTCGAAACGGGGAAGCGGGCATACTCGAACGATGTCCGGCGTGAAGTCCTGCGGTTGCGCGCGTCCAAGGGCATGGTCTTGGACGCCACGGACCGTGACACCTACTCGACCGGTTCGTTCTTCACCAACCCGATCGTTCCGGCGGCGGCGTCCGCGAACCTCCCTGAGGGCGCCCCGCAATATCCGAGCGGACGCGACGGCCTCGTCAAGCTTTCGGCAGCCTGGTTGATCGACCAAGCCGGCTTCGGCAAAGGATTCGGGCTCGACGCTGCCAGTGTTTCCGGCGGCAGGGCTTCCCTGTCCACCAAGCACACCCTGGCCATTACCAACCGCGGGGGGGCCAGCGCCGACGACATGGTGGCGATCGCGCGCGAGGTGCGCCGCGGCGTCGTCGAACGCTTCGGCATCGAACTGCATCCGGAACCGCTGCTTATCGGCGTAACGCTCTAGGCAGCTACGCAGCAGGCGGCGCTTTTCACCGCTTTTCCACGGGAAGGACCTTGTTCAGCAGAAGGAAGGTCAGGCCGCAACTCGAGGCGCCCAGCAGGAAGATCTGGCTGAAGGCGAGGCTCTGGGGCGAGGGGCCGCCGGGCGAAATCCAGCCCGCAGCGGCGAAACCGGCCACTCCCATGAGCATCACTACGGAAGCGAGCAGGAAGCTGCGGACATGATCCGCGGCCCCGGCGTGGAAGCCCGACTCGGGATCACCCAGTTCCCCTTCCGACGACGGCTGGCACGCCGCCGCGAGCCCGAGCAGCAGGGCCGCGGTGCCCGTGGCCGCCAAGCCGACCGCCTGGACCGCCTCCATGGAGGGAGACAGCCGAACACCCGCACCAACGGCGATCGCCAGGCCGCACACCAGCCCGACGGCGGCGGAGCACCAACCGGCGGCCGCCAGCCGCCTGCAGAGCGGCCGCAGCAGCGGACCCAACTCACCGAACAACATGCCTTCAGCCTAGGAGGCGCCGCTGGAAGGCTGCTGTGAGCCTCGTGGGAGTTGCTAAGGTGGGGCCATGGCAGCTTCGACGCAGGTCCGTGCCACCCCAAAGCTGATGGGCCGCCTGCGCCTGGCCAGCCAAGGACTGCTGGGTGGCTTCGCAGGCGTCGAGGAATGCGTAAGCCAGATGGGCGCGATGCAGGCACAGGATTTGGCTTCGGCATTTTGGGCAGTCGGCCAGCGGGTTCCCGGCTCCTCCCTACGCGATGTGATGCAGGCGCTGGAGAACGGGACCGTGGTCCGCTCATGGCCCATGCGCGGCACGCTGCATCTGCTTTCGCCCGGCGACTTGCGGTGGATACTGGCGATCACCGCTGACCGGACCGTGCGCTCGGCCGCAACAAGGCACCGTGAACTCGGCATCAGTGAAGCGGACATCATCGCCTGCCGGGGCCTCGCCCTCGAAAGGGTTGCCGGAAGCCCTGGTGCCACACGTGAGGAACTCTTCAAGGTCTTTGAATCGGCGGGCCAGCTCACGGCGGCCCAGCGCGGAATCCATCTGCTATGGATCCTTTGCCAAAACGCCTGGCTCGTCCAAGGGCCTCCGGCCGGAACTGCCGGGAAAGCCCTGGGGCAACAGCTGTTCGTGGCCTTCGACGAATGGATTCCAGAATCCCGGCAGCTGGACCGCGAGGAGGGAATCGCCGAATTCCTGCTCCGGTACCTCCGTAGCCACGGGCCCGCCACGCTGCACGACTTCGCCTGGTGGACCGGGATTCCCAGATCGGAGGTGCGGACCGCGCATGAGGCGATCCGCGGACAACTTGTTGAGCTCGTGTTCGAAGGAACGTCTTATTGGCTCTCACCCGAGTCCGCGGAACTGCTCGACGGCGGGCTCGCTGGCTCCCGAACTGTGCTCGCCTTGCCCGGCTTTGACGAATTCCTGCTCGGCTATGCGGATCGCAGCCTGGTATTGGCGCCGCGGCACGCCAACAGGGTCGTTCCCGGCGGCAACGGCGTCTTCAAGCGCACCATCGTCGCCGGCGGGGAGGTAGTGGACACCTGGTCACGACGCGGGACCGGCCGGAGTGCCGCCGTCGAACCCGAACCCTTTGTCCCGGAAAGGTTCGGGCCGGCGGCGCGGCGTTCGTTCGAGCTGCAGGGGGAGAAGTACCTGCGGTTCATGGCCGGTTGAGGCCGGCCTGGCCTAAAGAGTGCCCGTGGCGATCTTCAGCATCCGGCGCAGCGGCTCGGCCGCACCCCAAAGGAGCTGGTCACCGACCGTGAAGGCGCTGATGTACTCCGGACCCATCTCGAGTTTGCGGATACGGCCAACCGGAATGTCCAGGGTGCCGGAAGCCGCGACGGGGGTGAGGTCGGACATCGAGGCTTCCTTGGTGTTGGGCACAACCTTGGCCCACTCGTTGTCCGAGTCCAGGAGCTTTTCGATCTCACCCACGGACAGGTCCTCGCGCAGCTTGAGCGTCAGGGCCTGCGAATGGGAGCGCATGGCGCCGATCCGGACGCAAAGCCCGTCCATGACCACGTAGTCCTTACCGGCGGTACCCTGGCCGGAGCCGGGTGTGGTGCCGAGGATCTTGTTGGTTTCCACCCCGGCCTTCCACTCTTCCTTCGACTGGCCGTTGCCGAGGTCGGCGTCGATCCACGGAATGAGCGATCCCGCCAGCGGCACGCCAAACTGGGTGGCGTCCACACCGCTGCGCTGGGTTGCCAGGACCTTGCGATCGATCTCGAGGATCGCCGACGCAGGGTCTTCCAGCTCGCTGCTGACCTCGTTATTGAGGGTGCCGAACTGGTTGAGCAGCTCGCGCATGTGGCGGGCGCCGCCACCGGAAGCCGCTTGGTACGTCATGGACGTGCCCCATTCGACCAGGTTGTTCTTGAAGAGACCGCCGAGGCCCATGAGCATGCACGAGACAGTACAGTTGCCGCCGATGTAGTCCTTCACGCCTCCGGAAAGGCCGGCGTCGATGACATCGCGGTTGATGGGGTCGAGCACGATGATCGAGTCATCGTTCATGCGCAAGGTGGAGGCGGCATCGATCCAGAGACCGTCCCAGCCCCGGCCGCGCAGCTCGCCGTGGACTTGCTTGGTGTAGTCGCCGCCTTGGGCGGTGACGATAATCGGCAGCTTGGCCAGCGTCTCGATATCGAACGCGTCCTCAAGCTTGCCTGCGCTGCCTTCTGCTGTACCAGCGAATGACGGCGCGGCACCTCCCGCGTTCGAGGTGGAGAAAAATACCGGGTTGATGTTGGCGAAGTCGCCCTCTTCCTGCATGCGGTGCATCAGGACCGAGCCGACCATGCCACGCCAACCGATCAGTCCAACGGACGGATTAGCTGCTGTAGTCATTGGACAAGTGTAAACTTTCGCGTCCGGGTGCCGCAGTCGGTTACGTCACTGCCCGGGAAGCGCAGTGGGACGGACGCACGGGATCTTACGCGCCGGCGTCGGGCTCTTCCTGCAGGGCGGCCTTGCGGGCGCGCAGGGCATAGAACGCGCCGAAGGCGAAGACCTGTGTCACAACCACCAGGACGATGATTCCCAGGATCTTGTTGCCGCCCAGGATCATGGTCAGGCCGATGATCGCGGACAGCAGCGCGAGGAGCGGCAACAACATGTAGCCGAGCACAAAGAGGGTTTCGGGTTTCTTGGGCATTCTCAGTCTTCCGTGCGGCGCCAAGCGGCGATCCGATAGTTGGTGCCGTTCTTGGAGGTGAGCCAGCCTTCTGTTGGCACGACGGACTCGAACGTCCACTTCTCGTCGAGCGTCGGTGCAAACGTGTCGCCGTCGGTGTCTACGTCGATCGTGGTGACCACGGCGGCGCTTGCGAGGTCCGCGGCTTGCTCGAAGATCTCGCCGCCACCCAGGATCCAGACGGTCTCGTGGCCCGGCGCGAACTGCGACTCAAGCAGCGCGGTGTCCAAGGAATTGACGACGACGGCGCCTTCCGCGGCCGGCGTGCCGCCCCAGCCTTCCTGCCGGGTGATGACGATATTCGTCCGGTTGGGCAATGGACGGTACTGATCCGGGAATGACTCCCAGGTCTTGCGACCCATGATCACGGGGTGGCCGCTGGTGACCTTGTTGAAGTGCTTCAGGTCTTCGGGCAGGTGCCACGGCATATCGCCGTCCTTGCCGATGACGCCGGAGGTGGTTTGCGCCCAGATCAGGCCGATTCCCGTCATGCCCGCCGCGATACCCTCGCTGAAAGCCTCGGCGCCCGGGCTTGTTCCTTCGGTGTTCATACTGCCACCGGAGCCTTGATGGAGGGGTGGTGGCGGTAACCGACGACGTCCAAGTCCTCGAAGGCGTAGTCGAAGATGGACCCCGGCTTGCGGTTGAAGCGCAGTCGCGGATACTCGTAGGGCTCGCGGGAAAGTTGCTCGGTGACCTGGTCCAGGTGGTTGTCGTAGATGTGGACATCCCCTCCGGTCCATACGAAATCGCCCGGTTCCAAGTCCAATTGCTGGGCCACCATGCAGGTGAGCAGCGCATAGGAGGCGATGTTGAAAGGGACTCCCAGGAACATGTCCGCGGAACGCTGGTAGAGCTGGCAGGACAACTTGCCGTCTGCGACGTAGAACTGGAAGAACGCGTGGCATGGCGGCAACGCCATGTCCTTAAGCTCGGACACGTTCCACGCCGAAACTATGTGCCGGCGTGAATCCGGATTGGCTGCCAGGCCTTCCATGAGCCCGGCGATCTGATCGATGTGTCCGCCATCCGGGGTGGGCCAGCTCCGCCACTGCACGCCGTAGACAGGGCCGAGCTCGCCGTCGGCATCAGCCCATTCGTCCCAGATCGTAACGCCTTGTTCCTGGAGCCATTTCACATTCGATTCCCCGCGCAGGAACCACAGGAGTTCGAGGGCCACCGACTTGAAATGCACCCTCTTGGTGGTGACGAGCGGGAAGCCCTGGCTCAGGTCAAAGCGCAACTGCCGACCGAAAACGCTCCGCGTGCCCGTGCCCGTGCGGTCGGATTTGTGCGTGCCGTTCGCCATGACGTCGCGAAGGAGGTCTTCATAGGGGGTTGGGATGCTCACGCCTCCAGCTTACTGGAGCTAATCGTCGAAGGGCTTGACCTGCTCAACGGCCACGACGCGCTGGCCGTTGCCCCGGGCGACGTGGCACACGATCATTTCGCCGGGTGTCAGGTAGGGGTCGCGGCCGGGCAGGAGCATCTGAAGCTCCGGTCCCATGTGCTCTCCGAGCGTCTCCAGGATAGTGGGAAGCGCGGGCCTATGCGTGCAGACCGCCACTCCACGCTGCCTGTCGAACAGCCCCTCGACGACGGTGGCCGTCTTCTTGGGGCTCCTTTGGTGGCTGTGCTCGGTCAAGGCCTCAGCAAGCTTCACCTTGGCCCCGGCAGCCTTCGCGTACGGCGCGATGGTGGAAAGACAGCGCGTCCACGGGCTCGTGACGATTCGCCCCGGTTTCCAAACTCCCAGCAGCCGCTCCACCGCTAGCGCCTGGCGCTGGCCGGTGACCGCAAGCGGACGGCTGCCTTCGGCCTTCGACCAGGAAGACCGCGGCTTGGCCTTTGCGTGCCGCACAAGGATGAGCGGCCAGGTCTCCAGCTCGCCGTTCAAGTGGGCCTTCGTCAGGGCTTGGAGCGGGGCCACGTCCGTAGGGTTGCTTAGGAACTGCGCGGCTTTCTCGGGGGACGCCCACATAAAGGCGTCTACCTCCTTGCCATCAGGCCTGATTGGGGTTCCGTTGACCTGGACGGCCCAGTAGTGGACTACCTTCAAGCCGGCGGCCACGTGGTAGTGCGTGGGAGGCAAAGGAATTCCGAGCGCGGCTTCAAGCCCGATTTCCTCTTTGATCTCCCGCATTGCGCACTCCGGGATGGTCTCGCCGTTGTCTTGCTTGCCCTTTGGCCAGGACCAATCGTCGTACTTGGGCCGATGGATCAGCAGGACTTCGAGGCTGCCCTTCGTGGCGCGCCAGGGAATGGCGCCGGCCGCCAGGACGGCGACGGGCTCTCCGGGGTGGTCCGTCTGGTCCGCGATGGGGGTATCGCTCTTCAACGTTTGCTGCCTACCGCCGGGCAACCGCACGCTGGCGGGATCGGGAAGCAAGGAGCCAGGATTGAATGTCCAGCAGCGGCGTGCCGTCTTCGGCCAAGTGGAACCTGGTCCAGTGGCCTTCGTTGTCGAGATGCCAGCTGGAGGTACCCGGATCCAGGTAACGGCGCAGGAGGTCCATGACCTCGGCGGTGTCCTCCCGGTTGGAGAGCTGCACCAAGGCCTCGACCCGGCGGTCCAGGTTCCGGTGCATCATGTCGGCGGAGCCGATGTACACCACAGGTTCATTGCCATTGGCGAAGGCAAACACGCGGGAGTGCTCCAAGAACCGCCCAAGGACGGAACGGACAGTGATGTTCTCGCTGAGTCCGGGCACCCCCGGGCGCAGGGAGCAAATGCCACGAACGATCACATCGACCTGGACCCCCGCCTGCGACGCGCGGTAGAGGGAGTCGATGATCGCCTCGTCAACCATGGAGTTGACCTTGATCTGGACCCTTGCAGGAATCCCGGCGCGGGCATTGCGGATCTCGGTCTCGATCCTCTCGATCAGCCCTGAGCGCACGGAGCGCGGGGCCACGAGGAGCCTCTTGAAGGTGGACTTCGGCGCGTAGCCGGAGAGCTGGTTGAAGAGCTTGGACAGGTCCTCGCCCACTTGCTCGTTGGCCGTCAACAAACCCAGGTCCTCGTAGTACCGGGCTGTCCGGGGGTGGTAGTTGCCCGTGCCGATGTGGCAGTAACGGCGCAGTCCATCCACTTCCTGCCGAACCACGAGGGACAGCTTGCAGTGGGTCTTGAGGCCTACGATGCCGTACACCACGTGCACGCCCGCTTGCTCCAGCTTGCGGGCCCAGGAAATGTTGGCCTGTTCATCGAACCGCGCCTTGATTTCCACGAGGGCCAGGACCTGCTTGCCGGCTTCGGCGGCGTCGATCAGCGCATCGACGATGGGGGAGTCGCCGGAGGTGCGGTACAGGGTTTGCTTGATTGCCTGGACTTTGGGGTCGTTGGCTGCCTGCTCCAGGAAAGCCTGGACGGACGTCGAGAACGAGTCGTAGGGGTGGTGCAGCAGGATGTCGCGCCGGCGCATTGCCGCGAACACGTTTGCCGCTTTGGACGTCTCCGATTCGTTCAGGAACCGGGAAGTGTGCGGAACGTGCTTGGGATAGTGGAGGTCCGCGCGGTCGATGCCGCCGATCACCGACAAGCCCCGGAGGTCCAGCGGGGCCGGAACGGAGTAGACCTCGGATTCGTCGACGCCAAGTTCGCGCACCAGGAGGGCCCGGATGTTCGGGTTGATGTCCGTGGTGACTTCGAGGCGCACGGGCGGACCGAAGCGCCTCCGCAACAGCTCCTTTTCGAGGGCCTGCAGGAGGTTCTCGGCGTCGTCCTCTTCGACTTCCACATCCTCGTTGCGCGTGACGCGGAAACTGTGGTGCTCCATGACCTCCATTCCGGGGAAGAGCTTGTCCAGGTGCACGGCAATGACTTCTTCGAGGGCGATGAAGCGTGCCACCCGGCCCGGAACGGCACCGGCGCGCGGGCCGTCGATGGAGATGAGCCGGGGCAACTGGTCCGGGACCTTGACGCGGGCGAACAGTTCCTTGTCGCTGACCGGGTTGCGCACTATCACGGCCAGGTTCAGTGAAAGGCCGGAAATGTAGGGGAACGGGTGTGCGGGATCGACCGCCAGCGGCGTCAGGATCGGGAAGACCTTTTCGCCGAACATGATGCTCAGGCGGTGCTTGGCGTCGTCGTCGAGTTCGTCCCAGCGCATGAGGTGGATGTGCTCGTACGCCAAGGCGGGGCGGATCTGTTCGGCGAATACCCGTGCGTGCCGTTCCTGCAGCTTGTGGGCCGCCTCGCCGATCTGCTCCAGGACTTCGATCGGGCTCAGGCCGGCCGGCGAAGGCACTGCCAGCCCCGTGGCTATGCGGCGCTTCAAGCCCGCGACGCGGACCATGAAGAATTCATCGAGGTTCGACGCGAAGATCGAAAGGAAGTTGACCCGCTCCAGGAGGAAGAGATCGGGATCTTCGGCGAGTTCGAGTACCCGGGCGTTGAAAGCAAGCCAGCTAAGCTCCCGGTCAAGGAAACGGTCCGGGCTGATGTCACCTTCGGGCTCCAGCGAAGGCGCGAAATCCGGAATGTCGATGCGGTCCTGGGTGGCCCTTGCCGCGGGGACTTCTGAAGAACCGAAGCGTGGAGGCAAGGTTGCGCCCTTGACCTCGGTTTTTGTCGTTCCAACCGGGTCCGGATTCACGGGACTCTCCTTTGTTCAGAGCGGGTTAGCTTCAACCCTACAAGGATTCCACTCGCGGGAATCCTGGATGTCCTGGTCTTTCAAGCGCAGTTTATCGTCAGGCTACTTTCCGAGGAGCGGAGCGTACATCACGTCGACGTCCCAGCGCACGAAGCCGAGCTTTTGGTACAGGGCTACGGCCGCAGTGTTGTCGGCGTCCACATACAACATGATGGAGTGGAGGTCGTGCCGTTGGAGGTACTTGATTCCCGCCACGGTGAGCGCTTTGCCCAGGCCCAGGCCCTGGGCTGCGGGGGTAACTCCCACGACGTAGACCTCACCGATCGCTGGATGGGACCCATGCCGGGGGTGCACCTTCGTCCAGTGGAATCCCAGAAGCTCATCGGATGCGTCCACCGCCAGGAGGAAGCCTTCGGGATCGAACCAGTCTTCGGCCATCCGGGCGTCCAGGTCGGCCCTCGTCAAGGAACCCTGCTCCGGATGGTGGGAGAAGGCGGCGCGGTTCGCCGCCAACCAGGCGGCCTCATCCTGGCCCGGCACGAAGGCGCGCAGGAAGACGCCATCCGGGAGGCCGGCGTCGGGCAGTTCCGCCGCGGAAGACATGAGGCGCATCTTCCACAACTCGCGTACCGCCCCGTAGCCGTAGCGGGAGGCAAGTTCGGCGGCCGCTTCGTGGTTTCCGTGGGACCACGCGTTCAGTCCGGAAAGCCCGCGGCCGTCCCGGAGGGAGTCCAGGAGCCTCCCCGCGACGCCCTGGGTCCGGTAGCTCGGATGGACTGCCATCTCCAGGATTCCAGTCCCGTCGTCGGCTTCAACGACGACGGCGATTCCCGCCAAATCCTCCCCGCTTGAGGGGTCGGAGCGCTCGTCAGGGGCATACAGGGCCAAGGTAAGCAGGGAATGGTCACCGGCGTCGGCCCCGCGAAGCATGACCAGGGTCTGCTCGGACAACGGGGGGTTGCCGTCCGATTCTTCGGCGGCGGCAGCGAGGGTCTTGATGTCTCGGAGCAACTCCGGGTCCGAGGCGCCTTTGACGACGAGTACGGGCCAGTTCTCCGGGTGCGCAGGGCTCATGCTGCAAGGCTATACGCCCGTGGCAGGTTTGGCGGCGTCGATTTTGCAGGCAATCGTGTTGCCGTGTAGGGTCTATATCTCGTCCGGCTTTGCGGAGCAGGATGAATGCGAGGGGGATCCACCAGTGGGGTGGCCTCGATACGTTCGACCCGTATGTCCTCCACTCAACGGAAGCCTTCAAAGGTAAGCCCTCAAAGGCAAACACAGGGAAGCCCCGGACTCGGCTGAGTCCGGGGCTTCCCTGTGCTTGGGCGTTAAGCCTCCGACAGCTCGTCCTCGGGAAGGCGAACCAGCGTCAGGCGATATCCGACGTTGCGGACGGTACTGATGAGGTTCTCGTGGTCCGCGCCGAGCTTGGCGCGGAGGCGCCGGACATGGACATCGACGGTGCGCGTGCCGCCGTAGTAGTCGTAGCCCCACACCTCGGTGAGGAGTTGCTGGCGGGTGAAGACACGCCCGGGGTGCTGGGCAAGGTACTTCAGGAGCTCGAATTCCTTGAATGTGAGGTTGAGGGCTTGCCCGTTCACGCGTGCCGTGTAGCTGGCTTCATCGATGACGACGCCGGCAGCGCGGATTTCGGTCTGCGGCTCCTCTTCGCCGGGGGTGGCGCGGGCGACGGCGAGGCGAATGCGGGCTTCGACTTCGGCCGGTCCCGCGGAATCCAGGACGATGTCGTCCACGGACCAGGCGGAGGAAACGGCTGCCATGCCGCCCTCGGTCAGGATCAGCATCAAGGGAGCACTCAACCCGGTGGCCTTGAGCAATTGCGTGAGCGAGCGTGCTCCCACCAGGTCCTTGCGGGCGTCCAGGAAAACGACGTCCGTGGGGTCCGTTTCGAGCAAGGCAGTGGGCTCCGCGGGCAGGATGTGGACGCGGTGGTTCAGCAGCTCCAAGGCCGGCAAGATGTCGACCGACGAGCCGGTGCTGTTCGTCAGGAGCAGGATGTGCGACATAGTTCCTCCAAGGGGCGGTCCGCGCATCATCGGGCGTCTGAACCGGGTTTCCACCGGCCGGTAGCAACCTTTTGCGGCGGGATCCCGTTGTAACGGAAGGCCGTCGCCACTAGAAGCTGTTGACAACCGAGTATACCCAATGGGTGTGCCACCTGGAGGTTTTAGTGTCACCTTCAATCCGGGTTCGCGACATATTTGCCCGAAGTAGGGCAGGATTGGCAACAGGTCGGGGACAGAGCGATGTAAGGGACAAAGTGAGGTTAGGGACCCAGTGAGGTTAGGGACACAGTGAAGTCGTGGAGCATCGGGCTGGTCGGCCTCGTGGCGCTCGCCATCATCGTTGCCAGCTCCTATGGCCCGACCGAACTGTCGGTGGTTGTCGGGGTCCTGGCGGCTGCCGCAGTCGGGATCGGTTGGCCCCACTTCCTTGCCGTACCTGCGAAGAAGACCCTTTCGGCAGTTATCGGGCTCGCCGGCGCCGGCTCCGCCCTCGCGGCGGGCTTCATTCCGCCTCCCGGCTTCCTCGATGCCACTCCCGCTTTCATCGCTGCCGGCGTGATCGCTGTCTTCGTGGTCCAACTGATCCGCGGCACGGGCCAGGCGCAGCGGCTCGAGTCCACCCTTGGCTGCTGCGCGGGTGTCCTTTTGAGCTGCCTCGGCGCGGGCTGGATCGCCGCTTCGCGTTTTAACGGCGTCAAGGAGATGGTCCTGGTTGCCGGGCTCAGCGGGGCGGTGACCCTCCTGGCGGGCCTTTTGCGCTGGCCGGACCGGGTCGTGGCCCCCTTGGGGATCGTGGCGGCCGGGCTCGTGGCACCATTGGCCGGTTTGGTGTTCTCTGACATCGCAATCATCCCGGCGATCGTGGTGGGCGTGGTGATGGGTTCCGTCCTGGGGAGTTTCCGCCGGATGGTGACCCTGCGCCTCGGACGACTTAATCTTCCAGCTGTCCTGGGCATGGGCGTCGCACCCGTGTGGGCGGTTGGCGCCCTGAGCTACTTCATCGACAAACTACTCATCTACTAACAGTTAGGATGGCATCATGTCCGTTCTTGCATTTGAAATCTTCTTCCTGGTCCTCCTCACCTTGGCCGGCCTCTCAATGGCATGGTTCGCCGGCTTCGTTGTCTACCGTCTCTTCAAGGGCCAGAAGTAACGCCCTAACCACTGAGGTATTGCTGTGCCCATCGAAATTCCTACCGACCTGACACCCGAACTGGTACCTCTTTCCTGGCTCATTGGTGAGTGGGAAGGACGGGGGAGGCTTGGCGCCGGCGACGAAGGCTCGGAACACTTCATCCAGCACGTCTCCTTCACCCACATTGGCCTGCCGTACTTGGAGTACCGTGCCGAAAGTTGGCTCAGCGACGAAGAGGGCACAAAGCTGCGCCCCCTGACCGTTGAGACCGGATTTTGGGCCCTGGAGCGGAAGATGGTCGACGCCGACGGCGGCCCCGGCCTCATTCCCGCCGAGATCGTGCCGGTCTTGAAAACGGCCGACGACGTCGAAGCCCACCGGAATGCGGACGGTGGCTTCGACATCTCGGTCTCGATTGCCCATCCCGGCGGAATCAGTGAGCTCTATTACGGGCAGATCAAGGGTCCGCAGATCCACATCAGCACCGACATGGTCATGCGCGGTGCCCACTCCAAGGAATACACTGCGGCCACACGGATCTTCGGCTTGGTGGACGGGAACCTGCTGTGGCGCTGGGATGTCTCCACGCCCGGCAAGTCGCTTGAGGCCCACGCATCGGCTTTCCTGAATAAGCTCTCCTAATAAGAGTCTCGCGGAAAGCTCGATCCAAACGCCAAGGCCTCCTTGGACGTCCCGTTTCACGGCTCGAACCACACAAGGGAGCAGCAAGTGAACGAAGCAGCAGCAAAACCCGCCAGATATGACGACCTCAAGGCCGTCTTCTTCAACGGGACCCTCAAGCCGTCTCCACAAGTGAGCAATACGGACGGCCTGATAGCCATCAGCCGGGGCATCATGGAGAAGCAGGGAGTGAGCACCCGCGTCATCCGCACCGTGGACCACAACATAGCGGCCGGGGTCTACCCGGACATGCGGGAGCATGGTTGGGCTACCGACGATTGGCCTGAACTGTATCCCGCGGTGCTGGAAGCGGACATCGTGGTAGTGGCTGGTCCCATCTGGCTCGGCGACAACTCCTCCCAAACCAAGAAGCTCATTGAGCGCCTCTATGCCCACTCGGGCCAACTCAACAGCAAGGGCCAATGGGCGTTCTACCCGAAGGTGGGCGGTTGCCTCATCACTGGGAACGAGGATGGCATCAAGCACTGTTCGATGAATGTCCTGTACAGCCTGCAGCACGTTGGGTTCACCATTCCACCCCAGGCCGACGCCGGGTGGATCGGCCCGGTTGGTCCCGGTCCCAGCTACCTGGACGAGGGATCCGGCGGGCCGGAGAGCGATTTCACCAACCGCAACACAACCTTCATGACCTGGAACCTCCTCCATTTCGCCCGGATGCTCAAGGATGCCGGTGGTGTTCCTGCCTACGGCAACCTCCCGGACGAATGGAAGGCCGGCACGCGCTTTGATTTCGAAAATCCGGAATACCGCTGAGGCACAAGGACTTCTACTACATATGACTTACAAGAGCCCACTATTGTCGCGCCCGGGAGCCGTTGAAGGCTCGGGAGAGGATGCCGGGGTGGCGGCGCACTACGGCGAGCCGCTGCGTGAGCAGCGCGCCTTGGCAGCGGGCACCGCCGTCGTCGACTTGTCCTATCGCGGTGTGGTCACCGTTACCGGACCAGACCGGCTTAGCTGGCTTAACACGCTCTCCTCCCAGCAGGTGGGCAACCTCCAGCCAGGTGTGTCGAGCGAGCTTCTCCTCCTCACCATCCAAGGCCGCATCGAGTTTGACGCCCGCGTTCTGGATGACGGCGGAACCACCTGGCTCCTCGTCGAAGCCGCGGAAGCCGCCCCGTTGGCCGAGTGGCTCAACAAAATGAAGTTCATGCTGCGGGTCGAGGTCGCCGACGTAACGGCGGAGTGGGCCGTGGTTGGATCCACCAAGCCCATCGATGCCTGGTCCGGACGCCTCGCCTGGAATGACCCGTGGCCGCATGTGGGAGCGGGTGGCTATGCCTACAGCGTGGTCGACGAAGAATCGCATCCCGGCCTCGAACGTCCGTGGTTCGAGTACCTCATCCCGGCTGCGGAGCTCGACGCTGCGGTTGCCGGCATGCCCCTCGCGGGGTCGATGGCGGCGGAGGCGCTCCGCATCGCGGCCTGGCGTCCCCGGTTGGGGGCTGAAACCGACGAGAAGACCATTCCGCACGAACTCGACCTCCTCAGGACGTCCGTCCACTTGGCCAAGGGCTGCTACAAAGGCCAGGAAACGATCGCCCGCGTCCATAACCTGGGGCATCCGCCGCGGCGGCTGGTCTTCCTTCAGTTGGACGGTTCGCAACATACGCTGCCCGCCCCCGGCAGTGTTGTATTTGCCGGGGAGCGCAAGGTGGGTACGCTGACCTCTGTGGCTCAGCACTTCGAAATGGGTCCCGTGGGCCTTGCCCTCATCAAGCGGTCCGTGGATCCGGAGGAAGTGCTGACCGTCGTGGACGGCGAGGAACCTTATCCGGCCGCCCAGGAAGTGATCGTTGCGCCCGACGCCGGCCAGGTCGTGGGGCGCCAGACCGGTTTCTTGAAGGGACCCCATCGATGAACGAGACCAGCGGCCCTGCCGGAGCACCCGACGACGAGGCCGTGGCCTTGGCACACACCCTCTTCGACGCCGCCCGGGAAGGTAACTCGGACCTGCTTCGCAGCTACCTCAACGCGGGGGCACCGGCGGGGATGAGCAATGCCGCGGGAGATTCCCTCCTGATGCTGGCCGCGTACCATGGCCATGCCGAGACCGTCCAGCTGCTCCTGCACCACGGCGCCGAAGCCAACGCCGCGAATGATCGCGGCCAGACGCCTTTGGCGGGGGCCGTCTTCAAGGGCTACACCGACGTAGCTCGCGTGCTGATCGACGCCGGGGCCGATCCCGACGCCGGAGCCCCCACCGCGCGCGAGGCTGCCCGGATGTTCGCGCGCTCGGAGATCCTCGAACTGCTCGGGTAAGGCTTGGTGGCTCCGGAACGGCAGTCTTGTGATCGATTGTTCCATGTGGAATAGTTGGTCTGGAATAGTTCGCACGGAGGATGGCTATGGCACGAGCCGCGTTGACTCCGCTGGGGGTGGCTGCCTTGGCCCTCCTGGTCGAGGCTCCAATGCACCCTTATGAGATGTACCAACTCCTGATGGCGCGCCATGAGGACCGCTTGGTCAAGGTCCGGCCGGGCACGCTTTACCACGCAGTTGGCCGCCTGGAACAAGCCGGGCTCGTTGAGGCCACGGGGATCGACCGGGCTGGCAACCGTCCCGAGCGCACAACGTACAGAATCACGGATACGGGCAAGGAAGCGCTCACCGAGCGGCTCCACGACATGCTGTCGGATCCCGTGAATGAATACCCCACCTTCCCCCATGCGATAGCCGAGGCGCACAACCTCCCGGCCGGCGTCGTGGTGGACCTCCTGGATAAACGGGTGGCGAGGCTGGAGGACCAACTCGATTTCCTGTTGCGCGGCGAAGAATCGGTTCTTGCCAAAGGCGTCGAGCCAAAGTTCTGGGTCGACGTCAAGTACCAGCAATCGATGCTGCGGACCGAAATCGATTGGATCCGCGGCTTCCAAAATGACCTACGAAGCGGGCAATTGCCTTGGTAGTCGGCCATGCAGCGCCCCATCCTCCAAGAAACTCAGCAAAACCAAAGGAATCCCATGGAAAACGTCACTAAACCGTGGCCCGCGCTGTGGTCCCTCGTCGTCGGGTTCTTCATGATCCTGATCGACACCACCATCGTCTCCGTGGCGAATCCGCGGATCATGGAGGGCCTGCACACCGACATCAACGCCGTCATCTGGGTGACGAGCGCCTACCTTCTCGCATACGCCGTACCCCTGCTGATCACCGGTAGGCTGGGTGACCGCTTCGGGCCGAAGAACCTCTACCTGATCGGCCTGGTGGTCTTCACCCTCGCGTCCCTGGCGTGCGGCCTCTCGGGCGATATTGGCATGCTGGTTGCCTCGCGCGTGGTGCAAGGCATCGGGGCGGCCATGATGACCCCGCAGACCATGGCCGTGATTACCCGGATCTTCCCGCCGGACCGCCGTGGTGCCGCCATGGGCCTCTGGGGAGCGACCGCTGGCATGGCAATCCTGGTGGGCCCCATCCTCGGCGGCGTCTTGGTGGACAGCCTCGGATGGGCATGGATCTTCTTCATCAACGTGCCGATCGGCGTCGTCGGATTCATCCTGGTGACCCGGCTCGTACCCAAGCTGACGACACACAGCCACAAGTTCGACGTCGTCGGCGTATTGTTGTCAGCCGCCGGAATGTTCCTCCTGGTGTTTGGAATCCAAGAGGGCCAAACCTACAAGTGGGGAACCGTTACCGGGCCGATCACGGTGTGGGGGCTGATCATCGCGGGGATTGTTGTCCTGGGGCTGTTTCTCTTGTGGCAATGGCACCTGGAACGTCGTGGCGGCGAGCCGCTCTTGCCGTTGGGCCTGTTCAAGGACCGCAACTTCTCGCTCGGCAACACCACCATCATGGCCGTGGGCTTCACCATCACGGCTTTCCCGTTGCCCACCATCTTCTATTACCAGGTGGTCCGCGGACTGAGCCCAACGCAATCCGCCTTGCTCATGATCCCGATGGCCGTGATCTCCGGCGGGCTCGCACCCGTCGTGGGCAGGTTGATCGACCGCATCAACCCGCGTTGGTTCGCGGCCTTCGGACTCGTTTGCCTTTCCGGCGCCCTGTTCTGGACCGCGTCGCTCCTCAAGCCCGACACGCCCATCTGGATGTTCCTGCTTCCGAGCGCCCTCCAAGGCGTGGCCAACGGCTGCATTTGGGGTCCTGTTTCCAACGCCACCACACGCAACCTTCCGCCGCGACAGGCGGGGGCCGGTTCAGGAGTCTTCAACACCACGCGGCAGATCGGGGCGGTATTAGGTTCGGCCGCGATCGCCGCCTTGATCCAGGCCCGGCTCGCAGCGGAACTGCCGGCTTCTCCCGCAGGCGCGGCCCCGGGCGGCGAGGGCGGCTTCGGCGGCACGTTGCCAGCCTTCCTGCATGACGGATTCTCGACGGCGATGAGCCAGTCCGTGCTGCTGCCTGGCTTTGCGATCCTGGTGGGAGCAGTGGTGGCATTGTTCTACGCCAAGCCGAAGGCCGTCCAAGGGTGGGGTGCTCCGTCCGGCGCCGGCGCCGACGAGGCCCAGGCCGTGCCGGAAGCAGAGGGCAGCGAGCCGCGCCGTTAGCCCCGCTAGTCCGCGCGAACTGGCAGCAGATGCCCCCAAAATTCGATTTTGAGGGCAGCTGCTGCCAACTCGCGGCAAAGAGAAGGCGCTACGCGGGCTACCTGAGCAGGACCGACGTCTGGATACCGCCGTCGACGAATCCCAGCCGTCGCGCCAACGCCAGGGATCCCCGGTTGTCCAACGCCGTGCGCCATTGCAGCGTGAGGCCCGACGCGAGGGCCTCATGCGACGCGATTGAGGCAACCAGGGTTCCCAAGCCCTGCCTGCGCAGTTCCGGTGGCACCAGGACGCCCAGGTCCGCGAGGAAACCGTGCCATTCCGCATACGCTCCACATGCCATCGGCTTACGGCCGGACTCGTTGCCATCCATGAGCGTGAAATAGTGGTCCATCCTCGAAAGATGGACCTCGTTGACGTCGTCCGGCGGACACCTTCCCTCAAGCTCGACTGCCTCGGCGTGGCCATGGGATATGGCGACGTCGCCACCGGGTTGAACGAGTGGAAGATCGTCCGCGAAAAGCAACGCCGAAGTGCCGAGGCCGTGGCCGCCGTGCTCGCGACTGAGGCGCAGCATGGCGGAATGCTCGCTCAGCTCGTCGTCGGAGAGCCCGACGGCGGCCCTCACCGCCCAGCGCGGGCCCACCAAGGCGGAACGGCCGAAGATCCTCACGAACGTGATGGAGTTGGCCTCGTTGTCTTCGCGGACCAGTCGCTCGGCGCTGCGGGCAGTCGGCAAGGTGGAGACGAAACTGAAGGCTTCGTCGTCGAACCCTAAATGGCGGGCCCAAGCCAACAGCACTATTTCGGCTGATCCCGCATCAAGTTCCATGACATCGAGTCTATTCAGTCAGGGAAACGGAAGGGCAAGCGGGCGAAGAATCAGCCCGCTTGCCCTTACGTTTGAAGATCAGGCCGTTTGAAAATCCGGCCGTTTGAAAGTCAGGCGTGCAGCCTACCCGAACAGTACTGCGGCTTCGTCGTACCGGTGTTGGGGGACGGTCTTCAGCTTGCCGAGGGCGGCGGCGAAGCCCACATGCTCGATGTCCGTACCCTTCAGGGCCACCATGGTTCCCCACCGGCCTTCCACAACGGAGTCGATCGCCGCCATGCCGAGCCGCGTGGCAAGGACGCGGTCATAGGCGGAGGGAACCCCGCCGCGCTGGATGTGTCCGAGGATGGTGGCACGGGTTTCAATGCCGGTGCGCGCTTCGATCTCGGGCGCGAGCTGGTCGGCGATGCCGCCGAGGCGTGGCCGGCCAAAGGTGTCCAGTCCGCGCTCGGAGTGCGGGGCCTCCATGTGTTCTGGGACAAACCCTTCGGCGACGACGATCAGTGGGGCGCGGCCGCGGTCGTGGGCTTCCTGAACCCATTCGGCGATCTGTTCGACGCTGACTTTTTGCTCGGGAATCAGGATCGCGTGGGCACCGGCAGCCATGCCTGCGTGGAGCGCGATCCAGCCGACGTGGCGGCCCATGACCTCGGCAATCATGCAGCGGTGGTGCGATTCTCCCGTGGTGCGGAGTCGGTCGATGGCCTCCGTGGCGATCTGGACCGCCGTATCGAATCCGAAGGTGTAGTCGGTGGCGTCGAGGTCGTTGTCCACGGTCTTGGGGACGCCGACGATCTTCAACCCGGCGTCGGTCAGGCGCTTCGCGGCGGCCAGGGTGCCTTCGCCTCCGATGGCGATGATGGCGTCGATCCCAAGGCGTTCCATGTGGGCCTTGATAACGTCCGGACCGCCACCGTTTTCGAAGGGGTTGGTGCGCGATGTGCCGAGGATGGTTCCACCCTGCTTGGCGATGCCGCGGACCATGGTGCGGGGGATGTCGATGATGTCGCCCTCCACGACACCACGCCAACCGTCGCGGAAACCGACGAACTCCTGCCCGTGGATGGCAATTCCCTTGAGGACGGCGCCTCGAATGACGGCGTTGAGTCCGGGGCAGTCGCCACCGCTGGTAAGGATTCCAATTTTCATGAAGGCTCAAATCCTGGCTTGGAGGAATACGTGCAGAGCGCCACGCTGAGCTCACATAGATTGTAGGCGGCAATGTGGGGTAGGACACAAACCGTGACCTTGTGGGCTACACCGGCGAGGCCCCGCCGGCGTGGCGGGGCCTTCGGCGGGTCTCGGGTGAGCGGAGCGGCGCGGGACGGAAGGACTAGTTCCTGCGCTGCGAACGCTGGCTGAGGAACGATTCCAGCGCGATACCGCCGTCCTGGTTTGGAAGCAGGAGCCACGCCACCAGATAGAGAGCTATGGCGGGACCAGGCAGGAGGCACAGCAACAGGAAGGCGACCCGAACATAGGCTACGTCCACGTTGAGTTTAGCCGCGATGCCGCCGCATACCCCTCCGAGCCAGCGCTGCGGACCCCTCTTGAGGCCGATGCTCCGTACGATGCTGAAGAACTTGTTCATGGCTTGAGCCTTCCTTGTTATGGCTGCTTTGTCACGTCGTCGGATTCTTCCCTCTTCCGGGACTTGGCGGACAGGAGCCCGCCGATGACCAAGGCCGCGCCGGCCCCGATCATGAGCCCGATCAGGACGTAGTTGCCGTTGAGGGCCACGACTCCGAGCTTGGAAATGATGATCAGGACTGCAAGGGCCAGGACAATGAGTCCCCAAACTACCGTTCCGACCCGCGCCCGCGTGGGTTCATGCGTGCTCATCTCAGTTTCCTTCCTGGACTGTGACGTTGCTGAATGTCCCGTCGAGCTTGACGATCAACTTTGCTCCCGGCTTGTCGTTGTTGTAGTCGTTGCGGTTGCCTTGGCTGCTTTCGCTGAAGGAGCTGCCATCCTGCTTGAGGTTTGCGAAGGTCATGTCCGCCTGAACTTCAACCGGGACGTTCGCGGGAATGAGCAGCTTGATGTTGCTTGCCGTCACGTCCATCGGAATAACGACGTCGGAGGCCAGCGGTGCGGTCAGGTTCAGCTTCGTGAGGTCGACCGTGCCGTTGCCGCCAGTGATGTCGTAACCCTTGCGGGCGTCGTCGATGCTCACGGGGTTCCATTGAGCGTCCCGTAGGCCGAGACGGTCCGCGTGCGGCGCGATGTTGAAGATGCCGCCGACTACCAAGGTGACGATTGCCAGGAATCCCAGCAACCCTGAGCTGCGGCCACGAAGCCCCGCGACCAGTATTCCCAAGCCGAGGATGCCCGCGCCGCTTGCCCAAGCCACGGCGTTGGTGGCATCGCCAAGATGGACGACGTTGCCGGCGTCGAGCAGTTTGAGTGTTCCCCCGGCGAGCAGGGCGGCGCCCGCGGAGACGGCCACGATAGCCGTGCCCGGCCCTTGCCGCTGAGGCCGCGGCGGGCGGGCGTACCCGGCGGTTCCGTACTGGCCTGCCCGGTACTGACCCGTGGTTGGTGGTGGAGAGTAGCCCGTGCCCGACGGCGGCATGGGGCCGTACGCCGCTCGCGCGCCTTCGTATGAGGTGCTGTAGGCCGTGGCGGTGTCCCGTATCCCGTTCCGTGCCCGGTTGCGCTGGACGAGGAAGTAGATGAGGTAGATCAGGCCGCCTACCCAAAAGAGAGTCCAGAAGAGGCCCGGAACGCCGTTCCACCCCCATCCCCAGAAGCCGTGGCCGAGGCTCGGCAGTCCGATGGCGGTGGCGATGACGGCTCCGGTCATTCCCGCGGACCAGCGGCCGGCCCCGGCTTCCTGTGCGTGGATCCGGCCATCGGGTTCCGGCAGGAGGGCCCACCCGACGCCATACAGGAGGATGCCGATCCCGGCGAACAACGTAAGGATGATGAAGATGCCCCGGACGATGAGCGGATCAATTCCGAAGCGGTGCGCAATCCCGCTGGCCACGCCTCCGATCCAGCGATCCTGTCCCCGGCTGATGCCCTGGCTTCGGATCCAGCCGAAGAAGTTCTGCTGAGGAGCGGGAGCTGTATGCGCCGGTCGACCTGGCTGCCCAGGTTCCTGCTGAGGTTCGTTGGGTAGTCCCGGTTGGCCAGGTTGTCCGGTTTCGCCGGGTTGGCCGGATTCCTCCGGGTTCATGCTGTTCTCGTTCATGCTTCGATCTTGCCGCGTGGCGAATACCGGCCTCTATTGGGGGATACCCTGACCGTTCCCTGAGTGGGCCCTGAGATGTCCGTCCCTGGGGAGCAGGTGCCCTTGATCCGTGTTTGGATGGATTCATGGCAACCACTGTTCAACGCGCGCCGCTGGTCCGCGGAGGCGACCGCATGATCGCGGGCGTGTGCAGTGGTCTGGCTGTGCATCTTGGATGGCCGGTGAAGTTTATCCGCCTCGGGATGGTCTTGGCATCGTTCGCGGGGGGCGCCGGGCTAGTCTTCTACGCGTGGTTGTGGGTCATGGTGCCCACGGCGGATGAGAGCGTCCGCCGCAATGCCCGCCGTCCGGCGTCGTCCATTGCTCCCGCGGTGAGTTTGGCTCCCGGCATTCCAGGCGACGTCGGTGAGGCCGCCATAGGCCGAACAATGTCCGACGGCGGGGGGCCGGCTGCGGCGTCGAGCGCACCTTCCGCAGTTGTTCCGGGTTTGGGCCCGTGGTTCAGGCGACGTCGGATCCAGTACGGGAAGGAGATCCTGCTGGGAGCCGGACTTCTCCTGGTGGCGTCGATACTTATCGCCCGGCAGCTCGGCGTCGACGTTCCATTGGGCACGCTGATTCCGGCGGCCGCAATCCTTGGGGGCGCCGCAATCGCCTGGATGCAACTGGACGAGACGCGCCGCGCCGGCCTCGTGGACAAAACCAAAGCCGACCAAGCCGGCGGGTGGGTCAGGCTGGCTGCCGGGCTGGCGCTGGTGGTTGCCGGGGTGCTGGTGATGGTGTCCGGATCGGGATCGTGGGAACAAACCTGGCTCGCGCTCCTGGCATCGATCGCGGTGCTCGGCGGCGTGGCGCTTGTCTTGCTTCCTTGGGGCTTGAAGTTCTGGAAGGATCTCGAAGCGGAACGCGCAGGGCGTGTGCGGGAAACGGAACGGGCGGAAATTGCCGCGCATCTGCACGACTCGGTGCTGCAGACCCTTGCCTTGATCCAGCGCCGGGCAGGTTCCGAGCAGGACGTCGTCCGGCTCGCACGCGCGCAGGAGCGTGAACTGCGGGCCTGGCTCTACCGCGATGCCGCGAAGGACGCCGGCCTTCTTGGTGAGCGGATCAAGTCAGCCGCCGCGGAAGTGGAGGATGCCCACGGGCACCCCGTGGACGTTGTCACAGTAGGCGATGCCGGTATGACCGAAAGGCACGAGGCGCTTGTCCAGGCAGCCCGAGAGGCCATGCTCAATGCTGCGCGACATGGTGGCGGCCCAGTCTCCGTTTATCTTGAGAGCTCGGAGGCCGGCAGCGAGGTCTTCATTAAGGACCGTGGCCCCGGCTTCAACCTTGACGACGTCCCGGCGGACCGGCTCGGGGTGAGGGAATCGATGATTGGCAGGATGAAGAGGCACGGCGGGTCGGCCCTCATCAACAGCAATTCCGGCGGCACCGAGGTACGCCTGAAGCTGCCTGCTGAGAACGCCGGGAATCCCGCGAACACGCGGGACGCCGGAAATGCCGGGAATGCCGGGAACATGGGGCACGCCGGGAAGGCGGACCAAACGGGCAATAGGAATGGGGATACCGAAACATGAGCGTCAGTCCGGAACATGTCCAGGGGCGGAAGGTCCGCGTGGTGATCGTCGACGACCACGCAATTTTCCGTTCCGGGCTCAAGGCGGACCTCGATTCCAGGATCGAGGTGGTGGGCGAGGCAGGAACCGTGGAGCAGGCCATCTCCGCGATAGCCGAGGCACGGCCTGAAGTTGTGCTCCTCGACGTTCACTTGCCGGGTGGCCTTGGAGGCGGAGGAAGGGAAGTTATCAGCGGGTCCTCGGGACTCCGCGGCCATACGAGCTTCCTGGCCTTGAGTGTTTCCGATGCCGCTGAGGACGTCGTGGCTGTCATCCGCGCCGGGGCGCGCGGCTACGTCACCAAGACCATTTCCGGTGCCGAAATATCGGATGCCGTGATCCGGGTTGCCGATGGTGATGCCGTCTTCTCGCCCCGGCTGGCGGGTTTCGTCCTGGACGCCTTTGGAACGGCTCCGGCGGACATTGCCGACGACGAACTCGATCGCCTCTCGGCCAGGGAATTGGAAGTCATGCGCCTCATCGCCCGCGGTTACAGTTACAAGGAAGTGGCCAGGGAGTTGTTCATTTCCATCAAGACGGTCGAAACCCACGTCTCGGCTGTGCTCCGCAAACTCCAGCTGTCGAGCCGCCACGAACTAACTAAGTGGGCCGCCGAACGCCGCCTCCTCTGACGCCCGCTCACGTTTAGTGCCTTTTCCCGAGGCGCCCACTCACCTGTGGTGATTGAGCGTCGGATCCTCGAGGCTACAGCGGCGGTACAGCGGCGGCCGGAGGCTGATCACGGACGCTCTCGCAGATATGCGCCTCAAAATCGGAACGCTCGCTCATCTTTAGTGATCGAGCGTTGGTCAAAAACCGGGCGTAAGTGAGAGAAGATCGGCCCGAAACCTGCAACGCTCCCTCGCCTTGGAACCAATCGATCCGAGCTGAGGGAGCGTTGCACGAACGGGAAGGAGGCTACTTGGCCTTTCCGAGGAACTCCTGGAGGCGGCGAACACCTTCGGCGAGGTCGTCGTCACCGAGGGCATAAGACAGCCGGACGTAACCCGAGGGACCGAAGGCCTCGCCGGGCACAATGGCGACTTCCACCTCGTCGAGGATCAGAGATGCGAGCTCGGCGGAGGTAGTCGGACGGGCGGTGCCGTTCGACGTCGGGAATTCCTTGCCGAGCAATCCGCGGACGTCGGCGTACACGTAGAAGGCGCCGGTCGGCGTCGGGCATTCCACTCCGTCTATCGCATTCAGGCCCGAGACAATAGCCTTGCGTCGGCGGTCGAAGGCAACCTTCATCTCGTCGACGGCGGTCAGCGGACCCGAGACGGCGGCCAACGCGCCGATCTGCATGATGTTGGAAACATTCGACGTCGCGTGGGACTGAAGGTTTGTGGCGGCCTTGATGACGTCTGCCGGTCCGATCATCCAGCCAACACGCCAACCCGTCATGGCATACGTCTTTGCGACCCCATTGAGGATGACCACCTTGTCGCCGAGTTCAGGGGCAGCCGTGGCAATCGAGGTGAACGGCACGTCGTCGTACGTCAGGTGCTCGTAGATTTCGTCGGTGACAACCCAAAGGCCCTTGGAAGCGGCCCACTTTCCGATCTCGGCGACCTGTTCCGGGCTGTAGACAGCGCCCGTGGGGTTGGAGGGTGAAACGAAGAGCAGGATCTTCGTCTTGTCCGTGACTGCTGCCTCGAGCTGCTCCACGCTGACGAGGTAGCCTTGCTCCGGCCCCGCGAAGACCTCAACGGGAACGCCGCCCGCCAGGCGGATCGCTTCCGGGTACGTGGTCCAGAACGGTGTGGGGATGATGACTTCGTCACCCGGGTCAACAAGGGTGGCGAAGGTGTTGTACACGGCCTGCTTTCCGCCATTGGTCACCAAGACCTGCGAGGCCTCCACCTTGTAGCCCGAATCGCGGAAGGTCTTGTCCGCGATGGCTTGCTTGAGTTCCGGCAGGCCCGCGGCGGGGGAGTAGCGGTGGTACTTCGGCTGGGCCGCGGCCTCGACGGCGGCCTTGACGATGTAATCGGGAGTGGGGAAGTCGGGTTCCCCGGCACCGAAGCCGATCACGGGCCGTCCGGCCGCCTTGAGAGCTTTGGCCTTGGCATCGACGGCAAGGGTGGCAGATTCGGCGATGGCGGAAATTCGCTGTGAAATGCGGGCGGCAGGTGTTCCGGCAGACATTAAAGCACCGTTCTTCGCGGGCAGCTTATGAGCTGGATGATGGGATTCGACGTGATCTACTTTATGCTGTTCTGCGGAGCGTTCGGGCGATCATCTCGAAAGTGACGGTTGAGGCTGATCACACAGGCGATGGCACGGAAATCTTCGAAAATGGGCCGGTTCGACTATCGCGCACTTGTTGCGTAGACTGGTTCACCGGTGTTGAAAAACATGACAATGCTTTGCGCCCCGGCTGGGATCTTTTGTTGAAGAACTCCGGTCCTGATGGGGTTCCGAGCGAAACATGGACTCGTTCCATAGGGTAGTGGCGCAATTGGTAGCGCAGCGGTCTCCAAAACCGCAGGTTGCAGGTTCGAGTCCTGTCTGCCCTGCGCAAGCTGTTCCGGGTTTCCCGGAGCACGCGTAGCAACCATGGCTCTGATCAGAGCCCGGGTCAACGACGTTGCATAGATGAGTGAGGAACAGGTGACCGAAACAGCTGCGAGCAGCTCGAAGGGCCGCCCTGCAAAGAAGTCCGATTCCGGCTTCTTCGCTCGAATTGCACTTTTTGTCCGTCAGGTCATTGGCGAACTCAAGAAGGTCGTCGCGCCGACCCGCAAGGAATTGATCAACTACACGCTCGTGGTCCTGGTGTTCGTGGCGATCATGATGCTCGTCGTCACCCTGCTGGATCTGGCCTTCGGTACTGGAATCAAATGGGTCTTGGGCGGTACTGGCGTCACGGACCACTAAGCGGATCGCTCCGCAAACCAAGTGAAATCCCTGAAAATCAAGGGATTTTGCGGGGTTTGCGGAATTGAGCCATTTAAATAGGCATGTTAGGCAATGAGGAAGCAGGAGACCAAGTGTCTGAGCAGGAGCTCGAGGTAACTGAGACTGGGCTGGACGAAGCCAAGGACACCGCGGCGAACGCCGCGGAAGAGTCCGAGGTCGACTTTGCTGCACCCGAAACTGCCGACGTCGACGCTGAGTCTGACGCGGATGCCGACGTCACGGACGACGACGAAGCGGACGCGGACGTCGATTCTGAGTCCGACGGCGACGCCGAGGACGCGTCAGAGGCCACCAGCGGCGACGGGACCGACGCCCTGGCTGCTGCCGCAGCAGCAGCGCCTGCCGACCCCATAGCGGAATTCAAGGCCAAGCTGCGCCGCCAGGAAGGTGACTGGTACGTCATCCACTCCTACGCAGGTTACGAAAACCGCGTGAAGGCAAACCTCGAGACCCGCATCCAGACCTTGGACATGGAAGATTACATCTTCGAGATCCAGGTCCCGATGGAAGAAGTCGTCGAGATCAAGAACGCCCAGCGCAAGATCATCAACCGCGTCCGCATTCCCGGTTACGTGCTTGTGCGCATGGACCTGACTGACGCCTCCTGGGGCGCCGTCCGCCACACTCCCGGTGTCACCGGCTTCGTTGGCAACGCCCACAACCCGGTTCCGCTTCGCCTCGACGAGGTCGTCTCCATGCTGGCTCCCGTCTTCGAGGAGCAGCAGGCAGAGAAGGGCAAGCCGGTCAACAAGCAGAACCAGGCGCCCGTGGCCGTGGACTTCGAGGTCGGAGAGTCCGTCATCGTCAAGGAAGGTCCCTTCGAGACCCTTCCCGCAACGATCTCGGAGATCAAGGTCGAATCCCAGACCCTTGTGGTGCTGGTGTCCATCTTCGAACGCGAAACTCCGGTTACGCTCGCATTCAACCAGGTCACCAAGATCTAGTTGATCCAAGGATTTCGCTCCGGGGCCGCCTGCTTAGCGGCCACGGAGCGGCCGGCCGCCTTGCCATGGCGGCCATAAACCTGGGGCACGCTCCTGTGTCCTAGGAAGTTATTGAGAGAAGGACCTACATTGGCTCCCAAGAAGAAGGTCACCGGCCTCATCAAGCTGCAGATCCAGGCAGGTGCCGCCAACCCGGCCCCGCCGATCGGTCCCGCGCTTGGCCAGCACGGTGTCAACATCATGGAATTCTGCAAGGCGTACAACGCTGCAACGGAAGCCCAGCGCGGAAACGTTATCCCGGTTGAAATCACGGTCTACGAAGACCGCTCCTTCACCTTCATCACCAAGACCCCGCCGGCTGCAGAGCTCATCAAGAAGGCTGCAGGCGTCGCCAAGGGTTCGGCCACCCCGCACACCGTCAAGGTTGCGAAGCTGACCCAGGCGCAGGTTAACGAGATCGCTTCCACGAAGATGGAAGACCTCAACGCCACCAGCCTTGAGGGTGCTGCGAAGATCATCGCCGGTACCGCTCGTTCGATGGGTATCACCGTCGAATAGTCGAGGAATGAACGGACGGTGAGGGCTGAGGAACGAAGCACTCGCCGGAAGTGAGTCCCGGAGGCTTTCAACAAATAGATACCGTCGAATAGTCGAGTGCCCGGAAGCTCTCGACAAATAGGGTCGAAGGCCGCCAATGGCTTTCAACCGCCGGGAAACCGGCACCATAGATACATTCAAATGTTGGAGATCCTTGCCGATTTCCAACTGTGGCAGGGCCCGGCGCGGTCCGCAGACCACAACTGCACAAGGAGAATAAAGCAGCATGGCAAAGCGCAGCAAAGCATATGAGGCAGCCGTAGCCAAGATCGAGGCAGACAAGGTTTACGCCCCGTTCGAGGCCATCAGCCTGGCGAAGGAAATCAACCCGTCCAAGTTCGACGCAACCGTTGAGGTCGCTTTCCGCCTCGGCGTTGACCCCCGTAAGGCCGACCAGATGGTTCGTGGCACCGTCAACCTGCCTCACGGCACCGGCAAGACCGCCCGCGTCCTCGTTTTCGCAACGGGTGACAAGGCTGAAGCAGCAATCGCTGCCGGCGCCGACTTCGTTGGTTCCGACGACCTGATCGAGAAGATCGCAGGCGGTTGGACCGACTTCGACGCCGCCGTGGCAACCCCCGACCTCATGGGCAAGGTTGGCCGCCTCGGTAAGGTCCTCGGCCCGCGTAACCTCATGCCGAACCCGAAGACCGGTACCGTGACCGCAGATGTCACCAAGGCTGTCAACGACATCAAGGGCGGCAAGATCGACTTCCGCGTCGACAAGCACTCGAACCTGCACTTCATCATCGGCAAGGTTTCCTTCGACGCCGTGAAGCTGGCCGAGAACTACGCAGTCGCTCTGGAAGAGGTCCTGCGCCTCAAGCCGTCCGCTTCCAAGGGACGCTACATCCAGAAGGCCACCGTTGCCACCACGTTCGGTCCGGGCATCACCGTTGACCCTAACGTCACCAAGGTTCTCACCGAGGCGTAAGCCAGAGCGGGAATCCACCGCGAAAGGACCGTCCGGCATCATGCCGGGCGGTCCTTTCGCTTTCCCGGAAGCGCTTCGGGGGCCGTGGGCAGTCAGTCGGACGCGGTTGCGTTCGCTGGTTAGCGTCAACTGGAGGCGTACGACGGCGGGCGCGCGCCTATCGTCGTCAGTGGACGCTCGTTAGGCTGGGGTCATGACGGTCCGGGTTCCTGACTTGACGATCCAAGAGCTGCACTTGCCTAAGTCGATGGAGGACGCGGACGGCGGGGAGTTCCGGGAGCTGTGCGCAGTCCTGGACGCGGTGGCGCTGGGAACCTGGGGAAACTTGGACCGGGCTTCCTCGGCGCGGGCACGGCTCGCGGCATGGCAGGACACCCCCTACTGGTCGTCCAGGAATTTTGTCGCCAGGTCCGGGGGCGGGATCGTGGGTCACGCTTCTTGTGAATTCCCGCTCAAGGACAACGTCGATGCAGCTTGGTTGTGTGTGGACGTGCTGGAGGAATACCGGGGCCAAGGAATCGGTACGGCCTTGCTTCGTATGGCGGAGGAGGCTTCGCTCAAGCAGGGACGGCATGTCTTGCAGGCAGAAACCGCAGACCCGCGTGGCGCTCCCGGGAGGGACCTCCTGCAGCCGGCAACGGGAATTGGCGGGGTTCCGAAGGATGGGCCCGGAACGATCTTCTGCCTCAAGAATGGGTACTCCCTGGAACAAGCCAGCAGGTTCAGCGTCCTGGACCTGGGCCGCGCCGCGGGAAAGAGCACTCCTGGCGAGAGCGCCCCTGCAAGGAGCGCCCCTGACGGGAGCGCCCCTGACGCGGGCCACCCGGACTGGGACAGCCTGGAACAGGCAGCCAGGTCCAAGCCCGCCGACTATGACGTCCTCACGTGGGCCAACCGCTGCCCGGAGGAATACGTCGACCAGATGGCCGTGCTCATGGGCCGAATGAGCACCGACACCCCGGCGGGAGGGCTCGAAATCGAAGCGGAAGTGTGGGATGCGGCGCGTGTGCGACAACGCGAGGAGACCGTTCTTGATGGCGGCCAGCACGCTTTGGTGGCGGCGGCACGGCATCGGCAAACAGGGGAACTCTGCGCTTACACGGTTCTTTATCTCGATCCCGACGAGCCGTGGCTGGCCGAGCAGGACGACACGTTGGTGGCGGCCCCGCATCGCGGCAAAAGGCTCGGGATGCTCGTCAAACTAGCGAATTTGCGCTCGTTGCTCGCCGGTTATGCTGCTGTAGAGCGTGTCATGACTTTTAACGCCGAGGAAAACGATCATATGCTGGCCATCAACGTTCAGCTCGGCTTTCGGGCCGCGGGGTACGACGGCGAATGGCAGAAGAGGATCAAATGACGAGCACGGTGGAGATCGGCCAACTCTGGATCCCGGATTCCCTCGATGCCGAGGACGCGAAGGACTTCCTGGACGCCGTAGAGGTCAGCCGTAAGGTCCGGATGCAGGTTTGGGGCAGCGACGACCTCGCCTACACCCCGTTGGAGAAGCTGCTCGAACTCTCCGACCCGTACGAGCGGCAGGTCATTCTGGTTGCCCGCGTCGACGGCCGGATCGTAGGCACGGTGGATATCGCCCTGCCGCTTGCGGACAACATGGACCTTGCTGAGTTCACCCTGGATATCCTCCCCGAGTTCCAGCGCAGGGGAGTCGGGCGACAGCTCCTGGAGGCGGCCGAACATTTTGCGAAGAGCGAGGGCCGCACCATGATCATGGTGGACACCAACCATCCGGCCTCGTCACTGCACGGCGACGCGGACAAGCAACTGACTCCCGGCAGCGGCATGGGTTTTGTCCCTTTGGCGAGCCGTGAGGTCGACTTCGCGCAGCGGACGGGCTACACGCTCCAGCACATCGAACAGTTCAGTTCATGCACCCTCCCCTTGGACAGCAAGCTGGTGGCCGAGCTCGAGGCCGAGGCGCAGGAGGCGAACGCCGGGAGGTACCGGCTTCACCACTGGACCGACCGCTGCCCCGAGCAGTGGATCGAGGCCGTGGCAGCGTTGGAAAACGCGGCCGGGGAAGTGGTTTCGGACGACGCCGAAAGCACCGAGGCTGACCAGCAGCAGTTGGTGTTCGACGCCCGCGTGTTGCGTCAGGCGGAAGACGCCGCCGTCGCGCAGGGACGCCGAACGGTGGTCACTGCCGTCGAACACGTCGCCAGCGGCCGCATCGTCGGGTTGACGACCATCAGCGTCTTGGCACAACGCCAGGACGTCGTCTTCCAAGACGACACAACGGTCCTTCAGGAACACCGGGGCAATAAACTTGGCCTGCTGATCAAGCTCTCCAACATGCAACGACTGAGCGAGCAGTTTCCGGACGCCCGGGTCATATATACGTGGAACGCTCCGGAAAACCGTTACTTGCTGACGGTGAACAAGCAGCTGGGGTTTACGACGGCCGGGGTGACGGGCTTGTGGCAGAAGGAGTTGCCGAACAGGGGACCGAAGGTGACGTCCTCCGAATAGGGCGGGCCTGCCCTCCGCTCCCCGCCGCGATTTGGCGATCGACTTGGGCGTCCCGTAAGCTTGAACCACCAAAGACCGTCGGTTGATGGGAATCCACTCTCCTGGGCGCAGCTCAACACTGTAGTCGCGCGCGGAAGAAGCAAGTGGTTTCCTGGACGAAGGACCCTGACAAAGGGCGGCCGGCGCAGGTGAACGAAGTGAAACTCCGCAGTTTTAGGATTTGCGTCGAGCCTAGCCCCGTGCATCTGCGCGGGGCGTTTTTAGTTTTAGCTCTTTTGAGCGGGGACCCGGAAAACCGGCTTTATTCCCCGGAAGGAGGGTTATGGCAACGCCCAACAAGATCTCCGCAGTAGCTGAGATCGCTAACGATTTCAAGGAATCGAACGCCGCTGTCCTGACCGAATACCGCGGGCTCTCTGTTGCACAGCTGAAGCAGCTGCGTGTTTCTCTCGGCCTGGACACCAAGTTCTCGGTCGTCAAGAACACCCTGACCGCCATTGCAGCCAAGGAAGCTGGTGTCGAAGCATTCGACGGCCAGCTCGCCGGCCCCACTGCAATTGCATTCATCAAGGGTGACGCGGTTGCTGCCGCCAAGAGCCTGACGGACTTTGCCAAGGCCCACAAGCAGCTGGTTATCAAGACCGGTTACTTCGAAGGCAAGGCACTGAACGCTGAAGAGGTTGCCGCTCTGGCAGCCCTCGAGTCCCGTGAGCTGCAGCTCGCCAAGGTCGCAGGCGTCCTCAAGGCGCCGGCAGCCGCAGCTGCACGCATCATTGACGCCCTGCGCCTCAAGCTTGAAGAAGAGGGCGGCGCTCCGGCACCGGCCGCTGAAGAAGCACCGGCTGCCGAAGAGGCTCCCGCCGAGGCTGCTGCAGAAGAGGCTGCCGCTCCGGCCGAAGCCCCCGAAGCAGCATCCGAAGAGAACTAAGTTCTCCCCACATCAAACTCCGGTGCGGTAGCGGGCATGCCCCGCGGCAGCACCACCTAAAGGAAGGACGCCAACCATGGCGAAGCTCAGCAACGAAGAGCTCATTGAAGCTTTCAAGGAACTGACCATCATCGAGCTCTCCGAGTTCGTCAAGCTCTTCGAAGAGACCTTCGAAGTTACCGCTGCTGCTGTTGCAGTTGCAGGTCCGGCTGCAGGTGCCGCTGGCGAAGAAGCTGAAGAGAAGACCGAATTCGACGTCATCCTCGAAGCTGCCGGCGACAAGAAGATCGCGGTCATCAAGGAAGTTCGCGCGATCACCTCCCTCGGCCTCAAGGAAGCCAAGGACCTGGTTGACAGCGCACCGAAGGCTGTCCTCGAAGGCGCCAACAAGGAAGCCGCAGAGAAGGCCAAGGCTCAGCTCGAAGAAGCCGGCGCCACCGTTACTGTCAAGTAACACGCCTTTTTTCGGTAAGTCGTTTTACCGGGAAGCCCCGTCCGAATTCCGGGCGGGGCTTCCTGTTTTAAGCAAGGCAACAAGTTCAACGAACTCAGCAGATTCAACCCCCGCAGCAGGCGCAATCAACGCAGCAGGCACAGGAGTTAGGTGGGATCGCTGATGTCAGCCACTACTGCGCCAAGGGCCGTCGTGAGTGCGTCGGCATCCACGAAGGCGCTGTGTCCATGCTCTCCGGCTCCCATGGAAATACGTCGCCCGGTGATGGACGCGTCCGCATAGACCGGCCACGGGGTTGTGCTTCCCAGCGGGGTAATGGTTCCGCGTTCGTAGCCGGTCGCCTGGAATGCGACGTCGGCCGAGGGCATCGAGAGTTTGTTGACGCCAAGCAGGGACCGTAGTTTCGGCCAGGAGATCTGCCGGTCGCCGGGGATCAGGGCGAACAAGAAGGTGCCGTCCCGGTGTTTGACCACGAGGGATTTCACAATGTCCGCGGGCCGGATGCCCATGATCCGGGCTGCTTCCTCGAGGCTGCCCGCGGCGGCCCGCTCCACAAGCTGGACGTCAAGGCCACGGGTGGCAGCATCCGCAAGGAACCTCTCGGTACCGTGCATTAGCCGTCTCCCGTCATTCGGTTCCCGCATTCCTCATCACGGAACAATTCCTCGTCACCGTTCCTCATCACGGTACAGGAGCAGGGCTTCACCTTGCCCGCCCCCGCCACACAGTCCCACGGCCGCCTTGCCTTTCCCGCGGCGCTTGAGTTCGTGTGCCGCATGCAGGGCCAACCGAGCCCCGGACGCCCCGATCGGGTGTCCGATCGCGATCGCTCCGCCATGGATGTTGCACTTTTCCAAGGGGTAGTCCAAGTCCTTCAAGGACTGGACGGCTACCGATCCGAATGCTTCATTGATCTCGATGAAGTCAAGGTCCGACGTCGTCCACCCTGCCCGTTCCAGCGCGCGGCGTATGGCGTTGGAGGGCTGTGAATGCAGGCTGTTGTCGGGACCTGCCACTTGGCCGGGCTTGCCGATGACAGCGAGGTAGTCGAGGCCGTTTTCCTCGGCGAAGCGACGGCTGGTGAGGACCAGCGCGGCGGCGCCGTCGGACAGGGGAGAGGAGTTCCCCGCGGTGATGGTGCCGTCAGTGGCGAAAGCGCTCCGCAGCGGGGCAAGCGTCTCAAGGGTCGTTTGGGGCCGGATGCCTTCGTCGCTGTCGAGTATCTTGGGTTCGCCCTTGCGTTGCTTGACGCTGATCGGTGCGATCTCGCCGTCGAACACTCCTTGTTCGGCCGCGGCAGCGGCGCGTTGGTGGGAGGCGGCGGCGACCTCGTCCTGCGAGTGGCGGTCGATTCCCAAGGAGAGGTTCTTGATTTCGGTCGCCAGTCCCATCGATTGTCCGTCGAAGGCGTCGGTCAGGCCGTCGTGCGCCGCGACGTCGAGTGCTTGGATGGCTCCGTAGCTCCAGCCCTGGCGGGAGCCGGGAAGCAAATGCGGAGCGCGGCTCATTGACTCCTGGCCACCGGCGACAACCACGGTGGCGTCGCCGCTGCGGATCATCCGGGCGGCGTCGATCACCGCAGTCAGCCCGGACAGGCAAACCTTGTTGATGGTCACGGCCGGAATGTTCCAGCCGACGCCGGCCGCTATGGCGCTCTGCCGGGCCGGGTTCTGCCCTGCGCCGGCCTGGAGGACTTGGCCCATGATGACCGCATCCACCTTGTCGGCTGTGACGCCGCTCGCGGCCAGCGCTCCGGAAATCGCGTGGGCCCCAAGTTCGACGGCGGTGAATCCGGCCAGTTGCCCGTTCAACCGACCCTGCGGGGTGCGGGTGGCGGCGAGGATGACAACGTCGTTGTTGTCGTTTTTCTCCGAGGGGGCGCTCATTTTCTCTCTTCCGATCGACGTTGCTGCGATTAGGCTACCGTGGCACTACCCGCCATTCGATTCAACAAACACGCCGCATCCCGCATTCCGGATCCGCCCTTTCCAGCGCCTGTCCCGCGGCTACCCGGTTCATGCCTGCATAGGTGCCTGCAGCAACAGTGCTTGCATTCGCGAGCGATGTGGGGTAGACAGGTGGGTTGATTTGCCGTATTGTGGATATTTGCGTCTTCCCTGTTAACCTTCAGCCTTCATATAGCGGTGGGCTATACCCCTCAGCTGAGCCATTGATGTGCGTTCACAACGTGCATTGTCGTGGTCGGCGGGGGTCCCGGGTCATATAGCGGAACCGGAAAGGTACCTTGCGGATTCAATCTGCGGGGTGCAAGCGGGGGAGATCTGAAAACGCCTGAAGGTCTGTGGAAGGATCCCTCTTGGTCGCCTCGAGCACCTCAAATGAAAACAATGCAGGAACCGCTATCAATGCCAGCAGCACCGATGGTGCCACTCGCCGGCTCTCATTCGCAAAGATTCACGAACCCCTGGATGTTCCGAATCTGCTCGCCCTGCAGACAGACAGTTTCGACTGGCTGGTCGGAAACGAACGCTGGCAGGCGCGCGTAGCGAAGGCTGTCGAGGAGGGCGACCTCAGCGTCGCCACCACCTCCGGACTCGCCGACATCTTCGAAGAGATCTCCCCCATCGAGGACTTCCAGGGCACTATGTCCCTGAGCTTCTCCGAGCCGGAGTTCGCTGATCCGAAGTACACCATGGCCGAATGCAAAGACCGTGACGCCACCTACTCGGCACCCTTGTATGTCAAGGCCGAGTTCATGAACAACAACACGGGCGAAATCAAGCAGCAGACCGTGTTCATGGGCGACTTCCCCCTCATGACCGAGAAGGGTACGTTCGTCGTCAACGGCACCGAGCGTGTCGTCGTCTCGCAGCTGGTCCGTTCGCCGGGCGCCTACTTTGAGCGCACCGCGGACAAGACCAGTGACAAGGACATCTTCACTGCGAAGATCATCCCGTCCCGCGGCGCATGGTTCGAGCTGGAAATCGACAAGCGCGACCAGGTCGGCGTTCGCCTTGACCGCAAGCGCAAGCAATCGGTCACCGTGCTGCTGAAGGCCCTCGGTTGGACCGAAGGCCAGATCCTCGAAGAGTTCGGCCAGTACGACTCCATGCGCGCAACGCTGGAGAAGGACGCCACCGAGACGCGCGAAGACGCCCTCCTCGATATCTACCGCAAGCTGCGTCCGGGCGAGCCGCCCACCGTCGAGGCTGCCCAGTCCCTGCTGGACAACCTGTACTTCAACGCCAAGCGCTACGATCTGGCCAAGGTCGGCCGTTACAAGATCAACCGCAAGCTCGGCATCGACCGCTCCCTTGGCGACAAGGAAGCTTCGGTGCTGCACGTCGAAGACATCGTGGCCATGATCAAGTTCCTCGTCGCGCTGCACGCCGGCGAGAAGACCCTCATGGGCAAGCGCGATGGCGAAGACCACGAGCTCCGCGTCGAGATCGACGACATCGACCACTTCGGCAACCGCCGCATCCGCGCCGTCGGCGAACTGATCGAGAACCAGGTCCGCACCGGCCTGTCCCGCATGGAACGCGTCGTCCGCGAACGCATGACTACGCAGGACGTCGAAGCGATCACGCCGCAAACCCTGATCAACATCCGCCCGGTGGTGGCAGCGATCAAGGAGTTCTTCGGAACGTCCCAGCTGTCCCAGTTCATGGACCAGAACAACCCGTTGTCGGGCCTGACGCACAAGCGCCGCCTGTCGGCCCTTGGCCCGGGTGGTCTGTCCCGCGACCGCGCAGGCATGGAAGTTCGAGACGTCCACCCGTCCCACTACGGACGTATGTGCCCCATCGAAACCCCTGAAGGCCCGAACATCGGCCTTATCGGTTCGTTGGCTTCCTATGGCCGCATCAACCCGTTCGGTTTCATCGAGACCCCGTACCGCAAGGTTTCCGGGGGAGTCGTTTCCGACGACGTCGAGTACCTGACGGCCGACGACGAGGCCGAAGTCCTCATCGCCCAGGCGAACGCTCCGCTGGACGCCGACAAGCGCTTTGCGGAAGAAACCGTGCTGGTCCGTGCCCGTGGTGGTGGCGGCGAGCCCGTCCTGGTTCCGGCCGAGGACGTCCAGTTCATGGATGTTTCCCCGCGCCAGATGGTGTCCGTGGCTACGGCCCTGATCCCGTTCCTCGAGCACGACGATGCAAACCGCGCACTCATGGGTGCCAACATGCAGCGCCAGGCCGTGCCGCTGGTCCGTTCCGAGGCGCCTTTCGTGGGCACCGGCATGGAGCGCGCCGCAGCCGTCGACGCCGGTGACGTTGTCATCGCGAAGAAGGCCGGCGTGGTCAACGAAGTTTCCGCTGACCTCGTCACCATGCTCAACGACGACGGCACGGAGACCAGCTACCGCATCAACAAGTTCGCCCGTTCCAACCAGGGCAACTGCTACAACCACCGCGTCCTGGTCAATGAAGGCCAGCGCCTCGAAGTCGGCGGCATCATTGCCGATGGTCCGGCAACGGACCAGGGTGAACTCGCCCTCGGCAAGAACCTCCTCGTGGCATTCATGTCGTGGGAAGGCCACAACTTCGAGGACGCCATCATCCTGTCCCAGCGCATTGTCGCTGAGGATGTCCTCTCCTCGATCCACATCGAAGAGCACGAGATCGATGCCCGCGACACCAAGCTCGGTGCCGAGGAAATCACCCGTGACATTCCGAATGTGTCCGAGGAAGTCCTCGCGGGGCTGGACGAGCGCGGCATCATCCACATCGGTGCTGAGGTTGAAGCCGGCGACATCCTGGTCGGAAAGGTCACCCCGAAGGGTGAAACCGAACTGACCCCGGAAGAGCGCCTGCTCCGCGCGATCTTCGGCGAGAAGTCGCGCGAAGTCCGCGACACCTCCTTGAAGGTTCCGCACGGCGAATCCGGCACGGTCATCGGCGTGCGCGTCTTCGACCGGGACAATGACGACGAACTGCCTCCGGGCGTCAACCAGCTCGTCCGCGTCTACGTCGCTGCCAAGCGCAAGATCACAGATGGCGACAAGCTCGCCGGCCGCCACGGCAACAAGGGTGTTATCTCCAAGATCCTGCCTGTGGAAGACATGCCGTTCCTTGCTGACGGTACTCCGGTGGACATCGTCCTGAACCCGCTTGGTGTTCCGGGTCGTATGAACGTCGGCCAGGTGCTTGAAACGCACTTGGGCTGGGTTGCCAAGACCGGTTGGAAGATCGAGGGCGAGCCGGAGTGGGTCAAGAACCTCCCGAACCTGCCTCGTGAAACCGGCCAGACGACTGTCGCCACCCCGGTCTTCGACGGCGCGCGCGAAGAGGAAATCACAGGTCTGCTGGATTCCACGAACGTGACCCGCGACGGCGATCGCCTGATCGACTCCTCCGGAAAGACCCGTCTGTTCGACGGTCGCTCCGGCGAGCCGTTCCCGGACCCGATCTCCGTGGGCTACATGTACATCCTGAAGCTCCACCACCTGGTGGACGACAAGATCCACGCGCGCTCCACGGGCCCGTACTCGATGATCACGCAGCAGCCGTTGGGTGGTAAGGCACAGTTCGGTGGCCAGCGCTTCGGTGAAATGGAAGTGTGGGCGCTCGAAGCGTACGGCGCCGCGTACACCCTCCAGGAACTGCTCACGATCAAGTCGGATGACATCCACGGCCGCGTGAAGGTTTACGAAGCCATCGTCAAGGGCGAGAACATCCCCGAGCCTGGCGTTCCGGAATCCTTCAAGGTCTTGATCAAGGAAATGCAGTCGCTGTGCCTCAACGTGGAAGTTCTTTCCACGGATGGTACGACGATCGAAATGCGTGACTCTGATGACGCAGTCTTTACGGCTGCGGAAGAACTGGGAATCGATCTGTCTCGCGCAGAGCCCAGCTCCGTAGAAGAGGTCTAACAGCGCTTTGGGCCGGCGGTGCGAGCCGCCGGCCCGAAGGCAGCTGCCTCTTTGCCGTAAACCAAGACTTCAGAATTTAGAGAACAAGAGAGAACAGGGACCATATGTCCAGCGAATCCTCCTTCGGCCTCATGCAGATCGGCCTCGCCACCGCGGAAGACATCCGCGGCTGGTCTTACGGTGAGGTCAAGAAGCCGGAAACCATCAACTACCGCACGCTCAAGCCCGAGAAGGACGGCCTCTTCTGCGAGAAGATCTTCGGCCCGTCCCGTGACTGGGAATGCTACTGCGGCAAGTACAAGCGCGTGCGCTTCAAGGGCATCATTTGCGAGCGGTGTGGCGTTGAGGTCACCCGCGCCAAGGTGCGTCGCGAGCGCATGGGCCACATCGAGCTGGCCGCGCCCGTCACGCACATCTGGTACTTCAAGGGCGTTCCCTCCCGCCTGGGCTACCTTCTTGACCTGGCACCGAAGGACCTCGAAAAGGTCATCTACTTCGCCGCCTACATGATCACCAGCGTGGATACCGAGAACCGCCACGCGGAGCTGCCGAACCTCCAGGTCGAGCACGACCTCGAGAAGAAGCAGCTCGTCGACAACCGCGACAGCGACATCGCACAGATCGCCCGGGACCTTGAGGACGAGCTTGCCCGCCTCGAGGGCGAGGGCGCGAAGGCTGCGGACAAGAAGAAGGCCCGCGACTCCGCGGACCGCCAGATGGCCAACGTCCGCAAGCGGGCCGACGCCGAAATCGAGCGCCTTGAGCAGGTCTGGGACCGCTTCAAGAACCTCAAGGTCGCCGACCTCGAAGGTGACGAAGGCCTGTACCGCGAACTGCGCGACCGCTACGGCATGTACTTCGAAGGCTCCATGGGTGCCGAAGCCATCAAGAAGCGCCTTGAGAACTTCGACATGCAAGCAGAGTCGGAAGCCTTGCGCGACGTCATCCAGAACGGCAAGGGACAGCGCAAGACCCGCGCCCTGAAGCGGCTCAAGGTTGTCAACGCGTTCCTGACCACCAACAACAGCCCGCTCGGCATGGTGCTGGACGCCGTCCCGGTGATCCCGCCGGAACTGCGCCCGATGGTCCAGCTGGACGGTGGCCGCTTCGCGACCTCCGACCTCAACGACCTCTACCGCCGCGTGATCAACCGCAACAACCGACTCAAGCGACTGCTCGACCTCGGCGCACCGGAGATCATCGTCAACAACGAGAAGCGCATGCTTCAGGAAGCTGTTGACAGCCTCTTCGACAACGGTCGTCGTGGCCGTCCCGTCACGGGTCCGGGCAACCGTCCGTTGAAGTCCCTGAGCGACATGCTCAAGGGCAAGCAGGGCCGTTTCCGCCAGAACCTGCTCGGCAAGCGTGTCGACTACTCCGGCCGTTCGGTCATCGTCGTCGGCCCGCAGCTGAAGCTGCACCAGTGCGGCCTGCCCAAGCAGATGGCCCTGGAGCTCTTCAAGCCGTTCGTGATGAAGCGCCTGGTGGACCTCAACCACGCGCAGAACATCAAGTCGGCAAAGCGCATGGTCGAGCGCTACCGTCCGCAGGTCTGGGATGTCCTGGAAGAGATCATCACCGAACACCCGGTGCTGCTCAACCGTGCACCTACCCTGCACCGCCTCGGCATCCAGGCATTCGAACCCCAGCTTGTTGAAGGCAAGGCCATCCAGCTCCACCCGCTGGTCTGCGGCGCTTTCAACGCGGACTTCGACGGCGACCAGATGGCAGTCCACCTGCCGCTGAGCCCCGAAGCCCAGGCTGAGGCACGCATCCTGATGCTCTCCTCGAACAACATCCTGAAGCCGTCCGATGGCCGTCCGGTGACCCTGCCTTCGCAGGACATGATCATCGGTCTCTACCACCTGACCACCAAGCGTGTTGGTTCCGCGGGTGAAGGCCGTGTGTTCTCGTCGGTTTCCGAAGCCATCATGGCTTTCGATTCCCGTGAACTGCACCTGAACTCGCAGGTCAAGATCCGCCTGGACAACTTTGTCCCGTATGCGGGCTGGGAAGCTCCGGAAGGATGGGAGCCGGGTCAGCCCGCACTCGTCCAGACCTCGCTGGGCCAGGTCATCTTCAACGAGACCCTGCCTGAGGATTACCCGTGGGTTGAGGCTGTTGCCGACAAGGGCGAACTGTCCCGGATCGTCAACGACCTCGCGGAGCGCTACCCGAAGGTTGTCACCGCGGCAACGCTGGACAACCTGAAGGACGCCGGTTTCTACTGGGCGACGCGTTCGGGTGTGACCGTGGCAATTTCCGACATCGAGGTTCCGGAATCCAAGCCGGGCATCCTTGCCGGTTACGAGACCATGGCTGCGAAGATCCAGGGCCAGTACGACAAGGGCCTGATCGACGACGACGAGCGTCGCCAGGAATTGATCGAGATCTGGAACAAGGCTACGAACGAGATCGCCCAGGCGATGCGCGACAGCCTGTCCCCGATGAACACCATCAACCGCATGGTGTCCTCCGGTGCACGTGGTAACTGGATGCAGGTCCGCCAGATCGCGGGTATCCGTGGTCTTGTGGCCAACCCGAAGGGTGAAATCATCCCGCGTCCGATCAAGTCCTCCTACCGCGAGGGCCTGTCGGTGCTGGAATACTTCATCGCCACGCACGGTGCCCGTAAGGGCCTCGCCGACACCGCACTGCGTACCGCCAACTCGGGTTACCTGACCCGTCGCCTGGTGGACGTCTCCCAGGACGTCATCGTCCGTGAAGAGGACTGTGGCACCGAGCGCGGCCTCATGACCGCGATCGCCGTGCCGGACTCGAACGGCGAGCTGACCCTTGACGAGAACGTCGAGAACAGCGCCTACGCACGTACCCTCGCAGTCGACGTCGTCGACTCCAAGGGCAACGTCCTGGCGGCTGCCGGCACGGACTGCGGCGACGTCGTCATTGGCGAGCTGCTCGCAGCCGGCATCACCGAGGTCAAGGTCCGCTCCGTACTCACGTGTGAGTCGAAGGTCGGTACGTGTGCACTGTGCTACGGCCGCTCGCTGGCAACCGGCAAGACCGTGGACATTGGAGAGGCTGTCGGCATCATCGCCGCACAGTCGATCGGTGAACCCGGTACCCAGCTGACCATGCGTACGTTCCACACGGGTGGTGCTGTTTCCGCCAGCGGTGGCGACGACATCACCCAGGGTCTGCCCCGTATCCAGGAGCTCTTCGAAGCCCGTACTCCGAAGGGTGTCGCGCCGATTGCGGAAGCAGCCGGACGCATCGCCATTGAAGAGTCCGAGCGCCAGATGCGCCTGATCATCACCCCGGACGATGGTTCCGAGGAGATCGCCTACCCGGTGCTGCGCCGTTCCCGCCTCCTCATCGAGGATGGCGAGCACGTCAGCGTCGGCCAGAAGCTGATCAACGGTCCTGTGGACCCGAAGCAGGTTCTGCGCATCATGGGTCCGCGTGCCGCCCAGAAGTTCCTGGTGGACGAGGTCCAGGGCGTTTACCGCAGCCAGGGCATCGGCATCCACGACAAGCACGTGGAAGTCATCGTCCGCCAGATGCTGCGTCGCGTGACCGTCATCGAATCGGGCGACTCCGAGCTGCTTCCGGGCGAGCTCGCCGAGCGCAGCCGCTTCGAGGACGAGAACCGTCGCGTGGTGTCCGAGGGCCGTACCCCGGCTTCCGGTCGTCCGGAACTCATGGGTATCACCAAGGCGTCGCTGGCTACCGAGTCGTGGCTGTCGGCCGCTTCCTTCCAGGAGACCACCCGCGTCCTCACGCAGGCTGCCATGGAAGGCAAGAGCGACCCGCTGCTCGGCCTGAAGGAGAACGTCATCATCGGTAAGCTGATCCCGGCCGGTACGGGCCTGCCCCGTTACACCGAGGTCACCGTGGAGCCGACTGAAGAAGCAAAGGCAAGCCTGTTCACGGGCCCCAGCGCCTTCACGGACTTCTCGTACGACGCGTTGGGCGGCGACGGAGCTCCCGAGTTCCACGCCATCCCGCTGGATGACTACGACCTCGGGAACGACTTCCGCTAACGAGCACGGCTGGTCACATTTCAACGGAAGGACCCCGCGCCCTCGGGCGCGGGGTCCTTTCCGTTAATGGCGAACAGTGCCCGACGGCGGTGCCCGCAAGGCAGTGCCGACGTGCCAGCCCGCGGTGCGTGCCGCCGTCGTTCCCTACACCGAATTAAGGCTCCAGATCAAGCCATGCTAGACTTTGTGTAATTGTTCTGTGTGGCAGTGGATGAAGGCCGCCGCGGTATCATTTTGGTTTTGTTCTCATGATGTCGGGTGGAGCCTGTTTCCGGGTTGCGGGCTACGTGCGCAACGAATGCCGCACTTTTGCACGCCCATGTACCTTTCGGGTGCGTGGCCGCATGGACAACGCCAAAGCTCTCACGCAACACAGGCCGTCGCCTGGCGCGGGGCAGAGATCAACCAACGGAGAACACGAAAGTGCCTACGATTAACCAGCTGGTCCGCAAGGGCCGCACGCCTAAGGTCTCCAAGACCAAGGCACCCGCGCTTAAGGGCAGCCCGATGCGCCGCGGTGTTTGCACCCGCGTTTACACGACCACCCCGAAGAAGCCGAACTCGGCTCTCCGCAAGGTTGCCCGTGTGCGCCTCAACGGTGGCGTTGAAGTTACCGCCTACATCCCCGGTGTTGGCCACAACCTCCAGGAGCACTCCATCGTGCTCGTTCGTGGTGGTCGTGTGAAGGACCTCCCGGGTGTCCGTTACAAGATCGTCCGTGGTGCCCTCGATACCCAGGGTGTCAAGAACCGCAAGCAGGCCCGCAGCCGCTACGGCGCAAAGATGGAGAAGAAGTAATATGCCTCGCAAGGGTCCGGCCCCGAAGCGGCCGCTAGTTTCCGATCCCGTTTACGGCTCCCCGTTGGTCACGCAGCTGATCAACAAGGTCCTGATTGACGGCAAGAAGTCCACTGCAGAGCGCATCGTTTACGGCGCCCTCGAAGGTGCACGCGCCAAGTCCGGCGGCGACCCCGTTGCCGCCCTCAAGAAGGCCATGGACAACGTCAAGCCTTCCCTCGAAGTCCGCTCCCGCCGTGTCGGTGGCGCGACCTACCAGGTCCCCGTTGAGGTCAAGCCGGGCCGCTCCACTGCCCTCGCACTGCGTTGGCTGGTTGGCTACTCCAAGGCCCGCCGCGAGAAGACGATGACCGAGCGCCTCCAGAACGAAATCCTGGATGCGTCCAACGGTCTCGGTGCCGCTGTGAAGCGTCGCGAAGACACCCACAAGATGGCCGAGTCGAACAAGGCCTTCGCACACTACCGCTGGTAAAACTTCCCGTCCGCCGCCGGCTCGCTGAGCCGGCGGCGAACGCGTAGTCCATCCGAAAGGGAGACCCCGTGGCACAGGACGTGCTTACCGACCTTAGCAAGGTCCGCAACATCGGCATCATGGCCCACATCGATGCCGGCAAGACCACCACCACCGAGCGCATCCTGTTCTACACAGGTGTGAACCACAAGATCGGCGAAACGCACGACGGCGCTTCGACGACCGACTGGATGGAACAGGAAAAGGAACGCGGCATCACCATCACGTCTGCCGCCGTGACCTGCTTCTGGGACAAGAACCAGATCAACATCATCGACACCCCGGGCCACGTGGACTTCACGGTTGAGGTTGAGCGCTCCCTGCGCGTCCTCGACGGTGCCGTCGCTGTCTTCGATGGCAAGGAAGGCGTGGAGCCGCAGTCCGAGACTGTGTGGCGCCAGGCCGACAAGTACAACGTGCCGCGTATCTGCTTCGTCAACAAGATGGACAAGCTGGGTGCCGACTTCTACTTCACCGTAGACACCATCATCAGCCGCCTCGGCGCCAAGCCGCTGGTCCTCCAGCTGCCGATCGGTTCCGAGAACGACTTCATCGGCGTCGTGGATCTCCTTGAGATGCGCGCGTTGGTGTGGCCGGGCGATGCCAAGGGTGACGTCACCATGGGTGCCAAGTACGAGGTCCAGGAGATCCCCGCCGATCTCCAGGCCAAGGCTGAGGAATACCGCGCACAGCTCGTTGAGACTGTTGCCGAAGCTTCCGAAGAACTCATGGAGAAGTACCTCGAGGGCGAAGAACTCACCCTTGAGGAGCTCAAGGCCGGCATCCGCAAGATGACGATCAACTCCGAGCTCTACCCGGTTCTCTGTGGCTCCGCGTTCAAGAACCGCGGTGTCCAGCCGATGCTGGACGCCGTCGTCGACTTCCTGCCGAACCCGCTGGACGTCCCCCCGATGGTCGGTCACGACCCCCGGAACGAGGACAAGGAACTTACCCGCAAGCCTTCTGCCGACGAGCCGTTCTCGGCACTCGCCTTCAAGATCGCCGCGCACCCGTTCTTCGGCCAGCTCACCTTCATCCGCGTGTACTCCGGTCACGTGGAAGCAGGCGCACAGGTGGTCAACTCCACCAAGGGCAAGAAGGAGCGCATCGGCAAGCTGTTCCAGATGCACGCCAACAAGGAAATGCCGGTCGACGGCGCTACCGCCGGCCACATCTACGCAGCCATCGGCCTGAAGGACACCACCACGGGTGACACCCTGTGCGACGCGTCCGAGCAGATCGTGCTGGAGTCCATGAGCTTCCCCGAGCCCGTGATCTCCGTTGCCATCGAGCCGAACACCAAGGGTGACCAGGAGAAGCTCTCCACGGCTATCCAGAAGCTCTCCGCTGAGGACCCGACCTTCCAGGTCTCCCTCAACGAAGACACCGGCCAGACCATCATCGCCGGCATGGGCGAGCTCCACCTGGACATCCTGGTGGACCGCATGCGCCGCGAATTCAAGGTCGAGGCCAACGTGGGCAAGCCGCAGGTCGCATACCGTGAAACCATCAAGCGCGCTGTCGAACGCCACGACTACACGCACAAGAAGCAGACCGGTGGTTCGGGCCAGTTCGCAAAGGTCCAGATCGCGATCGAGCCGATGGACACCACCGACGGCGAGCTCTACGCGTTCGAGAACAAGGTCACCGGTGGCCGCGTGCCCCGCGAGTACATCCCGTCCGTTGACGCGGGCATCCAGGATGCACTTAACGACGGCGTTCTGGCCGGTTACCCGGTTGTCGGCATCAAGGCGACGCTGATTGACGGCGCTTACCACGACGTCGACTCCTCGGAAATGGCGTTCAAGATCGCCGGGCGTATGGCTTTCAAGGAAGCCGCCCGCAAGGCGAACCCGGTCCTGCTTGAACCGTTGATGGATGTTGAGGTCCGTACCCCTGAGGAATACATGGGTGACGTTATCGGTGACCTGAACTCCCGTCGTGGCCAGATGCAGTCGATGGAAGATGCCGCAGGCGTCAAGGTCATCCGCGCGCACGTTCCGCTGTCCGGCATGTTCGGCTACATCGGTGACCTGCGTTCGAAGACCCAGGGCCGTGCTGTGTACTCCATGACGTTCAACAGCTACGCGGAGGTCCCGAAGGCAGTTGCCGACGAGATCATCCAGAAGACCCGCGGCGAGTAATCACCGTCGAAAAACCAGGATGCGGATCCGGTTCCGGGTAGGCATCCAGTGCAGGTGGCTGGAGCTGCGGCCAAGGCCGCAGCTTCCCACCGGCACGAACAGACTCGAGGAACTATCATTGGTTCCTGAATCTGCAATTTCACCAAAACCAAGCCCCCAAGTAGACTTGCTGGAGTTTCTGCCGCGAAAAGCGTGGCCGAGAAGCAAGTCACTTGAAATCGTTCTAGGAGGAACCTGTGGCAAAGGCAAAGTTCGAGCGGACTAAGCCGCACGTCAACATCGGCACCATCGGTCACGTTGACCACGGTAAGACGACGCTGACTGCCGCCATTTCCAAGGTGCTGTACGACAAGTACCCGACTCTCAACGAGCAGCGCGACTTCGCGTCGATCGACTCTGCTCCGGAAGAGCGCCAGCGTGGTATTACCATCAACATCTCCCACGTTGAGTACCAGACCGAAAAGCGTCACTACGCACACGTGGACGCCCCGGGTCACGCTGACTACATCAAGAACATGATCACCGGTGCTGCCCAGATGGACGGCGCAATCCTCGTGGTTGCCGCGACCGATGGTCCGATGGCCCAGACCCGCGAGCACGTTCTGCTCGCCCGCCAGGTTGGTGTTCCCTACCTGCTGGTCGCACTGAACAAGTCCGACATGGTCGACGACGAGGAACTCCTCGACCTCGTCGAAATGGAAGTTCGTGAGCTCCTGAGCTCGCAGGGCTTCGACGGTGACGACGCTCCGGTTATCCGCGTTTCCGGCCTCAAGGCACTGGAAGGCGACCCGGTTTGGGTCAAGTCCGTCGAGGACCTCATGGAAGCTGTCGACGAGTCCGTTCCGGACCCCGTACGTGACCGTGACAAGCCGTTCCTGATGCCGATCGAAGACGTCTTCACGATCACCGGCCGTGGCACCGTTGTTACGGGCCGCGCCGAGCGTGGCACCCTCGCCATCAACTCCGAAGTTGAAATCGTGGGTATCCGCCCGATCCAGAAGACCACCGTTACCGGTATCGAGATGTTCCACAAGCAGCTCGACGAAGCATGGGCCGGCGAGAACTGTGGCCTCCTGCTCCGCGGTCTGAAGCGCGACGACGTCGAGCGTGGCCAGGTTGTCGTCAAGCCGGGTTCCATCACCCCGCACACCGACTTCGAGGCCAACGTCTACATCCTCTCCAAGGACGAAGGCGGCCGTCACAACCCGTTCTACTCGAACTACCGCCCGCAGTTCTACTTCCGTACCACGGACGTAACCGGCGTTATCACCCTCCCCGAGGGCACCGAAATGGTTATGCCCGGCGACAACACTGAGATGTCCGTCGAGCTCATCCAGCCGATCGCCATGGAAGAGGGCCTCGGCTTCGCAATCCGTGAAGGTGGCCGCACCGTTGGTTCGGGACGTGTTACCAAGATCATCAAGTAGTTCCTGCTTGTAGATCGGAGAGGGGCCCGCTGCTGGCGGTAGCTCCTCAACCAAGAAGAACCCCGTCGCTTCTGCGGCGGGGTTCTTTTTGTGCCTTGCTGCTACCGTTGCATCGAGGAGAGGAGGGCAAGTCATGGGATTTCTCATTTTCCTGGTCGTGGTTGTCGCCGTGGTAGCGGCTGCCCTGTGGGGACGGAAGTACTTCCGCCACGAGATAGATCGCGCGAAGCGCATTAACCGGGCCAACAGGAAAGATTGAATTAGTCAGCTACGGCGCGCCCGGCTCAAGGACTTGTACCAGTAGAAGGAATCCTTCGGGGTCCTTTCCAGGGTGTCGAAATCGACGTGGACCAAGCCGAAACGCTGCGAGTAGCCGGCCGCCCATTCGAAGTTGTCCAATAAGGTCCAGACGTAAAAGCCCAGGAGTTCAACGTCTTCGGCGATTCCGCCGGGCGCCGTTGCTTGCAAGGCCTGGCCGAGGTGGGTGGCCAGGTAATTGATGCGGTCCGTATCGTGTACGGGTCCCGAGGTGTGCTCCGGTTCGGGGAAGCTCGCACCGCTTTCCGTGATGAACAGGGGAGGCAGTGCCGCGTCGTAGCGATCCTTCAGTTCCCGCAGCAGCGTCCCGAGGTGTTCCGGGGCCACCGGCCAGCCGAATCCTGTTGTTTCGTATTCCGGGAAGGCAGTGAGGTGGAACGGGAGCTTGGCCATCATGTCCGAGTTGATGGTCAGTGTTGTTCCGTCCCCGCGTCCGGAAGCGACCTTGGCCGGGTAATAGTAGTTCACTCCGTAGAAATCCAGCGGCTGGTGGATCGTCTTGAGATCGGATTCGGGGATCTTGCTGAGGGAACGGAACCAAGGCCTTACCTGGATCGGCGGCTTGGGATAGCGCCCGAGGAGAATCGGATCGGCGTACACACGGTTCAGGATGAGGTCGAACGCCTTGGCCATGAGGCGGTCCGTAAACCGCTTACTCGCAGGCCAGACAGGCGAGTGCATGTTGGCCACGCCGACCGCCCCTGGAACCCCGGCCGCACGCAGGGCCTGCACAGCGAGTCCATGTCCCAGCAGTTGGTGGTGGGCGGCAGGCAGGGCCTCGAACAGAAGCCGGTGGCCGGGGGCATGCACGCCAAGGGCGTATCCCTGGAGCGCCACCGAAACGGGCTCGTTGAGGGTCACCCACTGCGTCACCCGGTCGCCGAAGCGGCTGGCCACGGCAGCCGTGTATTCCGCGAACCGTTCGGCGGTCGCACGATTCAACCAGCCGCCGTCGTGCTCCAGCTGCAGGGGAGTGTCCCAATGGAAGAGGGTCACCATGGGTGAGATGCCGGCCTTGAGGAGCTTGTCTATCAAGCGGTCGTAGAAGTCCAGGCCCTGCTGGTTGACTGGGCCCTTCCCGCTTGGCTGGATACGGGGCCAGGAGAGGGAGAAACGGTAGGAGTCCACGCCCAGCTCCTGCATGAGGGCGATGTCCTCATCCGTCCGGTTATAGTGGTCGCAGGCGACGGCAGGGGAGTGGCCGTCAAGAATCGCTCCCGGTTTCTCCGCAAAAGCGTCCCAACTGGACGGCCCGCGGCCGTCGGCGGTCAACGAGCCTTCGATTTGGAAGGCCGCGGCAGCCACCCCGAGGATGAAGCCCGGCCCGAAACGGCCCGCAAGATCCTCCACCGCGGCGGCATCCTGGACAGTCATGCCCCTATCATCCTGATGCCGGAGGCGCATGGCAATGGCCCTTCGTAGCCCCGATTGGCTTATGGGACGGAATTCCGGCATACTAGGTGAGTTGTTCAAGCGCTTCTTCGCGTCCCGATCCGGATAATGCCGGGTGCCAGGGTCCAAGCTGAAGCCCAAACATAACCCAGATCCCCAAAGGAATGCGGACGAGTTTGCGTGGAAATCGCGACACGCCCGACCGCGGGGGTCGGTTACGTCGGCAAGTTGAGGAACCCGGATCCCTCCGGATTCAGCTTGTGCGGCGGGTGGTAGTACTACTTCAAATGCCTCGGCAGCCACATGCAACACGTAAGTGAACAGGGCAGCCTCAATTCGAGGGCAGCACAGACTGAAAGAGAGTCAGGCGACATGGCGGGACAAAAAATCCGCATCCGGCTGAAGTCATATGACCACGAGGTCATTGATGTTTCAGCGCGGAAGATCGTTGAGACGGTCACGCGCGCAGGCGCAACGGTAGTAGGCCCCGTGCCGCTGCCGACGGAGAAGAACGTGTACTGCGTTATCCGCTCTCCCCACAAGTACAAGGACAGCCGCGAGCACTTTGAAATGCGTACTCACAAGCGTCTGATCGACATCATCGACCCCACGCCCAAGGCTGTCGACTCGCTCATGCGTCTCGACCTGCCGGCCGACGTGAACATCGAAATCAAGCTGTAGGGAGGTGCTGAGAAAACTATGACCGCAACCCGTAACGTAAAGGGCCTGCTGGGCACGAAGCTCGGCATGACCCAGGTCTGGGACGAGAACAACAAGCTCATCCCGGTAACTGTCGTCCAGGCTGACTCCAACGTCATCACCCAGCTGCGCAACGCTGAGACCGATGGCTACGTCGCCGTTCAGATCGGCTACGGCCAGATCGATCCCCGCAAAGTCACCAAGCCGCTGGCTGGCCACTTTGAAAAGGCCGGCGTAACTCCTCGCCGCCACGTCGTCGAACTGCGCACCGCAGACGCCGCTTCCTACGAACTGGGCCAGGAGCTTTCCGTTGAGCTCTTCGAAGCCGGTCAGAAGATCGACGTCGTCGGCACCAGCAAGGGCAAGGGCTTCGCCGGTGTCATGAAGCGTCACGGCTTCTCCGGTGTCGGCGCCTCCCACGGTGCCCACAAGAACCACCGCAAGCCCGGTTCCATCGGTGGCGCATCCACCCCGAGCCGCGTCTTCAAGGGTCTGAAAATGGCCGGCCGCATGGGCGCCGAACGTCACACCACGCTGAACCTCACCGTTCACGCCGTTGACGTCGAGAAGTCGCTGCTCCTTATCAAGGGTGCCGTCCCCGGCGCCCGCGGCCAGGTCGTCCTCGTACGTTCCGCCGTGAAGGGAGCCTAGTTAAATGACTAGCACTGTCCAGGTAAACCTGCCTGCAGAGATCTTCGACGTCCAGACCAACGTGCCGCTGCTGCACCAAGTCGTCGTCGCACAGCTCGCTGCTGCGCGCCAGGGTACCCACAAGACCAAGACCCGCGCCGAAGTTTCCGGTGCAGGCCGCAAGCCGTTCAAGCAGAAGGGCACCGGCCGCGCCCGTCAAGGTTCCATCCGTGCTCCTCACATGACCGGTGGTGGCATCGTCCACGGCCCGACGCCGCGCGACTACAGCCAGCGCACCCCCAAGAAGATGAAGGCTGCCGCACTGCGCGGGGCCCTGTCTGACCGCGCCCGTAACGGCCGCATCCACGTTGTTTCCGAACTGGTCGCAGGCACCAAGCCTTCCACCAAGGACGCGATTGCAACGCTGAAGTCGGTTTCGGAGCGCAAGAACCTGCTCGTTGTGATCGAGCGCGCCAACGACGTTGCAGCACTGTCCGTGCGCAACATCGCAGATGTTCACGTTCTGTACGCAGACCAGCTGAACACCTACGACGTGCTGGTTTCCGACGACGTGGTCTTCACCAAGGCGGCTTTCGAGGCATTCATCGCTGACAAGGCAAAGAACGAGGAGGATGCCAAGTGAGTGCAGCCACCATCAAAGACCCGCGCGACGTCGTCATTGCACCCGTCGTTTCGGAAAAGAGCTACGGCCTGATCGACGAGGGCAAGTACACCTTCCTGGTGGACCCCCGCTCGAACAAGACCGAGATCAAGCTGGCCGTGGAGAAGATTTTCTCCGTCAAGGTCGAATCGATCAACACCATCAACCGTGCCGGTAAGCGTAAGCGCACCAAGTTCGGATGGGGACAGCGCAAGAGCACCAAGCGTGCGATTGTCACCCTGAAGGAAGGCACTATCGACATCTTCGGCGGTCCGCTCGCGTAGCGGAGACCACTTTAACGAGGAAATGAATTATGGGAATCCGTAAATACAAGCCGACTACCCCGGGCCGTCGCGGCTCGAGCGTAGCCGACTTCACCGAAATCACGCGATCGACTCCGGAAAAGTCGTTGCTGCGTCCGCTGCACAAGACGGGCGGCCGTAACAACACCGGTAAGATCACCACCCGCCACAAGGGTGGTGGACACAAGCGCCAGTACCGTCTGATCGACTTCCGTCGCCACGACAAGGACGGCATCAACGCCCGCGTCGCCGAAATCGAGTACGATCCGAACCGCACGGCTCGCATCGCCCTCCTGCACTATGTTGATGGCACCAAGCGTTACATCATCGCCCCGAACAAGTTGTCCCAGGGTGACTTCGTCGAGGCTGGCCCCGACGCTGACATCAAGCCCGGCAACAACCTGCCGCTGCGCAACATCCCTGTCGGTACCGTGATCCACGCAGTTGAACTGCGTCCGGGTGGCGGCGCCAAGATGGCCCGTTCCGCCGGTGCTTCCGTACAGCTCGTCGCCAAGGAAGGCCGCTTTGCACAGCTGCGCCTGCCCTCCGGCGAAATCCGCAACGTCGACGTGCGCTGCCGCGCAACCGTCGGCGAGGTCGGCAACGCCGAGCAGTCCAACATCAACTGGGGCAAGGCCGGCCGCATGCGCTGGAAGGGCGTTCGCCCGACCGTCCGTGGTGTCGCCATGAACCCGGTTGACCACCCGCACGGTGGTGGTGAAGGCAAGACTTCCGGTGGCCGTCACCCGGTCAACCCGAATGGCAAGCCCGAGGGCCGTACCCGCCGCCCCAACAAAGAGAGCGACAAGCTTATTGTTCGTCGCCGCCGTACTGGCAAGAACAAGCGATAGGAGCCTGGACACATGCCACGCAGCCTGAAAAAAGGTCCTTTCGTTGACCAGCACCTCTTTGTGAAGGTCGCCAAGGAAAACGAAAAGGGCACCAAGAACGTCATCAAGACCTGGTCCCGCCGTTCGATGATCATCCCGGACATGCTGGGTCACACGATCGCCGTCCACGACGGACGCAAGCACATCCCGGTGTTTGTCACTGAGTCGATGGTCGGGCACAAGCTCGGCGAATTCGCTCCCACGCGGACATTCCGCGGCCATGTCAAGGACGACCGTAAGGGCAAGCGCCGCTAAGGCGCTGGCTCTACGGCTTAGACGAGAGAAGGAAAGCAATGGAAGCCAAGGCTATTGCGCGTCACATCCGCGTAACGCCTATGAAGGCCCGGCGCGTCGTCAACCTTGTTCGTGGCAAACAAGCGAATGAGGCTCTGGCAATTCTGAAGTTTGCCGAACAGGCAGCTTCGGAGCCGGTATTCAAGGTAGTTCAGTCGGCAATGGCAAACGCACGGGTCCTCGCGGACCGCGACGGCGTTGCCTTTGACGAAGGAGACCTGTACATCAGCGAAGCGTTTGTTGATGAAGGCCCGACCATGAAGCGGTTCCAGCCGCGTGCCCAGGGTCGCGCATTTCAGATCAAGAAGCGCACGAGCCACATCACCGTGGTAGTCGCTACCCCGGAGAAAGAGGAGGCTCGCTAAGTGGGACAGAAAGTAAACCCGCACGGGTTCCGACTCGGCATCACCACCGATCACGTATCGCACTGGTTTGCTGACAGCACCAAGGCCGGCCAGCGGTACAAGGACTTCGTCCGCGAAGACATCCGTATTCGCCAGCTCATGTCCACGGGCATGGAGCGCGCCGGTATCGCCAAGGTCGAGATCGAGCGCACCCGCGACCGCGTCCGCGTGGACATCCACACGGCACGCCCGGGCATCGTCATCGGCCGTCGCGGTGCCGAAGCAGACCGTATCCGCGGTGAGCTCGAGAAGCTCACAGGCAAGCAGGTCCAGCTGAACATCCTCGAGGTCAAGAACCCCGAGATGGAAGCCCAGCTTGTTGCCCAGGGCGTTGCTGAGCAGCTGACTTCCCGCGTGGCTTTCCGCCGTGCGATGAAGAAGGCCATGCAGTCCGCACAGCGCGCGGGTGCCAAGGGTATCCGTATCGCTTGCTCCGGTCGTCTGGGCGGCGCAGAAATGTCCCGCTCCGAGTTCTACCGCGAAGGCCGTGTGCCCCTGCACACCCTCCGTGCGAACATCGACTACGGCTTCTACGAGGCCAAGACCACCTTCGGCCGTATTGGCGTGAAGGTCTGGATCTACAAGGGCGACGTCACCGCGAAGGAACTGGCTCAGCAGGCAGCTTCTGCTCCGTCCCGCGGCCGCGGTGCCGGTGACCGCCCGGGTCGTCCGGGTGGCGCCGACCGTGGTGACCGCCGTCGTCGTACCGAGCGTCCGGCAGCTGACGCAGCGCCTGCTGCAGAGGCTCCGGCAGCTGAAGCCGCTACCGCAGGTTCGGCTCAGGCAGCAGAAGGAGGACAGGCTTAAATGCTTATCCCACGTCGAGTCAAGCACCGTAAGCAGCACCACCCGGGTCGTTCCGGCGCTGCTACGGGTGGCACCCGGGTCACTTTCGGTGAGTACGGCATCCAGGCATTGAGCCCGGCCTACGTCACGAACCGTCAGATCGAGTCTGCCCGTATCGCGATGACCCGCCACATCAAGCGTGGCGGTAAGGTCTGGATCAACATCTACCCGGACCGTCCCCTGACCAAGAAGCCGGCCGAAACCCGCATGGGTTCCGGTAAGGGTTCGCCGGAATGGTGGGTCGCAAACGTCAAGCCGGGCCGGGTTCTCTTTGAACTCTCCGGTGTCAATGAAGAGGTAGCTCGCGAGGCCCTGCGCCTGGCAATCCACAAGCTGCCGTTGAAGGCACGCATTGTGCGTCGCGAAGGTGGTGAATAGAAATGGCAGTAGGGTCGAAGGATCTCGCACCCGCACAGCTGGACGGTTTCGACAACGAGCGTCTCGTTGAAGAACTCCGCAAGTCCAAGGAAGAGCTGTTCAACCTGCGTTTCCAGTCCGCCACCGGACAGCTGGAGAACCACGGTCGCCTGCGCGCGGTAAAGAAGGACATCGCTCGCATCTACACCGTGCTCCGTGAGCGCGAGCTGGGCATTCGTGCCGAGGTTGCCGCACCGGTTGTGGAAGCCAAGGAAGACAAGAAGTCCAAGAAGGCAGAAGCCAAGGCCGAAAAGGCCGAGACTGAGGCTGGAGAGGACGCCAAGTGAGCGAACAGAAGGAAACTGTGACGGAAGCAGCAGCCGGCGCCAAGCAGCGCGGTTACCGTAAGACGCGTCGCGGCTACGTCGTCTCTGACAAGATGGAAAAGACCATCGTTGTCCAGGTCGAAGACCGCGTGAAGCACGCTCTGTACGGCAAGGTTATTCGCCGCACCTCGAAGGTCAAGGCTCACGACGAGCAGAACACCGCCGGCATCGGCGACCTCGTTCTGATCGCCGAGACCCGTCCGCTGTCGGCCACCAAGAACTGGCGGCTCGTGGAGATCCTCGAAAAGGCCAAGTAATCCCGCGCCGGACCCTCGTCCGGCAGCGAAACGGATTGGCTGGAAGGCCCGTGTTCCGAAAGGGACGCGGGCCTTCCCGCGTTTCCGGGCCCGGCCCGGGACGTGCTAGGATATTGAGTTTGTATGGCGCCATGTGTGCGCCTACAACCACCTCGTAAACAATCGTGCCGCGGCATACTGCCCCGCGCAGGCATTTCCGCAAGGGAAGCTGATGCTGGCGGCACGGGAGTTTAGGCCTGCTCTGGCAAAATCCAGGCAGGTCAAGAGACACCCCGATCAACCGTTCCGCAAGGCTCATTCCGTATGCTCCATTTCGGTCTGAGAACCGGCGCGACGCAAGGAGTAAAAATTGATTCAGCAGGAGTCGCGACTCAAGGTCGCCGACAACACGGGTGCTAAGGAAATCCTTACCATTCGCGTTCTCGGTGGATCCGGTCGTCGCTACGCAGGCATTGGCGACGTCATCGTCGCAACCGTCAAGGACGCTATCCCTGGCGGCAACGTAAAGAAGGGTGACGTCGTCAAGGCTGTCATCGTTCGCACCAAGAAGGAACGCCGCCGTGCGGATGGTTCCTACATCAAGTTTGACGAGAACGCAGCTGTGATCCTGAAGAACGACGGCGACCCCCGCGGTACCCGTATCTTCGGCCCGGTTGGTCGTGAGCTCCGTGACAAGAAGTTCATGAAGATCGTTTCCCTGGCCCCGGAGGTGCTTTAGTCCATGGCTAAGATCAAAAAGGGTGACCTCGTTCAGGTCATCACCGGCGCCAAGCAGGAGCGCGGCGGCGACCGCGGCAAGCAGGGCAAGGTTCTTCGCGTTTTCCCGGATGCGAACCGCGTCCTGGTGGAAGGCGTCAACCGCGTCACCAAGCACACCAAGGTCGGTCAGTCGCAGCGCGGCACCAAGACCGGTGGCATCGAGGTCGTCGAGGCCCCGATCCACATCTCCAACGTTGCTCTCGTTGACCCCTCGACGAAGAAGCCGACCCGCGTTGGTTTCCGTCTCGACACCGTTATGAAGGACGGGGTTTCCAAGACCGTCCGTATCCGCGTGTCCAAGGCAACCGGGAAGGACATCTAATGAGCGAGACACTCTCGGAGACCGCAGTTACGAAGATCGTTCCTCGTCTGAAGACGAAGTACGCCGATTCCATCAAGCAGGCACTGGTTGATGAATTCAAGTACGAGAACGTGAACCAGGTTCCCCGCCTGGTGAAGGTTGTTGTGAACATGGGTGTTGGAGACGCCGCCAAGGACTCCAAGCTGATCGACGGCGCTGTCCGCGACCTCACCCTGATCACCGGCCAGAAGCCGCAGGTAACCAAGGCCCGCAAGTCCATCGCACAGTTCAAGCTGCGCGAAGGCATGCCCATCGGCGCACACGCAACCCTGCGTGGCGACCGCATGTGGGAATTCGTGGACCGCCTCGTGACCCTCGCACTGCCCCGTATCCGCGACTTCCGCGGCCTCAACGGCAAGCAGTTCGACGGCAACGGCAACTACACCTTCGGCCTGACCGAACAGGTTATGTTCCACGAGATCGACCAGGACTCCATTGACCGCGTACGCGGTATGGACATTACTGTCGTCACCACTGCCAAGACCGATGACGAAGGCCGTGCGCTGCTCAAGGCGCTTGGCTTCCCGTTCAAATCCGAAGACTAATAACTACGTAGTAGGTCCGGCCGAGGCTGTCTTTGCAGCCGAAGCGGAAACCATTACGAGGAAGGGCCAAAGCCCAAATGACTATGTCAGATCCTGTCGCAGACATGCTTACGCGTCTGCGCAACGCCAACTCGGCATACCACGACTCCGTGAGCATGCCGTACAGCAAGCTCAAGGCACGCGTTGCCGACATCCTGAAGGCAGAAGGCTACATCGCTGCTTGGAAGGAAGAGGAAGCCGAAGTCGGCAAGAAGCTGACCATCGACCTCAAGTTCGGTCCGAACCGCGAACGTTCGATCGCTGGTGTCCGCCGCATTTCCAAGCCGGGTCTTCGCGTTTACGCGAAGTCCACCAACCTGCCGCACGTGCTGGGTGGCCTGGGTATCGCAATCCTGTCCACCTCTTCCGGCCTCCTGACTGACAAGCAGGCCGGCAAGAAGGGCGTGGGCGGCGAAGTCCTCGCGTACGTCTGGTAACGGGAAAGGAAGAGAATAATGTCACGTATTGGACGTCTCCCCATCACCGTTCCTGCAGGCGTTGAGGTCAAGGTTGATGGCTCCGTCATCAGCGTCAAGGGTTCCAAGGGCGAGCTGAGCCACACTGTGGCCAGCCCGATCGAGGTCTCCCTGGACGACAGCACCCTGACTGTCACCCGCCCGAACGACGAGCGCGCTTCGCGCTCCCTGCACGGCCTGACCCGCACCCTGATCGCCAACATGATCGAGGGCGTCACCAAGGGCTACGAGAAGAAGCTTGAAATCGTTGGTACCGGTTACCGCGTTCAGGCCAAGGGTTCTGACCTTGAGTTCGCTCTGGGCTTCAGCCACCCGGTGAATGTTTCCGCTCCGGAAGGCATCACTTTCACGGTGGAGGGGCCGACCAAGCTCTCCGTCGCTGGTATCTCCAAGCAGCAGGTCGGCGAGGTTGCTGCCAACATTCGCAAGCTGCGCAAGCCCGACCCCTACAAGGGCAAGGGTGTCCGTTACGCCGGCGAAGTCATCCGCCGCAAGGTCGGAAAGGCTGGTAAGTAAACCATGGCCATCGCAATTAACAAGAAGCGTACGAACAAGAGCAAGGCCGCTGCACGCAGCCGTCGCCAGCTTCGTATCCGCAAGCGCATCAGTGGTACGGCTGTTCGTCCTCGTTTGGTCGTCAACCGCTCCGCCCGCCACATCTTCGTCCAGGTTGTCGATGACAGCAAGGGTGTAACCGTGGCCTACGCTTCCACCCTGGAAGCTGACCTTCGTGCACTCGACGGCGACAAGACTGCCAAGGCCAAGCGCGTCGGCGAGCTCGTTGCCGAGCGTGCCAAGGCCGCAGGCATCGAAGCTGTTGTCTTCGACCGCGGTGGTAACAAGTACCACGGCCGGATCGCTGCCGTCGCCGACGGCGCACGTGAAGGTGGGCTGGCACTGTGACCGAAGTAAACAAGGAAAAGGACGCTGTGTCTGCTGACCAGAATGTGACTGAAGCTGCAGCTGCTGAGGCAACTGAGACCGCTGCTGCCACTGACGACCGCCGTGGCGGCCGTCGTGGCGAGCGTGGTGACCGCGGCCAGGGCCGCGGCGACCGTGGTGGCCGTGGTGGCCGCGACGGCGGCCGTGAGGCCGAGAAGAGCCAGTTCGTAGAGCGCGTTGTCACCATCAACCGCGTTGCGAAGGTCGTCAAGGGTGGCCGTCGCTTCAGCTTCACCGCACTGGTGGTTGTCGGCGACGGCAACGGCTTGGTCGGCGTTGGCTACGGCAAGGCCAAGGAAGTTCCGGCAGCTATCGCGAAGGGCGTCGAAGAGGCCAAGAAGTCCTTCTTCCGCGTCCCCCGCGTTGGCAACAGCATCCCGCACCGCGTGCAGGGTGAGGCCGCAGCAGGCGTTGTCATGCTGCGGCCGGCTTCCCCGGGTACCGGTGTTATCGCCGGTGGTCCGGTCCGCGCCGTATTGGAATGCGTCGGTATCCACGACGTTCTGTCCAAGTCGCTCGGTTCCTCGAACGCCATCAACATCGTTCACGCGACTGTCGACGCTCTCAAGCGTCTGGAAGAGCCCGCTTCGGTGGCAGCCCGCCGTGGCCTGGCACTGGACGAGGTTGCTCCGGTAGCCCTGGTGCGCGCACTCCAGAACCAGAAGGCAGGTGTTTAGTCATGGCTAAGAACCTGACTCCCTCCGACGCCAAGTTGGAGATCACCCAGATCAAGGGCGTCATCGGCGCCAAGCAGAACCAGCGTGAAACCCTGCGGTCCCTCGGCCTCAAGCGCATCGGACACACCGTTGTCCGTACCGCGGATGCCGTGACCGTGGGAATGCTCAACACGGTTCCGCACCTCGTGAATGTAGAGGAGGCGAAGTAATGGCCGAGAACAAGACTGCCGAGAAGGCACAGGCTGAGGCTGCCGAGAAGCAGAACGCCCTGAAGGTCCACCACCTGCGTCCCGCCCCCGGTTCCAAGACCGCCAAGACCCGTGTTGGTCGTGGTGAAGGCTCCAAGGGTAAGACCGCCGGTCGCGGTACCAAGGGTACGAAGGCCCGCTACCAAGTGAAGGCTGGCTTTGCCGGCGGCCAGTTGCCGCTGCACATGCGCCTGCCGAAGCTTCGCGGCTTCAAGAACCCGTTCCGGGTCGAGTTCCAGGTTGTGAACCTGGACAAGCTCAACGAGCTGTTCCCGGAAGGTGGCGTTGTCACCGTCGAGTCCTTGGTCGAGAAGGGCGCTGTTCGCAAGAACCAGCCGGTCAAGGTGCTGGGCACCGGCGACATCACCGTCAAGGTTGACGTCACCGCCCACGCTTTCTCTGCCAGCGCAGCTGAAAAGATCGCGGCAGCAGGCGGTTCCACCACTGCCCTCTAGGGGTTTTGGGGACATTCGTCCGCTGTGAATCGACTCCCGGTGTGAGGGGCTATTGCCCCCGCACCGGGAGTTTTTTCGTGTGGTCCGAACCCTTCGATTGTTCGCATTGCGCATCAAACCGTTAGACTCGGGTGTTGGGTTTCTTCGACCCCTTCGACACCCTTGGACTTTTTAACTCAGGAGGACGCTTGCTAAGCGCATTCGGCCGGGCATTTCGTACGCCTGATCTGCGACGCAAGTTGTTGTTCACGCTGGGAATCATCGCCATCTTCCGCTTGGGAGCTTTTATCCCCTCGCCTGGTGTGAGCTACCAAAATGTGCAGCAATGTTTGTCAAGCAATCAGGACCAGGGCGGCCTCTACCAGCTCGTGAACCTCTTCAGCGGCGGTGCGTTGCTGCAGGTCTCGATCTTCGCCTTGGGGATCATGCCATACATTACTTCCAGCATCATCGTGCAGTTGCTTCGCGTGGTCATACCGCGGTTCCAGCAGTTGTATGAAGAGGGTGCCTCGGGCCAGTCGAAGTTGACCCAGTACACGCGCTACCTGACGATCGCGCTGGGTCTGTTGAACGCCACCACCTTGGTGTCGCTGGCGCGTTCCGGTCAGTTGCTGCCCAATTGCCAGCTGCCGATCATTCCCGACACCAGCATCATTGCCACCATCCTTGTGGTCATCACGCTGACGGCAGGTACGGGCCTCATCATGTGGATGGGCGAGCTCGTCACCGAGAAGGGCGTGGGCAACGGCATGTCGCTGCTGATCTTCACGTCCATCGCCGCAGGCTTCCCGACTTCCCTCGGTGCCATCTGGCGCTCCAAGGGCCCGGGCACGTTCTTCACGGTATTGGCTATCGGCCTCGTCACGGTTGCGCTCGTCGTATTCGTGGAGCAGTCGCAGCGGCGCATTCCGGTCCAGTACGCCAAGCGGATGATCGGTCGGCGCACCGTGGGCGGCACTAGCACCTACATCCCCATCAAGGTCAACATGGCCGGCGTCGTGCCCGTCATCTTCGCCTCCTCCATGCTCTACCTGCCCGGCCTCATCGCCCAGTTCAACCAGCCAAGGAACGGCGACCCGATTCCGGCATGGGTGGAATGGATCAACAACAACCTCACCAAGGGTGACCACCCCATCTACATGGCGCTCTATTTCGTCATGATCGTGTTCTTCACCTACTTCTACGTCGCGATTACCTTCAACCCTGAAGAGGTCTCGGACAACATGAAGAAGTACGGCGGGTTTATTCCGGGCATCCGGGCGGGCAAACCGACCGCGGACTACCTGCAGTATGTGCTTTCCAGGATCACGCTTCCCGGCGCCTTCTACTTGGGCATCGTCGCGTTGATTCCGCTGGTTGCGCTCGTCCTGATCAATGCCAACCAGAACTTCCCGTTCGGCGGCACGTCAATCCTGATCATGGTGGGCGTTGGCCTGGAGACCGTCAAGCAGATTGATGCGCAGCTACAACAACGTCACTACGAAGGGCTTTTGCGATGACGAGAATGCTGATCATTGGACCTCCTGGTTCGGGCAAGGGAACCCAGGCTGAGCGGATTTCCGAGCGCCTGGGCGTAGTCCCCATCTCCACGGGCGACATCTTCCGTGCAAACGTCAGGGGCGAAACCCCGCTGGGTCTTGAAGCCAAGAAGTACATGGACGCCGGCGACTTCGTTCCGGACAGCGTCACCAACAAGATGGTGCGCGACCGCCTGAGCGAGAGCGACGTCGAAAACGGCTTCCTCTTGGACGGCTACCCGCGGACCACTGCCCAGGTTGAATACTTGGACCAGATCCTCGCTGACGGCCAGGAGAAGCTCGATGTCGTGCTTCAGCTGACTGCCGACGACGAGGAACTTGTCACGCGGCTGCTCGGCCGCGCCAAGGAGACCGGACGCTCTGACGACAATGAAGCCGTGATCAGGCACCGTCTGGATCTCTACCACGAGCAAACCGAAGCAGTCGTGGCCAAGTACGCCGAGCGCGGCATCCTGACCCAGGTCGATGGCATCGGGGCCATCGACGAGGTCACGGACCGCGTCTTGCTGGCTATCCAGGCAGCCAAGGCGGTCTAAGGTCCCCTATGGGCCAAGGTGAGGGTGTGTCCGGCGCTACACGCGCCGGGCATGCCCTTTTTCCATGCATCACAGCTTTCCATGCATCACAGCGAAGAGGAGATTATGGCGTTCGGCCAGCCCCGTATTGAATACAAGACCAACCAGCAAATGCGGAAGATGCACGAAGCCGGTTTGGTCCTTAGCCGCGCGCTCGACGCCGCCGTCGAGGCCGCGAAGCCCGGCGTCACGACGCGGGAGATCGACGCCGTCTTTGCAGCGGTCCTGAACGCGGCGGGCGCGAAGTCGAACTTCCTCGGCTACCACGGCTTCCCGGCCACGATCTGCACCTCCGTCAACGAGGAAGTGGTCCACGGAATCCCCGGTGACCGCGTCCTGGCGGACGGGGACATCATTTCGATCGACGGCGGCGCGATCGTGGACGGCTGGCACTCGGATTCCGCGCGGACAGTGATTGTCGGCACCGCCGATCCCGAGGACCAGAGGCTTTCAGATGTCACCCAGGCAGCAATGTGGCGCGGCATCGCGGCATTGGCCAAGGGCAAGTTCGTAGGCGACATTGGCAACGCCATTGACGATTACGTTTCCTCGGTGCCCGGAAAGCCCTTGGGCATCCTGGAAGACTACGTTGGGCACGGCATCGGTTCCGAGATGCACATGGCACCGGATGTGCTGAACTATCGCACTACCCACCGGGGTCCGAAAATCCGGCCGGGACTGTGCCTCGCTATCGAACCGATGCTGGTCCGCGGCGGGATCGAGACGGCAACCCTCGACGACGAATGGACCGTGGTCACCACGGACGGCAAGCGCTCGTGCCAGTGGGAGCACTCCGTCGCGGTGCATGAGAAGGGCATCTGGGTGCTCTCGGCGCCCGACGGCGGAGCGGCGCAACTTGCGCCGCTCGGCGTCGTACCCGTCCCTATCCCGTCGCCTGCAAGCTAGCTCTTAAGCTTGGGCTTGACGTCCTTGGTGTAGATGCCCTCAAGGGTCTTCCTTAGGTCAGTCATCGTCGCCTTGACATCTCCCTGCTGGGTCATGATCTTGGCTGCGGCTTTTGCCATTTCCTGGTCCGCTCCCGGCAGGAAGACGCGGGCGTTGTCCTGGACCTTCGTGACGGCGAGCTGGTCCATGGCAGTCTTGATCTGCGGAGTCTTCGCGAGGACGGCGGTCATATCGGCGGAGAGCCGGGTGGGCATGTACCCCGTTGCGGCTGAAAAGGCGGCAGTGTTTTCGGGCTCAGTCATGAACTTCAGGAAGGTCGCGGCCGCGAGCTGCTCCTCTTTGCTGATCCCGCTGGGAATACCGAGGCCGGCGCCGCCAGTGGGGCACACACCACTTGCCACCTTCGGACCGCCGGGGAGGAATCCGACGCCCACGTTGAACTTCGCGGATTTCAGGACGCCGAGGAGGGAGCCGGTAGATGAGATCGTGGCTGAGGCGATGCCTGCTGCGAAGTCGTCGGCCGCGTCCTTGGAGGAAACGCCTGCCCATTTCTCCTTGTAGATGGAGTCCTGCACCCATTGCAGCGCGGTCACGGATTCGTTGGAGTCCGCCGTGATGTCCCAGCCGTTCGACCATCCTCCGCCCCAGCCCCACAGGTTGTTCTGGAGGGTCCAGCCGGCGTACCCGGCCAGCGCGGGGTGCATGTAGGCATACTGTGCGCCTGAGCTCGCCTTGAGTTTGGGCGCCCAGCCCGCGAACTCGTCCCAGGTGGTGGGTGCACGGTCGGGAAGGCCTGCTGCCTTGAAGTGGTCCTTGTTGTAGTAGAACAAGGGGGTGGAGCGGCCGTAGGGGAGTGCCCACTGCTTGCCGTCGTATTGGTAGTCGTTGACGAGCGACTTCTGGAAGTCCTGCACCTTGATCTCGAGCTGCTTCACGAGACCGTCGAGCGGGATGATGTTGCCGTTGGAGAAGTAACGGAACCACCACACGTCGGAGAGGACCACGAGCGCGGGCAAGCCGCTCTTCGCGGCCTGGGAGGTCTGGAACTTCTGTGCGATTTCTTCGTAGTTGGCGCCGGCCGTCACAAGGTTCACCTTGATGTCGGGGAACTTGGCCTGGAATTTCTCGATGATCGACTTCTCGACGTCCTGGGACTGGCCCGGGTGGTTGGTCCAGAAGTCGATCTTCGCCGCCGGCTTTACTCCGGTGAAGTCCAGGTCGGCCGAGGTGCTCGATGCCGCCGGGCCTGCGGTGGAGGGACCGCCGCAGGCTGCCAATGCAGCCGCGCCCACTCCCAGCCCGGCGAGCCCGAGGAAGCTCCTGCGATCAAAGTTTGTTGCCATGGTCTGTCCTTTCAAGGATTTCAAAGTGTGTTTTGGATTGTTTGGGCACTAGCCGGTGACGCTGCCCTGCGTGAGGCCCGCGACGATGTATCGCTGCAGGGCGGCGAAGACCAGGAGAATGGGGATGATCACCAGGACCGCGCCGGCCATGAGGATTCCCCAGCCCGCACCGTTGCTTTCCGAGTTCTGGAGGAGGGTCAGCCCGACAGGCAGTGTCATGGTTTCCGGCCGGTCCGTGATGATCAAGGGCCAGATGTAGTCGTTCCACTCGCTGACGACGGTTACCAGCGCAACGGTCGCGATCGAGGGTACGGAAACGGGGACGATAATCTGCCACAAGCGGCGCCAATGGCCTGCGCCGTCGATCTCCGCGGCTTCAAGGATGGATCCGGGAAGCGTGAGGAAGTGCTGGCGGAGGAGGAACGTTCCGAACGCCGTTCCAAGCCCCGGCAGGATGATGCCCCACAGGGTGTTCTTTCCGCCCATTCCCGCGATCAGGATGTAGTTCGGCAGGATCGATACCTGGGGCGGCACCATGAGGGCAACAAGAATGACGACGAAGATCACGTTCTTGAACGGGAACCGCACGAAGACCAGGGCGTAGGCGGTGAGGATCGCCAGGATTACTTTGACCGTGGCTCCAACGGCAGTGACGACCAGGCTGTTGAAGAAGAACTTGGCGAACGGCACCGTGGTCATGGCGGTTCCGTAGCTGTCCAGGTTCAACCCGTGCGGGAGGATCTTCAGGTCCGTGGTGACGATCTCGCCCGGTTGCTTGAAGGAGCTGAGCAGCATCCATAGCAGCGGGACGGCGACGACGAGGGTGGCGAGGATGAGGGGAACGTAGCCGCCTGCAACTGTCTTGACGAGGTTGCTGCGTGAGAGGGGGTGCTCGCGGTTGGCTGTGGTGCTCATGAGTAATGCACCTTCCGCTCGACGAAGCGCAATTGGACCACCGTGATGACCAGCAGGATTGCGAAGAGGACCACCGAGATCGCGGCGGAGTACCCGGCGCGGTTGTAGGCGCCGAATGCCTGCAGGTAGGCCTCATAGATCAGCGTGCTGGTGCCGTTGCCCAGAGGGGTCATGATCCGGATCAAATCGAATGCCTGCAAGGAACTGATCATGGTGGTGATCAGCAGGAAGAAGGTGGTGGGCGAGAGCAGGGGCAGAGAGACGTTGAGGAAACGGCGGAAGCTGTTGGCGCCGTCGAGCGCTGCAGCCTCCATGACGTCTTTCGGCAGTGACTGCAGGCCGGCCAGGTAGACCACCGCGCAATATCCGAGGTTCTTCCAGACGTAGACGATGATGACCATGACCAAGGCGAGTTGGGGGTCGTTGATCCACTGCGGGCTCTGTTGTCCGAGTCCGCGCAGGATCCAGGCGAGGACGCCATATCCGGGATCGAAAATGAAGAGCCAGACCAACCCGACACCGACGCCCGAAAGAACATACGGGGCGAAGACAGCCGAACGGGCGAAGGTGGTGCCGCGGACCTTCGAATTCAGCGCAAGCGAGACCAGCAGGCCGAGGAACATCGAGCCGCCGACCGTGACAAGGGTGAAGATCGCGGTGGTGCCAAGGACCCGTCCTGCGTCCTCGCTCGTGAAGAACGTGACGTAGTTGTCCAAACCGACCACCGTGGCGGAGGCTGAACCGAGGGTCCAGTCGAGGGTTGAGTAGTAGATGTTGTTGACGAGCGGCCAGTAGGTGAAGAGCGCGATCAGGATGAGGTTCGGCAGGGCAAGGGCCAGGAAGACGAAGAAGTCCCGACGCGAACGGCCTGTCCAGCGCGAGCGGCCTTTCCAACGCGATCGGCGCGGCGGCAGTGACTCTGCGGCTTCCCGGGCAGGCCGGGTTTGGATGAGTTGTGGAGTCATGGGGTCTCTTATGGGTTGCAGAGGACGGGGTGCCGGGCTCCTACTGCTCAGTAGAGGAGCGGCTAGCTTTACCCCACCACATAGAGACGCATGTCAAGTCAAAAAATCGGCCATAGCGGGGATTGTTGTGCAAGCCTTCGGCGGTCGTTTACTCCTCGTTCCGTGACGGGTGGGGCAACGTTTACATTTGAGGCAGGACTACCGTTTGTTGCTTGGTGTGCACCGGTGAAGCCGAAGGGCTTTCGGGGCAGAATAGGCACATGGCTTCCAAGATCACCGATGTCCCGGGCATCCGCGTGGGACATGTCCAGCGGATCGGCGATGGCTGGCTGACTGGGGTCACTGTGGTCCTGCCGCCACTTGGCACCGTGGGGTCCGTCGATGTCCGTGGAGGCGGTCCGGGCACGCACGAGACCGACGCCTTGGATCCCACCGCGTTGGTCGCGACGGTCGACGCCGTGGTGCTCGCCGGGGGCAGCGCGTTCGGGCTGGTGGCGGCGCACGGCACGCAGCGCTGGTGCGAGGAGCAGGGCCGGGGGTTTGAGGTACCAGGGGGAGTCGTGCCGATTGTTCCGGCGGCAGCGATCTTCGACCTCGGCCGAGGTGGCGACATCGCCGCCCGACCCGACGAAGCGATGGGATTTGAAGCGGCACTTGAGGCCGCCGCGTCCGGTGAGGGGGCCGACGTCGAACGCGGCAATGTGGGTGCGGGCACCGGTGCGGTGATCGGCCGTGGCGCGTTCAAAGGGGGAGTGGGCACCTCTTCCATCACTTTGGACAACGGCGTGGTGGTAGGGGCGCTTGCGGTGGTGAACGCCTTGGGCCTGCCCTTTGGGGCGGCCGGGGACATTGCCGTACAGGCGGCGCCTCCGGCGCTGAACACCACGCTCGTGGTTGTCGCCACGAATGCGGTTCTCGACCCCGCGGAATGCAAGCGGACGGCAAACGCGGCACATGCAGGCCTGGCCAGGGCGCTCAACCCCTCCCATACACTCGCCGACGGCGACACCGTGTTCGCGCTGGCGACCGGCGCCGTCGTTCTTGACCGCAGTTCGGAACAGTCGAGGCAGGTTTCGCTCATCACCCTGCAGAGCGCGGCGGCCGACGCGGTGAGGCTGGCCGTCCTTGACGGCGTCGGGTCCGCGGAAGCCATCACGACGCCGGCCGGAACCTTCCCGGCCTACCGCGACGCTACGCCGGGAACGGCTGGAAACCGCGGAATGTGGGGGAACCCGGAGGCTGGAGGAGCGTGACACCCGCGGGCCGGGTGCGCTAGCATGGGCGGATTTAACATTCACGGCGCATTGCCGTAGTGTTGTCTGTTGGTTGTCTGCACAGCCACGCCCATTTTCCAGCTTGCGAAATCCTGGCCGATGGAGTGGCAGGATCCGGGCGACCGAACAAACAAAAAACGTCCGCGGAATTTTCGGTGCCTACCGAAGGGCTGCGGCAAACAACAGTTAGCGGAGGATATGGCCAAGAAGGACGGGGTCATTGAGATCGAGGGCGTTGTGACTGAGGCGCTGCCCAATGCGATGTTTCGCGTTGAGCTCACCAACAAGCACATCGTTCTCGCACACATCTCGGGGAAGATGCGCCAGCACTACATCAGGATTCTCCCTGAGGACCGCGTAGTGGTGGAACTCAGCCCTTACGACCTCACTCGTGGTCGTATCGTCTACCGCTACAAGTAATTGCTGGGTGGCAGGGCAAAGCCCGCCGCCGCTCCAGCCGACCACCTGCAACACGCAAAGGAACGCCATGAAGGTCAAGCCGAGCGTTAAGCAGATCTGCGACAAGTGCAAAGTGATCCGCCGTAATGGCCGGGTCATGGTGATCTGCGAGAACCCGCGCCACAAGCAGCGCCAGGGCTAATTCCCCGCAAGGGAAATAGCGCCCGCGAGGGCAAACCTGGGTTGCTAACCCACGCAAGTAAATAAAGGCAGCACAAGCTGAACTGGGACGTACAGGGCCCGGACAGCTAACCCCCGGTCGGAGGCTGGGGCCGCACTGAAAGTGCGGGTGTACTGCCTACGACCTCCGGTTTATTCAAGGAGTACTGCCACTATGGCTCGTCTCGCTGGCGTAGACATTCCCCGCGAAAAGCGGTTGGAAATTGCGCTTACTTACATCTACGGCGTGGGCAAGACCCGTGCACACGAAACCCTGGCTGCCACCGGCATCAGCGCTGACGTTCGCGTCAAGGACCTGACTGACGCCGAGCTGGTCCAGCTGCGTGACTACATTGAAGGCAACTACAAGGTTGAGGGTGACCTTCGCCGCGAGGTAGCTGCAGATATCCGCCGCAAGGTTGAAATCGGAAGCTACGAAGGCCTGCGCCACCGCAAGGGCCTGCCCGTACGCGGTCAGCGTACGAAGACCAACGCTCGTACCCGCAAGGGCCCGAAGCGTACCGTCGCCGGCAAGAAGAAGGCCGGCCGCTAAATAGCGCTGGTTTTCCCCCGATAACTTTCTGTAGGAGAAATAATGCCCCCGAAGACTCGTGGCGCGGTTCGCAAGCCGCGTAAGAAGGACAAAAAGAATATCGCGCTTGGCCAAGCGCACATCAAGAGCACTTTTAACAACACCATCGTGTCCATCACGGACCCGACCGGTGCTGTGATCTCCTGGGCTTCCGCCGGTGAGGTTGGCTTCAAGGGCTCCCGCAAGTCCACCCCGTTCGCTGCCCAGATGGCTGCCGAGGCCGCTGCAAAGCGCGCCCAGGAGCACGGTCTGCGCAAGGTTGACGTGTTCGTCAAGGGACCGGGATCCGGACGCGAGACCGCAATCCGTTCGCTGCAGGCCGCTGGCCTCGAGGTTGGCTCCATCCAGGACGTCACCCCCAGCGCCCACAACGGTTGCCGCCCGCCGAAGCGCCGCCGCGTCTAATTGGCTCTTGGCTTTTGCCGGCCGGTCCCCATGGAAAAGCGTGACTGTCCCATGGCCCGGCCGGCAAAGCCGGAACCAAGCCGATTTCCACCACCTGTGTTGCGTCATATAGCGGATGCTCGCCGAAAGGAAACCTAAGTGCTTATTGCACAGCGCCCCACTCTGTCTGAAGAAGTAGTATCCGAGAACCGCTCGCGTTTCATCATTGAACCGCTGGAACCGGGCTTCGGCTACACGCTCGGAAACTCCCTCCGCCGTACCCTGCTCTCCTCCATCCCCGGTGCCGCTGTAACCAGCATCCGGATCGATGGCGTGCTGCACGAGTTCACCACGGTTCCGGGTGTCAAGGAAGATGTCACTGAGATCATCCTGAACATCAAGAACCTCTCCGTGTCCTCCGAGCACGACGAGCCGGTTGTTGCATACCTGCGCAAGCAGGGCCCCGGAGTCGTCACGGCCGCGGACATCGCCCCGCCGGCCGGCGTCGAATTCCACAACCCGGATCTGCACATTGCCACGCTGAACTCGAAGGGCAAGTTCGAACTCGAACTGACCATCGAACGCGGCCGCGGCTACGTTTCGGCAGCTCAGAACAAGTCCGGCGACTCCGAGATCGGCCGCATCCCAGTCGACTCGATCTACTCGCCGGTCATGAAGGTGACCTTCCGCGTGGAAGCCACCCGTGTTGAGCAGCGCACCGACTTCGACAAGCTGATTGTCGACGTCGAGACCAAGCAGGCTATCGCCCCTCGCGACGCCGTTGCTTCGGCAGGCACCACCCTGGTGGAACTGTTCGGTCTGGCCCGTGAGCTGAACACCGCAGCCGAAGGTATCGAGATTGGCCCGTCGCCGACGGACGCTGCCCTGGCAGCCGACATGGCACTGCCGATCGAGGATCTGGACCTCACCGTCCGTTCCTACAACTGCCTCAAGCGTGAGGGCATCCACACCGTGGGTGAACTCGTTGCCCGCTCCGAGGCTGACCTGATGGACATCCGCAACTTCGGTGCGAAGTCCATCGATGAGGTCAAGGCAAAGCTGGTTGAACTGGGCCTGTCCCTCAAGGACTCCCCTCCCGGTTTCGACCTCGCCGCCCGCGCCGCAGCCATCGAAGAGGACGACGCCGCGTTCAGCGACGACGAGCTCTAACAAGCAGATCTTGGCCGCCGGGTCCACGTTCGGACCTGGAAGGCCTTCATAACAGGAGAAATTACTATGCCTACCCCCACTAAGGGTCCGCGCCTCGGAGGCGGTCCGGCTCACGAGCGCCTGATGCTCGCGAACCTGGCAGCATCGCTGTTCGAGCACAAGCGCATCACCACCACGGTCACGAAGGCCAAGCGCCTCAAGCCGTACGCAGAGCGCCTCGTGACCTTCGCCAAGCGCGGCGACCTGTCCTCCCGCCGCCGCGTTCTCGGCCTGATCAGCGACAAGGGCATTGTCCACGAGCTGTTCACCGACATCGCCGGCGCCGTTGCCAACCGCGATGGTGGCTACACCCGCATCACCAAGATCGGCAACCGCAAGGGCGACAACGCTCCCATGGCTGTCATCGAGCTGGTCCTTGAGCCGGTTTCCCCGAAGCAGGCCGTAGTTGCAGAAGCAACCAAGGCTGCTGAGAAGGCTGCTCCGGTCGCCGAGGAAGCCCCCGTCGCCGAGGAAGCCCCCGTCGCCGAGGAACCAGCTGCTGAGGAAGAGGTCGTCGAGGCCGACGCTGAAGCCGCTGAGGCCGACACCCAGGCTTCCGAAGCTGAGGCTGCCGAAGCTGAAAACGCCCAGGCTGAAGAGGCCCAGGAAGCTCCGACCACTGACGAAACGAAGTAATTCCCTGAATTCTTCGCAGTAGACTTGGGTCTATGAACGAACGAAAACCCGCTGCCCCCGTTTTGGGGGGCGGCGGGTTTTTGCGTGTGCGCATGGACCTGTCGTACGACGGCGGACCCTTCAGCGGATGGGCCCTGCAGCCTGGGTTGCGGACGGTGCAGGGTTCCCTGGAAGAAGCGCTGGAACTGATAGTGCGCCGCCCCGTGCGGGTTACAGTTGCGGGCCGTACCGACGCCGGCGTCCACGCGCGCGGACAGGTTGTCCACGTCGACCTGGGCGAAGGCGAGTGGAGCGGACTGACCCGCGGACACGAAATCGACCCCGCGGTCGCACTGCTTCGAAGGCTTCGCGGCGCGCTGAGCCGGGTCCTGCACGATGAGACCGGCGCCATTGAAGTGCACGACGTCGGACTGGCACCTGAGGGCTTCGACGCCCGGTTCTCTGCGTTGTGGCGTCGTTACAGCTACAGGATTGCCGACGGTCCGGAGCGCTGGGATCCTGTGCTGCGGCGGCTGACGTTGTGGCACAAGGCTGGACTGGACGAGTCGGCGATGAACGAGGGCGCTGCCGCGTTGTTGGGGCTGCAGGACTTCAGGGCATATTGCAAGCCGCGCGAGGGGGCAACCACCATCCGCGAGCTGCAACGCTTCGAGTTCGCCCGGGGGAGTGACGGGGTTCTTGTTGCGACCGTCCAGGCCGACGCCTTTTGCCACAACATGGTGCGGGCCTTGGTTGGATCGGCATTACGGGTTGGAGAGGGCCTGGAACGGCCCGAATGGCTGCATGAGCGCTTGCTTGCAGGTGTCAGGGATGCGAAATCCGTGCTGGCGGCTCCGCATCCTTTGGTCCTTGAAGAAGTGGCCTACCCCTCGGACGAGGAGCTGTTTGCGAGGGCTGAACTGACGCGGGCTCGTCGGGAGTAGCCGGTCCCTGTGCGGGCTGGAGGTTAACGGTGGACGGCCCCCTCCCGGCTCTGGGTACCGGGGAGGGGGCCTGGGTGACCGCCCTGGTTCTGGGTGCCTGGGTGGTCAGTCAATCGCGCCCCAGATGCGCTGGTCCAAACCGCGTAGTGCTTGGCACTAGGAAAACAAGGCGATGATCTTCATGACGGCCGGTCCAATCAGGATGATGAACAGCGTTGGGAAGATGCAGAAGATCAAAGGGAAGAGGATCTTCACCGGGATCTTCATTGCGTGCTCCTCAGCGCGCTGCCTGCGTTTCATTCGCATTTCCTGCGCCTGCGCCTTCAGGACTTTGGCAATGGCAATGCCATAGGCATCGGCCTGCACGACAGCCCTGATGAAGCTTCGAACGTCAGGAACATCGACACGCTCCGACATGTCCAGGTACGCTTCTTTCCGGCTTCGTCCCACTTGGATGTCCTGCAGGGTGCGGACGAATTCGTCGGCAAGGGGACCGCGGCCGTTTTCCGCAGCGCGCGCCATGGCGGCTTCAAATCCGAGGCCTGCTTGGACGGATATCAGCATCTGGTCGAGCGAGTTTGGCAGCTCGAGTTGGATTGCGGCTCGCCGCTTCTGGGCATTGGACCGGATCAGCAGATCGGGCACGAAGTAGGCCAATGCCATCGCGGCAAGCCCGAGGAGAATTCGACCGGGCGATCGATCGCCCAGGAAAAGCAAGACGCCGAGGACTGCGCCTCCGAGTGCCAGCAGCGGCTTGATCATCAAGACACGGCCCAGGGGCCACTCCTTGGGACGCCCAGCCCCCGCGAGCTGCTTGTCCAGCCAGGCAACGTAACCGCCTGGAGCAAGTTGCCGGGCGAACGCCATGAAGCGCTCCCTGCCAGGTGAATGGTGCGCTGCGGAGGCCGTGCGGCCCCCAAGATTAGCCCGTATGTTTCGTAGGCCTGCCCTGTCTCCAGTGAAGGCAAGCCACACCATCCACGAAACGGGAGCCACGATCGCGAGCATTCCCGCATAAGCAATGATTTGCATGACGAGCCTCTCTTAATACTTCGGCTTGACGAGCCGGTTCAACCAGAGCGCACCAAGGATGAGCATGAGAACCGAAACGGCGAGCATGATGTAGCCGGGCACAGTGGAGGTGAGTATCGTCCCGTAACTCGGATTGATCAGTTGCAATAGGACGAACATCAGTACGGGTAGCGCAAGCAGCACATATGCGGACATTCGGCCTTCTGCACTCAACGCCTTGACCTGTCGGCGAATCTGGTTGCGGTCGCGGATGGTTTCGCCCACGTGGTCCAGGACCTCCGCCAAGTCCCCGCCAACCTCACGGTGGATTTCGATTGCCTGGGCAATCCAGGAGAAATCTTCGCTCCTTGTTCGAACGGCAACATCCGTCAGCGCGGGCCCAAGATCGCGCCCGATTCGGGTTTCGTTCACGATCCTGCTCATCTCCTCGGCCATCGGTGCGTCGCATTCCTGGACGGTTGCGTCAACCGCCCTCAAGAGGCTGTGGCCGGCGCGCATCCCGCCGCTCAACAATTGGAGGGCGTCCGGGATTTGCTCATCAAACTTCGCGGAGCGTCGGGAAGCGAGGAGGGCGAGGAGCCCGGCAAGGGCAGCCACAGCGGCAAGAGCCATGAGGACCGCGAAGAATAGTCCTGCGAGCATGAAGCCGATGACGGCAGCCAACACGGTCACGACACCAGCGATCAACAGATAGTCTGCCGGTTGCTTCTTCAGCCCGGCGGCATCGAGCCTCGCCTGGGTGAGGAAGCCGCCAGGACGTGAATGAACGCGGTTTTGGATGGCGTCCCGTGCTCCATCGCTAAGCCGGGTCAACATCGATGTGTGGATCGCGGCATTCGGGCGGCGCCTCTCCAGGTCAAGTGTCCTGCGCGATTTGAACACCACAAGCACCAGAAGAAGCAGTGCGAGATACATCAGGCCGAGTCCCGCCGCGAGCCACACAACTTGAATCCCGCCGCTCATCGCGGGCCACCGGCCAGCTGAACTCCAAACACCGCTGGAGAGATGTGAATACCGAGCTCGGCAAAGCGGTCGGTGAAGCGTGGGCGGACTCCGGTGGGTACCGGCTTGCCAAGGAAACGCCCGTTGGCGTCCACCCCCGCAGAGTAGTCGAACACGAATGCGTCCTGGAGGGTGACGATATCGCCTTCCATCCCTTGCACCTCGGTGATGTGTGTGACCCGGCGAGTCCCGTCCCGCAAGCGACTGATGTGCACAATGAGATTCACCGCAGAAGCCACTTGCTCCCGGATAGCGCGGAGGGGCAAGTCCATTCCCGCCATCAGGACCAAGGTCTCCAAGCGGGCTATTGCGTCGCGCGGCGAGTTGGCGTGGACCGTGGAGATGGAGCCGTCGTGCCCCGTATTCATGGCTTGGAGCATGTCCAGCGATTCGCCACCGCGAACCTCGCCCACCACGATCCGGTCCGGGCGCATGCGGAGTGAATTCCGCACGAGATCACGGATGGTGACTTCGCCGCGTCCTTCGATATTCGCCGGGCGGCTCTCGAGGCGGACCACGTGCTCCTGCTGGAGTTGCAGTTCGACGGCGTCCTCAATGGTGACAATCCTGTCGGACGAGGGGATAAAGGAAGAGAGGACGTTCAACAAGGTGGTTTTACCGGTACCCGTTCCACCGGACACAATGATGTTCATCCGGGCAAGGACGCAAGCCCTGAGGAGCTCGGCCATTTCCGGAGAGAGGCTACCGAATTCGAGGAGCTTGTTGACAGTCAGTGCTTCCCGGCCAAACTTCCGGATGGTGAGCGAGGGCCCATTGACCGCCAAAGGCGGAATGATCGCGTTCACGCGGGAGCCGTCAGCAAGGCGGGCATCCACAAGGGGGGACGACTCATCGATCCGCCGCCCTACCTTGGAGACAATGCGGTCAATGATCCGCCGGAGGGCTTCATCCGAAGAGAACTTGGCTTCGGTCTTGTACAACTGGCCGTACCGCTCGACATAGATGCTGTTGTAGCTGTTGACCATGACCTCGGTGACTTCGGGGTCGTCCAGGAACCGTTGAATGGCTCCGTGACCCAGGACGTCGTCGATAATCTCGGATGTAAGGCGCTGCCGTTCAGCCGACGTCAGGGGAACCTGTTCTTCGTCCACAACGATCTTGAGCTCGTCACGGACCTGTTGGTGCAGCTCGGCTTCTTCCATGGAGGAATCGGAGAGCCTGGAGCCGAGGCGTTCGAACAGTGCCTGGCTCGCACGCTCCTTCAAGTCCCGGAGTGCCTCACTGGCGAGGATCGTCGATGTGTTGCCTTCGCTGCGGACCACGGTGTTTGCCAGCTCGGCTGCCTTGGCCTCTTGGATACGTCCGAGTGTCGCTACACCCGATAATGCTACTCCTTCGGGTGTTCCGGTTCCTTCCGGAGTGGCGCCCGGACCCGTACCGAAACGGCGACTTTCAAGCCTTCTTGAGAGGTTCACCGCACTACCGCCCTTCTGTGCAACTGCTTGTGTGTTCGTTCGTCCCAATTGGGCCGGAACCGGTCCACGAGGAGGCGCAGGCCTTTCGTGGCGGCATCCCGCGCCCCGTCCTGGAGCAGGGGGACACCTTTATTCGTGGAAAAGGGGAGGGTCCGTGACCGGGGAATTGCAACGTCCACTGGAACGCCGATGGTCGCCTCCACGTCGGTCAGTGCCAGCCCGCTCTTGTGATCGGCCATATTGAGCACGACATGCCGGTACTGCGGGAGCAGCTGCAACTCGTCGAGGATATTCAAGCCCGTCCGCAGGCCGCGGATGCTTGGAATATCCATGCCGCAAACCCATACCGCATCAGTCGCGCATTCCAGGGCCGCGAGGACATGCTCGCCGAGGCCGGGAGCAGTATCGATCACGACGTATTGGAATTCATGCCGCAACTGTTCGATGAGGTTCGACACATGCTGGGCTGAAATCCTGTCTATTTCGACAGGGTTTCGCGGAGCGCACAAGGCATAAATGCTCGCAGGATGAACATTCAGGTAGGTCTTCAATACCATCGAGTCCTGGCTTGCCGGACCGAGTACCGCATCCGTAATGGTGCGTTCCGGGTGCAGAAGCAGGCCGCTTGCGACGTCGCCAAATTGCAGGTCCAAATCAACGATCACCACGCCCATTGGCGCCAAAGTCGCGAGACCGACGGCGAGATTGGTGGCGACCGTCGTCTTTCCGACGCCGCCCTTGGGTGACATGACGGCGACGACGCGGCCTCCGGAGTCCCGCGAAGGCATTTCGACGGCATTGGGGGCGAGTCCCCGTCGCCTGCCGGCAGCCGCCAGGCTGGCCCGTTCCACCATGACCCGGATGGAATCGGCGTCCGCGGCGGGAGAGAGGATGTCCCGGACTCCGGAGCGCATGGCCGCCAGGACCAGTGACTCGCTTTGTTCGGCCGCCAGCACCACGCTGATTTCGGGGAATTGGAGATCGAGCAAAGAGGCGTGCTTGAGGGATTCTTCGAGTTCAAGCCCGGGGCCAAGGATCATGACTTCCGGTGGTTCCCCGAGCAGTTGATCCAGGATTTCGCGTGGTCCTGCCGGCAGGTAATCCGCCTGGAACCATTGAAGGCTTCCGCTCATGCCCGCAGTCGCGGAGCGGACCCGGCGTTCGAACTCGAGGTCAGGGGTAATGAGGACGAAGCGGCTCATTTGAAGACCCTCCCCCGGTCAATCACATCGGTGGCGCCTTCCGTGGCCCCGGACGGTTCCTTGCTGAGATAGATGGAGCCGAATTCGGCGGCGTAAACGATCTTTTGGACGTCGACGGCGGAGCGAGCCACGGTGACGAGATATCCACCGTTGGTCCCTGACGCCTTGTTGGAATTCAGGGCGCCTCCGTTGCTTTGGGAGCTTGAATTGCTGCTATCGGTGATTGCTCCACCGGCGTCCTGGACCGCGGTCACAAGGACCTTATTGAACGTGAAGCTTGTTTGGTCGGGGGCGTTTGCCTTGTCGTCTGCCTTGAACGACAGCATCATGCCAACGGTGTCACCCGCGGCCAGGTGCCCGCCGACAACGCGTTCAATGGGAAGCTTCACTGTGACTTCTTGGAGTCCTGTGGGAACTTGCACGCGCCCCGGTCCGGCGAGGCTGTTCGGATCCACCATGCGCGATGCGAGCAACTGTTCGCCCGGCATGAAGTCGATCGACGAGACCTTGGAGCCCAGATCTCCCAGGTTCGTGACAGTGTCTGCCGCGATTGCCGCTTTGGGCACGGCTTTCTTAATGATCGAATCCCCGAATTTGGCGGTGGGAGTGCCCGCGGGAATTTCTCTTTCAATGACGTAGACGTCTTCCGTCTCCGTGTTTGCCAAAGCGCGCTTGTCGGCGCCCTGGACATAGATCATGAGCATCACTGTTCCGATGATGGCTACGACAAGCGCAGCGATGCCTCCCAGTAGGCGTGCTTTCACTTCTTTCTCCTATTCGATGTGCGGCAACGTGGAACCGGGGCCGCTATTTGATGAGTTGCACTTGCCAGGTGCCGAAGTCTTGGCTCGGTCCGGTCCCGTTGCCGTCGAAGTCGTCGACAGTCGCGAACTTGACGAATTGGCCCACGACGCAGCGATCGCTTCCGCCGGAGCACGCGAGGTTGGAGTTGCCCAACGCGGAGGTGGTGTTGTGGTACTCATAGGGAGTGCCGTTACCGACCTTCCAACCAACAATGTTGAGAGTGGCGTAGCCGATGACGTGGAACACGGCGTTGTTTCCTGTGCCCGAGGTCGTGTCAAAGACAGGAAAGGTAACTTTTACGGCAGTCCCGCCGCTCAGGGAATTGATCCACCCCTGGAGAATCGTCGCGCACTGGTTCGGGGGATTATTGCCGGGATCTGTTCCGGCCATATTGCCCGTCGAGGTGATGGCATAGCAGTCTCCGTCGGGATCGCTCAGCCAGCCCCATCCCCCGGGAACGACCAGACCAGAGGGATTGGTACAAGTTGTGCCCGGTTTCCAAGAGATTTTTTGCAGTGCGCCCGTAGCGGTTCCGCCGCTAAGGTCCCAGCACTTATTGGAGAAGGCCAAGGGAAAAGCCCCACCGCCGCTTGGCGGTTTCAGGGAAGCGGTTGCCTTGGCACCGACTGTTACCGGGGACGCGTTCAAGGCGCTGGCAAAAAGTTGGGTGAGGAACCCTGCGTGGCTGGTGCCGTCAATAGTTGATGTGGTGACGGTGACCTGGTTGGCCACGCTCAAATCCACGGACTGCACGTTGGAGACACCATCATTTGAGTTGCTATCGGCGAGGGATTTTGCAGCTGTGTTGGCTGCGCCTTGGGTGCAGCCTCCGCTGTTCGAACACAACTGGGCCACTGCGAGAGCGCCGGCATCCGCACCGTTCTGGAGCTGCGCTCGCTCGGCGTAGATCTGGCCCACGTCAACGGACATGGCACCAACCCCGATGAGAACTAGCATCATGACCGCTACGATGACTCCGGCTGCGCCCTTCTCACGGTCTTGCTTCCTGACCTTGCGCTTCAGCCGCCACATGACATGGCCCCTTGTCCGGTCACAGTGATCGACGGCGTGAAGAACCCTGTGAGGGATGGAGCGCTGTAGGTCACCGTGGACTGGACCGTGATGCCATGACTGCACGGTCCCGAAAGCGCAACGTTTGCAGGAGAAAGACTGATGCTCGGAGCGCCGGCGACAGCGGCTGCTTGCGCTTTGCCGGTGTCATTGGTGACCGCCATGGTCCTGGCGGCCTCACGAGCGGCCTGGGTGACAGATATTTGGAGGTTGTAGAAATAGGAGAATTCAATAATCGCCACAATCAACAGCAGAAGAATCGGCGCGACGAGCGCAAATTCGACGGCGACGGCGCCTCGTTCTCCCTTGTTTTTTAATTTGCTGCGGTTCATGTTATCCCCCAGAGGATTGAGCAGCTTTGGGTAAGAAACGTAGTCGAGAAGAAAGCTTCCCGGAAACAACGCTGCCGCGCCCGCGTTGAGCGGACGCGGCACCGTTGGCATTGCCTTGGGACCTTGCTCGGGGGTTAGTGGTTCCATCCGCCGACGGTCGTTGCAATGTTGTTGTACCAAGTGTTCAGCGCGCCACCGAAGGCGGTGACGCCAACGATGATGACTAGGGCGATGAAAGCGACTAGTAGCGAATACTCGGTTGCTGTGGCGCCCTTTTCGGAAGTGAAGCGGACCTTGACGCCTGCGACGAAAGCAATGACGGAAGCCATAACGGATGACATTGGAGACCCTTCCGATAAATGGATCGTGACTAGTGGTGCCAGCCGCTGACAGTTGTGGCGATGTTGTTGTACCAAGTGTTCAGCGCGCCGCCGAAAGCGGTGACGCCGGCGATGATGACGAGTGCGATGAAGGCTACGAGCAGCGAATATTCAGTTGCGGTTGCTCCCTTTTCCGACGTAAGGCGATCTTTGACGCCGGCAACGAAAGCAATGACTGAAACCATGAGAGATGACATTGGAAAAACCCTTCCCAGATAAGTGAATTTGTCTGACGAACTCCTTCCGCTTCATTTCCCGTTTAGCGGTTCGGATTTCGATAGGACAAGAATTGCGCCTGGAGGGGTTAACTAACAATGCGTAGTGGTACTCGACTTTCCCGCTCAAACCTCGCAAAACCACTCGAGGGCACTTTTTCGAGTACTCGGTTTTGGTACTTGGGTAGTACCCGAAGAGAACGTGGCGAGGCGATTCGGGGCCTTCGGGACGCGGTTTAGGCTCAATGAGCCAGGAGCACCACTCCAAGTGCCGCAATGAACATGGCCGGGCCGTGTGCCACTTCTGACGGCTTGATTCCGCGCTTCACCCGCAACATCAGCACCGTGACCACCCCGCCCACCACGAATCCCAACAGCCCCCCATAGAACACTTGGCTCCAGCCCAAGTAGCCTAAGTACATTCCGAGTGGCGCCGCGAGCTTGACATCGCCCATTCCGATGCCGCCCGGCGAAATTAATCCGAGAATCAGATACCCGAGGAACAAAACAACGCCTCCGAGGGCCGCTCGAAGGAGTCCGGGCCAGTTTGGAGCCCACGCAGCCGAGATAGTTAACAGGGCAAGACCGGCGGCAAGAAGCAAAAGAACCAAGGGGTTGGGAAGTAAATGATGCGCAATGTCGACGCGGGCCAGTTGCACCGCCAGCAGGCCGAGGAAAAGGTAGGCCGGCAACTCGGAGGACAAACCCAGGCGAAGCGCAAGGAGGACGAACAGCGCGGCGGTGGCAACCGCCGTCGTAAGCCTGGTCATCGGGGAGGGGAGGCACCCAAGGCGAGGCATGAAGCGTGCGATGAGCCACTCGGTCAACGGGCACAGGAGTAATCCCAACAGTCCAAGGACGGCCAGAAGGAAAGGTTGGGAGGCAGCTACTGTCATCATGTCTCCTACGGTTCACGGCATGGCCTGGATTATTGGCACTTGGACGCCAGCTTATTTTGACCCTGCTGCTCCTTGGCGCTATTGTTGATAGTCGTTGTGCGTGTCCTTTCTCGATGACACATGCCCGCCTTGGGGATCCAGTTGCAGGATCGTTAACCCGGGAGGCATATCGGGACCATGGGATGACTGGTACATAGAGCCCTCACCTCTGCTCCGGTAACGCATACCTAGTAGGTGCACGCCTCAAGCGTGCCGCCTAAAACATGAACGCCAGAACAAGAACGAGGCAAAACCGTGCGTACGTACACCCCGAAGCCCGGCGATATCAACCGCCAGTGGCACGTCATTGACGCCACCGATGTTGTCCTTGGTCGTCTTGCCAGCCAGACCGCAACACTGCTGCGCGGAAAGCACAAGCCGACCTATGCGTCCCACATGGACATGGGCGACTTCGTCATCATTATCAACGCTGAGAAGGTAGCCCTCACCGGCGCCAAGCTGGAGCAGAAGCGCGCATACCGCCACTCCGGCTACCCGGGCGGCCTGACCTCCGTCAACTACGCGGAACTCCTGGAATCCAACCCGGTCCGCGCCGTGGAGAAGGCCATCAAGGGCATGCTCCCGAAGAACTCGCTCGCCGCACAGCAGCTGAGCAAGCTCAAGGTCTACCGTGGCGCTGAGCACCCCCACGCTGCACAGCAGCCGAAGACTTTCGAAATCAACCAGGTCGCCCAGTAGTCCTGGCCACCAAACAACTTTTAATACAAGGAGAATCGTGGCTCAGAACGAAGAACTGACCGCCGACGCCATCGAGGCCGAGGAAAACCTCACCAGCTACACGTCTGAAAGCTCGGCCGCCGAGGCCGCGCCCAAGAAGGAGCGCCCCGCCCTGACCGTTTCCGGTGCAGCCGTTGGCCGCCGCAAGGAAGCCGTCGCACGCGTTCGCGTCGTGCCGGGCTCCGGCAAGTGGACCATCAACGGCCGCGAGCTGGCGAACTACTTCCCGAACAAGCTGCACCAGCAGGATGTCAACGAACCCTTCAAGATCCTTGACCTTGAAGGCGCCTACGACGTCATCGCCCGCATCCACGGTGGTGGCCCCTCCGGCCAGGCCGGTGCACTGCGCCTCGGTGTCGCCCGCTCGCTGAACGAGATCGACGTCGAGAACAACCGCGCCACCCTCAAGAAGGCCGGCTACCTCACCCGTGACGCCCGCGTCATCGAGCGTAAGAAGGCTGGTCTCAAGAAGGCACGCAAGGCTCAGCAGTACTCCAAGCGCTAAGAAGGCGCCTTCCCGCGTTGCGGCCGTCGTCGCGACCACAACGTGGGGCCCTCGGAGCTTTTTAGCGCTCGGCTCCACAAGCGCTATAGAGGTGCCTCCCCTCGTTGCGGCCGCTGGCGCGACCACAACGTGGGGTATGAAACCCGTTCCGCCATCCGGCGGGGCGGGTTTTCGCTTTAAGCAGACCTCCCGGCTCCAGCCCCGAAACGTCCGTTGGCGCAGGCCGCTCGTCGTCTACACTTGGACGCGATGGCTAGATTATTTGGAACAGATGGCGTGCGTGGTCTCGCCAATGGATTGCTCACTGCGGAGCTTGCTCTCCAGTTGGCTCAAGCGGCGGCCGTGGTTCTCGGCCACGAGCGCTCGGCTGACGGGAAACGGCCACGCGCCGTGGTCGCACGGGACCCGAGGGCGAGCGGCGAGTTCCTCGCAGCCGCCGTCGAGGCAGGTCTCTCAAGCTCCGGCGTCGACGTCTACGACGCCGGCGTCCTGCCCACACCGGCAGCCGCCTACCTCATCGCGGATCTCGACGCCGATTTCGGCGTCATGATCTCGGCGTCGCATAACCCTGCACCGGACAATGGCATCAAGTTCTTCGCCCGGGGCGGCCAGAAGCTGCCGGATGAGGTCGAAGACGCGATTGAAGCCCAACTGGGGAAGGAGCCGTCGCGTCCCATAGCGGGCGACGTCGGCCGTATCCAGCGCTTCGCCGACGCCGAAGACCGTTATGTCATCCACCTGCTCGGCACCCTGCCAAACCGGCTCGAGGGCCTCAAGATCGTCCTGGACTGCGCCCACGGTGCCGCGAGCGGCTGCTCCCCGCAGGTCTTCGCGAATGCCGGCGCCGAGGTCGTGGTGATCGGCGCTGAACCCGACGGCTTGAACATCAATGACGGCGTTGGTTCCACCCACCTTGGCCAACTCAAGGAAGCGGTGGTCCGGCATGGCGCCGACCTCGGCATCGCCCACGACGGCGACGCCGATCGGTGCCTGGCCGTGGACCATGAAGGCAACGAGGTTGACGGCGACCAGATCATGGCGATCCTGGCCCTCGCATTGAAGGAATCCGGAAAGCTCAAGGACGACGTCCTCGTGGCTACCGTGATGAGCAACCTCGGGCTCAAGATCGCACTGCGCGAGGCCGGCATCTCGATCCGCGAGACTGCCGTCGGCGATCGCTACGTCCTGGAAGAGATGCGCGACGGCGGCTACAGCTTGGGCGGAGAGCAGTCCGGCCACGTGATCTTTTCCGAGTACGCAACCACCGGCGACGGCGTCCTGACCGGGCTCCAGCTGGCCGCCCAGCTGGTCCGGACGGGCAAGACGCTCCAGGAACTGGCCCGCGTGATGACCAAGCTCCCACAGCTCATGATCAACGTGAAGGGCGTGGACAAGTCCAGGGCCGCCACAGATGAAGGTGTGACGGCCGCAGTGGCAGCTGCCGAGCTCGAACTGGGCGACACCGGTCGAGTGCTGCTCCGGCCCTCCGGCACTGAGGCACTTGTGCGCGTGATGGTGGAAGCAGCGGATATGGAAACCGCCACCCGTATCTGCCGCGAACTTGCCGGCGTCGTCGAACACCGGCTGACTATTCCGCGTGAACTAGCGGTTTAGTAATCATTCGAAAAGCTGTGGCCCGGCTCCTCACGGAGGCGGGCCACAGGCATTTTCATGACTAGCCGCTTCACCCTACCGCTGCGCCAGGCTGTCACGGATCTCGGTAAGGAGCGTGACGGCAGGATCCGTGGCCGGCTCATCCTGCACAATGCCGAGTTTCCTGTTGCGACGCTCGATGATGTGGTTCATTGGAGCCACGACCACGAAGTAGATGGCGGCGGCAACCAACAGGAAATTGACGATCGCCGTCAAGAGGACCCCGAATTGCAGGTCGTTTCCCCTGATGGTGACTTTGGCGAAACTGTCGAAATTGGGGGCGCCAACCAAGGCGGCTATTAGCGGCATAAGGACGTTTTTGACGAGTGCGTCAACCACTGCGCCAAAAGCGGTACCTACGACGACGGCAACGGCAAGGTCCACGACGTTGCCCTTCAGAATGAAACTCTTGAATCCACTCAACATGGCACCAAAGTAGCCGATTGCGCACGAATTGTAGATGACCAGCCATCCGATTTTTCCGTTGCCGGGAAACCCCGGAGCGGAATCAACCGCTATTGGTAGCCAGGTGCCGGCTCCAGGCCGAAATACTCTTCGAGCGTCCTTATGCCGCGGCTGGCCATATCGCTCGCGGCTTCGATCCCAACGAATCGGAGGTGCCACGGCTCGTAGTAATAGCCGGTGATTTCCTGAAGCATCCACGGGTAGCGGATGACGAATCCATATTTATAGGCGTTCGCTTTCGCCCAGATGGCTGCGGGTTGGTCGGCGAAGCAAGGTTCGAAGCTGCAGGCGCCGCCGCCGTCGCCGATGTCGAAGGCCCATCCCGTCTGGTGCTCGGAAAACCCCGGACGCGCCGACGCCGTGTCCGCAGATTCCTGGCCGCTTAAGCCCACATAACCGTCGTAAACGTCGCTTTGGGTTTGGAAGGAGCGGTATCCCGATGCCAGGGTCATGGCCACCCCGGCTGCGGCGGCTCCGGCGAAGAGTTTCTCGGCGGCTGCGGCGGTGATGGTATTGAGCAGCGACCCCTCCCCGCTGGCGGCGAGTTCGACGCGTGGCTGCACGAGATCGGCGGGGGCATACTGCAGCGGGGTCAGGGGCCGATGTTTGTTGACGATCACCCATTGGCTCGCGGGGTCCGCGAGCGAGTGCTTTTCGGACAAGGCGCTCGACGGCGGCGCGGCGGAGACGGACGGTGGCGCGCTCGACGTCGGCGACAGAGAAGCGCCGCCGGGTTCCGGCGTCGTACTTGCCAAAGGTGAGGCGGATCCAGTGCCGCCCGGACCAGCGACCGACGGTGCCTGAGAGGGCGGGGCGCCCCCGGGATCCGGAGTGCAGCCGGCCACTGCGGCCATTCCAGCGCCGGCCGCGAGCAGTGCCGCGAAGGCCCTGCGGCTCGGAACGCGGTCGTAGCACACCTGAGCTAGACCTTCCGGAGCAGCATGCGCCTAATGGAATGGTCGGCGTCCTTGGTGAGGACAAGTTGCGCGCGCCCCCGGGTAGGCAGCACGTTTTCTTCGAGGTTGGGTTCGTTGATGCGCTTCCAGATGCCCCGGGCGGTAGCTTCAGCCTCCGCGTCGGAGAGCGTTGCGTATCGGTGGAAGTAGGACTCGGGCTGGGCGAAGGCCGTACTCCGCAGCTTCCTGAATCGGTCCACGTACCAGTCCTCGATGTATGAGGTCTTGGCATCGACGTAGATAGAGAAGTCGAAGAAATCGCTCAGCGCGAGGCCCTGCCGGCCATCTTGGCGGGGGCGGGCGGGAGCCAGGACGTTGAGGCCCTCGACGATCAGCACGTCCGGGCGACGGACCACCACTTCCTTGTCCGGGACGATGTCGTAGGTGACGTGCGAATACCAAGGGGCCCGCACCTCCTCGGCGCCGCCCTTGATGGCGCTAACGAAACGAAGGAGCGCCCGGCGGTCATAGGATTCCGGAAAACCCTTGCGCTCCAGCAGGTGCCGGCGCTTCAGTTCGGCGAGCGGGTAGAGGAATCCGTCGGTGGTGATCAATTCGACATTCGGAGTGCCGGGCCAGCGCCGCAACATCTCACGAAGGACGCGGGCGATCGTGGACTTTCCGACTGCCACCGAGCCCGCGACGCCTATGACGAAGGGGGTGCGCTGGGTTTGCTCGCCGAGGAACGTGGTGGTTGCCGCATGAAGTTGCTGGGATGCCTGGACATAGAGGTGCAGCAAGCGCGAAAGCGGCAGGTAGACTTCGCGGATTTCCTTCATGTCCAAGGGATCGCCAAGGCCCCGAAGCCGGATAATATCCTCTTCGTTCAGTGGCTGCTCCATCTGGGCGCCCAGGCGCGACCACGTCTGCCTGTCCAGCTCCACGAACGGTGAGGAGCCGTCCCCGTTCGCATCGTTGCGTTGCAAAGTCACCTTAGAGATTCTGCCCCTCCGCCCGCTGATCCGGAAATACGGCAGGTCATCCTACGTCCATCGAGGGGGCTACCCGCTACTCTAGTAGGCATGTGTGGAATCGTAGGTTACGTTGGCAATTCATCCCGCCGGGCAGATGCCGGGCACACGGCTCTCGACGTCGTTCTTGAGGGCCTCCGCCGGCTGGAGTACCGAGGCTATGATTCAGCCGGGGTTGCGGTGGTGGCCGACGGCACCATCGCCGCCCGGAAAAAGTCGGGAAAGCTCGGCAACCTCCTGAACGAGCTTGAGGAACATCCCCTTCCCGGCTCATTGACCGGAATCGGGCATACCCGCTGGGCCACACATGGCGGTCCCACGGACCAGAACGCCCACCCGCACTTGGCGGATGGTGGCCGGCTTGCAATGATCCACAACGGCATCATCGAGAACTTCGCCGAGTTGAAGCAGGAACTCCTCGACAAAGGCGTCTCCTTTGCCTCGGAAACTGACACGGAGGTGGCCGCGGCCCTCCTCGGCGATATCTTCCGCAACGAACTCGGCGGCGACGCTTCCAACGGCAACCTGACCAAGGCCATGCAGCTCGCCTGCCAACGTCTCGAAGGCGCCTTCACGCTACTCGCCGTGCACGCAGAGCAGCCCGACGTCGTCGTTGCCGCCCGCCGCAACTCCCCGCTCGTCGTCGGCCTCGGCGAAGGCGAAAACTTCCTGGGCTCCGACGTCTCCGGCTTCATTGACCACACCCGCCGAGCCGTCGAACTGGGCCAGGACCAGATCGTCACCATCACCGCAGACTCGGTCGAGATCACCGACTTCTACGGCGCCCCCGCCCAAGGCAAGGAATACCACGTCGACTGGGATCCGGCGTCGGCCGAAAAGGGCGGTTTCAACTCCTTCATGGAGAAGGAGATCCACGACCAGCCCGACGCCGTCCTGCAGACCCTGCTTGGCCGCTCCGACATCAACGGCCAGCTGACGCTCAGCGAGCTGCGCATCGACCCCGAACTGTTGAAGACGGTGGACAAGATTATCGTCCTGGCTTGTGGCACCGCGGCCTACGCCGGAATGGTCGCGAAGTACGCCATCGAAAACTGGTGCCGCATTCCCACCGAGGTGGAGCTGGCACACGAGTTCCGCTATCGCGACCCAATCGTCGACGCCAACACCCTGGTGGTCTCCATCAGCCAGTCCGGCGAAACCATGGACACCCTCATGGCTGTCCGTTACGCCCGCGAACAGGGCGCAAAGACGATCTCCATCTGCAACACCAACGGATCCACCATCCCGCGCGAATCGGACGCCGTCCTGTACACGCACGCGGGCCCAGAGATCGCCGTCGCTTCCACCAAGGCATTCCTCGCCCAGATCACTGCCGCGTACTTGCTCGGCCTCTACCTGGCACAGCTGCGCGGAAACATCTTCACGGGCCAGGTCAAGGACGTCCTCGCCGACCTCGGCAAGGTACCCGCCAACATCCAGAAAATCCTGGACAACTCGGGTCCGCTCCGCGAATTGGCGCGCAGCATGAAGGACGTCAAGTCGGTGCTGTTCCTGGGCCGCCACGTTGGCTTCCCGGTGGCGCTCGAGGGTGCCCTGAAGCTCAAGGAAATCGCCTACATCCACGCTGAAGGCTTCGCCGCGGGCGAGCTCAAGCACGGCCCGATCGCCCTGATCGAAGAAGGCCAGCCCGTCTTCGTGGTGGTCCCTTCCCCGCGCGGACGCGATTCCCTCCACGCAAAGGTGGTCAGCAACATCCAGGAAATCCGCGCCCGCGGTGCCCGCACCCTGGTGATTGCCGAAGAGGGCGACGAAGCTGTCCGCGCCTATGCAGAGCACGTTTTCTACGTGCCGCAGACGCCGACGCTGCTGATGCCGCTCGTCACCACGGTCCCGCTGCAGATTTTTGCTGCGGAACTGGCCAGTGCCAAGGGGTACGACGTAGACCAGCCGCGCAACCTCGCCAAGAGCGTGACAGTCGAGTAGCCGCATGATTGTCGGCATTGGCGTAGACGTCGTTGACATTGAGCGCTTCGGGCGCCAGCTGGAGCGGACTCCCGGACTTCGTGACCGCTTGTTCGTCCCTGCGGAACGGGACCTCAACACGCGCTCCTTGGCTGCCCGCTTCGCGGCCAAGGAAGCCGTAGCCAAAGTGCTGGGAGCCCCGGCGGGCATGAACTGGCAGGACTGCTGGATCGGCCTGGACCAGAACGGGCCCACCCTCCAGTTCAAAGGCACGGTCCTCGCAGTGGCCGAAGCCAAGGGCGTCAAGCGCTGGCACCTTTCCATGAGCCACGACGGCGGGATCGCCACGGCCATGGTCGTCGCAGAATCCTAGGCACCATGGTCAGCGCCTTCTCCGGAACACAAATCAGGGCTGCGGAACAACCGCTTCTTGAGGCCGGTGAGGGCGCTGTCCACATGCAACGTGCAGCGTACGGCCTCGCAAACGCGGTCGTTCATGAACTGCGTTCAACCGGACGCCGGCTCTACGGCTCAAGCATCACGGTCCTGGCGGGCAAGGGAAACAACGGCGGAGACGGCCTCTTCAGCGCGGCGATACTCGCGCGCCGCGGCATGCGCACGACGGCGGTGCTCACCACCGCTTCCGCCCACACCGCCGCACTGGCTGCGTTCGAGGCCGCCGGCGGCCGCGTGCTGTTCCTGGAGCCGGACAACGCGGAGGAGCTCGCGGTGCTGGCCGCGGCGAGCGATGTGGTGATCGACGCGATCCTGGGTACCGGCGCGCGGGGCGGGCTGAGTGGTCCTGCCGCGGAACTCGTTGCCGCGCTCGGCGAACTGGATCCGCGCCTCGTGGTCGCCTGCGACATTCCCAGTGGCGTCGACTCCGACACGGGCGAGGTCCATTGGCCCGTTCTGCCAGCCGAGCTTACCGTCACTTTCGGCGGGATCAAAGCGGGGCTGTTGGCCGATCCCGGCGAAGGCTGTGCCGGCCGCATCACGCTGGTCCCCATCGGCATTGAGGATCGGCTTCCTTCTCCGGCACTCCGCCGCTTCTCGGCGCAGGACCTGGCTATCCTCCTCCCGGATCCTGGACGACGGGCCCAGAAATACAGTAGGGGAGTCTTAGGTATCGTGGCCGGCTCGGAGCGCTACCCCGGCGCCGCCGCGCTCTGTGTCGAGGGCGCCTCGCGGTCCGGCCCGGGAATGGTCCGGTACCTCGGGCCCAGCATTGTCGCGCAGCAGGTCCTGGCTCGAACACCCGAAGCAATCTGGGAGCCGGACGCACCAGGACGCGTCCAGGCGTGGTTGCTTGGACCAGGCCTCGACGGGGAGGAACAACTTACGCGTGCCCGGAAGGTCCTGGCCACGGCGCGCGACGGCGGCCAGCCCGCCGTCGTCGATGCCGGAGGCCTGGAACTACTCCCGGAGACCTGTCCGGGCAACTGGATCCTTACCCCGCACGCGGGCGAGCTCGCAACATTGCTCAGCCGTGGCGAAGTGAGCATCAGCCGGGATGACGTCGAATCCCGGACCATGCATTTCGCGCTGCAGGCTGCCGAACAGACCGGCGCCGTGGTGCTCCTCAAAGGCGCCACAACGGTTGTCGCATCCCCCTCGGGGGCCGTGTTTAGCCAGGCCGACGGCAGCCCGTGGATGGGTACGGCAGGCAGCGGCGACGTCCTCTCCGGGATACTAGGCGCCTTGGCTGCGGCCTTCGCGGAGTCGGCCCTCGACGATGACGGCCCATTCGCGGCACTCGGCATTGCCAGGGAAGACCGCTGGGCGGCGGTTGCGGCCGTTGGCGCAAGCCTCCACGGAATGGCAGGAACCGCAGCTTCGGCCGGTGGCCCCATATCGGCTTCCGACATCGCCCGCGAGGTCCCCGGAATCGTCCGGGCCATCCGACGTGGGGCCTCTGGATAAACCGGCGTTTCTCTGAATGTCGTTGACTGTCGCTAGGCTGTCACCAAGTTATCCGGTACATGAAGGAGAACGAATGGAAGTCTGGCCCGGAACCGCATATCCCTTAGGTGCCACGTTTGATGGCACGGGAACAAACTTCGCGCTGTTCAGCGAGAAGGCGGAAAAGGTTGAGTTGTGCCTCTTCGACGACGACGGCTCCGAGACCCGCCTGAGCGTCAACGAAGTAGACGGTTACGTGTGGCACTGTTATCTTCCACAGGTTCAGCCCGGACAGAAGTACGGCTACCGTGTGCACGGCCCGTACGATCCCGCTGCCGGACACCGCTTCAACCCCAATAAGCTCCTTCTGGACCCCTACGCAAAGGCGATCCACCGGCAGATCGACTGGGACCCGGCGCTCTTCTCCTACAACCTGGGCGATCCCGATTCCAGGAACGACGCCGATTCTGCCCAGCACATGATGCTCGGCGTTGTCATCAACCCGTTCTTCGACTGGGCTGGCGACCAGCAGTTGCGGATTCCTTACCACAAGTCGGTCATCTACGAAGCCCATGTCAAAGGCCTGACGCAGCTGCACCCGGAGGTGCCGGAAGAGCAGCGCGGTACTTATGCCGGCGTCGCGCACCCGGCAGTGATCGCCCATTTGCAGAAGCTCGGGATCACCGCCATCGAGCTCATGCCCGTGCACCAGTTCACCAATGACGGCATCCTGCAGGACAGGGGGTTGAACAACTATTGGGGCTACAACACGATCGGGTTCTTCGCGCCCCACAACAGCTACAGCTCCAAGGGAGACACCGGACAGCAGGTCCAGGACTTCAAAGCCATGGTGAGGGGATTGCATACGGCAGGCATCGAGGTGATCCTGGACGTCGTGTACAACCACACGGCCGAGGGCAACCACCTTGGTCCGACGTTGTCCTTCAAGGGCATCGACAACTCGGCGTATTACCGCCTGGTCGAGGGCGATTTGAAGCACTACATGGACTACACCGGAACGGGCAACTCCTTGAACGTCCGGCACCCGCATTCTTTGCAGTTGCTGATGGATTCGCTGCGCTATTGGGTGATGGAGATGCATGTGGACGGGTTCCGTTTCGATCTTGCCTCCACCCTTGCCCGTGAGTTCTACGACGTTGACAAGCTCTCCACGTTCTTTGAACTCATCCAGCAGGATCCGGTGGTGTCGCAGGTGAAGCTGATCGCCGAGCCGTGGGACGTTGGCCCGGGCGGGTACCAGGTGGGCAACTTCCCGCCGCAGTGGACCGAGTGGAACGGCAAGTACCGGGACACGGTCCGTGATTTTTGGCGCGGGGAGCCTTCCACGCTCGGGGAGTTTGCCTCCAGGCTCACGGGCTCGGCGGATCTTTATGAGCATTCCGGCCGCCGCCCGGTGGCTTCGATCAACTTCGTTACGGCCCATGACGGCTTTACCCTGGCTGATTTGGTGTCCTACAACGAGAAACACAACGAGGCCAACGGCGAGGGCAACAACGACGGCGAATCGCACAACCGTTCCTGGAATTGCGGCGCGGAGGGTCCCACGGATGATGCGAAGGTCCTTGCGCTGCGGGCGCGGCAGCAGCGGAACTTCATCGCCTCGATGCTGCTCTCCCAGGGTGTGCCGATGTTGTTGCATGGCGATGAGCTTGGCAGGACGCAGCGGGGGAACAACAACGGGTACTGCCAGGATTCGGAGTTGACCTGGATCAATTGGGAGAGCGTGGACCAGCCCCTCGTGGAGTTCACGGCGGCCGTGAGTGCCTTGCGTGCCAAGCACCCGACCTTCCGGCGCAGCCGCTTCTTCGACGGACGTCCGGTCCTGCGGGGCGAAGGAGAAAGGCTCCCGGATATCGTGTGGCTCGACATCGATGGGTCCACCATGACGCCATCCGATTGGGACAGCGGTTTCGGCCGGTCCGTGGGGGTCTTCCTGAACGGGGACGGCATCCGAGGGCGCGACACCCAAGGCCGGCGCATCACCGACGTCAATTTCCTGCTCTACTTCAACGCACATGATGACGAAGTCGGCTTCAAAGTTCCCTCGGACGAGTACGCGCCGGCGTGGGACATCATCATCGACACAGCGGGCGGCTCGGCCGACACCGAACCGGTGCCTGCGGAGTCCGTGATCAACGTGGGGGCGAAATCCCTTGTGGTGCTGCGCGCCCACAGCGCCCCTGAGACCGAACCCGACCATTCTGTGGCGGCATCGCTGGCTGCACTCTCACAATCGACCACGCCCGAGACAGCGGCGTTGACCGCTCCGGCTACGCCCGCTCCGGGCGTAAAGACGACCGAGAGCGCACCATTGAGGGCAGTGCCCGCAGCCGAAGCAGAGCCGGAACCCCGGCCTGAAGCTGTCAAGAAGCCCTCCGCTGCACCAAAGAAGCCAAGGAAGCCGCGCGGTTCCAAGAACGGTGGATCATGAGAACCCCAAGCTCGACGTACCGACTCCAGATCCGGTCTTCCTTCACGCTCCAGGATGCGGCGGCACTCACGGATTACCTCCGTGCGCTCGGCGTGGACTGGGTCTACCTGTCGCCTATCCTGACCGCCGAGGAAGGATCCGACCACGGCTACGATGTCACGGATCCATCGACCGTCGACGCCTCGCGCGGCGGTGCCGAAGGGCTTGCGGCCCTGTCCAAGGCCGCGAGGGAAGCAAGCTTGGGCGTCTTGGTGGACATCGTCCCCAACCACATGGGTGTAGCCTCGCCGCCGCAGAACGCCTGGTGGTGGTCGCTGCTGAAGGAGGGACGAACCTCACGGTACGCCGAGGCGTTCGACGTCGACTGGGACTTCGGCGGCGGCAAACTGCGGCTTCCGGTGTTGGGAAGCGATGACGACCTCGACAAGCTCGAAGTGGTGGATGGGGAACTCCGGTATTTCGACCACCGCTTCCCGATCGCCGAGGGCAGCTATGCTCCCGGTGATGACCCGGTGGACGTCCATTCCCGGCAGAATTACGAACTTGTTGGCTGGCGAAGGGCCGATGCCGAACTGAACTATCGCCGGTTTTTCGCCGTTAGCACTTTGGCTGGGATCAGGGTCGAAGTTCCCTGGGTCTTCGACGACGCCCACGCCGAGGTTGCGCGCTGGTTCCGGGACGGGCTCGTGGACGGGCTGAGGGTCGACCATCCGGACGGCCTTGCAGACCCTGCCGGCTACTTGGCCCGCCTCAAGGAAGCGAGCGGCGGCGCTTATGTGCTCGTCGAGAAGATTTTGGAACCGGGGGAGGAGCTTCCGGAGAATTTCGACTGCGAGGGAACCACGGGCTACGACGCCCTCGCCGACGTCGACCGGCTTTTCATCGATCCCAACGCCGAGGAGAGGCTCAACGCCTTGGATGCCAGGCTTCGAGTCACCCGGGAGCCAGCCGACTACCAAGCCATGATCCATGGCACCAAGCGGCGGATCACGGACGGCATTCTGCGATCGGAGATCCTGCGGCTCGCGCGGCTCGTACCCGAGACTCCGGAACTGCCTCGTGCAGACGTAGCCGACGCCTTGGCGGAAACGATCGCCTGCTTCCCGGTGTACCGGAGCTACCTTCCCTACGGACAAGGCATTCTGGTCGACGCCGTTGGGCAGGCGGCCAAGACAAGGCCGGAACTGGAGCGGGTCCTCCAAATGCTGCTGCCACTCCTGCTCGATGCAAGCACTGAACTGGCCCGCCGATTCCAGCAGACCTCGGGCATGGTCATGGCCAAGGGGGTGGAAGACACGGCGTTTTTCCGCTACACGCGGCTGGGTACGTTGACGGAGGTTGGCGCGGATCCCACGGAATTCGCTTTGTCCCCGAAGGGGTTCCACGAGCGCATGGCTTCGCGCCAGGCCCGGTTACCCCTGTCCATGACGACATTGAGCACGCATGACACCAAGCGCAGCGAAGACACCCGCGCGCGGATCTCCGCGATCTCGGAAGCCGTCGAAGAATGGGAATCGTTCCTTGGCCGCATGCAGGAGTTCTCTCCGCTTCCCGATGGGCCGCTCGCAGCGCTGGTGTGGCAAGCCGTCGCCGGGTCGTGGCCTGCCAGCAGGGAACGCCTTCAGGGCTACGTGCTAAAGGCCGCCCGCGAGGCCGGGAACTCCACTAATTGGACCGATCCGGACGCGGAGTTCGAAGCGAGGCTCGTCGCAGCGGTTGACACCGTCTTTGAGGTGCCCGAAGCGAAAGAAGCTTTGGAGGACTTCGTCGCCCTCCTGGATCCGTACGGCGTATCAAACTCGCTATCGGCAAAACTCGTCCAGCTCACCATGCCCGGTGTGCCCGATGTCTACCAGGGAACAGAGTTTTGGGATCGTTCACTGACTGACCCGGACAATCGCCGTCCGGTCGATTTCGAGCGGCGACGGACAGCACTCGCTGCCCTCGACTCCGGAGTGGCGCCCGGGCCGCGCGATGAAACCGCCAAGCTCTTGGTGACCTCCCGCGCGCTGCGCCTGCGGCGCGACCACCCTGAGCTGTTCGGCGGGTATGCTCCAGTTGAAGCTGAGGGTCCCGCCGCAGAGCACGTGCTTGCGTTCGACCGTGGAGCCGCAGGCGTCGGTGGCGGCGCCATCACCTTGGCTACCCGGCTGCCGCGGACGCTCGAAAAAAGGGGCGGCTGGCGGGACAGCTCCATTCGGCTGGAACGTCAGTCCAAGGACGAGCTCACGGGAACGACCTACCCGGCAGGGAAAGTACAGCTGGCAAGCGTGTTTGCGAAATACCCGGTGGCATTGTTGGTGCCGGCGGAGTAATCGCGCCCAGATTCGCGCGCAGCATCCCGGCAAAGCTGACCGGGAGAGGACGATTGAGGGGGAACCATGGCGGGGAAGACCAAAACAGAAGGACCTTTCGACGTATGGGCGCCGGACGCAGGGTCTGTCACCTTGCTCGCGGCCGGTCAGCACTACCAAATGCGGCCAAGCGAGGACGGCGCCGGCGGATGGTGGACTGCGGACGCTCCGCTCGAAGCAGCCGTGGACTACGGCTACCTGGTGGACGGCGAGGGACCCTTCCCGGATCCGCGGTCACGGCGCCAGCCCGGCGGGGTCCACGGCCTTTCGCGTACCTTCGACACCTCTTCCTACCCTTGGCATGACGAAGGCTGGGCGGGTCGAGGCCTAGGGGGCGCCGTCATCTACGAACTGCACCTGGGGACATTCACGCCTGAGGGAACCTTGGACGCCGCCATTGGAATGCTGGACTACTTGGTTGAGTTGGGGGTCGACTTTGTTGAGCTTTTGCCCGTCAACGCCTTTAACGGAACCCACAACTGGGGATACGACGGCGTGCTGTGGTTCGCGGTCCACGAGGCCTACGGTGGCCCCGAGGCCTACCAGCGTTTCGTGGACGCCGCCCACACCGCCGGACTCGGAGTCATCCAGGACGTGGTCTACAACCACCTCGGTCCCAGCGGGAACTATTTGCCGAAGTTTGGCCCCTACCTGAAGTCCGGGGAGGGGAACACCTGGGGCGATTCCGTAAACCTCGACGGCCCCGGCTCGGACGAGGTTCGCCGGTACATCCTGGACAACGTGTCCATGTGGCTGAAGGACTTCCACGTCGACGGGCTGCGCCTTGACGCTGTTCATGCACTGCGCGACGAACGGGCTGTCCACATCCTCGAGGACCTGGCCACCCTCGCGGACGGGATCGAAGCTGAGACAGGCATCCCCAAAACCCTCATCGCGGAATCGGACTTGAACAACCCGCGCCTGATCTACCGGCGGGACACTAACGGGTACGGCCTCGAAGGACAGTGGAGCGACGACTTCCACCATGCAGTCCACGTGAACCTGACCGGGGAAACAGAAGGCTACTACGCAGACTTCGAGTCGTTGTCGGCGCTGGCCAAGGTCCTCGAACACGGGTTTTTCCACGACGGGAGCTATTCAAGCTTCCGGGGAAGGCACCACGGCCGCCCCATCCGCCCGGGCCTGGCACACCCCGCGGCATTGGTCGTCTGCAGCCAGAACCACGACCAAATCGGCAACCGCGCCGCAGGAGACCGACTGACCGCGAAGCTCTCCTATGGCAGGCTTGCTTTGGCCGCCGTGCTGACCATGACATCGCCGTTCACGCCCATGCTGTTCATGGGGGAGGAATTCGGGGCTTCGACGCCTTGGCAATTCTTCACGTCGCACCCGGAAGAGTGGCTGGCAAAAGCGACGGCGGAGGGCCGCCTGAAGGAATTCGAACGGATGGGCTGGGACCCGGCGTTGGTTCCCAACCCCCAGGACCCGGAGACGTTCACGCGCTCCAAGCTCAAATGGGAGGAAGTCCACGAGGGCTACCACGCGCGGCTGCTGGAGCTCTACCGGGCACTCGCGCACCTAAGGCGTTCGACGCCGGAACTGGCCGAGGGCGGGTTCGCGGACTCCCACGTCGAGTTCAGCGAGGACGGGCAGTGGCTCGTTCTCAGCCGCGCCGACGTGCGAATCGTGTACAACTTCGGAACCGAACCATATACAAAGACGATGGGCGGAGAAGTGCTTCTCAGCACCGACTCCGGCGTCAACCTCGGGAGCGGGACGCTGACCGTCCCGGGCGAGAGCGCCGTCGTCGTACGCTTTGCGTGACCCTGCCCACATGATGGACAGCACGCCTCGAGTCCCGGACCCGGTGGCAGGATGGTAAGTATGACTTATTTGGCTGCGGAAAACCGCTATGAAACCATGCCGTACCGCCGGGTCGGGCGGAGCGGGCTCAAGCTTCCCGCCATTTCGCTGGGCCTGTGGCATAACTTCGGGGACGACAAACGCTTCGACGAGCAGCGTGCCATCCTACGGCGCGCTTTCGATCTCGGCGTCAACCACTTCGACCTCGCCAACAATTACGGACCGCCTGACGGATCGGCCGAAACCAACTTCGGACGCCACCTCAAGGACGACTTCAAGCCTTACAGGGACGAGCTCGTCATCTCCACGAAGGCCGGCTACTACATGTGGCCGGGCCCGTATGGGGAATGGGGCTCCAGGAAGTACTTGCTGTCCAGCCTGGACCAGTCCTTGGAACGCATGGGCCTGGATTATGTGGACATCTTCTACAGCCACCGCCCGGACCCGGAAACGCCGCTGGAAGAAACGATGGGAGCCCTGGACCACGCCGTGCGCTCCGGCAAAGCGCTCTACGCCGGCATCTCTTCCTACACACCGGAACAGACGCTTGAGGCCGCACGAATCCTCAAGGAACTTGGCACGCCGCTGTTGATCCACCAGCCGAGCTACTCCATGCTCAACCGGTGGACCGAGAATGGCTCGCCCAACCTTTACGAGGCCCTTGACCAAGTAGGCGCAGGATGCATCGCCTTTTCGCCGTTGGCCCAGGGGATGCTGACCAATCGATACCTGCACGGTATCCCGGCGGATTCCCGCGCAGCAAAGGAACGTTTCCTCTCCGGCTCGGCCATCACGGAGGAGAAATTGGATCGGGTGCGCGGATTGAATGCGATTGCCGAGGGCCGTGGCCAGACCCTTGCCCAGATGGCCATTGCCTGGATCCTGCGCGAGCAGCCCAGGGGTTCGTCCGTCACATCCGCTTTGGTTGGTGCCTCGAGCGTGGCCCAGATGGAGGACACACTGAGCGCCATCAACAACCTCGACTTCACGGGCGAGGAACTGACGGCAATCGACGAATTCGCCGTCGAATCCGACATCAATCTGTGGGCGCAGGTGTAGCGTCGGCGCTTAACACAACAGCCGGGGCCGGTCGGGAACAAAACCGGCCCCGGCTGTGTTGGTTAGAATGCAGAAGTGCGCCAACTGGCGCCCGTGCCATTCAGTCGCCGTCGTACATTCCTGTATGCGCGCGCATGGCACCTGAGGTTTAGTCTCAAAGGAGTTCCGTGTCTTCACATCCGATTCGTGTCGCCATTGTCGGCGTAGGTAACTGCGCCGCTTCGCTGGTCCAAGGTGTCCACTACTACCGCGACGCCGATCCCCAGGCCACGATTCCCGGTCTGATGCACGTTGAGTTCGGCCAGTACCACGTGGGCGACGTCCAGTTTGTTGCTGCTTTCGATGTTGATAGCAAGAAGGTCGGGCTGGACCTCGCCGATGCCATCGGTGCGAGCGAAAACAACACCATCAAGATCGCGGACGTTCCCTCCACCGGTGTAAAGGTCCAGCGCGGCCACACCTTGGACGGCCTCGGCAAGTACTACCGCGAAACCATCGTCGAGGCATCGGAAGAGGCAGTCGACATCGTCGCCGCCCTGCGCGAGGCTAAAGCGGATGTCATGGTGTGCTACCTGCCGGTTGGTTCCGAAGAAGCAGCCCACTTCTACGCTCAGTGCGCCATCGACGCCGGTGTTGCCTTCGTCAACGCACTCCCGGTATTCATCGCAGGTACCAAGGAATGGGCCGACAAATTCACGGCGGCCGGCGTGCCGATCGTGGGCGATGACATCAAGAGCCAGATCGGTGCCACGATCACCCACCGCGTCATGGCCAAGCTCTTCGAAGACCGCGGCGTCACGCTGGACCGCACATACCAGCTGAATGTCGGCGGCAACATGGACTTCAAGAACATGCTTGAGCGCGACCGCTTGGAATCCAAGAAGATCTCCAAGACCCAGGCAGTCACTTCGAACGTCGAAGCCGAACTGCACGCCGACGACGTCCACATCGGCCCGTCCGACTACGTTGCCTGGCTCGACGACCGCAAGTGGGCCTTCGTCCGCCTCGAGGGCCGCAACTTCGGCGATGCCCCGGTCTCTCTCGAGTACAAGCTTGAGGTCTGGGACTCCCCGAACTCTGCCGGCGTGATCATCGACGCCATCCGCGCTGCCAAGATCGGCCTGGACCGTGGCATTGGCGGCCCGCTCCTCTCCGCTTCCAGCTACTTCATGAAGTCCCCGCCGGAGCAGTTCAACGACGACATCGCCCGCGAAAAGGTCGAAGCCTTCATCCGCGGAGAAGTGGAACGCTAGGAGCTTCCTTCCCGACGCTCGCTCACCTGTAGGTGGGTTTTGATCGACGCTCGCTCACCTTTAGGTGGGCGAGCGTCGGTCGTCTGCGAGGACGACAGGCTCGGATTTGCCAGCGTCCTAAGCCGCCCCGACGCGGTTGCGATGCGCCGCAGACGCTCTCTCACGTACGAGCCTCTTTCCTCGGTCCCGCTCGGGATTACACGACCCTTGCAAAGCCAGCTGCGACTGCGGGATCCAACCAAGCCGACCGAAGCGCCTTCTTGATCTTCCTGGTCGCCACTTCGAATCCGTCCGCCAAATCGTCCCTTCGGAATACGAGGACCGTCCATCCGGCGGCTTCGAAAGCCTTGTCCCGGCGTCGATCGCTTAGTGACTGGGCCTCCGCAAGGTGATGGTCGCCGTCGTACTGTATGGCGATCCGTCTCTGTCGGAAGCCAAGATCCGCGCTCGGTGAGAACGGGTCCCTTTCCCATAGCCTGAGCTGAAGTTCGGGTTCGGGGATGCCGGCGTCGAGCATGGCAAGCCGAAGCAACGTCTCCCGACTCGCGACCGAATACCGACGCCAAATACCACCACGATGGCGCCAACGGCGTCGAAAACATCGGAGCCTGGCTCAGATACCGGCTGGGCAAGTGGATCCGCCCGGACGGAGGCTTGTACCGCTCCCCCAGCCAGAAACGTGAAGCCGAGCGGCTGCAGCGGGCAGCCGAACGCCGCGCCGACCAGGAACGCCGGAACCGAGAACGAGCCGAACGAGCCCAATACACTCCCCCGGCCATCGGCTGGCGTGAACGTGTTGCCCTGGCGCAGAAAGTCCAAGGCGCTTGATGACGAGTCAGTGAATTCGGGGCCTCGCTTGGCGGCTCACGACACCTTCAGGAATATCAGGTCGTATCCGCCTGTGAGTCTTGTCGCGGCTGGTCTGGGACTGGCTGGCAGGGTTGGTGTCGGTCGCCTGCCCCGGAAATGTGGCTCGATATCCGCCTGGCCGTGTCGTACGTGCCTTTAATCGGAATTGCCCGTCCCCGGGGTGAGCGGTCGGCGCCTGCCCGGCCCACACCGATGGCTTGATCAGAAGACTGCCCAGCCCCTGGAGGCTGTGGCCCATCACAGGAATGCCTCGGAGTAACCTTCACCCGGGCCGACGCCGGGCGCGTAGCGGCCAGAAGCATCTGCCCGTTCATGAGGAAGGAACCCCCGGCCGCAATGACCACTGTCGCACACTCCTACCCGTTCGTCATCGGCGTGGACACCCACGCCCGCACCCACACCTAGAGGTGGGACCGGAATACGAGCGAAAGGTGCCACGGCCCTTAAGCTGGGGCGCGAAGCGGCGTTTCATAGGAGAACGCCTGAGAAACAGGCATGTGGCTGGCCGTCGTCCAAGACGTTCTCTGTTTCATTCATAGGTCGTTCCATGCGGCTCGATGGCTGAAACGGACTCCTGAGATACCAGTGGGGCGTGGAGGCGGCATTACTTCAGATAATAGTGAATATCTGAAGTAAAATACGGGAATGACTTCAGATATCGCGAAATCTGTCCGGCGGAAGCCCTCCCGGGCAACTTCAGATATCACAACGGCGGCATACGAAAAGCCCCGACGGGGACGTGCCCCGGCGGTGCTGCCGCCGCATCTGGAACAACTCTGGGGCGAATACGTCCTGCTGCTGGCGGTTGCCCCGCTCGATGACGATTCACGCCGTGCCTACGCCTCGCGGGTGCGCACCTTCCTGGCCTGGCTCGATGGCGCCGATGCCGGCAGCTCGGCCCTCTTTGACCCCGCTGTCCGCGACGGGGCCGTGCGGGACTGGCGCACCCACCTTCAGAAGGTCCTCAAACGCAAGCCCGCCACGATCAACGCGCATCTGGCGGCCCTCACGGACTTCTACACCCGCGCCGGTGTGGGCGCTCCGAACGCCAAACGACTCGACCTGCCCTCCACCGCGCCCAGAGCCTTGGATGCACGCAACCAGAAACGCTGGCTACGCACGTGTGAACGCTGCACCCACCCCCGCGACCGGGCCATCGGCTACACCCCGTTCTATGCCGGTTTGCGTATCAGCGAGATCACCGCACTCGACATCGGGGACGTGCGCCTCTCAGCCCGCAAGGGCCTACTCATCGTCCGTTCCGGCAAAAGCAGCCGCTACAGGGAAGTGCCCGTCCACCCCGTCCTGCGGGAAAACCTGGCCCTATGGATCAACGAAGAACGTCCCTCATGGCCTGGTGCGGCCACCAACCCGGCGGTCTTCCTCAACCACCACGGCGAGCGACTGAGCGTCAGAGGATGCGATGACATCCTGGGAGACCTGGCCAGCGACGCCGGTTTCACCGATAACCCCGACATCGATTTCACCACCCAGATCCTGCGCCATACCTTCGGCACCAACCTCGTGCGCGAGGGCCACGACCTCGTGCTCGTCGCCGAACTCATGGGCCACGCCCGACTGGAGACCACCCGCCGCTACACGAAACCGTCTGAAACCGACCGCCAAAACGCCATCGACACCCTCCCCACCGACCGATAACAGACCTTGCTGCCAGCGGCAACTTGGAATGACCCGGGGCGCCGGGATCCGGGTGTCGGACCCTGCACCTCACAAACTGCCCCTTTTCCATGATTCGCCGCCAGCGTTCATGATCGGCCTCATGGACGCGACCACATCAACCTCCCGGAGACTACGCATGACAGTCGACCAGATCTGGAAATACCGGACCGTCCCCCGCACGAACACCACGTACCGCTAAATCATTCTCCGTTTTCACAATCGACCGGCCCCTTATTGACGGTGATAAACGCACAGTCATGGGATTCGGTCGTCATATCTAACCGGGTAACCGAGCTCTTGCGCGGCTCCAAGGACACCCTCCGGCCATTCGGCCAAAAACATCCACGGCATGTTCTCCTCGGCGAGGAAGTTTACACGCGTCCAGGAATAGACGACATGAGGACGGCCAGGATAAATGACGCGAACGGCGGAACGCTCGAGCCGCCAAGGGCCGAAGAATCGCGCAAGCCAACGGGCTCTCAAGCGAAACTCGAGCTGCGAGGGGCTCATGGTGAGGATGACCCAAGGTCCTATGATCCTGAATCTCCCGGGGATTGCGAGCCCGCCTCTAAATGCATATTCCATCGGTCCCTCTTCGGATTGCTGTCGGTAAGTCCCGGTGTTCTTCCAGTCGGTCTTTAGAGGAGGAAGCCGGCTTCATCCGCGGTAAGTGAGCAGAGATGCAGATGCGCTCGAAACACCAAGCAGCTGAAGATCGCGGCCAGGAGGATCTGGTTTCAGGACTTCGAGGTGGCATGTTCATTTTAGAGAATTCCTGGGATTGGCATCAGTGGTGACCATGGAAATGGTGCAGATGACTGTGTCGTTGTGTTGCTCCTGCCGCCGTGGATCTCTACCGGGAGTGGGGTCGGAAGTAGGGCCGAGAAGCCGACGTCAAGGTTCAGTTCTCCACCGACGACGTGGTCGCCCGGGGCTCCGCAGCTCTTGCCTCCAAATGCGCCGCCTCCGATGCTGGCGGGTTCCAGTACTGACAGGCCGCCGTATGTAAAGGGGCCGCCCAGCTGATCCACTGATCTTGCGGAACTCACTTGTATGTTGGCGCCAGCCGATACGGCTGGCGTATGTACCCCGGCTCCGCCGGTTTCAGTGAAGCCGACTGTGAGGGAGCCATCAACATCGTTTCTGGCCCCTACGACGCAGACTTGTCCGAATCCGCCGAAGAAGAGCCCGGCACTGGCTGACAAACAAAATCCGACGGAAATCATTCCAGTGGGATCGTTCCGGTTGACCGGGTCTCCGGAACCGTAATTGTAATCTTCCCCTGTCGTCGCGGCGAGCGGGTCGACGCTGAGGAATTGGGCGGTTGTGGGGTCGTAGTAGCGGGCACGGAGGTAGTAGAGGCCGGTGTCGGTGTCTTGGGCTTGTCCGTTCCAGCGCAAGGGGGTCTCGGCGGTTCCGGTTTTGGTGGTGAGGTTGCCGTTGGCGTCGTAGATGTAGGTTGCGGCCGTGGTGCCGGTTTGGTCGGTTAGGAGTCTGGTGGAGCCGTATTGGTCGTGCTGGTAGTAGAGGGGGGCTCCGGTGGCGTCGATGTGTTCCACGGGGTTGCCCGCGTCGTCGTAGAGGTAGCTGGTGGTCCCGTCGGTGAGCATGAGGGGTGCTCCTGCCCGGGTGTCCCAGGCATAGTGCTGGGCGGGGCCGGTGGCGGGGGTCCGGGTGGTGCGGAGGCCGTCGGCGTTGTAGGCGTAGGCAGTGCCGTTGGCGGCGGTAAGCCGGTTGGCCTGGTCCCAGGTGTAGGTGGCGGCGGTGCCTCCCGGCGCAGGGCCGGCGAGCCGGTTGCCTTGGGTGTCGTAGGTGATCGCCGTGGTCGTCCTGGAAATCGTGTAGCTCGTTGCCTCATTGGCGGCGTCGTAGGCCAAGGTCGCTCCGGTGGCCAAAGCGATGGTGTTGCCTGCAGCGTCGTAGGTGTAGGCGCCTGTATTGACAGCGGCAAGCTGGTCGCGGCTGGTGTAGGCGTAGTTCTCGGCCGGTTGGGTGATCCCGGTGATGGTCGCGGAGGCGAGGGCGCCTACAGGGTTGCGGGTGTAGGTGAAGGAAGCCAAGGCAGTGTTTCCCGGGCCGGTGTCGGTGATGGAGTTGAGTTGGTCGGCTGTATCGATGGTGGTTGTGGCTGTGACGCCGTTGCCGTAGAGAGTGAAAGCGGTGTTGCCGTCCGCGTCAGGGGTGAAGGTGGTGGTGTGCCCGGACCAGTCGGTGATGCCCGTCAGCCTACCGGCGGCATCGTAGGCACGGGTGACGCTTTGCCCGTTCGGGTAAGCCAGAGCGGTGAGGTGTCCGGCGAGGTCGTAGGTGTATCCCGTGGATTGTCCGGCCCCGTTGGTGGAGGAGGCAAGCCTGCCGAGGGAGTCGTAGCTGTTGGTGGTAGTGCCGGTCCCGTCAGTCATGGTGGCGCGTTGACCGGTTGCTGTGTAGGTGTACGACGTGCTCGGAGTGGCACCGCCAGAATATGTGGTGCCGGTCTTGTTCCCGACGATGTCGTAGGTGTTCGTCGTGGTCCGCCCTGCTGGGTCGGTCAGGGTGACTGCATGTCCGTCCGCGTCATAGGCGTAGCTCGTGGCCCGGTTGAGGGGGTCCGTTGATGACGTCAACCGGCCAAGGGCGTCGTACACGTAGGTGGTCGTGTGGTTTGAGGCGTCGGTAGTGCTGGTCTTGTTGCCGTCGGCGTCGTAGACGGTGGTGGTGACCGTGGTGTCAGGGTTGGTCACGGTGGTGGGCCGGTTGAGGGCGTCGTAGGCCGTGACCGTGGCGTGTCCATTGGCGTCGGTCACGGCGGTGCGGTTTCCGTCCGCGTCATAGGTGTAGGTGGTTGTGTGGTTGAGCGGGTCCGTGACCGTGGACAGGTGCCCGGCGGCGTCATAGGCGTTGGTGGTGGTGTTCCCGCGGGGACTCACGGTGGTGAGGCGTCGGTCGAGGACGTCATAGGTGAAGGACGTGGTGTTGCCCAGGGGATCGGCGCTAGAGGCCAGGGCACCGGCTGCGGTGTGGGTGAGGGTGGTGGTGTGCCCGTCAGGGTCGGTGATGGCGGTGACGTCACCGGGGTGGGCGGTGTCGGTGTGCGCATAGCTCGTGATGGCTGTCTGGGGGGTCCCGGTCAGAGGAGTAGAAATGCTCAAGGGGTTGCCCTCGGTGTCGTATGCATAGGTGGTGACGGTCCCTGTGGCGTTTATGGAAGAGGTGACCTGGTTCAGGGTGTTGTAGGTCCAGGATTGCTGGTGGTTGGCCGGGTCTGTGGCGGTGAGCCTGTTCCCGGCGCTGTCGTAGGTGGCGGTGGAGACGTGCCCGAGGGGGTCTGTCACGCTTGTGGTGCCGAAGGTGTTCTGGTCATAGGCGTAGAGCCAGGTCGCCTGCTGGGCGGAACCGACGCCGTTGACGGTTTTGATGAGTTGGCCGTTGGTATAGGTTTCCGCCGTGGTGCGTCCGCCGGGCGAGACTGTCGTTGTGGTGCCGTCCGCTGCGTAGCTTAACGTCGTCACCCCGCCAGCCCGGTCCGTCTGTTTGGTGACCCGATTCGCCGTGTCATAGACATTGGTTGTGGTGTTGCCGCGCGGGTCGGACATCGTCGTGAGCAGGTTCGATGAGTCGTAGCCGTAAGCTGTTACGGCACCGCCGGGAGCGGTCACCGAGGTGAGTTTTCCGGTGCTGTCGTACTGGTAGGAATAGGCCCTGCCGGCGGGGTCCGTGACGGTGGCGATCCTGCCACCGGCGTTGTAGGTGAAGGTGAGGGTCCGGCCCGCGCCGTCGGTCGCGGTGGTGAGTTGCCCGGAGCCGTTGCGGGTCAGGGTTGTGGTGTTGCTGTTCAGGTCGCCGAGTTGGCTCAGTTGCCCAGTGGAGGTGAAAGTGAAGATGTCTTTCGCTTTGCGGGTGTAGCTCCAGGTCCCGTCTCCGTTGTGGACCAGGGCGCCCAGGACCCGGGCCGGAGCGTGGTAAACGCTGTTTGCGTCCGGTGTGAAGGTGACCATCGACCCGTTCTCCTGATGGATGTCGACCGTGCCCGAGGAATTCACCGCCAGCGACATGTTGTAGTTGAACGACCAGCCAAAACCCAGAGGCCCATCAAAAGGCGCACGCTGGGACGAGTACGTCCGGTCCAGCGCGAGACCGGGACCGCGCCCGGCAACGGCGACATCGGTGACGTTTTCGAAGAACTCGCCATTGGAGGTGTTGACGGGGTCGGGCGTGCATTTGAAGCACATGTAGGGCTCAGCCGGGTTGGATCCGCCGGCATTCTCATATGCCGCGGTCGGGCCGGTGGTGCCGACCTGGTTGGAGGTTGCCAGCAGCGGACTGGGCGCGAATGTGTTGCTGATGCCGCCGAGAGTTGCGATATAGGTGTGGCCAGTGGCGGTGGTTGTTTTGGTACAGGAGAGGCCGCCGTTGCAATACCCCACATACTCCCAGGTGTATCCGACTCGCTGCTGGTCAAAGATTTCCATCCAGAAATTGGTACCGCTCGTGTCGTAATTCGTTGTGGCGGTCAAAGATGACCCGCTGGACGACAACGAAATTGTCCATGGAGGCGGCACTATCGTGGCTGATGTGGCGTAGACAGTCGACGGTGGGTAGAGATTTGACGGTGCAGGCGTGAGCACCGCAAGGTAGTTCGAATCCTTTCTCGCTGGCACAGTGGTGACTGCGCACGTGGTGCCTGAGCTGCATAAAGCCAGATAGTGGGCGCCCGAGGTTGCTTTGTCGGAGGGGTCAAAGATCTGCACGAACATGGACGTCCCGCCCGACATCGTGTAGTTCGTCGTCGCAGTGAGCTGGATGGTGGTTGTGATGGTGGCAGTGAGCGTGACGGTCCATGGAGGCGGCGTCACGACATTCGATTCAGCGAGTGAGTTGGCGACCGGATAGGTTGATGCATACCCGCTGACGACTGCTATGTACCTGGAATCCGGCTTACTGGGAACCGTTGAGCGTGTGCAGACCGAGCCATCACTGCAACCGCCAACGAAATTTCCAGTCGCGAGGTCGAACATCCGGATGTAATACCCGGTTCCAGTGATGGTCTTGTTCGCCGTTGCGGTGAGGGTCACGGTGGTGCCGACTGTCATTGAAAGCGAGATGCTCCAGCTGGGATCAAGAAAGGGCAGCAGCGCCGGCGCCAAAGCTTTGACACGGATCGCCCTGGAGGCGTCCTGCTCTCCGACGCCGGGTAACTGGGTGACAGCCTGGCTGATTTCAGCCGGACTCGAGTGCGGCTGGACTCCGGCTTGCTGGACGACTGTTGTTGCCGACCTCGGCGCGGCTTTGATTTCCTTACTCACCGATGAGGACGTTGCCGTGCGGGATAGGGCTTTTTGGGACGGCGCGCTAGTCTGCCGATTTCCAGGAGCTGCGGCCGTTGCAGGAGGCGCGAACCCGGCAATCAGCAGCGCCAAGCTCAAAAACCCGCACAGAACCACCCGAACAGCACGCATGCCGACTCCCCAAAATTCCGATGCACCCCAGACAAGAGACCGGGCCCAACACTGGGTCCAAGGGTGATGTTCGACCTCTAAGCCGTTTGGTGCAAGAGCGGGCCGTATCCGTGATGTTCAGGAACTCACAATTGAATATCAAATTGACATGCGAAATGCAGGAATTTTGACCAAATCGCTCACGGCACGACAGTTTTCGAAGAGTCCCTTGACGAAATCCAAATATCTTCAGATGGAAAACGGAGAGAACCGCTCAGAAGCGCGAGAGGAACTGGACCTTGAGTTTGCGCTGCGGGAAGGTCCGTGAGCGAATCGCCATGCACGCAGGTATTGAAGGACGGCACAACATCTCGGTGCGGCTCAGACCCGGAACAGGACGCGTGGATCCAGATCCAGGCGGGTGGCCGGTGGGGCAGCCGGAGGGGTGAGGTCTACGATCCAGTGCCCGAAGCGGCGTATCGTGCGTGTGATGAGCGGGCTGATGGTAGCCAGATCGTCCGGATCGATGACGTGGCCCTCGGCGGCAAGGGCGTTTGCGGCATCGGTGATGTCCAGGGCTGTGGAGTAGATCGTGCAGTTGGCGATCAGCTCGTTGAACTTCACGACCCGTTCCTGGTAGTCCGGGTCGTTGTGGCCGATCAGCTGCCCGCCGATCATCAGGTGCGCGGCGAAGCCATGGAACGCCTCGGTGCGGTTGGTGATCGCCGTAATCTGGTCCCTGAGCCCGGGTTCGGAAAGGTACCGCAGAAGTGTCACGGTACGCACCACGCGGCCCAGCTCACGCAGCGCCTTATAGATCCGATTGCGCCTGGAGTGGTTCCCGAGTCTGCGCAGCAGCGTCACCGAGGACACCTGGCCCTCCCGGATCGAGATCCCGGTCCGCAGCAGATCCGTCCAGTGCCGCTCGATCAGATCCCAATCGATGACGTTCTCGCCGAATAGCGTGTCGATGTGCCTGTACTTTGCCTTGGCCTCGGGCCGGTAGAAGTTCAGATCGTGCCAGTTCCTGATCCTCGGAAGCAGGTCGAATCCCAGGAGCGCGGCCAAACCGAAAACAGGCAGCGAGGCACCCTGGGTGTCGGCGTGGATGGTTTCGGGTTGGATGTCGGAGACGTTGGCCAGTAGCGAGTCCAGCAGGTACACCGCTTCCCACACCCCGCACGGGATGAAGTGGGAGAACAGGGCGATGTAGGAGTCGGACACCAGCCGGAACGCCAGGGCGCCGAAACCCCCGTATCTGATGTGGGATTCGGCCCGGAGGTTGTCCTCCCATTATCCGGCTAATGGCCCGGGATGCCGGGGATTGGCCGGTTAAGGATTTAGCTGTCTCGGGCGGTCAGTTTCCGG
>JBFUPP010000013.1:0-145920 GCA_041360635.1 bacterium RCC_150 | reverse complement strand
TCCCAGGAGATGGTCGCCTCGATCATCCGCACCGTGTTCGCCCAGCCCGACGCCGGGCACGTGAACACCCAGTTCGACGAGGTCGCCCGCATGCTGGGCAAGTCCCACCCGAAGGTCGCCGCGATGCTCCACGACGCCCGTGAGGACGTGCTCGCGTTCGCCGGATTCCCGCCGAAACATTGGCGCCAGGTCTGGTCCACGAATCCCATGGAGCGGGTCAATAAAGAAATCAAAAGACGCACCGATGTCGTCGGGGTCTTCCCCAACCCGGCAGCCCTGCTCCGGCTCGCCGGCGCCGTCCTCGTCGAGCAACACGACGAATGGGAAGCCGGAGACCGCCGCTACCTCTCCGAAGCCTCCATGGCCGAGCTCAAAGCCATGAACACCACGACGTCCGAACCCGTAAAAGAAGGGATTTTGCTCCCCGAACTCACTGCAGCATAATCAGATCACTGACCCGCACGGTGTCGAGAAAACTCCACCACTCAGCGGGACGCAACCCACAGCTGCCCGGGCAGGGCGTTGGCAGCGGGCATCGTTTTGACTGCCTTGGCCAGGGCGACTTCCACCGGCGGCCGAAGTCCGGCGGAAGGCGCTCATCCGCAGCTGGCATGGCCCCAGCATAGGCCCGGCGTGCCGTCCCCAAGAGTGGCCGGCTAATAGTGGACGGCCGGCGGTCTGAAAACCCAAATAGCCCTCTTGATCTGATCTCCCTCCGGTGTTATAAAAAATCTATGCTGGCCACAACATAAACGGGCTGGTAAAGATCACATCGATCTGCACAGGAGTGAGGAACACCATGACGGTACGTGCCGTGTTACGTGCTGATCGTGAAAGGGCGGTGGCTGAGGACCGGGGAGTGGGGAAGTTCAGCGATGCCGCTCTCGGATTATGAGCGCAGGCGCCTGGAGGCACTCGAAATGAATCTGGCCGCCGAAGACCCGGCCCTCGCCCGTCACCTGGCAACGGGTAAAGTTCCCGGGCTGTGGCTTCGCAGGTGCGCCGGCCTCATCCTGGTACTCGGAGGCATCGCTCTGTTGATTTTGGGGATTGCCGCCCACCTACCGGCCCTCGGCGTCCTGGGTTTCCTCTCGATGATCGGGGGGGCTTGCGGATTCCCCTGGCGCCGCCTTACCCGATCGGGGAAAGGACACCGAGGATCAACAAGCTGAAAGCGCAGATCCTCAGACGAGGCGTGGGTGGGCTGCGTAGGCCTCCCCACGATCAGTCGATGGCGGTAGTGGCAGCCGCCCGTCGACAAGGAAAGGGCTCCCGGACTCAAGTCGAGAGTGCGGGACCGTTCAAGTCAAGAAGGTGGTTTCAATGAAGAAGTGGACGCGATGGCAGGATTGGGTCACGGTCGCCGCCGGACTCTATGCTGCCCTAGCGGTTTTGTGGACCAGGCCTGCCGGCTCGTCTAGCTCACTGATGGTCGTGTTCGGCGTCTTGCTGATCATCAGCGGCGTCATCAATCTGGCGATGCCGGGAACACCGGTCATGGAATGGATTCAGGCAGTCCTCGGCGCCTTGCTGTTCCTTTCTCCATGGCTTGGCTCCTATGCCATGGAAACCGGAGTTGCATGGACGTCCTGGATCACCGGTTTGGTGGCGCTTGTCGTCACCGCGACGGCGATCAAGCCCAGCACCGAGGAACACCGTCACCACACGGTGAGTCCTTCGCACTGAATCGTGACTGAATCACAGGCTCGCTGAAGAAAACTATTGCTGAAGTGACGGAAACGTGGGCGGAACACATTCAGGGGGCTATTCCGGATCGACTTTCGCGTATGGTCCCTCACCCCGTTTTCCATTCGCTCCAATATTGGCGGAGACCAGATGAATATCCAGCCGGAGGAAATCGGCCCCGAAGTACCCGAAGCCGACGCGCTCGAGCAAAGCAAACCGCTTTTGGTGCAGGCCAACCAAGAGTCGATGGTGGTGGACCGATTGCCCGAGGACGTTCCACGGGCCGACTTCATAGGACAGCGCACGGACGTTGAGCCTGGCGTTCCGGGCCATGAAGGAATCGTAGCCGCCGAAGCGGAAGCTGCTGAAGCGGACATCATCGACCAGGTCACAGGAGTCAGATTATGGCAGTTTGAGTGGAGACCGGTTTTGCAGTTTGAATGGAGCCCACTTCACGGCTCGCCGGTTGATTAATCGCAGTTTCGTTTGAGCCCACCCCACCGTTGGTTCCATCAGAGTGTTTTTCCAACAGTGGAAGGCAGTGATGGAGTTGAGAGTGGAGCTGTTCGCGAGGATCCGCCGGGACGCAAGGGTGCATGGGTTATCGATCCGGGCTCTGGCCCGTGAGCACAATGTCTCGAGAAGAACAGTCCGTCAGGCACTGGCGACGGCGGAACCGCCTGAACGGAAGACCCCGGCGCGTCGGGCTCCGAAGTTGGGTCCCTTGAAGACTGCCATTGACGCGATGTTGCTCGCGGATCTGGACGCTCCACGGAAGCAACGCCATACCGCGCAGCGGGTTTTTGACCGTCTGGTTGATGAACACCAGGCGGTCATTTCGTATTCGTCGGTCCGCCAATACGTCAAAGCTCGCAGGGCTTCGATCGCGGTTGAGTCCGGGAACGCGCCGGTGGAAGCATTCGTGCCGCAGGAACACGCCCCGGGCGGGGAAGCGGAGGTCGACTTCGGCGATGTGTGGGTGGATCTGGACGGCGTGCGGACTCGGTGCTACATGTTCGCTTTCCGGCTCAGTCACTTTGGGAAGTCCGTTCATCGCATTTACCCGACCTGCGCCCAGGAAGCCTTCCTGGAAGGCCATATCGAGGCGTTCAACGCCATTGGTGGTGTCCCGACCCGGCATATCCGGTATGACAACCTCACCTCGGCGGTGACGAAGGTCGTCTATGGTGCCGGTCGGCAGCGTGTGGAGAACGAGCGTTGGTTGTTGTTCAAATCGCATTTTGGTTTCGATGCCTTTTACTGCGAACCAGGAATCGCCGGCGCCCATGAAAAGGGCGGAATTGAAGGCGAAGTAGGCAGGTTCCGCAGGAATTTCCTGACACCGGTGCCGGCGGTGAAGTCCCTTGCCGAGCTCAACGACAAAATCCGGGTCTGGGACGAGGAAGAAGACATACGCAGGATCTCCCAACGTCTGCGAACGATCGGGCAACACTTCGCCGTTGAGCAGCCTTTGCTCGCACCCTTGCCGGCAGAGACCTTCGACCCTGGCCTGGTGCTCACGCCCAGGGTTGATCGGTCGTCACTGATCACCGTCCGGTCAATGAAGTACTCCGTCCCCGCGCGGTTCATTAATCGCAAAGTACGGGTCTCCCTCCAAGCGACACAGGTGAGGATCTTTGACGGCCGGACCTTGGTTGCGTCCCACCCGCGCACCGTGGGAAGAAGCCGCCAATGCGTGCAGCTGGACCACTATCTTGAAGTACTCCGGATAAAGCCCGGCGCACTGCCTGGGTCCACGGCGTTGGCCCAGGCCCGCGAGTCGGGGGTGTTCGCGCCGGCCCATGACGCGTTCTGGGCCGCCGCCCGCAAAACCGACGGCGACACCAAAGCGAACCTGGAACTCATTGACGTGTTGCTTCTGCACCGGGTGATGAACTCCGCCGATGTCATTGCCGGGATCACCGCAGCCTTGTCAATCGGTGCGGTCAGCGCTGACGTCGTCGCGGTCGAAGCCAGGCGTGTGGCAGCCGAACGGAATACCCCGGGGTGGGTCCAGCCCGATTGCCATCCCGTCGCAACTGCAGGAATCGTCGAGCACCGCGTTGTTAGTCTCACCCAGCGCCGTCTCGCTGATCCCGCGTCCGTGATTGCGGGCTTGCCCCCGGATACGCGCCCGGTCCCAACAGTGGCCGGCTATGACCAGCTGCTGGCCAAACGCACCACCCATGCCCCCGGCAGGGAATCACCATCCAAGGAGCAGATCTCATGAGCCCAACCCCGCCGGTTGTCGTATCCCAGACCCTGCGCCGACGCAGGGGTTTGACCGAACAAGCCGCCGTCGCGGCCGTGGACCAGGCCTGCAGGCGGCTTCGGCTACCCACGATCAGGGCCGTCCTGGATGAAGCCTTATCCGTGGCGGGCAAGGAACAGCTCTCCTACCAAGGCTTCCTGGCTGAGCTTCTCCTGGCAGAGTGCGATGACCGGGACCGGCGTTCCTCGATCCGAAGGGTCAAATCAGCGGGCTTCCCCAGGGACAAATGGCTCGGGGACTTCGATTTCGATGCGAACCCGAATATCAACCAAGCAACAATCAATACCCTGGCCAAAGGAGACTGGATCCGCAAAGGCTCGCCCCTGTGTCTTATCGGGGATTCCGGGACAGGCAAATCCCACCTGCTCATCGGGCTCGGCACCGCAGCCGCGGAAAAAGGCTTCCGAGTCAAATACACCCTCGCGACTCGGCTCGTGAACGAACTCGTCGAAGCCGAAAACGACAAGGCCCTGGCTAAAACCATCGCCCGCTACGGGAGAGTCGATTTACTTTGCATCGACGAGCTCGGATACATGGAACTGGACAAAAGAGGTGCCGAACTCCTCTTCCAGGTCCTCACCGAACGGGAAGAAAAAGCATCCGTGGCCATCGCCACCAACGAATCGTTCTCCGGTTGGACCAAAACCTTCACCGACCCCCGACTCTGTGCCGCGATCGTCGACCGGCTCACCTTCAAAGGAGCCATCATCGAAACAGGCACCGACTCCTACCGCCTCGCCCACACCCTCCAACAAACCGCCAGCTAGAAGTGGTCGCCCCTGCGGTTTGGCGGGTGATGCCAAGGGACCCGTTCAGGAACACGGTGCCTCCGGCGGTGAGGCGTTCATCGTTGCGGGAGCCGGTGTAGGTGAAGTTCGTGGTCGTGCCGCCGCTGGTGTTGGAGGTGAACACTGCAGTTCCCTGTTGGGGCCTATGGGCTTTTGCGTCTTCTTTCTCGGACGAATCCTATGACTCCAACTAAGGCGAGCATGATCCCCAATATCTTTGCGATTCCGTCTGCCGCAAAAATGGCGGAAGCGACCCCGCACAGGGCCAATAAGACCCAAACAACAGTTGCAGCTTTCATGTCCCTGCCTTCTTCCGACAACCCACTAATCCCTGCATGCCCACAGAACGCCCAATGCCGCGACGCCGTATCCAAGGAACGGCAAGGCGAGGCCACCTGTGGTGGTCGCGATGGCTGCAATGGCGAAACCCAATCCGGCAATAGCTAACGCGCAGCCAAATGGATCGGCAAGCAGCCCGGTGCGGTCGGTGGCGTTGATGGGGTTGCATCCGACGTAGGCGTAGCGGTTCGTACTTTGACCGGAAGGATCTGCCTGGGTGAAGCGGCCGCGGAAGGGGTTGTAGTAGCGGGCCCCGAATTTGATGCGGTTGCTTGTGGTGTCGTTGTACCCGCCGGCGTAGGTCCAGGGGTTGGTGGCTGCCTGCGCGCCGGAGCTGGTCGTGTTGCCCCAGGAATCATAGGAGTACGTTGCCGCTGCCGCCTGGCTGCTGTCGGTGAGCAACAGGACGGAGCCGAGCGCGTCGGTGGTGTAGTAGAAGCTCGCGCCGGTGCTGGTGCGCATGCTGATCAGGTTACCCTGCGGATCGCGGATGAACGAGGTGCTCGCCCCGCCCGTGGTCTGCCGGGTGATACCCAGCGAGCCGTTGAGGAACGAGGTGCCTCCTGCGGTGAGGCGGCTGTCGTTCCGTGGTCCGTTGTAGGTGTAGTTCGTCGTGGTGCCGCCGCTGGTGTTGGAGGTGAACTGGTCAAAGACGTTGTAGGACTGGGTGGTGGCCCCGGCGGCTGTGGTGTTGCCGTTCGCGTCGTAACTGTACGTGGTGGCCCCGGATGGGGGCGTGGAGCAGGTCGCTGCGCTGGCACCGGACCAGCACAGCTGGTCCGCTCCGTTGTAGGCGGAGTAGACGGTCGCAGTGCCGGTCTTGGTGTCCACGGTCCGGTTGCCGTCCTTGTCATAGGCCCAGGTCTCGGTCGTGGAACCGGTGACGGCGGAGGTCAGCCGATTGATCTCGTCATACCCGTACGTCGTGACCGCCCCGGTCTCGGTGGTCAGGGTCTTCCGCAGGCCCCCGTCCTTGGTGCCGTTCACGGTGTAGGTATAGGCACGCTTCGTCAGGACAGTGCTGGAGGTGTTGGTCGCCGTGATCGAGGTGATCCGGGAGGCGCCGTCGTAGGCGGTGGTGTTCTTCACCCCGTTCGGGTAGCTGGTGGTGGTGCGGCGGTTGTTGTTGTCGTACCCGAAGCCGGTGCATTTGGTGCTGTTCGGGAACGCCGGGGTTCCCGGGCGTCAACGAGTTGTTCGCGTTGTACGTGTAGGTGGTCGTGTTGCCCAGGGCGGCCTGCGCCGAGGTGATGTTGTCGTGGCCGTCGACGGTGAAGTTGTTAAGGTGCCCGAGCGGGTCCATGATCTCAACGACCTGGTTCGGGCTGAAGGACCGGTACCTGGTCGTGTTCAGATTCGGGTCCTTCACGTACCCCAGGAACCCCTCCACCTGGGAAGACGCGTAAACGTATTGCCAGACGCTCTGTTCGGTTTTGCCCGTCGCGTAGGTCACCTGGCTCAGCGTCGTGAACAACGGCGTGTAAGCCAACGTGGTCACGGTCCCTGCGTCATCGGTGATGGTGGTGATCTGGTTGTTCGCACCCCCGTAACCAAAGCTCATCACCGCCCCGGTCGCGTCGGTGATCTTCGACATCGCACCATTCGGGCCCGAGTACTCCAGATAGATGTCCCGCGACAAGGCATCGTCGTGGATCTGGGAAGGCTGCTCGGCATTGTTCGGATCCCCGTACGTGAAGGTGACGGGCCGGCCTCCGATCGTGTCGTTGATCGTGGTCAGCACCCCGGAGGTGTTGTAGGTGTAGGTGATCTTGTTCGGCGCAGAGGCGTTCTGATCGTCCTGGGAGGCGAGCCGGAACACCCCACCAACCAGCTGGTTACTCGTTGCTGTAACCGGTGTCATTGAAACGGATCGTCACCGCGGTGGAGGTGAACGTCGTGATCGTCGCGTTCAGTCCAGGAGGCATCGTCCACGCCCCGGTACCGGCCGGGGCGAAAGTGTACGTCCCGCCATCCGGGGCGGTATAGACAACCGAGTTGTCACCACCGACCGTGATGGCAGCCTCGGTCGCGCCTACTGTCAGGGTCGGCCTGACGTCATTCTCGGAGTTGTACCGCCACCCGATCGTCAGGTCCCGGCCCGCGCCCTTCACGTGCAGCAGCTGCCCCGTCAGGACAGCGTTCCCGTTGGTAGGGTTCCACGAAAGCGTCGTCATATCCGTCAGGTGCCGGGTGACCATCGACGCCGCACCTCGGATCCCGGATCTGCTCCCAAGAGTGCCGGACGCCGGCGGCAAAGCCATCGGCGCAAGCCCCTGCCTCGGCATCGCTGCCGGGGGTGTGTACCGGGTGGTGACTGCTTTCGCGGCCGAGACGGTTCGTCCAGGGGGAAGGACTGTCGCGGGAGCCGCCGCGGGCGCGGCCTGTGAGGGCGCGGTGAGCCCCGTGAGAACGACGGCGGAAAGGACAAGACCAGATAAAAGAGACCGTAGAGCAGCCATGCTGCGCCCCCGAATTTATGTGCTCCCCAGTGAGCATCCTTTGCGCCCCCAGCGAGCACAGGATGATCCTCAACCCACCGAATGGATAAAGCAAGAGGGAACGGGGCGGAGATCTTCCAGATGGTTGCCGGCGTGTCATGGTCTTGCGGCCCCGCGGGCAGGGATGTGACAAGCTGCGGTCGCCTACCGCGCCGGACCACAAGAGCCGACATCACGCGGCAGGGCCGCGGAAAGGCAGGGAACACGGGGACTTCTCAGGCCCGGCAGCGGGAGAGCGCTGCCAACCGTCGCCAGAGGCCCGCACTTCGCTGGTCAATGTGTAATTACGCTGGCTGTCACCTTCTTGACAATTTCCCAGAACCAATGTCCAGAGACCGAACTCACGGAGAAAACGAACCGGGGACAGGAACCGTCACCGATTCAGCGGTGTCGGTCGTGACCGTGAGGGTCATGGTTTCTGTGATCATGAGGCACTGCTCCTTTTCGCTGGGGCGGGGCGGGTGCCAGACGTACCGGCTGCCCCCTCCCTCCCACCATGTTTTTGCCTGCTGGCGGAGCATCGCGGAGCTGTGCCCGACGGAGCCGGGGTAGCCGGAAGGGCAAGCAGCGGATGGGTTCTGGGACGAAATAAGCGCAGCGCCGAACACAGGCACTCCGCTGCGCCGCCGTCCGCAGGACGGTTGAGCCGGTGGAGCGGGCACGTACGATCCAACGGACAGCAGCAAAAAAGAAAAGAAGAGTGCTTGTGCTGCCCGAGCGCAGCGAGGCCCTTGTCCTGAACGGGCGCAGGAACCGCGACGCTACCGCATCACCTCACTTTCACTGGGCGACGACGCGGTAGCGCACTAAGAGTCTGAACGGCGGGGAGAGCTGTCCAAATGTCGACGGACTAGGCCCGAGTCGGGACGCCGTGGGAAGGCTGGCTGCTGTTGGGCGCGTTTTCCTCAGCGCTCCTGTTTCCTTGTCGAGGGGCCGGCAGCGTCAGGACGAACAGGCTGCCCGCGACAAGTCCGGCCCCGACCCAAGCAAGTGCCGGCAGGCGTTCACCCACAATCACCACCGCCAGGATGGCCGCCACCACTGTCTCCGCGAGGGAGATCGTCGTGGCCGCGCTGGCGTCGACCCGGGCCAGACCCCAGCCGAACAGAACGTAGCCGGCAAACATCGGGACAAGTGCCATATAGGCGCCGACGGCCAGGTTCTGCCAGGCCGCGAAGAGTGGAGCTCCGGTGAGTGCCAAGACGGGCATGAGAAATAGCCCGCCGGCGCCAAAGACGGCTCCCATTGCTGCTCTTGACGGTACGCCCGTGGTGATCAGGCGGTGGGCGGCCCAGGAGTAGAGCGCATACGTGAGACCGGCAACCACCCCCAGACCGATGCCGGCGGGTGTAGACGATCCCGAAGCAGATGCTGATGCCGGATCACTGTTCGCGGCTTCAGCGCAACAGAGCACCATGGAACCGGACAAGCCCAGCGTAGCGCCGGCCGCCCACCGGCCCGTAAATCTTCGTTTGTCAACAATGCGTTCAATGACGGCGGAGGCGAGAGGAGCTGAACCGATGGAGACAACTGTTCCGACCGCCACCCCGGCAAGGTGCATGGAAGAGTAGAAGGCCAGGGGGTACGCAGCGACGGCCACCGATCCCAAAGCCACCGTGCGCCACTGACGGCGCAGGGATGTCGAGCACGCGATGACCCGTGGGGCTGCGATCGCGGCCTGGAGCAGGCCGCCAAGGCCCATCGCTACCGCCCCGATGGCGAGGGGGCTAACTCCGGGGGCGAAGGTGGCCGCGGTCCCCGTTGTGCCCCACAACACCGAGGCGGCCACCACAAACAGCCCACCCCACGAACTCCCTCTAAAACCTGCAGTCTTCACAGGCTGGCGATCAGGGTAGCCGCGATCTGTCGGGCTTCCTGGATACAGCGGTCGTTGCCCTCAAGTCCGGCCCGGGCCATGGACCCTTCAAGCAGGAACGCCAGATGCCGGGCCATTAAACCCGCCTGCTCAGGTGAGTGCGGGAGGAGTTCGGCAACATGCTCCGATAACAACGCTTCGACCTGCTCCTTGTGGCGGCGGACCACCGACCTCCCGGGATCCCCGGCAGGCAGCTCGGCTGCAGCGTTCAGCAGGCCACAGCCCCGAAAGCCATGCACGTACTCCAGATCGGCGTGATCCGCATAAGCATCGAAGACCGCGAGAACTCGTTCCGCGGGGCTGCTCGACCGCGCCAGCCTTATCCGATACAGCCCTAACCATTCCTCGTGGCGGGCGTTCAGGTACGCCGTGACCAGCTCAGCCTTCGAGACAAAATTGTTGTAGAGGCTCTTTCTGGCCACACCTGCCTCGGCCGTAATGGCGTCAATTCCCGTCCCGGCCAAGCCATCTGCGTAGAAACGTCGCGAGGCCGCCTCCATCAGTGCGTCGCGGGCAGGCCGCCTGGGAGTGCCGTTTTTTGGTGCCATCCGCTTCTCGGACATTGAACCTCGGTAACTGGGAAAGTTGGAGTAGGTAGATCAGTCTACCTACTTTCGGATTCCATAGCCACTGCGAAACGATGAAGAGGCACAGGAGACCTTGCTGCATCGGACCCGATGAAGGTTTCGCAGCGCGGTCCCGGTTCGGGCAGCCATCCTGGTTGCCTGAACCGAGATCGGGGTGTGGGTTGTGCCGTTTGCGGAGCAACGATTTATCGTGAGAGGCCTTAGCGAGACATCGTTATGCCCTACTTTCTCAGCCACTCGACCGGCTCATCCGGCGCTCGGTAGGTGTCTTGAAAAGCTCTTGTTTTCCAAGACAGCAGCGGATACGGTCGCTTCCGCGTTTCTCACCGGCGGTCGTCTACAGGGTTCTGCAAAGTTCGGTCCTGATTGGCAGTACGAGGTGTGGCGTCGAAGCTCAAGAAGGCCTTTCGGCCCATTCGGTCTGGGGGGCCGGACGACGGGCAGTAGTGGAATGCACTGCGAGTGCAGTATTATGCACTTATGGATGAGAGTACAACAGACTTGGCGCTGGCAATCGGCTCCCGCGTTAAGCAGGAGAGGCAGTCGCGGGGCTGGACGCTTGATCAGCTGGCGGAGTCTGCAGGGGTAAGCCGCAGGATGGTCGTCAACGTGGAGCAGGGTGCCGCGAATCCCAGCGTTGGAACGCTCCTGAGGATCAGTGACGCGCTCGGGGTGGGGCTGCCGGCGCTGGTCGAGCCACCTCGGCCGAAGCCGGTGAAGGTCACCCGCAGTGGTGAGGGCGCTGCGTTGTGGAGCGGTGAGTGCGGGGGCCGCGGGGTGTTGGTGGCCGGCACCGAGCCGCCGGACGTGGTTGAACTGTGGGACTGGACGCTGGGTCCCGGTGACCGTCATGTGAGCGAGGCGCACACGTCGGGCACCAAGGAGCTCCTGCAGGTCCAGCAGGGCACGGTCACTGTGGAGGTGGCAAGTCAATCGGTCACTCTCGCTGCAGGCGACGCGTTGACGTTCCCGGGCGACGTGGCACACTCCTACGCCAATACGGGCACGGAGCCGGCGGGGTTCTCCCTGGCCGTCTTCGAGCCGGGCGTGGGGACAGGACACCGGCCGGAGGCATCCGATGTCTGAGCAAGGCATGCTTCAGAAATTCCTCGACGGCGGCCACACCAGGCTGACCCGGCTCGGTCCCGACGTCCGCGTCACCCGCGTCCTGATCGCTGCCGGCACGATAGTCAATGAAAGAGACTGACATGCTCATCCACCCCCGGATACGCGCGGTCGGTGCACGGCTGGTCCAAGGGGGCCAGCCGTGAGCCAACGTGTCCCCAAGAATGTCCCTGTGCCGCCGTGGGGGCTGGCCGTCGCCGCCATGCTCTCGGTTCAGCTGAGCTCGGCCCTGTCAGTGGATCTGATCGCATCGGTGGGACCGGCCGGAACCGCCTGGCTCAGACTTAGCGTGGGAGCACTCATCTTCCTCGCCGTTGCCCGACCCCCGTTGCGCGCGCTACGCCGCCCCGACATCCCCGTGCTTCTGGGGCTGGGCGTTGCCACCGGACTGATGACAATCGCATTCCTCGCCTCCATCGAACGCATCCCGCTCGGCACCGCCGTCGCGATCGAGTTCCTCGGTCCGCTGACCGTCGCCGCGGTACGCGCCCACAGTGGGCGCGCGCTTATCTGGCCAGCCCTGGCGCTGCTCGGAGTCGTCCTGCTGACCGAACCCTGGGCTGGCGAGATCAACCTCGCCGGTATCGGGTTCGCAGGGCTCGCGGCGATCGGGTGGGCCGCCTACATAGTGCTGACCCAGCGGATCGGCGACCGCTTCACGGGTGTCGGTGCGCTTTCACTCACCGTTCCCGTCGCCGCTGCCACGGCAGCGGTCGTCGGCATCCCGCAGTCCGCGGGACACCTCAACCTCGGTATCCTCGCCGCCGCTTTCGGACTGGCCGTCCTGATGCCGGTGCTGCCGTTCACGCTTGAAATGCTCGCCCTGCGCCGAATGACACCCACCGCGTTCGGCACCCTGATGGCCCTCGAACCGGCCATCGGCGTTCTCCTCGGGCTGCTCGTGCTGCACCAGCAACCCTCGCTCACCCAATTCGGCGGCATCACACTCGTCGTCCTCGCCGGCGCCGCCGCGCAACGCGGTGGCCGACGGCAACCGCGCTCCCGCGAACACGCAAGCGCACGCATCGAGCCCGACCTCATCGGCCAAGGGCCGAAGTAGGCGACAGTCCTCCAGCCAGGGTAGCCAGCAAGCCCGGTTTGGCGGGCGAGCTGAGCCCCGTAGCTGCCGATGCCGTCGATGACCCACAGGGCGCCGAGGTCTCCACCGGTGCGGCGTGCCGCCCAGGCGATCGAGAGCATCACCAGGGACGTGCCGGACATGCCGGCGAAGAAGGTCACTCCGATCACGGTCACGAGGGCGGCGCCGGCGCTGACTCCGACGATATCGGGGGCCGCGAGGGGGTTGGCGACCGAGCCCTGCATGACGACGCCGGCCACGGCCAGCGCGGCACCGACGATCAGCAATTCGAGCTGTATTACCGTACCGGAACCGGCTACTGGACCTACTGGACCGCGAGCCCGTTGTTCAACGCGAGCAACAACTGGACCCAAATCACCTGGACCACGCCCGCCCTTCCGGCAGGCGCCTCGGGGATCAGCTACGGATTGAACATCCAATCCAACGGTTCGATCACCACCGATGACTACTCGATGATCGACCCACCCCGGCGTCAACGGCACCTGCCGCCCCCACCGGAGTAACAGCGACGGCGGGGAACGCTTCGGCAACCGTGTCCTGGACCGCACCCGCTAACGGCGACTCATCCGCGTCCTGTCGCCAGCCTGAAGATTTCGGTTTCAACTTGCGCTCTCGTTCGACCGTACGGCTCTGCCCAGGTTGCGAGCAGGTCTAGGTATTCGCCGTAGGAGTCAGTGCTTTTCTTCTCAAGGGGCACTCCGGCGGGATCCTCGAGCCACCCGACGATCCGGTCGTCAAAGATCGGGGCGGCGTTCGGGTCCTCGGGACCATCGACGGCTGAGGTGAAGTACAGCCACTTGGTGAAGTAGGAGGACCTGAGGTGGAGGATGCGGCCCTCATTGTTCATCAACCGGAAGGCCTCCAGAGCCCCGTCTGCGCGCACAGTCCTGGCTCCTGCTTCCAGCCGGTCTGCGACAGAGGGATCCACCGGCTCCGAGATCGCGTCGGTGCTCTTGACCTTGGTCTGGGTGAGTATCCACCGTGTCCGCAGCGCACCCATGCCAGCGGTGGTACCCCATCCCCATACCATCGTCGCGATGAATGCGGGGAGGACGCGGCCCGCGTTCAGCTCGGATGAGACTGCATCAAGGGTTGACTGCCGGCTCACCCGCTCGGGAAGACGGTCGAGGAGCGACAGAACGTCCGGAAGGTCGTGCATTTGGTCGAGCCACGGCTGCTTCGTCCAAGGGAACGGGCTCTGCTGCCGGGCTTCGTCGGCGAGGGCTTCCGCCAGTACGGCGGGGGTGCGCGTTGTCATGGACCAATCCTCACCCAGTGCGGGGACGTTTTCCCGGCGCAGCAGGTGGCATGTCGTTGGCCAAGAAATCAGCGAACCCACCGTTTTCAACCCAAAAAATGATTGTTCCGGTGAAGGATCTCTTACCGGGCGGCTAGAAGCCGGGGAGTAGCCGGGGCCTGCTCGAGCGAAACCGCTCCACTATCGGGGCCTCCTACACGTAGCCGCCAGGACGGACTCATGTGCCCGCATCCCCGAATGCGACAACGCCCGGTCGCTACGCCCAGTCGTCTCCGGCAACCGCGCAGGGCGCATTGATGACATTTAGAGCCGCGAAAAGCCCAGCTCGATCCGCTCATCATCCTTGCCGTCATAGGCCCGGAACAACTCGTCCGACTAGCCCGATGTCAAAGTCAGCAACCAGTAACGCACAAACTACCGCGACAGCAGCCTTTCACCGTCGGGGCGCAGATCCCCGGTAGGTGAGACGTGCCGGTAGAGGGTCTGGCGCGTGATGCCGAGTTCTGTGGAGAGGTCGCTGACTTTGGTTCCGGGCTTGCCCATGGAGGCCATGGCGAGCCGGAGTTTCGCGGGGGTCATTTTGTAGGGTCGGCCGCCGTTGCGGCCGCGGGCGCGGGCGGAGGCGAGCCCTGCTTTGGTGCGTTCGGAGATGAGTTCCCGTTCGAACTCTGCCAGGGCGGCAAAGATCCCGAAGACGAGCTTCCCGGAGGCAGTGGTGGTGTCGACGGCGGCGCCCTGGCCGGTGAGGACCTTGAGGCCGATGCCGCGTTCTGTCAGGTCGTGGACGATGTTGACGAGGTGGCGCAGGTCGCGGCCGAGACGGTCGAGTTTCCAGACCACCAGGGTGTCCCCGTGCCGCAGGGCCTTGAGGCAGGAGGCCAGTTCCGGCCGGTCGTCCTTCTTCCCGGAGGCCCGGGTCTTCGTAGAGTGAGTCCGCACCGATGCCGGCCGCCAGGAGCGCGTCGCGCTGCAGGTCCGTGGACTGGGAACCGTCCGCCTTCGAGACGCGCATATATCCGACAAGCACCGGTTTCTCCCTCTGTCATTTATACGTTCGTTTACATGACACCCGGATTTGAAAATGAACACGTCTCCCAAAATTGTCACATAACCGGTCATTTATTGTAGGTCATGCAAACGTACCGCGAATTTCAATATATGACACCGGTTTCCGGCCCGGCGTAGAGTGGTTCATACACGAAATCGTGCGGCCTTCATCTGACCGGGCTGCGATTCACAGTGGCCCGGCCTACCCTGGGACCGGCAACGGTCCTTGACTTATCCGGCTTGCCGGGGGACAGGCATTTAGCCGAAGGCCGCCCCATGAGCCTTGAAATCCCCCACCGGATGCACTCCGTCCGAAGCTCTGAACGATCCTCCCACCCTGCCAAACCCCGGTGCCACGGCTGCGGCTCGGACGCACACCTGATCTATGGGAGCTTCGTCCCTGCCCACTACAGTCCTGGAATCGACAGGATGATCCCCTCCGTGGTGAACTACAGCTGCACACGCTGCGGCAGGAACTACACCCAGCACGCACCGGAAGGCTGGGCTCCTCCCGGATGGCAATGGTACGACTGACCCGGTCCCTGCCCGGACCGCTACACGGTGTCCCGACAAACGGATGATCGGAGATGGTGGTCCCTGGTGAGATCGCACTTTCAACAGTTCCTCAGCGAGGCAACGGTCCGGGACCCCGGCGCGGCGGACCTTCTGACGCCGGAGAGCTTCTACGGCCTCTATATCAGCTGGTGCCTGCTCCACCGGATCAACCCGGTGCAGGGCAGTGACTTCGATGCCGGGATGCGCCGCTTCGGCATCGACGTGCACCGCAGCGGGCTCGCAATGACGGGTCCTGCCGCTGCCGACTACATCCTGGCCAGCCAGCCCGGCAACGGCCGAACGAACACAGCCGCGGGGTAGGAACCGAATACGCCCGAAAAGGGCCGTGCCCCTGTAGGTCGTGGTAAGACGTCGTTGTCGGCTAGGGCGCGGTGGAGCGGGCAACGGAGGGGTGGTTGCCGGCGTTTGCTGCCGGTTTTGATGGGGTGGGGCCCAGGTGCGCCTGAAACAGGCCAGCAACACTTGCCCTATCACTGGCGCCTGAGTGTGAACACGAGGACGAGCATGATCGCCCAGACCACCGATAGCCCGGCGCCAAGGAACGCCAGGCTCAACTGTGAATGCCGAGCAGGATTTGAATCAGTCCTCGCACTCGATGCAGTAGGCGTGACCGTCTTGTTCGCGGGCCATCTGGGAGCGGTGGCGGACCAGGAAACAGGAATAACAGGTGAATTCGTCCTCGCGTTGTGGAACGACGTGGACGACGAGTTCCTCAGCGATGAATTCCCCGCCGGGGACCCCAACGCCCTCGCCCTCATCCGCTGCATCCAGCTCACGGACCACGCTTTGCGCATCGGGCGCGTTCGCTGACTTGAGGGCCTCGAGGGAGTCGTTCTGTGATTCCTTGACCTCGGTGCGCAGCTCGTCGTAATCAGTTGCCACTAGGAGTCATCCCTTTCCTTATCCGGGTTGTCGGACATGCAACGTACGCCGCGCCGGCATCATTCCCCGGCACGCAGGGTTTAGCAGAGCTTTGCGTAGGCGGCAAGGAAGGCTTCCTTCTTCGCGTTCGCATCGATCAACTTTTGCTCTGCCACGGCAATGCGTCGCCGGCTTTCTTCCACCCGTGCAACTGCTGCTTGTCGGGAACTCTCCACCAAATTCCTTATTGCATGCTCCTTCACCGCGAGATCGTAGGCTTGAATCTCGGCCTGGGCAATAGAGCGGAGCTCCTGTGCTTCCAGCTTTTCGGCCTGCGCTTCGAGCGCCTCGCGTCGGGCCTGCTCGCGGAGTTTTTCAAGTTCGTACTTGATGTCTTCCGTTGAAGCCGGGGCAAAGTCAGACATGCCTATCCCTCTCGGTTGGATGGAAAACAGCAGGTTACTCCAAGAGGAAGGAGACCGCCGCTTTGCCACGGTTGTTGAATGGGCATCTCAGCAAAGGACCCCTTGCTGACGGTGCCGAATCGGGGAACGCCGGCAACCATATCCATGGCCGGAAGGTTTGCAGGCGCAACGCACCATCAGAGTCACCTCGCGGTTGTGCCCGCAAATCTTGAGCACCGTGGAGGCGGCCTGAGTGCCGTCCACCCATGCACAGTTCAGCTGCCGTGGTGCGTGGCGCCCCAACGCTTGGGTGGCGGATAAACGAATCGAGCAATCGTAGTCGTCACCCAGCCGATGGAGAAGCCCGCGAAGATCAAGACGAACGTCTGCCCAACGGCTGGACCGCGGGTTGTAAACACGAGCATGAGTAGGACCGCCCAGACCACGGCCAGCCCGGCACTGTAGATCCAATAGTTCCTAAATCGAGACACCTTGCACTCCTGTGATCTTTGTTAACAGTATGCTCCGGCGCGCATACGTTCATGCCTTGATGTGTGCAGTGCGGCGGGAACCCATCCCGTCCATGGACGACCCGGCCGCGGCGACTCTAAAATGGGCCAAGCCCGACTGCGGAGGGCCAAGGAGGTATTCCGGCGCCCGGTATTCCTCGTTGGGGGTCTGTCTGCGCCTCAAGGCCCTGCACTTCCTGTGCAGCAACGCAGATGGAGACCATTCATGCACACAGACCCTCTTGCCACGGAGGCCGTTCGTTCGGTGACCGTGGAGGCGAACAGTACCCACCCGGCAGACTGGGGCCGCGCCATGGCCCTGGCCCTGGATCAACTGATCCAGGACATCATCGCCGCCACCGGCACGGACCCGTGCCGTGACCCCGAAGGACTGGACGTGTCATTGCACATCAAGGCAGTACCCGCAGGCGAAGCCATCACCGTGGTGTGGCGCCGGTAGCGACCAACGCCCCACCCTGTGACTCCGAGCGAATTCCCGGCGGCGATGACGGAGCCAGCAGGATCCGCAGACCCGGCAAGCCAGAGGAAATTCCGGCAGCCGGCCTTCAAACCCCCCGGCCCGTGATGATTCCCGCACCGGTCAGACTTGAGACATCGAGCACCATGTAACGTTCCTCCCGGGTGGCATCAGCGTATGCCATCCCCCGGCGGAGGGCCTCAAAAACATGCGTGTTTGTCGGCAAGGAACGGCAGGGCGTCCCGGATCAGCGGCCGGCCGGACAACCCACCCAACGGGACTGGATGATGACAGAAATTGGGTATCTGCTTAGCTGAAGTGGCGCACACGCTCATCCAAAAGGCTAGCCCGGCCCGCTTGCATAGCGGGCCGGGCCAACTTGTCAGTCGATGAGCATCGCGCTGAATCGTGATTCGGCTGCGTCGAACTCGATGACGCGCACGCGCACGGTCGCGCCGACCGCGGCACTGCCACCGCGGACGAGCCCTTGCACACCGGAATCAGACTCAACGAAGAGCCCGAACGGCTTGGCAGACGTGACGACGACATCGATCTCATCCCCGGCATTCAGGAGGGTTCCGGCCATATGGCTCACCCCCTCTCCATCCTCAGGGTGAGTCGGGCAGCGGTGCAGACGCAGCCCCAGGTTCCTTCCGCCGCGGGGCGGCGCTGGCTCCGGGCTCCGCCCAGACCTCACGCAAGCAGACATAGTACCGGCTGCGGCCACCGATCCACAGGTCCTGACTATTCCCCGTCCCAGGCAAACCTGACGTGAGACACCAGCCGGGAGCAACGAATAAGTGCCGTACAAAAGGCAAACAATCGCCCTGGTGAGACACGCCCAAACCGCAAAGCTAACGCACGCGTTTCCACGCGCCAGCAGTCCACCGACCGGCAGCAGGCAGACCTCCTGGCCGCCGGCGTCCGACACGATGACCTGTACGTGGATCACGGTGTATCCGGCGCACACGCTTCACGACCCGAATTCGATCGCGCGCTCGACGCGCTCATCGACGGCGACACCCTCGTGATTACGACGCTGGACCGGCTCGGACGGTCCACCCAGAACATGCTCGCCTTCGCCCACGAGCTCCGCGCCCGGGGCGCGGGCCTGCGCGTGTTGAACCTTGGCGGGGGTGACGTGGACACCTCAACCCCCATGGGATCCATGCTCTTCACCATCATGGCCGCACTCGCGCAAATGGAACACGAGATCAAACGCGAACGCGTCACCGACTCCATCAGCAAACGCCGGGAAGCCGGAAAGGACCTCGGCGGCCGACCCCGCCGGATCACCGACAGCCAGATCCGAAGCGCCCTCCGCCTGGTCGAAAGCGGCGAACCCGCCGCGCAGGTCGCCCGCGACCTCGGAATGTCCCGCGCAACGTTCTATCGTCGGTCCCGGGCACTCACGGCCTAGTTCCAGTTCAGACGCTGCATCGTCTGCCACCCCCCCCCGCGGCGTGTCCCTGGACCCGACGCTGCGCGGTCGTGGCTAGGGTTCAAGCATGGAAAGGGACGCGCTCGGGGAACTGGAAGGGCAGAGCTCGATCAACGAACTGCTCGACGAGCCCGTCGGCAGCGTCCCCGTCCAACTGGTGTTGCCCATCCTGGTCCAGGTGAAGCCCGGTCACTTCCGGCGGATGTCCTGACCCGCACCGGCTGCCGGCGGAACCAGTTCAAGGACAAGAACGTTGACGGCGCCGCTACGAGGTCCTGTCCACGATTGGGGGCAATTCGGGTTATCCACGGCTGGATTTTTGGGAGCCATAGGGGAAGCTCCCTTCGGCAGCCGTAGCGGTGGATAACCCGGACAGAATTGTCCCCGGTTGTGGGCAGCGTCGCCTCTCCCCCGGCTCCTCCGGAAACCTTGGGACCCGGCCCCACGAGTGGGCCCGACGGGCCCGTCAGAGCCTGGCGCCTTCCCGGAGCAGAACAGAACCTCTGCGCCTTCCCTGACTTCCCCCGACTTCCCCTGACTTTCCCTCTTGGGGTAACATCGGTGTTGCAAGGGGCAGTAGCCCTGAGAAGTGGGCTTGGCAGTCTTCCGGATGGTATGACGAGCCGGGCCTGCGTTGTTTAACGGGAGCAGTCGACGATGTCCTGAACCAGCGGCGCAGCCTTTCGGATCCAATCTCCGCCTTTCTGATGGCACCACGCCACGGCGTCACTGACCCACAGAAGGGGCTCCTCGTGGGGTTTACAGTGCATGTATTGCAAACCCTCACCATCGTGAGATTTCAGGTGCTGCGCGATGATCCGCCGGTCTGCCCGCTCCAGAGAATCGTCACTTTCGAGCACGAGCTTTGTTGCCCCAGCTGCCACCAGATCATCGAGCAGACGCTCCAAGCACAGAGGCCTGGCAACCTTGTCAGGCAGGTTCCTGGCCACATAAAGCCTGGTACGGAGACCGGATTGGATGGCCCCGTTAAGGAACGCGTTCCTGGAGCTGTCGCTTTCGCTTTTAAAGTGCACCCGACGTTGCCCTGCCCGACGCAGGCCGGCGATCGCACGCCTGGCACTTGCGACGTCACCGGGCGCGACCACTGAGGCGGCTACGTAGTAGGCCTTCGATTTCGATTCGTCGACGAAGACGTGCGCACCGGACGGGATCAGCGAATTCACTCACTGAACTCTAACCGAGGACCTGGACAACCTGCGTCCAAGGACACGCTTCTTGCATTGGCTGCCGGAGGAGCCAGCCTTCCCGGCCCTTCCACCGACCGTCTCCGCGCAGTCACGAACCCGTGCTGCAGTAACGGGGCGCGGGCATTTTAGGCGGGCAGGGTAACCGGGCATGTCGAGGCCTGCAACGGCGCGGGCGACCGAGAGCATCTTTGGTTGTGCGCTGGACTGGCTTACGGGCAGCCCCGCACGACCTCGCCATCTTCGTGGCCGCGTAATCGCTTCAACAGAAGGAATGATGGGGACATGAGTATTCAAGAACGCCTTACCGATGCGGATGTGCTTTGGAACTCTGGCCGTCGGGAGGGAGCCCTGTTCAACATGCTCATTGCAGTCGCCGCTCTCGCGCGAAGCGAATTCCCACGGCTTGGTGACGGCGATGCATTCCGCACGTTTCTGGGAGACAATCACGATTGGTCCATTTCCGTCGAGCATCGTGGTGAACAGATCTCAGTCGATCAGCTCTTCTGGAAATGGGTTCGCTGCGAGGTCGCGCATGTGGGTGCTCTGCCGCTGGACGTGCAGTTCTTTGCGCCAGAAAATGACACTGACGATCTGAGGATTCAAGCCGGCGGTGCGCCAGAATACTGCGTTCGGCTTTCAGATGGCTGGTACCGGTGGCTTCGAAGCCTGGCTGTCAACACTCTCACGACCCGCTGAGGGTTGGACTAGGGAGACGGTCGGATTACGGCAAACAGGGCGGAAAATACCTGGCGGCCTAAGAGCTATCGGCCCGCAACTTGGCTAGAAGGTCAATTAGATGGTCCGTGGACCGCCAGCTCTCCAAAGATTCAGTGAGTGCCATAACGGAAGGTAGTTTCGCGATGGTTTCGTATTCTTGCTGGGTTTTGATCCCCGCCTCGAAATAATCCCATGTGCTTGAACCGTGCACGCACAACTCAAGCCAGATAAAGCCCTGGGGCAGAGCATCAGAGTGATCCGGAAGCAGCTTCGCGGCGCTGGGCGTCGGATGTCCGCCTCGTTCACAATGATCCCCGTAGTCCTTAGCGCGGAATCTTCCACCGGAGGATTCCCGGAGATGCCTCGGCTGCCACAGTCGTCGCCTATCGTCAGCGGTAGATCGGAGCCAGGTCTCGGCGGTTCGGTCTCGGTCCTCAGCGAAAGCCCAAGCGAGGTATTCAACCTCAACCAATTGGCGGACGAGTGCCATAGCTGCATAACGGTTTCCGAGGTCGAGAAGGGCTGCGGCTCCGGCGATAAGTTCAGCTCCAACTTGCAGGCCGGTCGCGATCCCGACAGTTAAATCGCTGCCGAAGCCACCCGAGGAGCGGCCCGGTGCGCGGTCTGAGCCAACAAAATAACCTAGATGCCACAGCGCATGTCCTGCGTCGCGCATAGCGTCGCCCAGGGCGCGAGCTGCGTCTGCCCGTGCTTTAGCAGCATGCTTGTCATTGAGCGCTTCAAGTGCGGGCTCCCGCATGGCGTCGTCTGGCTGCCTCATGAGAATGATCCTAGGCCGGTTGTTTGGACCGCCTCCTTCATGTGAACTATGTGATGCGGGCTGCCCAGGTGAAAATCGAGGGCATCACGAACCGCCACGACTGGCCCTGCACCGTACGAAGATCGGTTTGCGGGCGATGTCTTGGGCTGCGATCGCAGCTGTAGGGTGTCCGTGGGGCAAGGTGCCCGGAGACTGATGGGGGATGGCGGTGGCTCGCTTCAAAATGGTCGAAGGCAGCGTATTTCTTGTGCCAACTTCCCGTGGAGATGGCCTGGGGGGTTGCCGCTCGAGTTTATAAGGGCAACGTCATGATCTCGTGCTTCTTTGGTCCAGATGCTCTGGAAGCTTCCAAATCCGGCAAACTCAGTCGCGAGCACACCTTGGCGGTCTTGCAGATGGGACCTCTCGGGTTCACCCAGAGCGGTTGGCCCGTAATTGGCACGCTGCCGGGCTGGGACCGGGATGCATGGAGGGTCACGACGTTCAAGAGCTGGCCAACAGGCTTGGTGCAGCCCGAAGCCCGGAGTTATGCGGACTTCGGGATTAAATCGCTTGTCTCCAGACGGCAGATAAACGAAGCAGAGGCCGCCTCGTTACCCGATGACGGACTCTACGGCCACCTTATGATCCCTTCAATGCTCGAGAAACTCATCGACGCGGGAACGGAATCCTCGGGATACTGAGGCGCGGATGTAGACCACCCACACCCTATGATGTGTCCGGTGAGGGATCCTCCACCGGACGCCTTGATGGTCTACCCAAAATGTGCGCGGAGAACCATCAACAACACACCTGCAACGAAGAGCAGCGCACAGAAGAACGTGCCAGTTGGATATTGCTGATCCGCTGAGCGTTAAGCGGTACATGGACCGGCGTGAGACCCGGTTCGAGCACGCCCGAGAGATCCAGCGGGCGTATGGGATGACGTCGTTCTCCGAAGTCGAGACCGAGTTAGCGGCCTGGATCGTGGACCAGTCGTGGATGACCGGTGACGGTCCGAAGGCCATCTTCGGGGACGCGGTGGCTTGGCTTCGGTCACGGCAGGTATTGTTGCCGGGCATCACACGGTTAGAACGGTTGATCGGCGAGAGCCGGCAGGCCGCCGATGTCCGGTTGTGGAAACAGCTGGTGGACCAGCTCAGTGCAACATCCGCAGACGCACTTCTGGCGTTGCTTGAGGTCCCGGAGGGCGGCGGCCAGAAGGTCAGTGAGCTCGAGCGGCTGCGCAAGGGGGTGTTTCGTCCGTCCTCGAAGGGGATGCTCGCGGCGTTGCGGCGCGTGGCTGAGCTGCGCTCAATCGGGCTGGAGGTCCTGGACGTCAGCGCAATTCCACCGCGCAGGTTAACCGGCTTGGCTACGTACGGGTTGGCGAGCAAGGCCGCGGCATTGCGGAGGGTGCCGCGCGAGCACCGTCTGGCAGTGATGGCCGCGACGGTTGTTGTGCTCTCGGCGCGGGCGGTCGATGACGTGTTGGAGACGTTTGACCTGCTGATGACGACCAGGCTGCTGTCCAAGGCCGAGCGTGAGTCCAAGGACGAGAAGTTGCGCCGCTATCCGCGGGTGTCGCGCAACGCGGGCAAACTCTCCCTGGCCGTGAAGGTGATGCTGGAGATGGTCGAGGTCAACGAGGACGTCGGGCTGGGGCTGGTGTGGGACATGATCGAGAGGACGGTTACCAAAGCCGATCTGCGCAGCGCGGTCGCAACGATCGAGGAACTGGTGCCTGTCGGTGATGCCGAGTTGGATGGCCAGCGCTTCGAGGAGCTTGCGGGGCGGTTCGCCACGGTACGGCCGTTCCTGCCGATGCTGATGGACACGGTCGAGTTCGGGGCGGTTTCGGACGGTGCGGCAGTGCTGAAGGCGATGAGAACTCTCGCTGAGCTGCTGGCTGCGAAGCCGACGGCGAAAACCGCCGGGGCGCTGTTGGATGCTCGCAAGGTCGACCACGACGTGATCACCGGTCCGTGGAAGCGTTTGGTTTACACTCCGGGCCGACCGGAGGAGACCGTGGACCGGGCAGCATACACGTTCTGTGTGCTGGAGCAGTTTCACCGGCAGCTCAAACACCGCAGCATCTTCGCGGTCCGCTCAGCGCGGTGGCGCGATCCGCGGGCACACCTCCTCGCCGGTGCGGCATGGGAGAAGGCCCGCACCGCGGGCATGAGTGCGCTCGGACTGCCCGGCGAGCCGTCGGCGCTGCTCACCGGGCAAGCAGCCACGATGGACGCCGCATACAGGGAGCTGGCGTCACGGCTAGGTGATGACACACCCGCGAGGATCGATGCCGAGGGGAAGCTGCATGTCGCCGCGCTGGATGCGCGGGTCGAGTCGGCGACGCTGGTTGATCTGCGGCGCCGGGTGGAGGGCATGATCCCGCGCGTGGACTTACCCGAGCTGGTCATGGAGGTGATGTCGTGGCATCCGGACTTCACCGAGGCATTCACCCACCCCTCGGGCAACCAGGCCCGCGTCGCCGATCTCGGCCTCTCAGTCGCGGCGGTGCTGTGCGCGCATGCGATGAACGTCGGGTTCAAACCGGTGACCACACCCGGCAAGGAAGCATTGACCAGGGATCGGCTATTGCATGTTGACCAGTCCTACGTCCGTGCCGAGACGATCGAAGCGGCCAACGCTGTGTTGGTCCAGGCTCAAGCCGAGATCCCGCTCGCCCAGGCGTGGGGTGGCGGGCTGGTGGCCTCGGCCGATGGGATGCGGTTCGTCGTCCCGGTACGCACCCACCATGCCCGCCCGAATCCGAAGTATTTCGGTCGCAAGCTCGGGATCACGTGGTTGAACATGCTCAACGACCAATCCGCAGGATTGGCCGGGAAGGTCCTGCGGGGCACCCCGCGCGATTCTCTGCATACCATCGATGTGATTGTGTCCCAGCACGGCGGGCAGGTGCCGGAGACGATCATCACCGATACCGGTTCGTACTCCGACATCGTTTTCGGGCTCCTGCACCTGATCAATCGTAAGTACCGGCCGCAGCTAGCGAACCTGCCAGATCAGCGGCTTTGGCGCATTGACGCCACCGCGGACTACGGGCCGTTGGACAAGGCCGCGCGCGGGGTGATCGACACCGACAAGATCACCGCGCATTGGGAGGACATGTGTCGCATCGCCGTCTCGATCCATGCCGGCGAGGTCTCCGCTCACGAGGTCACCCGCATGATCTCGCGTGATGGTCAGCCAACGGCGCTGGGCCAGGCCATCGCGCACTACGGGCGGATTTTCAAGACGCTGCATATCCTGCGTCTGGCCGACGACGAACCATATCGGCGCGAGGGAAAGACGCAGTCCAACCTGACCGAGGGACGCCACGACCTGGCCCGGACCGTCTACCACGGCAAGAAAGGGGAGATGACGCGCGCCTACTACGAGGGCATGGAAGACCAGCTCTCCGCGCTGGGCCTGGTGCTTAATTGCATCGTCGTATGGAACACCGTCTACCTCAACCGGGCCCTGGACCATCTTCTCGCCCAGGACTATCAGGTGCTCGGCGCCGATATCGAACGGCTGTCAGCGTTCATGCGCGACCACATCAGCATCGACGGGCACTATAGTTTCCATCTGCCCGACCTGTCCGGCGCCCACCGACCACTGCGAGATGCCGACAACCCAGACCACGAGTAGCCCCGGTTCAGTTACCCGGGCCCAGGCTCAACGTTGGACAGAGCCGTGGGTCAACCCCTGAGTGGACGGATTCGGGCTATTTCAAAATCAACTCGGACACGAATTCTGCGCGTAGGATCGCTCCGTGACGAAATTTCGATGTGGCGTTACAGCTTTTGTCATGAAAGGAAGCCCAGAAAAAGCTTGCTTCTGATTGGCTAACTACTTAGCCTCGTCCCATCATTGGTCTCGTGGCTCCGGGCTTTCGTTGTTGAAGCGCCTTGTGTCTGTTTCGTAGAAAGTCCGTGGGGGATGTCTATTTTCAGGAGCCGGCGCGAGCCTGCCTTTTTCCAGCCCGTTTCCGCCGTTTTCCTGACTTTCAGGATCCTTATTGCCGCGTTCGCCGCGGCCGCGGTCTTCGTCTACGGGCTCAGTGCCCCGGCGTTCGCCGCGCCCGCCTCGGCCGTTTCGGTGCCGCTCGCCCCGGCCTCGGTCCAGGCACCGGCCCTGGTCCCGACCCAGTCCACACCGTCGGTGCAGGCCGGCGTGTTCGTTCCCGTGCAGGGCCGTGCGGTGGATACCCGCAGCGGCCTGGGCGGGATCACCGGCCCGCTGACGGCGAACACCTGGTATCCGTTCCAGATCCTGGGCCGGGTCGGTGTCCCGACCACCGGCGTGGACGCAGTCGTGGTGAACCTCACCGTGGTGGGCGGCACGACACCAAACGCCGCCCAGGTCGTTCCCAACACCGCCCGGCACCGGGACACCACCGTGTTGTATTCCGGGTTCAACGACACCGTGTCGAACTCCGCCGTCGTCGCCGTGGGCAGCGACGGGCAGCTGGCCCTGATTTCCTCCACGTCCCAGCAGTTCATCGTCGACGTCCAGGGCTACTTCACCTCCGGTGACACCCTGGCGCCGGGCGGCTTCGTGTCCCTGCCGACGTCCCGGGTGGTCGATACCCGCGACGGGACCGGCTTCCCGGCCGGTGCCTGGACCGGAACCGCGGTGAAGTCCGTGGAGCTCAAGGGCAAGGGCGGAGTCCCGGACACCGCGACCGCTGTCTTCGCGAACATCACAGTCATCAGCACCGACGTCTCCAACCCTGCCTTCTCAACGCTTCCCGGCGGCGGGTTCGCCAACGGGAACGACCCGGGGACCGGGATCAACTTCCGCGGCAACGAGATCACCGCAGTCGCGGCCGTGCTGAACCTGAACGCCGCGGGCGTGGTGGACATCAAGCACTATGTCTCCGTCACGCCAGGGGTGAACGTCCTGATCGACATCCAGGGGTATTTCGACGGGCAGGTGTCCACGAGCTCCTTCACGACGGTCGAGTCCCGGCTCTACGATTCCCGCGTCTCACCGAACACCGCGATCCCGGCCAATACCACGGTCGAAGTCCAGATCGGCGGGGTGGGCGGCCTGCCCGCTGCGTCGTCAAATGTGGCCGGTGTGGTCATGAACATCACCCCGCTTTCCACCGGTTTCGGGTACCTGCGCGTCTGGCCCTCGGATGAGGCGGAACCGAACCTGAGCACCGTCAACTACAGCTCCGACTCGGTGTCCAATGTCGTCATGGTCAGGCCCAGCGCGACCACGGGCAAGATTAAAGTCTTCAACGCCGGCTCCAGCCCGGTGAACATTGTGATCGACTCCCAGGGCTGGTTCGCCAACGCCAACCTCCTGCCCCCGGTCACCGTGGACGGCACCCAATCCGGCTCCCGCGGCAAGGCCTCCATGATCGGCCACGCCCTGACCGATTCCTCCAAGCTCGCAATGAACCCGTCCAGCGGGAACGTCAACTTCACCGGGCGACTGTTCAACATCCGTGGCATCGGACAGGACACGAACGTGGCCTGGCGGTACAACAGCAAATACGACCAACGCCCCACCCTCTCCGTCGGGCGCCTTGAAACCTCGCTCAGGTACGACCCGCCCACCGGGAACATGATCTACACCGCCCCGGACGGCGGCTGGTACACCTTCGCCGTCTCCGGCTCCACCTACACGATGCCCTCGGAGCTGAACGCCTCGCTGACGAAGATCTCGGTGAGTGAGTACCGGATCCGGTTTAACGACACCGGGATCACCAACGTCTACCAGGACGACGGGACCAACTTCGCCCTGGTCCGTTCCTTCGACGCGAACACCACCAACCCGAACACCGTCACCTACAGCTACGCGAACGGACTGCTCACCCAGACGACCGACACGCAGGGCCGGACCGTTTCCTACGTCTACAACGACGCCAACAACCTCAACCAGCCTTCCGCGGTCACCGACAACTCCCTGAACCGGACCATGAGCATCGAATACGGCGGCGGGGTTGGGCGGATGTCCAAAATCACCGACGCCACCGGCGCCGTCACCACCTTCGCGTACACCAACTGCAAACTCACCTCCGTCACGGACGGGCGCACCAACGTCACCGCCGTGGCCTACGCTGCGGACAACTGGGTCAACACCATCACCTACGGCCAAGGCTCTACCGCGGCCGCGACCTGGACCCTGACCCACAATGCCGATGCTTCCCTGTCCTACCTGACCGATCCGAACAGCAAGCAGGCCACCTACACATTGGACGCGAGCAAGACCCGGGTCACGAAGGTCACCGACCCTAACGGGCACGACACCTCCGTTGCCTTTGACGGGCACGACAACCGGACCACCAGCACCGACGGGCTGAACCAGAGCACCACCTACAGTTACAACGCGAACAACAGCCTGACCAAGATCACCTCGCCGGCCTCCGGCACCCCTGGCCTCACGGGAGCTGAAGTCTCCTTCACCTATCCCACGGCGACGGGCGACCCGCTGTTGAACTACCGGCCCGACACGACCACGAGCAGCGAAGGCAACACCAGCACGATCCAGTACGACGCGAACACGAAGAACCCGTCCAAGATCCTCACCCCGGACAACCTCGGCGGGACCCCGCAGCGCTACTACCAAGGCGACACCGCGGGCACGAACTGCAGCGCCAAACCCGGGGAGCTGTGCCGGTCCACGGACGGCAACGGCAACGACACCACCTACACTTACGACGCCGCCGGCAACCCCGCTACCGTGACCAGGCCGCTGCCGCTGGGCACCATCACCTACACCTACGACGCGGCCGGCAGGATCGCCACCGCCAAGGACGGCAAGAACCAGACCGCCACCTACACTTACGACGGAAACGACCGCCTCACGCAAATCCGCTACGACGCGACCTGCGTCGCCGCGAGCTGCGTTACTTACACCTACGATCCGGCAGGGAACCTGACCACCAGGGTCGACGCCGCCGGCACCACCACCTACACCTGGGATGCTCAGAACCGGCCCACCGGCAAAACCATCGGCGGGACCACCACTTCTGTCACCTACGACGGCGCGTCCAACATCCTCACCTACGTGGACCCGCTCGGCACCGTCACCTACCGCTATGACCCCGCCAACCGGCTTATCGCCCTCGCCGAACCCGGCGGGTCCTGCCCGGCAACACCGGCGTTCCCGAACAGCACCAAATGCACCGGCTTCGGCTACGACAACGCCGGCCGCCGCACCACCACCCAATACCCCAACGGCGTCACCAACACCACTGCATATGACAACGCCGGCAGGATTCTGTCGATTACGGCCAAGAACACCAGCGCGGCCACCCTGGCCAGCAGCACCTATACCTATACCGTGAACGGCACCACCAAGGACGGGGCACTGCGCAAGACCATGACCCCAAACGGCAGCCTCGCCACCACCTACGGCTACGACAAACTCAACCGCCTCACCTCCGCGATCACCGGAAGCACCACCGAGACGTGGGCCTATGACGCCAACAGCAACCGCACGCAGGCCACCAAGACCAGCGTCGCGACCGTCTACGCCGCGTACAACGCCGCCGACGAACTCTGCTGGACCGGCGCCAGCGGCGGCACCTGCACTACAGCACCCACCGGCGCGACTGGCTACGCCTACGACGCGAACGGAAATACCACCACCGCTGGCGCTGCTACCCAGGCCTACAACACCTTCGACCAGCTCACCGGCTACACCAACGGCACGACCACCAACTTCAGCTACGCCGGACCACGCAACGACGAACGCCTGACTGCAGGAGCCACCAGCTTCCTCAACGGCACCCTCGGCATCACACAACAAACCACAGGCGGCGCAACAACATCCTTCATCCGCGACGCCAAAGGTAGGCTCGTCAGCATGCGGGACAGCACCGGGGCGAGCTTCTACTACACCGCCGACGCCCTCGGCTCAACCATCCTCCTCACCGACAGTGCCCAGGCTTCGGTCGCCACCTACTCCTACGATTCCTGGGGCAACGTCACGAGCAGCGGTGCGCAGGCATCCGTGAACCCGTGGCAATATGCCGGAGGCTACAAAGACCCGGCCACCGGCTACACCAAGTTCGGCGCACGCTACTACGACGCCGCCACCGGCCGCTTCACCCAACCCGACCCCTCCGGTCAGGAAGGCAACCGCTACGCCTACGTCCAATGCAATCCGATCAACGCCACCGACCCCACCGGCTATATAACTGGGGCGTGTTTCGGAGCTCTTGTCGGATTTGTCTCAGCCTTTGGCCTTTTCGTAGTCTCCGTCGTAGGAGCAACGGTAGGAACAGCAACAGTCCCGCCGGTAGGCGCGATCGGTTGGTGGGCAGCGGGCTTCTCCTTTGGTGCTGCGATCAGCGCAGGTACAGCAGCAAACTCGGAGTGCTCAAAGTGATGTGGCTGAAGAAATACGGGCTGATAGCTGTTTTCACCCTCTTGGGATTCATCTCATTCCTAATCGGGCTCTCTAGCCAAAATCTCCTCATCGGGCTTTCGGGCGGAGTCATAACCGTCCTCGGGAGCCTCATGATCCTTGTAGTCTGGAGAAGGACTAGCCATTGATCCCACCACGAAGGGCGCAAATTTGGGGCGGCTGATGAAAAGTAGAATACCCAAGCCGCCCGCACAACCCGTCGCAGCCACATATTCGTATGACTCCTGGGGAAACACGACCACCACAGGCGCACAGGCAGCCGTCAACCCCTGGCAATACGCCGGAGGGTACAAAGACACCGCCACCGGATGCACCAAATTCGGCGCCCGCTACTACGACCCCGCCACCGCCGATTCACCCAACCCGACCCCTCCGGGCAGGAGAAGAATCGCTACGCCTACGTCGGCTGCAACCCCATCAACGCCACCGACACCTCGGGATTGAGTGCATGCTTTGGCCTTCGGGCGGCTGCAGCAGGAATCGGAATATTTGCGGCAGGCCTTGCTGGATGGTCAATTGCAGCCGACCTGTCGATAGTCGCTGCACCCGCAGGAGTGTCATCCGTGTCCTGGCCGGAGCAGCTGGAGTGATTGCCGGTCTTACCGGGGCTGCGTCCTGGCTCGCATGTCAAGCGGGATGGTGATGACGTGATTTTCTACTGGCCGTTTATCCCACTTGCCGCCGGCCTGATCGTTTTAGCGGGTTGTTACCTGTACGCGAGATCGAAGCGATCGACAAAAGGTGGACCCTACCAAGGTCCACGCACCATCTTCTTCTTGGCACTCGGAGTAGGTCTCTTTCTATACTCGTTGGTTGGCTTTCTGACGTCGTCGCCGGGAGGATGAGCCGCGGCACAGACATAAGCACGAATGCGGCCGCATTGTCCAAGGACAGGGAGGGGGCAGTCCCGGCAGTTTCAAAGAAGACTTGGGCTCCCCACCCGGGGTGGCTCAAGTCAGACTGCCATTCTCATTCGTGGGGTTGATCCACCCAAGAGACCGCCGCCGAGCGGCCGGGTCGGTCGCAGCCTGCCACATGCTCAGTGCTTCGGCCGAGACCTTCGCGTACCTGCTCAGACTCCGCACGGACCGGTGCCCGCTCAATGCCATCAGCATCGGGGTCGAAGCACCATGTTCGGCTGCGTGGGTCAGCCGGGAGTGACGGAGCTGATGCAGCGTAAACGGCCCCCGGACCATACCCTCGGTGTGGTTCTCGAACAGTTCGGCCGCACGGCGATAGGACAGCCGGGCACGGGCGCTGGCCCGATCGGTGTCTGCCAAGGCGGCGCCGGCTGCGGCCTTGCGGACGGTCAGAAACACCGGTCCGGCGCGGCGGCCGCCGATCAGCCGGGGTAGCAGTCTGGCGGTTCCGCTCTGCCATGCGATAATCTCTCGCGCTCCGCCCTTGCGGGTCACCGCCGCGCGGCGGTTCGCGGTATCGAGGTCCTCGATGTCGAGCATCAACACCTCCTCCGCACGGGCGCTGGACTCATAGAGCATTGTCCAGAGCACCTTCTCACGCAGCGGAACCTCGAGAGCAAGCACTCCCGCAATCTCAGGTTCCGTTAGCGCCTTGCTGTTGTCCCGCGCGGCCGGTCTGGCTCGCAGCCGCACCAGCGGATCGCCGATCAGCCACCCCTGTTCGCGCCAATACCCACAGGCGGTCCGCAGCCCCGCCAAGCGGACGTTGAACGTGGACGGCGCTCTCCCGCCCCACGCAAAAGTGAACCAGCCACCCACCCGATCCTCATCCAGCAGCGCGACATCGGAATCCTTGCCGAAGTCCTCGACCAACCGGTTCAGCACAACGGCATAGCCTCGGCGCGTATTCCTCACCGAGATCGTCCCAAGAAAGACCCGCACAGCGTCCCCCAGACGGACACCCGCCTGGGCCGCAGGAACCAGCTCAAGCCTCTTCGGCTCAGTTCTTCGGGTCCCCATCGGGCCCTCCTCCACGCTACCGCAGATAAATTACCGAGCCGACCCCGCCCGAAAGGCCTGTCGTGCCAGCTCGGCTCACAGCATACCGCAGATAAACGGCCATTATCTGCGGCAACTCCTAAACGCCACTATCCGAACAACTACTCCCCAACCCCCCCTACCAGCTCGTCGGGACCCGTCTGGACGTGCGGGTCAGCGCCACGATGGTCGAGTTCCACCTCGACGGGGCGATCGCGAAGGTCCACCCCAGGATCGCCAAGGGACGCCAGACCGACCTGTCCGACTACCCGCCGGCAGCGGCGGGGTTCTTCACCCGGGACGCGGCATGGTGCCGCGAGCACGCGTCCCTGATCGGCCCCGCCGCCACGGCACTAGTCGAAGGCCTGCTGGAAGAACCGGCGGTCCACCGAATCCGCGCCGCGCAGGGCATCATCCGCCTCGCCGGCACCCACCGCCCCGAAGCCGTGGAGACCGCCTGTGCAGCCGCGGCAGCAGCCGGAGACCCGACCCTGCAGACCGTCAGGGGGCTCCTCGCCGCCGGGGTCACCGTCCTGCCCGTACGACCCAACGGCGACAACGGCGCAGGGGCCTACCTCCGCGGCCCCGGCGCCTTCACCGCCAGCTAAACCCGACCGAAGAATAAGGAGATCATCATGACCACCTCGACCAGCACCGGGCCGGGGCCTGCGGGTGCCGACCGCACCCAGCTCGCCGCTTCCCTCCGGACCCTGCGCCTGTCCGGGATGCTCGACTCCCTCGACAACCGCCTCGCCCAGGCCGCCGACGGCCAGCTCGGATTCCTGGACTTCCTCCAGGCCCTGTGCCTGGATGAGATCAATCGCCGCGACTCCGCGGCCCTGGAGCGGCGCACCAGGGCCGCGAAATTCGAATCCGATGGAAGGATCGAGAATTTCGACTTCACCGCGGACCCCGGCATCCCCGCCGCCCGCATCCGTGACCTCGCCAACACCGAATGGGTCCGCACCGGTCAGCACGTGATCATCAGCGGCCCCGTCGGCACCGGCAAAACCCACATCGCGACCGCGTTCGGGCACCAAGCCCTCCGCGCCGGGCACACCGTCCGGTTCGCCCCGACCTCCCGGATCCTGGCCGATCTCGCCGGCGGGCACGCCGACGGGAGCTGGCCCAGGCGCCTGCGCGCCTACACCAAACCCGACCTGCTCATCCTTGACGACTTCGCGATGCGCGAGTTCACCCCCGCCCAAGGCGATGATCTCTACGAGATCGTCAACGAACGCCCCGCCCGCTCCATCATCGTCACCACCAACCGGGCCCCAGAGGAGTGGTATCCCCTCTTCCCGAACCAGGTCGTCGCCGAGTCCCTCCTGGACCGGCTCGTGAACAACGCCCACCAGATCACCATCCAGACCGGCTCCTACCGGGCACGCGGCCGCCCCAGCAACTAACCCCTCCGGCGCGAAGGCAGAAGACAACGACCAAACGAAAAACCGGCCTAAGCCCAGAACCTGCCATCGCAAAGAAGGACTACCATGTCACCAGGCACTGAGGAATAACGTGACGAAAGCCCTGGGGAATTACGTGGCGGGCGACACGCAACTGCTCGGCTTTGTCCCTAACGGGGAGGACCTTGAACTTCTCTGTAATCAAGTACACCTGATATGCCGCTATCCGCTTACGGAAGACGAACCAAACAGCGGCCACCAACACGAAAACTACGCCTTCACCCATTCGCTGCCCCCACGATAACTAGCAGGTTCATCCGAGCAGGAGCCTGAGCGTCCCACTGATCCATTCAGTGTTGCAGACTCCATCCTTCAGGAAACGCCCGCGAGCCGATCCTCCACAGGACACCTCGACGGAGAGACCTGCCCACATATGTAGGATTCTTCGGCCAACTCTCCCACGGACCCCGCGTGTTCGTCTCCGCGGAAGAGGCTAAAAGGCTTATCGTTTGTTACAGAGCGGCAGCTTTATAACAAACGATATGAGAGGTGCTTATGCAGCCGAGTCCCTATACGCCCGGCGAGATCGCGCGCACGATTCCCGGCCGGGCCCAGCAGCTGGCCGACTTCGACGAACGGCTTTCCTACCTGGTGGACCTGCGGCGGCTTGTAGGCAGGATCCGCGTCGATCATGCTCCCCGGGGCTTCGGGAAGACATCCCTGCTACGCCAATACCAGCGCCGCGCGCAGGAGCGCGGCGTACTCACAATCTGGGTCACGGCAGGAGAAAGTTCCGGCCTCATTCCTGCCCTTGCCGCCGAGATCTCGCGGGCAACAGCAGGATGGCGCGAGGAGGCCCGCAAGGCCGTCCGCTCGCGCCTTGAGAGCCTCACCGTGCGCATCGGCCTGCCCGGTATTGCCGGAGCGGATGCGACCCTTCGCGCCGCAGAGGACGCATCGGCTCCAGCGGGTAGCCGAGCCTTCGAAGCGCTGGTACGAGCCGCGGCCGCCGGTGACGATCACAGCGGACTGGTGATTCTCATCGACGAGATTCAATCAGCAGATCCGGAGGGCCTTCGCACTCTCGCGTACACATGGCAGCATCTGCAGGCTGAAGGGGCGGATGTGCCAGCGGCGGTCCTCACCGCCGGACTTCCAAATGTTTCAGACGCCGTCGCCGCCGCGGTCACCTTCAGCGAACGATTCGCCTACCGGCCGCTCCCACCGCTCGAGCCTGCTGCTGAAGAGCTTGCTCTCGCTGTCCCGGCGCAAGAGCTCGGGGTGCACTGGGAACGGGAAGGGCTTCAGGAAGCCGTCACGGTCGCAAGCGGCTATCCCTACATGGTCCAGCTCATCGGAGACGCTGCCTGGGCAGCGGCCGGACGCCCGGACCCGGGCATGACCATCACCGCGGCACACGTGCGCATCGGACGCGACGCCATGGAGGCAGACTTGGAGGCCCTCTTCCGAGCGAGATGGGCTAACGCCTCAGCCGGGGAACGCGACTTCATGGCTGCAATGGCCTCGATCAGTGACGACACGGTCCGCCGCACCGACGTCGCAAGGATCCTTGGTGTGAGCAGCGAAAGCCTCTCCGTGCCCCGCGCGAGACTGATCGACAAGGGCTTCCTTCAAGCCAGCGGGCGCGGCACGCTCGAATTTACCATTCCCGGATTCGCCCGGTTCGTCCGCGACCTCGGACAGGACTAGGGCACGCCTACCCCCAACCGGTCGCCGTCGTTGGCGTCCGGTAAAGGATCGTCCATCGCGACACGAGGTGAGGCCGTTCACTGCCAATAGGCGGTCTTCGCCCACCGGCGCTTGCAGAAAAGAAACTACGCCTCGACGAGAATAACCAAGGTCTCCGGCAGCACTCCGTCATACGCCATCGCCTCGGCCCCGGCCTCAGATTGCATCAGGGCCATGACGGCATCCATGTCGGGAACGTCCATCAGCACCGCCACTTGCGTCGGGTTCTGTGGGTTGACGAACGTCCGGATGTTGGTGACGCCAAGCGGTCCGAAGATCTCTTCGCGTTTCGGTGAGGCAAGCCAATGATCCTTGTCCTTCACATCGTGGTGGCCGATCACAGTTGGCATAGCGCGTCCTCTCGAAGGGGGGCCAGCGGTCCGCAGGTCCACTGCGCTGAACGCTACTGCTCGTTCCGGACCCAGGCAAGGCTTTTTCGTGGCCGCATCTCCCTCGGTCTGCGGGCTGCCCGCAAAAGGATCCTTCCGAACATGTAGGAGCCGTGCAGACGACTTTGGACATTTCGTCCAGACGACTTCGGCAAATGACAGGGAACGTGGCGGCGGGCCCGTTCATCGGAATCGTCGACCTCGCTTGTAGAGGGTGACTTTCCCGTCTGTGCCGACGGGGACGGTGACGGAGTTGGGGATCGTTTGTCCAGCTGCGAAGTTGACATTGGATGCGTTCGGGCGGAGGGTGCCGGAGGGGTAGGCGGTGGCGAACCCGAAGGATTGGGGCCCGGTGACGGTGAGGTTGAACGTCACTGCCGAGACGTTCGCCGGGATGCCGTTCACTCCCGCGACCTGGAACGAGACCGGGGAGTCGGGTCCGACGGCGGTGCTGGTGCGGGTGTCCAGCGCCCGGAAGGGTGACATGGGTTGGAGTGCGCCGGCGACGGTGGGCGTGCCGGCGAGGTAGTAGCCGGAGATGTCGGCGATGAAGTGGGTGGTTCCGGAGGAGCGGTTGTAGAGGGTGACTTTCCCGTCTGTGCCGACGGGGACGGTGACGGAGTTGGGGATCGTTTGTCCAGCTGCGAAGTTGACATTGGATGCGTTCGGGCGGAGGGTGCCGGAGGGGTAGGCGGTGGCGAACCCGAAGGATTGGGGCCCGGTGACGGTGAGGTTGAACGTCACTGCCGAGACGTTCGCCGGGATGCCGTTGACTCCCGCGACCTGGAACGAGACCGGGGAGTCGGGTCCGACGGCGGTGCTGGTGCGGGTGTCCAGCGCCCGGAACGGAGTTACCGAGACTTGGGTGCCGGGTTCGGGAGCGCCAGTGATGGTTTGGGGGGCGCTTGATTCGCTGTGCGGGTCATAACCGGCTTTTGTACCCGTAACGGTGACTGAAATGGATGTTCCCAGGTCGTCCGGAACCAGGAGGTATGTCGACCCTGTGGCGTTCGTGATCGGGCTGCCATTCCGGAGCCATTGGTAGCTAAGCGATGTCGACGCCGGGACCCAGGTTCCGGTACTTGCGGACAGGGTGCCGCCGACGTGGGCTTGGCCGCTGATGGTTGGCGTGGGGCCGGTGACAGTTGGCTGGTTGTTCTTGGAAAGGACGATCGTTTCGGTCGCGTTGGCTCCCGTGCCTCCGGTTCCGGTGAGGGAGAAGGCGGGAAGCCTTACATCCTGGTAGCCCGCAGCTCCTGCGGAGAGGTTGTATCCGTTGCCGCCGTAGAGCTGGGTGAAGGAGAACGTGCCTGCCGCCGATGCGGTGGTGTATTTCGATTCGGTTTGGCCAAGGCCGCCATAGCAGGCGGATCCGTCGCCGTAGTCTTTGCTCGTGGGATCGTTCCGATAAAGGCTGACGTCTGCTCCGGGGAGCGGCTTGCCTTCCTTGTCCGTCACTGTTCCGGTGATGGAATTGGCGGGGTACATTGCCATGCTGTTGCCGAAGACGGGTTCGAAGTACCAGCCCCGTTCGATGTATCGGTCTGCTTCGTGGTCGTAGACATCCAGGCAGGTCCGGTCGTAGCTGAAGCGTCCCGTTGTGGTGGCCCAGCCGTCGGAGCCGCTGACCGCCCGCCATCCCACGTCCCCGTCGCTCCCTTCGACAGTGATGCCCTGGACCGGTTTTCCGGTGTATTTGTCGTAGAGGTAGAACGAGGCCGACGACGCGTGGGCCAGGTGTTGATCGGCGCGCAGCATCGTCCCTGCACTGGTGATCGGCAGGGTGGTCGCGGTACTTGGTGAATCGGAATAGTTGTCAGTGGGCCGGGTGGAATAGTCGAAGTAGTCCACGAATAAGTCCCCGGTGCCGGTTCCGGACCCGTCGCTGAAGAAGACGATGTAGTTGCCCGACAGCGTCCCGGCGAACACATAGTAGCCGTCACTGTCTGTCGTGGTTGTCCCTTCGGGGGTGCGGGTCTGGTTACCGTTCGTGTCAGTCCCGACACTGTACAGGCTTACGGTCACTCCTTTGAGCCGTCCGGTCTTGAAACCGGTGCTGACTGGACCCTCGCCGGTGACGAAACCTTCGATTCCGCCGCAGCCCGGGCCATTGAACACGCGGATGCTGAGCGTCATCGGCGCCTTGGTCCCGGTGATCGAGGACACCTGCAGCGGGACGTCGTACCGTCCTGGCGGGAGGTGACCGGCAAAGGATCCGTCGCTACCGACGGAGAAGTCATAGCCGCCGGGAAGCGTGAATCCGGCCCCGTCGACGCTTGCTCCCGGGCCAGGGCTGTAGGGCTGGGGTATGTTCCACTGCTCAACGGCCGTTCCCGCAGCGTTTAGCGGCTTCACCGGCATCAGGCCATTGAAATAGCTGCCGGCGGAGCAGACGACTTTTGTCATCACGGGCTGGGACGGAACGGTCATGGACAAGGCTCGGTCGGCGACACGGGTAACGGCCGGCAACGTCTCGGCCGCGGTGTACGCAGAGTGCACGGTGGCACCCTGGTTGATCGCCGCCGTCAGGCTCGGGGGAAACCCCTGGCCATAGACGATCCAGTGCCCCAAGGAATTGAAGTAGCCAGGAAGTAGATGCGAGGTGTCGCAGACAAGATCAAGGTTGTCGCAGATATCGAACGTGACCGGACTCAGTGCTGCGGGATGGGACGAGTAGGCCAACCCGAAGAACGGGGTGATCCCGGCTCCGGAGGCCGCCGAGCCGAGGTTGTGCTGAGGATCGAGCGGTGTCCTGCCGGGATTCGCCAGCAGCACGATTCCCGCATATTTGCTCGGGTCAGCGTAATTGGCAACCGCTTGGGACACTGCCAAAGCCCCTTGGGAGTATCCAAAAACGGCCCATTTCTGGTTCGGGCACGAGATGGCGGCATCGCCCAACTTGTTCACCAGGTCAAGCCAGCCGCCGTTGACACTGTTGAAGTAGTTCCAATTCGACCCACCCGTTGAGAAGGCATCCGAGACATCCGAAGCCAGCGTCGACATCGGCGCGGCAGTGTAATTGAGCTGATAGGTCTCAATCGTGCGCTGCGACCCGATCTGGTCCGTGAACTGCTGAGCCATCGTGTTCACCTTCGACTGCCACAACGATTCACCCGAACCACGCACGGTGATCAGCAAAAGATCCGCGCAGTTGGCCCCCGGCGCGGGCACCGGAGCGGTCGCCGCATGCGCCTGCGCGAACGGCATCACCAGCAGCGCGGCAAGTATCGCCACAACAGATACTCCACTGGAAACACGCTGCACCAAGCGACGGAAAACCAAACCCCAGACCCCCAACAGAAACGTCGAAAATCAAATCGATGGCCAAAGCTTCTCACACAGACCGTCCGTGATTCTACGTCCGAGAACTCCGGATCCGCGCACTGGAGAGCCAGATCGGCTCGTATGGGCAGCAGATCGATGTCGAGTGCGTTTGGCCGCCAGACACCAAGCTCATAAGATCCCGCCGGGCATGGCCACTGCTCGCCCAGTCTCCCCGATAAGGTAAGCCACCGTTACCGGCAGCCCCCCGTCGATGGTTAGGTCTCAACAATGGATCCCTCGGCGGTCCCATGATGAAGTACCGGGTCGAGTTTCACCTAGAGCCCGCACTGGGCAGTTGAGTACGAGGTCAGCGACGGCTGGGGTGGTGCGTGGACTCAGACGAGTCCCCTGGGCACCCATACTCGCTCAACGTCCGGTAAGGGATCCCTATACGGACACGGAATGTCAGAAGTCATCTGCACATGTCATTTTCGGAACCGCGCCGCCAACGACGCGATCACCGCAGCCCGACTGCCTCCCACGCGGCCTCCGACGTCGCCAGCTGTCCCCGCGCAGTGATGCGAACTGGACCGGCGTCTGCCTCTTGTGAACAGGAGTACCAAACAGGGGGCGACCTTTGTTCAGAGGAGTACCGACCGGCCAGCGTTCGCAAGGTATATCTGCACAACCCCCGAAACCACGGGTAGGTTTGCGCAGTCAGCTTCTGAAAGTGAGAAGCGGGGTGGTGATTGTCCCCGCAGGGAGCTTGCGACTTGTGGTATTCGCCGCCCCCAACCGCAGCAAGATCCCCTGACCGCGCTTTAAGAGCCGGCCCCTTGCCCTTGGTGACTACGGACGTCTGTCTCTCCCCCCGTTCTCCTGGCCTGTGTCGTCTGCTGAAAAGAACTTGTCCACGACGGCCGGGGAGCCGGGGCGCATCGTCTTACAGACCATGGGAGACTTGTCCGTCGCCCGGCAGGAGTCCTCGCTGCGGTTCCTGCGAAGGGATGAGGATCGCTTCCCGGTTCGGTTGGCCACCGGGTCACATGGCCGCGGTCCGGGCTCGCATGGCGGACAGGTACGCGGCGTAGCTCCACGTCAGGTTGCGAACACTGTGTTCGTAGCCGGTGGCGCCGTCGAACTGCTCGGAGAGCTCCAGGTTGTCACTGTGGTAGATGACGGCCAGCACCATGGCGTCGCCGGTCGCCGCCAGGGCGGCTGCGGCTGCCGTCGGGGCCGTCAGCGCGTCGATGCCGGACTGGGCAAAGAAGGGTGCGGACAGGTCGTCCACGGGCACCTTGCCGCTCGACGTGATCTCGGCGGCCAGCTTGTAGTGCAGTTCCGCAACGTTGCACGTGGAGAGGACCCAGGGGTGACCGCCGAGCACCGGGTGCGAGGTGTCACCGTCGTAGACGTCGCCCGGGTAGCGGCCGAACAGCGGCCCGATACCGAGCTTTTCCTTGTCCGCCTTGTTAATCGGGTAGAAGGCGATGCCGCCCTCCTCCCATTGCGAGCGTAGCTGGGCCGCCGTGGCCAGCAGCTTGGTGTCGGTGACCGGGATGGCGCCGTAAACGGCCGACTGGACGATGTCGATGTTCGGGTCGTAGCCGCTGACGACCGGGTTCTGGGGCGATGGCTGGGCACCGTTACCGGGGTCGGCCATCATGCTCACGTACTTGCTGCCGTCCCAGTGGCCTGCGAGGGCCTGGTGGAGCCAGTCGATGGCGGGCTGCAGCCCGGCCGGCTTGTCGATACCGGCAATGGTCGAGGCCTGGATCTCCTCGAAGCAGCGCAGCTGGGCGGACCGGGCGAAGAAGCTGTACCCGCTGTGCTCCTCCCACAGGTTCGTGGTGGGATCCTTATAGACATCGAGACCGAGGAGGTAGGCCACGTTCGAGTTCACCAGGTCGACCGCCTGCTTCTGGGTGCCGGGATCGAGTTGGTCGTAGGCGGCCAGGATGGTGATCGATTGCAAGGCCGGACCGTCGTTCTGCCCGGTCCACGGGCGGACGTCGCCAGCGATGTTGAAGCAGGCGTGACCCTTGGTCCACGGCGGCTGGGCGTTGGAGTGGCAGAGGGCGGCGAACTTCACGTAGTCGTTGAGCGTCTGCACCGTCCCACCCGGCCGGGTGGGCATGTGGGCCTTAGCCACTTCCATGGCTGTGATGGCCCCGTCGCGCACCCAGTTGAAGACGTAGTCCTCGTCGATGCCGGGCGTGTCGGCCGGGAAGGACGGGGCGGCGATGATGCAACCCGGCTTCGAGTCCCGGGAAATGTCGCCCGGCGACTGTGGATCGCTGTAGATGAAGCCGTCACTGGCGATGTTCCGGAACATGAAGGTGTACATGATCGGTACGAGCGACGCCGGATCGACCGCTCCCGGAGCAAGGGAATTTTGGACGTTCGCCCGCGCTCGGGAAGTGCCGGCGGGTCGGTTCGTGCGGGCGGGCATGAAGCGCGTGGTGATGGATTCGGACATTGCTGAACTCCGTTATCTTTCGAGCGGATTTGTCGGATCGGGAAGCGTCGAGTGATTCTTCCGGTCCAAGCCGGTTACAGGCTCTTGCCTATGGGATGGAGGTGACCGGGGCGAAGCCTGCCGACACGCCAGGTAAGGCGTACAGACGCGAGCCCGGGTCCGGAGCGTGTACCGAATATCTGGATCAGTGGGGGCTTCCGATGATCAATGCCGAGAAGAGCGCAAGTTTCCACTTACCGATCATCCCTCAGCAGAGGCGTTCTGAAGAGCCACCGCCGGTTGCTCTTGCACCTGGTGTCTCCCGGAGGTATTTTCGGCCAGCATGGGTCACCCTAACGAGGGCTTTCTAGGGGCGGCGGCGTCCGAAGACGATGACAACGCCTGCAAGTGCTTCTCTCCATCCAAGCCCGTCGCTGTATCCGGCGTTATCGCGGTTATCCATGGCAGGTCGTACGGGTCAAAGTGCTGGAAGCCGATCCCGAGCGGAAGCGGATTTCCCTGACATTAAGGCTTAACGACGAGCCGTCACCTTCCGGGGGACGCAGGTCCGGTTCCGGTGGCCGCAGTTCCGGCAGGGGTGACGGCGGACGGGAGCTACAAGCGGGCGGGCGGCCAGGAGGCCGGCCTCCTCTGGCGGGGCCGCGACCGGCTGGGCGGCCGCTCCTGGGGGTAGGCCCGAGGAGGCAGGCTGTCCGACAGCGGGTCCAGCAGCGGGCGAGGTGACGCGAAAACTTCCGGGATGCAGGATGCTGAAACTGGCAGGGGCCCGACCGCGAAACCTTCGGGCGACGGGCAGACCATTGGGCAACTTTCGGGGCTGTTTCTGCAAGGCTGGAACCATGACTTACTTCCTGGAGTACACCATCCCTTCCGCTTCCGCCGACGCCGAGTTTGAGTTCCCGCACGATGAGATCAACCCGGGCACCACCATCCCCCTGACGCAGACCAATGCCGAGACCGTGCACACACCTGAACTGCCCGCACGCACAGGCATCATTGGCGCTACCGTGCCGGAAGCAAAACTTGAGGCAGAGCAACTGATTACGCACAGCCGTGCGACGGAAGCTGCATTGTACTTTGATCCGTCGAATTCACTTCAGACAGGCGTGGGGACTCTCGTTGCAACCTATACCAAGGGCGGCGGCTGGCAGGACGCCTAGCTCGTTACCGACGTAGGACAGCTGGTTCAGCATCGAAGGATAGCTTCAGCCAGGATGCACTGGCAGCCAGGGCAAGCGGCAAGCTAGGGCAGACCCTCAAGCGGAGGGCAAACAGCAGGCACTTACGCCAGCAGGAGTTCCGCCCAGTCCGGGATTGCATCTTCAGGTAGCTGGGCATCTTCGGGTACCCGGCTTCACGGTCGTAGATTTCATCCGGCCAGTCTGGTGGTGGTTCCCAGTCCTCGGGACTGCCCCCCGGTTTTGAGCAGCCCACTAATTTGTACGGTCGGTCATTGACGGTTCGTTGCTTTCCGTCAATCGTCCGGCGTTATTGCCGGTGGCAGGCATCTTACTCTTTGGAGCGCCGCCCGGTGCGCTACCTGGAGGCAGCGGTTCCCAGGGTTTGCCGCTGTGGTGCTGGCGCTGCAGCTGGCGGACTTCCAAGGCACAACCTTTCCAGGGAGCTTCATTTACGGGGTCAGCCGATCCCGCAAGTGCAGGAAGGCAGGTCAGCCGACGGAGGATACCAAAACGCCGACGACCACTGGTTTCGGTGGAAGCGGCCAGGTCCAGCATTTCGAAGTCCCGCCTCCTCGGGCGGTTGCCTTGGTCAGCACCCAGTCCGCCACCTGCCTGCTCCGGCGCCCTGGTCGTGTGCTGCCTACCACGACGGCGATCTTGACCACGCTAACCACTTCCTTTTGGTATCGGCTTCGAGTCCACATGCATTTCCCGGCTTTGGTGAGCCCGAGAGCCGCCGTCCTGTCGGGCGCTCAGGCCAGGTATCGACTCAGTACAACTAGTCCATGCTCGCAAGGTTTTCCGTCGTCGGGCCTTGGAGCACTTCTCCCGTGGCGGAGAAGCGTGAGCCGTGCAGGGGACAGTCCCAGGATTTTTCCGCGTCATTCCAGCTGACCAGTCCCCCGAGGTGGGTGCAGACGGCGGAGACCCTGCATGTCACGCCGTCGACCGTGGAAACCGCGACGGGCTTCCGGCCATGGCGGACCACAGTACCCTCACCTTCGGCCGGCACCGTCCCGGAGCCGCTTTCAGGCTCCGCCAACTCGGCCTTCGCCCAGCTTTCCGACAGAGTCTTAGCGACGTCGGCATTTAGGGCCACGGCCGCTGCAGCTCCTGCCGGCGAGGTGATCCGGTGATGGATGGTGTCCGCCCAATGAAGCTCGCCATCCAGGATTTCAGCGCTGATCGCGAGGGACGCTGCGATGCTGTTGGTCATGCCCCATTTGTTGTAGCCGGTGGCGAAGAAGATCTTCCCGCCTCCGCGAGGCATCTTTCCGAAGAACGGCATCAGATTCGTCGCCCGGTAGTCTTCACCCGACCACGTGTGAGTGACCTCGGCGCCCGGGAAGTGGTGAGCCGCCCAATCCAGCAGCTCATCCAGCCGCCGCTTGGGCGAAGGCTCCCTCCCAACTTGATGCCCATTGCCGCCCACCACCAACAGTTCCTCGGCGTCAGTGGGATACGTGCGAAGGGAACGGCCTGGGGACTCCGCCGACAGATACATCCCGTGAGGAACGGGCGTCGTGCCCGGAACACGCAATGCTGCGGCATAGGACTGCGAAGCCTTCAGCTTCGCCCAATACAGGCCACGGTCAAGGATCGGGATGCCCGTGGCCAGTACCACCCTGTCCGCATGGACATTCCCGGCGCTGGTGATAACAATGCTCCGGCCCTCCGTTGCGACGTTCCTGACGCGCACGCCTTCAACGAGGATGCCGCCGTGTGCCTGGAAGTCCGAAACGAGGGCTTCCAGAACATCCATGGGGTTGAACTGAGCCTGATCGGCCAGACGGATGGTGCGGACTGTGCTGAAAGGCAGTTCCGTGTCGGCTGTCCCGATCACGTCCAGGCCTGCCTCACGGGCCACGGACAATTCAGACTTCACCCGTTCTGCACCATCGTCCGTCATGGAGAAGGTGTACGCATCACGGCGCTGGAAGGGCACGCCGTTTTCCGTCAGAAACCGCAGAAGCCAGGCCTGTCCTTCCCTGTTCGCCTCCACGTAAGCGTTGACGATCTTCTGGGAATACTGCCCACGCAATGCCGAGAGGATAGTTCCTTGGAGCAGGGTCAGCTTCGCCGTTGTGTTGCCGGTCGTCCCTGCCCCTACGGTTCTGGCTTCCAGGACGGCCACGCGCTGTCCAGACCTGGCCAGCAGAGCCGCAGTCGCCAGTCCCGTGATTCCGGCGCCCACAACGACGGTCTCAAAATCCGTATCCGGAGCAAAAGCATCGGAAACAAATGTTCTGGTCCGGTCCAGCCATAATGAGGTCACGGTCTTCCCTTCTTGCCCGGGAACTCCGGGGAAACTCCAGGTTCAAAAGCGGCCGAAGGCAGGCGGGAGGAGAGGTTTCGGGCCAGCCCGACCGGCTGCGCGCTCGTGCGGACAGGTTCAATTGAAGTACCGGGCACGGTGCAGAAGGGTGTGCGAGATCATTTAGCCGGCCCGGCGTGGTGTGTGCCTGGGATGGATTCCGGTTGTGAAGTTGGCCGGGGCATCGAGGTTGGCGCCATCATCGACACCTACTCCAAGCCTGCCCACGAGTTCCCCGCCCAGCCAGCCGGTGCCGACGGCGATGATAACTGCTACCAATTCCAGCACGATGGCAAAGGTGGTGGGCGTGTAGTCCTGCATGCCTCCGCGCAGGAACCAGCTGATCGCGAACAACACGATCATCACGACATTTCCTAAGCCGTGGAGCGTCCCGATGCGCTTGGCACGGGTTGGTGTTGGGATGGCCAAGTAGTCGATGAATCCGAAGACGGCAGCCAACAGCCCCATGATGACGCCGGCTGCGATCATCAGGTATGCGGCCGAGTTGAATTGGCCGTTCTTGGCCAGCAGTCCGATGACGTCGAATACGACTGCTGCGGTGAGCAGTCCCAGCGGGAAGACGACGAGTTGCTGGTGAATGGCGTGCCCTGCGGCCTTTGCCCTGCTTTCCATGTCCGCCTCCATTGACGAATAACGTAAGGGAGGCGAAGACCAGATGCCTCCAACTGCAACACTAGCCCCGGCTGGTATTAGACGCTAGGGTCCTATGTTCGTCCCTGGACCTGCCCGATTCCGGGGGCTTCACCCGTTAGCCTGACGCAGCAGAAGCCCTCCCGCTGTTCCTGCACCAGGGCATGCGAGCCGGATATGACCTCTGTGATTCCTCGAAGGAGGGCCAGATTCATGGGGCAGATCCTGTCACGGTCCTCGTTCGCTAGCTCATGGAAGGGGCAGTTGGACAGGTCAATGCCCCGCCCTGGTGCCGGATGCGGCTCGTACCCCATGCCGGAAAGCAACGGTTCCAGGTCCTGGCTGGCTGCTTGTTCGGCCAGCCCGCGGCCGCAACGTCGAGCTTCCTCCAGTAGCCGTTCCCGACTGCCGCCAGCCGGCCCCTCCAGCGAGTGGAGGAGAATCATGGCGGCGAGATCATGGCGGCGAGGCGGCAAGGTGATGTCAAAGCCGTCCGTGCCGGCGACGTACCATTTGGGCGGCCTTCCCGCCCCCGGTCCGCCTTTGTTACCCGCCGGCCTGGCATAATATGCCGTGAGCAGCCCTTCGCTAACGAGCTTGTCCAGGTGGAACGCGGCAAGGCGCACGCCTATCCCCACCATCTCGGCGACCTCCACCCTGGACATCGGCCGGCGCGCTTCCCGGACAGCTTCATACGCCCGCCGCCGGGTCGGTTCACCCAGGGCGGCCAGTAGCCACGTCAGGGCTTTCGGACCCCGGTGGACCCTGCTCATCCTCCCGCTCCAACACTCTTCCGCTATCTCTGGAGCCAGTATGGATCTTTGTATCGGCAGTGTCTATCGTCGAAATATACAGGGAAAACACAAGCGGCGACCCTGACGAGGGGCCTCCTGGAGAGGGTGGACGAGATGTCCGAAACGGCCCCGGAGTTCCAGCCCAAGGACCTCGATACCGGGGAGCGCCTGGCCACGGCCGGACGTGCAGTGGCACAAGGCATTAGGTACAAGGCCCGGGGAATGCACGAAACGCAGAGGGGCGCCGACCTGATCGTGGACGAGGGAGATGTTGCCGCACTCATCCAGGAGTGGCCGGAAGCGCAGAAGAAGGTGGCCGAGCAGATGCTGGAGAAGTATGGCGTGCCCAACGAGGCCACGCCCACCCGGCTGACCTGGCACCGGAACGGGCCGTGGAAACGGACCGAGATCACCAGTGACGCCGTCGTGCATAACTGGCCAACCGTGCACACAGACTTTCTGACCCAGACCATCGACTACCGCGTGCCGCCACCCCTGATCGGCGCGGTCGCGGAGTTCGACGGCTCCATCCTTGTTGACCGGACCAGAGGGGAGGTGTCCGCCCGCTGCGATTCGGAGGCAGCCAATGTCCTGGGACTGAACATGGTGCACGAGCTGGCAACCGGCAAACGCGACGTCACAGGCGCACGCCACACCTCCGAGCAGAACACTGTCGCCTACAACCTCGGCAGGGAAGCACCCTACGCCGAACGGCTCCTGTTCGAGATCCCGAAAGGCGGGACCGAAGACCTGGATGACGGCTCCATCGGCGAGGCAATCCTCCAGCAGCTCGCCGGCAAGATCAAAGACACTATGGGTCAGCCGGAAGAACCGACTGACCGGCGAAGCCCTGGATGATTTGCCAGCCGGCAGTGAGTTACGTCCAGGCTTGGTAGTTGTCTCGGACGAGAGAACCACGCGCGGCTGCCATCGGCAGTGGTTCCCCGAGCCACTCGTTGAAATATATTCCAGCCTCCCGAAGAGGCCTATTCTGAGGGCATGTGGCAGTCCGGTCAGATGATTCCCCCGGTTCTTAAGCCGCCACTGGAGGTGGTGTTGGCGAAGGCCGTGAAGGGAGTTCCTCCGTCTGCCACGCTGCCTGGCCAGGTGCTTTTCGAGCCGAAGTTGGGGGCAGCTCACGAAACGGAAAAAATAACATGCTAGCCGGGTGTGGGCGGGATCCAGCGGTAGAGGGTGTGCACGGATATAACAAGGTCACGGGCGCCGCCCCGGAATGGCGGACCGTCGTGTAAGCGATCTATCAATGTGACTGGAACGTTTTCCCGGACCATGAGGCGCTGGTGGCACCTGGGGTCAGTGCAGGAGGATGCCGAGAGTGCCGGCGGCGATGACGATGTATGGTTCGTTGATTTTGAAGCGCCAGAGCAGTCCGAGGGATACCACGGCGATGGCGGCGGTGATCCAGTCGGTAGGATCGGAAGCGAAGAAGTTGATGATGACGCCGCCGATGGCTCCCCCGCCGAGAAGCACATAAGGGGGCGTCGCTTACCCTGCTGCCGGCTCTTGCTGTCGAGGACGTTCGCGCTGTCTTGAAGGGAAGCCTGAGGCTCGCGTCGTTCCTACGTCGCATCTTTTCATAACCGCTGTTCGTTGCACTCTCAGGAGCCAGCACCGTGTTGACTGTTACCCGACGAGGCTTGACCCATTTTAGAGACAAAGAGCCCGAGCCACATAGTGTCTTCCGCGGCTTGGTGCTTGCACCTGCTGATCCTGCCACGTAGGTTGGGGCCAGCGGACGAGGGTCTCCGCAGGCACCGGCATCCAGAGATCCGGCTGCAACAGAGTGGGCGAGGGAATCAGAGATGGCAACAGGAACAGTTAAATGGTTCAACTCCGAAAAAGGCTTCGGCTTCATCGCTCCTGACGACCGGTCCGCGGACGTCTTCGCGCACTACTCGGCGATCGCCAGAAGCGGCTACCGGTCGTTGGATGAGAACCAGAAAGTCCAATTCGACGTAACCCAGGGTCCAAAGGGCCCGCAGGCAGAGAACATTCGCCCTCTCTAAGCCACCGACAGGCCGGTTGAGGACCCGGGATTGGTTTGTCCCCAGCGTTGCCGCCGATGAGCGGGGTCTGTGCTGCCAGGTTCCTCTGGAACCTGGCAGCGACCGCGCCTAGGCTCATCTGCAGGGGAAACCGAGCCTTAGGAAGGGGATCGAACATGAGAAGAATGAGCCATATTCCTCTTCGCATGACGACCGGGGCGTTTATCGTGAATGCTGGTTACGGCAAGCGCCATCTGGATAAGGACAGCGCGGCCGGGCTCCAGACGATGGCGGCCCGGGTCGTTCCGCCGGTCAGCCGGATGAAACCCGAAACGTTCGGCAAGGTGCTCAGCTACGCGGAAATGACCCTGGGGGCGGCCCTGCTGGCACCGTTCCTGCCGAGCCGCTTGGTCGGAGTCGGTCTCGGGATCTTCTCCGGGTCCCTGTTGACCATGTATCGGAGGACCCCCGGTATGATGCAGCCGGATGGCATCCGTCCCAGCCAGCAGGGAACGGCCCTGGCAAAGGACATCTGGATGTTCGGCATCGCTGTCGCCCTGGTGCTGGACCGTAAGCCCAAATCCAGGAACATGCATTAGCAAACTCTCCGTAAAGGGGCTTTGCTGCCTACAGGCGGCTGCCCATGGAATGTCGGAGTGAAAGCGGAAAGCCCCGCATCCAATCATGGCAATGCACCCCTCGTGGGCTTCGGCCTCGGTTTCGAAGTGTCTGGGTGCCGTTCGGCCGCCGCGCTCAGAATAGAAGGCCACCCATCCTTCGGGCTCAGTCAGCAAGCAGAGGCACTCGTCGATTACCTCACCGTTCAGGCTGTAAGCATCGGAACGGACCCTCCCATGGATTCGCTTCCCAGGGGATGGGGTAAACCGTAGCCGCCCGGCGAGCTCCGAAGCGCCGTCACACTTGAAGGAGGCGCAGGCGCAGGCTCGAGCCCGGCCGCGATATGGCTGTAGAGTCCTTCGATGACACGATGAGGCCATCCCAAATTCCCCATGCCCCTCCGTGGCAGGGCTCCCTCGGGAAGTCGTAAGGAGAGGAACAGAACTACTGGTGAAGCGCTTCGTTGACACCAAACACGGTCCTCCCGGGGCAGGTTACGCTTATCCAGCCTCAACTGAGAATTAGATATTCGACGAAAGGCTGGCGACCCCGGCCCCTCGACCCGCTGCATAGGCCGATGACGCAAATCCAGCGCTGGGCCGCCGGGATCGAGGGCCTTCTTTCAACCGGCCAGAGCTGCGGTTTGAGCCCTCATGGTGCATCCACAGGAATCTCTATGTTCGAAATGAGTGGGAAGACCAACAACCTCGGGAGGCCGCCCCGGTTCATCGATGCGGGACATAAGAAGCTCGATGGCTCGCCGACCCATCTCACCCACATCCTGGGCCATTGCGGTTAGACGCGGACTAAACAGGTCAGCCCATTCGAAATCGTCAAACGATACAAGGGCAACGTCTTTGGGCACATCGAGGCCCAGTTCCCGGAACGCTCTCATGGCGCCTATTGTCATCGCGTTGTTCAGTGACACCAAAGCGTCCGGTCGCGAGGGGCCGGAGAATAGTTTTGTCAGGACTTTCTCGGAAAGTTGTGTGTTGGCGTGCCCCATTACGGCCAACCGGGAGGCGTTCGGCCGACCTGCATCTTCCAAAGCAGCAAGAAATCCCCTGTACCGGTCATCAGTCGAGCCGATTCCCGGAGTGCCGCGCACAACAGCAATATCCTGGTAGCCCTCGTTGATGAGGTGAAGCGTGAGCTGCCGGGCGGATTCGAAGTTTTCCGCGAATATCTGGTCGCAGGCAACGCCATTGACAGGGCGGTCGATCAAAATCAGTGGCGTCCCGCCGGCGAGGATCTGAGGAATTGTAGTCTTGTACGAGTCCACGCCCGGCGCCATCAGGATTCCATCGACCCTCCGTTCCAGGAACGTGTTGAGACTTCTGGCTTCAGTTTCAGCGTCGTCTCGAGAGTCGCCCAGAAGGACGGTATAGCCTGCAGCACTCGCGGCACCCTCAATCGCATTCACCAGGCTCCCTATATACGGATTAGTGAGGATCGGAATCGAGATTCCGACCGTCTTGGTGCGCCCTGCGGCCAAGGATCGCGCCAATGAGTTCTGCCGATATCCGGTGGCGAGTATGGCCTCCTCGACCCGCTGCCTTGTCTCCTCGTTCACATGCCTCGTTCCGTTGAGGACATGGGACACGGTAGAGCCGGACACTCCGGCCCATCTGGCGACGTCGCTCATCGTCGGCATGTTCACCCTTGCTTTCCGCGACGCTATTTGCACTCGCTCTGCTTATTTTATGCCTGCAAATTTCCTAAGACAAGCGCTTGCGCAAGCGCTTGTCTGGGTTTAGGCTGACATCAGTCGCCCCCTGGGGCGGTCTGCAAAGGGCCCCCTGATGCCCCTCGGTGCCCATGACAACGAAGTCGCAGGAGGATTACCATGCCCGATATTTATCGTCGTTCGATGGATGGAAACGCGGCCGGAGACTCGGTACCTTTCCACCACGGCGGGAAATATCATCTTTTCCACCTAAGTGTCCCAGGGGATTCTTTGGGACAGCAGTACCCATACAGGTGCACCACTGAGCAACGCCACGCCATCTCGGAAGACTTGGTGACTTGGCGCGAGGCTCCTACCGCCCTCGTGCCCGGCGAGGCATATGACAAGGATGGATGCTGGACCGGTTCCATCGTGGAAAAGGACGGAACATACTATCTCTTCTACACCGGGCACACGGCCGGTGCTGAGAATCCCCAGACGATCTGTCTGGCCACCGGGACTGACGGCGAGACGTTTGAGAAATCGCCCAACAATCCCCTCCTCCGTCCTGACCCGAAGCTGTATGAATCCATCGATTTCAGGGACCCATACATCTTCTGGAACGAAGAAGAACAGACCTATTGGATGCTTATAGCGGCCAGGCTTGCTACAGGGCCGGTCGGTCTCCGCGGCGTGGTCGCTCTATCCACATCCGAAGATCTGCTCTCGTGGACTGCCCCTGAACCGTTCTATTCCCCCTACTCGACGTTTTGCCCCGAGTGCCCTGAAATGTTCAAACTCGGCGAGTGGTGGTACCTCGTCTACAGCCACTTCTCTGAGTCCATGCGCACGACGTACCGGATCTCCAGATCCCCCCGGGGCCCTTGGCGGACTCCTCCGCGGCCGGGTCTGGACGGACGCCGTTTCTATGCCGCAAAGTCCATGCCGACCGATGATCCGAATCGTCGGCTGATGTGGGGTTCGATCTATGAACGCGTCGGCCTTTCCGACGATTCGGACTGGACATACGCCGGCGACTTCGGGATTGCCCGCGAACTGAGGAGCAACTCTGACGGTTCTCTGTCAGTCTCGATCCCGGCAGAAATCGTGAATGCTTTCGGTCAGGCTTCTCCACTGGATGTCCAACCGAAGATGGGCTCCTGGGATGTCGTGGGTGACTCGGCCAAAACCGACTCCGTGGCTACCTATAGTTATGCAGTGGCCGAGCTACCCGAAATTGACGGGGCGGCCTTGCTGACCGCGTCGGTTACTCCCGGCGACGACGGCGGAGAGTTCGGCCTTCTTGTCCGAGCTTCAGACGATCTCGCATCCACTCACGCGCTGGTCTTCGACCCCCAGGGTCAGCGGGTCACGTTTTCACTGATTCCGCAAAGCCTGGACCCGTTTTGGGAATCACTCACGTCCCGCAAGGTGCCCGCCCCCCAGATCGACGGTCCTCATTTGGTTGAGCGACCTCTGGCTATCGCCAAGGGAAAGACTCACAACGTTCAGGTCATCCTCGATGGATCACTTGTTGAAGTTTTCGTCGACGGCGAAGTTGCCCTCTCCTACCGCATCTACGACGAGGGCGCACGCAACATCGGCTTTTTCGCACAGGACAATTCAGTCACTTTCAGCAACATCGGAGTCGCACAATGAGCATCGGACACCGTCGAGCAGGACTTGCCCTACTGGCTGCTGCTACCTCGCTGGCACTAATCACGGGATGTTCAGGCGGCGGTATCCTCAACAAGGGTGCTGAGTCGAGCGGGGCCTCCGGCGAGACAAAGACAAGGATCGCTTCCCTTCTCCAGCCCGCAGATAATCCATGGGTGCAGAACAACATCAAGTTCCAAAAGCAGGTCGCGGACGCGCTTGGTATTGACCTGACAATCACCTCCGACCAAGGAACCGATGACTCCAACGTAGCTTCTATGCGGGCTCTCATCGCTTCAAAACCGAACGGTATCCTTTTTGATCCCATCAGCGAGGCTGCCGGCAAGCAAGATGCGCAACTTCTGGAGGACAACAAGACCGTCGGCGTCACCGAAGACCGACTTGTTGTTCCCGACTTCAAGGACTACAAGGGCACGTATTTGAAGGCCCAGGTTACCCAGAGCAACGAGACGTGGGGTTACAACACGGCAACCTCCTTGATCAAGGGGGGTTCTACGAAGATCGTCAGCATTCTTCCGCCACATGGCATCCTCACGGTTGAGACATTCTGGAAGGGAGTAAAGAAGGCACTTGCCGAGCATCCGGAAGTAACTCTCGTCCAGGAGAACTGGGGACCGCAGAGCCGCGAAAATGCAATCCAAGTAATGCAGCAGTACCTCACCAAGTTCGGACAGGGCCAGATCGATGGTGTAATTGCCATCGGCAGCACCATGGGCCTCGGTGCTCAGTATGCGGTGAAGCAAGCTGGTCTCGCCGACAGGATCAAAGTCGCGACTGCCGACGACGATCCAGACGTCGTCAAAGCCATCCTCGACGGTGACCTTGCAATCACATATGGAACGCACTGGACCAACGGGGGCTGGGGCTTGATCGCCCTCTATGACCAGCTTCACGGCTTCGCTCCGAAGGATCCGCAGCCTCAGTTCAACCTGTTTGCCATCACGAAGGACAACGCGAAGCAGTATTCCGACCGGTTCCTGTCAGGACAAGTCCTGACCGCCGATCAGATCCGTTCCCTCTCGCAGGTCTACAACAAAAATGCGGACCTACCCGGGTTCATCGCCAACTTTTACAAGACGTGGGCAGACCCGAACAGCGGGCTTCCGTCCCCGTCGACCAAATAGCGGCAGTCTGGGTGCGGGAATCCTTCCCGCACCCACGTCCAAACCAATGAGGTAAACATGTCTATACCCTCCCAACCCACGCCAACTGCGGAAATGCAGCAAGACAACCGTCCGGGAAAGGTCATTCTGGAGGGAAGCCACCTTGCAAAGCATTTCGGTGGCGTCCAAGCCCTTCGCGACGTGAGCTTTGACCTTCGTGAGCGCGAAATCTTGGCACTTGTCGGATCGAACGGCGCCGGCAAGTCGACCCTCGTCAGCCTCTTGGCAGGTACGAATCGGCCCGACCGCGGCGAGATCCGCATGGACGGGGAACCGATTCAGTTTAAGACCGTTCGGGACAGCAGGGCAGCGGGAATCGAAATCGTTTTCCAGGATCTTGGCCTTGCGCCAAATATGGACGCTTCATACAACCTCTTCCTCGGGCGTCCGATCCGCAAATTTGGAATTTTCGCCGATCAGAAGGCGATGGAACGTCAGACGCGCAAAATTCTGGCCGATGTTCACGTCTCGACCATCCAAGATATTCGGAAACCGGTTGAATCTATGTCTGGCGGCCAAAGGCAAGCCCTTGCGGTCGGCCGAGCGGTGGCCTGGCGCAAAAGGATCATCATCCTGGATGAACCTGCAGCCGCTCTGGGACCGGAAGAGACAGAACAGGTCATACGCCTAATCCAGACGCTTCGCGATCAGGGATCATCAGTCATCGTTATCACACACAATATGGACCACGTCTTCCGCGTGGCAGACCGCGTCCTGATCATGCGCCACGGCAGCAGCGTGTCGCAGCTTCACACGCACGACCTTGAAATGAGCAAGCTCGTCAATCTCATCATGCTCGGAGAAGATCAGCCATGACATCGACACCACACGCCCACAAGACTGTAGCAATGGGCGAAAACAAACCAAGCGCATCTGACGGCAGACGGGAGAAGCCGAAAATCGGGGACATACTGCGCGACAATGTCTCCTATCTGGCGTTCATTCTGCTGGTCCTGATCTTTTGGGTTCTTGCAGGTGACAGCTTTATGAACTGGACCAACTTGCGACTGATCTTGGAGCAGCTACCGATCCTGGCGATTCTCGCAATCGGCATGACGTTCGTTATCACCGGCGGCTTTATCGACCTCTCCGTTGGGTCAGCGCTCGGTTTCGCTGCTTTGGCCGGAGCATTCGGTGCCAGCATGGCCGGTCCCCTAGGACTCCTGCTCGGAGTAGCCGCAGGTGCTGGCGTCGGCCTTCTCAACGGTGTCCTATTCGCATTCGTGAAAATTCCGTCGTTCATAGTGACTCTTGCCAGCATGGTCGGCGTTCGTGCCTTGGTCGCAATCGCGTCTGGCGGGTTCGCCATCTACCTCGATCAGGCTACTGGCTCGAACCTCAGCATCCTCCGCAGTCTCGGGCAGTTTCCGTGGGTCGTCATAGTCACGGTGGTCGTCGCCGGAGTTGCGGTCCTTCTCTACAACTTCAGCGTATTTGGTCGGGACCTCAAAGCAATCGGCGGCAATGAGAGAGTCGTCGGACGAAGCGGAATCAACGTAAACCGCATAAAGGTTCTTGTTTTCGTCTTGTCCGGGACACTGACGGGCCTCGCCAGTATTCTCAGTCTTGCCCAGTTCGGGGCCGCTGGCCCCCAGACCGGCGTCGGACTCGAACTCTATGCGATCTCCGCAGTGGTGCTGGGCGGAACCCCGTTGACTGGGGGACACGGAAGCGTCGTCAAGACAATAGTTGGCGCTCTGGCGCTTCAGGTCCTGGCCAATGGACTCACAATCGCGGGGGTACCGCCGTCGTGGAATGACATCGTTCGAGGCACTCTGCTGGTCGTTGCCATCGCCATCGCTCTGGACCGTCGCAAAATCGGGATCGTGAAGTAAGGGCCCCGATGACTGACACCGCTAGGCACAAAACATGAGCACCTATCTTGGAATCGACCTAGGAACCTCGAGTGCGCGGGCCGTCGTGGTTGCCGGCAGCGGCAAAATCCTGGCTATCAGCTCACGTTCCTACACCATTCAGTCACCGCAGAGCGGTTGGGCCGAGCAAAACGTGTCGGACTGGTGGGGTGCCGTTTCGATGGCAGTCAAGGAGGCGGTTTCCGCCGCTGGCGGTCCTCCAGTATCTGCAATTGGTGTCACCGGGCAAATGCACGGGCTGGTTCTCGTGGACGAAACCGGAGACTGTGTGAGGCCGGCAATCATATGGCCGGATCAGAGGACCGGCTCGCGCGCTGCCGTCCTCGCCGACGGGGTCTCAGCCGAATGGGTGCAGCAGCACGCCGGTATGCCACCGGCAGCAGGAACATTGGCCCTCAGCCTGGACTGGGTCCGACGCAATGAAGTGGACAGCTATAGGAAAGCCCGGACCGCCCTGTTGCCCAAGGACTACATCCGTTTTCGCCTCACCGGAACCGCCGCCTCGGAACCCAGCGACGCATCCGGCAGCCTGCTCCTCGACGTCCACGTGCAACAGTGGTCCCCGAAGCTCGCCGATGTTTTCGACGCGGATCTGCAGCTCCTTCCACCATTGCTCGCTTCGACGGACATCGCCGGCGGTTTGACACGTAACGCCGCCCTTGCTTTGGGCCTCCACGAGGGCACCCCCGTTGTCGCAGGCGGAAGCGATCAAGCGACGGTCGCCGAAGCACTAGAATTACGCCGCCTGAACAGGGTGTCCATCGGAATGAGCAGCGGCGGGACCGTCCTGCGACCGGTGGCAACCCCATCTCTGCACATGGAGCCTGGTGTTCATACACTTTGCGCCGTCGACGGAACTTGGCTGCAGATGGGGGCTGTTCTCTCGGCGGGGCTTTCATTGGCCTGGCTGGCTCGCATCCTCAATCCAAGTTCAGAGCACGCATATGACGAACTAGTTGCCGAGAGCTCTGCCAGCTTGCCCGGCGCCAAGGGCCTGATCTTCATCCCCAATCTTCGCGGCGAACGCACGCCTGGTCTAAACGCGTCCGCCACCGCATCCTTCCGGAACCTTACCTACGAGCACGGCAGACCGGAGCTCGTGCGCGCCGTCCTCGAGGGGGTCAGCTTCGCACTGCGGGATTGCATGGAAGGAACAGTGGGCCTGCGTCAGGACTGGCCCGAAGTCGTCGGATTCGGTGGCGGACTCCGCAACCAGGCGTGGCGGCAGATCCTTGCCGATGTTCTCGGAGTTCCGGTGGGCATGACACGCCAGAACGAGCACTCTGCGGTCGGTGCAGCAAGCTTGGCTGCAGCTGGCATCGGCCAGCGGCTGCCCTTGGACAACATTGCGCTGGACTACACGCTTCCCACGCCGGACCGGACGGAGCTCTATGAAGAACACTTCGCATCGTACCGTCAACTGAGCAGGGCGATGGCATAACTGGGAGCCCAGGCCCTGAAACCGGGCAAGCGAAATAGGTCCGGGTTTGTTGAACCTTCTACCTTTGAGAAACCCGGACCCTAACGCTGTCCTCTCACAACCGCCTTCGTAATGAGTCTCAAAGCAGGGCGAACGAATCCTCAGTGCCCGAGAAGTAAGGCAGCTGTGCACGAAGACGTGATCGGAGGGATCTCGAGATCTCTTCACGGCCCAGATATAGCCTTGTGGCACATTGGTCGATTGTGTCTCAGGGAATCGTTAGGGGACGGGACACGCTGCCTCAATTGGGCAAAAGGGCGATCCAAAGTGACCTATAGTCCACTATCGGCGTTTAGAAATCAATCGGATGGGGTTGATACATCGGTGATGAGGGTCCTGCGGAGCCTGGGCCAGGCCCCTGCCAGTTATGCGACGATGAAACGCATCTCGCCCGGGCCGCTGCGGCAAGTACCGCGACCGGATCGCGACCCGGTGCTTCCAGCACGCCAGCACCAGCGGGAACATCACCCTGGTGCTCTACGACGTCACCACTCTGTACTTCGAGGCCGAGAACGAAGACGAGCTGCGCAAGGTCGGGTACCCCAAGGAACGCCGCGTTGATCCCCAGATCGTCGGCCTGCTCGTGGACCGGGGAGGGTTCCCGCTGGAGTTCGCAAGGCAAGGGCGGATTGACCCGATCTAGGCCAGAAGTCGTTCCGCGGTCGAAGCGTCCGTGACCAGGATGTCGACGATGCCACTGCGAAGGACGCTGGCTGTGGCTTGAACTTTCTCCGGGCCTGAGGCGACGGCAATGACGCTAGGCACTTCGCGCAACTGATCCAAACTGATTCCCAGCGCACGCTGGAGTCCGGAAGACGACAGCGCCGAGCCGTTCTCGTCGAAAACATGAGTGCAAAGGTCACCGACTGCCCCCGCAGCGATGAGTTCAGACCGTTCCTCCTCGGAGAGCTCTCGGAGCAGAGAGGACCGGGGCGGCGTCCATGATCCGATACCAACCAGAGCCACCGTAACCTTCTTGAAGCGCGCGAAGGAATCCTCAAGGCTCCGGTCCGACCGGAGCTGCATCGCCATTGATGGCGACCCGACGAGGAGGGGAACGTGAAGCGGATAGGCCTTCCCTCGAGTCTTTTCAGAAAGTCTGCGCACGAGCTCTACACCGCTAACGTTCATTTCTGCCGCATGTACCCCACCGACCATTTGGACTACATCCACTGCGGGCAAACTCTCCACCGCGTCCACAACCTTGGTCAGGCTTTCACCCCAGGAAATTCCCAACGTATCCGTGTCGCTCAAAGTGCTTGCCAACAATTCTGCCGCAGCCGCCCCCACAAGAGTGCTGCTCACATCCGGCAGATTCTCGAAAGTCTGAACGGTGATCGCCCGGGCTAAGCCAAATCGTTTCGCAACCTCATCCCCCAGCTGGAGGTCGACAAAGGTTGGCATCTCAACATGGATATGGACGATGCCCTGGGCTCGAGCCTCGTCCAGAAGGCGGGCCACCCGGAACCGTGAGATGCCCAGCTCCTCGGCCACTTCACTCTTTTGCTTACCGTCCAGGTAGTAGCGTCGGGCGGCCACGGCGGCCTGAAGTGATGCTTGAGTTCTGGAGCCCTGAGGCAGGCTTGCCGCCGAAGCACCACCGCTTTCTGACATTTCATCCTCCATGAATCAGGTCTTTCGGGAGCCGTTGACCGACCACGCTTTTCAAGTGTACGCTGACTTTGCGCTCATTCGAGCACATTAGTCACATATGAGCGGAGTGAGATGTCTATCGACGTTCGTGTACCGACCACAGGGAACGCCGGCGAGGACGCCGTCGTCCTTGGCTGGAACGTCCAAGTCGGATCCAAAGTGAACGCGGGGGATCTACTTGTCACCCTGGAGACCGCTAAAGCGACTCTTGAGGTCGAGGCCCCAGCAGGCGGACAAGTCCTGAAGATCCTGTATGTCTCGGGCGACGAAGTCCCTGAGCATGAAGTGCTGGCGATCCTTGGTGGCGAAGGCGAGGAGCTTGCCTCAGATGCAGGTCCTGCATCCTCCGCCGAGGATCTAGGGGATGCAGCACCGGCCCTCCCCACCCCTGCGGTCCAGCCTGTGCACGCAGAAAATGGACGGGCTCCGGTCACTGGGGAGTCTTTGCGGAAGAAGTTTAAGATCTCACCGAGGGCCGCAATCCTTGCCGAACGAAATGCCATTGACCTCTCCGGGATCTCGGGCAGCGGCCCCTTCGGCCGCATCCTGATCATCGACGTTTTGGCCGCGAAGAAGGAACTGACCCGAACTCTCCCAGAACCCTTGACCGCGCCCGCCGCGACCACCGTCCGTTCCGCACCGACAGCTCTTCCCTCTACCGAGGAGGAGTTCACGGTTGTGCCAGTCCGGGGAGCACGCAAGGTCACCGCGCAGCGAATGCATGACTCCCTCCAGCAGACGGCGCAGGTCACGCTGACCAGGTACGCGGATGCCTCAGCCTTGTTGAGCTACGTGGCTCGGCTTCGCCCGATTACCGAGGCTCAGGGACTCGTCAAGATTGGCGTCAATGATGCGGTGCTCTTCGCAACAGCCAGGGCCGTGGCGAAGCATCCGTCGGCAAACTCGATTTTCGACTGGAACGGCATACGCCAGTACCGGAACGTCAACCTCGGATTCGCCGTAGACACAGGGCAGACCTTACTGGTGCCAGTGATTCCCAAGGCTGACACCATGACGCTCTCGCAACTGGCAGCAGCGGCGAAGAACAGCATCGATCGGGCCCGGAGCGGGAAACTCAGCACACCGGAGATGGAAGGAGGAACGTTTACCATTTCGAACCTTGGCAGTCTTGGGATCCATTGGTTTACCCCTGTCCTCAACGCTCCGCAAAGCTGCATTCTCGGAGTAGGCGCTGTGCACAAGACCCACCCGGAAGCTCCTAGCCTGCTACCCCTGTCCCTGACTTTCGACCACCGGGCCCTGGACGGAGCCGCAGCTGCAAGCGTCCTGGCCGACATCGCGAAATGCATCGAGACCGTCGACGTTCTCTCGGCGCTGTAACCGATCTTCCAACTAAAGGACACCACCATGGCAAAAGAAATCCTCGTCGATCCCGCCGCGATCCGAGTCCGCTCCGAGTTGAATCTGGGTTCCATCCCGATCAACAGTTATCAGCCCGACCTGCCGCGCGAACGCCAAGCATTCGGCGACGACGCCCTCGAACGCATCGGCCGCGACATGCTGCTTGTGCGCGAATTCGAACTGATGCTCAACGCCATCAAACGTGAAGGTTCCTACCTGGGGGTCGAATACATCCACGCAGGCCCTGCGCACCTCTCGATCGGACAAGAAGCCGCGGCGGTCGGCCAGGCCTTCACCCTCGGAGTCGAGGACAAAGTATTTGGCAGTCACCGCAGCCACGGCGAAGTCGTGGCTAAGGGACTCTCAGCCATCAGCAAGTCCACCTCCGAAACCCTCAACGGCGCCCTTCAGACCTGGTCCAACGGAGCCATCTGGAACGTGGTCAAGGACAGACTCGCCGACGGTGATTTCGAGCAGCAGGCCATCAACTACCTGATGTACGGCATGACTGCCGAAACCTTCGGACGCAAGACGGGCTTCAACCGGGGGCTTGGGGGCAGCATGCACGCATTCTTCCCGCCTCTGGGCATCTACCCGAACAACGCAATCGTCGGGGGTTCCGCGCCCTTGGCAACCGGTGCGGCCCTTTACAACCGGCTTCAGAACCAGCCGGGACTCGTGGTTGCAAGCATCGGAGATGCAGCAACCGGCTGTGGCCCGGTTTGGGAATCATTCAATTTCGCCTCCATGGCGCAACTGAAGCACCTCATGGACGACCGCCACCGCGGCGGCCTGCCGGTCATCTTCTTTGTGGTCAATAATTTCTACGGCATGGGCGGTCAGACCATCGGCGAAACGATGGGCTACGAACGGCTCGCGCGCATCGGCGCAGGTATCAACCCACAGAACATGCATGCACAGACAATCGACGGTAACGATCCCCTTGCCGTTATCGACGCCATGATTTCGGCACGGAAACACCTTGAGTCCGGCGACGGGCCGGTGCTTATCGACTGCCAGACCTACCGATTGTCCGGACACTCCCCAAGCGATGCGTCATCCTACCGCACCAAGGATGAAGTCGACCTCTGGACCGCAGTCGACCCCATCCAAACCTACTTTGACCGCATGACTGAAGGCGGTGTGCTCAAGGATGGCCGCCACGCGGAGCTCAAAGCGTGGGCTGAGCAAAAAGTCAAGGCCGCCCTCGAGGTCTCCATCGACGCCTCCGTGTCGCCGCGCCTGAGCCTCCGTCACGACTCATCGGTCATGGCTGACCTTACATTCAACAACACCTCCGTCGAACCAGGAAAAATCCCTCCCGGCGAGACAACCGTGCCACTGGAAGAACTGCCGCACCGCAAGACGATCGCGCGCAAGTCCCGGCAGGGCGTTCTCAACGGCAAAACGCTCAGCGGAGCCAAGGCAGTGACTTTCCGCGACGCCATCTTCGAAGCCATCACCGAGTACGCAGCCGCCGACAACCGGCTGTCGATCTGGGGAGAAGAAAACCGCGATTGGGGCGGCTCCTTTGGCGTCTACCGCGGGCTGACAGAGTTCCTCCCCCGGCACCGCCTGTTCAACTCGCCGATCTCCGAAGCGGCACTCGTCGGAGCCGGCGTCGGCTACGCACTTAGCGGCGGCCGCGCCCTCGTGGAACTCATGTACGCCGACTTCATCGGCCGTGCAGGCGACGAAATTTTCAACCAGATGGCCAAGTGGCAACCCATGTCCGGCGGTCTCGTGCAGATTCCCATGGTTCTGCGCATATCCGTAGGCGCCAAGTACGGCGCACAGCATTCCCAGGACTGGAGCTCTATGGCCGCGGGCGTGCCTGGCCTGAAAGTTGTTTTCCCCGCCACAGCACACGACGCGAAAGGCCTGCTCGCCTCTGCCCTCGCAGGGAACGATCCGGTGCTGTTCTTCGAAAGCCAGCGACTCTACGACTCCACTGAAACAGTCTTCGAAGAAGGGGTCCCCGTGGAGAGCTACCTCACACCCATCGGTACGCCGAACGTCGTCCGTTCCGGCGAGGATCTGACAATCCTCACGGTCGGAGCTGCACTCTACCGTGCTCTGGACGCGGCCAAGGAGCTGGAGACTGAGCATGGCATCCGAACCGAAGTCATCGATGCCCGCACTCTGGTCCCCTTCGACTACACCAAACTACTAGCCTCGGTGAAGAAGACCGGCCGCCTCATCTGCGTCTCCGACGCTAACGTTCGAGGCAGCTGGCTGAATACCGTTGCCGCAAAGGTCACCACCGAAGCCTTCGATGACCTCGATGCACCGGCTGTAGTGCTCGGAACGCGAAACTGGATCGCACCCCCGGCGGAATTGGAGTGGGAGTACTTCGTCACACCTGCCGATATCATCGACGCCGTGCACACCCGCATCGTCCCGCTTCCCGGGCACCAGGTTCAGAAGGGACCCGGCGCAGACGGTACCTTCGAAGAATCCGCGGCAGGCATCTGATGACCACCTTTTTCATCGACAGCGCCGACCGCAATCAAGTCACCCGGCTGCTGTCAACAGGCCTGTTCGGCGGGGTCACCACCAATCCAGAAATCCTGTCGAACGCCGGACTCGGGAGCAACGACATTCCGACCTTGGTGGACTGGGCCACCGGCGCCGGCGCAAAACGGGTCTTTGTCCAGTCTTGGGGAAAGACAACCGGCGAAATCGCCGAACGCGGGCAGGAACTTCGCAATCTCGGATCCAACGTCACCGTGAAAGTCCCGGCGTCCCGGCAAGGAATAGAGGCTGCCAAAATCCTTTCCGGCGCAGGCCCCGTCCTCGTCACCGCCGTGTACACGGCAGCCCAGGTCCTACCGATCATCGCATCCGACGCGAGCTATCTGGCCCCCTTCGTCGGCCGTATGATCGCCGCAGGCAGGGACGCCGTAGCGGAGATCACACGAATGCAGCAAGTCATCGACGCTACCAAGTCTGACTTGGAGATCCTCGCCGGAAGCCTCCGGACCCCAAGCCAAGTCCTGGACCTGGCGTCCGCAGGCGTCCGCAATGTGACCCTGGGGCCACCCGTATGGGATCTCTTCTTCAACGACGAACTCACGCACGCTTCGGTGGAACGCTTTGAGGAACTTGCCACCCAACAGCCCGCAGGCGAATGAAAGGAAAGCCAGGTTTTCCGTGGGATTAATCCAGACATTGAATGTCAACCGCGGCGTTGCCCGCGTGGCGACAGAAGCGGCCATCGCCGAATCTCTCTCCCTAGGTCGGCGCTTCTGTACCGCAGTCGCTGACGCAGCAGGCAACCTAATCTCCTTTGACCGAATGGACCGGCTCCGCCCCAGTCTGTCCGCCTAGGGGGCGGCTTAGGTGACCGGCCAGCGTCCCCTCCCCCCGTTGATGCTCACTCTTCGGTAGTCACGCCTTACAGGGTAGTCAGTCGGATGCGGGAACTTCCTCTGAGGCTTCCAGAATAAGGTCGTAGGACTCGCCGTCGATGAGTCCCTCATCCCTCGCCTGGCCGACTTCTTCAAAGGAACCGGGCGTGTCCGGGTAAGGCGTGGATTCCCACTCAGCCTGCGCTGCGGCCAATCCTTCGTTCTTCACGTAGGGCCACGCGGACAGTTCGCGGATCATCGTCACACGGTCAATGTCGCCGGCCGCGTAGCGCTCCGCAATTTCGTAGGGGCTCGCTCCGCTGAACCCTTCAGGGATCGGCTTCACTCCCCTGGCGTCCGCCTGCGCCAGCAACTGGCTGACCGAGGGCTGGGCAATACCCAGGGCGCGGGCAATCTCGCGCTGCCCCGCTCCGGCCTCAACGGCGGAACGAACGGCCCTGATGTAATCCAGGCCGCCCAGCTCCCGGCGTGCCCGGGCACGCCGGGCATTGATAAGGGCAGCTTCCGGGCTGGTGGTGATCGTCATGTCCAAACCTCCTATATAGGTAAGCCTATCAGCGGCCGATAGGGGCGTCACCGGCCCGGTGCGCGGCTGGCTGTCGCGGAAGTTCATGCCCCCCCGCCGCGCGTTACCGCCGGTGGCGGGATAGTTCGTCTTTAGCGCGCCGGCCGGTGCGGGCGCTCCCCGGCGGCAGCGGTTCCCAGGCTTTGCCGTTGTTGTGGCGGCGCTGCATCCTACGGACTTCCTTGAGGGTGGCGGCCTCGATCAGTTCCGAGATGGACGCGTATCCCTCGAGGTGGCCGGCGGCCGCGAAGGCCGCCCGGACCTGGCCCGCGTCCGCCATCGTGAAGTACGGGGAAAAGCTCTCGGGTTTGGCCTTGCTCACTCCCCCGGCCCCTTTGCCTCCGGGGAAACACGCTGCAACAGGGCGTTGTGGACCTCTTCAAGGGTGGCGGCGCGGACCTCGGCCGTTGCCAGTCTGCGGTCCGCGTCCGCAGCCTCCTTGGCGGCGGCCCGCTCGGCCTCTCGGGAATCCTCCAGCTGCTTGCCGATCACTGCAAGCTGGCGCTCCAATGCGCCCCGCTGGGCCTCGAGCCGGGCGATTTCCCCGGCATGGGCGGTCGCGGCGGCGTCTTTGTCGGCGGCCGCCTGGTCCAGGTCGGCGACGAGCTCGGCGATCTCCTGGTCCTTGTCCTTGCGTTCCTGCGCCCAGGCCGCTTCGACGGCCGTATGCCGTTCAGCGGCCAGGGCGGATGCTTCGGCCCAGCAGGCTCCGGCGAGGCGTGCTGCCTGTTCCAGCAGTGCCGCGGGGGTGGCGGCGACCTGGCCGCCGGCGGCCTGTTTTTCCTCGGTCCATTCCTTCAGGTACCGGGTGGCATCGGCGTTGCTCACCCCGGCGGCCGCGCGGACCGTGGACACGGTGGGCCGTCGCACGGCACTGATCTGCTCGGCCGAGGCATAGACGCGGTCCTTCACGCTCGACATCATCAAAGCGCCTCTTCGATTCTTGATAGTAGTAGCAATACTACTCCTACTACTATTCATCTTGAAAGCTAGAACGGGCGGTTCAGCCGGATTGTCGGTGGTGGAGACCCAGGGGGAACCGGATGCGGAAGACTCGAGCAGAGCGCCAAGATCCGGGGGATGCATCTCCAACTGTTCAGTCCCCTAGGATTGGCGAATGGTGTCTCCACTCTTCCCTCCTCGCCTGCGCCGTGAATAGAGGCGGCTTACTGGCGGGCTGTATTTGCCGGGTTTGGGGTGGCTGGCGCGGGGGAGGTGTAGTCGCCGGTGAGGTTGATGTGTTCCCATCCCAGGGGTGAGAGGAACCGTAGCAGGTCAGGGTCTATGACCTTCCCGTTCTTGTTGAGGGCGGTGATGCTGCGGTCGAGGTACGGCGTTCCAGAGAATAATGGCCGGCGGTGAGAAGGTTCAGCCCGCTCGCCCAGCGCTGCTGTTCGAAGGAACGGTCGCGGATTTCGCCGAGGCGATTGAAGAAGTCGGCCCGGCCCGGAGTGTTGTTCCGGGCTGAACACGCTATCGGACCTGACCTCGTTCGGCTGCGGTGTGCGACTTTCACGTTCGGCACATGCGGGCGGCGTTTCTGGTTTCACGACGACACTGGGTGGAACCGGCATCGGCCATGCCGCTGTTGCTGTTGGCTTTCGCGGGCCCCGGGCCACCCCTGCGACGGCTGGGACGCAAAGGCAGGTCCGGTCTGGAACCCGTTGGGTTGCAGGCAGATAATGAAAAGCAAGCAAGCTACTGGTGGCTTGCCGGTGCGATAGCTGAGGGCTGCGGCGGGAAGGAATGGTTGGCAATGCCTCTCTCGGACCCTGAGCGTAGGCGCCTCCGGGAACTCGAAAGGGATCTGGCTGATGATGATCCGGTCCTGGCCCGGGAAATGGCGACGGGAAGGCCTCCCAGGTTGTGGTTTCGCGGGTCTGCGAGCCTCGTCCTGGTCCTCGTAGGTTTCGGAGTGATGGTTCTGGGCATTTCCGCGCAGCTTCCGGGTCTGGGCATCCTGGGGTTTCTGGTCATGTTCGGCGGTGCTTGCGGGTACGTCGGGCGTAGAGTTCCCGGTTCCTGAGCACGACCGGCGGGGGCATCAACAGCGGGATGCGCAGTTCCCGCGGCACACCCTCGGACGGTTTTGATGGCCGCCGGTTGTCGTCGTCGCCAGCGGTGGTTGCGTCGCAGGAACTGCGAATGGGCGTGAGGGCGGGAAGAGGCAGCCGGTGGTTTTAGTTGATCCGATACCGGTGTCGTCCCTCAGCTCCAGGATGGTCGGAAGTGTCCCCAGCATGCCCTTCCACAGGTGATAGAAGTCGTGGCGGTCCATTCCAGCCGGAAGCCTGGCCATGAACGCGAAGCACTCTGCGCGGAGGCCAGCTGCGTTGTTGGAGGCGACCGCGTCGATCAGCGCTTCGAAACCGGCGAGGTCCGTCGAGCCTCCTGCGGGAATCGATGGAGAGGGGCCATGATCCTGACGGGAACCAGGTCGCCGGGTCGTGACTGGTGGGGGCCAACAAGGCAAAGTCCTTCTCGTGCCAGGCAGACCGCCCAGGTCAACCGTGACCAGCAAGGCCCTGGGTCAGAGACATATCCGAGCGGTATGCCGACCTCGGTCGTCGCTTCGTCCATGTTGACGTCGCCGACGGCTTCGGACATTCCGCGCAGAAAACTTCGAAAACCGGCAACCGGCACATAGGCTCATCGTGTGGGTGGCAGGGACGGCATTCCGAGGAGCGGAACCGACCAGCGGCCCGTGAAGGAAACGGGAATGACAACAGGTACTGTCAAGTGGTTCAACTCGGAAAAGGGCTTCGGCTTCATTGCCCCGGACGACGGCGGCGCTGACGTGTTCGCACACTATTCGGCAATCGCTTCCAGCGGCTACCGCTCACTGGATGAGAACCAGAAGGTTCAATTCGACATCATCCAAGGACCCAAAGGACCCCAGGCGGAGAACATCCAGCCGCTCTAAGGGGCAAACAAGAGACTGGTCAGCCAAGGCGCCGGCCAGTCTTCTGCCATGCCCGGCCAGTTTGCATTCGCGTCGAGAACCAAAATCAGGTGACCGGACGAATGAAAGTCCGAGCCCTGTGCATTGCATCCGCCCGCGTGGGATGTTGAATTAAATCGGTAGTCACAAGCGGCTGGTGGCCAGCCGGCCAATGACAGGTCGGCGGGCCGGCGACGAAGAGAGCGTTCAGATCCTGGAGCCTGAGCTCTCGACCCCAGACGTCGCCGGCCCCTAATCGTGCCCCCTGCGGTCGTCTCCCTGCATGTCGGGGTCAGGGAACACCAGGCCCGGATAGGGCGTGCAGTTCGTCTTGGGCGGTGACAGCGAGCGGGCCGGTCCGTCGTCGGACTTGCGCAAATGTGTGTGCTCTCCATCGGGCAGATGAACCTCGCAGTGGGCCGCATGGCCGCAGTCGGGGCCATGGCTTCCGGAGCTTGCTATCAATTCCTCGGAATGTCCCTCCTCGCGGGCGCAGTCGTCGGGCTCGTCGTCGGAGGCCTACTCGGTCTGCTGGCCGGCTGGATCATCGTCAGATCCCACGTGAATGCGTTCGTGGTTACCTTGGCTCTCGACTTCGCTTTGTTGGGCCTGGTAACCCTTGTCTATACGGCGCTGACTGAAAATGCGGCCTTCAGCACGAAGCCGGAGGGCATGGACCTGTTCCGAAACGGTTCTTTCGCCGACGTCTGCGCCTTCGGATACTGCGGACCAAGGGCCATCCCCTGTCGACACCATCCCCTTGCTCGCAATCCCCGCACTACTGGCCGTGCTGCTCATCCACCACCTCTACGTCCGCTCCCGGACAGGCAGGGAAATCCTCGCAACGGGAGCCAATCTGAGAGCAAGTGAGCTCTCGGGCATCCCGGCCGGAAAGCGAATCCTGCTCGCCCCAGCTCCGGCCGCAGCGAACTGGCTCGTTCAATCCTGGGCATCAGCAAGGTCACCGGGGGCGAGATTCTCCTGAACGGTCGGCCGGTGACTATCAGGAGCATGGGCGAAGCACTCAACCGGCACCGAGTGGGTTACGTAACTGAGGACCGCAAAGGCGAGGGACTTTTCCTTGACATGACCGTCCGATACAACATCGCAGCCACCATCCGGCGCCGCATTTCCGGATGGTTCGGAGTCAAACCGAAGCTCGAAGAAGACGCCGCTGCAACCGCCGTGAAAAACCCCAGCATCAAGATTTCCTCGAACCAACAGCTGGTGGGCCAGCTCTCAGGCGGCAACCAGCAAAAAGTCAGCCTCTCCAAATGGTTCGCAGCCAAGACCGACGTGCTCATCATCGACGAGCCCACCGTCGGAGTGGACGTCCGGACCAAAGAAGACTTCCAGGAACTTATCCTCGACCTGGCAGATTCCGGACTGACGATACTCCTCATTGACAGCGACCGTCCCGAGATGATCAACCTTGCAGACAGAATTGCTGTCGTGCACGACTATCGGCTCGTCGGCGTGGTGGACAACAACAAGAACTACGCCGACGTTAGCGCGAGCGTAATTCGCAACATCCACGAATCCGCGGTGGCAGCATGAGGATCGACGCCCACCATCACGTCTGGACCCTCTCCAAACAGCTACAAGCGTGGATGACCCCCGCGCAGGAGGAAACGATCGGCCGAGACTTCTCGCTTAAGGACTGGTCGGAACGGCAGAACCCGCGGGTGTGACCCACTCGGTCATCGTCCAGACCGTGGAAGACGCAAACGAGACCTTAGAGCTGCTCACGCTTGCCCGCCAATCACCGGCCGCGCTGGGGGTCGTTGGCTGGGTCAAAGCGGGCCCGGATAATCCGGAAGAGCAGCTCGCCCGAATATTGGATCACCCCGGAAGCGAAAAGCTCGTCTCGGTACGGGACCTGACGCAGTACCGGTCTGATCCGGAGTGGCTGGCCCGGGACGAAGCCGGGAGGCTGTTCACGGCCGCTGGAAATGCCGGCCTGTCGGTGGACCTTTTGATCAGACCGGAGCACCAAGCTGCTGCCGCCCATGCGGTGGCAAAGTCCCCGGGCACCCGGCTCATAGTCAACCATCTGGGAAAGCCTGATTTGGACCGCACCGGCGCTGCAGACTGGGGCCGAAGCATGGTAGCCATTTCCCGCTCTCCCAACGCCGCAATCAAGCTCTCCGGCGTGGCCACGCTCGCCCGGGACTTCAAGACCGTAAGAGCCCGCCTGCCGGAGTATGTCGACGAATGGCTGCGCCTCTTCGGCCCCGACAGGATGATGTTCGGCAGTGACTGGCCGGTCTCCCTCACGGGCGCCTCCTACGCTGACCTCGTCACGGCCGTCGCCGCGCCCCTGGAAAGTCTCAGCGCCGCAGAACGGGAATCGATCTGGACCGGTACGGCATGCCATTGGTACGGACTTGACCTCGCCAAGGAAATCAAATGAAGACGCGCACTATCCGTGGCGGGGTCACGCTGACCGAAGTAGGGCTGGGCACCTCCCAGCTAGGCAACCTTTGCACGGAAACCAGCGAAGAGGACGCCGCGGATGTCATCAGCACCGCATGGCGGAGCGGAATCCGCTATTTCGACACAGCGCCCCACTGCGGCATTGGACTATCGGAGCGGCGCCTGGGTTCACTTCTCCAGCAATATCCTCGCGACGAGTACGTCCTCTCCACCAAAGTAGGTCGTCTGCTCGCGCCAAATCCCGCTGGGGCACGCCAGCAGGACACAGAGGGATTCGCCGTTCCCGCAAGCCATGTTCGCCAGTGGGATCTCAGCAGGGACGGCATCCGCCGGTCCATCAACGAGAGCCTGGACCGCCTGGGACTCGATCGCCTACCTCCACGATCCCGATGACATGGAAGACGAAGCCATTCGTACCGCGCTGCCGGCTCTGATTGAGCTCCGCGAGGAGGGACTCCTTCGCGCCGTTGGGGGGGGCATGAACCACGCCGACACGCTCCCGCGGTTCGTGCGCGAGACCGACATCGACGTCGTCATGGTTGCCGGAAAGATGACCCTTCTGGACCGTTCAGCGCTCGACGAGTTGGTCCCCGCGGCCCTCGAGAACGGCGTCAGCATTGTCGCGGCAGGCGCGTATAACTCCGGCATCCTGGCAACCCGCCGTCCTGACCCGGATGCGCGCTTCGATTACGCACCAGCCGACAGACAGTTGATTTTCGCAGCTTCCGAATTGGCCGACGTATGTGAAGCGTCCGGGGTGCAGCTCCCGGAGGCCGCCCTGCAGTTCCCCCTCGGACAGCCGGCTGTTGCATCAGTGGTCATCGGAGCCAGGAACGGGACCCAGGTCCGCGGTGCCTTGGAACGGTACGCGGCCGAGATTCCGGAGGGCCTCTGGCCGTTGCTCGCAGGTGAGATTCAGCCGCCACGATAGGATGACTGTGAATGGCGGTTGGACCCGCAGACGTCGATTTACATATAGGTTCAATTGCAGCGGAGAAGAATATGTCCGGCAGTCCAGAAGTTGTAGCCCGGCTACATGGCGCAGCGCCCGTTTTCAAGAAAAATGTGCTGGCCGATGACGTCTACGAGCACTTCAAATCGCTGATCATGGACCACTCGCTGGAACCGGAGACATCCCTTAAGATCGACGTTCTCGCGAGGGAACTTGGGGTGTCTCCCACGCCGGTGCGCGAGGCGCTTCTCCGTCTGGAAACAGACTCACTCGTTACTAAACGAGGAAACCGCTATTTCACGAACCCGGTCATTAACCGCGCAGAATTTGATGACCTATGGGAATTCCGGCTGTGTATAGAGCCCTGGGCTGCCGCACTTGCCGCCCGTCGCGCCACCAAAGCGGACCTTGAAAGGCTCCGCACAGAAGTGGAGCACCCGGCCGGGATGGGAAAGGAGATGGACTTCAGCAAGTACCGGGCCATGCAGGAGCACGACCAACGCTTCCACGATCTGATCTTCCAGATCGCAGGCAACCATTCCGCCCATGACGCTTTCACCCGCGCGCACGTTCACCTGAGGACTTTCCGTATTCTCTACGCATCACAACTCGGCTTGGCGGGCCTTCAGGAGCACGCGACGGTAGTAGAGGCCATCTCAAACCGAGACCCCCAAGCGAGCCAAACAGCGATGACGGAGCATCTAGAACGTTCCCTCGAACGCCTACGCCCGTTCGTTAAGGACTAACCGCACAGGAAGGCTCAATCCCGGACAGGCCAAAGACCCGCCCGTTTCGGCGGCACCAGACTAAGGGCGGACGGCGGGTTTGTGGGTACGCTGCTTCGGGCGCGTCTCGGCGCCTTCGTCGATTCGCAACCGTATGGCTGAATCCTTTGCGTCAGGCGCTTCAACTTGACCGGCGTGTTTCTCGTGTTTCACCGAAGGGCACAGAGACGTCCAAGCCAACGCCCCGTCCCTGGTCCGGGACCACAGGCCCATTTGCAGGGCGTCTAGGGCGAGCTCGGTGTAGAGGTTCGTGGAGACCTGCCAGCCCACGATCCGGCGCGAGAACACGTCCAGAACGAACGCGGCGTAGACCCAGCCAGTGAAGGTGCGCACGCTCGATGTCGGCAACCCAGAGCCGGTTCGGCGCTTCAGCGGCGAAGCGCCGCTGGACCAGGTCAGCCGGGCGTGCGGTCTCGGGCGCCGGACGTGTCGTGCGGGGTCCCTTGGCCCGCGAGATCCCGCGCAGGCCCTCGGCGTGCATGAGGCGCTCGACCGTGCATCTAGCAGCCGCGATGCCGGCCCGTTTGAGCGCGGCGGTTACCTTCCGGACCCCGTACACGCCGTAGTTCTCCGCGTGAATGCTGCGTATCTGCCCGGTCAGCTCCGCGTCGCGTACCGCCCGGGCCGAGGGTTCACGGGTGCGGTGGGCGTAGTACGTGCTCGGGGCGATCTGCAGAACGCGGCAGATCGGATCGACCCCGTGCTCCTCGCGGTGCTCCTCGATGAAGGCGCACATCACCTGGACGGGCGGTCGATCTCCGCCGCGAAGAAAGCCGAGGCCTGCTTCAGGATCGTGTTCGCCCGCCGCAGCTCGCGAATTTCCCGCTCGAGCTCGGCGATCCGGTCCGCGTCAGCGCTCGTTGTCCCGGGGCGAAGACCCTCGTCTACCTCGGCATCGCGTACCCAGGTGCGCAGCGCCTCAGGATGCACACCAAGCTGGTCCCCGATCCGCTTGAACGCCCCCGTCCTCGTCGCCGGGTCATTGCGGGCATCGAGAGCCAGGCGCGTCGCACGCTCCTTCAGCTCCAGCGGGTACTTCCTCGGTGTTGGCATGAGAACAATCCTTCCGGGTCATCAATGCCTCCATCAAACCCGGTGCGGTTCAGACCGTCACGAGGTTGACGCGGTCTGCGCGTTTCTAAGCGGCAGTGAGGGCAACAAACACCACGACTGCACGGCCGCGGTCAGAAGAGCAAGGAAGGTGTAAGCGATCCACCTTGGCCGGTTCCGGTGGGGGTTGATATCGATGTAGGGCACTTAGTCGACCGGGTTCGGTTGGACGGGCTTCTTGCACCGGTTCTGTCGATTGAGCGCCCGCCTGAAAAGCAGGTGCGCGCACAGCAACAACAAGATCATGATGCCAAGCAGAGCGGCGAGGCCGACCATATACGTGGTGAATTCCAAAGCGGGCTTACCTTTCAGTAGCAAACCCGCCGATCGTAGCCGGATCCTTCAGATATACATAGTCAAGTGCCGATGATCAGGTTCCGGTTCTTTTGGCGCTGCAGGATCCAGGCTCCCCGGTTACAATCGCCGCGATCTTGCTTTCGCGGCCCTTCCATCGGCACGCGCCCAAGGCAGCGAAGGCAGCCGCCCCCACCAGTGGCCCCGGGGAACATCCGCCTTACCAGGACCTCCATGGGCAGGCCGAGGCGGCAACAGTCCCCCGCCCCAAGGCCCGGCCGGCAATCGACATCGACTCAGTTCTCGTCAGGGCAGCTCTTTCTTCCCTGTCGCCCGCCACGTAATTCCCCAGGGCTTTCGTCACGTTATTCCTCAGTGCCTGGGGGACTGTCTCATTAACGGTGTATCCGGCGGTTTCTTTTAGTAGCTTTCAGCTGCCGGGAATCGGTCGCTGAAAGTGATGGCGAAGGCGTTCAAAGCGGGCTTCCAACGCACGGCCCATCGGGTCTTGCCGGCACCGGTCGGATCGAGGGATCGGGTGACCAGATAGAGGCACTTTAACGCAGCCTGCTCGGTGGGGAAATGACCCCGCGCCTTGACGGCGCGCCGGTACCTGGCGTTCAGGGATTCGATAGCGTTGGTCGAGCAGATCACGCTCCGGATTTCCACGTCGTAGTCCAGGAACGGGATGAACTCCTCCCACGCGTTCTCCCAGAGCCGCACGATCGCCCCGTATTTCCTGCCCCAGCGCTCCGTGAGCTCCTCAAATGCCGTTCTGGCCGCCGCAGCGTTCACGGCGGTGTAAATGGGCTTCACATCGCGTTTGAGCGCGTCCCAGTCTTTCTTCGAGGCCAGCCGGAAGGTATTCCGGATCAGGTGGATAATGCAGGTCTGAACGGTCGTCAGCGGCCAGACATTGGTGACGACTTCGGGCAGGCCTTTGAGTCCGTCGCAGACCAGGAAGAAGGTGTCCCTCGCGCCGCGGTTCTTGATGTCGGTGAGCACGCTCATCCAGAACTTCGCACCTTCCCCGCCGGTGCCGGCCCAGAGTCCCAGGATGTCCTTCTCGCCGTCCAGAGTGACGCCGATGGCAGCGTAGACGGGCCGGTTCGCGACCTGCCCGTCCCGGACCTTGACGACGATGGCGTCGATGAAGATCGCCGCGTACACCTCGTCCAGCGGCCGGTTCTGCCACCCGGCCATCTCCTCGAGCACCCTGTCGGTGATGCGGGAAACCGTCTCCTTCGACACCGAAGCTCCGTAGATCTCGGCGAAGTGCGCACTGATTTCTCCCGTGGTCAGACCCTTGGCGTAGAGCGAGAGGACCATGTCATCAACCCCGGTCAGGCGGCGCTGGCGCTTCTTCACGATGACGGGTTCAAACGTGCCTTCCCGGTCCCGCGGCACGTCCACCTCCACCGGTCCTGTCGTCTCCGTCAACACCGTTTTCGCGCACCCCGTTGCGGGAATTGGCGGTCTGCTTCCCCGCGGTGTCGTGTTTTTCATATCCGAGATGCTCGGTCATTTCCTCATCGAGTGCAGTCTCGATCACGGTCTTGGTCAACTGCTTGAGCAGACCATCGGGACCGGTCAGAGACAGGCCCTGTTCCCTCGCCATCCGAACCAGCTCGCGGGCAGCGTCAACCTCGGATGATTCTGTCTTCTTCTCAGCGGTCTTTGTACTCGGCACAGCCTCAAGTGTTGCGGCCATATCGGGCTCCTCCCTGCCAGGCTTACCGCCCGGCGTGTCGAGCCGGATACACCGTTATTTCCACAGTCCCGGCAGCGCCCGGGACGGTGTCGGAGGATTCGGGCGCCGCTTACGGCCCGGTCAGACTTACCTTCAGACGATTGACCGTTCCAGGCACCTCTGGACGTCCCCGCGCATTTGGCCGCGTATAGCTCGCGCCTCTCGCGGACGGACGCCCGGTTAGGGGCTAAAGGGTCGGCGATAGCGTCCATACACTCAGAGTTACGTACGGCCGGTAGGCAGAAAGTCTGCGAGAGCATGGGTTAGCTCATCGGGTGCTTCCTCGGCAAGATGGTGTCCGGAATCGATGGCGTGTCCCCGCACGTCGGTAGCCCAGTCTTTCCAGATCGCCAGCGGGTTGCCATATAGCTGCTCGAGGTCGTCGCGGAGTGACCAGAGCACCAATAAAGGCATTTCGAGGCGGCGCCCGGAAGCCTTGTCCGCTTCCTCGTGGGTACGGTCGATGGTGAGTCCTGCGCGGTAGTCCTCCAGCATCGCCCGTACGACCTGCGGGTTGTGCATGGCCTCGCGCCACTCGGCGTAGTTCTCGGCTCCCATTTCGTCAGGGTCACCGCCGTACCAACTGTCGGGGTCCGCGTTGATGACGCGCTCGGGAATCTCAGGCTGCGCGTAGAAGAACCAATGCCACCACGCCGTCGCGAAGCGGCTGTCCGTGCGGGCAAGATGCTCGCTGATGGGAACGCAGTCGAGGAGGGCGAGATGGTCAATACGCTGCTCGCAATCAAGTGCCAGTCGCAGGGCCACGTAGCTCCCCCGGTCGTGCCCAACTAGATGAAAGCGGTCATGACCGAGCAAGGTCATTAGCTGTACCATGTCGCCGGCGACGGCGCGCTTCGAGTGAGCGCTGTGGTCTGCCGTCGGCGCCTGGCCTGTGGACCCACCGTATCCACGCAAGTCAGGGCAGATGACCGTGAAACCTGCCCTGACTAGCTGAGGAGCGACCCTGTGCCACGTCGCTCCGGTGCGAGGGTGGCCGTGCAGTAGCAAGACTGGCGGTCCGTCTCCTCCGTGTCGGACATGCAGCACTGCGTCGGCAACGGCGACGTCTTCGACAGTGAAGTTCTCGAACATGCTCCTATTTTGCCTCCGGCCGCTAGCTGTAAGGTCCTTGTTCGCGCCGACGCTCTGTCAGCGATCCTTGGATGGACGACTCCTCGCCCGGAGATCCGATAGGCTCAGCTGCGCCGTGTGGAGTCAGGCGAGTTCCGTCGCAGCTAAGGGCCGGCCGAGACGGCGGGCGCGCATAAGCACGACCGAGGAGGGTGTTACCTTCCCGCTGAGGTAGGTAGAGAGCCTGGACTGCGAGGTTCCCATCCGGTGTGCGAATTCGGCGCGGCTCAGTCCGCTATGCTGGAATGCTTCTCTCAGCTCGTCCGCCGCCACTGACTGGTCTGCGGCGTCCGATGCCTTGACCGCCCGGTCCAGAATGTTCCTGGAAAAGGTTGGGCATCGCCGGGTTCTCCAGGGACTCGAGCACTTCGCGGAGTTCTGCTGCGGCTTTGCCCCTCGGATCGCGGTGCACCGCATGGCTGATCCGGGCGCCAGTCCCGCAGGTCGCCTCGTTCGACGGCGGCCAACAGTCCTTCGAAGCCCCAGAGCTCGACCGGGTCGGAAGGATCGACGTCAAGGTTGCGGAACTTCAGCATCTTCTCCTCCTTCGACTATCGATGCGGCCAGGGCTCGGCAGGTAGGGACCCTTTCGCTCCAGTCGTGCCACCGCTCGGAGAGGCCTTTGTAACCGGGCAGTTGCGCGGTGGTCCGGGAATCTTTGGGCGCCGGCTTCGCCAGTTGCCGTACCACCTGGCTGGATACGGCTGCAGCATCGGCGTTCTGGTCGGCGTAGTAGTCGTCCATGCGGGCCAGCACGCGGGCTGCCTGGACGATTCCCATGCCGTCAGCGAGGGCGGCGACATCGAGATAGTCCCGGGTCTGGTTTCTGCGGGTAATGAGGAAGGCCTTGATCCGCAACGTCTCATCGGAGGTGGGGACCCGGACCCTTGCGTCGGAAGGAAGCAGCATGTCGACCACTTCCAGGGGCCGCCGGCGGATCAGCTGGCGAAGCCCGGTTTCGATACCGCCCAGCTCCCTCAGGATGATTTTGCCCGGGGTGACGCGGTTGGTTGCCCACCGCTGATCGGATTCCACTGCGTCCAGGACCACCTCGAAGCTGTCCCGGAGTCCGGACAACACGTGGTCGTGATCATACGATGCCCGATGTTACGTCAGTCGCAATCAGAGCCTTGGGTGCCTGGTGAGCGCCGCCTAGGGCCGTGTCAGCGGTGGGTGCCCGAACGGTAGCCAGTAAACCTCCACGGAACACTCTGACTCCGTCGTAGTCCTCTTCCCCTACCGAGGACCGCCCGAGCTCCATCGCCGCGATCCGCAACCAGCAGCTCGCCTGGAAGCAAAAAGATGCCCTCGACGCCCGGCAGCACGAGCTTGCCAACAAGGTCAGGCACGCCGCCGCCGCTTCACTGCCATCGAGATCCTGGACGTCGTCCCTCATTCCGCCACGATCAGCTACCACCAGCATGGCTCCGAAGTCACTTTTACGAGCGCCCTGGACGCCAACGGCGGCACCATCGTCACCGACAAGGATCTCTGGGACCGGGATAAGGAATGGGCCGAGAACGTCCGTTCAAAGAAGCAGTCCGCCGCGCAGCGAAGATATCCTCGAGGCGTCCGAGCTTCCCGTCGAACGGTGGATGGACATCAACGTCAACGACGCCATCCGCAGGGCTTGCTGCGCGTCGGGGATGGACTCCGGGTTAGGTGATAGGCAGGATGCCGCGATGCATGCAAACAAGCAAGCATGCTTGCATGCCTGAAGGATTGCTCCCATTCTTGCAGTCCTTCACGCCTTCATGCTTGCAAGCCCTTCGGGCATTACAGCTTACAGCCTGCTCCCACCACCAAGCCATCAGGCAGTCACGAAAGCTTTCATGCATGAATGAAAGCCAGCAAGCAGTACAGATTGATACTTACCGCTCCCCTGGCCCCCTCAATCCAGCAAGCATGAATGATTGCATGCAGTCATTCATGCTTGCAATCAGGTGAGATCAGCTGCCGACCCATCGTTCCTTTCATGCAAGCATGCACGCATGCATGCAAGACTGTAGGGCAAGCATGTCGATGAGTTATACCCAGCGTCGAGGCATGCATGCTTTCAAGAATTCTTCCTGTCATGCATGACTGAAAGCACGCTTGAAAGCATGAATGACAGCATTCTGGCGGGGCCACATGATTTTTCGACCCGCGCCAGGTTCGAAGGCATTCATGCTTTCAGGCATACTTCCTTCTTTCTTGCATGAATGAAGGAAAGCATGCAGGACCGCATTGTCGAGGGATCGTTTTCTGGCAAATAAACCCAGTCGGGCTATTACACGCTCGCATATAGATACATTCCTGCTTTCCTTCATGCCTGCAAGACAGCATTCATACATAGCAGCATTCCTGATTGCGAGCATTCAAGCATGATGTCCCGTTTGCATGCATGCTTGCATGAAAGCTAGAAAGAAGGATTGCACTCTACAGAGATCGCCGAAGAATGCCCCTGAGCGGGGGCAAGATGCAGATGGCGTCGCAGCGTTGCGAGGTTACTGGCAGGACTAAAACTCCGCCATTACGCGGTTTCAAGAATACATACCTGCATTGCTGCCATGCTTTCTTTCATGCATGAATGAAATCTGTCCTTCATGCCAGCTTGATCATAGTGGGGGAGGAGTCGGCGTGGCTCCTTGTAACGAACATGTGCGCCCTGAAAACTGGAACAATGCAAACAATCATGGTGTACAGCGAAGCCGGCGGCGCCACCAAAACCACCTCTGCGGTCTCACTCGCCGCAGTAACCGCCGCATCTGGGCGCAAAGTCGTCCTCATAGACCTTGACCCGAGGGCCGCAGCTACGAAGTGGATCGGGGTAGAACCGAAGGAAAAGGGCTTACACGTGGGCGCCATCCTGGGCGACCCCGATCCAGAAGGGTGGGCCGAAGACTTGGCAGTTGTGTCCAACTGGTTCCCGAACCTGCGCGTCGTTCCGTCCTCACGCAGCGTCTCGAACCGGGAGGCTGACAGAGCCGATCACGCCGAGCTGCGACTGAACACCTCACTCATCGGGATCAACGCCGACGTCGTCATCATCGACTGCCCGAACCGCCAAGGCGGACCACTGACCCTGTCCGCACTGAACGCCGCCGATACGATCGTCTACGCAGCCAGCGCCACCGTCGACGGGGTAGACGGCGTCGCCGGCGCCCGCCGCAGCGTCGAGCAGTTCCGCACCTCACGCAAGCGCATAGGCGCACCCGACAACCTCACCGAGGCCGGCATCATCGTCGGTGCGGTCGCCTCCACCGTAATGTCCCGCATCGCCGTGGCCAGTATCGACGAGCTCCGGGACACCGGGATGCTGCTGACGCCGCTGGTGCCGGCGCGCACCATCGTCCAGGAGATGCGCATGACGCAGGAATGGTATGGGGAGTACAGCAAAGGCCTGCCGGTTGTAGAGGCCTACAACGAGCTAATGAAGGAGATCGTCCGATGACCGAGGGACTCAAAGAACGCCCCGCAATGCTGCGCCGCACACCGCGCCCGGCACCGGACGACAGTATTGACCCCGTCGATTACTCACCGGCTGCTGTCGCGCCGGCCGCCACCATACCGGCCGCGGCACTGGCCCAGGCTGCAGTGCCCGAGGATGGCCCCGTCGGTGGGGGAGTGGAGAAGCCAGAGGCAGCGGATGAGCCCGGCGCCCAGGCGCCCGTCCCCGTAAAAGCCCCGGCGGCCGCCGCGGCAACGAAGCAAAAGCCGGCTCCCCGGACTACGAAGGCGACCAAGCCTACGTCCCGGAAAGCGAACCGCCGTGAAGTCACTTTCCCGCTGAGTACCCGGATCTCCGAGGAAGTCAGCGACATTCTTTACTCAACCGCCGAGGAAGAGGACATGTCGGTCCGCGAAGTCATCGAACAGGCCATCAAGGCTCGCTGGGGCAAAGACTAGGGGGAGCGTCCGTCGGGCATGCATTCCTTCATGCATGAATGAACGCATGACAGCAATGTCCCGCTTTTCCGGATTTCGATCTGGGGGAGTGGGACATAGTACTTAAAGAAGGCTCGACCAGGGCATCGGCTTCGTGAAGTCCTACGTTGCCATGGCGGCCCTGATTTCGTCGCGACCGATCCGGCCGTAGGCGAACAGCGCGTGCAGGCTTGTTCTGACGGATCCGATTCCAAGTTGTTCGCGGCTTCCTGAATGATCTCTATTTCGCACCAGCCCTTCTCGGCGCCGATCACGGCGGCACCCCGTATCCACCTTTCGAAAGCGTCGCAAGTCTTCGGGATCCACTCGACGGAGTTGATGACCCACGAAAATGGGCACACCTTCGGCGCTGAAGCCTACCCGGCACGACGGAACGCGATGTCCGCCAGGGCCCACTCATCGGGCGGTCCCTCGAATTCGTGCCAAGGATAGTCTTCGCCGGGGGAGAGGAGTTCGGCAATTGCGTTGACGTTCTTGGCCAGCCATTCCCGCCAGATAATCCGGTCCTGACGGTAGCGCTGAAGCTGCGCGGCGACCGCTTCCAGGACTCCGAGGTGTTCGGCGAGTTGCTTCAGCGACGTCGACGCCACCACCGACCACGCCCGACTGGCATTCCTGGCTACCAAGTTCCAGGCCGCGAGGATCTCCAACGCCTCGTGCACCGCTGACCGGGAGAGCCGGGTAACCCTTACGATCTCGGCAATCGGCAGCGCGGGGGAGTGCTCCAGGGCCTCGTACACGAACGCGGCCGGCAGCCCCAGGTTCCGGAACGCCGGGCGGAGGGCATGGATCTTCCCTTTCTGCCAGGACGCATCCTCGGCCACGGCCTTCAGCTCTTCGGGGACGGTCAGCATGTACAGATCTCCCTTCGTGCCGCGAGCCTCCTCGACAAGGGTAATCAGCGGGTCTTTTTCGGACCTCAAAGCTTTGAGGTGCAGGGCGACCGTTGTGTGATCCAACCCGGTGGCCACGGCAATGGACCGGACCCCGAATTCAATGAATCTGGACGCTGTTAGGTGTGCTGCCTCCCCCAAGGATCTCAGCACCATTCTCCGCGCCAAGCCAGTCCGGCTTTCTTTATAGTTCACCTCCCTGATTCGTAGCGCATTTCGCCAGGTCCGGATGAACCGATGTTCAGCATCGGGATTGGACGAAATTGGATTCAAGCCCTTTAGTTCCGGGGGCTGTGTGCTTGGCTGGCTTGTGGGGGATCTGCGGACATTGTTATTCCCTTCCCCGTTTGACGGGTTTTTGCTCAAGTAGGCGACCGCATTGATCCAGTCACGGCGCAAGGCAGGAGCCCGGTGGCGAGAGGCATAGCGGGCGTAGAAGGAGGCGAGCCCGGGCCAGGTCCCCTGCATCATGCGGCGTTCCACATCCACGAGCTGGAGGCCTGCGGCCGCGGCGCCGGTGACAATCGCCTGGCGGGCGTCCGAATCGGTGGCGTAGCGGTTTGTGTCGTAAATTCCGGTCTGCGCCATGATCTGCATGGCGCGGGACATCCGGCCGGCCGGGTGCTTGATAACCGGGGCTTCCTCCGTCACCGGGGTGAAGGTCTGCTCGAGCCGCAGGGCCCGGACGGCGTTGATCTCCCCTGCCAAGTCGGCCGTCATGGCTGCCCAGACGGCCGCGGTGTTGGGCCGGCGGGCGATGTCGTAGGCCATATTTAGGGACATCGCGAGCTCCTGGTGGCCGCCGCGCTTGTGGGGTGAACCGGGCGTGCGCATGCAGCCGTGCAGGAGGTTCTGGTGCGGGGTCTTGTCCAGGGTCCGGTACCGGGTGCCCAGCGCCTCGACGAGATCACGCGCTTCCGTGAAGGTGACCCGCTGCGCAAGCGGGATGTAGACGTGTCGGCCACCGTTGGGAGAGAAGTCCTCAATCCAGCGGGCCCCGACGGAGTGCAGCCATGTCTGAACGGCCCGGACGTCTGCTTCCACCCAGTCGAGGCCGGCTACTGAGGAGTCAAAGTCAAGGAAGATCGCGGCGCAGGTGCCGTCTTTTCCAAAGATCCGGACCGCAGCAGGGAACGAAGGCAGTGCCTGCGTGAGGGCGCGTTCGTGCTTCTGCGGGTAGGTCTTTCCGGCGTCCTTGGAGAGTCGAACACGGGGCTGACCTGCGAGGATAGGCGCGAGAGCGGCCCACGCCTCAGCGGGCGAGCATGTTGAGGAGAGCTTGCGCGACACGCCAGCGGAGGGTATGGCTGGCGGCGCACATGATTGTCCATGTACGATGAGTTTGTTCCTGTCGAGGGAATAGTGAAGGGCCGACCCTGGCAGATCGGTTCATTGCAACACAAAGGGGTTCCTGTGAAGGACCTCCCAGCCGATTTACGAACTGTCTCGCCGGCAAGCAAATCCAGTTCGTGAATCAGAAGCTTCGGAGGCCCGCCTAGTGCGGGCCTTCAACTTTTTAAGAGGCTAATCGCCCAAGCGGCAACTCCTCCTGCTGAACGATTGCGTGAAGATTGGTGTTAGCCAGGCGCGCGTCAACCACGTCGGACAGCCAGTCACTTACGTACTGGTACCCCTCCGCTTTTGCAATAATCTCCATTGCATCGGCCTTCGGGGTAGCGATGCGGAATCCGACGAATTTGCGGTCGCCCTTAGAGCGCCTGCCTGCACGAGTAGTTGCCATCATCCCTGTCCTTTGAACTCAGCCGCCCGGGGGCTGCCGTTACTTCAATAGATTGGTCGGGCCAAATTCCTGGCGGCCCTGGGGATTCGAAATCTTGTCCATTCCGGTCCCTCTGAAACTGAAACTATCATCGCAATGCAGCATGGTCCGGGATTGAAACTGAAACGACTTTCGGCGTGTTGAAACAGAAACATGCGCGAATAGCAGGCCTGCCGCACACAAAAAGGGCATGACCACATCAGGACAGCCGCGCGTCCAGTCCGGTGTTCCCAGCGGCGGAGAATTCACCGCCTTCGGCCACTCCGACAAAGTCCCGACCCTCGGCGCACCGACGGTGAACACCGACTTCGTCGCCCACCAGCTCGGCGAGTTCGGCTTCGAGAGCGACATGTCCACCGACGAAATCGCTCGGGTCACCGCGGAGCTAAACGCTTCGCGGGACTTCCGGGATGAGAACATTACCGCCGTCGCCGACGAGATCCACCTCGACACGGCCGACCACACCGTGAGCGATGGACATCTTGGTACAGTTTGGCGTCTTGCCTCGTGGTATGGCGGGCTCGATTCGCCCGACTGTGTATTGGACTCCAATTCAGAAACCTTTGGCGACGGCGGCCGCGGCTGCGAGCCATGCTCGTTGGGTGGCTGGTTGGAGGGCGTCGTAGCGGATGGGGCCGTTGACGAGGGCGGGGTCGTAGGGGATGCGGACGACGGCGCGCACGTGTGGGGCGAAGCCGTCGGCGATGCGGCGGGCTTCGTCCTTTGCGCGTTTGAGGGCGTCTCCGTTCATGCTGCGTTTGGCGTCGGTGGATTCGGAGACGATGACGACGGCGTTGCGGGCCAGTTCGGCGTCGTGGCCGCCGCGGGAGTCCAGGGTCTGGAGTGTCAGGCGTGCTGCTTCGGCGCGGTCTTCGATGGCGGTGACTGGGACGACGAGTTGGTTGGTGTGGTGGATCATTTGGCGCCAGTTCGCGGAGCGGGCGGTGTTGCCGGAGTCCATGACGATCAGCCGGTAGTAGCGGGTGAGCACCTGGTGGGCGATGTCGACTTCCTCGGCGGTTACTTCGTGGTCGCCTTCGTCGTTTTCATCCGAGCGCAGGACGTCGAACTTGTCCGAGGTTTGGTGGTGGACGAACCGGGCAATCTCGGCCGCGTTCGTGCTGGGGGAGAGTAGCGCCTGGGAGGAGTCGATGAGGTCCAGGACGCTGTTGTTGTGGGCTCCTTGTTCGGTGCGCCAACCGAGTGTGCCTTGGGATTCGTTGTTGTCCCAGGCGACGGTGGCGGCCCCGCTGTAGCGGGCCAGGATGGCGCTGAGCATCACGACGGTGGGTGTCTTGTTCGCCCCGCCCTTGCGGTTGACGACCGCGACCGTGCGCGGGCCGGGCCAGTGCTGGCTTACGGTGCGGATGTCCTCGCGTTCGGCCAGTTCTTCACGGGATGGTTCCATCCGGAAGCCCAGGCGGGAAAGCGCCCCGCGCCAGCCGCGGGTAGCCGGTTCCAGCACCGGCGCGCTGACCAGAAATGACGTCTCTTTGAGGCTTCGTCGCGTGACGGTCTCCGAGACTGCTGCCTTGGTCCCCGTTGGGATATCCGGCACGGGTTCTTCAGCGGGGGACGGCACGGTCTCACTGAAAGTGAGGGGCGCGGCCGGTGCCGTTTCGTCCTTGGCGGCTGGCGTGCTTGCGGGAGCCGTGGCCGCTACAGGAACGGCCGCGGCCGGGACTGGTTCTTTTTGCCGGCGGGGGGCTGGTTTGGCTTCGGTGGTTTCGCTGACGACGCCGTCGGGGGAGACCACGATGGTGCCTTGTCCGTCGGGGTCGGTGGTGCTGACCTTCACGGGGCGGCCGAGCAGGGCGGCGGTTTCGGTGATCAGGCGCAGGGCTTCGCTCAGGACGGCGGCCTCGTCCTCGGCCTGGATCGGGTGGGAGGTGCCGTTGATCGTGACTTCCCCGGTTCCGTTGGCGCGCAGGACGGCGTCGATCTTGGGGAAGTCGAGTGCTTGGGTTTCCATCATCTTTTCCTTACTTGGTGCCGTTCGGGGGCGTGAAGCGGTTGACCTGCCAGGGCTTGTCGGCGGCGCTGCGCAGTAGCTGCACGTCGTAGTCGCCGGCATCGGTCGGGAACACGACATGGCAGCCGAAACCGTTGCCCGCATCGATCTTGAGCTGGCCGGGTCCGGTGATTTTCTTGACGGGGATGTTGGCCGGGTCGACGTACTGGTAATCGGCGACGGCCTGGGTGGTCAGGAGCTGTCCCAGTTCCTGGATCCAGACCTTGTCGCTGACCGTCGACCGCGCATACAGGGTCATGGCCTTGGTCGCGGTTTCCAGCGCTGCTGTCTGGCTCGCCTCGTCCCAGGCAATGCCCAAGGTCGCCGGAGCGGTGCCGCCGGGGGCCTGGGACTTGCCGCCGGCGCTCAGCGAGGCCGGTGCTGTGGCGGAGGAAGCGGGGCGTGATTCGGCGGGGCTGGTGCTGGACGCTGGCGCGCAGGCCGTGCACACGAGCACGGCCGCGAGGGCTGTCAGGGCGCGTTTCATGGTTTCCTTCGGTTACTTGCTGCCAGGCAGGTACAGGAAAGCACTGGGGGTGCTGTTCTGGACCGTGCGCGTGTAGTAGGTGTGGTCGTTGGGGGCCGGGTTGCCGTTGTAGGGGTCGCCGTAGTATCCGCCGAAAATCGGGCGGATATGGCTGACCATCGTCATCCGGCAGTTCAGTCGTGTCGGGTGCTTGGCTGGAGCGTGGCGAAGTCGGCGTGGGCTTGGTCGACGGCGTCGGGGTAGGCCTGGCGTTTCTCGTGTTCGGTGAGCGCCCGGTAGATGCTGGCCAGGCTGGGGTTGCGGCCTTTGCGTTTGCCGGTGGGGATGATCAGGTCTGGGCGGATGTCATGGAGGGACTCGCCATTCTCGCGGCGGCGCAGCAGGGTGTGCAGCATGTCGTCGGTGATGACCGGCGGGCGTCCGCCGTGGTGTCCCTTGCGGGCTGCGGTGTTGAGGCCTTCGAGGGTGGCTTCGCGGATGTTCTCGCGTTCGGTTTCTGCCATCGCGGCGAAGAATGCAAAGAGCACCCGCCCGGTTCCGGTCGGGTCGTAGATCCCGGTGAGCGGCCCGGCGAGCATTTCCAGGGCGATGCCGTGGGCGGTGAGGTGGTCAGCCAGTGCGGTCAGTTCGGCGGAATCGCGCCCGAGGCGTTTCATCTCGTAGACGGTGAAGATGACCCGGCAGTGCGGGGCGTGGGCCTTGATCTGCCGGGCTGCTTCCAGCGCGGCCTCGAACTTCGGGCGGACCCTCACGCGGGTGGAGACTTTCTCGGCGAAGATCTTTTCGCGCGGAATCCCGTGCGTGGCGAGGGCATCCAGCTGTGACTGGAGTTCCTGGCTCAGGTGAGAGCAGCGAGCGTAGCCGACGCGGATGTCAGCACTCGGGGTATCTGCGGGGATTGGTGCCGGCAGCGCGGTGCCCGGTCGCCAGGGTTGGCCGGGGCCGCGGTCGGCCGGTGTGGGCACGCGTAGTTCCTTGGCCAGTCGAGGGACTTTGGTGAACCGGCCGGTGTGGTAGGTCGAGGCGACGGCTCCGGAGCGGGACCGGCACGGCGAGCCCGGCCGGACGTCGCAGCGCGGGCACCGGTGCCGCTCGATCTCATCGGCGTCGGATGGGGCGGTGGGTCCGGCTTCGCTCATCCCGAAATTCTCTCACAAACATTTCTCAGAAAACGGCGATGCCTTCTTTGAGTGAGAACGGGTTCTGAGAAGAAGTCCGGGCCCCTGCCGGTCCGCTGGCCCGCACCGCCGACACTTTCTCAAAATCGGGCGTTTGCGGGAAGAGATCCGCGTCTTCCTCATTGGGACATCAGATCCGCCACTTGTCACCTAGGGGCAGCTCTAGGAGTACCGGGCCCAGACGACACCCATGTTTCTGGCCTCTGTAACGACGTTGGAGGGGTCGTCCCCGCCGGGAGGCCGGGAGCGGTGAAACCAGTCGACATCCATCAGGCTGAACGGTGTGCCCGCTTCGGCCAGGAGGTCACCGACGTGATCCAGAGTGGATGTCTTCCCAGCTCCATAGGATCCGTTGAGGAAGATCACGAAGTCAGTGCAGTCCAACTCGGGCCTCTCTGGCAGTCACCACAGGATGGGTGTTCCCGATCGAGAGACGGGTTAGAGCTGCCGGGAGGGATGCCAGCGGAGCCATTTGTCTTCGACAGCCTCAATCACGTCTACGTCATGATATTTCGCAAGGAGCAGGACATGGGCGAAGACGTCCGCTATCTCAGCCTGGAAGGTCATTTCGATCTGCGCGTCCGTCAGGCCCTTTCGTCGGGCCTGCCCTGTCTTCATGAGATAGGGCTGGGTCAGTTCGCCCAGCTCCTCGTGAAGCTTGAGAGTGAACCAGTTCGAATCACGCTCGATGCCGTTCTGGCTCGCATACCCCACGGAGACTTCTTCGAGTTCCTGGGCTAATCGGTTCATATCCATGCGCTAAACCCTATTTCGTTCGAACCGTCCGGTTGACCGTACTGCATCCCCGCTCTGGAATCGCTGCGTGATGTAGTGGAATCATGCCAACCAACATCGAAATCAAAGCACGCATAGACAGCATCGAAAAGCTGCTGCCGGTCGTCGCGTCTATGGCAGACGAGGGACCTGAGCATGTCCTGCAGGACGACACCTTCTTCTCCTGTCCGAACGGCCGACTCAAGCTTCGAGGCCTGAGTAGAAACCACGGCGTACTGATCTACTACCGGAGGGCAGACCGACCCGGCCCGAAGCCATCGTTCTATGTCCATTCAGAAACTTCAGACCCAGACGGACTCCGGGCAGTCCTGGCAGACGCATATGGCGAAGTCGGGCGGGTTCGAAAGCACCGTACCGTGTTCCGCATCGGTCAGACACGGGTGCATCTGGACCGCGTCGATGGCCTGGGCAAGTTTCTGGAACTCGAAGTCACTGTCGATGACACGCTGGAATCCGAAGCAGCGATTTCGGAGGCGCATCGCCTCGTTGCTGCTCTCGGAATTGAGGAGTCCGCGCTCGTAAAGGGTGCCTACGTCGACCTCCTTACTGCCGGCAGCGTGACTCACGCCCGATAGTCCCTTTCAGAGCGCTGCTCCGATAATCACGTTGCGACATACAGATACAGTGTTAGTTCCTGTGTGCCCGTGGCCGGGCGGTTATCCGCTTGAGCTGTGGAGAGAGGCCGGACTTGGACCACACTGACTTTGTCATCTTCCTCAACGGATCCTATGGAGCGGGGAAGACATCCACGCTGGATCACGTTGGTGACCTTCTGGCCGAAGCGGGTAAACCCTTCAGCCTGATGGACGTCGACTGGTTTCACCGCTCCTGGCCTCCCGGTGCGGAGGACCCGGCCAACGTCATTACGGAGGCTGCAAACATGGCCATCGTCTGGCGGAACTACAAACGCGCAGGACCGCGGCAACTCGTCGTGGCTGGCGTCATTGCAAGCATGGAAGATCGGGGGCGATATGAGGCCGCGTTCGGCCTGCCACTACGGTCTGTTCGCCTCGTTGCCGATGAGAGCGAAATCGAGGCCCGACTCCGCCGCCGATACACGCCGGAGCAAGGGTCCAGTCTCAAGTGGCATCTCGACAGGTACCGGGAACTGAATTCGGCACTATTCAATGCGGACTTGGACGAGGCCATCATCCAGACCTCAGGCTGTGGCCCGCGCGGCGTGGCAGCAAGCGTTCTGGCGCATTTTGCTCTCCGACCCGGACCTGATCCCGTTGGATACCCCGGATCCTGAATTGAATTGAGATGCTCCATCGGCCAGCTAAGTGTTTACAACTAGAGCAACAGCGTGTCCTCGGGGGCCCCGCCCGTCGCGTTACCATGGCGAACGCTGCGCCCTTGGGTGCCATGGTCGGATCATCGTGGGTGAAGGGTCAAAATGAACTATGGCTGAATCCGTGATCTTGATAAATGGTCTTCCAGGTTCGGGTAAGACCACGCTGAGCAAGCTCCTGGGCAATGAGCTGAACATCCCGGTTTTCTCCAAGGACGACATCAAGGAAGCCCTTGCGGATATTAGTCTTGGTCACATCAGCAGCAGAAGGCTGGGCGGGATTTCTTCAGAGACGATGTGGCAGCTGGTATCTGCGATTCCGGGTGCGGTCATTGTTGAATCGTGGTGGTACGGGCCCCGTGATCTTGGATTTGTCCTTGACGGATTGGCTCATTCAGGTACTCCTGATGTCGTTGAAATTTGGTGTGAAATTCCTTCCAGCGTCGCTTGGAGACGCTACTTGGATCGTCAGAGACATGAGATTCATCCGTCTGTTCCCAGCGGTCAGGACTGGGCCGAATGGTCTGAGAACGCCGCTCCACTTGGGATCGGGCAAACCATTGGCGTCGATACATCGGGGCCGGTCGATGCGGCCATGCTCATGGAGCGGCTGCCGGCTTCCTTGAGCGTCTAGACCCCAGCACAGGGTCGTTCCGGAGGTCAGGGAACCCGCACCACCGTACTGATTAACGAACCTGGATGGGGCAGTTCCCGGAGAGGGACTTCGGCCGGTCCGAAGACCTGGCTGGCTTAGTCGATAAGCGCAAGGCACTGACAGGTCGATTGTGGGGCAGAACCCCCTCTGGTCTTTTCTCCGTCTATTGTTAAGCGCATAGTCTGCGTGTAAAGGGGAGTGATGTCAGTGGCGAAGAGTCCGACAGTGTATGACGTTGCGGAGCGGGCCGGGGTTTCGATAGCTACGGTTTCGTTTGCTTTCAGTCAGCCTCACCGTGTGAAGGATTCGACGAGGAACTCTGTTTTGGATGCTGCTCGGGCCCTGGGGTATGTGCCCAGCGCCAGCGCGCGCGGCCTTGCCAAGGGCCGTACCGGTGCCCTCGGGCTCTTTTCGTTCGACTTTCTGAATTTTCTCCCCGATGCGGAGGGGATGAAGAAGGACCGCGCTGCTGCTGTGGTGGCACCTAATGATGATTGCCGGTTGTTCCCGGTGTGGGTTGACGAGGTCCAGCGGGGTGTGGAGCTGGAGAGCTTCAGCCGTGGCTATGCGCTGATGATCGGCGGCGGCAACAAGGCCAGCAGCGAAAGGGCCGTGACTGACATTGCGGGCCGTGTCGACGGGCTCATCATTTTTCCACGCACCATTCCGGCAGATGTCACGAGGCGCATCTCTGCCCGGATCCCCGTTCTTGAACTCTCTGAACCCTCGCACAACGACGGACTTCACCACGTGACGGTGGACAACGCCGACGGCGTGCAGCAGCTCATGGAACACTTGCTTGGAGTTCACGGGTTCCGGAAGCTGATGTTTGTCAGCATCCCGAACGTTGAGACAGAGGCGAGGTACCAGGCTTTCACCGCCGCCCTCCGCGCCCGCGGGTTAGAGGTTTCGCCTGTGGTGGAGAGCAGGCCTGGGGCCAGTGGTGTAACGTCCGAGCTGATCAGGAATCTCCTGGCATCCGGTACGCTTCCCGACTGTTTTGTCTGCGCGAATGACGAGGAAGCGCTGGTCGTCATGGAGACACTCAAGGCCGCCGGAGTCTCGGTCCCTGACCAGGTGGCAGTTACGGGTTTTGACGGCGTCGTCGCCGGCCGCCTGGTCAGCCCCACACTGACCACTGTTCGCCAGCCGATGGAACTGATGGGCCGCACGGCCGTGGAAATCCTCGTCGACGCCATCTCTCAACCCGTCTCCCCTCTCGTCGAAAAGCAGCTGCCGGTACGGCTTGTAGTACGCGAAAGCTGCGGCTGCAGCTAAAGGGTAATCGGAACATTGCGCACGAAAACCTGTTGTCAAAATCACAGTAATGCGCTTAGATTGAGATACAGCCCGATCTAAGCGCATTGAGAGCCTTAAGCATCTAAGCGCATAAGTCCGGTGTTCTGCTACCTGGCGCACTACGGCGTCTGACCGAAGGGAACAAAGATGATCCAAACGACTGTGGATACACGTGTCCGCATCAGGAAAATTGCCGCACTCGGGCTTGCTGCCGGGCTGCTGCTGACCGGCTGCGGCAGGGACAACGCACCCACGACTGCTACGGAAACCGGCAAGGCGATCGCGGGCGGTGCCGCTACCGGAACGATTAATCTGTGGGCGCAGGGGGATGAAGCAAAGCTGCTTCCCGGGCTGGTGAAGGATTTTGAGGCCGAGAACCCTGGTGTGAAGGTCAATGTCACGGCTATCCCGTGGGACGCCGCGCACAACAAGTACCAGACGGCCATCGCCGGAGGTACCACGCCGGACATTGCCCAGATGGGCACCACCTGGATGACCGACTTCAGTGATGCGTTTGACCCGAAGCCGGCGGAGATTGATAATTCGGCGTTCTTCCCGAGCTCGGTGAAGTCCACCCAGATCGGCGGTACCAGCCTGGGTGTGCCGTGGTTCGTGGACACCCGGGTCCTCTATTACCGAAAGGATCTTGCTGCCAAGGCGGGCTTCCCGGAATTCCCCACCACCTGGGATGGCCTGACCGCCATGGCGAAGGCCCTGAAGTCACAGGATGGCGTGAAGTACGGGGTCCAGCTGCCGGCGGGTGGGTCGGATTCGTTCCAGACCATGCTTCCGTTCCTGTGGTCCAACGGTGCGCAGTTCATCAGCCAGGACAACTCGAAGTGGACCTTCGACACCCCTGAAATCATCGAGGCCCTGAAGTACTACCAGAGCTTCTTCACCGCTGGGCTCGCCAACAAGAGTCCTGCAACAGGGGCCGGTGCCGCAGAGGCGGCTCTCGTCAACGGTGAAGCACCGGTACTCATTGGCGGACCGTCCGAGCTGGCCCAGCTCGACCAGGCAGGCGGCCCCGGTTTCGCGGACAAGTACATGGTTGCGACCTTCCCGAAGAAGGTCACCGGAACATCCTTCATCGGCGGGTCCGATCTGGTGGTCTTCAAAGACGCCAAGAACCGGGACGGAGCCTGGAAGCTCGCACAGTGGCTGTCCAAGCCCGACGTCCAAACCAAGTGGCAGAAGCTATCGGGGAGCCTTCCCGCGCTGCAGAGCGCTTGGAAGGACCCCAGCCTGGCCGGGAATGCGAAGCTCGCGGTCTTCGGTGAGCAGATGAAGGACACCAACTTCCCGCCCACCATCCCGACCTGGACCCAGGTTGCGGCCGCGGCTGACACGCAGCTGGAACAGATCGTCAAGGCCGGCAAGGACCCCGCAGCAGCCATGAAGGACCTGCAGGCTACCGCAGACTCGATCGGTACCGGGAAGTAATCATGGCCGTCAGCACGGCAACGGGGCAGGCGGGCAGAACGTCCGCCGGCCTGCCCCGGACGCCCGAACACCGCAGCCCGGCCTCCCGGCGGCGCAGGAAGAGCCTGATTGCCTGGCTTTTCGCCCTGCCGTTCGTCCTCATTTTCGGCTTCTTCATGCTGATGCCTTTGCTGTCCTCGTTCGTGTTGTCCTTCACGGACTTCACGAGCAAGGACGTCAGGAACCCGTTTGGCGTGGGCTTCGTCGGCCTCGACCAGTTTGCCGAGCTTTTCCGCAATCCGCAGTTCCTGCACTCCATGGCCAACACCGGCTACTTCGTGATCGTGGGAATCCCGTTGACGATGGCCGCGGGCCTGGCCCTGGCAGTGGCATTGAACAACGGGATCAAGCGGTTTCGGAGCGCGTTCAGGGTCGGCTTCTACACCCCCGTCGTGACCAGCATCGTCGCTATCGCGGTCGTGTGGAGGTTTATCCTGCAACCGGATGGGCTGCTGAACATCGTGCTGGGCTGGGTGGGCATCGCCGGCCCGGACTGGCTCAACAGCACAGCGTGGTCCATGCCGGCCATGATCCTGATGGCGGTGTGGCGCAACATGGGCACGCTGATGATCATCTTCCTGGCCGGACTGCAGAACGTCCCCACTGAGGTTCTGGAAGCGGCGGAGGTGGATGGCGCCAACGCCTGGCAGAGGTTCGTCAGGGTCACGCTGCCGATCCTTCGCCCCACCCTGCTGCTGGGCGCGGTACTGCTATCGGTGGGGTTCCTGCAGTTTTTTGAGGAGCCGTTCGTGATGACCAAGGGCGGGCCCCTCGACTCAACGCTTTCGGTGAGCTACTTCACCTTCAACCAGTTCGGATTCGGCAAATATGGCCTGGCCTCAGCCGCCAGCTACGTGCTGTTCATCGCCATCGCCCTGCTGAGCCTGATCCAGTTCCGTACCCTCCGCTCCAAAGACTGAAGCGAGTACACGATGACCAATACAAAAACCGCTCCCGCGGCGCCGGCTCGCCCCGCCGCCCGGCGGGCCGTAACACTCCGCAAGCAGCGCTCCACCATCGGAAAACAGGCCTGGGTCTACGGCGGCCTGGTGCTCGCCGGAGCCGCGACGATACTGCCCTTTGTCTGGATGCTGCTGGGTTCCTTCAAAACCCAGGGGGAGCTCCTGCGCCGGCCCGTCACCTGGTGGCCGCAGGACCCCACACTGGCCAACTACACGCGCTGGTTCAGCGAATTGCACATCAACACCTTCTTCATGAACAGCCTCATTGTTGCTGTCGTCACGGTCCTGGGAAACCTCCTGTTCTGCTCCATGGTGGGTTACGCCCTGGCGAAGATGGACTTCGCCGGCAAGAAAGTCCTGTTCCTGCTGGTGATGGTGACCATGATGGTTCCCGGCGTCGTGACCTTCGTGCCGTTGTTTGTCATGGTCAGCAAGCTGGGCCTGGTCAACACCTACCCGGCCCTCATCCTGCCTTTCCTGGTCTCGCCATTGGGCGTTTTCCTGATGCGGCAGTTCATGATGGGGATACCGGATTCCCTGATCGAAGCAGCCAGGATCGACGGAGCCGGCGAACTGCGGACCTTCACCCGGATCGTCATGCCCCTCTGCGGGCCGCCGCTGGCAACACTGGGGATCCTCACGTTCCTTGGATCATGGAACAACTTCCTCTGGCCACTCGTGGCTGCCCAGAGCGAAGACAAATACACGCTGCCCGTTGCCTTGTCTCTGTTCTCCACCGGCGCGAACGCAACTGACTACGGCCTGCTGCTGGCCGGTTCAGTGCTGGTGATCGCCCCCATCGTGGCCCTGTTTGTTGCCCTGCAGCGGTTCTTCATCCAGGGAGTCGCGGCGACCGGCATCAAATAAACCTTGGGTTCCTGCCCACATCGCGGCTACCCAGCGCACCCAGTTCGGCGGCCTTGGGATGGGATGAATAATTCAGCAGGATCGTGCAACCCACCCCAAGACCCGGGGCTGACGCGTTCTAGTGAGAAATTGGGAGACCGGTGCGTGGCGGCCTTTGCGCCACTTCCTTTCGCCGTTGCTCCAACGGGAAAGAGCTTCTTCATCCAAGGGCCCGCCCCAAGGGAAATTCGGTGTTACTCCACAGTCTTTCCCACCACAGCCCACCTATAAGGAAACGAATGTCATATTCCATTCAACTGTTCACCCTCCGCAACGCCATGCAGGACGACCTTCCCGGCACCATCCGCAAGGTCGCAGAAATCGGCTTCACCCAGGTGGAGCCCTACGACTTCGTGGCCACAGCCAAGCAGCTTGGCGCGGCCCTTGCCGAGAACGGTCTGTCGGCACCTTCCGGCCACGCCCCGCTGATGAGTCAGGACCAGGACGAAATCTTTGAGGCCGCCAAGGAATTGGGCATCGCTACGGTGATTGACCCCTTCCTGCCGGCAGAACACTGGCAAAAAGCCGAGGACATCTACGCCACGGCCGAAAAGCTCAACGCCGCGGCGAAGAAGGGCACCGCGTACGGCATCCGCGTGGGCTACCACAATCACCAGTGGGAACTGGAGTCGATGATCGAGGGCCAGACCGCCCTCGAGTACTTCGCCGGGCTGCTGGACGCGGAGGTTGTCTTGGAGGTGGACACGTACTGGGCGGCAGTCGGAGGCCAGGATCCCGAAGCCCTCCTACGGCGTCTCGGTGACCGGGTGAAGTTCATCCATATCAAGGACGGCCCGATAACTGCCGACATCAAAGCCCAGCAACCCGCAGGCCAGGGCCGGATCGCCGTCCTGGACGTCATTAAGGCCGCCGGGTCCCTTGAGGTGGGTGTCGTTGAGTTCGACGACTACGCAGGGGACATCTTCGACGGCATCGCCGAAAGCCTCGCCTTCCTCCAGAACAATGCAGCACAGGACGTGAACGCATGAGCGCCGTAACGTACCAGACCACACCTTCCACCCGCCGGGGACCCGTGGGCGTCGCCGTCATTGGCGCCGGGAACATCAGCAAACAGTACCTGGACAACCTCACGGTCTTCCCGGATCTGAAAGTCCACATCATCGCGGACCTGTTCGAGGAAGCCGCGCAGGCGCGGGCCAAGGAGTACGGCATCCCCGAGTTCGGCGCGGTGGAGGCGGCACTGGCCCATCCCGACGTCGAAATCGTTGTGAACCTGACCATCCCGGCCGCACACGTGGAGGTAGCAACCGCCGCGGTCCGGGCGGGGAAGCACGTCTGGACCGAGAAGCCGTTTTCGCTGGACTGGGAGTCGGGGCTGGGTCTGCTGAAGACGGCGGACGCGGCAGGCATCCGGCTGGGCTGCGCCCCGGATACGTTCCTGGGCGCCGGGTTGCAGACGGCGCGGCGGATCATTGAGCGCGGGGACATCGGAACGCCGCTCACGGCCATGACGACGTTCCAGACGCCCGGCCCGGAATCCTGGCACCCCAACCCCGGCTTCCTGTTCCAGTACGGTGCCGGCCCGCTGTTCGATATGGGTCCGTACTACCTCACGGCCCTTGTTCAGACTTTCGGGTCTGTCCGGCGGGTCGCGGCCCTCGGGTCCAAGGCCAAGGAAGTCCGCGTGATCGGGTCGGGACCGAGAGCAGGGGAGGAATTCACTGTCGAGGTCCCCACCCACGTTTCCGCCATGGCCCAGTTCGAGGGCGGGGCGTCCTCCCATAGCGTCTTCAGCTTCGAATCCCCGCGTGAGCGGATGGGCTTTGTGGAGATCACCGGGACGGACGCCACCATCTCGCTCCCGGATCCCAACGAATTCGACGGTGATGTTCGTATCTGGAGGGCCGGGGACGAGGACTGGACCGTGGTTCAGGCTACCGGCCCTGCAGACGGACGAGGTTTGGGCGTGCTGGACATGGCTCGTTCAATTCGAGCATGCGTGGCACATCGGGCCACGGGTGACCTTGCCTACCATGTCCTCGACACCATGGTCTCGATCTCCGAATCCATCGAATCGGGCACCTTCATCGATGTTGAAAGCTCGGCTCCGACCTCGGCTGCACTCCCGGAGGACTGGAATCCGACAGCAGCCACGATCTAGGTCAGGAGGTGATTCAAACCCAAACGCCCCCTCCAGGCCACGCATAAACCCCAGCAGCACGAGGGCCTTCGCAATATTTCGATGGCCATCACAACAACCCGTTCCCGCCCCGAACCGGTGAGCCCAACGCAAAGGAGCGCTCCATGTCCACTTCCTCGCCTACCCCGGCGCAACCGTCTGTACCGCAGGACTTCGGCCGGTTCAGCCGTCGGAGCTTCATGACTGTTGCTGCCGCCGCGGCGGCAGTAGCAGGAACCGCGGTCGCCCAGCCCGAGCGGGCGAACGCCGCCCCGAGCCGTCCCCGGTCCACCGGTTCGGCCCAGGTGACCTGGAGTTCGGAATCCACCGCGGCTGGCTATGAGCCAAAGAGCGGCACCTGGTTCGCCGATCCGGCGGTCGGCCTGGCCGCAGTCCCCTACAAGCTCAGCCAGCGTAACGACATCACCATGGTCGCACCGGGCAGGAACTCCGGGACAGTGATCACTGTCGACGCGGCGAAGTCGTACCAAAGCATGCTCGGCATCGGCTGTTCGATGGAGGATACGACCATCCACAACCTCTCGCTGATGAGCCCCAGCGTGCGGTCCCAGGTCCTGCGGTCCCTCTTCGATCCGGCCAAGGGCGCCGGTTTCGACCTTATCCGGATCTGCTTCGGCTCCTCCGACTTCAGTCACGCCCAGTTCTACACCTACGACGACGGCGCGGCCGATCCGACTCTGTCGCGGTTCTCCATCCAGAAAGACATCGACAACAACATCATCTCCACCCTGAAGGACGCCCTCAGGATCAACCCGAACCTCGCCATCTGCGGCACCGCGTGGAGCGCACCTGCCTGGATGAAGGACAACAACAGCCTCATCGACGGCCACCTGCTCGACGAACATGTCCCCACCTTCGCCCGCTACTACCGGATGATCATGCAGGCCTACGCCCAGCAGGGCATCACCATCCACGCCGTGACGCCCCAGAATGAACCCGGCTGGCCCGCCGGCCACTACCCGAGCATGCTCGTTTCGGCGCAGCAACAGAAGCAACTCATCAACGCCATGCGCGCGGAATTCGACGCGCACGGCATCACCACGCAGATCTGGGCCTGGGACTGGAACTTCGGCGACGTCGGGAACTACCTCACCGATGCGCTCGGCACCAGCGCCAGCGGATACACAGACGCCTACCACAACGCCAGAGGCATCGCATGGCACGACTACTCCGGCGACCCCAGCACGATGTCACTGGCCAAGACCAGCTACCCCGACCTCGACATGGTCATGACCGAACGCATGTGGTGGGGCACCGCGGGCGCAGACCGGATCGCACGGTACATGCGCAGCTCGTCTACCGGCTACATCTCATGGGTCACGATGCTCGACCAAAACCGCGACACCCAACAGTACGGTTCACCTGATCCCTCCCCGCTTATCCAGAACCCCGATGACCGCAACACATATTGGGCCCTGCCCGAGTACTACATGTTCGCCCAGTTCTCGAAGTTCGTCCAGCGCGGCGCCCGCCGGATCTGGAGCGACTATGGCAACACCAACACTGTCACCACAGTGGCCTTCCTCAACCCGGACGGCTCCGTGGCGACCATCGTTGTCAACGGAACCTCCACAGCCCAGGACTTCACTCTCCGTGGCGGGCAGCAGCAGCTCATCGACACCCTCCCGGCAAAAACCGTCGGCACGTACATCTGGACACCGTCCACGACCGCGGCCGCCGCGACCGACGCGTACAGCCCGATCCAGGCCGAGGCCTACCGAAATGCATCAGGCGTCGGGGTGGAGGCCACCGGTGACAGCAGCGGGGGCGAGGACATCGCCTATGTTGGTAACGGAGATTGGGTCGAGTACGGCAACGTGGCATTCGGCACCCAGGCCCCGACACAGTTCAGGGCCAGGGTCGCATGCGGGGCCACAAGCGGCGTCAGCGGCCGGATCGAGGTCCGGATCGACTCACCCACCAGCACCCCGATCGGCAGCATCGAGGTGAAGAACACCGGCGGCTGGCAGACCTGGACCACCAAGATCGCCAACGTTTCCGGCGTCACCGGCACCCACACCGTCTACCTGACCTTCGCCAGCGACCAGGCCGACGACTTCGTCAACCTCAACTGGTTTACCTTCACCCACGACACCGACACCGACGCGTACGGTCCGATCCAGGCCGAGAACTACCTCAACGCCTCCGGCGTCGTCATCGAGGGTACCGGGGATACTGGCGGCGGGCAGGACATCGGATGGGTCTCCCCCGGGGACTGGGCCGAGTACCCGAACGTCGTGTTTGGCACTCAGGCCGCCACCCAGTTCCAGGCCCGGGTCGCATCCGGCGCCGCCAGCGGCGTCACCGGCCTGATCGAAGTCAGGCTCGACTCACCCTCCAGCACCCCGGTCGGCAGCATCGAGGTATCCAACACCGGCGGCTGGCAGACCTGGACCACCAAGTCCACAGCCATCACCGGCATCACCGGCACCCACACCGTGTACATAACCTTCAGCAGCGTCCAATCCTCCGACTTCACCAACCTCAACTGGTTCACCTTCACCCACTGAGCCTTTCTCGGGAACGGGCGCCAGGATCTGTAAAAATCCTGGCGCCCCGCCGGGCTGCCGGTGATGTCCGAGCACAGCGGCATCCCCCCGTCAACCAGAACTCCCGCATCGCGCCCGGAGGCCACCCCCGCGCACCGCGCGGGGATGCGGTCGCTCCATCCCGAGTCCATCGACGGCTCCGCCGTGGCCTCCCCAGCCCAACCCAGGACCAGGGCCGCCACCCTGAAAGGAATCACTTATGACAATCTCCACCCCTCCCCCCACCCACGTTCAGGATGGCAGCCGCACGCATGGTACAGAAGGCACCAGGACAGCGAACAAGACCCTGGGCGTGGCCATGATTGGGTACGCCTTCATGGGGAAGGTCCATTCGAATGCGTGGCGGAACGTGGCCAGCTTCTTCGATGTTCCGGCCTTCGAGCAGAAGGTCCTCGTGGGCCGGGACGTCACCCAGGTGGCCGAAGCCGCAGCCAGGTACGGCTGGGCAGAGTCCGCTACGGACTGGCGTGCCGTTCTGGACCGGGATGACATCGACATCGTGGACATCTGCGCGCCGGGTTGGATGCACGCCGAGATAGCGATCGCGGCACTTGAAGCAGGCAAACACGTGTTGGTGGAGAAGCCGCTGGCCAACACCATCGCCGAGGCCGAAGCCATGACTGCTGCGGCGGCCTCCGCGCGTACCCAGGGCGTGCAGTCGATGATCGGCTTCAACTACCGCCGCGTCCCGGCGCTGGCTTTGGCACGCGAACTGATCACGGAAGGCCGGCTCGGGACCATCCGGCACGTTCGCGCCGCCTACCTGCAGGACTGGCTCTCCGACGCCGAATCGCCCATGACCTGGCGCCTTCGAAAAGACGCGGCAGGCTCCGGCGCGCTGGGCGACATCGCCTCCCACGCCATTGACCAGATCGGCTACCTCACGGGCCAAACCGTTCTTGAAGCCTCGGGCGTACTGAGGACCTTCGTGACACAGCGCCCTGGCCCTGACGGGTTGGAGGACGTGACGGTGGATGATGCGGCGTGGGCGACATTCTGGCTCACGGGAGACATGGGCGCCTCTGTCGAAGCGTCACGGGTGGCTACCGGCCAGAAGAACAGCCTCCAGATCGAGGTCTACGGCACCGGCGGAGCCCTGACGTTCAATCTGGAAAACCTGAATGAGCTGAACTTCCTGGACGCGACAGCCCCGGTCCGGGAGCAGGGTTTCCGCCGGATCCTTGTCAACGAGCCCGAACACCCCTATCTGGAGGCCTGGTGGCCGCAGGGCCACATCATCGGCTGGGAGCACACGTTCACCCACCAGATCCGGGACTTCCTGCTGGCGATTGACGGCGGAACCGCCCCGTCGCCGTCGTTCGAAGAAGGACTTCAGGTGCAACGGGTCCTCGCCGCCGTCGAAGAGTCGGCCAACAACAAAAGCACCGTCATCCCCGTTCATCAATCCCTTGTGGCCGGTTCAGCGTCACAGATGCAAGGAGCCTGACATGCCCCGCCCTTACACACTCTTTACCGGCCAGTGGGCCGACCTCCCCTTCGAGGAAGTCGCACGCCTGGCATCCGGCTGGGGCTATGACGGCCTCGAGGTCGCCGTCTCCGGGGACCACCTGGACGCCTGGCGCTGGGACGAGCCCGGCTACGTCGAATCCAAACTCGCCGTCCTGGAAAAGTACAACCTCAAGGTCTTCGCCATCTCCAACCACCTCAAGGGCCAGGCCGTCTGCGATGACCCCATCGACTTCCGCCACGAAGCCATCGTCGGATCCAAGGTGTGGGGCGACGGCGACCCCGAAGGCGTCCGGCAACGCGCCGCCGAAGAAATGAAACACACCGCCCGCCTCGCCAAAGCCCTCGGCGTGGACACGGTCGTCGGCTTCACCGGCTCCTCCATCTGGCAGTACGTGGCCATGTTCCCGCCCGTCCCCGAAAAGGTCATCGACGCCGGCTACCAGGACTTCGCGGACCGCTGGAACCCGATCCTGGACGTCTTCGACGAATGCGGTGTCCGCTTCGCCCACGAAGTCCACCCCTCCGAAATCGCCTACGACTACTGGACCACCGTCCGCACGCTCGACGCGATCGGCCACCGCGAAGCCTTCGGGCTGAACTGGGACCCGTCCCACTTCATGTGGCAGGGCATCGACCCCGTCTCCTTCATCTGGGACTTCAAGGACCGGATCTACCACGTGGACTGCAAGGACAGCAAGCTCCGCCCCACCGGCCGCAACACCGTGATGGGCTCACACCTGCCCTGGGGCGATCCCCGACGCGGCTGGGACTTCGTCTCCGCCGGCCGCGGCGACGTCCCCTGGGAATCATCCTTCCGCGCCCTCACCGCCATCGGCTACACCGGGCCCATCTCCGTCGAATGGGAAGACGCCGGCATGGACCGCCTCCACGGCGCCCCCGAAGCCCTCGCCGCCCTCAAAAAGTACGACTACCCGCCGTCGAGCACCTCCTTCGACGCCGCCTTCAGCAGCCAGGACTAGCGGCGACGGTACCTCCGCATCAGCATTTTGGTCAGAGTGGCATCTCCGAGTTCACCGTAGAGGCCTGGGCCGAAGAACTCCAGGGAGGGGGCCCGCACTGTAAAGGATTCGCATCATGATACTGCCGGCCGCCAGAGCAACCCGGGCGCACCACCCTAAGGTCAGCATCGAAGACGTGGCGGCGGCGGCCGGTGTTTCCACGGCCACCGTCTCCCGCGCAATCAGAGGTCTTCCGAGGGTCGCCCAACCCACCCGGACGAGAATTCTCGAAATCGCCCAAGCCTTGGGCTACGCTGCATCAGCCTCCGCGTCAGGGCTCGCCACAGGCAAGACACGAAGCATTGGCGTTGTCACTTCCTCCGTTCGCCACCCTGACTACAGCGCGGCTGTTGAAGGAGCGGCGCGGGCACTCCGCCGGCGGGATTACTCCCTTGTTCTGCTGCATCTCCCGGATTCCTCTGCGAGTCCGCGGCTCCCTCTGGACCTGAACATGCTCTGCCGACGTGTGGACGCACTGCTGGTCCTGGGCGCCGCCACCCTGGACAAGGACGAGATCGATCAACTGCAGCGGGGCGGGATGCCGCACATCGTGATCGTTCTCCACGGCGAGCAGGCCGACGATGAGATAGAAGCCGCAACCACCGCAATTCGCCACCTGGTCCAGCTCGGGCACACGGACCTGGCCGTCTTCCATGGCGGACTTGGGGCCCAGTCCCGGACACGTCTGCTGGCAGCCGAACGGGAACACCGGACGAGCGCTCTAAACGCTGATGGCATCAAGCTAAGGGAAGTCCGGATAGAAGATCGGCCCGGGGCAATCTGCAACAGCCGGACGGCGTTCAGCCGTCTATGGGCCGAGCCAGGGTCAAAGCCGACCGCCATCGTCTGCGCTTCCGACCAGATGGCCTTGGGCGTGCTGTTGGAAGCCGGGCGGAAGGGCCTGACGATTCCGGAAGACCTGTCCATCGTGGGAATGGATGGCCAGGACCTTGGCGAATCACTGGAATTGACCACGGTCATTCAATATTCAGCTCGGAGGGCGGCGGATGGAGCACAAAGCCTCCTCGCCGCCTTGGAAGGTGACCGCAGCGTCACCCGCGCGGTCGCGTGCCCTCCAGAGCTCATGATCAGGCAGTCAACAGCAAGCCGATAAAACTTTGCTGGCAGTTTCTGAGCCAAGTTTTTCCTGTCCGGCATACAGTCTCATTTGCAGGACCCGCTAACGGTCATTCTTTGTGGAATGCGTATAGCCAGATGATGTCCCTGCTAGAGGTTCCCGGCGGCCACCAGTCTTGCTCGCTCTTAGCCGAGATGACTCACTTCGTTGAGAGCGAGAACTTGGCGATCGTGGAAGAAGTCGTCTTCCCGAAGATGGGTGATACTGCCAGGCGACACTTTGAACTTCACATAACCCGCTTCTTCGAGGGGAAGCCCGATCCAAGCCGAGATGAGATAAGTGGCGGTGCCGCCGTGGGTAACCACCACTACATCCTGGGCCCCACTTGCGAGAATTCTTTGGAGAGCTTCATACGTTCGGTTCGCCCACTCAAATCTCGTCTCGGAGCCATCAATTCCGTCTTGATGGTGCATCCGATCCCCGGTTGCGGGCGGAGGTACGTATGGTGTGGACCCGGGAGGGGTTCCCTCGGCCGCTCCATAGGATTGCTCACGAAGACCCGGGTCAATGACTATTTCCAAGCCCAATTGCTCGGCAATAGGTTCTGCCGTCTGTCGAGTCCGCAACAGATCAGAGCAATAGAGCCACGTTTCACGGCCATGAAGCACTCGCTCGCCCAAGGCGATTGCAACGCGACGGGCATCTCTCGTGCCCCGGGGCGTCAGCGCAGAGTCATACCAACCACCAACGAGGTTTTCGACGTGGTGCGTGGCTTCCGTATGGGTAACAACGTACAAGTTCCGCATAAACCTCTTCACCTGAGGACCTGTCGATCGTCACAAAATGCCTGGGACATCGTTCCGTGAGCCTACCGTCAAGGTTTCCCAACGAGGCGCTAGGCAGACAAGTGAGCGACACCTGTCGCGCACTGATAACTGCACTCTCACCAGGCCGAACGTCAGCACTGATTCAACCCGGTGAGATATACATGGTGGTCTTCGGGATTTACGGCGCGCTCATGGCGCCGTGCGGTTGGCTGCCCATGTACTTCCTGGCCGGACGATCCGCGGCGCTCTTCCTCGGAGCGACCCGGACCGCACGGAAAAGGATCCCAGTCGCCTGGCTACGCGATCCGGCTCTGTTCGACCGGCTCGTACAGTCTGAATCCGCGGGCGGGGCCGTTCTCCCTTATCCGAAGATCGCCGACCCGCGCCACGATGCCTTGGTCGCCCAATACCAACGGAGGCAAGAACAACGACGCCGGGACAATTTCCAATAAGTGCGCTCATCGGGCCATTAGGCCAACCGCCCCTGCGGGCCGCGCCCCGTCTCGCAGTAGCAAAACGGGCATAGATCCGCTCCGGGACAGATCGTGAGGGCGTTGCGCCAATGTTCCTAGGACGGGCAACCCCGCCGCTCGGACCTTAGAACAGCGTGTCGCGCACTCGCAAAGGCCGGTAGCCGGTGGGTCCGAGTTGCGCCAGCTCACCTTCGATGTCGACGTCGATGGATCCGAAGAAGTTGATCTTCTCGCTGTGCGCCGGGGAGATGTGGGCCAGCACCTCCTCGTCGATGCGCCGCCCCGCCATCCGCATTGACTCGACGGCCAGTCCGTAGTACTCAGTGGTCCACGCGACCACGGCGTTGGTAACCAGGGTCAGACACCACGCCTGTTCTGTCTGTTGCTCCAGGTGCCGGGCACGGACGGCGCCCTCGTGTGCGTAGAGCAGGTCCCGTTTGAGTGCGTGCAGGGACTCTCCTTTGTTCAACTGCCGGGAGATCTTGCGCCGGTAGCCGGGGTCGGCCAGGTAGCGGGCGGCGTAGATGGTGCGGCGTAGCGCCCCGTACTCCTTCAGAGCTGCCGCGAGTGCGTTCTGCCTGCCCGAGGCGGAGAGTTTTCCGACCAGCAGGGACGCGGTGGCGTGCCCGAATTTCAGCGATCCTGCCAGGCGGAGCAGGTCGTCGTAGTGTTCGGCGATCAGGTCCGTGTTCAGTTTGCGTGTCAGTAGCGGCCCGGTGTTTGGGTAGTCGGCCTCGGCCTGCGCGCGGGACCCGATGCGGTTGAGGGTGATCTTGCCCAGGTCCCGGATGCGCGGTGAGAGCTGGAGTCGGAGCAGGTCGAACAGGGCGAAGTTGACCAGCGTCACCCCGTGCGTGTCCGTCGCGTGTTCGGTGATGGGAATGTCGGTTGCGTTCCCCAGGATTTCGTCTAGGACGTAGTGGGCCTCGCGTTTCGTGGCGACGATGACCTTCGTGCCGTAGGTGGTGTGCTGGTCGGTCACGTGTGTGTAGGTCGAGAGCCCTTCGTTCGCGAAATACCTGCTCAGGGCCCTGGCGGTGATGGACTTGCCGCGGGTCGGGAAGCGCTGGCCGTCCGATGAGGACAGGGTGCCGGTGCCGAACACCGGGGCCAGCGGCAGCCGTTGGTGGTAGTCGATGATCGCCAGGTTCGCCGCGCGCAGCGTCTCCTCCCGCACGTACCACTCTGCAGTCCAGGCCAGCACGTCGTAGGAGATCCCGCACGCATCGGCCATCCGGGTCAGTCCAAGGTTGGTGGAGTGGCTGATCAGCACCGCGATCAGGTTCCGCTTCAATTCCGGGCTGCGGGCCTGCTTGCCCCCGGCGTGGGTGAAGCAGTCCAGGTAGCCGGTGCGCTTGTCCAGCTCGATCAGCAACGACACGATCGGCGCGAACGGCAGCATCTGGGTCAGCTCCGCCTTCAATGCCGTTGCCTCGACCGGCACGTCCTCGGCTGACAGCGGCGAGATCACCAGATCACCGTCCTGGTCCAGGCGCACGGGTCCGTCTCCGGCTGCCAGGACCACCTCAAGCTCCCCGAGCGCCTCGCCCAGTTCCTCCTCCGCGGCGGCCAGCGCACGGCCGGGGTCCGCGGGTTTACCGACCAGCTGGCAAAACTCTGCGCGCTGTAGCCCCCACTTCTCCGGGGTAAGCAGGTAGGCAGCCGGGTCGGAATAGCGGCGCGAGCCCGGCACGAACACATCCCCGGTGCGCAGCCCGTCTCGCAGGGCCAGGAGGGTGCAGAGCTCCCAGTAGTGCCGGTAAGCGTTGCTGTTCCCGGACGTCGCTGCTGTCTCCAGATAGCCGCGCCACCGCGCCGGGACGAACCCGGTGGGCGCATCGGCCGGAACGCGGCGGGCACCGGTGGCGTTGAGTCCGCGCAGGATCTCCACAGCATCCAGCAGCCCAGCAGCGGCAGTGCCGCCGGAGAACGTCACCGCGGCGAGGACCTGCGGGGTGAACTGCCGCAGATACCCGTAGGAGCCGTCCAAAGCCGCGAGGTGCCCGTGATCGCGCGGCAACCGCGGGCCAGCCTGCGCCATCGCGGACCGCAGCCGGGCCCACCCGATCCGGTCACCACGGATCAGCCCTCCGATCTGCTCGTCGGGCACGGTCGGGTCGGTGATGATGGCCAGCAGGTCATCCAGCAGGGCCTGCCGGTCCTCCCCGGCCTTGCCCCGCTCGGCAAGCGCGTCGCGCATCTTGCGCTCGGCCTTGCTCTCCCGCGCGGAAATGGTCTGGTCAAACAGTTGCACTACCTCGTCGAGTACATCGGTCGCTGACTGTGCCAGCACCGTGAGCAGGATCGGGTAGCGGCGCTGCGGATCGCGTCGCTCCAATGCCTGCGCGGTCAACCGGCGCCCGACCTTGGCCAGGAACCGACGCCGCTCGGCGGGCAGCGCCGACAAGTCCAAGGTGTCTGCGCCCAGGTCGCGCAGGAATTCCAGCTTGGCGACCTCGGCTTTCACCGCGGCGGGGGACGCCTCGACAGGGCCTGTCGAGAGCCAGCGCAACCGGGTCATGCCGATCGCGGGGTCGGTGACCAGTAGCGCGTCCAACGCGGCGCACCGGGCGTCTGTAAACTCGCGCGCCAGCCGGTCGAACGTCTCCCGCTGCGCCTCCGCGCGAGCATGCGCGACCCGCTCGACCACGGTCACCGGCCCGGGCCGGAGCACCCGGGCCGAGATCAGGTACTCGCACGCCAGCCGGAACAACAACGTCGGCGAGTCATGCTCCAAGGCCCGGGCCAGCAGGAACTCGTCCAGCTCCTTGAGCTCCATCGTCGTCGGCAACCGCCAGCCCAGATACTTCGCCACCAGCCGCAAATGCTCGGTTCGGGTCTTCGTCCGCCGCCCATAGAGCCGCAATTCGTCCGCGGCGACACCGAGCTGCTCAGCCAGCCGCGCCACCGCCACTGGCGGCGCGGAAGACACCCTGTCCGGAACGAACCCGAGCCAAGGCAATGTGCATAGCGCCACCGCCAAGCCGAGCCGGTCGGCCGGGCCACGCCCGCGGCCGGGATCGACGAACGCGACATCCGCCGGGGTCAGGGTGAAAAACCGGTACAACTCGTCCCGGCCGATCTCCGGGAATTCCCGAAGCCGATCCAGCTCTTCATCCGAGAACACCTGCGTAGCCAAGAACGACCTCCAACGAGCCCACAAATTCCCAGATCAGAAGCCTACCCCAGCCATATCCGCCCGTTTTTCTGCGGATACTACGGGAACCCCTTGTAGCCCTCTTCCAGGAAGCTGCCGTCCGTGTTGAGGGCTTTGACGATGGCCACGTGCCCGTAGGTGCCGTCTGCGCCGCCGGTGCCGGGGGAGTACCAGACGACGGCTCCGACACGGGGCGTCGTGCCGGTAGGCCAGCCCTTGGCGTCCCAGCCGTCTTTCCAGGTCAGCGCGGAGCCCAGCGCGATTCCGTCGGGCCGGAAGGTGCCGTTGAGGACCTTGTAGGGGGCGGTGGTGCTGCCGAGCTGCTGGTTGACGCGCCAGAGGGCGAAGTCGACGCATTCGCGGTTGTACATGCCCAGCGGGGAGGCCTGGTACAGGGCGGCCGTGCGCCAGGGCAGGTCATCGCCCTTGCCGGAGGCGCCCGGGATCCCGCAGGAGCTTTCCCCGCCCGCCCCGGTGGTCTTCACGTCGCCCAGGGCGGCGACGACGTCCACGGCCGCCGGCCAGTAGGACTGGTAGTGGTACGGGTCCGCGTTCCGCTGGACCCGGTGCGCGGCGGTGGTGGGTTCAAGCTGTTCCCAGCCGCTGACTTTCTGCAGGGCCTTGAAGAAGTTCGTGGCCGAGGTCGTGGGGTCCATGCGGTCCGCGTAGGACCCCCACGCGCCGTTGTCACGTTGCTGGAACAGGCCCCGGGAGTCCGGGCCGGGGCCGTCTCCGTGGTCCAGGATACGCAGGCTGGATTCTCCCATGGCCGTCATGACGCCGATCGTCTGGCCTTTGGCGGAGAGGCCAACGGCCTTGCCGGCGTTGATGATCAGGGCGGCGTTTTTCAGCTGCTCGCCCTGGTACCCGGCCACGGGCACCTTGGGCAGCTTGCTCGCGTCCACGCCGACACTGGCCCCTGCCGGCGCGCACACGTCGGCGGCAGCTTCGGAGAAGCCGCGGAACAGAATGATGGACAGCACAAGGACGACGGGCGCGACGAAGGCCCCGGCGACCAGTAATGGTCCGGCCTGAGACGATTGCAAAATGTGTCCCCCTCACATTTATCGGTTCTAGTTCGGCTCTTCGTTCGACTCTTGGGTCGGCGCGGGCGGGCGCCCGTCACGAAGCGAGTTGCGGTTCTCCCAGACCCAGTCGGCGACCTCATCGCGTGAGATCAGCCACGTTTTGTCCAGCTGGTACGCCGGGATGATCCCGGCCTGGAGCCACTTATAGGTCGTCTGCTTGGACTGGTTCAGCGCCTCGGAGAGCTGTGTGACTGTCAATCTTTCCGGAAATCCGCTAAACAAGGCGTCGACGTACTTTCGATCCATCAGCACGTCCCCCCACCACATAAGGCGATAATACAGCATGATTGAGTATTATTGCGTATGATCGAATACATTCGGTGTCCTTCTGTGGCGGGGGCTATGGATACGATCATTGCGGACATAACAGGGGGATGTTAAATGTCGATCTCAAGAAATAGGTGGGTGACCGTCGGCGGCCCGCTGGTTTCCGAGCCAGTCGAACCAAGCGAAGAGCCGCACGCGATTGCTCCCACCGGAGCAACGAGGCCCCAACTCAGTGTGCCGCAGCCCGATCTCGCGGATCGGATTCCCCGCTGGAACGTCTCAGGGATTGTCCCGGAGTACTGGTGGCTCGGGGTCCACGGCGGGGCGGGCGAAACCTCCCTTGCCCGCCTGGACAAACGCACCCGGGCCGCCGGGCACCACTGGCCCCTGACCGATTCCGGATCAACCGTCATCCTCGTGGCGCGTTCCAACATCCCCGGCCTGCGCGCAGCCCGGTTGGCTGCCACCGAATGGGCCTCGGGCACACTTCCCGGGATCCGGGTGGCCGGCCTCGTCGTCCTGGCCGATGCCCCGGGCCGGCTCCCGAAGGAAATCCGCGACTTCGCCCAGGTGGTCGGCGGGGGAGTGCCCCACCTGTGGCATCTGCCCTGGATCGAGGCCTGGCGCTTCGGCCATGACCTGCCGCCGGAGGAACTTCCGAAAGAGTCCCGCACCGTGCTTGAGCAAGTACGCACCGCAGCAACCACCACCGCCGGGCTCCCGGCCACCTAGAAAGAGGAAAACCCATGCTGTTCTCCAAGGCCATGGAATGGTCCAGCTTCGTCATCACCGAGATCCCGAACCCGGGCACCGGCGAAGCCCCTCCGGGATCCGGGGGCCTGCTCACGATCCTGAAATGGATTGCCTGGATCGTCTTCGGCCTGGCCGTCGCCGCCATCCTCATCACGGCCGGAACGATGATGATCAACAACCGCCGCGGCGAAGGCGGCGAACACGCCGGCCGTCTTACCTGGGTCCTGAGCGGCTGCATCCTCGCAGCCTCCGCAGGCGGCATCGTCGGAGCCCTGGTCTAAAGGAGTACAGCCATGACAGAACCGACCATGAACGAAGACCAGAACCCGCTGACCAAACCCAAGTTCATCATCTCGGCCGTTGTCGTGGCGATCATCGTCGCGCTTGGCATCATCCTCGCCCTGGTACCCAAAGGCAGCGGAACCGCGACACCCGAACCAAGCACCACCACGACCGCCAGCAGCGCCCAGCCCACCGCGACATCGACTGACAGCGTATGCGGCCTCCCGCCCGGTGACCAAGCCAAACCGGCCACAGCACTGACCGACACCAAATGGGAGCTCATCGGCAAAGTCGCAGTCCCGACTTCACCCAAGCAATTCGGGCCCGGTAAAACGGAACCTAACGGCCTGCGCGCATGCTTCGCACACTCACCAACCGGCGCCCTCTACGCAGCCGCGAACATAACGGTCCTCTCTGGGACCGGTAAAGCCCGACTCGTTTACGAGCAGCTTGCCGTGCCCAGCCCCGATCGGGATGCTTTGCTGAGCCAGCCCGAACCACAGGAAACGTCTGGGACGACGGCTCAAATCGCCGGATTCCAGATTCGTTCTTACAACGCTGACCGTGCCGTGATTGTCATAGCAGCCAAGGGCAGCAACGGAACGCTCGTCGCGGTTCCCGTACCGCTTGAATGGTACGGGGGCGATTGGAAAGTCATTGTTCCTGCTACGGGCAGCACTGGTGGCGGACAGGTGTCAGATTTGTCTGGCTTCATCCCCTGGTCCGGTATCTGATGGCTTGTGACGGATGGGACGCTTTCAGCCTCAGCTGCCATGCAGGCGAGGCGCTCCACGACGTCGCAGACGACGCGATCAAAAACATGGCCAACGCCATAGCCGACGCGGTAGGCCAGACTGTCAAGACGCTGGGCACCTTTTGGGTCAATGTGGGTACTCCCAACCTGACGGCCGTTCCTGGCGGGAGTACTGCGAGCGATCCGGTGCTGTTCTTGCAAAACAGCCTCTACTTCTGGACTGCTGCGCTGGCTGTGTTGTCGGTCCTCGTGGGGGCGGCCAAGATGATCATCGAGCGCAGGGGCGCACCGTTGCGGGAGCTCGGGCGTTCCCTTGCAACGCTCGTTGTCGTTTCCGGTGCCGGCGTCGCGGCGGTCGGACTGCTCACCGCGTCGGCGGATCAGTTCTCGACCTGGATCCTCAACAACTCCACGGACGGGACGTCATTCAACGACAACATCGGGGCCATGCTTCAGCTCTCGGCTACCAGCCCGGTCGGGGCGATCATGATCATCCTGCTGGGGCTGATCGCGATCCTCGCCTCGGTCATCCAGATCGTGCTCATGATCGTGCGCGGCGGACTGCTGGTCGTACTGGCCGGGATCTTCCCCACGGCTGCGGCCTTCACGAACACCGAAGCCGGGAAGGGCTGGTTCCAAAAATGCACCGCCTGGCTGATCGCCTTCATCCTCTACAAGCCGGCCGCCGCGATTGTCTACGCGACAGCCTTCCGCCTCACCGGCACCAAAATCTTCGGCAACGGCGGGGACGGTAAAGACTTCGGCTCGGCCCTCCTGACCACGGTCACTGGTCTGGCGCTGATGGTCGTCGCGTTGTTCGCCATGCCCGCCCTGATGCGTTTCGTCACGCCCATGGTCGGGGCGGTCGCCGGGGGCAACGGCGCCATGGCCGCGGGCGCCGTTGCGGGGGTGGCCTCGGGGGCTATCAGCTTGGGCAGCGCCGGCCGGGGCGGTGGCGGATCAACACCCACGCCTAGCACCCCCTCGACCCAGGCCCCGGATTCCCAGGGGCCTTCGGGCACCGACAGCCAAGGCACCGCCGGGACATCGGGGAGCCCCGGTATGACGGGCGGGCAAGGATCCGAAACCGCCGCGACCGGTGCACAAGCCGCGGAAGGAACCGGAGCGGCGGCCACCGCCGGCGGTGGCGCCGCGACTGCCGGAGGTTCGGCAGCCGCAGCTGCCGGTCCGGTTGGTGTCGGCGTGCTCGCTGCGCAGAAGGGCATCGAGGCCGGCCAGGCTGCCGCCGGGGCGGTCAAGACGATGAGTGAAGAATCAACGGGGGGTGCCTGACATGGCGGCTATCGAGAACACGTACCGGGAACCGACCTACGGGAACTGGCGGCGGCCGCGGAAGGCAGGCATCGGCACCTTGGGCGGCCTGGCCACGGCGGGGCTGTTCATGGGGTTGATCGTCACGGTGATCTGCTTCTTCCTCGGCGGCTGGCTCGCGGGCCTGGTCGCGCTGCTCGTGCTTGGGCTGGCGCTGGCCGTCGTCTCGGTCACGGACAAGCACAACAAGTCCATCGGCGAGCGGGCCTTCGCCAGGCTGGCGTTCCGTACGGTGCGGCGCAGGAAGGCCAACATCTACCGTTCCGGTCCTTTGGGGCTGACGCCGTGGGGCGAGTACCAGCTACCGGGGATCTCGGCGGCTTCGAAGCTTTATGAGTTCGCGGACTCCTACGGGCGTCCGTTCGCGCTGATCCATCTTCCGTCCACCGCCCACTACACGGTGGTGTTCGGCACCCAGCCTGACGGAGCGTCCCTGGTCGATCCCGAGCAGATCGACGCCTGGGTGGCCAATTGGGGCGGTTGGCTCGCTTCGCTGTCCAATGAGCCGGCGGTCGTGGCCGCGTCTGTCACGGTCGAAACCGCCCCGGATTCCGGGGCCCGTTTGCGCCGGGAAGTTGAGTCGAACATCCACGAAGACGCCCCGGAGCTCGCCAAGGCCATGCTCCGGGAGGCGCTTCAGACGTATCCGCAGGGCTCGGCCACGATCCGGGCCTGGGTCGCCCTGACCTTCAGCGCCGCCGCCAGGTCCGGCGGCAAGCGCCGCACCGCCGAGGAGATCGCCCGGGATCTCGCCTCCCGCCTGCCCGGCCTGACGGAACGTTTGGAATCCACCGGCGCCGGAGCCTGCGCGCCGCTGAACGCCCAGGAGCTGTGCGAGGTCGTGCGGGTCGCCTACGACCCGGCGGCCGCCAAACTCATCGACGAAGCCCACTACCAGGGCACCCCGGTGGACCTGAACTGGGGCGAGGTCGGCCCCTCCGCGCACCAGGCCGGCTGGGAGGACTACCGCCACGACTCAGGACACTCCGTGTCCTGGACGATGACCGGAGCACCGCGCGGCCACGTGCTGGCCTCCGTCCTGGGCAGGTTGGTGGCCCCGCACGGGGAGATCGACCGGAAGCGCGTCACGCTGCTGTACCGGCCGATCGAAGCCGGCCGCGCGGCCGCGATCGTCGAATCCGACCAGACCAACGCCCTCACCCGGGCCTCCTCGACCAACCGTCCCACCGCCCGGGCCCTGGTCGACGCCCGCGCGGCCCAGGCGACCGCGGCCGAAGAAGCCAAGGGCGCCGGGCTGGTGAACTTCGGCATGGTCCTCACCGCCACGGTGCTGTCCTACCGCGGCCTGGAAGATGCCGTGGCCGTCGTGGAGGGCAACCTTGGCCCCTCGGCGCGGCTGCTGCTGCGGCGGGCCTACGGCTCCCAGGATTCGGCCTTCGCCGCCTCCCTGCCGCTCGGCCTGGTGTTGCCCAAGCACTTGAAGGTCCCCGAAGAGATCCGCGAGGCCATGTGATGTTCGGCAGCAAAACCAAAGACAAGCGCACGCCATCCGGCACGGAGACTCCTGCGCGGCCCAGCACCCTCGCCCCTGGTGTTGCCCGGCGGCCGGGGCTTCGGGGCTGGCGTGGGCGCGGCCAGGGCGAAGCCGTGTTCGTTACGGCGGCCGATGAGTGGCGTGGCACCTCCGTGCAGGTTTGCGGGCTGTGGCCGTTCGTGGGTGGTAGTGGGACGCCGATCCTGGGCGTGCCGATCGGTGTTCACACCGACACCGGGGCGCCTTTCGGGGGTGATCCGATCAGCTGGTTCATGCACGGGATGATCAACAATCCCTCGATGTTTGTCCTGGGCCTGCCGCACTACGGCAAGTCCACCCTGGTCCGGCACATCGTTCTGGGCCTGGCCGGACGGGGCATCAACCCGCTGATCCTGGGAGACTTGAAGCCCGACTACGTCGACCTGATCGACGCCCTGGGCGGGCAGGTCATCAGCTTGGGCCCCGGAAGGGGTCACCTGAACGTGCTGGACCCGGGAGAAGCCACCGGCGCAGCGGTCCGGCTGCTGGCTTTGGCAGAAGAACACCGGGCCAACGCCCACAGGACCTCAGACCCGGATAAGGCTTCGGAGCTGCTCGCCGCGGCGGTGAAAGCGGAAAAGCTGGCCGAACAGCTGATGGCCGACTCGCACAACCGGCGCCTGAACATGGTCACGGCACTGATCACGATCGTGCGCAACGCCAAGCCCAGCGCGCACGAGGAATCCCTGATCGACCGGGCCCTGCACATCCTGGACGAGCGCCTGGACCGGGTGCCCCTGATCGGGGATCTGATTGAGGTCATCAAGGACGCACCCGAGGAGCTGAGGGCGATCGCGTTGGATCGCGGCGACATGTCCCGCTACCTGGACGCGACCGACCAGCTGCGCCAATCGCTCTACTCCCTCGATGGCTCCGGCCGTTTCGGGGACATGTTCTCCCGACCCACAGACCAGCCGATAGATCTGACCAAACCTGTCGTCTTTGATCTTTCGGGGATTTCCGACACGCAGCGGGACATTCAGGCAGCGTGCCTGCTGGCCTGCTGGTCCGCCGGGTTCGCGACCGTCCAGGTCGCCCACACCCTGGCCGACGCCGGGCTCGAGCCGCGCCGGAACTACTTCGTCGTCATGGACGAGCTCTGGCGGGCGCTGCGCTCCGGCGAAGGCATGGTCGACCGTGTTGACTCCCTGACGCGCCTGAACCGGACCGAAGGCGTCGGCCAGGCGATGATCACCCACACCATGTCCGATCTGGAAGCCCTGCCTACCGAATCGGAGCGGATGAAGGCCCGCGGTTTCGTCGAACGCTCCGGCATGGTGGTCTGCGGTGCACTGCCCGGGGCCGAGATGGAGAAGCTGAACAAGGCCGTCACGCTCTCCCGGGCCGAGCAGGCCCGCCTCATCTCCTGGGCAGACCCGGGGTCATGGACGGACGTCGGCGGCTCCCGCAAACGCGTCCGCCCCGGCCTGGGGAAGTTCCTCTTCAAGGTCGGCGGCCGCCCCGGCGTCCCGGTCGCGCTCAAACTGACCAGCGTCGAGGAATCCCTGCACGACACGAACAAGCGCTGGCACACCAACAGCGGGACGGGAGGGCAGAACTGATGGGCGCACCCAACAGCGGCAAACGCACCGGGCTCGACGGCGAGACGATCCTGCTCTGGATCCTCATCACCGCCGTCATCCTGGGCGTCGGCTCGATCACCGGGGCCGTGCACCTCGGCAACCTCCTCACCCCCATCGGCCAGGCGCTGCCGGCCAACCCCTTCGAACTGGTCATTGGCCTGTTCACGCACAAGATCGCCTGGCCCATTGCAGCCACCTGGGTACTGGCCGGTCTCGGCGTCCTGATCGTCGCACTGGCCGGCGTCATCGTGCCGGCCGTGCTGCGGCGCCGTTCGAAGCGGTCCCGGGTGGACGTCGCCGCGCGGCACATGGTCCACTCACCCGGAGGGCGGCTGGCCACGCCCATGCTCGGTGTCCTGGATGAAGCAGCCAACGTCTGCCGCTGGCGCGAACTCCCAAACCTGTATAGCCACTACGGTTCCCGGGGGATCGTCCTGATGACCATCCTCCAATCCTGGTCCCAAGGCGTCGAGGTCTGGGGCCGGGACGGCATGCGCAAACTCTGGAGCGCATCCAACATCAAGGTCTACGGCGGTGGCGTGGCCGAAGCCGAATTCCTCAACGAACTCGCACAGCTGGTGGGGGAGTACCGGTACTCCAACACCACCCGAAGCCGCTCCAAACAGGGCACCTCCTACAGCCACGACGATGACCGCAAAGAGCGCACGCTGGACGTCTCAGACTTGGCCGCGTTCCCGCGCGGCCGAGCCATCATGTTCGCCTCCGGCGCCCCCGCAGCGCTCCTGGAAACCGTGCCCTGGATGAGCGGCCCACACGCCGACGCGGTGCGGGCCTCCATCGCTGCGCACGACCCGGCCAACCAGCCCGCACCTGCAGCAGCCAATCGTTGGGTAGCCGCTGGAGCCTCCGATGACTGAAGGCCTCGGGGAATGGGATGACGAGCTCGAGGACACCACGCCCGTCGCTGAGCAAGCAGCAGAGACCGACGAGGCGAGCGAGGCGGACGTTCCTGAGCTGTTCTACCCGAACGTCGCCGCATTCGTGAGCAACAAGCTCGCCACCACCTATCGCCGCCAAATCAATCTACAGGGCGGAGTGAACTGGTGCCCGCAGTGGTGGAAACATGCCGAAGCGATCAGCCGGCTGGAAGCACTCTGGCGGGCCTGGGAGTTCCTGCGTTTAGACGGCAGCACGGGCATGAGCGTATGGTGGCGCGATCACGCAGACCACCACATGTCCGTGCTGCTTTCAACTGATGGGCCGTTCCGGGGCTGCAACCCGGAGAACGGCCACCGCTCCAAACTCTCTCCTCTACCCTGCGAGGAACCGCCCGCGGGGCTGTTCTAAATCAGACGTTGTTATCCAACGCTCAAGGTGACCGCGCGGGCTGTCCACGGTTGGGGTCAATCCGCGTTATCCAGGGCTGGAATCGGGAGCCATTGGGGTAGCTCCCTCGGCAGCAGTGCGGTGGATAACCCATTAGGATTGTCCCCGGCTGTGGGCAGCGGAAAGATGTTGCCGGCGAAAACATAAGAGATTGCGCAACGGGCTGTGGCATGCGTCCACGATATCTTTCTGGCCTCCCGCAGGTTCTCGCTGGATTGCTCGACGGAGGTCGCCGGCAGGCATGGCATGTCTATAGGAGGGACTCGATCTGTATAGAGTCTCGGTATGGAACCGATCTCCGCCGTTGCGGCATCCGTCTCAATAGCCAGCGGAACATCTGCAGTTCTGCAGGCCGCAAACAAGGGCGTTCGCTCAGCCTACCGTCGAGCACGGTTGAGCGGGACGATAGACCAAGACTGGCTAACGTTAGATGCTCTCTCTGGCCAGAATGCATCGTTTACGGCCGTCGAACTTACCGATGTCCATCTGTTCCTCGCCAGCGAGGCAGTGAAACCCGTTCTCGCTCTTCTTGCCGTCGGTACAGTCCTTGGCGATGCTGACGAGGTAGTAGATGGTGCGCGTAAGGCATTCCTCAATGAGAGTCGGCGTTGGGCCATCCAGTCCAAAACCACTTGGGCGGCCAAGAGTGATGCGATTTTTGATTCCATTGTTCAGCTCTTCCATGGCGTCCTGCCCAACGCAAGCCATTCTGAGGAACTTACTGAAGAGATCGAGGCCTACTCCGATTTTATTGGTACACCCCTAAAGGGGAAGCAGAATGAGGGGGCGCACCGAACCTACGTTGGTCGTCTACTTGCTCTTACCATGGACCTAGACGCGCTAAGGCAAACCTCCACGCTGTCGGAAGAGCTAGCCGAGGCAATCCGCGCCGGTGATCAAGAACAGATCATCGGGCACGCCGAAGTCGATAGCCCAGTCACTTTTGACGATCTCTATGTGAGTCGTGACTTTATAGATGTTAGTTCTGAATCTGTAGAGGATTCAGGAGGACTTGTGTCTTCCGGGATCCCTTTCCGAGTCCTGCTAATGGGTTCTCCTGGCGCAGGTAAATCAACCTTCGTCAAATTCCTGACGGCTGGCCTGGCCAATCCTCAATTAAGAAGCCCCACTCTACCGAGCGTAGTTATTAAGTGTCGCGAATATGCCCGGGAGGGGTTCTCGGGCTCGCTGGTCAGCTTCGCTTCCAAGCAGTTGACGGCCGATCTTCGACCAGTGTCGGATTCAGCCTTGGAAGGGCTGCTGCTTACTGGGAAGATAGCAGTCATATTCGATGGCCTAGACGAAATCACGGATCTACCTCGTCGCCAAGACATAGTGAAGCGCATTCATCGCTTCACCTCCCAGTTTCCGACGACATCGGTACTCGTCACGACACGAGAAGTCGGATATAACAGTGCCGCCCTAAGTACGAAGGTCTTCCGAGGCGTACGTCTTCAAGAATTCAGTCTTGAACAGATCGAAGAATACTGCCAGCGATGGTTCGCCAAGAACAGCAAGGATCATTTGGTCGAACATTTTGTTGCAGAATCTGAGGCCGTTAGCGATCTGAGAGCAAATCCGCTGCTCTTATCCTTGCTCTGCATCCTCTACCGAGACAGCGGCGCCATCCCTGCTAACAGGCGAGGTATCTACAGTCAATGTGCACAACTTCTGTTCCACAAGTGGGATGCACATCGACAGATAAAACACTTTGAGGTGTTGCCCGACTACACCGACCGTCTCATGGAAGAGATCGCACGATGGATCTACACCTCACCTTCCGCTCAGACAGGCCTTGAAGAACAGATCATCGTAAAGACCATGTCACAGTACATGGTGTCGGACCTCGGGTTCTTGCCAAGTAAGGCTGAACCTACGGCTAGGGACTTTCTTGACTTCTGTGCCGGCAGGGCTTGGCTCCTGGGGGTGACAGGCACGAGTAAGCATGGAGGAAATCGAATTTTCTCCTTTACGCACAGGACATTTTACGAGTTCTTCGCCGCGGAGGCGTTCGCACGGAATGCCGAAAATGCAACGGACATGGCCACGCTGCTCCGGAAAGCCTACGAACAAGACAGCACTTCGCTGCTCCCTGAGCTGCTCATTCAAAGCTTTGACCAGACGCGGGCGCGAGGGGCCACAAACGTGTTCATTAGTCTTTGCGACAATGGAGCGCCTCCTGCGCTTCTTCTTCGGCTGATGGACGGAGCCAACCTTGCCTCGTTCGCTCGGTCAAAGGGGTTTGCACTAATCATGCACGGCTGGAATCTGACGCTGGACTCCGAAGTCTTTACAGCGTTGCTTCAAGTAAGCGGCCCAGCCAGGGATCAATTTCAGTCAGAATACCTACTCCCCGCTGAGAGCTCGCTTGCGCGAAGGAAGTTTCTCTACGGGTGGGCAAGTTTTCAACTCGCTGGGTCGAGCACCCGTTTTAACAGCACGTGGGCACCAATTGTTGATGACATGGTGGAGGCGCACGCTGAGGAACTCGCAGAGCTTCCAGATCCTGTAGTCATGAACTGGCTCCTTGGTAAGGGTGTCCCTGCAAGGGATACTTCAGATATTTGGGAGTACTTCGTTTGTTTCAGTCTCTATGGGTGGGCTCCTGGCATCGCGTGGTGGCTGGTTGACGGGGTTTTCAATACCGATATCACATACGCGCCAAGTGCTTCGACAAGGCTCGTAATCGAGCGCCTCGTCGATGAGTTGAACGGGGGAGCAACATTCCCGCAGTCAGTTATTGCACGGCTCCGCGGGGCTCTGGAGGACGTTCAAGCTCACAGAAGGCCTTGGATCCCTCTTGATCGACCAGGTGATTTCGAAAAGACAGCGAGAACTCTGCTCGCATATATCGTGTTCGCCATAGCGGAGGAGCGCGAGGGTGAGTCTGAGCTCCTAAGTGGAGTGGCACGCTGTTGGCCTGAGCTAACCACAATCCTCGTTGGGCGAGCCTCATCCCAGCGACGGAGAAAGAAGCTGCGATCCCCGATCTTGAGCGGCCCAGCTCTCTCGAACCTGCCCAGCCGGTTACAGGAATGGGTTAACGGAGCGGCCGATCTAGTTGATTTCAGCGTCTTCGACGATGATCCATTGGGAGTTAAGTATCGGCATATTCCTCCCGTGAATTTCGAAGTCCAATTCGGCTTGGGTCCTCGACGGCCGCAAGTCCCATCGCCGGCCATAGGAGATAGAACTCCGCCACGACCTTAGTTCCAGCTCAAGAATCTAGACAACGGCGGCAAATGTTCGCCCAGGTACGTGGGCGAACCATTTTTAACTCGATCGGGTACGCGCCAGCGTTTGCTACGGGCGGAGTCTTTGACCAAGTCACTTCACATCCCCGCGTATCAGCCTTGAACTCAACCTGTCGCTTGCGTCAGATTGAGTTCTAGGGAGTTGCATCCGCTGTGTCCGGTACGTCGCGCTTCGGTCCTATTCTGACTGTTTTGTCCCTAGCTGCCTGACGTCAGGTTTGGGTGTGCCCTATCACTGGCAGTGAACAGCTGTCGTTGAGCTGCCGGCAGTCGGTCGTGATCCCTACGTCGGCGGCTTGTTTCGAAAATTTGCTGTTTGAAGAGGCACCGTCCGGGAAGGCGTTATCAGGGCGTGGATGAGCAAGGCGATAAACACTCGGTGCCGGGCACTCTGACCGGCGCACGAATCCCGGCGCTGGTGGCGGCCTGCCTGGCTGAGTCTGCTCGGCGGGTTGCGCCAACAAAACCGACGCCCGTCAGCGGACGCCGTCGTCCGCATCACCCAAAGCAACCTCCGCCTCATCGACCGGCCATGCCAATGGGCGCTGCTGTCTGCTGCCGCGCGTGCAATCAAGCGCCTGGTGTCAGAGGGCTGGCACCAGGCACTTGGCTTGGCAGCTGCGAGTCAGACGAGCTGGCTGTCCGCTTCCAACTCGTCGGAGTTCTCGCTGGTTTCGCGCAGCGGGGGTGCGATGACATCGCTCGGGATGGGGCAGATATAAGGGGTCTGAGCGGTTATCGCTGCGTGTTCGGCCTTGGCTGCGGCCAGCAGCCCGGAGTCGGTGAAAATGGACAGCGCCGTACCGGCCATGGCTTTGGCTGCGTAAACCATGCCCTTGTGGGCAGCAGGCAGCTTGCCCTGCGCCACCGACTGCCAGGCGTGGAAGGGCGTACCCATGGCGTACGTCGCGGCCATGATCTGAACTGTGGGGACCGACCATGAGACGTCGCCGACATCAGTTGAGCCGGTCATCCGCTGACGGGGCTGATCGAACGCAGCAGCGGGCAGTGTGTCCTGCAGTGCCCGGCTGTCGTCGGGACGCCAGCCGGCAGCCAGCTTGGCGTTGCGGACCTCCCGGGCTTCCAGACCATTGGCGAACGCAGCGGCAGTTGCCTGGTCCTGGGCGTCAAACGGGATGCCGCCAAGGAGATCCACCGTTCGGTAGAGTGCCTGTTCGAGTGCCTCGTTGGGGAGGATCTCCGAGCAAGCGCCGTCGAATTCAACTGTTACTTCTGTCTCCGTCATTAGCGCGGCGCCCTCAGCGATCTTGACCACACGTTCATACAGTTCCCGCATCTGGTGGGTATCGTCAGCACGGACAATGTAGTAGACCGACGCGTGGGACTGGACAACGTTCGGCGAGACTCCGCCGGCGTCCGTGATGGCATAGTGGATCCGCGCAGAGTCCGGCATGTGTTCGCGCAGGAAGTTCACGCCGACATTCATCAGTTCCAGGGCATCCAGTGCGCTGCGTCCCAAGTGGGGCATGGCGCCGGCGTGCGCGGCAAGGCCGGTGAAGTGGAAGTAGACCTGCGTGTAGGCCAGGGTCAGCGCCTGCCGATAGTAGGTAGTGGAGTTGGGGTGCCAGGTAATTGCCGCATCAATATCGGCAAAGGCTCCGCCCTTGACCATGAAGGTCTTGCCCGCCGCCGCCTCCTCAGCCGGGCAGCCGTAGTAGCGCACTCGTCCGGGAAGGTTGTTCTTCTCCAGGTAGCGGGCCGACGCGACGGCGGCCAGCAGCGATCCGGCGCCCAGCAGATTATGCCCGCAGCCATGACCGTTTCCGGACTCACTCAGCGGGTTGGCGCAGCGCTCGGGGTTGCCACTGTCCTGGCTCAACTCGGCCAGCGCGTCGTATTCGCCGAGGAACGCAATGACCGGTCCGCCGTTCCCCTTTTCCGCAGCGAACGCGGTGGGGATCCCCGCAACGTCGCGGGTAATGGTGAAGCCATGCTGTTGAGCTACGTCCATATGGCGCGCCATGGAGTGGTGTTCTTCCCAGCGGAGCTCCGGTTCATCCCAAATAGCGTCCGACAAAGCAGTGAACTCCGCAGAGAGGGCGTCGACGTCCTCCGTCAAGGGCTGGAGTAGCTCCATGCGTTTCCTTTCATGGTCCCCGGCGTGCGCCGCACGGGGGTGATTGTCTGCCCGGGCTTCGTGCCCGACGCTACCCAGCCTGCCGGGCAGATGCTATCGTGATGCAAATATGCAGGAATCTTCACTATGACGGAAAACCATGCCGGAAACTGAGTTTTCCCCCTTTGACCAGCGCCTGATTCACGCCCTGCAGATTGCCCCTAGGGCGACGTGGGCCGGGCTGGCACCGGTCGTGGGAGCCGATCCGACTACGCTGGCCCGCCGTTGGACCGCACTTGTAGATGCGGGCATCGCCTGGTCCACGGGCTACCGGATTGATGTCCCGGCGGATCGAAGGGCTGTGGTTGAAATCGACATCCACCCGGGGCAGTTTCCGAAGGTGAAGTCTTTGTTGTGCGAGCTGCCACAGGCCGCCACGGTGGACATTACGGCCTCCGGATCATCGGCAGTGGTCACCGTGTGCGAATCGGACCGGTCCTCCCTGATCGAGTTCCTGCTCTCCACGCTGCCTGGCCTGCCGGATGTGCGTGACATCAGGAACCATCTCCTCACAGCGCAGCTCCGGAGCGCGGACCAATGGACCCTTCGCGCGCTGGATCAAGACGAGATCGACAGGATCCCTCAGGAACGTCCGCCTCGCGTCCGGGCCCCGCTCGTCGTCGACCCCGCGCTGGAGTCCTGCATCGTCGAAGAACTGGGGCGTGACGGCAGGACTCCCCAGACGGCAATTGCCAGTGCCGCCGGGGTATCGCCCCAGCGCGTGCAGGATGCCATTGCTGTGCTCCTGCACCGCCAGCGATTCCGGTTGCGCACGGATGTGGTCAGCGCGTATTCGGGGTGGCCTGTCCACGTCTGGTACTTCGTCGACGTGCCCGCAGGTCAACTGGGACAGCTGTCGAAATCGTTAGCCCACCTCCCGGAGATCCGCTTCGCGGCTACATCCGCCGGCAGCCACAACCTTGTGATCGACGTCTGGCTGCGCAGCCTCTCCGCCGTGCACCAACTGGAAGCCAAGATTCAGAGCATGCTCCGGGCCAGTATGAGCGTGCGAAGGCAGGTGGTGCTCCGTACGCCCAAACGGCTGGGCCATTTCTTCGACGATTCCGAACGGCATACGGGCGAGTACATCCCCATGATCCAGTGACGGCCCCCGGGCTCGCACTGACACGGGGACGGCTCCGCGCGAGGCGGCTGATGAGCCGTCCTCGCACGGAGCCCTTCAGGAAGACGCCAGAATGGGTATGCGGATGATGCGCTTGTCCAGGAGCGCCGACAGTCAACCGGTCACGTGTTCCTGAACTGCTGTACATTCCGCTCCGGGGCCCAAGTCAGCCGGAGGGCTGGCAGGCGCCTGGCCCATCCGGCTGGCTACAACGGCTAGAACAACGCTCACCGCCGCGCAGATCCCCCACACTGCCTGGTACGACAGGTGGGATGAAACAGGGACCGTGGTCCCGCCCGTGGTGTTGGTAGTCATAAGTGAGGACATCACCAAGGCAAAGACGGCTCCCGCGACCGCGCCGGCGGCTGTCCTGGCCGTGTTATATACAGCGGAGGCTATGCCGACGGAGTCTGCCGGTGCCCTGTTCACCACAACGGTGGGCAGGGCACCGATAATCACTCCGCTGCTGAATCCGGACAGACCAAGCCAGACGGTGAAAGTCAGGGCGTTCCCGGGCACGAAAATCATCAGCAGGTATGCCGCCGCCCCTAGGAACCCGGCAAGCATAATGGCTTTGGGTCCGCCAGCCCACTTCGCCGCACGGTCGCTGGCTGTCGCCCCCACGAAAGCGGCAAATGCAAAGACCGCAAGGATCAGACCCGCCGAAGACGAACTCATGCCAAGGCCGTAATGCAGGACCGCAGGATCGGCCCGCAGAAACAGAGCACTTGGGGTCTGGGACCCGAACAGTTGGGCGCCAAAGAGAAGTGCAACGATGATCGGGAGGCCGATCCCACCGCGCCGGATCAGGGCCAGGTCGACGAGCGGAAATTCGACCCGGCGTTCAACGAGGACCCAAACCCACAGCAGCATCGCACCAAGAACGATGCTGCCGATGGTCAAGGGGCTCGACCACCCCCACGTATTGCCGTTGGAGACACCGCCCAGCAGGGCAAGAAGACCAAACCCAAGGAACAGCGCACCGGCCCAATCGATCGAACCAACCTTGCGCACGGTGGTTTCCGGGACCAGGAACATGACCACGGGAACACAGAGAGTCATGAAAAAAGCCGGGACCAGAAGCACCCACGTCAGGTTGTGGAGCTGATCCAGGAGAACTCCGGCAGCCAGACCGCCGATGACCGCTCCGAGTGTCAGAGCACCAACAAGTCGGCCGATGCTCCGCCCTGCGTTCTCCGGGTCGCGGTGACGAACGATGGCAAATTCCAGCGGCAGGAACGCTATGAGAGGTGCCTGCAGGGCGCGGCCAACAAGCAACAACTCAAAGGACGGGGCGAAAGCGACTACATAGGACCCTGCTGCCACCGCGGCCGCGGAAAGAACAAGGATCCGTTTGTGGCCCAGAATGTCTCCGAGATTCGCCAGAATGGGGACGCAGAGAACGGAAGCCAACAGGAAGATGGCACTCACCCAGTTCATCGCTGCCGCGGACGCGCCATAGGTCTGGCCGATGGAGGACAACAACGGATTGAACCAGCCTTGGAGCAGGCCACTGCCAAACTCCATGACGATGAGAAAACCAACAGCCGCGGACGCTCCAGACCCGGCTTTCTTCCTTGAGGATGATGTATAGGTGGTCAAAATGTTCTCCGAGGACAGAAGTGACAGAAGGTGGATCCGACTTTGACACCCGCTGACGTACGGCTCCTGCGATTGCAGGATTGCCCTCGAATCTGCCAGCAACATGCCTGAATATGCGCATGACCACCCTGGCCCGGCAGGTTTTACTTGAGCGCCTTGACATCTACCAAGCAACGAGAGCCGTCGGCGGGATGGTGTCTAACTCCTCATGAAGGGGGGACTGGAGGTCCACGCACCGCGCACCACTCCCACACCGGCGGAGCCGTTGCATGGAGTCGGTTCGGCGAAGTCCAGGCTTGAGCCTCACCTCAGATAGGGCCTTTGTCCGAGGTTCCCAGCCAACTTCGAGGCACAACCGGGCATAATGGACCGAAGCTCCGGTCAACCGCTATTTGACCGGAGCTTCGCCAATTGGTGCTCGAGAGGGTGGCCGCGCGGCAGCACAGCGGTGAATAGAACCAACAGCTTCAGCGCTGATCGCACGGATCGGGACTGCAACAAAGGTCGCCGCGCGATCCATGCCCGGCTTCTTGACTGTGGAAACGTCATTCCTTCTTGCGGGAATTCTCGCAGCTGCTACTACTCCCGGGCTTAGGCTCTCTTTGACGAACTCCATCCGCATGCCGCCCTTACGGGTCGGATCCTGGACGGGGGCGCGAAGGCCATCGAGGTTGCGAGCGAGCCGGTCCATGGTGTGTGCAACCACGGTGTCCCGTCACGGGCGACGCAGCAGTTCCGTGAGCTATTGCCTGCCGGTGTCCCTGCCTGAGGACTTGTCGGTGAAGACGCTGTCCAGAACCTGGCCTTCGAGTTGGCGTTTCTCGTTCTGGTCAAACGTGCTCACGCGCACGTACAGGCCGGTCAAATACGGGCATGTTCGCCAACACTTTGAGCAGACGCCGCCCTGCAGCATTGTTGGCGAAGGCCGCAGCTGGAGTTATTAGGGGCTTGCGGCATGATCACACCGGCTTGAACCGATTGCCGTGACTAAGAAGAGCTCGCGCTGCGTTTGCGGTGAGGGATCCGACTCAGACGAGCGCTGGAGCTTGCGTTGCCTTGGGCAGGCGGGCTGCCTGAAGGTCAAGGAGCGCTTCACGGGATTCGGGGTTGGCGGCGGCGTCGATCGCCGTCCATGCAAGTCCCCGGGCACCGTCGAGTGCCGCCTGTTCGCCGGCGAGGGAGCCGGCGTCGGCGGCGAACTCGATGGTGTGCGGGACGCCGGTGGCACCCAGCACAGCGATCATTGGGTGGATCGAGGGAACCGCGTGGGAGACATTGCCCATGTCCGTGGAACCGCCGCCGAGCTTGGTGGTGGTAACTACTGTTCGACCCATGGCCTCGATGTTCTCGTCCCAGGCCTGCGCCAGCACGGTGTTCTGGACGAGGTTCTCGTAGCGTGGCTCAGTGGGGGCGATGTCCCAGCTGCAGCCAGTGGCGAGGGCCCCGCCGGCAAAGCAATGCAGCATGCGCTTTTTAATGTCCTCAAGGGTTTCCAGCTCGTGGGCGCGCACTTCGGCGCTCACCACGGTGCGGGCCGGGATGATGTTGGTGACCTCGCCGCCGTGGGCAACGAAGGCGTTCATTCGGATGGTGGACGGGAGCTGCTGGCGCAGCAGGCCGATTGCCACGAGCGAGACGGTCGCTGCGTCGCCGGCGTTGATGGCCCTGTCCGGTGCCGCCGCGGCGTGGGCGGCGCGACCTTTGAAGGTGATGTCGAAGCGGTCCACGGCCTGGGTGTGGGTCACGGCGCAGCTGTAGTCCTCATTGCCTGCGGCACCGTGCACCATCATCGAGATGGTCGCGTCTTCCCAGGCTCCGGCTTCCAGCAGCAGCGCCTTGCCGCCGCCGTGCTCTTCGGCCGGAGTGCCCAGCAGCACCACGCGCAGTCCGAGCTCTTCAGCCACTTCACCGAGGGCAAGCGCCGCGCCGAGCCCTGCCGTCGCAATGATGTTGTGCCCGCAGGCATGGCCGATCTCCGGAAGGGCGTCGTACTCCGCGCAGATCACCACGGTGAAGTCGCCGTCACCGCGAACCGCTTCGAAGCAGGTTTCCAGGCCGTAAGCTCCGCGTTCTACGGCGAAGCCTGCTTCCTCGGCAATGGTGGCCAGCGTCTCTGCCGCCAGCCGTTCCTCGAAGGCCAGTTCCGGATTGGCGTGGATGGTCCGGCTGACGGTGCGCAGCCGGTCTTCCCAGCTGTCGATGGCGGCGGAGGCGGCCTTTTTCAGGATGTCGATGTCGACGACGGTGGCGGTGGTTTGGACGGGCATGGCTGCCTTTCAGGAGAAGTGGTTCCGCGGTGGGGTTGCCGGGGGTTCAGTGGTGGCCGAGACCGAGGGTGAACTGGGCGATGAGCACGGAGAAGAGGTACGAGGACACGATGGCGACAAGCCCCACGGGAACGATCCGCCATCCGATGCGGCGCAGCAGCGGAACGTCCTTGCCCAGGCTCAGCCCTGCGACGGTGAGGACCACGGTGCAGATGGAGAGGAAGTTGACGCTGCTGACGATGGTGATCAGGCTCTGCGCGAACGGGGAAACGGGGCTTGATGCCAGGGCGCCGAGCGTAACGATGAAGACCATGCCGGGGATCCTGCCACGGGACAGTTTGGACAGGCCCAGGCTGACCAGCAGCAGGACGTCGATAACGAGGTAGCCCAGCAGGATCTTCCACGAGAATCCGCTGGCGGCGATCGAGGCGATAACGATACCGATCGCCGTCAGGAGGGGCAGGGCGATCATGATCGGCACCGCACTGTTCTTGCCGCCATCGGCGGATGCATCATCGTCACCGGCCGGACCGGCGGACTTGGCGGCGGCTTCAAGCTCGGCTGTCGAAGCAGCGCCATGGACAGGAGCGGGCTCGGTGTCGGCTGCTGTGGAGAATGAGGGGAAGCGTCGGATGAGGGTTTTGTAGATCTTGTCCGCGAGGGGCAGCGCGATCCAGATGCCGACATAGAGACCCAACAGGCCGGTGATGATGTTGGAGGTACCGGCGACGGCGAAGATCTGATCCTTCATCTCCGGGAACTGGGCGGCGACGGCGGCAGCACCGGCGGCCATCATGGAACCGGAACCGACACCGGCTCCCATGGCCAGCGCCAGTGGATCGAACAGGCCGGTGGACGCTGCCACGGAGGCCAGCAGCGAGATGAAAAGTGCACCAAAGATGGTTCCGAAGACGTACATCGAAAGCACACCGCGGTACGGATGGGAGTTGACGCCGTAGCGTTCGCTGACCATGGCAAAGGAACCTTCGCGGTCAATGGAGAAGGTGGCGCCGATGGTGGCGGGGCCCATCTTCAGGAGGACGGCCAGCGGAAGGGCCAGGACGACGGTTCCCAGCAGGTGGCCCACTTCCTGGATCAGCAGTGCCGGGCCGGCGCGGAAGAGCAGCGGAAGGTTCGGGCCAATGGTGAAGGCAAGACTTCCGACGAGGAAGAGGACCGAAACGCCCATCAGTGCCCCCGCGGCCGACTGGAAATCCCTGGGCAGCGGGCGGAACTTCTGGGACGATACGACTCCGCCGGCAAGAATACCCCACACCATCGGGAGGAGAGTGAGCGCGGCAAACCCCAAGGGAATCACGAGCGGCCCGATGAGCTGGCTCAGGGTTGCGATCAACAGCGCAAGCCCGCCAATGGGCCAGAGCCATGCCAACGAACCCCGGGCAATGCGCCGGGGAGCAGAGAGAACGGTCGTGGAAGACATGGGGTTTCCTTATGGACTGATGCGGGAAAGCCGAACGGATTAAAAGCTATATAGCGCACATCACAGCGCCTTTGATTTGCAGGAAAACTAAGAAAAAATGGTGCTCTATGCAGGATTACAGTTTTGACGAGCGCGATCTCCGGCTTCTGCACGCCCTGCAGATCCGCCCCCGCGCCCCGTGGTCTACACTCGCTCCGGCTGTTGGCGCGGACCCGGTAACCCTCGCCAGGCGATGGGAGTCGCTGCACGAGCAGGGCCTCGCTTGGGTCAGCAGTTACGCAGGCAGCGGCACCGGGGTGATCTCTGCGTTCCTGGAGATTGAATGCTCGCCATCAAGCACCCCCTCCGTCACCGAAGAGCTCGCCAAGGATCCGGAGGTGCTAACAATCGACCTCACGGCAGGCGGACGGGACATGGTCGTCACCCTGATCTGCAGGGACGACGCCGCCCTCTCACGCTACGTGCTGGACCGGCTTTCCACCGTGAAAGGCATCCGCAGCATGCGCACGCACCGATCCATCCAGGTGGTAGCTGACGCCCAGGTCTGGCGGCTGCGTTCCCTGAACGCTGCCGAGGTCAGGGCGCTGGAAAAAGCGCTTCCGCCGCCCAGGAAAGTCTTGTCCAGGGTCCCGGAGGATATAGAAGAGGGCCTGGCCCGAATCCTGCGCACCGATGCACGGGCCTCCACGTCCCGCATTTCCTCAGAACTCGGCATCAGCCAGGCTAGGGCCCGGAGCGCCCTCAACACGGTCCTGGCCCAGCAACGCATTATCGTCCGCCTGGAAGTGGCCCGCCCATATTCAGGCTGGCCGGTGTATGTCTGGTTCTTCATGCGCGTGCCGGCGCCCCAGCTTGGTTCGGTGGCGGAGAAACTCGTGGGTCTCGACGAAGTCCGGCTTGTGACCACCACCGTGGGCAATTACTCCCTCGTGGTGGCGGTCTGGCTGCGCCGCATCGAGGACATCATGCTTCTCGAACGGCACCTCGGAGAGCGTCTGCCTTTCGCCGAGGTCGTGGACCGTTCCATTGTGCTGCGCACCCCGAAACACCTCGGCATCAGGCTGGATGCTTCGGGGCGGCGCATCGTCACCTAGCCAGCGGCAAACCTTCGTGACGAGGGCGACCTCACACGGATCTGGGCACATAGTGGCGCCGGACGCCGTGTTGCGCAGCCGCTGTTCGTCCTCGTCACAACGGGTGAAAACCTGAAGCCGGTACGCGGGCTGGGGCCCGAAAGGCCCCTGGGGCGGCTCCGCTTGTCGGAACCGGCCGGCAGTATTGAGGCTAGGGCCCACCTGTGGCCAGTCGAGAATGCGCTGCAGGTAATACCGGCGGCACGATCCGGTCGACGTCATCGAGAAGTGCTACACCGCCAGGCAGCCCACCATGGCCGGGTCATCGAGTGAATACGGCGGGGTGGCGCCCGGGGCCGGAGAGTGGTTCGGGAGCAGGTTCTGCGGTTAAGTAGAGCTAAACCGAAGGAGGGTTTCCGTGCTCGACATCCGCCGGCTGCATATCCTCAAAACGCTTCAGCTTGAGGGCACAATGACGGCGGCCGCCGTGAAGCTCCATATGACCACTTCTGCTGTAAGCCAACAGCTGGCGGTGCTGGAAAAGGAGGCTGGACTGCCGCTGCTTGTCAGGGCGGGGAGGAACGTGCGGCTAACCGAAGCCGGCGCAATGCTCGTGGAGCACTTTGGCCGCATCGCATCCGAAGTTGAAGCCGCGGAGGCGACCCTGAAGAAGTTCCAGACCGACGTCCGCGGCCGCTTGGCCATCAGCGCTTTCCCGAGCTTTTGCAGTACCGTCCTGCCGTCCGCGGTGATGTCCCTGCAAGCGGCCTATCCGCGGTTGGACGTAATAGTTTCCGATCTGGAACCGTACGAGAGTGTGGCCCAACTCCGGGCCGGGCACATCGATATCGCTGTGGTGGATGATCTTCACGAGATACAGGATGAGGGTTTGGTGAAGACGGTCCTGGGCCGCGATGAGATCATCCTTGTCCTGCCGGCTGACCGGCGTGTGCCCGAGTCCGGAGCGCCGGCGATGCTGTCCGACTACTCGGGTGAGCGCTGGATCCTGGACCAGGAAGGCAGCGTCTTTGAACAGTTCGTGCTCCAAACCTGCCGGGATGCGGGTTTCGTACCCAACATCATAGCGAATTGCCGGAACCTGATGGCCACCCTCGGTCTCGTCCGAGGCGGCCTGGGGGTCGCGTTGATGAGTGAGCTGAACCTCGGACGGGAGACGGAGGACCTTCTCGTCCGCCGCGTCCACCCGCGCTGCGGCCGCAACATCATCATCCTGTACCGCACCGCCAGCCGCGACTCACCAGCGGTTACCGCTGTCATTGAAGAACTGAGGGAGGCAACAGACGCCCGTCCCAAGGTCCAAGGCTGAAGGGAGCCCTCCGGAAGAATCGTTAAGTGCAGCTTCAAGTCGGCTTCACATATTCCCGATAGACGCGGGATGGCCTGGCCCGCAAAGTTGAAAGGGAACCCAGCACCCCTGCTCTTTTCGGAGGAATTCCCATGGCCTTGAGCGCCCTCGACCTGTTTTCGATCGGTGTCGGCCCTTCGTCGTCCCACACCGTTGGCCCGATGCGGGCAGCACGCTCCTTTATCAACATCCTCGATAAGGCAGGAAAGCTTGACACCGTTGATCGGGTTTACGCCGGACTCTTCGGTTCGCTGGGAGCTACCGGCAGGGGACACGGTTCCGATAAGGCCGTGATCCTCGGCTTCATGGGAGAGGTCCCGGAGACGGTGGATACCCTGAGCGCGGATGACAAGGTGGCTGAGGCGACCCAGGCGAAAAAGATCCTCCTCGCCGACCGCCGGATGATCTCTTTCAACAGGGCAAAGGACGTTGTCCTCCACATGCGCCAATCCCTGCCCGCCCACCCTAACGGCATGCGGTTCCAGGCCTTCGATGGCCAGGGAAACGTGGTGAGTGAGCACGTGTACTACTCCGTGGGCGGCGGCTTCGTGGTTGACGAAGATGCTGTTGGAAAAGCGCAGCAAGACACCGTGAAGCTCCGATACCCCTTCACGACCGCAAAGGAACTCCTGGCCCACTGCGACCGCGAAGGCATGTCCATCAGCGACATCATGCTTACCAACGAGGGTGCCTGGCGCAGCGAAGCGGAAACCTGTGCAGAGCTGTTGCGCATCTGGAAGACCATGAAGGAATGTGTGTCGCGCGGCTGTAGCCGCACCCAAGAGCACCTGCCCGGCAACCTGATGGTCCGCCGTCGTGCACCGAGGCTCTTAGCCGACCTGCAGACGAAAGAGGACGCCAGCGACCCCTTGGGCGCCATGGACTGGGTAAACCTGTTTGCCCTGGCCGTGAACGAAGAGAATGCCTCCGGCGGCCGGGTAGTCACCGCCCCTACGAACGGTGCCGCCGGAATCATCCCCGCAGTCCTGCACTACTACATGATGTTCACGCCCGGGGCATCTGAGGAATCCGTGGTCCGGTTCCTTCTCACCGCAGCGGCCATCGGAGTCCTGTACAAGGAAAACGCCTCCATCTCAGGCGCCGAAGTTGGCTGCCAAGGGGAAGTGGGGTCCGCCTGCTCCATGGCAGCCGGCGCACTCTGCGAGATCCTCGGCGGCACTCCGCGGCAAGTGGAAAACGCTGCCGAAATCGGGATCGAACACAACCTCGGCCTTACCTGCGATCCCGTCGGCGGTCTCGTGCAGATCCCGTGCATCGAACGTAACGCCATGGCCAGCAACAAAGCCATCAACGCCGCCCGGATCGGTCTGCGCGGCGACGGAAACCACCACGTGTCCCTGGACACGGCAATCAAGACCATGCGCGAAACCGGCGCCGACATGAAGAGCAAATACAAAGAAACTTCCCGGGGCGGCCTGGCGGTCAACGTCACCGAATGCTGAAGCAGGACGGACCGCAGTGGCAATCGCGTTCCAGGCGCCCGGGGGACCTGGTGCAGGAAATGTGCACATCACTGAAGGGACGCTAGCTGTACTGTCCCGGCAGGTTGACGACACTGGTATTGATTTGACGCAATAAGAGGACCTCCGCCGTGCTGCGGAGAGATTCAGCGTTTCTGTCCGGACGGCCGCGCGTTAGTCGCACCCTATCGCGAGTTGGGCGGATTGCGTGTGAATCGGCGCTGTTTTCACTCAAAATGGGTGCCCGCGACAGCGCTCCAGCATTCCATCCGGCAGGCCACCAGTTTAGGAGGGACGCCCTGGTTCTGGGATTCAGAGCGTAGCGTTGCTGAGCGCGAATGGCGGCCGCAGCAGCCCGGGGGTGAGGCCTTCGGCGGGGTCGTTGCCCAACTGGATGATGCGGTTGTCCTTGTCCACGTGGACAACCCTGGGTTCGTAGGCCTTGGCTTCCTCGGTGGTCATCTGCGCGTACGTGATCAGAATGACGCTGTCGTTCTCATGCACCAGGTGCGCCGCGGGGCCGTTGATTCCGATGACGCCGGACCCGCGTTCGCCGGCGATCGTGTAAGTTTCCAGGCGGGCGCCGTTGGTGACGTCCACGATGGCCACGAGCTCACCGGGAAGAATGTCAGCAGCATCGAGCAGATCCAAGTCAACCGTAACCGAACCTACGTAATGCAGGTCGGCATGCGTAACGGTGGCCCGGTGAATTTTCGACTTGAAAAATGTTCGGTTCATGATTCCTCCCGAAGAATTTCGGTGGTCGCCAGTTGAGGCACGGTCAAGGCAGGAAATGGGTGAAAACCTGGTATCCGTCATGACGGGAAACTATCTGCCTCAAATAGTTTCCTTCCGCTGAAATCCAGAGAAGCGAATCGTCAGGCATGACGGCCTCCACCGTTCCTTGCCGGACCAGTTTCCCGCCTCTCCAAACTTCTACACGCTGCCCGCGGGTGCGCTGCCAATCTGGTTGGAGATGAAGGTCCACGTTGCTCCTAGATACGAGAGTGCGGAATTTGGCGAGCCGACGGTGAGGCGCCGTATGCGTTGCGATATTTTGATGATCCGGGTGATCATCCGGCGCCTCACCGCTGGATTTGGGGGGAGTTGACGTGCCGCTTAAAGGGAACGTTGCTCTGGGCCGTTGTAAGCGCTGAGCGGGCGGATGAGGGAGTTGGAAGTGGCCTGTTCCATGATGTGTGCGGTCCAGCCGGTGATGCGGCTGGCGACGAAGATCGGCGTGAAGGTGGGGGTGTCGAAGCCCATGAGGTGATAGGTGGGTCCGGCAGGGTAGTCGAGGTTGGGTTTGATGGCTTTGGCCTCGTCCATGGCGGCTTCGAGCCCGTTGTAGAGTCCCAGGAGTTCGGGCCGGCCGTAGTGGGCGATCATCTTGTCCAGGGCCGCTTTCATCGTGGGTACGCGGGAGTCGCCGTGCTTGTAGACGCGGTGCCCGAAGCCCATGATTTTCTTCTTCTGCGCCAGCGCATCTTCCATCCAGGCCTTTGCCCGGGCCGCGGCGTCCTCCAGGGACTCGTCGTTGCGGATTCCGATTTCACCGAACGTGTGCATGACTGCTTCGTTTGCCCCGCCGTGCAGGGGACCTTTGAGGGCGCCGATGGCAGCGGTTACGGCCGAGTGCAGGTCCGAGAGGGTGGAGGTGACCACGCGGGCGGTGAAGGTGGAGGCGTTGAAGGAGTGTTCGGCGTACAGGATCATCGAGACGTTGAAAGCCTCGACGACCTCGTCCACGGGGTCTTCGCCGAAGGTCATCCAGAGGAAGTTGGCCGAATAGTTCAGATCGTCGCGGGGCTCCACGACGTCCAGGCCGCGCCTGCGGCGCTGGTCGTACGCCACGACTGCCGGCATCGCGGCCCAGAGGTCGATGGCTTTTTTCATATTGACTCCGGGTGAAGAGTGCTCCGCCAGCGGGTGCCGTGCTCCCAGCACCGAGGCGGCCGTGCGGCAGACGTCCATCGGGTGGGCGTCCGTGGGCAAGGCGTCGATGATGGCCTTGAGTGCCGGGTCCAGTGCCCGGCCGGCCCTTTCGCGCTCGGTGAACCCGGCCAACTGCTCCTGTGTGGGCAGTTCACCGTTCCACAGCAGGTAGGCGACCTCTTCGAAGCTGCATTTTGCTGCGAGCTCCTGGACCGGGTACCCGCGGTACAGCAGCGAGTTGGTTTCCGCGTTGACCTTGGAGACCGCGGTGTAGTCCACCACGACGCCGGCGAGGCCCTTCTTAATCTCTATGTCAGTCATGCTGAACTCCTTCGTTGCAGTCGGTTAACTAGCGGCGGATGTCGGGGATTTGGAAGTTGAAAATGCCGGAGTCGAACTTGTTGTAGGCCTCGTAGTCCACGAGGTCATAGAGGCGTGCCCGGGTGAGCATTTCCGGCACGCGCACCTGCTGGGTTCCCAGGCTTCGGATCGTGTCCAGAACCCGTTCAGCGGCCCCCATGGCACTGCGGAGCAGGGTGACCGGATAGATCACCATGTTCACCCCGACGTTCTGCAGTTGCTCTGTGGTGAAGAGGTCGCTTTTGCCGAACTCGGTCATGTTGGCCAGGATCGGCACGTCGACGGCGTCGCGGATGGCACGGAATTCGTGCAGGTCCCTCATGGCTTCGGGGAAGATCGCGTCGGCGCCGGCGTCAACGAGTGCCTTGGCGCGGTCCTTGGCGGCCTGGAGGCCTTCGACTGCCCGGATGTCGGTGCGCGCCATGATGAGGAAGTTCGGGTCCCGCCGCGCATCGGCCGCGGCGCGGATGCGCTTGGTGGCGGTGTCCAGGTCCACGACATTCTTGCCGTCCAGGTGGCCGCAGCGCTTGGGGTTGAACTGGTCCTCGATGTGGCAGCCGGCGAGCCCGGCGTTCTCAAGTTCCTGCACGCTGCGGGCCACGTTCATGGGTTCGCCGAAGCCGGTGTCGGCATCCACGATCGCCGGGAGGTCCGTCATGCGGGCGATCTGTCCGGCCCGGGTGGCCACCTCGGTGAGGGTGGTCAGGCCGATGTCCGGCAGGCCGAGGTCGTTGGCGAGGACGGCGCCGGAGATGTAGACGCCGGCGAAGCCCTTCTCCTCGATCAGCCGTGCGGAGAGCGGGTTGAACGCCCCGGGAAACTGCTGGATGGTTCCGGAGGCGAGGATTTTGCGCAGGTAAAGGCGCTTCTGTTCCGCCGTGATTTTTGAGTACAGCATTAGAACAGTCCCTTCGGTGCCGAGCCGAGGTTGATCACGCCGGGGGCGGCGGTGATGTTCAGCTGGTCCAGTTCGCCGGCGGCCAGTTCCGGCAGGCGTTCGACGGCGGAAAGGAACCTTTCGATTTCATCCTCCGTCACCAGCCCGGCAGCCAGGGTGCGGAACTTGTTGACGTATTGCTCGCGGGTGAACGGGCGGGCGCCCAGCGGGTGCGCGTCGGCGACGGCGATCTCGTCGCGGATGACGGCGCCGTCGGTGAGGGTGATTTCCACGGATCCGCCGAAGGCCTTCTCGGAGATGTCCAGCGAGTGGTACCGGCGGGTCCACTCGGGGTCCTCCACCGTGGAGACCTTCTGCCACAGTTCCACGGTGTCCGGGCGGGCGGCGCGTTCGGGGGAGTAGGAATCGACGTGGTGCCAGGCCCCGTCCTGCAAGGCGACGGTGAAGATGTACGGGATGGAGTGGTCCAGGGTCTCCCGGCTGGCGGTGGGGCTGTATTTCTGCGGATCGTTGGCGCCGGAGCCGATCACGTAGTGGGTGTGGTGACTTGTGCGGATCAGCACCGAGGCCACGTTTTCAGGGTTCTTCAGTTCGGGGTACTGGCCGTGCAGTTTCCGGGCGAGGTCGATCCAGGCCTGGGCCTGGTATTCGGCTGAGTGTTCCTTGGTGTAGGTGTCCAGGATGGCGCGCTTGGCCTCCCCGGGCGTGGGCAGCGGGACCTCGTAGGAGGCGTCCGGGCCGTCCAGCAGCCAGGCGATGACGCCGTCCTCGCCCTCGTAGATCGGCACTGGCGAGGTCTGGCCTCGCATAGCACGGTCGGCCGCCTCAACGGCCATCTTGCCTGCGAAGGCCGGGGCGTGCGCCTTCCACGTGGAGATTTCGCCCTTCCGGGACTGGCGTGTGGCTGTGGTGGTGTGCAGGGCCTGGCCCACGGACTGGAAGATTGTTTCGACGTCGAGTCCCAGCAGGGTGCCGATGCCGGCCGCGGCGGAGGGGCCAAGGTGGGCGACGTGGTCGATCTTGTGCTTGTGCAGGCAGATGGCCTTCACCAGGTTCACCTGGATCTCATAGCCGGTGGTGATGCCCCGGATCAGGTCCGCCCCGCTCGAGCCCACGTGCTGGGCGACTGCGAGGATCGGCGGAATGTTGTCGCCCGGGTGGGAGTAGTCCGCGGCGAGGAAGGTGTCGTGGTAGTCCAGTTCGCGGACCGCCACGCCGTTGGCCCACGCCGCCCATTCCGGGGAGACGCGTTCGCCGATGCCGAAGACCTTGGCCCCTTTGCCGCCGCTGGACGGGCCGTGGGTGAGGGCCTGTGCCCGGGCCGCGACGATGGGGGCCCGGTTGAGTGAGGCGATGGCGACGGAGGCGTTGTCGATGATCCGGTTAATGACCATATCGGTCACCTCTGCCGTTACTTCCACGGGGTCCGCGGCGACCAGAGCGATCTTGTGCGCCAGCTGGTCCTCGCGGGGGAGGTTCTCTTCGCTCTTGTAGACACGGACGTGGTTGTTCTTGACCATGGTGCTCCTTATTGAGGCGTGTGGGTGGCCTTGAGGTGGGTAAGACTGCGGTGCAGATGAAGAGTGGTGGCTGCCTCGGCAAGCCGCGGGTTCCCGGCGGCGATGGCTTCGGCAATGGCAGCATGCTCCGCGGCTGCGGCTGTAAGGCGGCGAGTGTCGTCGGCGGCCAGCCGTCGGACTCGGACCAAATGGACGCGCAGACTCTGCATGGCCTGCACCAGGTAAGAGTTGGAGATGGCCGCATCGACGGCCTCATCCAACCGACCTACCAGCTCGTAATAGGTATGACGGGCAGGGTCATCACCGCTTAGGAGCGTCGGGGCATTCTGAAGTTCCTCGTGGAGATTAACGAAGACGCGGCGATCTCCTCGTTGCGCTGCCAGAGCCGCCGCGCGGCACTCCAGGATTTCGCGCAGCTCGAACAGCTCGTCGATGTCCTCCAGGGAGATATCTGTGACGAAGACGCCCCGGCCTCCGGCAGTCTGGGTGAGACCTTCTGCGGTTAATCTCCCAAGCGCCTCCCGTAACGGAGTTCGGGAGACGCCGAGCCGTTCCGACTGTTCTACTTCCGCCAGAACGGTGCCCGGCAAAAGACGCCACTCAACGATGTCTTCAAATAGGGTCCTGTAAGCCCGTTCACTGGCGCGCATGAAGCCGAGTGTATACATTGATGGAGAAGTCAGGCAACAATTCAAGCAATATTACCGTCAGTGTATACATTCAGTGGGGCGTCTCCTAGCACGCACGGCTGCCTTGTGAAGGTCTGGGAGTACTTCTCCCGCTCCTCGTGCGAGCGGGACGATTTGAGGCCTTTGCCCGGTTTGGGCCCTGTAGACCGTGTGTTCCACCGGCTGCCGACCGTGCAGGAAAGAAGGGTTGATAATCAATGCTCTGGTCAAGACCCGGGCGCGCCCTGCCTGCATCTGATCAAGAGGGGATCGTTGAATTACTGGCCAGGCGTGGGGTGGCGTCACGCTGGGGATGCCAACAAAGGCCGGCCGAATATCGAGGAATGCCAGTACGCTGCTCATCGCCGCCTTTGCCCTGGAGACCATCACGGATGGTGGCAGCCCTGCCGGTGCTTCAGTGAGCAGCGCCGTCTCGGCCAAACTTTTTTGGTAACCAGGACCTCGACTCCCAGGTCCTCTGCGACGCGCCGGCCAGGAACTGCCACGGGGAGCCGATTTTAGAGACCCCTGTGAACGAATCCTTGCAGATGCGCGGGTAGGGGATGCACGGGCAGTGGTTGGATGTGCCCCACGTACGCATCTCTGTCGAGGCAGGGTGAAAGGAATCCGGGCCGCGGCTAGGGCAAGCCTGCAATCGGGCAGAGACGCCCGGCCAGGACCCTCTTCAGGTGCGTAGTTCCTCTTCCGGCCCAGCCGGCTGTTACCAAGAAAGGGACGTTGAAGCTCGTACTGCGCCCGGCGGCCTTGGAAAAGAACCAGGGGTGTTCCCGGATGCAGGTCCGGGAACGCCCCTTGCTTCCTCGCGGCACAAGGAGAGAACCTAAATGCTCAGTTGCAGGAAGGGCTCCAGTGATATCCCGTTAGTATCCGGGAAGAGGAACAGCGCCGGAAGCCATTCCGGCTTTCAAACCGCCGTCTACATCGATGGTCTGCCCGTTGACGAAACGGGCCTCATCCGTGGCCAGGAATACAATCACGTCGGCGATGTCCTCCGGTTCGGCCCAGCCTCCGATGAGGTTCTTGATGCGCTCGACGCGGTCCTCGCTCATCACATTGATGAAGTCCCCGATGATGGGGGTGTTGGTCATGCCCGGGCAGACGGCATTGATGCGCAGCCCCTTTTGGGCGAAGGGGATGGCTTGGGTGAGCGTGTAGTAGCTCACGGCCTCTTTGGAGAAGTTGTAGGCCTTTCCGTCCGGCTGGACGCGCCGGTACCACTCGAGGCCTTCGTTGAAGGATGCCGTCGCCATGAGCTGTTCGTGGGTCTCCTTGCGGGTGGGCCACATGACATCTCCATTGGAGGAGACGTTGATGACGACGCCGGCGGGGTTCAGCACTGGCGTGAGGCCTTCGGTCAGGTGGCGCAGGCCGAGGAAGTTGACAGAGAAGACGAAGTCGTTGGGGAGCTTCCCTCCGGGAACCCCTGCGATGTTCATCAGTCCGTCCCAGCCGCCGCCCAGTTGCTGGATAACTTCGTCAATGCTTCCGGGGTCGGACAGGTCCACGGGGAAATGGGCGGTGACGGGCGCTACCGGTTCATTGCGGTCGAGGCTGTAGACCTCCGCGCCCTCCTTGATCAGTTTCGAGGCGGTTGCGTTTCCCATTCCGGACGCGGCGCCGGTGACGACGAATCTTTTGCCTGACAGTGACATTTCTACTCCCAAAATTGATGTTGTGGTGGTCCTAGACGGTCTTGCGTGCAGGGCCGGCGAGGGTCTGGACCTGGGTGAACGCGTCCAGACCCCAGATGCCGTTCTCCACGCCGAGCCCGCTCCACTTGAAGCCGCCGAAGGGAAGGTGGGGAAGGATTCCCCGGGTGTGGTGGTTGACGGATGCCTGGCCGGAGTCGAGCCGGGCGGCGACCGTGCGGGCGCGGTCGGTGTCGACGCCCCATACGGATCCTCCGAGTCCATACATGCTGTTGTTGGCCCTGCGAAGCACGTCCTCGACGTCGGTGTATCCGATGACCGGGAGAATCGGACCGAACTGTTCCTCGTCCACGATCCTGTCGCCGTCCGTGACTCCGGTGAGGACGGTGGGCTCGAAGAAGTAGCCGGAGCCCTCGATAGATTTTCCTCCTGCGGCGGCCTGGGCGCCGGAGGAAATGGAGTACGAGGCCAGCTCGCTGATGCTCTTCAGCTGGGCCTGGGTCGTCAGCGGCCCCAGCTGGACGCCTTCGGTCATGCCGTTGCCGATGCGGACTTCGCGGGCGACGGCGGCAATGGCTTCCACGTACTCCGCACGCTGTGCTTCGGGAACGTACAGGCGCTTGACCAGGGCGCACATCTGGCCGTTGTTCTTGAAGGCGGCCCAGAACAGGTCTCGGGCGAAACGGTCGGGGGTGGCGTCTTCAAGGACAATGGCCGCGTCATTGCCCCCGAGTTCCAGCGTGACCCTTTTGAGGTCCGCTGCGGCGTTTCGGGCGACCTCCTTGCCCACCTCGGTCGAGCCGGTGAAGCTCACCTTGCGCACCAGGGGATGGACCAGCAGCTGGCTTCCGAGGGGTTCCTTGCCGGAGACGACGCTGAAGACGCCCTCCGGGAGCAGGGGACGGAGGATTTCGCCGATGAGCAGGGCCGACAGGGGCGTGTAGGACGAAGGCTTGATGACAATCGTGTTGCCTGCGAGCAGGGCAGGAGCGGCCTTCCACGCGATCAGCAGGAGCGGGGAATTCCAAGGGATGATCCCGACGACCACGCCCAAGGGTTTCCGCACGACCTCGACGAAGCCGTCGGTGTCGTCCTGGATTACAGTGGACGATGTGTCGAGGCCGGCGAAGTACCGGAACCAGTCGGCGGACCGGTGGGCATCGGCGACGGCCTCGGACAGGGGCTTACCTTGCTCTGAGGTCATAACGGCGCCGAGCGTGTCCGCGTTGGCGGAGAGCGCGTCGGCGATGGCCAGCAGGCGTTCGCGGCGGAAGGCGGCATCGCTCCGCCACTGGGAAAAGGCGCGGTGTGCCGCTTCCACCGCGCGGTCGCGCTGCTCTTCGGAGCAGCGCGGAGCGCGCGCCACCACTTGCCCGGTGGCGGGATTGATGACCTCGAACCACTCTCCCGACGACGCGGCTTGGCCGTCGATGGTCATGGTGAATTCCCGCTGCTCGATTTGTTCAAGCCCCGCACGCGTGTGCTGGTTCGTGAATGCTTCTGTCACTGTTCCTCCATTCGCGGCCTGGTCAGGCCAATGATGTTGTTGCGGATGCGGGCCGGGGTCCGCACCGCTGTTCTAGGGAGCCCGGACGCTCTTCGGGGTCCAGGGCTCGGTCCGGAGCTGCTGCGCTAGGCAGTGGTGAGGGCCGCATCCGGGCGGTGGCCCTTCTTGGCAAGCTGGATCTGTTCGTAGACGTGGTGGCGCAACTCAGTAAAGCGCGGCAGGGCGCGGGTCTCGAGCTGGTCGCGTACCTCGGGCAGGTCAATCACCAGATCCTCCTGGATTACCGTCGGGGAGGAAGAGAGGATGATGACGCGTTCCCCCAAGTACACGGACTCGTCGATGTCGTGGGTGACGAACAGAACCGTCACGCCCAAGTCGCGGTGGATGCGCCGGACCAGGTCCTCCAGGTCCGCGCGGGTCTGGGCATCCACGGCGGCGAAGGGCTCGTCCATTAGCAGCACCTCAGGCTGGTAGGCCACGGCGCGGGCGATCGCCACGCGCTGCTGCATCCCGCCCGACAATTGCCACGGGTAGGACTTGGGCACGTGGGCCAGCCCGACCGCTTCAAGGGCCTCGGCGACCAGCCTGCGGCGCTCCTGCTTTGGCACGCCGGCGTTTTTCAGGGGCAGTTCGACGTTATCCGCCACCCGCAGCCAGGGGAAGAGGGAGCGGCCGTACTCCTGGAAGACGACCGCCATCTTCTTCGGCGGGCCGGTCACCTTTTGCCCGTCCAGGTGCACCTCGCCCTCGGTGGCAGCAAGCAGGCCGGCGATGCATTTGAGCAGGGTGGTTTTGCCGGATCCGGAAGGGCCCACCAGGCAGGCCAGTTCGCCGCGGCCCAGATCGAAGGTCAGGTTCCGCACCGCCTCAATGTCCCCGGCGTCGGTCTTGTAGACCTTCTTTAGGCCACGCACGCTCAGCAGGGCCTGGCCCTCGGGCAGGGTCCGGCCCGCGGGAGCGGGGCCGGTGAACGGTGTTTCCCCTCTTGGCTGGGTGATGTGGTCTGGGGTCGTGCTACCGGGGGTACCGGTTTGGGTGTCATGCTGCATTTTCTACCTCTTTCAGGCCGTGGTACCAGCGCAGGATCCGGCGCTCGGCAAATTGGAAGATGAAGGACATGGCCACGCCGATCAGGCCTAGGACCACGACGCCGGACCACATTTCGGGGATGGCGAAGGTGCGCTGGAACTGCACGATGGTGAAGCCCAGCCCGGAGGAGGAGGCGAACATCTCGGAGATGACCATCAGGATCAGCCCGATCGAGAGACACTGGCGCATCCCGGCCATGATGGTCGGCGCTGCGGAGGGGATCACCTGGTAACGGATGCGCGAGAGGCCGTAGATCCCGTAGGAGCGGGTGGTCTCGTTCTGCACCGGGTCGATCGAGCGTACGCCCTCGATGGTGTTCAACAGCACCGGCCAGATGCACCCGGAGACGATGACGGCGACTTTCATGGTGTCGTTGACGCCGACCAGCAGCATCAGCACCGGCACCAGCACCGGCGGCGGCAACGCCCGGAAGAATTCGAACACCGGCTCGGTCAGGGCCCGCAGGGTGCGGTTCATGCCCACCAGCAGTCCCAGGACCACGCCCAGGACGATCGCGGCCAGCACCCCGAGGACGAGCCGGCCCAAGGACGGAAGCATGTCGGAGGTGATCCGGCCCTGGAACCACGTCGGGCCGAAGGCTTCCGCGATCTGGGCGGGGGAGGGGATGAAGAAGTTCGGTTCCCCGGAGGTGCCGGCCCACCACAGGGCCAGCAGGATCAGTGGCAACGCGACGATATAGGCGGCGCTTTTCAGGGCCTTCATGGCGTTTCCTCTCCGCGGACGGACGGGTGCCAGGCCAGCACCCGTTTTTCGATTCGGCGCATGATCATGTTGACCAGCACTCCCAGCAGGCCGCTGGCCAGGATCAGCGCGTACATTCCGGAGACGGCCCCGCCGGACTGGGCCAAGGCAATCTCATGGCCCAGGCCCGGCGACCCGATGACGAGTTCGGCGGTGATCGCCAGGATCAGCGCCACCGAGGCAGCGAGCCGGATCCCGGTCATCAGGTAGGGCAGCATGGTGGGGAACGCGACGTCGCGCACCCGCTGCGCGGTGGAGAATCCATAGGAACGCGCCGTCTGCGTTGCCACGTTATCCACGTCCGCCACCCCATATAGGACCTGGATCAGCACTTGCCAGAAACACGCGTAGATGATGAGCATCAGCGAGGACTCGATCTTCACGCCGAACAGCAGGACCGCCAGCGGGATCAAAGCGACGGACGGGATCGGGCGGAGGAATTCGACCGTGGAGTTCGTGAACCGCCGCAGGAACGGGCTCATCCCGATCACCAGCCCCAGCATTCCTGCAATCGCGACGGCGGCCACGAGGCCGGTTGCCCACGCGGTCATGGTCTCGCCGACGGCCGTCCAGAAGGCAGTGAGGCCGAAGTCTCGCGCCATTGCGACGAGCACCTCGGAGGCCGGCGGCAGGTACTTCGCGTCGATGGCTCCCGCAGCGGGGAGCATCTCCCAGACGAGGAGGAACACGAGGATCCCCATGGCGCCGAGGACCGGTCCGGATGGCTGTTGTCGTGGCTTCCGCCGCGCTGCGGGCACGTCTCGCGTCGTTCCGACGCGGGTGGCACTACTCATGATTAATGTCTCCGTTCCCCAGCAGCATGAGGCGGCCGGTTACACAATGCCTTTGCGGCGCAGTTCCGCAATGCGTTCGTCGTCAAACCCGAGGTGCGAGGAGAGCACGCGGTCGGTGTCTTCCCCGTAGTTCGGTCCGGAGCGGCCGAGGAATCCCCCGATGTAGGTTGGGGTCTTGTCCATACGGACAGGGTGTTCCTTCACTGGCCAGGTGCCGATCTCCGTTTGCGGCAGTTCCACGGTCCACCCCAGGTGCCGCAGCTGGGGGTCCATTTCGTACCGGTCCTGCGCGTCTTGGCAGGCCCCGGCCGGGACACCTCGGGCCTGCAGCGCGTTCATCAGGTCGAAGGAGTCCCACTTGCTCGTCTCGGACTCCACCAGGGGTTCGAGGGTGTCCTGGTACGCCAAGCGGGATTCGAGGCTGACGAACCGGGGATCGTTGGCCCAGCCGGGATTTCCGAGAACCTCCACGATGGAGCGCCACTGATTTTCGGTGAATGCCGCGATGGCAATCCAACGGTCCTGGCCTAGGGTGCGGAAGGCGCCGTGGGGTGCGGCCAGCTTGTAGGGCGAGCGATTGCCGTACCGGCTCCAGTGCCGTCCGTTCACGGACCAGTCGAGGATGGCTGTGCCGGTGAGGTAGAGCCCGGCTTCGCCTTGGGAAGCGTCAATGTGGCATCCGTGGCCGGTGATGTCCCTTCGGTAGAGCGCAGCCAGCATGGCGTTGGCCATGTTGTACGCGCCGAACCAGTCCAGAAACGAGTATCCGATGCCGGCCGGCGGGAAGGGCTCGGGCAACCCGGACATCTCGCTGATGCCCGTGAAGGCCTGAGCCGTGGGTCCGAAGGCGCGGGCGCGGCCATAGGTACCGTATTCGCCGAAGCCGGACTGCTGGACGTAGATGATCGAGGGGTTGAGTTCCTTGAGCCGCTCGTAGCTGAGGCCCATCCTTTTCATGGTCCCGGGCGAGAAACCTTCGACGACCATGTCGGCGCCGCGGATGAGGTCTTCGAGGATCTGCTTGCCCTCGGCCGACTTGAGGTTGAGCGAGATCCCGAGTTTGCCCGCGTTGATCTCCATGAAGGACCCGCTCCGGTTGGGATTTCCCGGGGTCTGGGCGGGGGTCGGCAGAGCCTCGGTGGCGGCTTCACGCTCCGGCCTTCCACCGGGAGGGCAAAGGCCCTGCCCGGTGCGCATGCCGTCCAGGCGGCTTTCGTGTTCAACCTTGACCACCTCGGCGCCCATGGCGGCGAGGTAGCGGCCGGCACCGGCGCTGGCGAGCATCCAGCTCAGATCTATGACCCGCACTCCTGTCAAGGCGAACGGCTTGCCGTGCGGACTCAGCTGGCTCGTGAGGCCTGGGGCTTGGTCAGTCTGCAGGCGGTGGGACTTACGTGGCGTGCTCCACTCGCTGAGAACGTCGGCGGTGTGCTGGCCAAGGCGCGGTGCCGGCGCACCGTGATTCCAAGCAACATCCGGCGAGTACCACTTGGCCCCCGTGTGGGCCACGGAGCGCCCTAGCTCGGGACGGTGGATGTCAACGAAAGCTTCACGCATCCGCCAGTGCTCGTCCTCGATGTTCTCTTCCGGGCGCCGGACCGGTGCCCACGGCAGGCCGTTGTCCTGCCCGTCGCGCCAGACGTCTGCGGCGAACATGGTCCGCCCCACAAGCTTCTCGACCTGCGCGGAAAGCTTGTCCGTGGCCTCGCGGGAGGACCTGATGGCTGGATCGGTATAGTCCTGCCCATCCAGGTCCGCCTCCATCCCGTACTTGCGCAGCACGTTGACCGCGCCGTCCCAAGCGCCTCCATTGGCGGTAACGGATCCCTTGAGGTAGGTCTTGTAGGGCAGCAGGTACCGCCCGTCCTTGGTCATGGCCAGCGCCGGCAGGCTGGCCGAAACCATCGAGTGCCGGCAGGTCAGGCGCAGGTGCTTCTGGCGCAGGAACAACCAGTCCGGGGCATCCGTTTCGGTGTTCTTGCTTACCGCCTCGTGGACATTAGCGGACATGTACTGTCCCTCACCGCTGCGGAGCCTGTGGCTGAGGCCGCCGAGGATCGACATCACAGCCATTTCGCCGGTGATGTGATACGCATGCCACATCTGCGGGGCGATCGGGGGCGTGTCGTACTGCTCGAACGGATCCGGGTCGTAGCCGCAGTTCATCATCACGCCGCCAAGGGCCAGATGCACCAGGTCGCTGCCCACGTAGTCCGCCCACGGCCCGTCGTCCCCGAAAGCGCTAATGCGCATGTAGAGAAGTCCGGGATTGGACTCCTGCAGTGCCTCGTAGCCCAGGCCCCGCTCGTCCATGTAGCCGCGGGGGCGGGTGTCGATGACAACGTCGGCCTGTTCCGCGAGCCGGAGGAAATTCGCTTGGCCCTCGGGAGAGTCGAGATCCAAGCGTACCGAGCGCTTGCCGTGGTTGTAGTGCCAGAAGTACAGGCTCTTCTCTCGGTCTGCCACGTCCCCCGCGAAGGGGCCGTAGGAGCGGGTTGCCTCGCCTTCGGGGGACTCGATCTTGACCACGTCCGCCCCGAGTCCGGTGAGTATCTTCCCGGCGTACTCTCCCACCTCGTCGGCGACCTCGAGCACCCTCAGTCCCTTGAGGTACCCCCCAGCGTCGCGGGGTTCGTGCAAATCGTCCACAGGTTTGCCTCCATCCGGTTATTCCATGGCTCATTGGGTCAATGGCGCATTGGCCCTTCCATTGATATGATGGGCGTCACAGCTTGCAGTGTCAAACGCAACGGAAGGAAAAGATGAAAAAATCTGTGGCGATCATCGGCTGCTCCGCCCTGCCCATCGGCAAATGGCAGACCAGGCCCGAGGACGCAAACCAAGTCCTGGAACACGAAGTGCTGGCCAAGCTTGTCGTCGAGGCGGTACGCCAAGCGGGCATCGACAAGAGCGATGTCCAAGGTCTGAGCTTTGCCATGAACCGGCATTACACGCTGCAGAAGTACTTCGCCACGTTCATGGCCAACTACCTCAGGTTGCCCTGCCATGGAACGGTCTCGGAGGTCTTGGGCAACGGGATGACCGGTGGCTGGGCCTTTGAGAACGCCGCGAACGACATCCTGCTCGGCCGGGCGCGGGTTTCCTTGGCGCTGGGGATCAACTTCGAGACTGCGGCACGTGCCCAGGACCACATGATGAGTTCGATGCGAGCTACCGGCGACGTGGACTTCCAATCGACCTTCGGCATCTCCCCCATCGCGTGGTACGCGATGGACGCCACGCGGTACATCCACGAGCACGGCTCGTCCCGGGAGGAACTGGCGTCCGTGGCGGTCAAGAACCGGTTGCATGCCTCGATGAACCCGCTGGCGCAGTTCCGGAAGCCGATCACCCTTGAGGAGGTGCTCGCCCAGCGGCCGATCGTCGAGCCGCTTGGCCTGTACGAGGTTCCTCCGCGCAGTGATGGCGCCGTGGTTCTCGTCCTCGCCGACGAGGAGTACGCGAAAGGCCTCGGCAAACCGTATGTCCGGGTGCGCGGGCGCGGCTTCTTCCACGAGGGCGCGCACCAGATCAGCGAGATACCCAACGACATGACCGCCTTCGCCTCCGTCACCGGGGCCTCCCGCCAGGCCTATGAGACGGCGGGCGTCACCGCCGCGGACATCGACGTTGCCGAGCTCTACGCGCCCTGCACCATTGTCGAGGTCCTGGCATCCGAGGCACTGGGCCTCACCCCGGTTGGCAAGGGGGCCCGCTGGGCCTCCGAAGGCAGGACGTCGCTGGGCGGGGACATGCCGATCTCCACCTCGGGGGGACTGACCTCGCGGGGCCACCCCGCCTACGTCACGCCGCTCTACAGCTTCGTGGAGATCTACGAGCAGCTCCTGGGCTTGGCCGGAGAACGGCAGGTCCAGGGGGCGGAGCTTGGCCTCACCAGCGCCGAACTGGGCAACTACAACGCAGCTCTCGTGCACATCCTTGAAGGAGTCCACCAGTGATTCAGACCATCCATGTCGACCGTCCGCATCCATATCCTCCGCGCATCACAGAATTCACCCGGAAGTTCTGGGACGGGCTCCGTGAGGGCCGTCTCCTCACGACGGCCGGCCGGCGCACCGGGCAGGCCGCCTTTCCACCCAAGCCGATCTCCCCGCAGGACTGGGAGGAGGAGGTCGACTGGATCGAATTAAGCGGGCGGGGGACGCTCTACTCCCACACCACCATCCACGCCGCTCCCACGGCATTCGTGGACGAGCTTCCATATCGGGTCTGCATTGTCGACCTTGACGAAAACGTTCGTCTGGCCACAAGGTATGTCGGGGAAACCGCCCCCCTCGTCGGGGAGCGCATCGAAATCGTGGCGGTCCGCCACACGGATCACATCTCGTACGCCGCACGAGCCCTGGAGCCCATCGAGGTCGACGAGGACCAGTAGCGAGGGCAGGGTCCCACCAAAAAGGTGAGCTGGGCCCCGAGTGTTGGACTGGGTAAATGAGATCCTCAGCCGCGAGGGCCTGGGCACGGTATCGCACCGGGCTCAGGCCCTTGAGTCTTGTTGAGATCCTTTCCGCGTTGTACCAGTCGATGTACTCGTTCAGTTGCGCGGCCAAGAGCTCTTCCTGCAGATGGCCGAAGAAGTTCTCCATCACTGCGTTGTCGTAGCATTATCCGGCTAATGGCCCGGGATGCCGGGGATTGGCCGGTTAAGGATTTAGCTGTCTCGGGCG
>JBFUPP010000012.1:0-157574 GCA_041360635.1 bacterium RCC_150 | reverse complement strand
GAGTAGGACACCGCCGGACAACCATTACAGGTCGAGACCCCCCAACCACCCGTTGGGGGGTCTCCCGCATTAACCCCCACCACGCAGGCACACCAGAGCCCGCGCCTGCCCCGGAACGCCGATACCTGAGCGCGCGCCGTCCCGGGAGCGCCGATATGTGAGCGCGCGCCGGCCCGGGAGCGCCGATATGTGAGAGAACATCCGGTACCACCGGACCCCCGCTCAGGTAAACGCCAATCTCCTCCAACCCCCGCTCAGATACGCTGGCCTCTCCTCCAACCCCCGCTCAGATACGCTGGCCTCTCCTCCAACCCCCGCTCAGATAAACGCCCTCACCACCGGATCCCCGCTCACAAACACCGCACACACCCTGGCCCGGAAACCGCATACGTGAGCGTGCGTCCGGCCCAAAAGGGATATACGTGAGAGAGCGTCCAGGGCGGGAGGAGAGTTCGCCTGCGGCGGAATCGGGCGCCCAAATCGCCCAAAATCGGGTGAATTTAGTCAAAAAAGCGCGGAAACACGCGGAATTTGCTGGTCGCGTCCCTCCAAGCTGGTAAGTTTTCGAACAGTGGCTCGCATGCATGCCGTGTGTGGGCTCCAAAATCGTAAAGTCCAGGAGGACACAAATGGCTAAGAACCGTAGCGAACTGGTTTCCGAGGTAGCTGGCAAGGCTGGCACCAGCCAGGCTGCAGTCAACTCCGTTCTCGATGCCCTGTTCGAAGTTTTCGAGACTTCCGTTGCTGCCGGCGAGAAGATCACCATCCCGGGCTGGCTCGCCATCGAGCGTACCGACCGCGCAGCACGCACGGGCCGCAACCCGCAGACCGGCGAGACCATCCAGATCGCAGCCGGCCACAGCGTCAAGCTGACCGCAGGCTCCAAGCTGAAGGCAGCTGTCGCCAAGAAGTAGGACACTTCGGCGCAGCGCCTCGAAAGGCGGCAACCCATAGGTTGCCGCCTTTCCGCTTTAAGCCGGCCGATTCGCGGCACTGCCGGAGGTGTCGGACAATGGATAGGTGCCAACAGCCAAGACTCCTGCAACTGCTCCTTCGCCCCCCTCCAAGGCCGGGGCGCGGGCGGGAGCTGCCGAAGGAATTTCGCTGCCCTGGCAACTCGCGGGCATTGCCACCTTGTTCCTGGGCCTCGTCGGCGCACTGATCTTCTCCGGGGCGGCCGGAGTGCGGCAGGTTGCCGATCCGGGTGCGTTGGTCCGTTGGGGCCTGCCCATTGCCAAGGCGGTCCACAACGTCTCCCTGGCCACGGTGATCGGCGGCTTGATTTTCGCCGTCGGAATCCTTCCGAAACATCTCGGCACATCCCGGGGAAAAGACGCGGAGGATGCGCCTGAACATCCGGCGTTTGCCCGTGCCTTGGCTGTAGCGGCCGTTGCGGGGGCAACCTGGACGGTTTCCGCCGTCGCGGTTTTGGTCCTGACGTACGCTGACGTTGCAGGCCAGAGCCTTTCGGGCTCCGCGGAATTCACCCGTTCGCTCGTGTACTTCATGACTGACATCCAAACGGGCCAGGCTTGGCTCGCTGTGACCATCATTGCGGCGATCGTTACCACGGCCCTGTTTGGCGTCCGCTCCCTGGCGGGCCTCGCGCTGACCCTGTTGCTCGCGATCGGCGGCTTGGTCCCCACCGCGTTGATCGGCCACTCCGCCAGCTCGAGCGACCATGAGGGCGCCATCAATTCCCTCGGCCTGCATTTGGTGGGCGTTTCGACGTGGGTCGGCGGGATCATCATGCTCGCAGTCCTCTCGGGCCTCCTGCGTGGATCGAAAGCGACGGGTACCAAGGACATCACCGAGCAGACCCTTCGGCGTTTCTCCGCCCTCGCAGGCTTTGCTTTCGTCATGGTCTTCGGCTCGGGCATCATCAACGCGAGTATCCGCGTCACGAGCTTCACCGCGCTTGTGGGCTCCCCTTATGGACAAATCATCCTGGCCAAGGCCTTTGCCACGATTGTCCTTGGCGGGATCGGCTTCATGCACCGGAAATGGGTTATTCCGCAGCTGGCCCGGAATTTGATGACTACCCGACGGGTTCTCTGGCAGCTGGTGCTCGTCGAACTGCTGGTGATAGGCGCGACGTCGGGTCTCGCCGTCGCGCTGGGCAGTTCCGCCCCGCCGCAGCCCACAAGCTATGCGCCGGATGCTTCCCCGGCCTTTATCCTGTCCGGGTACGAGCTGCCCCCTGAGCTCACGCCGGCGCGTTGGCTCACGGAATGGCGTTTCGACTGGCTGTGGGTAGCCGTGGCGGTCTTCGGTGCCGCGAGCTACATCCTCGGCATCGTCAAGGTCCGCCGCCGTGGTGACTCCTGGTCCTGGTTCCGGACGGTGAATTGGTTGATCGGCCTAGTGGTGCTGACGTACATAACGTCGGGCCCGCCGTCGGTCTATGGTCGCGTCCTGTTCTCGGCGCACATGATGGACCATATGGCCCTCACGATGGTGGCACCCCTGTTCCTGGTGCTCGGTTCTCCGGTCACGCTGGCGCTGCGGGCTCTGCCATCGCGCGGCGAGGGTTCCCGCGGTGACGGCTCGCGCGGGCTGCGGGAATGGCTCCTGGTCTTCGTGCATTCGAAGTTCTCCCAGATCGTCACGCATCCATTGTTCGCCGCGGCGAACTTTGCCGGCTCGATTGTCCTCTTCTACTACTCGGACGCCTTCGGTTGGGCGATGCGCGATCACGTGGGCCACGAGCTCATGAACCTGCACTTCACCCTGACCGGCTACATCTTTGTGCTCACGATGATCGGCACGGATCCCCTGCCCAGCCGGGCGCCGTACCCCATGCGGCTCCTGCTCCTGCTTGCGACCATGGCCTTCCACGCGTTCTTCGGCGTGTCCATCATGGGTGGCACGAGCTTGCTCGCGGCCGACTACTTCGGAAACCTCGGGCGGACCTGGGGCCTTTCGGCGCTGGCGGACCAGCAAATGGGCGGGGCCGTGGCCTGGGGGATTGGCGAGGTGCCAACGTTGCTGGTGGCGATCGGCGTCGCCGTCATGTGGTCCCGTTCGGATGAGCGGGAGACCAAACGCACCGACCGCGCGGCGGACAGGAATAACGACGCCGAACTCAATGCTTACAACGATATGTTTGCCCGGCTCGCCGATCGCGATGCCAAACTGGCGGACCGGGACTCCAAGCGGCCCGAAAGCAAAACCAACCTGGAAGGACGCTGATGAGCGAAACTGTACGGACCCAAGTGCGTGTCCGCGCCTCTGAACTGGTGGGCCGTGGCTGGCTCAACACCGGCGGGAAGTCGCTGGACCTTGAATCCCTGCGCGGGAAGATCGTGCTGTTGGATTTCTGGACGTTCTGCTGCATCAACTGCCTCCATGTGCTGGACGAGCTGCGCCCGCTTGAGGAAAAGTACTCGGACGTCCTCGTGACGGTCGGCGTGCACTCACCCAAGTTCGAGCACGAAGCCGATCCCGTGGCTCTGGCGTCCGCCGTCGAGCGCTACGAGATCCACCACCCCGTCCTGGACGATCCCGAGCTCGCCACGTGGAAGGCCTACACCGCCCGCGCGTGGCCGACCCTCGTGGTGATCGACCCCGAGGGCTACATCGTCGCGCATCTGTCGGGCGAGGGCCACGCCGACGGCCTTGCTGTGCTCCTTGAGGAACTCGTCGCCGAGCATGAAGCGAAGGGCACCCTCCACAGGGGCGACGGTCCTTACGTTGCTCCCGTGCCGACTTCGGGCACTTTGCGTTTCCCCGGCAAGGCGACCCAATTGGCCAACGGAAACTACCTCGTGGTCGACTCGGGCCACCACAGGCTGGTTGAGCTGCGTCCCGACCTTGAAACGGTGGAGCGCGTCATCGGTTCCGGGACCAAGGGCCACCTCGACGGCGGCGCCGAAATTGCCCAGTTCAACGAACCGCAGGGCGTTGCGGTGCTTCCGTCCGAGCTCGCCTGGAAGCTCGGCTACGACGCCGTGGTCGCCGATACCGTGAACCACCGCCTTCGCGGTGTCACGCTCAGCTCCGGTTATGTCCAGACGGTTGCCGGCAACGGCGTGCAGCGTTTGCTCGACGCCGGTCCGGCGCGGGTGACGGATAGCGGCGCCGGAGTGTGGGCTGGGGCTTCCACGGCTGGCGCGCACGACGGCGGTCCGGCTGACTTCGCTGCCGACGCGGTCGACGTCGGGGTGCTGGGGTTGGGGACGGGCGTCTCCCTTTCCTCGCCGTGGGATGTGGTGTGGAGCGAGAAGCTGCAGCGCGTTGTCATCGCGATGGCAGGCACGCACCAGATCTTCGCTTTCGAGCCTCTGAGCGACGAAGTGTCCATCTTGGCGGGCTCGGGGCTTGAAGGGTTGCTCGACGGAGCGGCGGAGGAAGCTTGGTTCGCGCAACCTTCCGGGCTGACAGTGGACGTGGATGGCAACATTTGGGTGGCCGATTCCGAGACGTCGGCATTGCGCCGGCTGGTGATTGCCGAGTCCGGCGTCACCGTGGAGTCCGCGGTGGGCAAGGGCCTGTTCGATTTCGGTTTCCGCGACGGTGGCGCGGAAGAAGCGCGCTTCCAGCACCCGCTGGGTGTGACCGCGCTTCCGGATGGTTCTGTCGCCGTCGCCGATACCTACAACGGTGCCGTGCGCCGCTACGACCCCTCGACTAAGACGGTTTCCACCCTGACGAGGGGCCTCGCGGAGCCGAGCGACGTCGTCGTGGTCTATCCCGAAAACGGTGAGCCGCTGCTGATTGTGGTCGAGTCCAACAAGCACCAGCTGGTCCTGGTTCCCATTCCCAAGGAAGCGCAGCAGGTGGACGAGGGCGAATCCCGGACGCATCGGCCCAAGAGCCCGGTGACCCCGGGCAAGCTGGAGCTCACCGTGCGCTTCACTGCGCCGACCGGCCAAAAGCTTGACGACCGCTGGGGCGATCCAACCCAGCTGAAGATCTCGTCCACTCCACCCGAACTCCTGGTTGCCGGCGGCGGTACTTCGGTGGGTCTCCTGCGGACCTTGGAATTGTCGTCTGATGTTTCCGAGGGCATCCTCCACATCGCGGCCCGGGCAGCCGCGTGCGACGGACCCGAAACCGAGGATGGCGAGATCCCGGACCACGCCGCGTGCCACCTGTACCAGCAGGACTGGGGCATCCCGGTGGTCTTGCAGGCCGACGGCGATTCGGAGCTCGTGCTGGATCTGCGCGGGATGGACTAGGCGGCTCCTAGAAGCTCACTATCGGCTAGAAGCTCACTATCGGGGTGACGGTGATGGTGTCGGCCCCGATGTCCAGCCTGGTGGTGAAGCTGAAGTCATGGACGGCAATGAGGTTGCTGACCATTCCGCTGAAGAGGTTGATCTCGCGCGCGGTTACCTGGGCCTTGCCATGAAGGGGAGCGACTACCCACTGCCCGTTAAAGGGGTCGATCGTTACTTTGGGGTATTCGGTGATCTGCCACTTGATGGTGTTCGGCACAATCTGGTTGCTCGTCACATGGTAGAACGGGCAGGCAGGCTGGAGTCGTTGCTGTTGAGTGGCCTCCTGCGCGCAGTTGTCGAGGAATTCCTTGACCTTGTCGCTGACCACCTTGGTCATGGCATCGGTGGGCTTCGTCAAAAGGCTGAGGGGTGGCTGGGGCAGGTCATTGGCCGTTACGGTCGTGCTCGTGGCGGGAGCCGCGAAGTACTTCCCGGTGAGGCTTGCTTCGTATTTGCCGGGAAAGAACACGGCGAAGCTGTTGTGGCCATTGGGCAGGCTCACTGGGACGCCGTTGAGTGTGGCCTCGTTCGCGTTGACCACGGATACCTCGATGGTCGGCAGGGAGGATGGTACGAAAGACCATTTACCGAAGAACAACCACTCGGTTCCGGTCCTTTCAAGAAGGAATTCGGTGTGCAGCGCCTGGCCGTCGATCGTGTAGTCCATAGGTACTATCACCCTGTTGGCGGGCCGCGGTTCGGCGTTGCCAAGCTTCACGTCGGTGATCCTCGAAGCCGCCGTCTGCAGCGCGGTTCCGTCGAGCATCGCGGCGTTCGTGCTTGGTACCGATGCGTGCAGCAGACCGAGGGCCTCGCCGCCGTGCCCCTTCTGGAGTGCCGCCAAGTAGTCCCGAACCTGCTGCTGCGGGCTAGCCACTGAGTTGCTGACGAGGTTGATGGAAACGATTGCAGCGGCCACGGCAAGCATCAGGCCGAGAAGCCACCCCGCCGCGGTCTTGACTATCGCTTGACTCAACTGCACGTGCTTTACGTTACCTGCCGGTTCCGGAATATCCGGGCATCCGAAGCTTCACGTGACGGATGAAGGTTTGCGGGAAGCGCCCGACGGCGGTGGGTTGAGGCCTGGTTTCAGCGGCGGCGACGCGATGAGGTTCCAAAGACGCCACGTAGGAGTTCCCGGCCGAGTTGGGTGCCCATGGAGCGAGCCATGCTCTTGATTCCGCCGCCGAGGGCGCCGCCCAGGACGCCCGCGAGGTCCCCCATGGTTCCACCGCTTTCCTGAGTCGGAGCAGGCGCCGGGGCGGGCATGGGTTGTGGAGCGGGAATGGGTTCCGGGAAGGGTTCGGGAGGAAACGCCGCCCGGCCCGGTTCGGGCAATGGGCGGGTACTTGGCCGCCCAAGGATCTCTTCCTCGATACGGCGGGCCTCGGCGTCGACCGCGTCCGGACCGACAGGCGCCGGCACGGGAGGCAGGCCGGGCGCTGCGTCGCCCGTCGGCGCGGCGGCCCTGTCAGTGAGCTTCTCCTAGGCGGAAAGGTTGTCCACTGCCGTGCCGTACTTGGGCAGCAGCGACGATGCCGCGATCGTTGTGCGGATCAGCTCATCCGAGCTTGGACCCATCACGGATTCCGGCGCCCGGAGTTTGGTCAGGGCAACTGGTGTGGGCGCCCCATTCTCGTTCATGACGGTGATGACAGCTTCGCCGATCCCGGCTGAGGTGAGGGTTTCTTCGAGATCGTAGTCGCTCAGGGGGAACGTGGAGATGGTGGCTTTGAGGGCCTTGGCATCTTCCGGGGTGAAGGCCCGCAGGGCGTGTTGGATCCGGTTCGCGAGCTGGCCGAGCACCTCGCCGGGGACATCCCTGGGGGTTTGGGTAACGAAGAAGATCCCGACCCCTTTGGACCTGATGAGCCGCACGGTGGTGGTGATCGCATCGAGGAAAGACTTGGATGCGCCATTGAAGAGTAGATGCGCTTCGTCGAGGAAGAACACAAGCTTCGGCTTGTCGAGGTCGCCTGCCTCGGGGAGTTCTTCGAAGAGGTCCGCGAGGAGCCACATGAGAAAGGTGGAGAAGAGCATTGGCTTGGTTTGCAGGGTGGGCAGCTCGAGGCAACTGATCACGCCGCGGCCATCCGGTGCTGTGCGGAGTAGTTCCGCTGTATCGAATTCGGGCTCGCCGAAGAACCGTTCCATGCCCTGGGCTTCGAGGTTCACGAGCCCGCGAAGGATGACGCCCGCCGTCGCCTTGGACAGTCCGCCAAGGTTTTCGAGCTCTGGCTTGCCCTTGTCCGAGGTCAAGAACTGGATGACCGCCCGCAGGTCCTTGAGGTCGATGAGTTCCAGCTTCTTCTGGTCCGCGAAATGGAAGATCAACTGAAGGCTGGATTCCTGGGTGTCGTTGAGCTCCATGACGCGGGAGAGCAGGATGGGGCCGAACGAGCTGATCGTGGCGCGGACGGGCACACCGTTGCCGTCCCCGCCGAGCGAAAGGAACTCCACCGGGAAGGACTTGCCGGCCCATTCCTGGCCGAGGCTGGCGGTGCGGGCGCTGAGCTTCGCGCTGCCAACGGCCGCCGTGGCGAGCCCGGACAGGTCGCCCTTGATGTCCGCCAGGAATACCGGGACCCCGGCCGTGGACAACTGTTCGGCCACCATGTGCAGCGTGACGGTCTTTCCGGTGCCTGTTGCGCCGGCAACCAGGCCGTGGCGGTTCATCATGGAAAGCGGTAGCCGGACCTGTGCCTCTTTGTGGACCTCGCCGTCGACGATCGCTGCGCCCAGCTCGATGGTGGCACCCTCGAGCGTGTACCCCTGCTGGATCCGTGCAAGTATTTCGGCTGTGCTTTTGTTAGCCATGGGCATAGCTTAGCGTGACGCCGATCACTCCCCGCGGTCAGTTACCCAGCACCCGCATGGGCGTTCCCCGGACCCACGCCCGGACGTCCTCGAAGGCCTCGCCGAAGAACCGGGCATAGCTCTCGGCCGTGACGTAGCCCAGGTGCGGCGTCAGCACGGTGCGCGGCGCCTTGAGCAGGGGATGGTCCGCGGGGAGGGGTTCTACGTCGTACACGTCAAGGGCGGCGCCGCCGAGCCACCCCTCGTTGAGCCCTCGGAGCAGGGCTGCCTCATCCACGATCGGGCCGCGCGAGGTGTTCACCAAGACTCCCTGCGGGCCAAGGAGCCGCAGTTCGTCCTCTCCGACAAGTGCCCGGGACCTTTCCGATAGGCGCACGTGCACGGAGACGACGTCGGCCTCCCGGAAGAGCGCCTCCTTGCCCACCTTGCGGGCACCCGCCGCGGCGGCGGCGTGTTCGGTCAGGTTGGGGCTCCAGGCGATCACCTCCATGCCGAACGCCCGGCCATAGCCGGCGATCTTGCTGCCGATGTTGCCAAGGCCCAGCACCCCAAGGGTCTTTCCGGACAGCTCAAAGCCCACCGTGCTCTGCCAGTTCCCCTCGCGCAGGTGTCCATCCTCGAAGGGGATGCTCCTGGCGAAAGCCAGCAGCAGCGCCCAGGTCAGTTCCGGCGCAGCCGACGGCGAACCGCCCGTCCCACAGACCGTGATGCCGAGCTCCCCGGCAGCGCGCAGATCGATGGCGGCGTTGGCCATTCCAGTGGTGACCAGGAGTTTGAGCTTGGGCAGTTCCCCGAGGCGCTGGGCATCGAACCCGGTGCGCTCCCGCATCGCCACGATGATGTCGAAGCCGCGGAGCGCCTCGATCATGTCCGTTGAATCCTTGAACGGCTCCGTGAAAACGGTGACCTCAACGTCGTCGTCCGCGAGTTCGCTCCACGGTGCGAAGTTGTAGGCAACGGCCTGGTAATCGTCGAGGATGGCTAGTCGCTGGGCCATGGTGTTCCTTCCGGCGGTGTAGGTATTTGAAAGCTACAGGAGTCTCGAGGCTGAGACGCACTCCACTGAAGCCACAGAAATAACCCGGGCTCCGCCGTCGTTATCCCAAAGGTGGCTGGGAACCGGCCGCCAGACCGTAACCCCCGCGAAAGGCCGGCACCAACGTGACTGTTCCCCTCTCCATCCTCGACCTGGCAATCATCGGGAAAGGCCAGACGGCTGCGGAGAGCTTCGCCGGGAGCGTCGCCATGGCGCAGCTCGCCGAAAGGCTCGGATACCGGCGGATTTGGTATGCGGAGCACCACAACATGAGCTCGATCGCTTCCTCCGCGACGAGCGTGTTGATCGCGCATATCGCAGCGAAGACCAGCACGATCCGCCTTGGTGCCGGCGGCGTCATGCTGCCCAACCACTCGCCCCTCACCATCGCAGAGCAATTCGGCACGCTTGAGACCCTGTACCCGGGGCGCATCGACCTTGGCCTCGGACGTGCGCCCGGGAGCGACCAAAACACCATGCGCGCGTTGCGTCGCGATCCCATGGCCGCGGACACCTTCCCGCAGGACGTCCTCGAACTGCAGGGCTACCTCAGCGGCCCGAGCCGCATCCCCGGTGTGGAAGCGACGCCCGGGACAGGCACCAACGTACCGCTCTACATTCTTGGCTCGTCGATGTTCGGTGCGCATCTCGCCGCGCAACTCGGCCTCCCATACGCGTTTGCCTCGCACTTTGCCCCGAACGCCTTGCAGGACGCGGTGGCGGCGTACCGGCGCGAGTTCAAGCCCTCGGAGCAGCTTCGGGAACCGCATGTGATCGCGGGCGTAAACGTCGTCGCCGCGGACTCCGCGGCAGAGGCACAAAAACTGTTCCTCGAAGTCAAGCGTGACCGGGTCTCGCGTTTCCTCGGCGGCGGACGCGAGTTCACGGACGCCGAAGCGGACCTCATCCTCGACTCGCCGCAAGGCCAGCACATTGCACAGATGGTGAAGTACTCCGCGGTAGGTACCCCGGACGTCGTTCGGGAGTACTTGGACGCGTTCGCCCGCCACGCGGATGCCGACGAACTCATTGTCGCCCACCAAGGACCGGGGACGGAGCAGCGCCTCCGCTCCGTGGAACTGGTGGCGGAAGCCGCGGAACTCGCGCGGGTTTAGCTTGGGCGCGGTGGCACTGCTCGGCCGCCCTGTGCGGCGTCCCCGAGCTGGCGCTAGGTGAGGAGCAGCGCTACCGCGATCATCGCCGGGACGGCAACCACCGTGGTGATGAGGACGGTGTCCTTGGCCACCGTGATTCCCGTGTTGTACCGGCTTGCCGCCACGAAGACGTTCTGGGCAGTAGGCAACGCCGCCGTAACAACCACCGCGAACAGGGCATGCCCATCCAAGCCCAGGGCGAAACGGGCGAACAGGTAAGCAATGGAAGGGTGGACGAACAGCTTGAAGCCGCTGGCCAGCAAGGCGTCGATCCGCCGGGCGCCGTCCCTTTGAAGGGGCCGCGAACCGTTGAGGCTCATGCCGAAGGCCATAAGCATCGCAGGAATTGCGGCGCCACCAATCAAGTGGATGGGCTCCATCACGAGCGCGGGAACCTGCCACCCGGTGCCGGCAACCACCAAACCCAGCGCCGATCCAACGATGACGGGGTTGCGGGCGATCATCACCAGGAACCGCAGGGGAGTGGTCCTGTGGCTGCTGGTGCTGGCATCGAGCGCCATGAGATACATCGGCGTGAAGAACGCCAACTGGAAGATCAGCAACGGCGCCACATAGCTCGCATCCCCCAGGACGAATACCGAGATGGGAATGCCGAGGTTCGCCGAGTTCGCCAGGGACGCGCTCATCGACGACATGAGCGATTCCGGCAACGTCCGCCTGAGCCAAAACTTCACGACGACGAAGAAGAGGGCTCCCGTGGCGATCGCACCCACGGCCGTTACCAACAGCGGCGCGGCGAAGACCTGGTGAAGCTGCGCCTTGCCCAAGGTCTCGAAGAGCAGGGCCGGACTGGCAACGAAGAACGTCAACGCACTCAAGACAGACCGGGCATTCTCCCCCAAGATCCCGTTCTTGCCAACGAACATGCCCACCAGGATGATGGCCCACACCACGAAGAACCCGGACAGTACACCGAGCACTACGACATCCCGAGGGGGAGGAATGCGGGGAGGCTTGGGTTCACAGTCCCAGCCTAAATCAGCTTTATTCGCTGGAAACGGTCGACGGCGGGAAGTTCCGTCATGTGGACGGCGCCGGGGTGCCGGGATGGTGCACCCTAGAGGGCGGGGGGTGCCGGGACGGGGCCGCCGAAGAAGAGCTAGTTCAGTTTCGCGTTGTTCAGTGCGTGGGGTGGACGCATGAGGCCCGGAGTGTGGCCCTCGGCGGGATCGCTGCCAAGCTGCACGATCTGGTTGTCGCTGTTCACGTGCACAACTTTCGGCTGGAAAGCCTTGGCTTCCTCCGTCGTCATCTCCGCGTATGTGATGAGGATCACGACATCTCCCACGTGCACCAAATGGGCAGCGGCGCCGTTGATGCCGATGACGCCCGAGCCGCGCTCGCCTGCGATGGTGTATGTTTCCAGGCGCGCGCCATTGGTCACGTCGACGATCGAGACGAGTTCGCCGGGGAGGATATCCGCGGCGTCAAGGAGATCCAGGTCGACGGTCACTGAACCTACATAATGCAAGTCGGCATGGGTTACCGTCGCGCGGTGAATTTTGGACTTAAACATTGTGCGGTTCATAACGTGACAAGTTTAGCGCCTGCCCTCCGAATCCCCTTGTGAGGTGCATAACACCGGGCTTAGGCCTGTTTATTAAGCGTCCGGCCGATGATCGCCTGCGTCAGCGCATCCACCACCTCGGCGTTTGCCAGCGGATTGCGGATAAGCGTGAAGTCGACGTCCCCGACCGGCGGGAGGTCGAAACGCCGGGTGATGACCTTGAGGTCTTCGGGAACCAATGACGCCGGCATCACGGCGACGCCGATGCCAGCGCGTACCGCTGCGAGGACTCCAGCGATCTGCCGCGTGGAGCACGTTACGCGCCAAGTCCGCCCCATTGCCTCGAGTGCGTCAATGGCCAACTTCCGGCTGACGCTCGGGGCGGGGTAGCAGATCAACGGCACGGGGCTCCCCGGCTCCAGCGCCGTCTGTTCAAGCCCGACCCACGCGAAAGAGTCGTGCCGCACAACAGTGCCATCCTTGGCTTCACCTACCCATTTCACGAACACCAGGTCCAACTGGCCCGCGTTGAGTCGCTTGTAGAGCTGGTCGCTCTGGCTCACCGTCAGTTCGAGGTTGATCTGCGGATAGAGCTGACGAAACTCGCGCAGGATCCGCGGCAGGCCCGTGATGGCCAGATCGTCCGCTGTCCCAAAGCGCAGCCGTCCACGCATCGCCGATCCTGAGAAGTACCGTGCGGCGGAGTCGTGCGCGGAGAGGATGGTGCGGGCAAACCCTGCCATGGCATCGCCGTTGTCGGTCAACCTGACCTCGCGGGTATCCCGCGCCACGAGTGCACGTTTAGCGGCCGCCTCGAGCTTCCGGACGTGTTGGCTCACCGTGGGTTGGGCCAGCCCCAGCCGTTCCGCGGCTTTCGTAAAGCTCAGGGTTTCCGCGACGGCCAGGAAGGATCGGAGCTGCACTGGTTCAAACACTGGACTCCTCAAGGAATGTCGCGGGCATTGCAATTAGTAATGCTAGTTATATGGGCAATTCTCTTCCATGATCAACGCGGCCCACCCTAGCGTTAAAGGCATTCCCGCGAAACCGTCGATCCAAGGACCAGCTTTGGCACCCCCACCGCCGTCAGCGGCAAACGTCAGCCGACCATTCACCGACTCCCTAGACACCGTTACCCAGCCAATCGCCGTCGTTAGTGAAAAACTCCCGTGGCGCCATACCTTCATTTCCCTGAAAGTCCCTAATTTCAGGATCTTCGCGATGGGCCATTTCGTTGCCGTTGTGGCCCTCTGGATGCAACGCATCGCCCAGGACTGGCTGGTGCTCCAGCTTTCCGGTTCCGTCACCGCCGTCGGAATAACAGTCGCCCTGCAGTTCCTGCCGTCGCTCTTCCTGGGCCCGTGGGGCGGAATGATGGCTGATCGGTTCCCGAAACGGCGCATCCTCATCCTGTGCCAGAGCGTGGCTGCCTGCCTCGCTGCCGCGCTTGCCATCCTGGCGCTGGGCCAGCGGATCGAGGTGTGGCACGTCTACGTGATTGCGCTTGTCCTCGGCCTTGTGACCGTCCTTGACCAGCCTGCCCGCCAGGTCTTCGTCAACGAACTGGTGGGACCGAAGTACCTGCGCAACGCGATCAGCGTGAACTCCACAACGTTCCAGCTAGGCGGCCTGATCGGCCCGGCCTTGGCAGGAATTCTGCTGACGGCCGTTGGCGCGGGGTGGGCTTTCGCGACGAACGCCGTCGCGTGTTGTTCCACGGTCACCATGCTCCTTCTGCTTCGCAAGAACGAGCTGTTTGTCAGCACCCCCACTCCGAAGCGCAAAGGCATGCTGAAGGAGGGCCTGCGATACGCCCTGGGCAAGCCGACCATTTACTGGCCTTGGCTCATGGCCGGATTTGTCGCGGTCTTCGCAATGAGCCTGCCGGTGCTCTTGGCCGCCTTCGCGGACCACATCTACCATGCCGGTGCCGGCGGTTACGGGCTGCTCAACGCCATGGTGGCCCTCGGCGCCCTCGCCGGGGCGGTCACCTCCGCCCGACGCCGGCAGTTGCGTTTGCGTTCGGTGATCTCCTGTGCCGGAATGTACGGACTCATGCTGTGCCTTGCCGCCCTGGCCCCGACGATGCCCTGGTTTGCGGCCGCCATGGTGCTCTCCGGATTCTGGTGCCTCATGTTCCTGACGGCCGCCAACCAGTTGGTACAGGTGAGCGCCAACATGAGCATCCGCGGCCGCGTCATGAGCCTTTACATCATGGTGCTCATTGGTGGCCAAGCCATCGGCGGTCCGGTGATGGGGTGGCTCGCGGAACACCTGAATCCGCACATCGCGGTCCTCGTGGCAGGCGGGGTGCCTGCCGCCGCAGCGGCGACGGTCGCCGTCGTACTTGCACGAAAAGCCGCCCTGCGCATCAAAGTGGACCTAAGAGACCGACGGCGGATCTTCCGGATCGTGCCGCAGTCGGCTTAGCGACCTACTCCGGCGGCAAAGAAAAGCACCCCGATCAGTCGTGAACCGAACGGGGTGCTTTTTCTTGCCTTGGAGCGGGCGACGGGAATCGAACCCGCGTATCGAGCTTGGGAAGCTAGCGCTCTACCATTGAGCTACGCCCGCGCTGGACCAACCAAAATCAGACATCGATTTCGGTCAAAACAACGAGATTTACATTACCCCAGTCCGGAGCGTTCTCGGAACCGCGACACTACACCGCTCCGATGTGAGCGAGCGATCCACGAATATGGCCGATATCCGCAGGAGCGTCGCAGGGGTCATGGCCAACCCGACGCCCGCTCACTTTTGGTGCCAAACCCTTCGACGCTCACTCGCATATCCGGGGTTTTGGGGTGACGCCCACTCATTTTTGGCCCCTTGCGGGTCATGTTTGTGAGAGGGCGTAGCGGGAAAGGGCCGTGTATGTGAGCGGGCATCACGGTCGTATCAATTTCGGGACGTTGAGCGTAAAGATTCGATTACGGCTCGACGAGGCTGTGTCTTGCCAGCCCGCGCCTGACTATTCTGTAGCAGTTAGCTGCTGTGTCATGGGGAACCCGGCGAAGTTTATGAGCCGTAAACCGAAAGGGGATTCCGTGGCATTTGCAGAACATGAGGTACTCATTGGTCGCGACGCAATGACCGTCTACCAGTTCCTCGTGGATGGCTTGAACAACCCGCTGTGGCGCACTGGAATCCGGAGCATCTCCCTCCGCTCCGGACATGTGGGCGAAAAGGGCGCCATCTACCAACAGACCCTGGCCGGGCCGGGCGGCCGGCCGATCGCGGCGGACTTCCAAATTACCGAGGCCCGTCCGGGTGCCGAGGTGCGTTTCGCTGTCGTTGCGGGCCCCGCGCGTCCCACGGGCGGCTACTACCTCAGCACCGAAGGCCCGAACACGCGCCTCCGCTTCGCCCTCGAGTACCACCCCAAGGGACTGCAGAAGCTCATGAACAGCATGATCCAGAAGACCATGGAGGGCGAAGTGGTCCAGCTGGAGCAGCTCAAGTCCGTGATCGAAGGCCAGGTCCCCGACGAGTAAGTCCGACGAGTAAAGCCAGCGAGTAGAGCCGGGAGCAAAAGGCCGAAAACTACTGCGCCAGCTTCAAGCCCCAAAGGCTGCCAAGGGGAGTGCTCGGCGTCGTGAGGTGTCCGTCGCTCAAGTCCCAATACTCGATCGCGCCGTTCGCCAGCAGGCCGGCAATGCCCGTGGAATTGAGGCCCGTCACGCCCTTGAGCGAGCGGATATCCGAGTAGTCCGTCCACGCTGTTCCCACGATGGGCCGGGTCTCGGACGTTGGAACCGCCTGCCCGGAGCCGCGATAGAGGCGCAAATTCCCCCCGGGGTCGACGGCGAGCAGGTCCTGGAACCCGTCTGCGTCGTAGTCCACCATGGTCAAACGGATAGCGCTGACGCCCGTGCCAACCTGGGTTCGTGCGCCGAGCGCCGTGTTCCCGACGTTCTTGTACATGAAGAGCGCCCCGGTGGAATCCGTGGCCAGGATCTGTGGGAGCCGGTTGCCGGTGCACCACAGCCCCACGGCCATGGTCATCGATTGCCAACCGGAGGACCCTAGCAGCACAGGCGCCCCGAAGCCGCCGCTCACGAAGCCGGGGTAGAGCAGGAGCCTGCCGTCGAGCATTTGGGCGATGACGTCGAAAACGCCGTCGCGGTCCCAATCCGTGATCATCAACTCCTTGGACCCGGCGAAGCCGGCCCCGACGGTCCTGGAGCCGCCGAACGCGCCGTTTCCGAGTGCCGGGTAGTCCTTGAGGGAGCCGGACGAGTCGACGGCGACAAGGTCGCCCGCGCTGCGAATGGCGGCAGCTCCGAGGTTCAGCGCAGGCGGTTGGTGTTTCGCGATCGGATCGCACACGCCGGGGGCCGGCGTTGGTGGGGGCGTGGTGCTTCCGCCCGGGCTGCTGACTGTGCCGGCGGGAAGGGAGGTGTAGCCAAAGAGGTTCACGACGCCCCACATGGTGTAGCGGTTGGGTGTGGTTTGCCAGTTGCCGTCCGTGAAAGTGATGCCGACGCCGATCACATTGAAGCGCGGGTCGCGGAGCAGGGCGTCGTGTGCCGGTGAGCCTTTCCACCATTCGACGAGCTGGGCAGCGTCGCGGTCCCAGCGGACGGCGATCACCTCGCCTGCGCCGTTGTTGGGGTTCAGGGCCCTGGGATCGGTCCAGAAGTTGGCGCGGTGCTCGATGACTTCGCGCGTGGCAATGTTGTCCGACCAATCCTGGGAGAGCGATGCGACGGTGGGGTTGTACTTCACCGGGTTCAGGCCGAGCGAGGTCCGGTAGGCGTTGATCGCGTTGAAGACTGCGAGCACTTGGGCCGAATTGTCGTCTCTGACCAAGGCTTGGGCGGAAAGCCGCGGGGCAGCGGCCGGGGAACTCGGCGCTGGCGCCTGGGCGGCTTGCGGGACGTTCGCCGGGGCGCCTGTGCTCGGGTCCGGTCCGGTGGCCGGCGGGATATAGGGCAGGGGAGGCGGGTCGCCCTTCGCCGAACTGCCCGGGTCGACGGCGACTGGCCCCGTCTTGCTGCCGTCCGTGGCGGCGCTGGGTACGACGGCGGCACCGGCGTTGGCGGGGCTCGTCGCCGTTGTGGCTGCTTCAGGTCCGGCGGCTTGCGGGTTGGAAGTCCGGGCGCCCGCGGTGGAGCCTGCAGCCTGGTTGCCGGACGCTTGGCCGGCCGCGGCTTGATTGCCCGCATCCTGGTTGGCCGGAGTCCTTGGCGAGCCGGGTGAAGGTTCGCCGGGATTAAGGCTTGTTCCCGGTGTCGGCGCGGGAGCCGCCGTCGTACTCCCGTTGCCAACTGCGGAAGATGCGGAAGGGGATCCGGTTCCCGCGAGGGGAACATGCGCTCCGAATGGGCCCGACGCAGGGGCGGCAACCGCAAGAAGGCACGCGACCATGACGGCTACGGGCGCGGCAATTCGTCTCAACGTTTCCCCAGGGTTCGTCGTGCCACCCGTCACGTCCCGATGACGATCAGTAGCAACTGTCTATTTCCCGCACTATAGCCCCATGAGCCACTTCCGCACCATGGGGCTTCAGGGCAAATACGGTACTTTTGATGTGTGCTGATCTCTGACCGCGACATACGCGCCGAAATCGAGTCCCGACGTATTGTCCTGGAACCCTACGACCCCGCGATGGTCCAGCCGTCCTCGGTCGATGTAAGGATCGATCGCTTCTTCCGGCTGTTCGACAACCACAAGTACGCGCATATCGACCCCTCTGAGGAACAGCCCGAATTGACGCGCCTGGTCGAGGTCGAGGGCGGCGAGCCCTTTATCCTGCACCCCGGCGAGTTCGTGCTCGGTTCCACCTACGAGACCGTGAGCCTACCGGACGACATCGCGGCCCGGCTCGAAGGAAAGTCCTCCTTGGGGCGCCTTGGCTTGCTGACGCACTCGACCGCCGGGTTCATCGACCCCGGCTTCTCCGGCCACGTAACCCTGGAACTGTCCAATGTTGCGACGCTGCCCATCAAGCTTTGGCCGGGAATGAAGATCGGCCAGTTGTGCTTCTTCCGGCTCTCCTCGGCCGCCGAACATCCCTACGGATCCGGCGGATACGGCAACCGCTACCAAGGCCAGCGAGGGCCCACTGCGAGCCGGAGCCACCTGAACTTCCACAAGACCCCGATCTAGGCCTTTGCTTGGCCTCGACGAGAGGTGAGATCTCGACTCTTTGAGCGCGTGAACCGGGCGAGACCTCACTTCTGGTTGCGTGTGCGAGATGTCACTGTTCCTCCCCACTGTGGATAACTCAACGGGTAAGGGGCCGCTGTACAAAAAATGGATAGTGCGCAATTCGAGCCCCCTTCCAAGCGCCCTCAGAGGCCGCTCATTCACGCTTTCCGAGCAACGCACGGCAGGACTCCCCGATGGCCGTGCATGGAACAAGGATCTCCGTGTGCCAAGCCGCGGAATCCGGGTTCCGTGGGGAGCAAGCCAGCCGCTAGCCCACACTGTGCGGTTGCTCACCGAAATTTCGCCCGGGACGGTGTGTTGCGGCCCGACGGCGGCAGTGCTGTGGCGCTGTCCGCTCCCGTTTGATCTCGAGCGCCAACCGTTAGTGCACCTGATGCGGTGGGACGGCGGTAACCGGCCGGTACGAAAGGGCGTTTCCGGGCACCGGGTGCCGCTGAATCCTGAGGACCGATGTGTTATCGCTGACGTCCCGCTGACAAGTCCTGCCCGGACCTGGCTGGACCTGGCTCCGTTGCTTCCGCTCGAAGATCTCGTGGCAGCGGCCGACTATTTCATCTGCAGCCAGTCGCGCAGTTTTGGACACAACCGGACGGCGCTGTGTTCGCTTGAAGATTTAGCTAGGCAAGTTCGAACAAACCCGGGTATCCGCGGAATTAGGAATGCCCGGCTGGCACTTGGCCTGGCCCGGGTCGGTGTCGACTCGGTACCCGAAACCAAACTGCGACTGTCGATAGCCAGGCAGGGTTTGCCGGAACCTCGGTTGCGGTTTGTCGTGTGCGATGAAACCGGCAGGGAGCTCGCATGGCCGGACCTGGCCTTTCCCCGCTACAAGGTTGCCGTCAACTATGACGGCGGTCATCACCTGACCGCCGAACAAAAGGACTCCGACATCCGCCGCGAGGAATCTATTGCCGCGATCGGTTGGACTTCGGTGACCATCACGGCGCGGCACGTGCGGGCAGGAAGGTTCGACCAAGTCGCACATCGGGTGCGGCATGCTCTGATTCGGGCGGGGTGGGCTGCCGAGAGGTGAGATCTCGGCTCTATGAGCGCGTGAAACGGGCGAAATCTCACTTCTCGATGGACGTTTGGAGTGGCGCCGGTTCGGCCACTTTCCGCTTTCCCGGAGACCGCCGCAACGCCTTCACCGTCGGTTCCACGAAGCGGGCTGCGAGCGGTCCCATGATGGCCATGAGTAGCACGTACGCGGTGGCGAGGGCCGCGAGGTCGTGCGGGACTGCGCCCGAGGTGACTGCCAGGCCGGCGATGACGATGGAGAACTCCCCGCGGGCCACCAAGGCCGCTCCTGCGCGGAATCGGCCGGGGAGGGCGATCCCTGCCTGCTTGGCCGCCCAGATTCCGGTCAGCAGCTTCGTGACTGTCGTGACCGCGGCCAGGACGAGCGCCCAACCCAGGACCGGCGGGATCGACGACGGATCCGTGTTGAGGCCGAAGGCGACAAAGAAGATCGCGGCGAAGAGATCCCTCAGGGGCTCAAGGATCCGGGTTGCGTTGTGGGCGGTCGCGCCTGAGATGGCGATGCCCAGCATGAAGGCCCCCACTGCGGCGGACACCTGCAGGGCAGAGGCAATACCCGCGACAAGGAGTGCCGCGCCGAGCACGTTGAGCAGGAATACTTCCGAGTTTTCGCTGTGGACTGCTTGGGATACCCGATGGCCGTGCTTTAGTGCCACGAGCAGGACCAGGGTGACCACGGCGAGTGCGATGCCAACAGTTTGCAAGCCCCCCAGGAACCCGACGCCAGCGAGGATTGCCGTGAGGATGGGCAGGTAGATGGCCATCGTGAGGTCTTCGAACACCAGGATCGCGAGCACCACGGGCGTTTCGCGGTTACCAATCCGGCCCAAGTCCGTGATGACCTTCGCGGCGATGCCCGACGAGGAAATATACGTGACGCCGCCCATGACGATGGCGCCGACCAGACCCCAACGAAGCAGCAGGGCAATGCCGACGCCGGGAAGGAAGTTCAGCACAAGGTCCAGGACGCCTGCCTGCCAGGAGCGCCTCAATCCGGTGACAAGCTCGGACGCCGTATATTCCAAGCCGAGCATAAGCAGCAGGAGGATGACGCCGATCTCGCCGGAGAGGTGCGCGAACTCATGCATGCCGTCAAGCTTCACCAGCCCTCCAGCGCCGAAACCCAGCCCTCCGACCAAGTAGAGGGGTATGGGCGACATGCCGATCCTGCCGGCCAAGCGGGCCAAGAGGCCGAGGCAAAAGACGACTGCGCCCAGCTCAATGAGGGTCAGGGCCAGGGGGTCCATGAACGTCAGCCGTTGCGCAGAATGGCAGCCGCAGAGTCAAGACCTTCCTGCGTACCGACAGCCACCAGCAGGTCACCCGTGTGAAGGACGACGTCGGGTGCCGGTGAGGGAACCACTTCGCCTTCGCGCATGATCGCCACGATCGAGACACCACTGCGGGTGCGGATCTGGGCCTTGCCCATGGGCTGGTTGTTGAAAGGGGAGTCCGCGGTGATGGAGAACTGCCGCGTTGCGATGCCGGGGATTTCCTTGTGGGCCTCCGCGAGGCGCATGGCGATGTGCTGGCCACCGAGGAGATTGCCCAGGGCAGCGGCTTCGTCTGCGGTCAACGGGATGGATGCTTGGCAGGTATCGGGATCGTCCCACGTGGAGACGAACAACTCGGTTTCGCCTTCCCGCATTTCGACAACACCGATCCGACGTCCCGAGGCCGTGATGAAGTCCTTGCGGACTCCAAGGCCTGGAAGTTCAGTCTCATCCACGTTCATAAGACCACCCTAGACCTCTTGCACGGGCGGTGGAATGACGCCACTCACAGCCCGGGCGAAGCAGCCCGGCGGTGCTACACCGTCAATGCGAGTCCGCGCGCGGCGTCGTCGTAGTATTCCCGGTTAGCCAATCCGGCCGCGGCAGCCTCATCGAGCACCACAACGGATTCGGCATGCATCTGGAGGATTGAACCAGGGCACGACGCAGTGAGCGGGCCCTCGACGGCGGCCGCGACCGCTCCGGCTTTCGCCGAACCAGTGGCGATAAGCACCAGCCGGCGCGCTTCCAGGACAGTGCCCAAGCCCTGGGTGATGCAGTGGGTGGGGACGTCGGCGTCGTCGTCGAAGAAACGGGCATTGTCGCGGCGCGTGCGGGCGCTCAGTCGCTTGAGTCGGGTTCGGGAGGACAACGAGGAGCCCGGCTCGTTGAAGCCCACGTGGCCATTTGCGCCGATGCCCAGGACCTGGACGTCGATGCCTCCTGCGGCATGAATCGCGGCATCGTAGGCGGCAGCCACGCGTTCGAGGACGGTCTGGGTGATGGTGCCGCCGCTTGTGCCGGCGCCGTCGGGAACGTTCAGCCCTGCCACGGGGAGGCCGACGACATCGCAGACTTCGCGGATCAGCACCTGCCGATAGGACTGGACATGTCCAGTGGGCAGGCCTACGTATTCGTCCAACGCAAAGCCCTTCGCCGCGGAGAAATCAACGAGGCCGTCGGAAACGGCAGCCGCGATTTCGGAGTACAAGCCCAAGGGCGAGGAACCCGTCGCCAGGCCGAGTACGGACTTCCCATCATGAGGCAGCCCCGCAAGGACGGCGCGCGCCGCGGCCCTGGCGGCCGCTTCCGGAGTCGGGGTGATAATGACTTCCATGGCGGCTTTCAGTTGATGGGTTGAACGTCGATCCGGGCCTTGCCGGCCAGCAGCGCAACCAGCGCCTGCGAGACCGCGAGCGAGGCGCCGAAGGTGACAATATCGGCGCCGCCTCGCGGCCAACCGCACTCCACAGCGATCACGGCATGGCCCTCCGCCCGCAGTCGCGCGAAGACCGTCCACAACGGGTGCTCGGCGTCCAGGCCGCGTCCGACGACGGCGACCCTCGCGCCGTCGGGCACCTCGCCTTCGTGGACCACTGAATCAGTCGCGGCCGCGGGACCCCAAGGGACATGTCCAACGGCGACGTTCGTGCCGGTTTCCACCTGGACGATCGCTACGGGTTCTTGGCGTTCAAGCCATTTCTTGGCGGCCTCGGATACCTCGAAGGCTTCGGCGATGCGTTCGTCGTCGAGCGGGGCGAGTGCCGCATTGGCAGGTGCCCGGCCCGGTTGGGGCCCAAACTGGCCCCGGATCGCAGCTTGCTGGATTTCCTCGGCGCTGGCCGCGCGGAAACGGGTGGACAATGCCGCGGTGCGTGCGGCGGCGTCAGCCAGGCGTTCCAAGGGCAACCGCCCCTCGTCGACCGCATCCAGGATGGCGGTCAGGGTCCGCTCGTAGAGGACCGGGCCGGTCTCCGAACCCAGGCACAACAAATCCGCACCGGCGACCAGCGCACGTACGGCTGCTTCGGGTACGCCTGTCTGGGCGGAGGCGCCAGCCATGTCGAGGGCGTCGGTAATGATGACGCCTTCGAAGCCCATGTCGTGGCGCAGGAGTTCCTGCAGGATGCGCGCGGAGAACGTGGCAGGGTGCTCGGGGTCCAAGGCCTGGACCAGGATGTGGCTCGTCATGACCGTAGCTCCCTTGGCGGCGACGAGAGCGCGGAAGGGCACCAATTCGCGGGCCTCGAGGGTGGCGGCGTCTGCCCTGACCACTGGGAGGGTGAGGTGCGAATCGGTGGTGGTATCGCCGTGGCCCGGGAAATGCTTCGCGCATGACGCCACGCCGGCGTCCTCGAGTCCCCTGATCCATGCGGCCGTGTGCCGTGCGACGAGGTCCGGTTCCGCGCCGAAACTGCGTGCGCCGATGACAGGATTGTCCGGCGCGGAGTTGACGTCCGCGTCCGGGGCGAGGTTCAGGTTGATGCCCAGGCCCGCCAATTCATGGCCGATGGCCGCGGCGCTCGCGGCAGTCAGTTCGACGTCGTCCAAGCGCCCGAGCACCGCGTTTCCCGGTTGGTTGGAGCCTGTGAGGTAGTGTAAACGCGTCACGTCGCCGCCCTCTTCGTCGACGGCGATGAGCGTGTTGGGGGAGTGGGCGCGAAGCCCTGCGCAGAGCTCACGCAATTGCACGGAGGACGCCACGTTGGTGCCGTACAGGCACACAGCCGCCAGTCCGGCGTCGTACGCTTCCAGTATCCAGACCGGGACCGCGATTCCCGTGAAACCGGGCATCAGTGTTCCGGCCGCGAGGCGGCGCAACTCGGCCTTGTTCGTGTGTGTAGATGGCTGCTTGGTGGGGGACTGAACGCTATTCATGTCCGGCTCCTTGTCGTCAGGATTCATGGGGCGCGGGGATTAGGCCACGCCGAGGCGGTTCCACAGGACCATCACGGCAGCTCCGCGCAGGACGATATCTTCTGCGTCTGCCGTGAGGCGGACGGACACCCGTGCGGGGTCCTGGTACAGCAGGCGGGCGAGCAAAGTCTGCTGGACGGCGTCCAGGAGCGGGCCCTCCAAGAGCTGCTTGGGCCCGCTCAGGACCACTTCAGCCAAGTCGAGGGCGCCGACCACGGGCGCGAGGGCAATCGCGAGCCTTTCGCCCGCTTCACGGAGTACGACGTCGGCGTCCTCCTTTTGTTTCGCTCCAGACAGGGCGCGTTCCAGGCTGGGGACGGACATCCAGGTTTCGAGGCATCCGGTCTTTCCGCACTTGCATTTCGTGCCACCGTCGGTGCCAACAGTGACGTGGCCGATTTCTCCCGCAGCCGAGTGGGCCCCGCGGGCCCGTCGACCACCCACGATGAGTCCCGAACCGACACCGCGCCCGATCTTCACCAGGATCATGTCGTCGCTGCCCCCTCCGAAGGTGCGGTCCGCGTGGACGGCGGCGTCGGCGTCGTTGGAGACGAGGGTGGGCAGCCGGGTGCGTGCCTCGAGGAGGTCCCGAAGGGCGACGTCCTTCCAATCGAAGTTCGGCGCGGTAGTGACTACGCCATCCGCGTTGACGATGCCCGGGCTTCCCACGCCGATGCCCAGGAGCGTCGCCGATGCCCGCCCGACGGCTTCTGAGGCCAGCTCGAGGACCTGCCCGACGACGGCCTCGCCGGCTTCAGGGTCGATGGCGCGTTCGAGGCGTTCCAGGATGTTCCCGTCGAGGTCCAGGACCGCTGCGCGGAGCACCGAATTTTCGGCAAGGTCCATGCCGATGACCTGGAGGCCCTGCCGGTTGATGTCCACCAGGATCGCGGGCTTGCCCGGCCGGATTGCGTCCGATTGCCCCAGTTCCACCACGTGGCCGCGTTCCAACAGATCCGAAACCAGGTCCGAGACCGTGACCCTGGTCAGGCCGAGCGTCCTCGAAAGCTCCGCGCGGCTCATCGCTCCCTCCGAGTGGAGCGTCTGGCGCACCAAGGACAGGTTGTGGGCGCGGCCGTCCGAGGGCAGGGTTGCCGTTCCGGCGCGGGTGCGAAGGGCTTCCATAGAAGTTAGTAAACTCTACTAACAAACAAAACTCAAGGGTCTGCTGCCGAAGGCACGCGCACCCCTCAGCTTTCCGGAACCACGGCGATTTCGGTCTTGCCGGGCGACTTCACGGGCAGGATCACCAACAAGCCCGCGAAAAGCACCACCATAATCCCCAGGATGCCCCAGCGTTGCGCCTGCCCGGGAGCGACCAACGGCGTCGCCACCGTGATGCACAACGTGAAGAGCGCCGGTGCCAGGAAGCTCACGGCGCGGCCCGTCGTGGCGTAGAGGCCGAACAATTCGCCGGACTCGCCATCCGGTGCGAGCCGGGCAAGGTATGCCCGGGACGACGCCTGGGCAGGTCCAACGAAAAGGCACAGGAACAGGCCGAATACCCAGAACGTCGTGCTACCTGCCCAATGCGCGCCGAAGAAGGCGTAGTCCCCGTTGCCGAGCACCAGAATGGCACTGCCGGCCACCAGCAGTCCCGACAACGCGATGACGATGACTTTTTTAGGTCCGAGCCTGTCGTCCAGCATGCCACCGATCATCGCCCCGACCGCCGCCACCACGTTCCCAAAGATCGCGAAGAAGATGACTTCCTTCAGCTGGAAACCGAAGGTGCCGGCCGCGATGACTCCGCCGAAGGTGAAGACCGCAGCCAGCCCATCGCGGAAGATTGCGCTCGCGAGCAGGAAGAAGATGGTGTGCGGGCTGGTTTTATAGAGGGCCATGATCCGGCGGCCCAACAAAGCGTACGAGCCCAGGAATCCAATCCGGGGTCCGGCCTTTTTGGCGGAGAGCTCAGGTACCGCGACCAGGACCGGGAGCGCGAAGACGAAGAACCACAGGGCCGAGAAGACGGCAACCAGCCTGATGTTCAAGCTGTCTTCCGTGGAGGCACCGAACCACTCGAAGGACGGTTGGACGAACAACTGCAGGACCGCGAGCAGTGCCACGATCCCGCCGAGGTAGCCCATCCCCCAGCCGAAGCCGCTCACCTTGCCGATGTTCGCGGGAGTGGATATTTGGGCGAGCATGGCGTTGTAGTTGACGCCAGCGAACTCGAAGAACACGTTCGCCAACGCGATCAGCGTGACCCCAAGGAGCAGGAATCCGGGCTTGGGAAGGACGAAGAAGCACGAGGCGGTCAGGAGGGCGACGAGGGCGGTGTTGACTCCTAGCCACAGCTTGCGGCGCCCACCCAAGTCGGATCGCTGGCCCGTCACCGGTGCAAGCAGGGCAATGGCGACGCCGGCAATCGCCAATGCGGCACCGAGCGCCGCGGATGTGGCGTCCTCTCCGCCGAAAGCCTTGGAGGTCAGGTAGACGGTGAACACGAAGGTGGTCATGACAGCGTTGAAGGCCGCGGACCCCCAGTCCCAGGACGCCCAGGCAATGACGTGGCCCTTGTTGGACACCGCCGGACCGGATGCGAGCTCTGATGCCGGACGCCGGGCCCGGGGCGCTGCTGCCGTGTTCATGCTTGATAAACTACCTGCACTGAACCCAACGTTTGACCGCTTGCTCCAACTTTTGACAACTTATTCCTGACTTTGCGGAGATTCCAGTGATCACAGTCCTTGCCGCGACCTTTGCAGCGGCAACTGCGGCGCCCTGGATCTTCCGGAAATTCCAACGGAATGCGTTCTTTCTCCTTGCAGCCGTGCCAGCCGTCGCGTTCATCTGGCTGCTGTTCCAATACGGCGCCGTCTACCCCGGCCAGGGCGGAACTCCTACAGGTGGCTTCATCGAAGAAACCCTTCCATGGATTCCGAACCTCAAGCTTGAACTCGCCTTCCGCATGGATGCCCTTGCCTGGGTGATGTCCTTGCTCGTCCTGGGCGTCGGCACGCTTGTCCTGGTCTACTGCGCCCGGTACTTCAAGGACAAGGACCAAGACCTCGGCGGGTTCGGTGCCCAACTGCTTGCATTTGCCGGAGCAATGTTCGGCCTTGTGACGGCGGACGACCTCCTCATGATGTTCATCTTCTGGGAACTCACCACCGTCCTGTCCTATCTGCTGATCGGCTACGCACGCACCCGCCTGGCTGCCCGACGCTCCGCGCTGCAGGCCCTCATGGTTACCACGGCGGGCGGCCTGGCGATGCTTGTCGGCCTCATCATTCTTGGCCAAACCGCCGGAACCTACCGGATTTCCGCGATCCTTGCGAATGCTGCCGCCTTCGCGACCGGGCCGGCGCAGGCGGCTGTTGCGGCCGCCGTCGTACTCATCCTGGTAGGTGCCATCACCAAGTCGGCGCTCGTCCCCTTCCACTTCTGGCTTCCCGGGGCCATGGCGGCACCGACTCCCGTGAGCGCATACCTGCACGCGGCCGCCATGGTGAAAGCCGGGATCTATATCGTTGCCCGAATGGCGCCCGGGTTCAGCGACAGCCCATACTGGTTGCCGATGGTGCTCGGACTGGGCCTGGCCACGATGCTGGTCGGCGGATACCGGGCCCTCCGGCAGACGGACATCAAGCTCATCCTTGCCTACGGGACGGTCAGCCAACTCGGCTTCCTCACCATGGTGGTGGGCCTTGGCCGTCCCGACGCCGCCCTCGCGGGACTCGCGCTCCTGCTGGCCCACGGACTCTTCAAGGCGTCCCTGTTCCTGGTGGTGGGGATCATCGACCACCAATCCGGAACCCGCGACATCCGCAAGCTTTCGGGCGTCTACGAGTCCTCGCGGGCGCTCGCGGTGGTGGCCGGCATCGCCGTTGCCTCCATGGCCGGGGTGCCGCCCCTCGCAGGATTCGTGGCCAAGGAATCCGTGTTCGAAGCATTCGTCCATTACGGCACCGACCCCATATCCCAGCCGTGGGGACTCATCCTGCTGCTCGGCCTGGTCCTGGGCTCCATCCTCACCTTCGCCTACAGCGCCCGCTTCATGTGGGGCGCGTTTGCCACGAAGCCCGGCGTGGAGCGCACCCCTTTCAAGGCAATCCGGCCATCCTTCCTCGCCGCGCCCACGATCCTGAGCATGCTCACTATCGCGTACGGAGTATGGCCGGATCCGGTCGACAGGTGGATCCAGCCTTATGCGGCCGGATTTAGTGGTGCCGCTGGCGCCGCGGAGCAGGACGGCGGTGCTGGCGCCATCGACCCCGGACACCTCGCCTTGTGGCACGGCCTGACTCCGGCCCTGGGCCTGACAGCAGTGACTTTCGCGGCCGGCCTCGCCATGTTCTACGGCCGCAACCTCGTCTCCCGGCTGCAAGGACTGGTCCCGGACTGGATCGACGGCGACCGGGCGTACCAACACACGATCGGTGCACTGGACGATGTCGCCGTCTGGGTCACAGGCCGTACCCAGCGCGGTTCCCTGTATTTCTATCTCGCAGTCATCCTCACGGTGGCGTTCGCCTTGCCGCTCGCTGCGTTGATCGCAGCCAACAAGCCGCTTCCCGGCGGGCTGTACCTGGTCGATCCGAATTCGCCGCTGCAATTGATCGCGGCGGCGGGAATCGTGGTGGGTGCGCTCGCCGCGGTCCGGGCCAACAAGCGCTTCCTCGCCGTGCTGATGGTGTCCGTCACCGGCTACGGGATCGCGCTGGTGTTCGCCCTGCAGGGAGCCCCGGACCTTGCCCTGACCCAGATGCTCGTCGAGACCATCATCCTGGTGGCGTTCGTCCTCGCCATGCGCAGCCTCCCGCCGGAACTCCGGGACCGCACCGGCGGGAAATACCGGGTGGTGCGCGTGATCATCGGCGTAGCATTCGGGGCCACCATGATTTTCGTCGCGATCTACGCCATGGGTGCGCGCGTTGCCGAACCCGTGTCGTTGTCCTTCCCGCGGCTGGCGTACGAAGGCGGGGGTGGACTCAACGTGGTCAACGTGACCCTGGTGGATATCCGGGCCTGGGATACATTCGGCGAGATCTCCGTCCTGGCGGTCGCCGCGACGGGCGTGGCCAGCCTGATCTTCGTCCGGAGCCGGGGTGACCGCATCAACAAGGCCGCGACGGTTCCTGAGGGCACGGTGGGAAAGCGCGCCACGGGAGGCACCTCACGCGAGGACGCGTCGCTGGCGCTCGCCCGCAAGTTCGCCGGCTCCTTCGCCGACCCTTGGCTTGTGGCCGGCCGGACCTTGGCCCCGGAACGGCGTTCCATCATCTTCGAAGTTGTCACGCGCTTGATCTTCCACTCGATGATCGTCTTCTCGGTGTACTTGTTGCTCGCGGGGCACAATCTGCCCGGGGGCGGTTTCGCGGGAGGCCTCACCGCCGGACTCGCATTGACCATCCGCTATTTGGCCGGGGGCCGTTTCGAGTTGCGCGAGGCCGCCCCGATCAGCGCCGGCATGCTCTTGGGGACAGGGCTTGCGACGGCGGCCGTGTCCGCTTTCGTGCCGCTGCTCCTTGGCGGCCAAGTGTTCCAAAGCGCGGTAATCGGCTTCTGGCTGCCGTTGTTTGGCGACATCAAATTCGTGACCTCCACGATCTTCGATATCGGCGTCTACCTCGTGGTGGTCGGCTTGGCCCTGGACGTGCTCCGCAGCCTCGGAGCGGAGATCGACGAACACTTCGAAGAAACTGCCAGCCTGGAATCGCGCGTTTCCGCCGCTGCGGCATCGGTGAGGGGAAACGAATGAGCGTCAACCTGACCCTGCTGATCGTCATGGGCATCCTGTATGCCTGCGGCATCTACTTGATCCTGGAACGCAGCCTGACCAGGGTGCTGTTGGGACTCATGCTCCTGGCCAATGCAACCAACCTGCTGATCCTGGCCACGGGCGGCTACGCAGGCCTCGCTCCGCTTTTCGACAAGGCACGCGACCCCCACGACTACAACGACCCCTTGCCGCAGGCCCTGATCCTGACCTCAATCGTGATTTCGTTCGCAGTGACGGCCTTCATGCTCGGTATCATCTACCGGACGTGGGCCTTGGCGCGCCAGGACGACATCCAGGATGACGCCGAAGACCGCCGCGTGGCCAAGACTCCAAGCTTTGACGCCGAGGACGATTCCGTGGTCCCGGAAGAAACGTCCGAGTTCCCCGTCACCGCCGTCCCGGCCGCCGCGAAGGAAGGAGCACCCGAGTGAACATCGCCAGCCTGGCGCCACTCGCCGTCGTACTTCCCATCCTTGGCGCCGCGCTGACGTTCGCCCTCAACCGAAACCCGCTGGCACAGCGCATGGTCAGCATCGGAATGCTCTCCCTGACGCTGCTCCTGGAATGCTGGCTCCTGGTTTCCGTGTGGACCAGCGGAACCGCCTCAGTCACACTGGGCGGTTGGCTGCCACCGTGGGGAGTCGTCATGGTGGTGGACCAGTTTTCATCGCTCATGTTGGTGGTTTCCTCGGTCATCAGCCTCGCCGTGCTGGTCTACGCCACAGGACAAGGAATGGCCGACGGGGACCGCGAAGCCCCCGTGTCGATCTTCCACCCGACCTACCTGATCCTGGTGGCCGGAGTCTCCAACGCCTTCCTCACAGGCGACCTCTTCAACTTGTACGTCGGCTTCGAAATCCTGCTGACCGCCAGTTACGTGCTGATGACCGTAGGCGGTACAGGCCCGCGCATCCGCGCCGGCGTCACCTACGTTGTGGTGTCCGTGGTGTCCTCTGTCCTTTTCCTGATCGCGATCGCGATGATCTACGGCGCCACGGGAACCATCACGATGGCCGACCTCGCCGTCAAGCTTGGCGACCTCGATCCCGGCACCAGGAACCTGTTGCACGTGATGCTCCTGGTGGCATTCGGCATCAAAGCGGCAGTGTTTCCCCTGTCCTTCTGGCTGCCGGACTCGTATCCCACCGCTCCGGCCCCTGTTACCGCCGTTTTCGCCGGCCTGCTGACGAAGGTTGGCGTCTACGCGATGGTCCGCACCGAGACGCTCTTGTTTCCCGGCGACTCCTTGAACGGCCCCCTCATGGTGGTGGCGCTGTTGACCATGCTGGTGGGTATCCTCGGCGCGATAGCCCAAAGCGACATCAAACGTTTGCTGTCCTTCACCCTGGTAAGCCATATCGGCTACATGGTCTTCGGCCTGGCCATGTCTTCGATCGCGGGGCTCGCGGCAACAGTCTTCTACGTTGCACACCACATCACCGTCCAAACAAGCCTGTTCCTCGTGACGGGCTTGATCGAGCGCCGTGGCGGCAGTTCGTCCATCGACAGGCTCGCCGGGCTCGCCAAGCTGTCACCCCTCCTGGCGCTCTTGTTCTTCGTTCCGGCGATGAACCTCGCCGGGATCCCGCCGTTCTCCGGCTTCCTCGGGAAGCTCGGACTGCTGCAGGCCGGCATCGCCCTGGGTACACCCCTGGCGATTACCTTGGTGATTGGCGGAGTGGTCACGAGCCTGCTGACCCTGCTGGCGATGGCGCGTGTCTGGAACCGCGCCTTTTGGCGCAAGCCCGAGGACGCGGACTACCCGGACCGCGTGCTCACGGACACGGCAGCAGTCGGCCTGCTCCCGAGGACCATGGTGGGGCCGACGGCGGCGCTGGTTGCCTTTGGCGTGGCTTTGACTGTCTTTGCCGGCCCACTGTTCCAGCTGGCGGGCAACTCCGCCGAACAGATGCTGGACCGTTCGGCGTACATCCACTCCGTGCTCGGCCAGAATGCGCCGATCCAAGGGAGCAACAGATGAGCCGCAAACGCATCTCGCTCCGTACCGAACTGCCGCTGCTGGTCTGGTTGGTGGTGGTCTGGGGAGCGCTTTGGCGGGACTTCAGCCCGGGCAACCTCGCATTCGGTGCCCTCATCAGCCTGATTGTCGCCAGGGTCTTCTACTTGCCGCCGGTGGAGCTGAGTGGCCGGTTCAATGTCCTGCGGGCCATCCCCTTCGCGGGACTGTTCTTGTGCAAGGTCGTCGCGGCAAGTTGGCAGGTCATGTATTTGGCGATCTTCCGCGGACCTTCGGTGACGAACGCCGTCGTCGCCGTTCCGTTGCGTAGCCGCTCCGACCTTATGGTGACGGCTACAGGCCATGTGATCTCGCTGATTCCGGGTTCGCTGGTGGTGGAGGTGGACCGCGCGACGTCGACGCTCTATATCCACGGGCTCAACGTCCGGAACGATTCCGACGCCGCCAGGCTGCGGAGGGAAGTCCAGGAGACGGAGGCTTCGTTGATCCGGATCATGGGGACCCGCGCGGAGATGGACGAACTTCAAGGAGCTGGCTGATGAAAGAGATCGTGCTAACCGTGACTGCGGTGATTCTCAGCCTCGCGGCAGCGGGGGCGATCTATAGGATCGCCGTCGGGCCGTCGTTGCTTGACCGGGTACTCGCCTCGGACGTGCTGCTCGCGATCCTCGGCGCCGCCTTGGCGATCGACATGGCCGTCAACAGGCACCTGAACAACCTCGTGTTGCTTGTGGCGCTGACCCTCATCGGCTTTATCGGTTCCGTGACCGTGGCCCGGTTCGTCGCCGACCGGAGGGGGCAGGTCAATGACTCCTGACGCAACAGGCGTGGACGCCGTCATCGATGGGATCACCGCGGTTTTCCTGATTGTCGGCGCACTGATGTCCCTGGGCGCGGCAATCGGCCTGCTGCGCTTCCCGGACCTCATGAGCCGCATGCACGCCGCAACCAAGCCACAAGTGCTGGGATTGTTCCTCGTCCTGGCGGCTATCGGCCTGCAAATGCGTGAATGGTGGGTATGGCCGGTTCTCGCCGTCGCATGGATTTTCCAGCTCCTGACGGTACCCGTGTCCGCGCACATGGTGGGCCGCGCGGGGTACAGGACGAAGCACCTGCATCCCGAACTGCTCAGTTCGGACGAACTGGAGGCGGTTGTGCTGCGCGCCGCCGGCGAACAAGCCGCACGGAAAGCCGAAAACGGCGGTACTAGCGGGGTTTCGGGCGGGCCATCCGCCTAGACGATGTCCTGGGTCTTCGCGAACCGGGAGATGGCACGCTGCGTGCCACGGTTCGCGAGTACCTGGATGACCGTGCTGACGGTGGAGGAAATCAACGCGAACGTCAAAGCTGAACGCAAGCTCGTAGGGGTTTCGTCCTTGTCGGTTGGCGGCTTGTTGCCCGTTGTTTTCTCCCACACCGAATTCACGATCTTAGTCCCGACCAAGCCCGCGATGATGCTGATGCCTGTACCCATCAGCTTGATGAGAATGTTCATTCCGGGTCTCCTTCGATGACGAAAACTGGACTGCCCCCAGCCTAACCCGCTGATGGAGCAGCCGATCCCCTTTCGCGCCTGAGGCGGAAGAATTCCTCGCGGTCCCCCGGTTTCCGGCGAACGGGCACGATGTCGCGCACTTGGGCGAGTACGGCCTCCACGGTTCCGAGGGCTACCAGCTCGTCCAGCAGGGCCAAGGTGGGTGGCATGAGCTTGAGGGTGCCTGCTGCTTCGGCATCGAGGATTCCGCGGATCGGCATCCAGAGCGACGACGACGCCTCCGTGGTCTGGTGCATCGGCTCAGCCGTGGAATCGGGAGCCGCCAGGTAGAAGTACGTGTCGAAGCGTTTGGGCTCGTCCTCCGGAGTGACCCAGTTGGCCCAGGGACGGAGGCTCGCTGCGTCGAGCTTCAGCCCGGCTTCCTCGAACACCTCGCGTTGCGCGGCCGCGAGCACGCGGCCCGCGTTACGCCGGGCTGCCGAGGGCTCGACGGCGATGCTGCTCCGGCGCCAGGCCTCGGCGTGGCGTGCCGCGAGCTCATCTGCGAAGTCCCAACCGTCGTCGTCTGCCCGGTCCACACGACCCCCGGGGAAGACCACCATTCCTGCGGCGAAGTCCATCGTGGACACGCGGTGTTGGACAAACACTTCCAGCTCGCTGACGGGATCTTCCGGGTTTTCGACCGGCAGCGGCGCGTCGCGGAGGAGGATCACGCTCGCGGCCAGCCTCGGTTCAGCCACTGCCGGTCCGTTCGCTTCCACATTCCCCATGAAGACCCGCTCCTTCGCCACTCTTACTCGGTCGCCCCCTGCCATTATGTGACCGCCCGGACCATGCGACCAAAGCGCCAACAATCCCGCCAAGGTGTAAACTGAACCACGCCCAAAAGGGTGAATTGATAACGACAGGGGAGCGCCGCCGTCGGGCCCGCAGCAGTGCGGACACGGAGGATGGGCGCTGAGAGTGCGGACAACCGCAGACCCTCGAACCTGATCCGGCTAGTACCGGCGCAAGGGAGTCGAGTTCTCATAGTGTCCGGCGAGGCGGAAGCCGCTCGAAGGCAAGCCGGAAACACTTTCCCCTCCTGTTCCTCAGGAGGACAAAATGACTGGTATTTCTGCAAGGCCGGGCCTCAGTAAGCCGGGCTACAACTGGCGCGTCGTGGACATCGTGGTGGCAGCGTTGATCGCGATCGCCGGCGGCGTGATCTTCTGGGCATGGGACCAGATGGCCGCATTGGTTTCGACGCCGATGGGCGCCGCTTACCCGCCCCTCACGGGCCTCATCGCCGGCGGCTGGATGATTCCCGCCGTACTGGGCATGCTCATTGTTCGCAAGCCGGGCGCCGCACTGTTCTGCGAGACCGTGGCCGCCACAAGCGAGCTCATCATGGGTTCCCAGTACGGAACCACAGTGCTCATCTCCGGCCTGCTCCAAGGACTCGGCGCGGAACTGATCTTCCTGGCATTCATGTACAAGAAGTTCAACCTGCCCGCCTCCCTGCTGGCCGGTGCCGGCGCAGGGCTGTTCTGCGGCTTGAACGACTCCTTCATGCCGTGGGGATGGAACATCGCCTATGAAGTCGGCGACAAGTTGGCATACATCGTCCTCTGCACGGTTTCCGGTGCCGTGATTGCCGGAGCCCTGGCCTGGATCGCCACGCGCGGCCTGGCCAAGACTGGCGTGCTGAGTGCGTTCGCGTCCCGAAAGGCCGCGTCGGAGCCTGTCTTCTCCTGATGCCCGATTCTGAGTCCGGCCCGGCAGCGTCAGTGCGGCCGGCCGCAATTTCCGCGCAAGGTTGGGGCTGGCAGCACGCGGGGCGGACAACGCCTGCGATCCACGGACTGGACCTGGACGTCCGCCCCGGCGAACGCGTGCTCCTGCTCGGTCCCTCGGGTGCGGGCAAGTCGACACTCCTGCATGCGCTCGCAGGCGTGCTCGGCGAGGAAGGCGACGACGCCGACGAGACCGGTTCGTTGCTGATCGACGGCGATTCTCCCCGGGCCAGGCGCGGCCGCGCGGGGCTCATGCAGCAGGACCCCGAAACGCAGGTGGTGCTTTCCCGGGTTGGCGACGACGTCGCCTTCGGCGCGGAAAACCTGTGCGTTCCGCGGGAGGAGATTTGGAAGCGTGTCCACGAGGCGCTCGACGACGTCGGGCTGCGGGACCATGCCCGCGGCGGCCTCGGGCTTGACCACCCGACGTCGGCCCTCTCCGGCGGGCAGAAGCAACGCCTTGCGCTCGCCGGCATTTTGGCCATGCGACCAGGCCTGATCCTCCTTGACGAACCGACGGCGAACCTCGATCCGGCCGGCGTGCTGGAGGTCCGGGATGCTGTGGGCCGTTGCCTGGACAAGACAGGGGCCACGTTGGTGGTCGTCGAGCACCGGGTAGCTGTGTGGAAAGACCTCGTGGACCGGATCGTGGTGCTGCAACCGGGGAGCTCGTCCGCGGGCACTGGGGCGAGGGAAACGCCAGCCGTGCTGCTGGACGGCGCCCCGGACACCGTCCTCGCGCAAGCAAGGGACATGCTCAGTGCAGCGGGCGTCTGGGTGCCCGGCTACGTGCCCGCCACCCGGCCACGCTCGGCCCAGACAGGTGGCGGGGAGCCGCTGTTGGCCACGGAAGGCCTCGCCGTCTCCCGTGAACGCGCCCGGCGCCGTGGCTTCAAAACCATCCAGCCGGCGCCTATCCAAGCCGGACTCCAGGTCGAGGTGCGCGCGGGGCAGGCCCTCACCATTACCGGCCCCAACGGTGCAGGTAAATCGACATTCGCCTTGACCCTCGCCGGCTTGCTGGCGCCCGTGTCCGGCACGGTGACGGCCGCCGTCGGACTCAGCGATGGCGCCGGCGTCGACCCCTTCAGATGGAAGGCCGAACAGTTGATCTCCCGGATCGGGACCGTCTTCCAGGAACCGGAACACCAATTCGTGACCGGACGTGTCCTGGACGAGCTCATGTTTGGCCCCAAGCACCTTGGTCACGGTGCGGACCGCGTCGACGAACTGGTGGAGCGGCTGCGCCTGCGCCACCTCGTCGACGCCAACCCCTACACTTTGTCCGGCGGCGAGAAACGGCGACTCTCGGTTGCGACCGTCCTCGCCGCGCACCCCCGGGTCCTCGTCCTCGACGAACCCACCTTCGGGCAGGACGCCAACACCTGGGCCGAGCTCGCGTCTTTCCTTTCAGAACTGCTCGACGCCGGAACCTCCGTTGTCTCGGTAACGCATGACCAGGAATTCAGTTCGGTTTTGGGCGGGACCGAAATGCGGCTCGAGCCGATGTCCCGGGGAACGCGACAGGAGGCTGGCGCGGCATGAGGGAAGCCCTGAGCCTGCGTAGCAATAACGCCCTCCTGACCCGGGCAAACCCGCTGGCCAAATTCGCGTCGGTTTTCCTGATCACCCTTGTGCTGGCGTTGTCGATCGACCTCGTGTCCGCGTCCATCGCGCTTGTGGGCGAGCTCGCGCTGTTCCCGCTCGCTGGACTTACCGTGCGCCTGTTGTGGCGGCGGGGGTGGCCCTTGATCATCGCAGCCGTCCTTGGCGGCTGGAGCACGGCGATCCTCTCGGCTGACAGCGGGAAGATACTGCTCGACGTCGGGATCTGGTCCATCAGCGAAGGCTCGCTCCAGCTGGGACTCGGCTTCATGCTGCGCGGCCTTGCGATCGCGCTACCCGCCATCCTCCTCATGAGCTGCACCGATCCGACCGACCTCGCCGATGCCTTGGCCCAGAAGGCGAAGCTGCCACACCGCTTCGTGCTGGGAACCTTGGCCGCGCTGCGGCTCGTCGGGCTCCTCGCCGAGGAGTGGCAGACAATCGGCATGGCTCGGCGGGCGCGGGGCGTTGGCTCGCACGGAAATCCCCTCCAACGGTTCAAGGCGATGCTTGGACAGAGTTTCGGACTGCTGGTGCAGGCGATCCGCCGGGCCTCCCGGCTCGCCGTGACCATGGAGGCGCGCGGCTTCGGTGGTGGCCGGCGGACGTGGGCCCGCGAGTCGAGGTACAGTCCGTTGGACGTGTGGGTCCTGGTCGGCGGAGTGGTGATCGCGGTCGTCGCCGTGGTGGCCGCCCAGTCTGCGGGGACCTGGCACTTCGTCTGGCTGAAGCAGTCCAACTGATTCCCTTGGACGCTTGATATAGCTTCGATGACGGGGCATATTGATATCGCACCAAACGACTACAGTTTGGTAAAAACCGCGTGTTGCTCCGTCGCCGTGCCGATGAAGTAGATCATTTATGATATTTATTTCTTATGACGCAACCGACAGCCGAACACGTAGGTCTCCTTCTTCGCGATGCCCGCGGCGAAAAAGGCTGGACTCAGGGACAGCTTGCTTCCGAGCTGGGCACGAGCCAGAGCGCCATTGCGCGTATGGAGCAGGGCAAGCAGAACCTTAGCCTCCGAATGATCGAGCGCCTTGAATCGATCTTTGGACGGACCATCGTCAAGGTGGGCAAGCCGCAGATGACCCATTTGCGTGTTGAAGGTGGACGTACCCTCTCGGGATCCGTGAATGTCAACAGCAGCAAGAACGCCGGCGTCGCATTGCTTTGCGCGAGCCTCATCAACCGCGGGACCACCACCCTGCGAAGGCTGGCGCGCATCGAGGAGGTCAACCGGATCGTCGAGGTCCTGACCTCCATCGGCGTCGAGTGCACATGGCTGAATGGCAACGACCTTCGCATCCGTCGGCCGGAAACGCTGGACCTCGCGTCGATGGATGTCGAGGCTGCCCGCCGCACCCGCAGCGTCATCATGTTGCTCGGCCCGCTCCTGGATGAGGCTGAAAAATATCAGCTGCCATACGCCGGGGGTTGCGACCTGGGTACGCGCACGGTCGAGCCGCACATGCAGGCATTACGGCAGTTCGGCCTCTCGGTCGAGGCGAAATCCGGCTTCTACTCGGTGCAGGCTCCCCCCGCGGACGATAACGACCGCACGTTTGTCCTGACCGAGCGGGGCGACACCGTGACGGAGAACGCCATCATGGCCGCCGCCCACCGCAGCGGATTTACGGTGATCCGCAACGCCAGCCCGAATTACATGGTGCAGGACCTTTGCTTCTACCTGCAGGGCCTTGGCGTGCAGATTGACGGCATCGGCACGACCACCCTGAGGATCACAGGGAAACCGACCATCGACGTCGACATCGAATACTTCCCTTCCGAAGACCCGATCGAAGCCATGAGCCTCATCACCGCGGGCATCGTGACAAACTCGGAGGTCACCATTTGCCGGGTACCCATCGAGTTCATGGAGATTGAGTTGGCAACGCTGGAACAGATGGGCCAGCAACTGGAGGTCTCGGACGAATACTTCGCCCGCAACGGGCGCACCCGCTTGGTGGACGTCACCACCAAGCCATCGGAACTGCACGCCCCCGAAGACAAGATCCACCCGATGCCGTTCCCTGGTTTGAACATCGACAACCTGCCCTTCTTCGCCGTCATCGCAGCCAACGCCGAAGGCCAGACCATGATCCACGACTGGGTCTACGAGAACCGGGCAATCTACCTGACCGAACTCAACAAGCTCGGCGCCCAAGTCCAACTGCTGGATCCGCACCGTATCTACGTCAATGGGCCCACCCGGTGGAGGGGTGCGGAGATCGGATGCCCTCCGGCGCTTCGACCTGCCGCATGCCTTCTCCTGGCCATGCTGGCGGCCCGTGGCACATCCGAGTTGCGCAACATCTACGTCATTGAGCGCGGCTACGAGGACTTGGCCGAGCGGCTCAACACGATTGGCGCCAAGGTCGAGTACTTCCAGGACTGAGTGCGTCAGACACATTCTGCTGGATCATCGCCTGGATGGATCGCCTTGGGTCCCGGGAAATCGCGGACGGCCAGACCTGTCCTGGCGATGATCCAGCAACAACTAGGACCTGACCTCCAGCGGATCTGAACCTGGCGGCGGAAGCTGAGGCCTTCTGCTTCGAACAGTAGGCGGGCGCTAATCTCGGGGACCGATTCCGAGAAACCGTCAGCGTCAGCGCGTGAATCACGGTGTCTTCGACGGAGGCCAGCGGGACCGCGGTTTCCAGCGGGAGGCGAAGGCCGCCATGCCGCACGAAGCCCCTGCCCCGGCAGTGCCGCGTCGCTAGGTGTACGCGCGTGGGCTTGTCCTTGATCCATAGCCCGTAGCGCGAGGCTGCAGTTCCGCAGGTGAGCTGCCCATTGTTGAGAATCGCCATAGGCCCCGGGAAATCGCGGCGGGAGTGGGACGCGGGGCGAATGATCGAGCAGAATCCAACGAGACCACGGCGCACCCGCGCCTCTGTCTCCAACAGCTCGCCATGACGCACAATTGTTGCGTGCGCACTTTTGGTGTGGAAGAAGAGTTGCTGATCGTCGATCCCGTGACCGGCGAGCCGCTCGCGCTTGCCGACTCGCTCCTGGCCGATGTAGGCCAGGACCCGGCGACCGGCCTTAGCCACGAGCTCAAGCTTGAGCAGATCGAAACCCAGACCCCGCCCTGCCACAGCTACGCGGAACTCCTGCACCAGATTCGCAGGGCGCGGGGGCTGGCAAGCCACGCGGCGCGGCGCCACGGTGCCCGGGTTGCCGCGCTGGCTACATCGCCCGTCGACTCGGCTACGCACACAACCCCGGACCCCCGCTATGCCGTCATGCTCGAACGATTCGGCATCACGGCCCATGAGCAACTCACGTGCGGATTCCATGTCCACACCTCCATCGAGTCCCCGGAAGAGGGCGTGGTGGTACTGGACCATATCAGGGACAAGCTCGCTGTCCTCACCGCGTTGAGCGCCAATTCCCCCTATTGGCGGGGGGTGGCGACTGGATTCGAAAGCTACCGGACACAAGCCTGGAACCGGTGGCCATCCTCGGGGCCGTCTCCGGTTTTCGGCTCCTTGCCTTCGTACCGGCGGGTGGTCAGCAGGCTCCTCGAGACCGGGGTGCTGTTGGACGAGGGCATGATCTATTTCGATGCCCGGCTCTCCCGGAACCATCCGACCGTGGAAGTCAGGGTTGCCGACGTTTGCCTCCGGGCGGAGGACGCGGCATTGATCGCGGTGCTCGTGAGGGCGTTGGTGGAGACGGCCGTGCGTGAATATCATGCGGGGGTGGAACCCGCGTCCGTACCGACGGCGCTCCTGCGGATGGCTTCGTGGCAGGCCAGCAACTTCGGCTTGCGTACCGAGTTGTTGGACTTTGGCACGTTCCGGCCTGAGCCGGCAGCGGACGTCGTGTGGTCGCTTGTGGAATACCTGGAGCCGGTCCTCACCGAGCAGTCCGAGTTCGACCTCGCCAAAGCGGGTGTTGCCACCATCCTGAACCGCGGTAACGGCGCGATCGAGCAGCGTGGCGTCGCGGGCCGCTCGAGCGAGAACGACGGCGGCCGGCCGGACGCGACCGGACTCGCCGCCGTCGTCGAACACGCAGTCCAAATCACGATGCGGTCGGAAAAGGACGACAGCGACACCAAGCCGCAGCCGGTCCTCACCTGGGTGCGCCAGGACTGGCGCGAACCACTGGGCTAAACCGCCGCCGCTATACCTGCTTGAGCGCCTGCTCGAGATCGCGGATGAGGTCCTCGGGATCCTCGAGTCCAACCGACAGGCGGACGACGCCGTCGGTCAGCCCGATCGCGGCGCGCCCTTCCGGTCCCATGGCGCGGTGGGTCGTCGTTGCCGGGTGGGTGATGAGGGACTTGGAGTCGCCCAGGTTGTTCGAGATGTCGATGATGGCGAGGCCGTCCAGCAGCGCAAAGGCGGCTTCCTTGGCCGTCTGGCCGGTCGACGGCGACAGTTCGAAGGTCAGCACGGTTCCGCCGGCCTTCATCTGCTTCGCGGCGAGCTCGTACTGCGGGTGCGATTTCAGCAGCGGGTACTTGACCCAGCTGATGGCCGGCTGCTCTTCAAGCCATTCCGCAATCCGGAGCGCCGTCGCCGACGAGTGGTTCACCCGCAGCCCGATCGTTTCGAGGCCCTTTGTGAGCACCCACGCGTTGAAGGCCGAAAGCGACGGGCCCGTATGCCGCATGAGCTGCTTGACCGGTCCCTCGATGAATTCCTTCGTGCCCAGGATCGCTCCACCCAGCACCCGGCCTTGGCCGTCGATGTGCTTCGTACCGGAGTAGACGATCACATCCGCGCCGAGCTCGCCGCAGCGCTGCAGCAGGGGAGTGGCAAAGACGTTGTCGACGACGACGGTCGCGCCAGCTGCGTGCGCCAGCTCGCTCACGGCGGCGATGTCGACGATTTCCTGCATGGGGTTCGACGGCGACTCGAAGAAGACGGCGGTGGTCGGCTTGGACAAGGCCTCCCGCCACTGTTCCAGGTCCGGCCCGTCGACGAAGACCGTCTCGACGCCCCAGCGGGGGAGGATTTCGTTGAGGATCACGAAGCAGGAGCCGAACAAGGAGCGGGCCGCAACAACCCGGTCGCCGGCAGCAAGCAGCGCACCAAGGGCGGTGAAGACGGCGGACATGCCAGACGCCGTCGCGAAGCACGCTTCCGTGCCCTCAAGAAGGCGGAGCCGCTCTTGGAATGTCGCCACGGAAGGGTTGCCGTATCGGGAGTAGACGAAGCGTTCGTCCTCGCCGGTGAAGGCGCGCTCCGCGGCAGCTGCCGACTCATACACGAAGCCGGAGTTCAGGAAGATGGCCTCGGAGGTTTCCTGGAAATTGCTGCGGTCAAGGCCGCCGCGGACGGCTTGGGTATCGGCGCTCCAGCCAGCGGCGTCGGGATTGAAAGTCACTTAGTTGTTCCCCAGGTTCGTTGGAAGTCCACGGTTTTTCCACCCGTTCACGGTTCGCTCGCCGTAACGGTCCGGCTCGCCCTCGAAACCTTCCAGCACGTTGTAGGAGGTGTAGCCGGCTTGGGTCGCCGCTATGGCAGCGGCAATGGAACGCTGGCCGGAACGGCACAGGAAGACAAGTTCGACGCCGTCCGTCGCTTCGGGTGCCTGCTGCTTCAGTTCGTCCATGAAGGACGGGTTCGGCCGGCCTCCAGCGAGGTTCCATTGGATGAACAGGGGATCGTTTTCGGTTGCCTTGGTGTCCGGGATGCCAATGTGGGCCCATTCGCCTTCCGTGCGCACGTCCACCAGGATGGCGCCGGCCTCGAGCTTTGCCCACGCGTCCTGAGGGGTGAGGTCGCCTGCGTAGCTCATGCGTGGCCCTCGCCGTCGAACTCTTCATCCGACTGGCCTTCAAGTGCGTCGACGGCCGTCGCGACGGCGGCGTCGGCACTGGCTATCGCCGCTGGAAGGATGACGGCCTGGGCCACGATCACGTCGGTGCCGTTGAAGGTGGCGGCCGGGCTTCCGTGCAGGACATAGCCTTCTGCGAGGGCGGCGGAGATCCGCTCGCAGAATTCACGCGTGTCGGGACCGGTGACCAGCCGGTAGGCGAGTTTTTCTTCGGTGGGTTCAGGCATTTTTGCTGGTGCTCCTCTGTCACGCTTGCAGTTCGAATGTGTCGATACGCCGAGTAGTCACCTGAGGCACCCCGCCGGAGAGAGGGTTGCCGACCAGCAAGTCAGGGCTTCGCGCTGGTGCTCATTACTCAAGAAGAAAATAACATCCGCGGCGGCGGCCTGCATCACCGGCCGTCGTCATGTTCCGTAACGGGCTGCGCTCCGCCTCCTTCGACGGTGGTTGGTACGATCCGCGGGGCGAGCTAAGCCCCGGATTCGCCCGGCAATGCTTCCAGGCTGGCCTGGCCGCCGCGCCCCGGTTCAAGGTCCTGCACGATGACCGTGGGGGAATGATGGAAGGGCTGTCCTTGGTGTCGTCGTATTTCGAGCAGTTCCCGGACGGGTATGCCGGTGGCGGTCGCCAGCGCATGAAGGGAGAGGCTGTGGTGGTGGGCCAGCGCGAAGACCACGCCTGAGAGGGCGTCGAATCCTTCGGTCTCATAGATCTCCCGGACAAGGTTCGACATTCCGTCCGCGTCATCGGCCGATCCCGATGCTGCCGCGTTCGCCATGGCGGTCAACGACCAAGCAGCGGAATCGGGGGTGATGTAGATGCTCATAGCGATACACTACGGAGTCATGCCCGCTGGGGGAATGGGCGGATTTGCTGATCTTCATGGCCGGAAGCCTGATGCGCCGGCCCCAGAACCGGCGCATCAGACACTTTCCGGCCGCTAGCTTGCGCGCTGGCAAAGCCCGGACGATGCCGGACACGGAGCGGCGTTGCACGCGGCAACAACGAGACCAGTGCGGGTTGCACTCGACTAGTTAACTACTTGGCAGGCCCTTGCACAATGGCCCGGGGCTTCCGGCTTCGCTTATTCGATCCCGGCGAACAATTCGTTCAGTTCAGCGGTCAGCTGCTTGCGTAATGCCGGGGTGCCGATCTCCCGTCCATCGATGTGGTTGACGGGCGCGATCAGCCGGATGCTTGAGATCAGCCAGACGGCATCGGCGTCGAACAGGTCGTCGGGGACAAGCGGGCCGTAGCCAAGCTCCCAGCCGGCAGCCTTGGCCCGCTTGAAAAGTGCGTCTTGCGAGGTGCCCGGGAGGATGCCGCTGTCCAGTTGCGGCGTGATGAGTCGCTTGACCGTACGAACCGTGCCTGCGCCGTCGTCGACCGTTTCGACGTGCGCGAGGAGGACGGTCGACGTCGGACCCTCAAGGACGCGGCCGTCCGTCGACGTGAAGATCGCGTCGTCCGCGCCCTGCTTGTGGGCGTAGCGCAGCGCGGCCATGTTCACGGCGTAGGACAGCGTTTTCGCGCCGAGCAGCAGCCAAGGCGCGCGTTCGCCGGCGTCGGTGTCGAATCCACGGTCGAGAAGTACGACGTCGATGCCCGTCTCGCGTTGCCGGCGGCTGCCCGCAGGTGAGGGCGAAGCCTGGATCCAGCAGGTGGGGGTGGCGGCGCCCTCGACGCCGCGGGTCACCAGGAGCTTTACCACAACCTCGTCTTCCGCGGGGCCGGGGGCAGGATGCGTGCTACGGAATTCTGTGATGGCCGTGTCGATCGCCCTGCGCCACACGTGCTGTTCCGGAATGTTCAGATCCAGTGCCCGGGCCGACGCCTCAAGCCGGTTCAGGTGGGCCTGCACCTTCCGGGGACGCCCTTCGACGGCGAGCAGCGACTCGAACACGCCGTCGCCGCGCGTCGCGCCCAAGTCCGTTGCCATGAGCTGCGGTTGGGTGGAATCGGCGATGCGACCGTTTTCGAACGCAGGATCCAGGAATACGAGGACCGTCGAGGCAGGAGGAGTCATGCCTCAAGCTTAGTGCGGCGCCGGATAGGCTTGGCTGACCTAGTTCTTTGACCGTGGGGATTGTCGAGTGCTGTTTCCTTTTCAGTTCGGAGTGGAGTGGGCCTGGCTACTCAGCGCCTGGGCCACCTTCGAAATCGCCCTGCGCATCGTGCTGTTGGGAATCATCCCGGGAAACCGTCGCCCCACCACCGCGATGGCTTGGCTGCTGGCGGTCTTCCTCATTCCCTCCGTCGGATTCATCCTGTTCCTGCTGTTCGGCAACTTCCGGCTGTCGCGCCGTCGTCGTGAGCAGCAAGAGGAAGTCAACGAAAGGGTGCGGGCTGGCACCTCGGCGCTCGCCGCCGTCGTCAGCAACTACTCCGGTCCGGAATGGGTGACGTCCGCCGGTGAACTGAACCGGCGCCTCGGCTCGCTGCCCATGGTGGACGGCAACACCGTGCAGCTGTTCCCGGGTTACGAGGAATCGCTCAAAGCCATGGCTGAAGCCGTACGGGGGGCCAACAGCTTCGTCAACGCGGAGTTCTACATCATGAGCAGCGACTATGTCACGGACGAACTGCTCACGGAACTGGAAAACGCGGCCTTGCGCGGGGTCAAGGTGCGGCTGCTCTTCGACCACATCGGCACCTTGCGGATCCCCGGCTATCGGAGGCTGGTGCGGCGGCTCAAACGCGGCCACATCCAATGGCGGCGCATGTTGCCGCTGCTGCCGATCCACGGCCAGTGGCGCCGCCCGGACCTTCGCAACCACCGGAAGATCCTGGTGGTCGACGGCGAAGTGGCCTTCACCGGTTCCCAGAACCTGATCGAGCCGTCCTACAACAACCCCAAACACCGCAGGGTCGGCCGGAAATGGGTGGAGCTTATGGCCCGCATGGAGGGCCCGATCGTCACCACCCTCAATGTGGTCTTCGCCACGGACTGGCTCAGCGAGACCGATGAATCCCTTGAAGACCAGTTGCAACTACCGGTCAATGCCGGACCGGGCCGAATGACCGCGCAGGTGGTCCCGAGCGGTCCGGGATTCGCCACCGAGAACAACCTGCGCCTCTTCAACACGCTTATCTACTCCGCCCAGCACCGGATTTCGGTCTGCAGCCCCTATTTCGTTCCGGACGACTCGCTACTCTATGCGATTACGACGGCGGCGCAACGTGGCGTGGATGTGGAACTTTTTGTTTCCGAGAAGGGCGACCAATTGCTGGTCCACCACGCCCAGCGTTCTTACTACGAAGCGTTGCTGGAAGCCGGCGTGCGGATCTACCTTTACCGCGCTCCATACGTGCTGCACGCGAAACACTTCACCATTGACGAGGAAGTTGCCGTGCTTGGGTCCAGCAATATGGACATGCGCTCCTTCTCGCTCAACATGGAGGTGTCCGTGATGCTCCTGGGCGCCGAGGCCGTGGACAGCATGCGCTCGGTGGAGTCCACGTACCGGGAGATGAGCAAAGAGTTGACGCTGAACGACTGGCTGCACCGGCCCATGCTCGTCAAATACGTGGATAACGTGGCCCGATTGACGGCCACGCTGCAGTAGGACAGCCCATCAGGTGCGACGTTGTTAGCTCCTTCGCTTGAAATAGGCAAAGAGTTTGGATTCGCGGCATGAGGCGACCAGCATTAGGGTTCCTGCCACTGCCCCTAAAGCCCCGGCCCCTGATGCAACAAGGATGTGTCCCAGCGCTGCATTGGCGATGGCCGGCATCACCGCCCATGCAGCCCCGGCGGCACTTGCCGCCGTGATGAGCGAGGAAAAGCCTGCCCAAGCTGCTGCTTCCGTAAGGGCGATGCGCTGCAGATCGTTTGGTGTCACGCCTGCGTGCAATGCGGAGGCGTATTCCAGGCGGCGCCGCGCGCCTCCCACTGCCCCAACGGCACACCCAGTTGCTGCCGCCGCAAAAGGAAGGAACCTGGTCACCCGCTCCTGATACTCGACGGCACCCGTGAAGTATTGCCCCATGCTTGGGTTCAATGCGAGGACAATCCCGTTAGCATCGTTGGTTCCTGAAACCGAAGACGTCCGGATCAGCGAATCGAACGCGGCGGTGGATGGCCACACGTCGGCCCAGCATTCGTCAAAAGCCGAAGCGCCCACCGTGGGCAGAATGATCGCGTTCGTCAGTCTCGAATCCCTCCCGTCGTTATCCGGATAGTGAAAGACAGCGGCTACGCGCATCATTCCCTGATCAGTAGCGACGGAGTCCCCGGCCTGGACTTCCCACCGTTTGGCGAGGGGTTCAGGAATAAGGACGCCCGTGTCCAAGGCAACGTCTACCCCCAACAGCACACCGAATCCCGGAGACGCTTCGAATGTAGGCGTTGGCAGGCCTCGAAACGCATCGATTCCAAGTGCAGTCACCGCACGCAGTGCCCCAGCGGCGGGAATGCCGTGGCTCCTTGCGAGGAGGTCACAGCGCTGCGCATCGATTCCATGCTCCATCTTTAGAACTCGAACTGACGCGCCTGCATCGTGAAAATTGCGGGCCCTGGCGTCCAATGCGGAAAGCGTGGAAAGTTCCGCGAACAGTAGCGAACTTGTAAAGGACACTAAAGCGAGAATAAGCCAAGCCGCACCGGCTGCTCCGCTGGCGAGGTTGCGGCAAGCTTCGCGGAAGACTTCGCGTCGGCGCATCATGCTTGGCCTCTTTGCGAGGAAATCAGTGGGGAAGGCCTTGGCACGGGAGGCTGCAGATCCAGAACATCCGTGCATGCCTCCAGCGTTTGAAAGTCGTGGCTTGCGACAACAACCACAGCGCCGCTTCGCGCGAGCTTTCGCAAGACACGGTTCACGGTAGCCGCTGTCGTACGGTCCAACTGCGCGGTTGGCTCATCGACGAGGATGAGATCGGGTGATCCGGCGGCTGCCCGGGCAAGCATGAGGCGCTGTGCTTCCCCTCCGGACAGCAGCGCGAAGTCTTTTTCCGAGCTGTCTTCCAGCCCGAATTCCGCCAACCGTTCCATCGCGAGGCGAGCCGCGTTCTTCCTGGTTAAGCCGTCGGCAAGATATGGCAGGGCAACGTGGTCAAGGACAGACCTTCTGGCCACACCGAGCGGGTTTTGAAAAACCCACCGGGTGGAGCAAATGTGCCTTCGCTCCACCGAACCTTCAACTGGATCCTCCCAGCCGGCAAGGATTGACAATAGTGTTGACTTACCCGATCCCGATGGCCCTCGTATTCCCCAAACTCCTCCACCCGTAAATTCACTGTCGAGCTTGCGGAAAAGGAAGTGCCCGGGAACGAAACCATGGGAGACACCCCGAAGCAGAAGCTGTGGTGTCTCCCGTAAAGAGTGCATACTCGCTGTACCTAGCATTCAGGGCGTCCCGCAGCATCCCCAAGCAATACCTCTTTGGGCGCCTCACCAGGAAACGATGCCAGGACGGCTCCGAGACTCGACCCTGCAATTGTTGCTCTGTGGATGGTTCCGTCACTCGCCTTCACGCAGGCCGTATTTCCTTTGATGGAGAACAATCCGGAAAGTGGCACCTTGGCGACAATGAGGGGCGTGCTTAGTGCCGACTTGACACTTAGTGGCTTGGGACTGCTGCTTGACTGGCTCGCGGCGAACTCTGGGCTCTTTGAAATCTCGTCTAGGAAGGACCGCTCGGTCACCAGCCCGTCGGCAGCCATTGGCGCAGAGAACTTTCCGAAGGTCACAATCCGATCACCAGGTGTCGGTGGCTGTCCTGACGGAAAAACGACTCGTGCACTTTGCAAGACTCCGACAGTCGTGAGGAAAGGCGTCCCGGCAGCGTACTGGGACCCTAGCAATGCCTCGCAGGTACGCGCGCGTACGTTGGGGGCTGGAAGCCACGCGATGTCTTCCAGATGCAGGACCGCGTCCTGCGAACTGAGTCCATGGTCGACCTGGAGTTTGCGGATGGCGGCAGCTAGGTCGGCAGAGTATCGCCCCTTCGCCGCGAGGCCAAAGCCCAGACTGGCGAGTCGGGTCCGAAGGGCGTCGACATCCTCGCCTTCGGAGCCGGGACCGATGTCCCGGTGGAAGGGCACGGCCGTGTCGAGCCCCAGAATCGGCCGTGCGTCGATGGCAGCAAGGATCTTCCCTCCCGTTAGTTGTCCGCCCGCCGCACAAGCCGTTGACGTCACGATGCCCGAGCGCCTGAGTGCTGCAGCCACCGGCTGCAGGGTTTCAACTTCGACCGCGACAGTCCTCTCATCCTTGTACTCTGAGGCGCCGACCGCTGCCGTTCGTGGCTCGTGTGCCGCTTGCAGCGTCGTCGGCGGCTGCAACGCAAGCACGCCGACGACCGCCAGTGTTGCCGCAGCCACAGATGCCACGCCAACGAGCGCGTAGTTTCGGATAGGCGTCGGTCCTTTCATGAAGAGGCCTTGGTAATTGTCATATTTCCACCGAGAAAGCACGCCTGTGCCTCGTCGGCATAAGGATCGAAGGGTAGGCGCTTCTCCAACGGCACGCCGGGCTGCCCCGGCGTGCCCACTGCCTCGGCGAATTCCTTCAGCGAAAAATCACCCGTAACCAAACCCTTGGCCTCCATACACTCGAAGACGATTTGACTAGGGTCCGCCAGAAGCTTGGGGTTGCCCTGCTGGATGCCGTAAAGGTTTGCGATGTGAAAGATGGTTCCCTTCGAGCACTCGGTGACAACATCCATCGCCGAATCAAGGCTCTCGCCCGGAGACAACGGCGTCGTATCCACCCGGTACAAACCATTTCTGAACTTCTTGAGTGACACCGGCTCGCCGGAAGCGCTCATGCATCGTTCGAACCGGCCGTAAGCTTCGTCGTAGTCGCCTTGGTCGATCCTTCCCGTAGCCTTGGCGCGTTGCAGGATCTCGCGGTCGAATTCCTGAAGAAAGGGGCCGGCCAGCGCTTGGTCAATCAGCTCGGCGAAGCTATTGGCAATGTATTGCCTTTCCTTGGTTTGCTGGCTGCTTATTGAGCAGCCAGCAAGGATGGGCAGGGCAAGCGCCAAGGCTCCGACTCCTGCAACGGGCCGTAGACGGTTGTGCGAAAACATATCTGGACGTCGCCGGATTAGCGGATTCGGACCTGGAACGCTTCATGCGTCCAATTGAACCCATCCACGCGCGCCCCGGAGTACCCGTTAGTGATCGCGCCGAAGTTCCATGAATCGCCCAGACGGGCCCTGGACTGATGCCACATGCTGCTGTTGTAGTTCCAGATCTGGGCATTTGCTGCCCACCAGTTCGACCAATTGTTTGTCATGCCATCTACCCTTGCTTCAGATGGCACGGCAGTTGAAACCAGGATCACGCCGGCCACTGCTACCGCCGCAAGCATCGTCTTGCTCTCCTTGCGGGCAGACGAAGCAGGCCTCGCCCTCCGATCGCTCGAACGTCGATTGCCTAGGATTCCAACGGAGGTTGACTGTGCGACTGACATTGCTGCTCCTTCTATCTGGTGAATGCGTTGATTCCCGACCCACGAAACGTAGCGGCGAGAATGCCCGCCTAGGTGTGGATTTAGGCAAAATAGGTGGGCCAAGGGGCCAATTTAGGTGTGAAACCGGCCAAAATAGGTGTGCGAATGGGCCGATCTAGGTGTGAGCCACCAGAACCGCGCGGGACGAAGGGCCGGGAAATCATCGCCCGCCAAAAGTTGTTGTGATTCATGGACGATCCAGTTCATGGACGATCCAACAGATTGAACAGCCGGGCAGCAGCGTGCCCGGAGGCCCTGCAGGGAGGGGAGCCGCAATGAAGGACCGCACAGTGGTGGTTATCGGTGGTGGCTACGCCGGCATCAACGCGGCGAAAGCGCTAGACGACCATGCGATCGTGACCCTGGTGGAACCGAAGGACGCTTTCGTCCACAACATTGCGGCGCTCCGCTCGGTGGTCAACCCGAGCTTCCTTCCGCGCATGTTCCTCCCCTATGACCGCCTCCTTAAACATGGGGAAGTGCTGCGGGACCATGCTGTCAAGGTGGATGGGCAAACGGTGGAATTGGCCTCGGGGACACACCTGACCCCGGACTACCTGGTCCTGGCCAGCGGATCCAGCTACCCCTTCCCGGCGAAGAGCGACCAAGTCGATACCTGGGCGGCCAGGGTCCGGTACCAAGCCGCGCACGAGGACCTTAAGCGTGCCGGCAAGGTCATGCTCCTGGGCGCCGGTGCTGTCGGACTCGAATTCGCCGGGGAAATCGCCGCGGCCTGGCCGGAGAAGGACGTGGTGCTTGTGGACCAGGCCCCCGGGATCCTGCCCGGCCCATACGACCCGAAGTTGCGGGCGGAGGTCAACCGGCAACTGGAGGAGATCGGCATTCGGAGGGTCATGGGCAGCCCTTTGGCGGACCTGCCGTCGGTTCCCGCCGGGGAGTTCGGAAGGTTCACTGTTGCCACCGAAGAAGGTACGAGCATCGAAGCCGATATTTGGTTCCGCTGCTACGGAATCGCTCCGCAGACGGACTACGTGACGGGAACGCTGGAGAAAGCCCGGACAGGTGAGGGCTACCTCGAGGTCACGCCCGAACTCCGGGTAGTGGGCTTCGACAACGTCTACGCTGTTGGCGACATCGCTTCTATCGACGTCAACAAGGCAGGTGTCGCGGGGCGGCAAGCCGGGGTGGTGGCCAAGAACATCCAGGCGCAACTGAACGGCTCCGACGAATTGACGGCCTGGTCGCCCTCCCGTCCGGTGATCATCCTGCCCCTCGGGCCGAAGCGCGGCTCGGGACAACTGCCCGACGGCGAAATCGCCAGTCCCGAAGCGATCTCCAAAATCAAAGGCCAGGACATGATGATCGACCGCTACGTGGAGATCCTGAACCTGAACGCGTGAAGCGCAACCGAACTGCCGCCGTCGGGGGCTTTCCATCCAGCGGCGATGGGGCGATTCTTAACTCCAAGCATGATTCGGAGCCGTCGTTCGGAGGCATCATGGCCCGGAAAAGCGATTACCCGGCAGCGGAGGCCTTGCCCGAGCCGAGCGACGAATACCCGGAGAAGGTCCGCATCCTGGCCGAAGGACGGCTGGTCAGCGACAGGTTGTGGAATCCGGACCTGGCGCCTGCGAGGGAACGGAACTGGCGCGTCCGCAGCCTCTTTGCCCTGTGGATGTGCGACGTCCACAGCATCGCCGGTTACACCTTCGCGGCCGGGCTTTTCATCACCGGCCTGGTGGGTTGGCAAGTCTTCCTGGCGCTCGTCGTCGGTATCACCCTGGTGTACTTCCTCATGAACTTCGCCGGGACGGCAGGGCAGAAGACCGGCGTCCCGTACCCGGTTTTGGCGCGCATGTCCTTCGGGCTCTTCGGCGCCAACCTGGCAGCGTTGATCCGCGCACTGATTGCGATTGCCTGGTACGGGATCCAGACCTGGCTCGCCTCGGAGGCCGTGCTGGTGCTGCTCTTCTCGGTGTGGCCCGAACTCACCCCGCTCGACGGGCCCGACGTCGGGCGCTTCTTGGGGCTGACTCCCGTCGGTTGGGCCGCATTCCTGGTGTTGTGGGGTGTCCAGTTGCTCGTCATCCGACGCGGGATGGAAACCGTCAGGAGGTTCCAGGACTGGGCCGGGCCCGCGATCTGGGTGGCGATGTTCGCGCTCGCCATCTACATCCTGACGCAAGCCGGCGATAGGTTCAGCCTCTCCATCCCGGGCGTCCAGCCCTTGGATGGGCCCACGGCCCTTACCCAGTTCTTCTCCGCCATCGCCCTGACGGTCACCTATTTTTCCGCCCTACTGCTGAATTTCTGCGATTTTTCGCGGTTCTCGCCGGACCGCAAGACGATCCTTCGCGGCAACTTCTGGGGCCTTCCGGTGAACTTCATTGCCTTTGCGCTGGTCACGGTAGTGGTCACGGCAGGCGCGGCGTCCTACTTCACGGCGGACCAGTACCGGGGGCAGGATATGTTCAAGGTGATCACGGACCCGGTGGCGATCGTGCAGGCCATCAAGAATCCCTGGATCACCATCATCGCCGCGGTGACGTTCGTGGTTGCCACGATTGGCATCAACGTGGTGGCCAACTTCGTTTCGGCTTCCTACGACCTCGCCAACGTCGCCCCGCACCGGATCGACTTCCGCCGTGGCGGCCTGATCAGCGCGGTGCTGGCAATCCTGATCCTGCCATGGAACCTGTTCAGCAGCCCCGTGGTGATCGTCTATTTCCTGGGCGGCCTGGGCGCGCTCCTGGGCCCGCTGTTCGGTGTGATCTTCACCGATTTCTTCCGCATCCGGCAGCAGCGGTGCAAGGTGTCGGATCTGTACCATGAGGACGAGACGGGGCTGTATTTCTACACCAAGGGATGGAATTTCAAGGCGATCGCCGCACTGGTGCCGGCCGCCGTCGTCGCCGGTGTCATGGCACTGGTTCCCGCGCTTCAACACTTCCTGCCGGGCGGTACGGGCCTCGGCCCGTATTCATGGTTCGTGGGGGCGGTCCTGGCCAGCGCCATCTACTTCGCGATCACCCGCAACGACCCCCGGACCGCCCGCGCCCGGAGCGAAGAGCACATCTAGGCCGGGAACTCCGCTAGCCCGGGAACTCCGCTACTCCGGGAATTCTGCGCCGAGCGCCGAGAGGACGCCGAATGCTTTGGTCCGGATTTCCTCGTACTCCTCCTCCGCCTTGGAGTCGGCCGTGATCGCGCCCCCGACGCCGAGGCTGAGCGTGCGGCGCCCCTCGCCATCGGGAGCCATCACCAGGGTCCGGATCACGACCGCGAGGTCCGTTGCCGCGTTGAGGGAAAAGTACCCGATCGCACCGGAATAGATGCCACGCGGCCCCGATTCGAGTTCGTCGAGGATGTCCATGGTGCTGATCTTCGGCGCGCCCGTCATGGATCCGGCTGGGAACGCCGCAGCCACGGCCTCGGCCCGGGGAGCACCCGGCCGAAGGCGCGCATCGATGGTGCTCACCATCTGGTGGACCGTCGCATAGCTCTCGATGGCGCACAACCGGCTCACCGTCACCGAACCGGGTAGGGCGAAATGGCTGAGGTCGTTGCGGAGCAGGTCCACGATCATGATGTTTTCGGCGCGGTCCTTGAGAGATGTTTCGAGGTTGCGCCGCAGTGCCTCGTCGATCCCGGGATCCGCTGCCCGGCCCCTGGTGCCTTTGATCGGCTCGGCCCGCATGCCGCCGTCGGACGTGATGCGCAGGAAACGCTCGGGCGAGGTGCTGGCCACAGTAAGTTCGCCGAAACGCAAGAAGCTCGCGAACGGGGCGGGATTCCGTGCCCGCAACGCCAAATAGCTCGCCCACGGATCCAGTCCCGGGTCCTGGGCGCTCACCGTGGTGGTGAGGCAGACCTCGTAGGTGTTGCCGTCGGCGATCTGGTCCTGGGCGCTGGCGATCTTGGCCTTGTATTCGTCTTCTGTATCGCGGCTCGCGAACTCGATCTCAAGGCCGCGTCCGACGGCGGTGTCCCCGCCCGGGTGCCCTGCCGCGCCTGGAGGCTGCGGTACTGAAGCCTGCGGTGCCGGACCCGCTTCTGCGGAAGTCAACACCGCCGAGCGGGCGCTCCCAAGCCAGTCCCCGGCGTCGGGCGCGTCGATGGCGAGCAGCCAGACAGCTCCCTCGCGGTGGTCGATGACGACCGCCCGCCCGGCGAAGAGCAGCGCCGCGTCCGGAGTGTCCGAATGGACGTCGCTCCCGCCGGTTTCGCGTTTCAACTCGTAGCCGAGGTAGCCGAGCCAGCCGAGGGCGAATTCGCAGTCGTAGCCTTCGGGCGTTCGAAGCGCCTTGCGCCCCCACACCGTGTCCAACCAGCGGAAGAAAGGCCCGCTCGTTTGCACCGTTGCGCATCCCGCACTCAGCCGCGTGGCTCCGGAACTGTGCAGGACCGCCTGCCCGTAGGAGCCGCGGTCGTCCGCCATGATGCTGAAGCGGCTTCGCTCCGCCGCGACGCCATCCACCGTCCCGGCGTTCGAAGAATCGAGCCACACCGCATTTGCGGAGCCGCCATAGAGGGCTTGGAACAGTGCCGCCGCGTCCGGGATGGCGTCGACCCGTTCGGTCCTGAGTTGCAGGCCGCGGCGGGCGGAGAGTTCGGGAACAAGTACCGAGGAGAGCGCCGGCAGGTAGTTCAGGGCTTGGAGGACATCATTCGGGGCCTCGCCGTCCGCGCGGTTCAGCACCGTAATGTCGGCGTATGCGGGAACATCGTCGACCGCCAGCCATTCATCTTCCTGCGCGGACCAGGTATCCCAATAGGGCTCATAGCTGCTGCCGTCCCGGGCCATCGCCAGGTGCCGGCGGTCGGCGTCCGGCGCATTGACCCAGACCACGGCATCCAGGTTGGCACGCGCGGCGGCCGCGGCGGCTCCAACGCCTTCGACGATGATGATCTCCGCCGGCAGGGTCACGTGCATGCGGCCGTCGTAGTGCTTTTCCCAATCCCAGCTGACCCACTCGGCGGCCTCGCCACGGCGGAGGGGAGCCAGCACCGTGGTGACGTAACGCTCGATGCCCGCAGCCAGGCCGTTCCACCCGGGATAGATGTCCTCGAGATGGAACAGCGACACCTTCCGATGCATCCGAAGCCGGGCGGCAAGTTCGACGGCGAGCGTGGTCTTCCCGGCGCCTGAGCGGCCATCGACGGCGATGATCACGGGTGCTGGGGTCATGAAATAGAGCGTACCTGCTGTGGATCATGGTCCTGGTTCTGTTGCCCGGCCAAGACAGCCCGGGTATGCGCGACGATCCCCGGAATAGCGCCCTTGATGAGCTTCCACGTGATGTCGAAATCGTGGTGTCCGCCGTACCAGGGATCTTCGATGCCCAGGTCCAGCGTGTTGCGGCCCTCCAGCGCGGGATCGAAGCTGCGGAGCATCCGGATCTTCGCCAGCGCCTGGGAATCGGGTGCGGCCTCGTGCAGCCAACCATAATGGTCCACGTCGAGGGCGAGTATCAGGTCCCGCTCAATGAACCATTCGGAGCGCCAATTCCTGGCGATGTGGTGTTCGGAGCGGATCCGGTTGGCTGAAAGGATGCGCGCTGCCCGTGGATCGATGGGGTGCCCGGCTTCATATGAAGTAGTCCCGGCCGAGTCCACGACAACCAGTTCCCCCAACCCTCCGGCGTCGAACGCCTCGGTCAGCATCAGCGCGGCCATCGGCGAGCGGCAGATGTTGCCGGTGCAAACGGTGATGATCCGGTATGGGCTCGACGCTGAGTACATGGTGCAAGCATGGGGGATGGAAGCGGGTTTGGCTAGTGCATGTCCTGGCGCCTTAACGTCAGGTACAAACCAGGTCCCGACGGCGGTATCCTGCAAGCGCCGCGAGGAACAGCAAGGCGGCGATCACCAGGGTCAGCCATGCCGGAAGCCAGTCGGTGGTGGTCGAGAAAACGTGCGGTATGACGTGGAAGGGGCTCGTGTCTAGCAACCAATCAGGGGCCTTCAAGACGGGCCCGAAGAAGGTCAGCAAAAGCCAGTAGACAAACAGGAGCCAGGCGAGCGAGCGAAGCTTCGGGGCCACGCCAATGAGCGCAAGGGCGACGCCGCCGCAAAGCCAGATCGCCGGGAGCTCGGCCACCCCCTGCAGGACCACCTTGCCAGCATCGAGCGGGGAACCGGACAGGCTTGCCGAGACCACCAACGCGAGGGAACACATCAGGATTCCAAGGGCGGGAGCCACGAGGCACATCGTCGCTGTTGGCGTAATGTGGCGCAACCGGGTCAGCGGGCCCGATAGGACCCACTCGGACCTGCGTTCCTCCTCTTCGGCGTAGAAACGCAGGGCCAATTGGATGCCCAGGACCGCTCCAACGATTCCCAGGACCAGGACCAGGACCTCCACGAAGGCGTACACCAGTTGTTCCTCCGTGGTGACGCGGAAGGCAAGCAACTGCCGGACGAATGGATTTCCCTCAAAGACGCTGCTGACCGTGCCCGTCACCAGGCCGAAGATGGATCCGAGCACGAAAAGGTTCACTCCCCATGTCCAGAAGGGCAAGCGGTTCAGGCGCACCATGAGCCCCCAGAGGTCGAGGTTTCCGCGTGCAGGGCCGGGGTTCGGCGGAATCAGCCCCAGGCCGAAATCGCGCCTGGAGGACAGCCACGCGGCCAATCCAAGCAGGAGGACGCCCGCGCCCAACAAGAAGAACAGGGGCAGGAAGTTGTTCTCCGAGGCGGGACGGATGCGCTCCGCCCAACCCATGGGGCTCAACCAGAGCAGCCAATCCGCATTATTGAGGGTGTCGCCCACACCGCGCACGAGGTAGCTAACGCCAAGGACGATGTCCGCGAGGGTATTGGCCATGCGCGCCCCAGAGCCCAACTGGGCCGTGACGGCCGCGACGCCGGCAAAGAAGACCCCCGTTCCTCCAAGCATGGCGCCAAGGGCAAAGGCCGACGCTGGTGGTGCACCTGCCAGGCCCAGGATGCCTCCGACGAGGACCGCCACGGCGCCGGCACCCAGCCAGGCCAGGAGGACGGCGGACGCGAGCCTCGCGAGCCGGCCGACGACGCCCGAATCCAGCAACTCCGCTTGGCCGGAGTCCTCCGCCGCGCGCGTATGCCGGGTCACCGTGAGCACGGCCATGAGGGCAGCGAAGAACATGCCGAACATCTGGATCCGCCACGTCGTGAAACCTATGGGGGTCCCGAGGTCCGTGGCTGGACCGAAGAGCAGCGAGAACGCCGGATTCGCCGACAGGCTCGATTGCAGTGCCGCGGCCTGGAGGGGCGAAGTGAAAAGGGAACCGTATGCCGAGAAAGTGGTCACCGGGAGGATGGCGAAGATCAGCAGCCAGGGCAGCAACTTCCATCGATCAAGCCGGAGGGCGTGAAGGAGGAGGTCGAACGTGCCCGTGAACTGGTTCATCGTGGCCGCCTGCGGCCACGTCTTTCGAACAAGGACGGGTTCAGCCGCTCTTCCTCCTCGGTGCCCGGCGCTACGTCGTGCTCGCCATAGTGCCGCAGGAATAGGTCTTCCAGGCTCGGGGGAGTGACGGTCAACGCCAACATTCCATGGCGGACCAGCACGCCCATTGCTTCGCCGAGGGATTCGGAGTCGACGCTGAAATGCATCCGTTGCCCTTCAACCCTCAGGTCCGCGATTCCGGGCAACCCTCGAAGCACCGCGGCACTGTCAGCGGGGGTGCCGCCGCTCAGGGAAGCCGAGACATTTGTGCGCGCCCGTCCCCGCATCTGCTCGAGGCTGCCCGTTTCCACGACCTTGCCCTTGCGGATGATGCTGATGCGGTCGGCGAGGGCTTCAACCTCCGCGAGGATGTGGCTGGAAAGCAGGACGGTCCGTCCGAGGGTGCGTTCCCAGCGGATTTCCTCGCGGAAGGTGGCTTCCATGAGCGGATCGAGGCCCGAGGTTGGCTCGTCCAGGATCAGCAGTTCGGCATCTGAGGACAAAGCCGCGATGATGGCGACCTTTTGCCGGTTTCCCTTGGAATACGTGTCCCCTCGCTTTGTTGGATCCAGCTCTAGCACTTCGATGAGCTCGTCGCAGCGTTTCTCGTCCAGGCCACCCCGGAGCCTGCCCAAGAGTTCGATCGCTTCCCCGCCGGTAAGGGACGGCCACAGGTTGACGTCTTCGGGCACGTAGGCGATGCGTTTGTGGAGGGCCACGAGGTCCCGCCAAGGGTCCGCGCCGAGGACTTTCATGCTGCCTGCGTCTGCCCTGAGGAGGCCCATGAGGACACGGAGCGTGGTGGATTTGCCCGCACCGTTAGGTCCGAGGAACCCGTGGACTTCACCTTCCCGGACTTCAAGGTCGAGGCCGTCCAGGGCCCTGAATCTCCCGAACGACTTCTCGAGCCCCAAAATAGTGATGGCGGCACTCATAGCTCGAGATTACTCCCGAGTTTGGTTCGCGGACAGGCGCCACGGTCCAGCTATCCGAGGCGGTTACGGACCTCCGCGGCGCTGGGATAGGCGGACTGCGTCCCTCTTTGGGTGGTGGCGAGGGCGGCAGCGACGGAAGCGAACCGGGCCGCTTCCCGGAGGTTGTCGCCCGCCGCGAGGCGTGCGGCCACGGCACCGGTGAAGGCGTCGCCGGCACCTGTTGTATCAACGGCATCAACCCGGGTTGGCGAAATTCGGCTAATCCGCTCTCCGGTCGCCGCCAAAGAATCCAGGACCACGGAACCTCCGGACCCGAGGGTTACAAGGACCTGCCGTAACCCGCGCTCGGCAAATTGCTTCCGGACTGGTTCCCAATCGCTAACAGCCGCGCTTGGTCCCGGCATCTCCGCATCGCCGAGGAACATCGCTGCCTCATGGGCGTTAAGCAGTAGGACATCGCTCAACCCGGCCAGCCGTTCCGGTATTTCAGCGTATGGCGAGAGGTTCAGCAGGACCGGCGCTCCGGCGTCGTGCGCTGCTTTGGCGGCCGCCTCGACAGTCCCAAGCGGCACTTCCAGGCAGAGGCAGAGGACCGCGGCGTCGTCGAAAGCATCCATGGGGATGTCCGCCGGGGCGAGGGTTCCGTTCGCGCCGGCCGAGATGATGATGTTGTTTTCGCCGCGGGCGTCGACCGCGATGACCGCGACGCCCGTGCCCGCCTCCGTGGAGCGGCGGACCCGGGACACGTCCACGCCCGCGCCGGCGGTGGAAGCGAGGAGCATGTCCCCGTTGGAGTCGTGCCCGACGGCGCCGATCAGGCTCACCGTCCCGCCCAACTTGCTCGCCGCGACCGCCTGGTTGGCGCTCTTGCCGCCGGGATTGACCGAGAAGCCGGTGCCGTGGACCGTTTCGCCGGGGAGCGGCAGGCGCTCGCAGTAGATCGTCAGGTCCGCGTTCAAGGACCCGACGACGACGATCCTGCCGCTCACTTGCCCACCTCGGCTTCGAGCGGCTTGGGAATCAGAAGCGACGCGGCGAACGCGGCAACCGTGATGACCAGGCCGACGACGACGTCGGCCAAGTAGGAGGCCTTGACGTCGCCGAGGCTTGTGGTCGCCACCAAGACGGCCGGGAGCACCAGGAAGCTCAATCCGGCCCCGAGGTTGAAGGCGCCGGCGTTCATGCCGGGGAGGAAGCCGGGGTTGCCGGCGGGCGAGAGGACGACTCCAAGTCCGTTGAGCATGATGTTGACGGTACCGGCGTACATAATGCCCAGCAAAGCCGTTCCGGCGATCATGAGCGGGAGGCTTCCGAGGCCCAGGAACGCGATGACAGCAAGGGCCGCGATGCTTCCCAGCATGCCAATGCGCAGGACCCTGGTGTAGCCGAGCACGGGGGCAAGGCGGCCGCTGATGGGTCCGAAGACCCAGCCGAGGAGGGCGTACGGGGTGAGGATTATGAGGGACATCTCCGTCGGGCCAACGCCGAAACCGGGGGCAGCGGCCTGCACATAGGCCGGGACGATCCCGTTGATGACCGCGAAGATGCCGGTCATGGCGAGCGTGGTGGTCAGTAGCGGCGCCCAGGTGGAGCGCTGGCGGAGGTGCACGATTTCGACCATGGGTTGCTTGGCCCGCTTTTCAGTTCTCCAGAAAGCGGCGAACGCTGCTGCTGCCACTACGGTCAGACCGATGGCGAGGACCAGCGTGCCGGCCGAGAATCCGCCCACCAGCTTGGAGCCTTCGTTGAGGGCCGTGAGCAGGGCGCCCACGGCGATCACTATGAAGAACACGCCCCGCCAGTCCATGCTGGTGCCCGCGGCGGGCTTGCTCTCGCCGGCCAGGAAGGCGATCAGGGAAGTGGCCACGACGGCGAGGCCGACCATAAGCCAGAAAATGCTGCGGAACCCGAAGTGCTCGGCGAAGTAGCCGCCCACGAAGGAGTCGACGCCGGCAACGCCACCGTTGACTGCCGTGATCAGGCCCATCAGGGCGCCGTATTTGCGCGGGTTGTCGACGGCGGAGCGCAGCATGATGAGGCACAGCGGGACCGTTGGGCCGCTCACGCCCTGGATGATGCGGCCGACGAAGAGCCAGGTGACGTCCGGGGCCATGGCTGCGATGACGGACCCGACGGCCATCAGGAGCATCATTCCGAGGAGGATTTTCTTGCGTCCCACGATGTCGCTCAACCGGGGGAGGAACAGCGAGAACAGGGCCGCGGCGGTGAAGAACCAGGTTTGGGAAAGGCCGATGACGGCCTGGTCGGTGTGGAGTTCATTGCCCATGGTCACCAGCGCGGGACTGAGCATGGAAGCGTTGAGCTGGAACGCCACGCAGGCGGCCAAGAGGGCGACCATGAGGGCGGCGACGTTGCCTTTGGTCTTGGTTCGGTTGATTGTGGTGGTCATTAGTTGGGCTCTCCGATCCGGACGATCGCGTCAGTGACGAGATCCCAGAACTTCTTGTGGTCAAGGTCCACTGCAACCGAAGTGGTGCAGTCATCAGGTGCGGGTGCACGGAAGTCCGCCACGGTCATGCCGAGGGTCAACTTGCCCTGCAGTTCGATGTCGACCGGAACTTTCCGCGTGGTCATGACCGTGGGGTCGATGACGTAGGCAACGGCGCAGGGATCATGGACGGGCGGATAGTCGAAGCCCTGTGCGTCCTTGTAGGCCTTGGTGAAGAACTCCATGAGTTCCATGACGAACTTCGCCGGGGCGGTTCCAATGGCGGCGATCCTGTCAACGACCTCCGGGGTGGCCAGGGCCTGGTGGGTGAGGTCCAGGCCGACCATCACCACGGGCCACTTTTCGTTGAACACGATGTGAGCGGCCTCAGGATCGATGATGATGTTGAATTCGGCCACGGCACTCCAGTTGCCCACGTGGTAGCCGCCGCCCATGAGGACCACTTCCTTGACCCGCTCCACGATCCGCGGCTCCTTGCGCGCGGCCATGGCGATGTTGGTCAGGCCCGCCGTGGGGACCAGGGTCACTGTGCCGGGTTCGTGGGCCATGATCGTGTCGATGATGAGGTCGACGGCGTGGCGCGGGTCCAGTTCGATGATGGACTCAGGTTGTGCGGGGCCGTCCATGCCGGTCTCACCATGGATGTCAGGCGCGGTTTCGATGCTCCGGACCAAGGGTCGATCGCAACCGGCTGCGAAGGGAACACCGGTGATGCCCGCAATGGTGCCTACTGACAGGGCGTTACGGGTGACCTTTTCCAGGGTCTGGTTGCCGACCACAGTAGTGACGGCGAGCAGCTCAATATCGGGATTGCCGTGTGCCAGGAGGAGCGCGACGGCGTCGTCATGACCGGGATCGCAATCCAGGATGATTTTCTTGCGTTCACTCGTCATGGTCTGGATGTCCATTTTCATCTCCACGTCATTGGGGGCCTGGGCTTTGGCTTGGCTTCCGGCCAGCAGGGCGCTAAAGCACTCAGAGGGATTCTGGCACTGCTTCCCTGGCGGCGTCAAGCGCTTAACGTGAAACGCGTCAAGCGCTTGATGCCTCAGGCGATAGGCGAGTGCCAGATGCCGGTTACGATCGAGGTATGGAAACGGGGGAACGAATTCAGCAGGCACCAGGCCATGGCGGGCGCGTCACGGCGGCGATGGTGGCGTCCCTGGCCGGGGTTTCGACGGCGACCGTTTCCTTGGTTGCCAACGGGAAGACCCAGGGCCGTGTTTCCGAGGACAACATTTCACGCGTCCGCCAAGCGATCGCAGAATTGGGTTACGTGGTGGACGGGATCGGAAGTTCCCTGGCCAAAGGCGTCAGCTCCATTGTGATCCTCGTGGCGCCGGACATCTCCAACCCCTTCTTCGCCAAGGTCATCGCCGGGGTCAGGGAATCGCTTGGCTCCGACTATCAGTTGCTGCTTTCCGTCACTGAACCGGGTGAATTCCCGCGGGCCGACGATGTCCGGAGGCTTTTGTCCCTCCGTCCCGCCGGCCTCCTGGTTGACGCTCCCAACGCAGCCTTCCTGGAGGAGCTTTCGGTGGCTGGACCGCTGGTGCTTCTCGACGCCCCTGGCCTTGAGGACTACGCCCCTTCCGTGAACCTCGATGTTGCGCACGGAGCACGGGAACTGGCTGCGCACCTGGCAGCGTCCGGGCACAAGCGCGTGGCATACATGGACAGCGTCACCGGCACGGCGACGTTCGACATTCGACGGACCGCATTCTTGGAAGAGGCCAACGCCAGCGGTATTTCGGTCGACGGTGCCCCTATCATCAGCACGACCATCGACGTCGGAGCCGCCGCCGCTGCTTTTGCCGCCGCCTGGTCGCGCTGGCAGCGTGAGGGGGTCACCGCCGTCGTTTGCGGTACCGACACCCAGGCCTATGGCGTGCTGCAGGAGGCACGGGTTGTCGGCGTTCGGATCCCGGAGGAGTTGGCTGTAGCGGGCTTCGACGACCTTCCCTACTCGGCCACTAGCAATCCAAGCCTTACCAGCGTGCACCTCCCCGCGACGCCCTTGGGGCTCAAAGCGGGCGAGCAGCTCCGCTGGCTCATGGAGGGCCGCGAGTTGGAGCGGCCGCAATTGACGTTGGAGAGCTCCTTGGTGGTGCGCGGGTCTACCGCTTGAGAATGGTGACGCGACGCTAAGGATGGTGACGCGACGCGTCGATGTGAGGAACCGACGCTTATCAAAATGTGTTGCCGATTTCCGGCGTTTTTCTGTTGGGCAGGGCTCCGGCCCCATTTTGTCGGTACCCTCTGGAATGCTTTGGCTATGGACGGGAAACGGGGACCACAGCTTCTTGGGAAGGGCGCGCCAGACGGCGCCTCAAGCCCGGACGCTGCTGTGTCTGGCGTCCCGGCCACAGGCGCAGTGGTGGCTGACCTCGTCGGTGCTGTGCGGTCACTTCGGCCAGGCGCGGACAGTGCTGCGCTGATCGATCAGCTGCGGGCGCTTGAGGATTTGAAGTCCGCGGCTTCCTCGGCGCAGGCGAGGCTCACGGCAGCGTTTGATACCGCCCAGCGCCGCGCCCAGGCAGAACAGGGTGTACCGGTGTCGGAGCAGGGCCGCGGCGTCGCGGGGCAGGTGGCGTTGGCCCGGCGGGAATCCCCGGCTCGTGGGTCACGGTTCCTGGGATTGGCCAGGGCGCTGGTGATGGAAATGCCTCGCACCCTGGACGCCCTAAGCAGTGGCCGGTTGAATGAGTGGCGTGCGACGCTGCTGGTGAAGGAAACTGCCTGCCTGAACGCCGCGGACCGGTGCGCGGTCGACGAGGAGCTTGCCCCCGATACCGGAACCTTCGACGGCGCCGGGGACAAGGCCATTATTGCCGCAGCCCGGAAAGCCGCCTACCGACGGGATCCCCGCGCCGTGACGAAGCGTGCGGACCGTGATGGCCGGGGATCGCAAGTTCACAACGTCAAGATCTGGCTTCGGCGCCTTTATGCCACCCCGGGGAGCGGAGAGCTTCTCTTCAACAGCGCCCCCGCTGCCAGGAACAAACGTGCGCGGAGGCCCGCCCCCCGGCCGCGGCATTCGAAACGGCGGACCTGTACTTCTGGAACCACTGCCGAGACCAGCTTCCGGCCGCCTGAGCACACTGAGCCGCCTTATGAGCGCGCAGTCCAGTGCCCACCTTAGTGGATCGCCGCGAGCAGGATACCGACCAGGATGAACAGCACGCCAAAGGTGCGGTTGAGGACCTTCTGCCCGTGTTCGTTATGGGTGAATCGCTGGAATGAACGGGCGGCGAGGGCAAAGAAGAACCACATCACGGCGATGTCGATGCAGACCACAGTTGCTGTGAGCACCAGGTATTGCTGGATGAGCGGTTCTTCCGGCCGGATGAACTGCGGCATGAACGCCAGGAAGAACACGATCGCTTTGGGGTTGAGGAGGTTGACCCAAACGCCGCGCTGGAACATTGACCAGGCAGGCTCATTGCGTCGGGCCTCGACCTTCTCCTTGTCCAGGTCCGGCCGGTGCAGGAACTGCCGGACGCCCATGTAGACCAGATATGCCGCTCCCGTGTAGCGGATCACGTTGAATACGAGGGGCGAACTGGAGACCAGGACCCCGACCCCAAGAGCCACGATCACGATGTGGATGATCAACGCGGTCTGCTGGCCGAGGACTCCCCAAATCGAGCGGCGGAATCCGGAGTTCAGGGAATTGCTCATCGTGGAGATGGCACCGGCGCCGGGAGTGAAACTGATCAGGGTACCGGCGCCTACGAGCGCCAGCCAGAGGGAAATCTGCACCGATCCAGCTTACTCACCACTATGTGCCCGCTAGGCCGAAAGGGGCCCCTGTCACGCCAAGCACACTTTTGGTGTCTCTCCCATGGACGAAGCGCGGAATTCCGCGGTTGGAGGTATCCCGTACCACTCAAAATATGCTCACCGTGACGCATTCCAGCCGGGTCACGCCCGTGCGATGACTTCTCCATTCGGGATCAGGAAGAAGCCGTCGTCGGTGGAGCCCCAGCGATGCCAGCCCGCGGCGATACGGGCAAGATCCGCCTCGTTGGCCAAGCCGTATTCCAAGGCTTGCTCGGCGAAAGCGGAGTGCAGGACCCGCTCGCTCCATACCCTGGATTGCCAGCGGCGTTGCTGCGCGGTGGCGTACAACCAGTTGCTGCTGCTCGGTGCGACGTCGGTGAAGCCGGCCTGCTGCGCCCACGACACGAGCCGTCGCCCGGCGTCGGGCTCCGCTCCGTTCCGGCGCGCGATCTTCTGGTAGAGCTCCATCCAATCGTCGAGTTCGCGGACCTCGGGGTACCAGCTCATCCCATGGAAATCGGCGTCGCGCACCGCAACGATCGCCCCGGGCTTCGCCACGCGACGCATTTCACGCAAGGCCGCAACGGGATCTGTCAGGTGTTGCAGGACCTGGTGTGCGTGGACGAGGTCGAAAGTTTCGTCCTCGAAATCGAGGTCGTAGATGTTGCCCGTCACGAACTCGACGTTTTCTATGCCGCGCTCGGCCGCGAGTTCGGCTGCTTGGGCGACGATGTCCGGTGAACGGTCCAACCCAACCACCTTGCCTGGAGCCACCAGTTCCGCGAAGTCGCAGGTGATGGTCCCGGGCCCGCAACCGACGTCGAGCACCGATGTTCCGGGGGTGAGATGGGGGATGACGAACGCGGCTGAGTTCTGTGCGGTTCGCGCGGCATGGGCACGTACAACGGACTCGTGGTGGCCGTGCGTGTAGATGTCGTCAGGCGTCTGCTCGTTCATAGGGAAACGCTACCCCCGCTACCCCAAAAGCGGGTGGAACTTCCTGGTTGCCAGGCGATTGTTGCCGCAAGGGAACGTTCGCTGCGTATGACCCACCCTGGCTCAGTCCAGCGCCCGGTTCCGGTAGGCGCCAAGGAACGTGGCGATCCTGCGGACGGCCTCCTCGATCTCCCGGACCGAGGGCAGGATGACAAAGCGGAAGTGGTCAGGGGTGGGCCAGTTGAAGGCAGTTCCGTGCGAGACGAGGATTTTCTGGTCCTGCAACAAATCCAGGACGAACTTCTCGTCGCTCTTGATCGGGTAGGTCTCGGGATCGAGCCGCGGAAACAAGTACATGGCCCCGGCCGCGGGAACACAGCTCACTCCTGGTATCGCCGTCAGGAGCTTCCACGCCAAGTCCCGTTGCTCACGGAGCCTGCCGCCCGGCCTGATGAGCTCTTCGATGCTCTGGTAGCCGCCCAGGCAGGTCTGGATGGCGTGCTGCGCCGGGACGTTCGAGCACAAACGCAGGGAAGCGAGGAGTTCCAATGCTTCCCGATACTCTGCGGTGGCCGCGTGGGGGCCGCTGATGGCAACCCATCCCGCACGGTAGCCGGGCATCCGATAAGCCTTGGACAGGCCGCTGAAGGTCAGGACGCAGATGTCGTCCGCGACGGACGCTGTGTGGATGTGCTGGGCATCCTCGTAACGGATCTTTTCGTAGATCTCGTCCGAAAACAGGACCAGGTTGTGCTTCCGGGCCAATGCCGCGAACTGCTCCAGGATGTGGCGCGGGTACACGGCCCCGGTCGGATTGTTCGGATTGATGATCACGATCGCCTTGGTGCGTTTTGTGATCTTGGCTTCGACGTCGGACATATCCGGCCACCATTCCTGGTCCTCGTCGCAGAGGTAGTGCACTGGTGTGCCGCCCGTGAGGGTGACCGTGGCCGTCCAGAGGGGGTAGTCGGGCGCGGGGATGAGGACCTCATCGCCGTTCTCCAGGAAGGCCTGCAATGTCATGGAGATCAGTTCGCTGACGCCATTGCCGATGAAGATGTCCTCGACGCCGATATTCATCAGGTTCTTGGTCTGGTAGTACTGCGAGATGGCCGTTCGCGCCGTGAAGATGCCCTTGGAGTCGCTGTACCCCTGGGCGCCGCGGAGGTGGTGGATCATGTCCACGACGACCGACTCCGGAGCCTCGAGTCCGAACGGCGCCGTGTCCCCCAGATTCATCTTGAGGATGCGGTGGCCTTCGGCCTCCATGGTCTTGGCGGCTTGGAGGATTGGCCCACGGAGTTCATACCGGACGTTCTGGAGTTTGCTGGAGTGCTGCATCGGACGCATGGTTGATCTTTTCATGGGCGGAACGGTTTTTGGCACCACGGCATCCGGCAGCCACGCGGTCAAGCACCCACGGCCTTCGAGCGACAGCTGCCCTTCACTCCCAGCGAATGATGATCGGCAGGCTGCTCGTGTTCGCTGAAACCTCACGCTCGGCGCCCCGTACCGCCACCACGAAATGCTGAAGTTCGTCTGTAGAAGCCAGGACTTCGAAATGGCCGGTCGGATCGCTTACGACGGCGGCCGCGGCGGAATGCGGGCGAATATAGGCATCAGGGATGCCTTTGTTGTGGACGTCGACCAGCCTGCCGTGGATTCTACGGCCGCTCGTGGGGCTGGCAACCAGGGGCTCCGTCATGAGCGGGCCGACCGGTTCGTCAAAGCGCAAGGCGACTGGCACGCGGACCAGGAAGCCCAGGCCATCCCGGATGCTGGAATCGTATTCGTCCTGTTGAATTTCACCGTTGGAGACAACCGAGTACTGGCTATTGTGCTCGACAGCCAGCAGGAGCTTCTCCATATTGTCGAGCTGCGTCGGGCCGTGGCATTCAACCGCCACTTTGAGTTCGAGTTCCAGCAACGGGCCCTCGCGACGGGATCGCCCGACCCGGTGGACGGCGACGGCGTGAACGGTGATGGGGGCGTCGCCCGTGGACTGGCTCGTTGGTGCTTCAGAACCGTCGTCGAAACGGACGCGTTCCGGCGAGACGGCATCGGCGAGTATACCGAGGAGTTCGGTCAACGATGTTCGTACAACACCCACGGTGTCACCCCAGTCCACAAAGTGGTCCAGTAGAGCCGATGAGGCCAGACTACTCCCGCAACACCCCGCTAGTCACTGCGATATTGGCGTAACTCCATTTGATTGAGCATCGTTGGCTGTCCGGCTGGCTTCTTCCGGCGGCGGTAGCGACCCCGGGCATTTTCCGCTTCCTTCCGCTGGACACTTTTCGCACTTGAGGCAGGCCCGGCCTCGAGACATAGACTGAACAGGCTTCTGATGGGTGGTTCCAACCCTGACGCGAAGAATTCAACCGGCCTGAAGGGGTTTCAACAAGTTATGGGCGCGTTCGGATATCTGGCGGCTTCGGTTCCACCAAGGATGGCGAGCGCGGGTGCCGCCGTAGCGCTTCCGATTCTTGCGGTGGAGCAACTGAACGATGTCGCGATCGGGGGACTCCTCGTTGCCGCCTCCCTCGGTCCGAGCGTCCTCGCTGCTCCCCTCGTAGGAACTGCCTTGGACCGGGCGCGGCGGCCGGGCATGCTCGTTGCCGCCTCCGGGCTGCTGACCGCTGCGGCGTTCGCAGTGACCGCCTTTGTGGGACAGGTCCCGTTAGGGATAGTGTTCGCCTTCCTGGTCGTCGCCGGGGCAGTATCGCCCTTTTATATGGGCGGGTTGTCCAGTTTCGTGGCCGGAGCCATCCCCGATGGTTCGAGGGCTTTTGCCTATGACGCGCTGTCTTACAACGTCTCCGCAGTCGCCGGCCCGGCCCTTGTGGCAGTTTTCGCAGCATTCTTGCCCGCCCAAGCAACGCTCTGGATGCTTGCAATGGCCGCGGCCCTTGGCGGGGTTGCTGTTCGCGCCGTCGGGCTTCGTCCCCACGTCCGGACAGGGGACTCACCATGGAAGGCGATCAAACTCGGTCTTCACAGGATCTTCAGGCACCGCCCGTTGGCCGTGGTCACCGTTTCTTCGACCCTCACCCAGCTCGGGCAGGGAGGCTTGGCCATCGCTGCGGTCGCTTTGTCGATCGAGAGGATCGGTTCCGCCGCCGAAGGTGCGACCGTAGTGACGTCCTTTGCCGTCGGCAGCCTCCTGGGCGCCCTGTATGAGACAGCGCGGCCATCACGCTGGAGCGCGAACGTTGTCATGATGGCAGGCTTCCTGGCCACGGGATTCCTGACCATTGCCGCGGCGTTCGATCTTGGGATCGTGTGGACGATCATCACCATTGGCTTGTCCGGTATCTTTACGGCTCCGACGGCGGCTGCGATGCTGTCCCTTCGAAACCGCCATAGCCCGTCCCACTTGAAGTCGCAGATCTTCACTGTTAGCGCGGGCTTCCGGGCCAGTGCCTCCGCGGGCGGTGCGGCCCTTGCCGCTACCGCCACAGGATTGGGCGGTGCGGTCACGGTGGGAGCGATGGGCATGGTCTGGGTTATCTCGGCCGTCCTGATGGGCGCTTATCCGAAGACGACGGCGGACGGCGTAGGCGCGTAGCTCGCCGGATTCCCTTCCATGCACGGCCCTCAGGACCGTCCCCGCCGGCTCACCATCTCGTTGATCCAGATGGGCGCGAAGGGCGACGTACAGTTTGGTGGTGTCGGGTAGTCCTTGAGGACCTCCAGGCGTTCACCGATGTCCAGCGCCCGGGCCCGGTACTCCGCGTGCTCGATGCCGATCTGGGCCAGGGTGTGGTTCATTGCCCATTGCAGGCGATCCGGAGCTTCTTTCATTTCCGCTTCAATCGTGTCCAGCAGCCCGGATAGGTCCAGTCCTTCAGGTTTCTTCGCGACGCGTTCGGAGGTCAGCGCCCAGCCGGCACTTGCGACCACGGGGTCAGCGTCCGCGGTCCAGGCAATGCGCAGCTGCTCGCTGTGGGGGCTCTTCTTGACAACGTAGTTCACCAGCCAGTCATGTACCTTGGGAACGCGCGCCTCCCGGAGCATGGTGTCCAGTTCCTCCTGTTCGAAGGACTTCGGTCGGCTGATCAACAGGGCCAGTAAACGTGCGGCCGTGTCGCCCGTGGCCCAGAGCTCACGGGCGAGCTCGTGCTGGGTCTTCAGCCGCTTCGCCACTGCGCGCAACGCCGAGAGGTTCACGCCATGGTCGTCGCCGTGCTTCTCGTTTACCTGGCGCATTCTAGGATCCTCGAGCGCGGCCAGCTCGGCCATGAGTCCAGCAATTGTCGTTTCGGCCATCATCGCTCCCTGTCTGAACACTGCTTTGGCTCGTATTCTATGGTCCCGGCCGACGCCGGACTCTTGCCCTCCCGCCCCACTCCGAGGTGCGGCAGGGTTGGAAACGCGGCGCCGGGAATCCGGTTCTCAGAGGGCCGCCGCTGGTTCTTGATCCCTCCACCACGCGACGGTGGCCGCCGTGGCTTCTCCCAGCGGTGTCGGTTCCAGGCCAAGGCGCCGCTGGCTCGCGGTCGAGTCCATCACGAAGGGCCGCTCAAACTGGTACAGCATTTCGGCCAGCTCGCGCATGTCCGTCGAAAACAATCCCAGGGACCGCAGCAGCCAGCCAGGGACGACCGTAAGCTTCGGCGCCGGCATTCCCGCCGCCGTCGCGAACGCCGTCGCGAGTTCCTGCATGCTGAGCGCTGGCAGTGTGGGAGCGTGCAGCACGGAGTTCCAGAGCGCGGGCTTTTGCGCGGCCGCAATCATTGCCGCGGCAAGGTCCGGGACGTAGGTGAATGAGTGCGGTTGGCGGGAATTCCCGAGAACCTGGACGGGCTTGCCTTTCAGCACCAGGGGCACCATGCGCTCTCCAGCGTGCGCCATGCGTGCCCGCGGGCCAAAGAAATCGCCCGCCACCACGGTGACAGTGTCCGCCGCGTGGGCTTCGCGCGCCTTGAGGAGGGCCGCCCGGATCCCGCGCTTTCCGCCAACCGCTTCGCGGGGACTGGTTTCTGTGATGGTCTGGTCCGGCTCGCTATACGAGTAGAGGCTTTCGGGGAAGACGACGACGGCGCCCGCCGCCACGGCTGCGTCCATGACCACCTGCTCAGCTACCGGCAGTTCGGCCGCCCATGCTTTGGCCCGGTAGGCCGAACCGTGAATGCAGTGGAAGACCGCCGTCGCGCCGTCGAAGGCCTGCGTCAACTGGGCAGGGTCGGAGACATCCACCTTGTGCCTCTCGATCAGCGGATCGTCCGGCCCGCTGCCCGAGCGGGTGAGCACGCGGACTCGGCTGCCTTGCTGCGCGAGTTGCTCGGCAATGGTCCATCCGACGGGTCCCGCTCCGGTGACGACATACATGGTGTGCTCGCTTTCTGGCTTGGAGTGATTCTTAGCTTCAATTGCGAGAGCACTGCTCTCTGCGTTCAGCATGGGCCTTCGCGGATAGTAAGTCAAGAGCATTGCTCACATTTGTTTCCGCTGCTCTCGTTCTGTGGCATGCTGGGACGATGAATCCCACGCCTGGCACCGCAGCGAAGCAAGCAACTCCCCGGGAGCGTGCCCGGGCCCAAACGGTGGCGGACATCATCCGGCTGGGTCGTCGGCATCTCGCGTTGCATGGCGCGGCGGCTCTTTCCCTCAGGGCAGTGGCGCGTGACTTGGGTGTCGTGTCATCGGCCGTCTACCGGTACGTCGAGAGCCGGGACGAACTGCTGACCCTCCTGCTGATCGACTCCTACGGTGAGCTGGGCGACGAAGTGGACGCCGCCGTCGACGCATTGCCTGGGGACGATTTCCGCGGCAGGTTCCTCGCCCTCGGGCGCGCGGTCCGCCAGTGGGCCCTGCGCGAGCCCGCCAGTTACGCCCTCTTGTTTGGCAGTCCGGTACCCGGGTATCAAGCACCGCCCGAACGCACCACCCAGCCCGGGACGCGGGTGATCCTCCGTATGGTCGGCATTTTCGATGCCGCCCACCGCGCAGGTGCGTTGGTCCCAGAAGCAGCGTCCGCCGTCGTTGTTCCTCCCGCCCTCGAAAAAGACCTCAAGGCGATCCGGGCCGAACTCGGCGTCGCCGTGCCGGAATCCGCCGTGGCGCGAGGCGTTCTGGTGTGGACTTCGGTTTTTGGCGCGGTCAGTTTCGAGGTTTTCGGACAATACGGTGCGGACACCTTCGCTGCGCGTGACGAACTTTTCGAGCATCAACTCCACATCCTGATGGGGATTATCGGGCTGTAGAGTCGACGGTCCCGGCCGCGGCGAGGCGCCTCGAAGGTACATTTATTGCATGACTCGTGGACTGGCCGACATCGGGGCGGAGGGCGTTCTGCTCGCCGGAGCCGGTCGCGCCATCCTGATGCAGATCGCGAATCCGGCGGTCGGCCACGGGGTCGCCGAGCACAGCGATTTCTCCGAGCGTCCGCTCGACCGGCTCCGCGCCACCATGACCTACGTCTATGCCGTCATCTACGGTTCCGAGGAACAGCTGGCGGCAGTCCGGCGTGCCGTCAACAAGGCGCACGCGCCGGTCCGACGGGCCGCGGACCGCCACTCGAAGGGGTACGACGCTTTCGATGCGCAATCCCAGCTATGGGTCGTCGCCACTCTTTACGACACCGCCGTCACCGTCTACGAGAAAGTCCATGGAACGCTCGACGACGCCACCGCCGATCGCATTTACCGAGAGTATGCGCGGATCGGGACAGCCCTGCAGCTGCCAGCCGAGCTCTGGCCGGCAGACCGCTCGGCCTTTGCGAGCTATTGGGACGAATCGCTGCGGAGACTGGAGCCCGACGACGCCGCGCTTCGGGTTGCGCGGGACCTGCTCCACCCTAGGGGCGGTCCGGTGTGGCTCCGCCTGACCATGCCCGTGGCGCGCTTGCTCACCGCGGGATTGCTGCCTGACGAGCTGCGGGAAGGCTTCGAGCTGCCCTGGAGCGCGCGGCACCGGCGGCGTTTCAATGGCACCATGCGGCTCTTGTCGCTCGCCTATCCCCGGCTCCCGAGGCGGGTCCGGCATTGGCCGAAGGACTACTATCTTCGGCGCCTGGTTCCGGATCGGGGCCGGACCGGCGACACCAAGGCCCGGCCGGGCGGGATCCGGAACGGCTAGCGGCACGCTGATGCGTGATCTCACTGCAGTAGAGGAACTGATCGACGGGAGCGCGCACCGCTTCCTAGGACCTGCGCCTGCCCACGGCCTGCGGTCCAGGCTCATCGAATTTGCGGTATTTGGCGTCAAGCAAGCGTGGGCTTGCGTCTTTGGTGCATCGCTTCTTGCGGTTATCTTCGCTGCGCACCTCTGGTATCCGGCGGGTGCCGCGCTGGCCCGGAACGATTTCCTGACGATCGCCGCCGTTGTCATCCAGGTGCTGATGGTCGCCACCAGGCTCGAAACCCTCCGCGAACTCAGGGTTATCGTACTTTTCCACCTCGTGGGCACTGTGATGGAACTTTTCAAGACGGACGTTGGCTCGTGGTCCTATGAGTCCGAAGGCGTCCTGCGCATCGGGGGAGTTCCGCTGTTCAGCGGCTTCATGTATGCTGCGGTCGGCTCATACATGGTGCGCGTTTACCGGGTTTTCGACCTGCGTTTCTCCAAATATCCCTGGCGTTGGATCACGGCGATCTTGGCCGCCGCGATCTACGTGAACTTCTTTTCGCACCACTTCATCCTTGATGGCCGCTGGCTCCTGCTCGTCGCCGTCGGCCTCATTTACGGCCGGTCGGTGATGTATTTCCGCGTGCTCCGCCACCGGTTCCGGATGCCGCTCGTGCTGGCCTTCCTGCTGGTGGCGCTGTTTATTTGGATTGCCGAGAACATCGCCACCTGGTCGCACGCATGGCTGTATCCGAGCCAGCTCAACGGCTGGCACTTGGTCTCACCGGACAAGCTGGTCTCGTGGTTCCTTCTGATGATCATTTCCGTGGTGCTGGTGGCGTGGGTCTACAAGCCGGTTCCGCCCGAAGGTGAGGCGTGAGGCGGGGATTTCCGCCTCACGCACCGCCGTCGTACGTTCTCCCATGGCGAAACGTGCCCAAATAGGCCGGGATTTCGCGGCAGGAGCGCTTCCGGAATCCAAAGTTGAGCGTACTTCACTCAACTTTGGATTGACTTAAGCCATGGCCTGAGTACAGTTGAGTGCAGAACGCTCAACCCAGTCCATTGAAAGGAAGCAACATGTCACGCGCTGTAGGTATCGACCTCGGAACCACCAACTCCGTTGTCTCTGTTCTCGAAGGTGGCGAGCCCACCGTTATTGCCAACGCCGAGGGTGGCCGTACTACGCCGTCGGTCGTCGCATTTTCGAAGTCCGGCGAAGTCCTGGTTGGCGAAATCGCCAAGCGCCAGGCCGTCAACAACATCGAACGCACCATCTCTTCCGTCAAGCGCCACATGGGCACCGACTGGACCGTCGCCATTGACGACAAGAAGTACACGGCGCAGGAAATCTCCGCCCGTATCCTGATGAAGTTGAAGAACGACGCCGAGTCATACCTCGGTGAAAAGGTCACCGACGCGGTCATCACCGTTCCGGCCTACTTCAACGACGCCGAGCGCCAGGCCACCAAGGAAGCCGGCGAAATCGCGGGCCTCAACGTCCTGCGCATCGTCAACGAGCCCACGGCCGCTGCCCTCGCCTACGGCCTGGACAAAGGCAAGGAAGACGAACTCATCCTTGTCTTCGACCTCGGCGGCGGCACCTTCGACGTCTCCCTGCTGGAAGTCGGCAAGGACGAAGACGAATTCTCCACCATCCAGGTCCGCGCCACGGCCGGTGACAACCGCCTCGGCGGCGATGACTGGGACCAGCGCATCGTCAACTACCTGCTGAACCAGCTCAAGGTCAAGGGCATCGACCTCTCCAAGGACAAGATCGCCCTCCAGCGCCTCCGCGAAGCCTCGGAGCAGGCCAAGAAGGAACTCTCTTCCTCCACCAGCACCAACATCTCCCTCCAGTACCTCTCCGTCACCCCCGACGGCCCGGTCCACCTGGATGAGCAGCTGACCCGTGCCAAGTTCCAGGACCTCACCAAGGACCTGCTGGAACGCACCAAGAAGCCGTTCCACGACGTCATCGCCGAGGCCGGCATCAAGCTGTCCGAGATCGACCACATTGTCCTCGTCGGCGGCTCCACCCGTATGCCCGCCGTCTACGACCTCGTCAAGGAACTCGCCGGTGGCAAGGAACCCAACAAGGGCGTCAACCCGGATGAGGTCGTTGCCGTTGGCGCAGCATTGCAGGCCGGTGTGCTGAAGGGCGAGCGCAAGGACGTTCTCCTGATCGACGTCACGCCGCTGTCCCTGGGCATCGAAACCAAGGGTGGCGTGATGACCCACCTGATCGAGCGCAACACGGCTATCCCGACGAAGCGTTCCGAGACCTTCACCACCGCCGACGACAACCAGCCGTCCGTGGCCATCCAGGTCTTCCAGGGCGAGCGCGAATTCACCCGCGACAACAAGCCGCTGGGCACGTTCGAACTGACCGGCATCGCTCCCGCACCGCGTGGCGTCCCGCAGGTCGAGGTCACCTTCGACATCGACGCCAACGGCATCGTCCACGTCTCCGCCAAGGACAAGGGCACCGGCAAGGAACAGTCGATGACCATCACCGGCGGCACCGCGCTGTCCAAGGAAGACATCGACCGCATGGTCCGTGAAGCCGAGGAGCACGCAGCCGAGGACAAGGCCCGCCGCGAAGCCACCGACACCCGCAACACCGCCGAGCAGCTCGCCTACTCGGTGGAGAAGCTCATCGGTGAAAACGAGGACAAGCTGCCTGAAGAGGTCAAGACCGAGGTCAAGGCCGACGTCGACGCCCTCAAGAAGGCGCTCGAGGGCACGGACGACGCCGCCGTGAAGTCCGCGTTCGAGAAGCTGCAGGCTTCCCAGACCAAGCTCGGCGAAGCCATCTACTCGCAGGCTGCCGCCGGCGCTCCGGGTGCCGAAGGCGCTGCCGGTGCACAGGGTGGCGCTGCTTCCTCCGACGAAGACATCGTCGACGCCGAAATCATCGACGAAGACGAGAAGAAGTAGCCATGCCTCACCACGGCAACGACGCAGAGCACCCGCGTTCCGGCCAAGAGGGCAGTGAGCAGGCCAAGCCGGTCATCCGGGACAACCGCAAGGTTGACCCGGAGACCGGGGCCGCCCGCCACCCGCAGGAACCGGCAGGGGCAGCAGCTGGTTCGAACGCCGGTGCCGCCGAAGGGGACGCCTTGAGCCAAGCCGAGGAGATCCTCAACGGGGTCGAGGTTCCGGCGGAAGAGTCGGTGGCCCCCGGCGCCGCGGCGCAAGCGGAAGTTGCGGAACTCCGTAACGACCTCCTGCGCCTCCAGGCCGAGTACGTCAACTACCGCAAACGCGTCGAACGCGACCGCGCCGTCGCAGGGGAAATGGCCGTCATTGGCGTGCTGAACTCCCTGCTGCCGGTGCTGGACGACGTCGACGCCGCCCGCCAGCACGGTGACCTCGTGGACGGCCCGTTCGCCGCGATCGCCACCAAACTGGAGACTGCGCTGAAGACCTACGGCCTGGAACGCATCGCGGAGACCGGCGTGGAATTCGATCCCACCATCCACGAAGCGCTCATCCAGCAGCCGGGCGAGGACATCGAGGTAGACACCGTCAGCCAAGTGCTTCGCTCCGGCTACAAGTCGGGCGATCGCGTGTTGCGTGCGGCACAGGTGATTGTGGCTGTGCCGGCGTAGATCCGCCTTAGTAGTGCCCACCGCGCCTTCGCGGATGAGGGGGCCCCGCCCCTACGCCGGGTGGCTGAGAATCTACGATCCTCAGCCACCCGACTCCGGCAGCGGATATTGGCCTTCCCAACACTCGCAAGCTCGTGTCGGGGCCCTCGGCCAGATCCTTAGATGCCACTCCCGGGCCCCCTCATCCTCTACGGCTCACGTGTTCGGCTCGCCCAAGGCAGGACTCGCCTAAGGTGGGATGAGCGCAACACACCACTGAACGAAAGGAAATGCCTTGGCCAGCCAGGACTGGGTTGAGAAGGATTTTTACGCGATCCTTGGTGTCGCCAAGGACGCCTCCGACGCTGACATCAAGAAGGCATATCGCAAGCTTGCACGGCAGTACCATCCGGACACCAATGCCGGGGATTCTGCAGCCGAGAAGCGGTTCAAGGACATCTCGGAAGCGTATTCGGTCCTTGCCGACCCCGAAGAACGCCAGCAGTACGACGCCATCCGTGCCATGGGCGGTGCCCGCTTCGCTCCCGGGGCGGGCGGACGCGGCGGGCCGGCCAACGGCGGCTTCGAGGACCTCTTCGGGGGACTGTTCGGCGGTGCACGCCAGCCATCCGGCGCTGGCGGTCTCCCACCCGAGTTCGCAGACCTGTTTGGCGGCGGCTTCGGTGCCGGACCTGCGGGTTACCAGCGGACTCCCCAGAAGGGCAGCGACCGCACGGCTTCCACGTCCATCTCCTTCGCCGGCTCCATTCACGGCACCACGGTCAGCTTGCGTGAGAACAACGGCAACGTTATCGATGTCAAGATTCCGGCCGGCATCAAGGATGGGCAGAAAGTCCGCCAGCGGGGCAAAGGCAATCCCGGTCCCGCCGGCAGCGGCGATCTCATCATCACGGTGAACGTCAAGCCCCACAGTTTCTTCACCCGCGACGGTGACAACATCCGCATCCACGTGCCTGTCACTTTCGCCGAAGCCGCCCTGGGTGCCAACATCCACGTGCCAACGCTCGACGGCGATACAGTCACCTTGCGCGTTCCGCCGGGCACGCCTTCCGGTCGTACCCTCAGGATCAAGGGACGCGGGGTCAAGACCTCGAAGGGAACCGGCGATCTGCTGGTGACCATCGACGTCGCCGTCCCGCAGAACCTCAATAAAGACGCAGAGGAAGCCGTCAAGGCATTCGCGGCGGCGACCTCCGACTCGGATCCCCGCCACGACCTGGCAGCCAAGGCCCGCTTGTAGCGGCATGAACACGGGAAGGCGTAGTCATTGGGCATCGACATCAACCAGCCGATCTTCGTCATCTCAGTCGCGGCGGAACTTGCTGACATGCACCCGCAGACCTTGCGCCAGTACGACCGCCTGGGCATCGTTTCGCCAAGCCGCGCCCCGGGGAAATCGAGGCGATACTCCCAGCGCGACATCGACCGGCTCCGGGAGGTCCAAAGGCTCTCCCATGAAGGGGTGTCGTTGGAGGGCATCAAACGCATCCTTGAGCTCGAAAACCAAGTCGCGGCACTCCAGTACCGCGTGGCCGAACTGAGCGACGAGCTTTCGCGCCGCCGGAGTCCGATGGAAGCGCGGATCTTCGCCGCAGGAGCAGCCGGGGACGTTGTCAGCCTCGCCCGGGGCCAGCGCCCCCGCGGCCGCTCCCAAGCCGTCGTGGTGTGGCGTCCCCCGGCCTAGCGGCATAACAGGGGGTGAATCCGGCCCAACCTACTCCGCGAACAATCCCGCCAGATCCTCGGCTGTCAGTGCGCCACCAGCCAAAGCATCGCCTTCCATCACGTCGGCGAACAATTGCGACTTCTTGGCCTTGAGAGCCATGACCTTTTCCTCGATGGTGTCCTTCGCTACTAGTCGGTACACCATGACATTCCGCGCCTGCCCGATCCTGTGGGTCCGATCCACGGCCTGCGCCTCCGAAGCCGGGTTCCACCATGGATCCAGCAGGAACACGTAGTCCGCCTCCGTCAGGTTCAAGCCAAAACCGCCGGCCTTCAGGGAAATAAGGAACACCGGCGCCGCCCCGTTCTTGAATTCGCTGACGACGTCGGCACGGTTGCGGGTGCCGCCGTCGAGATAGCAGAACTCCGTGCCCTCTTCCTCCAGTCGCTGCCGAACCTTGCCGAGGAACCCCGTGAACTGGCTGAAGATGAGCGCCCTGTGCCCCTCGGCAACGATGTCCTCCAGCTGTTCGAACAGCACATCCAGCTTGGACGAGCGCACCGCGGACAGGGATTCGTCCACCAGGGAGACGTCCAGGCTCAGCTGCCGCAGCAGGGTGAGCGACTGGAAGATCGTGAAGCGGTTCTTGTTGACGTCGTCGATGAGCCCAAGGATCTTCTGACGTTCCCGCTGGAGGTGCGTTTGATATACCTTCTGGTGCCGCGGGTTCAGCACCACTTCCAGCACCTGCTCCTGCTTGGGCGGCAGGTCCTTGATGACCTGTTCTTTCGTGCGGCGCATCATGAGTGGACGGACCCGACGGCGGAGCTTGGCCAGCTGGGTTTTGTCGCCGTTCTTTTCGACCGGCTTTTGGTAGTACTCGGCGAACCGGCGCGGACTCGAGAAGAGTCCGGGAGCGACGATCGAGGTCAGGGACCAGAACTCCATCAGGTTGTTTTCAAGCGGCGTTCCAGTGATCGCGAGCTTGAAGGACGCCTGAAGCTTCCGTGCACACTGGTACGCCTTGGATTGGTGGTTCTTCACGAACTGGGCTTCGTCGAGCATCAAGCCCGCCCAGTTCTTAGCCGCATATGCCTCGTAATCGATTCGGAACAGGGCATAGGAGGTGATAACCACGTCGGTTCCCGCCATGGCTTCCAGCGGATCCGCACCGCTTTTGGCGAAGGTCTCCCCAATGGTCTTGACGGTGAGTCCCGGCGCGAAACGTTGCACTTCCGCGGCCCAGTTGCCAACAACGCTGGTGGGCGCCACCACAAGGAACGGAGCGTACGGCGGGTCCGAATCAGCCACATGCTCCTTCGCCGCGCACATCAACGCGATGGCCTGCACGGTCTTGCCGAGCCCCATGTCGTCCGCGAGAACCCCGCCGAGGTTGTGCCTGTAAAGGAAACTGAGCCAGTTGAAGCCCTCCAGCTGGTACGGACGAAGCTCAGCGTTAAGGGAGGCCGGCAACGGGAGTCCGGTCACGCCGTCGTCGAGCAATCCGCCAACGGCCTCCCGCCACGCAGCCGCCTGCTCGTCCACGATCCCCAATTGCGCGAGCTCATCCCAGAGGCCGGCCTGGAAACGGCTGATCTGAAGCGTGCCGTGCCGGTCCGGGTTGTCCTGTAAAGCCCGGGCCTCGTCAATGAGGGCGCGGAGTTGGTGCAGCTCGGGCAGGTCCAGGGAGAAGTATGCGCCGCTGGGGAGCAACATGCGGCTCTGGCCGGCGGCGAGGGCCGAAAATACCGCTGCGAATGAGACGGGTTCGCCCTCGAGCGTGATGACGATGCCGAGGTCGAACCAGTCCCGGCTGTCGGTGGCCTTGGTGGAGATGGAAACTACGGGAGCCTCGGTGGCTTCGCGGTAATCGGCGATGTCACCGGAGGTCTCCACGACGACGTCGGGCAGCCCGCGAAGCCGGGGAAGCACTTCTTCGGTGAAGGCCAGCGTATCTAGGCCATCGAGTTCCACCGATGCCGCGAGCCGGGGAGCTCCCCAGCCGCCGCTCGGGGATTCGCCGAGTGCGGGAACCACTTCCCACGGCCTGCCAAGGGATTCCATGATCCGGGCCTCTTCGACGTCGTCCCGGTAGCCGCGGTCCTCCGGATGACGCCAGAGCGGTTGGGCCGTGAGGAGCTTGCCGGCCTTGTAATGCCATTCCCAGTGCAGCCGTACCCGGTGGTCCGCGCCGTAATTGGCCAGCAGGGACAGCGTCGGCACGGCAAGCACCGGGAGTTCCACCGAATGGTCTGCCGCCGTGATCCGTGCCGACTGCTTGAGCTTGGGGTAGAAGGCGGTGAGGAAACGCTCCTCGTCCTTCGCCGGGATCTGCAGTTGCGATCCGCCGACCACGAAGTCCAGGAGTTCCTGCGACTCGCCGCCCGCCAGGGGTGCAAGCGTGATGAGGTTGTCGGGTGCGGAAGCGCCGGGCAACGGTTCCTCGCCCGGACCAGTGAAGAACACGCCGTGCGCCGGACGGCCGATGAGGCCCAAAGCCGCCGGATCGAGGGCCTCCGCGCCCAAGGTGACCGACGGCGTGAGTTGCAGTCCGTCGTCGGGCTTTCCACTCTCCGGCCGGCTGAGGTCAAGGCCGACGACGGCGGGCTCCGCGGCGATGCGAAGAGGTTCCGTCCCGCCGGAGTGGATGAGCGCGAGGCCAATTTTCGGAGCTTCGGCCAGCAGGTTCCACAAGTTCTTGCCGGCGAAGTCGTTGAGCAGCAACCACATGCTCGATGTGAATTGCCGGTATTCGGTGCTCGAATGCGCGGCGAGGAAGTCCTGCAGCCAGTCGATGTGCGCCTCATTGAACTCACGCCGGTAGCCCAGGTAGTTCAAGTTGGTCCAGGAGGCATCGCCCCGGATCCATTTCCCCTTGGCGCCCATCATCACGGGGCGGGCCTTGAGTTGCCGGGTGCTTCGGTGGGGATCCCGGCGGCCTGTGTAGGCGAAGTGCGGGGCAGGTTCTTCGACCTCGAACGCGAGCGCCAAGGGGAGCCCTTGGCCTTGCGGCGCGCTCGCCGGGGTGGAGATCAGCTTGCTCAGGGCCTGCTCCCATGCCGGCCGCTGGACGACGCCGCCGGGTGCGGCAGTTTGCCCATAGGCGGGGGCGCTCAGCAACTGCATGCGCACCGCTTGATGATCTTCGGCGGCGAAAAGCAGGGCCGCGACGTGCTTGCAATCCTTGCGGACCGGGCAGTTGCAGATCCCAACCGTGCAACTCCAGCCGCCAGGCTTTCGTACGAGCTTGGCCGACGTCGAGTATGGTTTTGCCGCATTGCCCTGCACCTTGCCGATCATCAGGCCCGTGCCGGAATCAAAGCTGATCCCGCTAACCCGGTTGCCCATGGCATAGGCGAGGCCGGCAGCCAGTGAGCGGTCATTGATGGCGGGTGTCTGAATCGCCAGTTCCCAGGAATCGTCTGAGCGGGAAGGCATTCGGCAAGGCTACTTTCGGCAGGAGGTTATCTATGAATCCTAGTCCCCACCACCTCCCTGACTTCGCTTCGCTCAGTCAGGGAACCCGGGCGGCGTGGGCCTACGGCGCGGCCCTGAAACTTTGCCGGACGTTCACCTGTTCCTACGCTGCCGGAGCACCGCCTCCGCGTACGTTGAAAGGGTCCGGAGCAGCACAGGCTTCCAAGCAGTGAGGAAATCCCATGACCAGCAATGAGACCAAGTTCCCGACGGTTCTGACGAAGGACAGCATCGAGGCCTCCGACGCGGACGTCGTGGATGCGAACGTCAATGTGATCAACGAGATGTACGAGGCACTCCTGAGCCATGAAGAAATCGCGCCCAACGCGCTGCGCAGCTACTTCGTCGACTACTACCTGACGCAGGCACTTTCCGGCGGATTCGCCCAATATGTGTTCACGGTCCCCGAGCGCGAAGAGGTTGACGCATTTGTCCGCGAGGGCCTCGAAGCCATGGGTGCCACCACCCACCTCGAGCTGTTCAACCGCACTGCCGCGGCATACGACGCGCTTTCCGAGGACGAAGCCGAGGCCTACCTCGACCGCGACCCTGACGACGCGGAAGAGGCCCCGGACGCCGTGGCGGAGCTCGATGCACTCGACGGAGAATTCGAGTCCCTCCTCGAAACCGAGGACCTCATCGCCCTCAACGCAGCGTGGCTCCGTAGCCAGGACGGGCTCCTCTTCCTCGACGAAGAGCAGCTGGAGGCCCACATCGCCGAGCGCGTCGCCCTCATCCCGAACCTTGAGGAACGCAAGGCCGAAGCCGCCCAGGCCGAGCTCGAAAATGCCCCGGAGTTCGAGCTCATCATCCGCGAACTGTGCGACGTCGCCGGCTACGAGCTGGAGAAGATCACCATGGGCGACCCCAACTACGAGCACGACGGCGAAACAGTCCTCGCGTGGCACTTCTCCACCGACCACGGCAACTACATCATGGTCGAGGAGGACGACGAAGCCTTCATGATCCACCCGGAGACGAATGAAATCATCGCCGCCGTGGAGTTCGAAGACGCCTGACGCTCGCTCACGTTTGGTGCCTTTCGGCCTGACGCTCGCTCACGTCTGGCGTGTTTCGGCCTGACGCTCGCTCACGTCTGGCGTGTTTCGGCCTGACGCTCGCTCACGTCTGAACAACCAAAAACACGAACGCTCCTTCACTGAAGGAGCGTTCGTCGTTTGGGCCCTGGATGTGATCGAGCGTTCGTCGTTTGGGCCCTGGATGTGATCGAGCGTTCGTCGTTTGGGCCCTGGATGTGATCGGGCGTCAGTAGGTCATGCCCGCGCTGCTGGTCACCATGGTCCCGGAGGGGCTGACCAGGAACCAGACGCCGCCCACGCCCTGGCCCTTGACGTCACCCGCGGCTTTGTCCTGGCCGTAGTAATAGATGGGCATTCCGTTGATCGTGATCTGCATCTTGCCGTCGGAGGTCGGGATGGTGCCGATGGTTCCACCTACGTCCTCGACTTTGGGCGTCGCCGAAGTAGTTGTCACGGCCGGCCAGCTGGTTGCGCAACCGCCCGTGCATGCGCTCTTCCCGGAGTCCTTGACATCTTTCGTGAAGAAGTAGACGCTCCTGCCATTCGAGCCAACCACAATCTGGCCGGCGCTCGATGAAGCGGCCTCGAGCTCATAACTGGCGCCAGAAGCGTTCGACGCCGACGGGCTGGATTCCGACGGGCTCGTCGCCGTAGCGCTGGCGCTCGGTGCCGCGGAGCTCGGGGCTGCTCCGCCGGATGTGCTGCTGCCGCCTGGACTGCCCCCGCAGGCAGCGAGTGCGAGGGCCAAGGCAAGGACGCCGAGACCGGTGCTGAGTTGCTTCTTCATGGTTTGCTCCTTTGCCGGGCCCGGCAACGTACATGCCGGACGCTAACCCCTACGACGCCGGTGGGTGAAGAATGGTTCACAGCTTTGAACCGTTTCTCCGGAAAGTACGTCTTACAGCAAAAGACCGGGGGAGCAGCGGGACAAGAGGGGAGGCGTGGATGCCGCTCGACGAAGACGTGGTGGCCGCAATCTATCGTGACCACGGAACGGCCTTGCGCCGCTTCGTGCTCAGTTGCACGTCCGACGCCCACCTCGCCGAGGACGTGGTCCAGGAAACTATCTTGCGGGTGTGGCAGCACGCCCCGCAGATCACGGGAAGCCTGCGCAGCTATCTGTTTCGTACCGCGCGGAACGTCATCATCGACAACTACCGGAAGGCCCAACGACGACCCGCCGAGGCGACGGAACGTGATCTGGCCGATCCGGCGGAAGCCACCGAGCGGGTGGACGAGCTGCTCAACCGGGTTTTGATGGAAGAAGCGCTGCTACGGCTGAGCAGCGAGCACCGCGATGTCCTCGTGGCATTGCACTATGAACGATTCACGGTGAACGAAGCCGCGCTGAGGCTCAACATTCCCAGCGGCACTGTGAAATCCCGGGCCTTCTACGCCGTGAGGGCGCTACGCACGATTTTGGATGAAATGGGGGTGCAACGATGAACGATACCGGACTCCACCAATTGCTGGGCGCCTACCTCCTCGGCGGATTGGAGCGCGACGAAGCCCGGGCCTTCGAGGAGCACCTGGAAAGTTGCGACAATTGCCGCCGCGAGCTCGCCGAACTTGAGAGCCTGCCGGCACTCCTCGACGCAGTGCCCGTGCCCGACGCCGTAGCGCTCGCCGCCGGCCGCCCCGCCGTCGAACCTGGCCGCCCCGCCGCCGAACCGGCCACCTCATCTTCCGACGCTCGCTCACATCCGGGGCATTTTTCTGAAACGCTCCCGCAGCCGATCCTCTTGAAGGTGGCTGAGCGGCGGCGGAAATCACGACGGCGGTGGTCGGCCTTGCTCGGCGCGGTTGCCGCTGCGTGCCTCGGCCTGGGAATCCTGGCGGGCCCCTTGCTTAACCCGCCGCCCAAACCCGATGCGAGCTACTCCGTGCAGACAGGCAACGGCTTGCAGCTCACCGTCGGCATGGTCAAGAAATCCTGGGGAACCGAGCTCGAATTGGAGGGCCGCAGCATGCCCCTGGAAGGCACGATGTACCTCTGGGTGAAGGGTCGCGACGGCAAGGAAGAACTGGCCTGCGGTTGGACCGCCACGTCCAGCGGACGCATCAAGGTGACAGGCGCGACGCCGGTCCAACTCACGGGCATCGCGGGCGTGGAACTGCGCGACGATGCGCAGAAGACGGTCGCAGTAATCTCGGTCCCGGGGAGCTAGGGGTCTCCGGGACCGGCCGGTCACGCCGCCGACGCCCTAGTGCAGGGACGGCGCCCTACTTCGGGAGGGCGCCCTACTTCGGGAGGGCGCCCTACTTCGGGAGGGCGCCCTACTTCGGGACGGCGCCGTTGGCGGTGGGCAGTTCGCTCCGCTCCCACGCGGGCGTCTCGAGTCTGTTGAAGCTGTAGAGGTGGATTCCGGAGATACTGCCCGGCCTCGCCATCAGCTCTCCGACCAGGCTGTCCGGCGAGTACTTTTCGGCACCCAGGAGCCGGCGGGCGAGGGCACCCTTGCTGCTGAGGAACTTCAACGAGGTCCCGACACCGATCTGGGTAGCCAGTGCCAGCAGCTTGGTCCGTGGAACCGCGCCCGCGACCCCTGCCCATACCGCCAGGCCAAAACCCTCCCGCCGTAGAAGCGCGACATAATCGAGGATCTTCGGGGCGGAGAAGCACATTTGCGTGACGAGGTGCGTGGCCAGGTGCTGCTTGCCCAGCAAGGCGTCCAACAAATCCAGGCTGCTCACGGACGGATGGCCCTCAGGGTACCCTGCTATTCCCGCCGAGATTTTGCCGCCGGAGTATTCAGCGATGTCCTCAAGGAGGGGGAGGCTCGAGCTGTAGGGGCTGGCATCCCGCGGTCCGTCTCCACCGATGGCGAAGACTTGGCTGATGCCGGCGGACTCGCAGTCCCGGATGATGCCCGAAAGCTGCGCACGGCTCTCAACGCCGCGTGCCGTGAGGTGGGGAACCACGTTGTAGCCGAGGAGGCTCAACTGGACGGCAGCGTGCATGGTCCGCGCAATCCCGTGGTGCGGCAGGCACGTGATCGTGAGGGTGGTCGATAGCGGCACGGCGGCTTGGACTCGGTCGACTATGCCGTCTGACGGGATAATCTCTACGCGCGTGGGAAACATTCTCGGTCCTAACGGATCAGGCGGCACGGAAGCAACACGATGAATCGGTTCCTCCCCGCTCTGTATTGGACCTGAGAGATTCCGCAGCTCCCGCATGGCGGGCGGCCGCTTGCACCGTCGGTGAGCCCGGTCGCCCGGGCTGCTTTCCAGAGTTGCCTTGCCGCGGCGGTACATGTGCCTGAGAGATTCCTGGGGAGGATTTGCTCCTACGGCGCCTGCTGGTATGTACCGGCAGGACTCTCCCGCCGCAGATCATCAGCATGTGCCGCCATTCGGTGACACGTTTCACATCGTATCCGGCGAGGCCGTGGCGGGCAAAGGGCTGCGCAAAGAATCGTCGCAAGGATAGCGCCCTAGATCCTGCGGTAGCTGAGGTCGAAGATCATGCGCCCGGCTTCGTGGGCCTTGGTTTCGAAGCTGGTCCGGATACGGCCGTCGAAACGGGGAGCCCAGCCACCTACATGGTCCACACCTTCATTGGGCCCCGTATGTTCGGTGCTCACGGGGGCCCTGCCTTCCTTGACAGGCGCCCCGCCGACCAACGATTCAACCCCGGATTCCCAGACCTTCGTGAGGGGGCTTTCGACGCCTGAACGTTCACCGCTATGCACGTTTTCAAAGTCCTTGGAACCGGCCAGCACCTCGCGGACATGTATCGCGTAGTTCGACCAGTCCGTCGCGATCCGCCACAAACCGCCCTTCATGAGGGCGCGTGCCGCGAGTTCGGCAAATGCAGGCTGAATAAGGCGCCGCTTGTGGTGGCGCGACTTGTGCCAGGGATCCGGGAAAAACACCCACAATTCACTGACCGAACCGGCAGGAAGCATGGTGGCGAGGACTTCTGGCGCATTGGCTTCCACCACGCGGACGTTCGTCAGCCCGCGGCTGTTGATCTTGATCATGGTGTTGGCCAGGCCGGGGGTGTAGACCTCGACGGCCAGGAAGTCCTTGTCCGGGTTTTCCTCTGCCGCGTGGCACACTGCTTCCCCAAGCCCCGAGCCGATTTCGACAATGAGGGGCGCCTTGCGTCCGAATACGGCCTCGGCGTCGAACACGAAATCCGGATGGACGGACGTGTTTGCGACATGGCGCGGAACCTTAACGGCCCAGCGGTCCGAGTGCTCTTCCCATGCGGCCTGCCTGCGGCCCTGCAGGCGGGTCCCACGGCGTACGAAACTCACCGGCCGCCCGCCATACGTACCAAAAGAGGCTTGGGTACCGGGTGTCACAGGGCGCGGAGAACGCGGTGTTTCGGGGGAATCTGGGGTTTCGCTCATCTCTTCCAGAATACCGTCGCGGTTCCTACGGTCCGACGGCGGAACATCGCTATGTGGATAACCCGCCCCACTGCGCCGGAACCTGCGGCCTGCCAGAATGGGTTGGTGACCTCCGCTTCAAGCGCCCCCAGAAATCCCGGACCACGCTCCGAGGCCCCTGAGATCCTCGTGGACGCTGAGATCGACCAGGTTCCCGCCCCCGGCCCCACGCACGTCAAAACGCGGCGCGGACTCGCATTCCTCGGGACCTGCCTGGTGCTCATTGGATTGAACCTGCGGACGGTCTTCTCGAGCTTTTCGGCGGTCCTTCCCGAGGTCACCGCCGACGCCGGGTTGCCGGGCTGGGCCGTGGTGGTTCTCACGTCGGTCCCCGTGACCTTGCTCGGTGTATTCGCTCCCGCAGCACCCGTTCTCGCCCGGCGTTTCGGCGCCGAAAGGGTATTGCTTGGCTCAATGGCCGTGCTGACGGCGGGGCTGCTGCTGCGTCCCGTTGACCTCGCCGGGGTAGGGCACTTGCCGGCACTCCTCGCCGGAACCGCCGCTTGCGGTATTGCCATTGCCCTGTGCAACGTGCTCTTGCCCGGGGTGGTCAAACGCGACTTTCCGCACCGGCTTGGGCTGATGGGCGGCCTATATACGACGGCGATCTGCGCTTCGGCCGCGCTGGGCGCCGGATTCACCTACCCCGTCTTCGCGGCAACCGGCCACTGGACTTCGGCGCTCTGGTTCTGGGCGCTGCCCGCCGCCGTCGTCCTTTTGCTGTTCCTGCCGCTGGCAATCCGGCAGCCACCGGTCCGGCATAACGCGACCGACGGCGGTGTGAACGTCTGGCGATCGGCGGTTGCCTGGCAGGTGACCATCTTCATGGTCTTGCAGGCAATGATGTCGTTCAGCGTGTTCGCGTGGCTGGCACCGATCTTGCGCGAACGGGGGGTCGACGGCGGCACTGCCGGCTTTATCGTTTCGGTGTCGATCGTCCTGCAGATGCTCGGTTCATTCTTCGCGCCGGGACTCGCGGCCCGCTTCAAGGACCAGCGGCTCATCAACGCAATGGTGGCCCTCATGACCGGAGGCGGCTTCGCGTTGAGCATTTTCGGCCCGAGCCAACTGATTTGGGTGTGGACGGGTCTGCTGGGCCTGGGGCAAGGCAGCCTCACAGCCGTGGCCTTGACGATGATCATGCTGCGCACGCGCGATTCGCATACTGCCGCGCACCTTTCAGGCATGATGCAGGGGGTGGGCTACGGGCTGGGATCCACCGGAACGCTGATGGTCGGCCAGCTTCATCAAGCGACGGGTGGTTTCACGGCGGCGGGAGTCCTGTTCCTCACTGTGGGTTCGTTGGCCGCGTTCTTCGGTTACCGGGCCGGGCGGAACCGGTACGTCAGTTAAGGCGGGAGCTAGCGGGTCAGGTCCTTGCCTTTGGTCTCGGGGATCGTGAACGTGAAGGCGATGCCGATGATGAGCAAGATGACTGCGTACACATTGAACAGGTTGGCCTGGCCAACGCTTCCAAGCCAAGTTTGCAGGTACGGGGCCGTGCCGCCGAATGCCGCAACGCAAATGGAATACGGAACGCCGACGCCGACCGTGCGGATCTTGGTGGGGAAGAGTTCGGCGTAGACGGCAGGAACGATCGAAGCGCTGCCGGCGATGAAGAACAGCATGACGGACATGCTGACCGTCAACTGCCACGGCGAATCCTTCAAGAGCCACGTCATCGGGAAGTGCAGCAGGGCCGCGCCGGCCGCACTCCCGATCAGGACCGGCTTGCGTCCGATACGGTCCGAGAGCTTGCCCCAGAAGGGCAGCGCGGCGATGAACACGATGTTTGCGAGTACACCGGCCCACAGGGCGGCCCCGCGGTCCATTTTGAGGGTAGTCGCCGCATAGCTGGGCGCCACGACCCCCCAGATGTAGTAGACAACGGTGAGGCCGACGGTCAGCCCGACAACCTGCAGGGCCTGCTTGCGGTATTTGACGATTTGCGGCCAGATGGCCTCGCGCTTCTCCTTGGGCGCTTCGGACTCGAAGGCCTCGGTCTCCTTCATCTTCGCCCGCATGACCAGGGCGTAGATGCCCAAGGCTCCACCGATCAGGAACGGCACGCGCCAGCCCCAGGCATTCATGTCGCCCTTGCTCAACATCGCCGTCAGGATGGCTCCAAGCAAGGTTCCGGCAAGGATGCCCGCGGTGCCGGAGGTGTAGATGAGCGTGGCCCAAAAACCGCGCTTCTCTTTCGGTGCCATTTCGGAAAGATACGTTTGCGACGACGGCAGCTCGCCGCCGTGGGCCAGGCCCTGGATGAGGCGGGCCACCAGGAGCATCACGGAAGCCAGGGCTCCGACAGCTTGGAACGTGGGCGCGATGCCGATCAGCAGGCTTCCGAGCGCGGCCAAGCCGACGGCGAAGGTCATCGAGGTCTTCCGGCCGATCCTGTCGCCGATCCAACCGAACACGAAACCGCCGAACGGACGGGCAACGAAGCCGACGGCGAAGATCGCCAGCGTGGACAGCGTTGCCGACATGGGGTCGGCACTGCTGAACAGGGCGCTGGCAATGAACGGCGAGAACGTGGCGTAGATCGCCCAGTCGTACCATTCGACGGCATTCCCGATGCCGGTGCCGATGAGGGTCCGCAGGTGGGACTTGTGAATCTTGACGGCGGTTGAAGCGCCTACAGTGGCGGTCATGTCGTGCTCCATGGGTCGTTGTTTGGATCAGTTGCCGGCGGCGGCAAGGGTAGCGATGCGGGATGCGGCGAGTTCCGCATAGAGCGCCGCGCCATCTGAGAGGACGGCATCGTCGAACGTGGCATACGGGGAGTGGTTGAAGGGGCTCGTGGTGTGGTCCACGCCCTGGGGAACGGCGCTGAGGCCCACGAAGGTGCCGGGGACTTCGGCAAGGACACGGGAAAAGTCTTCGGATCCGCTGATGGGCGTGGCCAGGCGGGAGAGCCGCGCATCACCGAAAATTTCCGAGATGACCTTTTCGGCCGTGTTTGTCTCGTCTTCGTCGGTGACGGTGAGCGGGTATTCGCCGCGGTAGTCGACGTCGACCTCGAGGCCGTGTGCCCCCGCGATGCCCTTGAGGAGCTGCGGTACGGCGCTCATCATCAGCTCCCGTGAAGCCTCCGAGAAAGTGCGGATGGTTGCTTCGAAGTGTGCGGATTCGGGGATGACATTGCGTTTAGTGCCGGCCTGCAGCACGCCCACCGTCAAGACTACGGGATCGAACATGTTGAACTGCCGCGTGATCATGACCTGCAAGGCGGTCACCATTTCGGCGGCCGCAGTCACGGGGTCCTTGGCGGAATGCGGTGCAGAGCCGTGGCCGCCCGCGCCCAGGACCGTGACGAAAAGTCCGTCCGAGGCACTCATCATGACTCCCGACTTGGTGCAGAATCGGCCGTGCGGTTCCAAGGAAGAAAACACGTGCATGCCGTAGGCGGCATCAACACGGCGGCCCGTGGCATCGAGGACGCCTTCGCGGATCATGTGGCTTGCGCCGTCGAAACCTTCCTCGCCCGGCTGGAACATCAGCACGACGTCGCCGGCCAACTGCCCGCGGCGTTCCGCCAGCAAGGTCGCCGCTCCGGCGAGCATCGAAGTGTGGAGGTCGTGTCCGCAGGCGTGCATGGCGCCGTCGATCCTGGAAGAGAAGTCGACGCCGGTGCGCTCCTGCACGGGGAGGCCGTCCATGTCGGCGCGGAGGAGCACGGCAGGCTTGTCCCCTGGTTTCGCGGCAAGCGCACCGGGCGCAGTGCCGCGCAAAACCGCGGTGACCGACGTCGTGCTTTCCCCGAGGGTGATCTCATAGGGGAGGCCGTCGAGGGCCTTGAGCACTTTCTCCTGGGTGCGGGGGAGCTGCAGGCCAATCTCCGGTTCCTGGTGGAGCTCGTGGCGGAACCTGGCGATCTCGTCCTGCAGTTCCTTGGCGTCGGTGGCGATGCTCATGTTTCTCCTGTTTCCTTGATCTGTTCCCGAACGATTGGTAAGTCCTATTGCCATTGTGTGGTGATCCCGTTCACACTCTTGAAAAGCACTGGAAAAATGCATGATCGCTTTAGGTAAGGCAAGATTCATGCAGGAAATTGAGAGGGTGGCCGTTTTGGATCTCAGCGAAGAAGACCTGCGGCTGATCAACGCCCTGCAGATCTCGCCCCGCATCAGCTGGTCCGACGCCGCCGACGTGCTCGGGGTCCATGCCACCACGCTGGCCGCCCGCTGGGACCGCTTGCGGGAGTCCGGCGCTGCCTGGACAACAGCGCACCTCATGGGCGATCCCAAGAACGCCTGTCTGGCCCTGCTCGACGTCGACTGCGAGATGCACTTGCGGCCCGAAGTCACCGCCGCCCTCGCCGCCATTCCCGAAGTCATCACCGTGGAGGAAGCGGCAAGCAACCGGGACCTCATGCTCACCGTCATCACCCAGAACCTTGGTGACTTCAGCAACGGCCTCCTTCCCAGGCTCAAGGAAATCCGCGGACTGACGAAGTACCGCACTTCCCTCTGCACGCGCATCCATACGAGCGGCTACGCGTGGCGCCTCAACGTGCTCAGCAAACGGGAACAGCAGGAACTCAGGGCTCTCGCCGGTCCGGAAACCGCCAACCCGACCGCGCCGGACGCGATCGTCGTCCCCTTGCCGGAAAGCCACCTGCCCCTCCTTCCGTTCCTTGCACGGGATGCGAGGGTTTCCGCGGCGGAAATCGCCAGGGCCCTTGGACGCCATCCCGCGACAGTGCAACGCCAGCTCGGCCGCGTGCTTGCGAGCCGGATGCTGTCCTTCAGGTGCGAAATCGCGCAGCAGTACTCCGGCTACCCCATCACGTGCCAATGGTTCGCCAACGTTCCCGCAGGCCAGCACGAAGCCGCCGCCACCGAACTGCGCGCGGTCAGGAATGTGAGGTTCACAGCGTCGACCACTGGAAGCACCAACTTCGTCATCATCATGTGGCTGCGTTCATTGGCCGACGTCATGGAGATGGAACTCGCCATCCAGCAACGCATCCCGCGGATCGAGCTCGTGGAAAGCGTCGTCATGCTGAATACGGCCAAGCGCGTGGGATGGATGCTGAATCCGGACTCGACGGCGACCGGCGCCGTGGTGCCCACGGCAGCGGGCGAGCTGTTCCCTGGTTCCGCCGCGTCCTTCTAGGCTGGGGTGATGACGAGGGACGAAACCCGAGCCGGCATACTTCAGCACCCCTACCTCCTGGCAACGATGGGGTCCTGCGCGCTGGTCTTCCTGGCTGCCTTCGAGTCAATGGCCGTCACCACCATCATGCCCCTCGTCAGCCGCGAACTGAACGGGTCTGGACTCTACGCGCTCGCCTTCGCGGGACCGCTCGCCACAGGTGTGATCGGGATGGTCGTCGCAGGGAACTGGGCAGACCGGCGCGGACCAGCCGCCCCGCTCTATGCTTCTGTTGCCTTGTTCGCCGCAGGCCTGCTCATTGCCGGCACGGCGGTTTCCATGCCGATCCTCGTGGGCGGTCGGCTCGTCCAGGGGTTGGGCGGGGGAGCGTTGACCGTGGCGCTTTACGTCGTGATCGCCAGGGTGTACCCGTCGCGGCTCCACGCGCAAGTCTTCGCGGCGTTCTCCGCCGCGTGGGTCATCCCGTCCATGATTGGTCCCTTCGCCGCAGGGGTTGTGGCCGAACTGAGCAGTTGGCATTGGGTGTTCCTGGGGGTTGTTGGCCTCGTGGTTCCCGCCCTTGCCATGATTCTCCCGGCGATCCGCGGCATGGGCTCTGGACGGGTGTCCGGATCCTTACCCGTGCCGTCGCCCGAAATCGGCGCCGATCCCGAACCAGTCGCTACCGTTCCCTGGGCTTTCGGCCGGATGGGGTGGGCGGCGCTTGCGGCCTTGGCCGTCCTTGGGCTTAACCTGTCCGGACACCTGCCGGGCGCCGGCGGGGCGATCGCCGTCGTCGCGCTCTTCCTGGCAGTCCTGGCCGTGCGGCCGCTGGTTCCCCGCGGGACGCTCGTGGCGCAACGGGGGCTGCCGGCCGTCATCCTGATGCGCGGCATCGCGTCCGCGGCCTTCTTCGGTGCCGAAGTCTATGTGCCGTACCTTCTGACCGACCGCTATTCCTTCCTTCCCGCCTTTGCCGGACTGGCACTGACAGGCTCGGCCCTCTCGTGGGCGGGAGCGTCAGCCGTGCAGGGAAGGTTGGGGTCCAGGCTCGGAGATGCTTTGGCGGTCCGGATCGGGTCGGTGTCGGTGCTCGGCGCCATCGCCACGGCCTTGGCAACTACCGTCTTTTCCTGGCCGGCGGGAGTGGCGATTGTCGGCTGGTTGTTCGCGGGTGCCGGGATGGGTTTGATGTATCCGCGGCTGAGCGTCATGACGCTGGCCATGTCCGGGCCCGAGGACCAAGGCTTCAACAGCTCCGCGATGTCCATTTCGGATTCGCTCGGCGGCGCCCTCTCGCTCGCCACAACTGGACTCGTTTTCGTTGCATTGACGACGACGGCGGACGCCCCTTTCGCCGGGGTCTTCGCGCTGACGGCGGGAATCGCCGTCGTCGGACTCGTCATTGCGCCGCGGGTCGCCGGACGGCCGACCTTGTCGAAGCGGGGGCGAGTTGTTAGTAGCCGGCCTTCCGGGAAGCGCAGCGGCGTCGAGAGTCCTGGCGGTGCCAAGGAACCGGACGACGCCGACGAAGCGGACGACGCCGACGACGTCCGGGCGTGAGCGGGTGCCGGTTCCGCTACTTCGCGAGGCGATGGGCCCGAAGCACGCTGTCGATAGTGGTTGCCTGCTGTCCTTCAGGTCCCGTTACCGCGCGCTCGCGGGAATCGGCGACGTTGATCCTCCATGCAGCCGAGCCCAGGGTGAGTGCCTCGACCAGGTCCTCGGGAGTGAAGAACTTGTCCTCCATATCCTTGTGCGGGCTCCACGGAGTCAGGCCCGCCGGATGGTGCCCGACCAGCAGTAACGCGCCGCCGGGAGCCACGGCTGCCGCGGCCAAGGCAAGGGCCTCCCGCCACGAAAGAAAGGGCGAATGAAGGAATTGGGCGGACACCAGGTCGAACTTTTGCCGGGGACGCCAGGACGCGAAGTCTTCCTGGACCCAGGTGATTCGCTCTTCTTGTCCAGTCTCGGCGGCATGGGCGGCAGCCCGTTCAAGCGCGACGGCGGACACATCCACCGCGGTCACGCTCCAGCCGTGCCGGGCCAGCCAGATCGCATCGGCGCCCTCCCCGCAACCGACATCGAGGGCGGTGCCGGGGACCAGGCCGGCGGCTTCCGCGATCAGTTGGGGGTTTGGATTCCCGCTCCACCTCTTCGCCTTTTCGAGATACGCCTCGTCCCAAAATTGGGCGGGGTCAACGGTGTCCGGGTTATCCGTGTCGGGGTCGCTGGTGGTGACGTCCTTGCCGGTGGCGCCGAGGCCGCCGTCGTGATTGTGTGTCATGGCTCAACCCTTCCTGAGGTGAGCCGGCAAATCAACGTCCCCGGCGGCCGATGAGGCCCCTCAAGCGAGCGGGATTAAGCGGCCGTCGGCGGCGGAGCGATGGCGGATGCGCGGGGAGGAGGCCCACGGATGCTAGACTGGACGTACTTGATGTGCAGTGATGCCCGCGTTGTTCCGGAAAAAAGCTCCGGAAGTGGGCTTTTTTCATGTGAGAGGCACATCCTGCGTCGATGAACGCGTTTTCTCTGGTCCCGGCCTTGGCTTGATGCCAACCGGTCGATCACTGACTTTTTCCTCGGCGAACCCTTGGCCCAACCGGCGTCGGGGGACGATGTCCATTGGACACCGCCAGAAAGACCCTAGAAGCACATGACTACTTTTGCTGCCCTCGGCACGCCCAAGGCCATCGCCGAGTCCCTCGCCGCGGATGGCATCGAAGAGGCCTTCCCCATCCAGGTCAAGACCCTCCCGGACACCCTCGCAGGCCGCGACGTCCTCGGCCGCGGCCGGACCGGCTCGGGCAAGACCATTGCTTTCGCTATTCCGCTCGTCGCACGCCTCGCCGAGCGCGAAGCCAAGCACTTCCGCAAGCCCGGCCGTCCGATGGGCCTGGTCCTCGCACCGACCCGCGAACTGGCCACGCAGATCAACGCGACCATCGAACCATTGGCCAAAGCCATGGGCCTGAATACCACGGTCATCTACGGCGGCATCTCCCAAGCACGCCAGGAGAAGGCCCTGCGCGCCGGCGTCGACATTGTCATCGCCTGCCCTGGACGCCTCGAGGACCTCATCCGCCAGCGCATCCTGACCCTCGAAGCCGTCGAGGTCACCGTGCTGGACGAGGCCGATCACATGGCAGACCTTGGCTTCCTCCCGGTGGTCAAGAAACTCATGGATATGACCCCGGCCCAGGGCCAGCGACTGCTCTTCTCCGCGACGTTGGACAACGGTGTTGACAAGCTGGTCAACCGTTACCTCTCCAACCCGCTGACGCACTCGGTCGACGATCCCCAAGCAGCCGTCACCACCATGGAACATCACGTCCTGGTGGTCAACGACCAGACTGTCAAGAAGCAACTGATCGTCGAGCTCGCCTCGGGCGCAGGCCGCCGCGTGCTCTTCATGCGGACCAAGCACCATGCCCGCAAGCTGGCTAAGACCCTGACCGATTGCGGCATCCCCGCCGTCGATCTCCATGGCAACCTGTCGCAGAACGCCCGGGACCGAAACCTCGCCGAGTTCTCCAGCGGTGAGGTGCGGGTCCTGGTGGCCACGGACGTCGCGGCCCGCGGCGTGCACGTCGACGACGTCGAACTCGTCATCCACGTTGACCCACCCACCGAGCACAAGGCTTACTTGCACCGTTCGGGTCGTACGGCCCGCGCAGGTTCGGACGGCACCGTGGTCACGCTGACGCTCCCCGATCAGCAGTCCGACGTCAAGAAGCTCATGAAGGCTGCCGGCGTCGACGTCTCGTTCGAACGCGTGACGGCGAATTCCCCGCTCGTCGCCGAGCTCGTCGGCGATGTCGCAGACAAGGTCGATCCCCGCACCCGTGCTGCTTTGTTGGCGGCCAAGGCCCCACAGCAAGGCGGCGGCACCTCAACGGGCGCCAACGCCCAGCGCAAGCGCAACCGTCGCACCACCCAGGCGGCACCCACAGCGGGTGGCCGGGGTGGGCGTGGCGGACGTGGCAAGGTTTCGGCCGAGCCGGTGCGCACCGATATCAACCGCGCTGAGCGTCGTGCCGCAGCGAACGACGACGTTGCCCGCAATCCCCGCGGACGCGCCGGCTCCGGTTCAGGCCACCGGAACGACGTTCCCGGTGCACGCGGCCAAGGTTCCGGCCAAGGCGGACAGGGCGGTCGCAATGGACGGCCCGCCGCGGGCCAACGCGCAGGCGGCAACCGCTCGGCTTCGACTCCCCGGTCGGAATCAGCAACGTCTACGCGAAGCGGCGGTAACAGCGGCAACAAGCCCGTGTGGTCCTCGAACACCGGGGGTAACTCCGGTGGCTCGTATGGTTCGGGTTCGGGCAACTCCGGTTCCGGACGTCCGGCCCGCAGCGGTCCGCGCCGCGCCTCGGCCCCGGCATCGAACGAGCGCCGCGGCAGGTAGGCGGCTTCGCTCCGCACTCACGGGGGACATGCTCAGCGTGGGCAACAAGGAGTGGACATAATCCGAATATGTCCATTCCTGCTCACGAAGGCTGGACATGCTCCGCGGTGGGGGTTGAACTCGCACTGAGCATGTCCATGGGTGGCCTCAAAGAATGGACATGCTCCGCGGAGTTACCACCCGCGCTCACGCCATTCCGCAAGGTGTGGCCGCTCGGTGCCGAGGGTCGTCGGAGCTCCATGGCCGGGATGCACCACGGTGTCGTCCGGGTAGGCCTCGAAGAGCCGTTCCGTCACGTCGTCCAACAATGACGTGAATCGCGCGGCGTCGCCTTGGGTATTGCCAACGCCGCCCGGGAACAACGAGTCGCCGCTGAAGATGTGCGCAGGTCCATCCGGATCCTGGTACACGTAGGCGATCGATCCAGGTGTGTGCCCGCGCAGGTGTACGGCGGTGACGTCGAAGCCGTCGAAGAATCCGACGTCGCCATGGCTCAGCTGCACGTCCACCGGCACCGGCAGCGCCCCGGCGTCGTCAATTCCTGCGGCGGTCTTGGCACCCGTGGCCTCCAGCAACCCGGCAAGCGCGCGAACGTGGTCCCAATGCTGGTGCGTCGTCGCGATCAGGGCAAGCTTCGGCTCAGCGGCTGTGTCTGCGGCCGACTCACCCAGCATTGCCTGGATGGCCGGAAGGTCGTCCGCGGCATCGATGAGGAGCTGCGCCCCCGAGGCCTTCGACGTCAGCAGGTACACGTTGTTGTCCATCTCGCTGACCGAGATTCTCCGGATGGTGATGTCGCGCAGTGAATGAATGAGTGAGTCCATTCGTCCACCTTACGGAAGCCGCGTGCGGCTCGCCCACTACTCGCGGTCTTGCGAAACCCAGCCGGGATTCGCGGACCGGGAGCCGACGACGGCGTCCGCGGCGCCGTCGAGCACGTCCAGTTGGGCGGCACTCAACTCGAGTGACATGGCGCCCAAGTTCTCATCGATCCGGTGCGCCTTGCGGGTGCCGGGGATTGGGACAACGCTTAGCTGGAGGCGTCGTCCCTGCGCGAAGAGCCAAGCCAGGGCCACTTGGGCGGGAGTCGCATCCCGGCCAGTGGACCCGGAAAGTTCGGCGGCGACTGATTGCACCGCGGCAACAGCCGCCTTGTTGGCGTCAATTGCATCGGCGGCAAAGCGCGGGATGTTGTGGCGGAAATCGTTATCTCCGAGTTGGTCGGCGTCGACGGTTCCCGTCAGGAAGCCGCGCCCCAGCGGTGAGTAGGGCACGAAGCCTACGCCCAGCTCGGCCGCGGCCGGGACGACGTTGCGTTCAACGTCCCGGCTCCAGATAGACCACTCGCTCTGCACGGCAGCGATCGGGTGTACGGAGTTGGCTTCCCTCAGCTCCTCGGCCGTCACTTCCGACAAGCCAAGGTGCCGGACCTTGCCCGCCCGGACAAGTTCCGCCATGGCCTCCACGGTTTCCACAATCGGAACGCGGAGGTCACGGCGGTGCATGTAATAGAGGTCGATGACGTCGGTGCCCAGGCGGCGGAGGCTCGCCTCCGCTGCCTGGTTCACGTAGGTGGCATCGCCCCGCACATCGGTGTAGCCGTCGCGCGGGTTGCCCACGATTCCGAACTTCGTAGCCAGCTGCACTTCGTTGCGGCGTTCCTTCAGCAGCTTCGCGATCAGTTCCTCGTTGTCACCCGCCCCGTACACGTCTGCTGTGTCGATGAACGTGATGCCCGCGTCCACGGCATGGTGCAGCGTCTTGAGCGACTCTGTCGGATCCACTTCGCCATACACGGGCGTCAGCGCCATACCCCCGAAACCGAGAGGGCTCACCGACAGGGCATCGCCGAGCTGTACTTGGGTTATCTCCGGGCTCATCACGTTCTCCTTCGCCGAGTGGTGGTGTCACTTTGCGGCAACTCCGTGAGGCGGGGGAGTATTCCGTGCGCCGGGAGTTGACGGTTCGCACGAGGGTTTGGCCGGTTCAACCACTTCATCTGGCTTTTCCGCGGGAGCGCCTTGAACCCCGCGGCGCAGCCGACGATTCCGGCGATGAACAGCAACTTGAACGGGTTGGCCGTTTCGACGCCGGTGGCCATCGCCCAGCCAACGGTCAGTGCCGCTCCAATCCCCATCCAGACGGCGTAGGCCGTGCCTAGAGGAATGTGCTTCACCGTGATGCCGTGGCCGATCATGCTCATTGCTCGGCCACGGGACGGCGCATGCTCATTGTTGGTGGCAAGGAATGGGCATATTGGCATTATGCCCATTCCTGGGACCTAGGAGGGAGCATGCTCCAAGCGGTCGATGGAGATGACCGCGAGGAAACCACGCCCCAGGATCTCGGGGGTGCGCGTGTCGGACCCCACCACCGCGTCGTAGCGTGCGAGTTCGACGGGCGCGCCCGCCTCCGCCGGTCCTGCCGTCTCGGGTGCCGCCCCTTCGCCGTCTTCCGTTTCAGCTGGCTCGTCGGCCGAGGAAACAGACGCCTTGCCCTCGAGCAGGACCGCTATTTGCCCCACGAATACGGGGTGCGCACGCTTCTTGGAGAGCTCCACGATGGACGTGTAACCCTTGAATTGGTCGGTCCGTGCGATCACGTTGAGGTCCCGGACATCGCCCGTAGGCAATGCGCTTGCCGAAGCCGCCTCGCCCGAAAAACGGAACGGGCGGTATTTCTCCAAGGGGTGTTCTTCGCCGTCCACCGTGAGCAGCATCAGCTCGCCGTCGATCACCGTGATAACCCGCTCCATTCCGGGAAACGTCGAGAAATCGCCCGCAGTTCCGACGTCCGCGATGCTTACGCGCCAGTCCCACGCCCCGTCCTGGGCGGACGCTGCTTTCGGATGGCTCGCGATTTCCCGGGTCACCCCGCCGCCGTTGCGCCACGGTTCTGGTCTGAGCTCAGCAAAGCGGATGATTTCCATGCGAACCAGCCTAGCTCGGCGGCTGCCCACGCCCGCGTAACATCCGCGCAACCTTATCCAGTTCAACAAACCGGGAGCGCCTTGCTAACGTCGTAGGGAGGAAATTGCTTGGAGGCGCTCATGTTCGTCAAAGTGTGTGGCTTGAGCACACCGGAATCCGTGGCGGCCGCCGTCGAGTCCGGCGCCAACGCCGTCGGATTCGTGCTGACGAAAAGTGCTCGCGAGGTGTCGCCTGAACTGGCCCGTGACCTGGTGGGCCGAGTGCCCAAGGGGGTTGCCGCCGTCGGGGTCTTTCGCCATGAATCTGCCGCCGACGCCGTCGCAATCGCCCGCGAAGCCGGGTTGGAATGGGTCCAGCTGCACGGCACCCGTACCCCCGACGACGTCAAAACAGTGCACGACGCCGGAATGCGGCTGATCCGGGCCGTCACCATGGGTGCCCCGCAGGGAGAGTTCGACGAGTGGGGCGAAGAAATGCTCCTGATCGACGCCGCCGTGCCGGGATCAGGGGAAGCCTGGGACTATTCCTCTGTTCGGAAGCTCGGCTTGGGCACCCGTCGGTGGTTGCTGGCCGGAGGGTTGACGCCAAGCAACGTGGACTCCGCCTCGCGCGAAGCTGACGCCTGGGGCGTGGATGTGTCCAGCGGGGTGGAGTCGTCCCGTGGGGTCAAAGACTTGGAACTCGTTCGCGCCTTCGTCAAGGCCGCAAAAGCCTAACGCTCGCTCACGTTTGGGACCATTGCGACCGACGCCCGATCAGATACGGCGCATTTCCAAGCGACGCCCGATCAGATCATCTGCCCGAGCGTCGCGCCGAAAGGCCACATAAGTGAGCGAGCGTCGCAAGAAGCCCTTGACACAGGAAAACCGCCGTTGCATATTTAACACGTCGGCTAATTAGCCGAACCATTAAATACGAAGGCGTCAAGGGTGTCAACAGATCGGCTTAGTCTCATTTTCTCGGCCCTCGCCGACCCGACCCGAAGGGCCATTTTGGCCCGGCTCTCGGAGGGCGAGGCCACCGTGAACGAGCTTGCCGCACCGTTCGACATCAGCCTTCCCGCCGTCTCGCGGCACCTCAAAGTCCTGGAAACGGCAGGGCTGATCAGCCGGAGTCGGAATGCGCAGTGGCGATCGTCCAAACTGGAGGCCGAACCGCTGCGCGAAGCCACCGAATGGATGGACAAGTACAGGCGATTCTGGGACGCAAGCTTCACCCGCCTCGACGCCCATCTGCGCAAGATTCAGCAAGATTCGAAGAAACCAGGAGTCAAGCAATGAGCACGGAACAGAGCACCAAGGAACAGCACATCCTCACCATGACACGCGAGTTCGACGCTCCCCGCGAGCTCGTCTTCCAGGCGTTTACCGACCCGGACCAGCTCGCCGATTGGTTCGGGCCCGTGGGCGTGGAATCGCCCCGCGACCGGATCGTTGTGGAACCGAAGGTCGGTGGCGTCTGGCAACTCGTCATGACCTGGGACGAAGACGGTGTCACCAAAGAGTCCCCCATCGACGCCGTCATCACCGCTTTCGAGCCGCCCGCGCTGCTGGTCGCGACCCAGAAAGCAGAGCCCGACGCCGGGATCACACTCTTGCTCGAAATGCGGCTTGAGTTCGAGGACTTGGGCAGCCGCACGCGGCTACATCTCACGCAGGGTCCCTTCGACTCCGAACAATGGGTCGAAATGACTCGAGAAGGCTGGGGGACGTCGTTCACCAAGTTGGACACCTTGCTGTCACGGGATTAGGCAGGCACGCCAAGAAGGCGCACGAAGTCAACTTGGATCGTCCGGGACCATTCGGGCTAGACTCCCACGGCGGGGACAGAATGCCATTGCCTCGGGAGACAAGCAGCTCCCGGGGCGGACGAACAAGCAGAATGCGACCTTTGAAAATCCTTACGAAACCTTCCCACAGCCCGATCCGTTACTTGACAGGCGTCCTACTCGCCGCGTTGGCGTTGTCTGGATGCTCATCCGCAACGGGCGCCGGATCGGCGGGGTCGCCGTCGGGCGCTTCTTCCGATACTGCGGCATCGGCGAGTGCAAGCCCGACTCCATCATCGGGACCCTTCGGTGGCTTTGCCTCGGCCGCCGAAATGTGCTCCACCGTCTCCCAGGAAGCCACAGGAGCTTCGTTGCTGCCGATGTCAGCAGCGCAAGGGAAGACCGCCGAACTCGAGCAGGACAAGGCCGAGCTTAACGCCACTGCGGAACGGGTTCCAGATTCGCTCAAGGCTGCTTTTGCCGAATTCAAGGACACCGCGATTGCCGGATTGGGTGACCAAACGGTCTACTCAAGCGGCAAGTTCGAAAGAGCCATGGCTCCGATTACCGCTTGGTTGAGCGCAAACTGCAAATAATGCCCGACGGCGGCCGCCGATAGGTGAGCGCGCGTCGCCCGCCCGACGCACATAGGTGAGCGCGCGTCGCCCGCCCGACGCACATAGGTGAGCGCGCGTCGCCCGGCGGACGCCGATAGGTGAGCGCGCGTCCGAAGATCAGGGGGATCTCAGGGCGTTCCCCTAGACCGCAGCCGCCCGGTGCGGGGGACAATGGGACCATGAAAACGTTGCTCAACATCATCTGGCTCGTCTGCGGCGGTTTCGTTTTGGCCTTGGGCTATTTCATGGCCGGGATCGTCTGCTGCTTGCTGATCGTCACTATTCCGTGGGGCATCGCGTCGTTCAGGATCGCCTCGTACACGCTCTGGCCGTTCGGACGGACGATCATCGAGAAGCCAGGCGGCGGGGGCATTTTCCCGCTCCTGGGCAACGTCATCTGGCTGCTGGTCGCGGGAATCTGGATTGCGATCGGCCACGTCGTCACTGCCTTCGCCATGGCCGTCACCATCATCGGGATTCCGCTGGCGATTGCCAACCTGAAGCTCATCCCGGTCTCGCTCATGCCTTTGGGCAAACAGATAGTGCGCACCAACAAGCCGTTCGTCAGCACGTATCGGTAGCCTTCCCCACGGCCGGGGAAGTTCCGGAGTAGCCTAGGGCGTGTCTGCACTGCCTCCCCTCGAAAGGAACAGTCCATGTCCGCCCCTAGGAATACCGTCGCCAGGAATATCGTGGCCACCCTCAAGGCCAACAACATCAAGCGGGTCTACGGAATCCCGGGGGATTCGCTCAACGGCTTCACGGATGCCTTGCGGGAGGAAGAGAGCGTCCGCTGGGTCCATGTCCGGCATGAGGAAGCGGCGGCGCTGGCTGCTGCTGCCGAAGCCGGGCTCACCGATGAATTGGCGGTCTGCGCGGGTTCTTGCGGTCCCGGCAACTTGCACCTCATCAACGGACTCTATGACGCCAACAGGTCCAGGGTTCCCGTCTTGGCAATCGCAGCCCACATTCCAAGCGAAGAGATCGGCAGCCGATATTTCCAGGAGACGCATCCCCAGGAACTGTTCCAAGAATGCAGCGTCTACGTCGAGCACGTTGCCCACCCCTCGCAGATGCCCAGGGTCTTGGAAATCGCGATGCGCACCGCCGTCGAGAAGCGGGGCGTCGCCGTCGTCGTAATCCCCGGTGATGTGGCACTTGCCGAGGCGCAAAACGGCAGGACAAGCGTCATCCGTGCGGCGCGGCCGGAAATCAGGCCGAACGGCAGCGAGCTCGCCGAGGCCGCGGAATTGCTCAACAAGGCCGCCAAAGTGACCATTCTTGCCGGCGCCGGCACTGCGGGCGCGCACGCCGAGGTTATGGCGATCGCCGACGCCTTGGGTGCGCCGATCGTCCACGCGATGCGGGGCAAGGAGCACATCGAGTACGACAACCCCTTCGACGTCGGAATGACGGGACTTTTGGGATTCAGTTCGGGTTTCCGTGCGATGGCAAGCTGCGACGCCCTGCTGATGCTTGGCACCGATTTTCCGTATCAGCAGTTCTACCCGGAGAACGCGAAGATTATCCAGGTGGATATCAGGGGCGAACAGCTGGGGCGCCGAACTCCGGTGGATCTTGGGCTGGTGGGGACGGTCAAGGACACGGCTGCGGCGCTCTTGCCGTTGATCGAGCGCAAGGCAAAGCGCACGCACCTGAGTTCCTCGCTCAAGCACTATGCCAAGTCCCGTGCGAAGTTGGACGACCTCGCTTCGCCCACCAAGGACGGCCAAGCGATCCACCCGCAGTTTGTGGGGCGCTTGGTTGACCAATTAGCGTCGCCGGACGCTATTTTTACATGCGACGTAGGGTCCCCGACTGTTTGGGCCGCCCGGTATGTGTCGATGAACGGTCGACGGCGGTTGGTGGGCTCGTTCAACCACGGAACCATGGCGAACGCGTTGTCCCACGGAATCGGGGCGGCGGCAGCTTACCCGGGCCGCCAGGTCGTGGCCTTGGCCGGGGACGGCGGGCTGGCGATGCTCCTGGGCGAGTTGATTACGTTGGTCCAAAACAAGCTCCCCGTCAAAGTGGTCGTTTTTAACAATTCCTCGCTGAATTTCGTTGAGCTTGAGATGAAGGCCGCGGGCTTCGTCAATTTCGGCACCGACCTGGAGAACCCGGACTTCGCCAAGGTGGCCGAGTCCTTGGGGATCTGGGGTATCCGGGTGGACAATTCCTCAGGGCTCACGGACGGGCTTGCCGAAGCCTTCGCCCACGACGGTCCGGCCCTGGTGGACGTCCGGACAGCGCGCCAGGAGTTGTCCATTCCTCCCGCCATCAGCACGGAGCAGGTCAAGGGCTTCACGCTCTACGCTATCCGAACGGTCTTGTCCGGACGCGGCGACCAGCTGATCGATCTCGCGAAAACGAACATCCGCCAGATCTTCTAGCCGGCAATCACGGCTGCCGGAAGGCACCGTCCCTCAACAGGGCCACGGCGTAGCCGGCGTCGAGCCCGGCGGCGATTTCGACGTCGTTCGCGTACCCCTCGGCGATTAGTTCCCGCCCGCTGGTGCAATCGCGAAGCAGCTCCGCGAGCCGTGGTTCTGCGGCGTTAAACGCGGCTGCCGCCATGAGCGCCTCCGGAGACATGACGTCGCGGCCGGCAGCCGCGAGGCCCGCGATGAAAGCTCCAGCGCCCAACTGGTCCTCCACAGCAAACCTCAACATCCCGTTTGGCCACCGCTCACCTGCCGCGATAACAGCGACGACGGCGTCCGGCGACAACGCGGCAAGCGCCCAGTCCGCGGTGGCCGCGGCATTGCGGAGCGATACCGCCACGACGAGGGGCACGCTCCCTGCCAGCTCAAACGCAAGTGCGGAACCGTTCGGGGAGGGCAAGACGACCCGGCCCAGGTTGGCGGCATCCCGCAGGCTCCCCGGCGAAAGGTCCAGCCCGCCGCTGCCCCGGGGCCGGGCGAGCCGCGCGCTGTGCTTGATCGCGAAATCCTCGGCTCCGGCGTCCTTCAGGGGGTATGGAAACACCGCCGCTCCGCGATCGACCGCAACGCTGACGCACGTGGTGAAGGACAGGACGTCGACAACGACGGCGAGTTCCGCCCCGGGTGCGATGGCGCGTGCGCCGTCGAGTCCCCACTCAAATCGCACAGTGAAGGGAAGCTGGCGTTGCACCGTTCCCGCGGCAGTCATGCCAGCTCGGCCTCCAAGTTGCGGCGGGCGGCGTCGAGCCAGAGATTTTGGGCGCGTTCGCCATGGAACAAGGGATCGAGGGCAAGCAATTGGCGGACGACGGCGGCCCGCCCCGCGGCGAAATCGGCGTCGCTGACATGGGCGTAGTCTTCCCGGACGGCGGTCAGGTACCGGGCGTACGCCGTAGCTTCGGCACCGAGGATTGAGAGGTCGGCGTCGCACAGCAGGGCGCCCGCGTCGTCTTCCGGTTCGGGACGATGCATAGAGGTCAAGCGGACGAGCCGGGCGACCTCGTCCACGACCGACGCGGGCAGGCCGGCTCCGGCTAGTCGGTCCTCCGCGAGGAGCGCCGATTCTTCCTCGTCCCGGCCGGCGATTCCTTCGTACACCGCGTCGTGGAACCATGCCGCGAGGGTCACCGTCTTCGCAGGAAGGGCGGGCTCCGTGAGGATATCCAGGGCTTCGAGGACTGCCAGGAGATGCGTGCGGCTGTGGTATTTTCGGTGGTCCTCGCCCCAGCGCTCCAAGAGTTCGAAGCCCAGTTCTTCGTGCCCAGGAAGGGTAGTGTTCCAGCGTTCCAGGAGCGGTACGGTGAGGGCTTTGCTGCGTTCGCGGGCGGGGATGCGCAGCCCGCTGGCAATCAGCTTGCGGACCAGGACGCGGGCTTCCACGGGGATGGCACCGGAGGACACGAGGTCATGGTAGCGGCGTTCGGGGACGTCGTAGTGGTCGCCGTCGAACGCCCTTTCCGGGATGCCGGCTGCCATCGCGAACGTATGCAGCTCGTCCAGGGAAGTGTCCGAGACCAGGTGGGAAAACACCGTTCCGTGGGCAGGCCAGAGCGGCGGATCAACGTAGACTGCCATGGCCACAGCATAGCGGCCGGCCGAGTTGGCGGGCGAGGCCCGTGCGCCGGGTTCCGGAACGCAGCGCACGGCCCGAACCTACGATCTCGACGGCGGGCGGCCCGCTGCCGCTACATGCCCGGTATATCGAGTGTTTCGTAGACGTGGATGGAGGCTTCGGGAGCCATGAGGAAGTGCGGGTGTCCTTCAAGGAGTTTCAACGCGCCGTCCATGTCTTCGGCTTGGAGCACGCTGTAGCCGCCGACGCCCGTCTCGGCCTCGGACACCCCGGAATTTCCGACGATCTTGCCTGCCCCGAGGGGAGCCCCGAGGTCGACAAGCCCGTCACCGGCCCTTTCGGCCCAGTCTGTCCAGAGTTTCATTCCCTCGGCGGCTGCTTCGGGCGTGGCCTCGCCCATGGCCGCTTCGGCCGATGTCGGTGCATTGTAGAGAACGACGAACTTCTTCATTGCGTGTCCTTTTCCTCGGCTCGCCGGGAGGCTTCTTCGCCCCGGTCATGACCGATCCTAGAGCGCCAGATGGCAAACGGCGAGGGATGTTTTCCACATAGGGCCTTTGGACTATGGACAGTAGTTTCGCCTTGGGCAAACATGGAGCTGGAGGACTTCCTGCCACAAAGTTGAGCATAGTAGACTCAACTTTGAACAACAGCTGTGTCCCCGAAAGGAGCTCTTCCATGGACGTCAAATTCACCACCAAGAGCCAGGAGGCTCTTTCCGCAGCGGCAATGAATGCCTCAACCGCGGGAAATCCGCAAGTGGAGCCCGCCCATTTGCTCAAGGCGCTCATGGACCAGCGCGAGGGCGTGGCCGTCGCACTTCTCCGCAGTACGGGCGTGGACCCGGACACCGTGAGTGTGCAGGCCAGCTCCGCCATCAAGGCCCTGCCTTCCTCGTCCGGCAGCTCCGTGCAGCAAGCGCAGCTTTCCCGGCCGTCCATGCAGGCCATCCAGGCAGCCCAGAACGAGGCTGAGAAACTCGGTGACTCCTTCGTCTCCACCGAGCACCTCCTGCTTGGCCTGTCTGCCGGCAACGATACAGTGGGCAAACTACTGCGGGATGCCGGTGCCTCCCATGAGGCGCTCCTTGCCGCTTTGCCTGGTGTCCGTGGGGATCGAAAGGTCACCTCCCCGGACCCGGAGAACACCTTCCAGGCACTGGAGAAATTTGGAACCGACCTCACAGCGACGGCCCGTTCCGGCAAGCTGGACCCGGTCATCGGCCGGGATAGCGAGATTCGACGCGTTGTCCAGGTCCTGAGCCGTCGCACCAAGAACAACCCCGTGCTCATCGGCGAACCCGGCGTAGGCAAGACGGCCGTCGTCGAAGGCCTCGCGCAACGGATTGTGGCGGGCGACGTCCCGGAGAGCCTGCGCGGAAAGTCGCTGATCGCGCTGGACCTCGCCTCCATGGTCGCGGGCGCCAAATACCGCGGCGAATTCGAGGAGCGACTCAAGGCAGTACTGGAAGAGATCAAGAACTCCAATGGCCAGATTGTCACCTTCATCGACGAGATCCACACTGTCGTAGGCGCCGGAGCCACAGGGGAGAGCGCCATGGACGCCGGCAACATGCTCAAGCCCATGCTGGCCCGTGGAGAACTCCGCCTAATCGGGGCGACCACCCTGGATGAATACCGCGAGAACATCGAGAAGGACCCTGCCCTTGAACGGCGTTTCCAGCAGGTGTTCGTGGGCGAGCCGAGCGTCGAGGACACCATCGGCATTCTTCGCGGGCTCAAGGAACGGTACGAAGCCCATCACAAGGTAGCCATTGCGGACTCCGCCTTGGTTGCGGCGGCAACGCTCTCCAACCGTTATATCTCCGGCCGCCAGCTACCCGACAAAGCGATCGACCTCGTCGATGAGTCGGCATCCCGCCTGCGGATGGAGATCGACTCCGCCCCCGAGGAAATCGACCAATTGCGCCGTGCAGTGGACCGGCTCACCATGGAAGAACTGGCGCTGCAAAACGAGAAGGATGCCTCCTCGATGGAACGCCTTGCCGCGCTTCGTGCGGACATGGCGGACAAGAAGGAAAGCCTGGCGGCGTTGAATGCCCGTTGGGAAGCCGAGAAGGCCGGGCTTAACCGGGTCGGTGACCTCAAGGCGAAGATCGATGAGCTCCGCTCCGCAGCCGACAAATACCAGCGGGAAGGGGACCTTGAAGCCGCGTCCCGCATCCTCTATGGCGAGTTGCCGGCCCTTGAGCGCGAGCTCACCGCCGCGGCCGAGGAGGAATCCGCCCGGGAAGGGCGCGGCGAGGCCAAGCCTGCCCTTATGGTCGCCGAAGAAGTGACTGCCGACGATATCGCCGAGGTGATTTCGGCTTGGACGGGCATCCCGGCAGGACGCATGCTGCAGGGAGAGTCCCAAAAACTCCTACACATGGAAGAGGAGCTGGGGAAGCGCCTGATCGGCCAGTCGAAGGCCGTATCGGCCGTGTCCGACGCCGTGCGGCGGGCCCGTGCAGGAATCAGCGACCCTCATCGCCCCACGGGTTCCTTCCTCTTCCTTGGCCCCACTGGCGTCGGTAAGACCGAGCTGGCCAAGGCCTTGGCAGATTTCCTGTTCGACGACGAACGCGCCATGGTGCGGATCGACATGTCAGAGTATGGCGAGAAGCACTCCGTGGCCCGGCTGGTCGGAGCTCCTCCAGGATATGTGGGCTACGAGGAAGGCGGCCAGCTAACCGAAGCAGTCCGTCGGCGCCCCTACTCGGTGATACTCCTGGACGAGGTGGAGAAAGCCCACCCGGAGGTGTTCGACATCCTCCTGCAAGTGCTCGACGACGGCCGCCTTACCGACGGCCAGGGTCGCACCGTGGACTTCCGCAATACCATCCTGGTGCTCACCTCCAACGCCGGAAGCCAATTTCTGGTCGATCCCGGCCTGGATGCCGAGGCGAAGAGGAGCGCGGTTATGGCAGTGGTCAACTCGTCCTTCAAGCCCGAGTTCCTGAACCGCCTGGACGAGATCGTGCTCTTCGATCCGTTGTCCGTCGACGAGCTTGCCCAGATCGTCGAGTTGCAGGTCGCCGAATTGACCAAGCGCCTGCACGACCGCCGGCTGACGCTCGAGGTAACGGACGGTGCCCGGGCCTGGCTCGCGATGTCCGGATACGACCCCGCGTACGGTGCACGTCCTTTGCGGAGGTTGGTGCAGCGCGAAATCGGCGACCGCCTCGCAAAGGAGATCCTCGCCGGTCACATCGTGGATGGCGACACCGTCCTGGTGGACACAGCCGCTGACCTCGACGAGCTAACGGTTCAGGGCTTGGAAGCGTTGGCGAGGCCCGACGGCGGGATTCCGGTCGGCAGCGGCCTGTCGGTGAGGCGGAAAGACTAGCGCTACTTCTGCAGCACTGATTCCTTGACCGTGTTACCCGAGTTCACCACGATAAAGCAGTCCACGCGCCGATCGCCTTGGTCCCAGCTGCTGGAACTCGGGTACACGTTCTGCTGGAGCAGCGGGTATTTGCTGGATGCTTCGTTGAGCATCATGTTGCGGCAGATTTCGCGGCCTTTGTCACGAAGGGCGTTGGTGCCGGGGAAGGAGTCGTCCGGGCTGTAGCGGAAGATGGCACCTAGCTGGGCTGAATGGTCCGTGTTGCAGTCCACCACCTTTGACTTCGTTGCGTTGGAATCGAAGTCGGCGAAGCAATCGCCAAGTTGATAGTCCTTCGCCTCGACTTCAGCCGGTAGCGTGCCTCGGCTGGTGGAGGTCGCCGGGGCGGGGGTCGCTTTGGCCTCCGGATGGCTCGTGAGCGTGGCAACGAGGACCCAGATAACGACGCCGACCAGGATCAGGGCGCCGAGGATGATCGCACCGAGGATGACCCGCTGGCGGGTCATGGTGTCGAGGGCCGAGCGCATCCGCGATCTCGTTCCCGATGCTGGAACGGGTTCGACCGACGTCTCGTCGTCGCCGGTCCCGTTGTTGCCCGGGTGGGTGTTTTCCTGGCCCATGTCCGAATCTGTGCCTCTCATGCATTTTATGGCCCCGTGTTTAGGGCGACTCTACCCAAGTTTTTCATGCCGATGACCGGAGTTGTTCCCGGTCAGGAGTGTGACGCTGCTTTCGGAGGGTCGTAGTGGCAAGCAGTTGCTCCAGAAAGCATGTAATCTAGACATACGACAAATTGACCAAACATTCCGGGGCCTCACCGATAGCCAAGGTGACCACCTCCGGTCCAAGTACAAAAGGGGGTCACGCCATGGGGCGCGGCCGTCAAAAGGCAAAAGCTACCAAGCAGGCTCGGGACATCAAGTACTATTCCCCGAACACTGACTATTCGGCCCTGCAGCGAGAGCTCACGGGTCCATCGAGTCGTGGAACGAGCCGATTCGCGGACGATCCGCCGGAGCCGGACTACTCGGCGTACGAGGACAAGTACGCAGAGGACTTGGAAGACGATGACGACGAGGTAGACACCCGTCGTATCGGCTAGTCGTACCAGCCATTGGTGCCGTTCGGCATCACGTTGCGTACCGCCGTCGTACACAAGGTCATGTGGCATACTCCGATGCCATTCCTGAATTGACATAAGCCCGCAGGGCGCCACCAGCAGTTGGTGTGCCCTGCGGGCCTTTGTCGTTTTAAATGTGCTGGATCGCGTCCGCGCAGCTCGGTCAGTCCTTTTGGTGGCACAAATCCAGCAACGATATAAGTGCCTCGAGGTCGTTGGCGCGGGCCGCGGCGAGGATCTTTCGGTGATCGCTTGCCACACGCTCAAGCTTGGCGTCGTCCAGTGGATAGGAGCGGCTTATGAGCCGCTGGACAGGGTTGTCCCAGACGGACTCGAGCGTTTTCAGCAGGAATTCATTGGACGCCGGTGCCGCAAGGCCCAAATGGAATGCCCTCGTGGCGATAAAGAGTTCCTCTGAGTCGGCGCTTGCAGCACCCTCGGCGATGAGCAGCTCAAGCCGCGCGAGCTGAAGGGGTGTGTACCTGGCGCCGCACTGCCTGATGGCCATGAACAGTCCCACAACGAAATCTGCGCCGACCGTACCGATATTGGAATGGTCTTCCAGCACTTCAACCCCTTCCCGCACATGACAGTGCTAGAGAACCTGATGGAAGCTCCGATCAGGGTGCTCAAACAGCGCAAAGGCGATGTCCGCCGTCGGGCATTAGATCTGTTGGAGAAGGTGGGCTTGTCTGAGAAGGCAACCGCCTACCCGCGGCATCTATCGGGAGGCCAGCAGCAACGCGTGGCGATCGCCCGGGCGCTGTGCATGCAACCCAAGCTGATGTTGTTCGACGAGCCGACGTCCGCGCTGGATCCTGAGCTCGTGGGCGAGGTTCTGCGGGTCATGAAGGATCTGGCGCGAACCGGAATGACCATGATCGTTGTGACGCACGAGATGGGCTTCGCTCGCGACGTGGCGGACAGGGTGGTGTTCATGCACGGCGGGCGGATTATCGAGGAAGGTCCCGCCGAGGAGGTCATTGGCAACCCGCAACATGAGCGGACGCGGGCGTTCCTTTCCGCAATTCTGTAGCAACAGAAAGCCCCGTAGCAACAAGAAGCCCCGGCCGTCCCAGTGATCCACTGGGCCCGCCGGGGCTTTCTGCTGAAAATCTTCTAGGCGTAGGCGTTCACCAAACGGACAGCGCCGCCGTCGACGCCTTTGGCGCCCTGGACGTAGTCCGGGCCGCTCTTGTCCACGGACGCGGAGTCGGCGGCGACGGTACCCATAATCCACGACGGCAGTCCGCGTTCGTTGAGCCGGGCTACAGCCGCATCGGCGATCTCCGGGGACACAATGGTCACCATGCCGACACCCAGGTTGAGCGTGCGCTCAAGGTCGGCCAGCGGCACGTTGCCGAGCTCGGAGACAAGCTTGAAGATCGCGGGCAGTTCCCACGTGGCGCGGTCCACGGTCGCCACAAGGCCTTGGGGCAGGACACGGGCCAGATTTGCTGCGAGGCCGCCGCCTGTGACGTGGCTGAAGCCGTGCACGGCTTGGTCGCCTGAAGCGCCACGTCCGTTGATCGGGAATGCGCGGGCCAGGTCGAGGCAGTCGGCGGCATACACCCGGGTGGGCTCGAGGAGCTCCTCGCCGAGGGTACGGCCGAGTTCGGAAACCTGGCGGTCAAGGGCCCAGCCGGCGTGGTTGATGACGCGGCGGACCAGGGAATAGCCGTTGGAGTGCAGGCCGGAGGATGCCATGCCGATCACGATGTCACCCGCGCGCACGCGGTCCGGACCGAGAAGTGAGTCTGCTTCGACAACACCGGTAGCCGCGCCGGCGACGTCGTACTCTTGCTCACCAAGCAGGCCGGGGTGCTCAGCGGTTTCGCCACCCACCAGGGCGGTACCGGCCACGGAACAAGCCGCGGCAATACCGCGGACGATGTCGGCGATGCGCTCCGGGACGACCTTTCCGCACGCGATGTAGTCGGTCATGAAGAGCGGCTCGGCGCCCACCACTACGATGTCGTCCACTACCATGCCGACGAGGTCGAAGCCGATGGTGTCATGGATGTCCATGGCCTGGGCGATCGCGACCTTGGTGCCTACGCCGTCTGTGGACGTGGCAAGCAACGGCTTTTTGTACGTGAGGAGCTTGGAGACATCGAACAGGCCGGCGAAACCGCCGACGCCGCCGAGCACGGAGCTGTTGTGGGTCGCCTTGACAGCGTCCTTCATGAGTTCGACGGCGCGGTCTCCCGCTTCAACGTCGACGCCGGCAGACGCGTAGGTGATACCGCTGGGGTTCTCAGCGGCGGAGGATGCGGAGGTCATACAGACTCTTTCTTATCGGCGTCGGTCAGCAGGTTCTCAAACTCGGCGTCGGGTCCGGGATCGCAGCCCGTTGCGCCGGGCTTGTCGGCCGGATCCTCGGAATCCGTCTCTTCGGTCTTGGCGAAAGCGTTCGACGTCGGCAGCCCGCCGAGGTCAGTCCGCTCAAGGAGGTTCTTCCCCAGTTTGTCCGAGCCGGGAAGGGCGATCGGGTACTGGCCCGTGAAGCACGCGGTGCAAAGACGCTCGCGTGGCTGCATGGTTGCCCCGATCATGCCGTCTTCGGAGATGTAGGCCAGCGAGTCAGCGCCGATGGCCTGGGAGATTTCCTCAACTGTGGCGCCGTTGGCGATGAGTTCGGCGCGCGATGCGAAATCGATGCCGTAGAAGCACGGCCATTGCACGGGCGGGGAGGAAATCTTCACGTGAACGCTGGCGGCGCCGGCCTCGCGGAGCATCCGGACGATCGCGCGCTGGGTGTTCCCTCGGACGATGGAATCGTCGACAACCACTACGCGCTTTCCGCGAATCACGGATTCGAGTGCGTTGAGCTTGAGGCGGATACCCAGTTGGCGCAGGGTCTGGGAAGGCTGGATGAACGTACGGCCTACGTAGGCGTTCTTCACGAAGCCGTGCGCGAACGGGATGCCCGACTCCTCCGCGTAGCCCACCGCGGCAGGCGTACCGGATTCCGGGACGGGGATGACGATATCGGCCTCGTGGGTGTTTTCGCGGGCCAGTTGCCTGCCCATTTCCACACGGGATTCGTACACCGAACGGCCGCCAATGGCTGCGTCGGGCCGGGCCAGATAAACGTACTCAAAAACGCAACCAGCCGGGGTGGCCTCCGCGAAGCGTGTGGAGCGGACACCGTTCTCGTCGATCGCGATGAACTCGCCGGGCTCGATCTCACGGATGAAGCTTGCGCCGACAGTGGCCAAGCCCGCCTGTTCCGAAGCGACAACCCAGCCGCGCTCAAGGCGGCCGAGGCACAGCGGGCGGATGCCGTAGGTGTCCCGGGCCGCGTAAAGGGTGCCTTCGTCCATGAACACGAAGCAGAATCCGCCCCGGATCTTGGGCAGGAGTTCAAGGGCGGTTTCCTCGAGCGTCTTGCCTTCTTCGCCCTCGAGGAGGGCCGTGACGAGGGCGGTGTCCGAGGTGTTGCCCTGCTTCATTTCGCCGGTCAGCTGGCCGCCGTTGAGCTCGAGGATCATCTCCCGGAGTTCTGCGGTGTTGGTCAGGTTGCCGTTGTGGGCGAGGGCCACGGTTCCGGTGGCCGTCGCGCCAAGAGTCGGCTGGGCATTGGCCCAGTGGCTGGCTCCGGTGGTGGAGTACCGGCAGTGGCCGACGGCGAGGTGTCCGGTCAGGGTGTTCAGCGTCGTCTCGTCGAAGACTTGGGACACGAGGCCCATGTCCTTGTAGACGTTGATGCGCTTGCCGTCGCTGGTTGCTATGCCGGCTGATTCCTGTCCGCGATGCTGAAGCGCGTACAGCCCGTAATAGGTGAGTTTTGCTACTTCTTCACCCGGCGCCCACACCCCGAAGACGCCACATGCGTCCTGAGGTCCTTTTTCGCCGGGGAGAAGATCATGAGAAAGTTTTCCGTCGCCACGTGCCACTGGTCAATTGTCGCATGATGTTGGCGTGGTATTTTCCCTCGCGCACTTTTGTGACCGGGATCCTATGCTTCGGAATCATGCTCGTCGGAGCCGGGTACCGATTCGACCACGCCTCGCCGGGCTCGTCGCACGCTGGCCTTGTCCAGTACCAGGGCAACGATCGAGCCCAGCAACACGCCGCCGGCGGCAAATGCGACCAGGAAGAATCCGAACACTGCGCCGGTGTCGAAGCTGGCGTCGCCCGGAAGGCCGTAGGCCACGAAAGCCGCGGCTATCACGCCGACGAGTCCGCCCAAGACCATGAAAGGAACGAACTTCGGCGCCCGGCGGACGGTGATCCCGCGCCGCTCGGGGGTGGTGTGGGTGTTGTCTGCCGGCCCGCTGTTGTTGGGTGTCTCCCCGGTGGGTGTGCCGCCGTCGGGAGTGTTCGTATCCTCGGAAACCATGCTTTCCAGCGTACCGGGTGGCTTAGCTGCCCCGGTACGTCGAGAAGGCGAAGGGGCTCAGGAGGAGCGGCACGTGGTAGTGCTCACCGCCGTCGGACACTGTGAACGTCAGGTCCACTTCCGGGAAAAAGGTGTCAATGCCCAAGGCCGCGTAATAAGGTCCGGTAGCGAAGTTGAGCCTGTAGTTTCCGCCGTCGAGCCGTTCGGGGCCGAGGTCCTTGATCCTCCCGTCCGCGTCCGTGGTGCCGCTCGCCACGCGGGTCCAGTTTCCGCCGTCGTGCACTGAGAGGACGACCGCGACCCCTGCCGCCGGGCGCCCGGAACCGGTGTCGAGGATGTGGGTGGTTACTTGGGAGACGCTCATTTGCTGGTTGCTCCTTCACTGATCACGTCGGCATCGCTGACCACGCTTGCGAGGCGCAGTAGGGCGATTTCCCGCAATTGGGCCGCCACGATGGCATCCTCTTCCTCCGGGGTGTGGGTCAACCGTTCCCGCAGCGACGCCAGGATTTCTGTGGCCGTCCGCCCGGCGGCGCGGATGAGGAAGACGCGGCCGAACTTCGCCTCGTACTCGCGGTTGCCGTCAGTCAAGGCCGTTGCGACGTCGTTGTCGGCTGGGTCGACGCCGGCCTGTTCCGAGCGGGACATCGCGGCTTCGGTGGTCTGGGCTTTGGGTCGTTCGCCGATCCGGGGGTGGTGTTTGAGGGCTTCGGCCACTTCTTGGGGCGTGAACGGCTCGGCGGTTTCCCGGGCGAAGCCGAGGAGCGAATCCAGGCTGTCGAAGGGGCGGGCGTCTGCGATGTGCTCCACCCAGCGCTGGATGTCGAGGCACGGACGGAGGACGTTGATGACATCCGACCGGTCGACGCTGTTGAATACTGCAAGCTGCATGCTTGTACATTCCTCGTGCGAGTGCTGGCATCCATGGTGTTGGCTATGCGGAACTCCGGCGGTTCGGTCCGGATAGGCTCGCCCTTAGCCGGGGCGACCTTCCGCATCATGGAACTGTTATTTCAGCATACGTAATAGTGAAGCCAATGGGAGGCGCGGTGTCAAGAGAGTATCGCACTCCGGCCGCCCACCACCTGACGCCCTCACTTTTGCCGCCCTTTCCCGAATCGCTCGCTCACCATTGGCGCGTGGTGGAGAATGTCTCCAACGAGCCAAAGGAGTTGGGCAATGGCAGAGAAGCTGACTTCCCGGTATCTGTTCGGGCCGGGCCCCAGCAATTGTTACCCGGAAGTCACGGCTGCATTGGCGCACCCGGTGATCGGACATTTGGATCCGGCCTTCATCGAACGACTGGACCGCACATGCGCCGGATTGCGAACCATGTGGGGGACGCGCAACGCCCGGACGCTCCCGTTGAGCGCCACGGGATCCGGAGGCATGGAAGCAGCGTTCGTCAATACCGTGTCCGACGGCGATGTGGCAGTGATCGCCGTCAACGGCCTTTTCGGGGAACGCATGTGCGAGGTCGCGCGCCGATGCGGGGCAACAGTGGTTCGGGTCGACCATCTTTGGGGCCAACCCGTGGATGCCGAACGCGTTTTGGCCGCGCACCCCCACCCGAAAGTGATTGCCGCGGTGCACGCGGAAACCTCCACAGGCGTCCTGTCCGACGTCGCGCCCTTGGGTAAAGGCAAGGGGGACGCGCTCCTCATCGTGGATGCCGTCACGTCCATCGGCGGGCTTGAGGTGGCGGCGGACGACTGGGGAATCGACGTCGGTTACGCCGGTACGCAGAAATGCCTGGGGGTGCCTCCGGGCCTGTCGCCCTTCACGGTTTCCGAGCGCGGGTTCGAACTGCGTGTGAAGGATCCGCGCTCGTGGTACCTCGATATTGGGCTACTCGGAGGGTATGTCGGCGCCGCGAGCGGAACCCGAACCTATCATCACACCGCACCGGTGACCATGATCGCCGGACTGGAAGCCGCCTTGGATCGGATCCTCGCCGAGGGCCTTCCCGTGGTCCAGGAACGGCATCGGTCAGCCGGGTCCGAGCTGCGGGATGGCCTTGAGGCGATGGGACTCGAACTTTTCGCCGTCGAAGGGTTCCGTTTGCCGAGCCTCACCACGGTCAAAGTGCCCGACGGCGTCAGTTCCGCCGCGGTGCGGTCTTACCTTCTGGAGAACTTCAGTATCGAAATCGGGGCGGGCGCCGGCGCTTTTGCCTCCAGCGTGTGGCGGATTGGCATGATGGGCCCAAATGCCAGCAGGTCCTCCGTCAAGCTCGTACTTGGCGCGCTCGAGGAAGCGATCTCGAACGTCTGACGCCCCATCACATATGGCTGGAAAATCGCCAACGCTCAATCACCTATAGCGGGAAAAAGCTCGACGCCCCATCACGTATGGCTGGAAAATCCCAACGCTCAATTCTGGAGCGGCCCCGAATCGCCAGGTACCCGCGCCGTCCCCCAATATTTGACAGCGCGGATGCCAGCGGAAGCCGGGACGGCACAAAGGTACGCGCCCGCACCTTCCTCGACGAGCGTAGGTTCGCGAAATCCTCATTAGGTGGCGAGATTCCCGGATTAGGTGGTGATCCAGAAGAAATTGCGTGGCGAAATGCCCGGCATTGAGTGGTGGGCCGCCGTGAACTTTAGGTGCCGGAGCAAACGCCAACCGCGGCCATGCGCTGCCCAAAAGCAGGAACCCTCCCGCAGATGGTGATCTGCAGGAGGGTTCCGCCACTTGGGTTTATAAGTGAGAGAGCGTCGCGGGTGGTGGGCCTATAGGTGAGAGAGCGTCGGAAGACGCGCCGCGCACGCCCGGGTCGTGGACGCTACAGTCCGAGCTCGGCCTTCAGCGCAGCCACGTGGCCTTGGGCCTTGACCTGGTACTGGGTGAGCTTGACCTTGCCTTCGGGGTCGAGCACCACGGTGGAGCGGACCAGGCCGTCCACGACTTCGCCGTTCACGAGCTTCTCGCCCCAGGCACCGTATGCGAGGGCCACGGCGTGGTCTTCGTCGGAGAGGAGCGGGAACGTGAGTCCGAATTCGTCGGCGAATTGGGCGATTTTTTCCGGGGCGTCAGGGGAGATGCCCAGGACTTCGTAGCCGGAGCCCTGGAGGCTGGCGAGGCTGTCGCGGAAGTCGCAGGCCTCGGTGGTGCAGCCGGGGGTGGATGCCTGGGGGTAGAAGTACACGATGACGTTGCGGCCGCGGTAGTCGGACAGCGAGACCTTCTGCCCTTCGGAGTTGAGCAGCGCGAAATCGGGGGCCTGGGTTCCGGCGAGGAGTTTCTGGGTCATGTTGCGATCCTTGACTAGTCGGGCAACCGCCGTGGCCGGCGATCAATCAATAGGTGTAACGGGCAGCCTAGATGCAGTATTCCGCGGGTCCGCGGACAGTGCAGCGTGGTCCTGGTATGAACTGGTAGCCGCCCCCGCGCACTGTCGTGACGACGTGGCGGGCCGTGCCCAGCTTGCGCCGGACGCGTCCAACATACACGTCGATCGAGCGAAACGCCGCGCCGGGGCAGTCGAGTGACTCCAGGAAGCGTTGCAATTCTTCACGTGGGATGGGCCGCGACAGGTTCTCAACGAGGTAGCGGAGGAGGCTGTGCTCCATGGGCGTGAAGCTGACCGGGACACCGTCCAGGAGCACGGTGTCCGCGGCCAGGTCCACTGCCACGCTGCTGCGCCGGCCTGCCAATGCGAGAGGCGTCTTGCCGGCAGCGCGGCGATTTCCGGCGTCGGACGCCTCCGGCGGAGTGCCGCCGTCGGAAGCGTCCAAACCAGAATTCCCAGCACCGGAGCTATCGGTGCTGGACGTTGCTGCTCCGGCGGCGGGCCAAAGGTGGACTTCCGCCTCCGGAGCAAGTTTGCGGGCCCGGGCCAGGACGGCTTCAGCAGCCCGTGCCCAAAGGTCGGGATCGATGTCCTGGCCTTCGCAAGGCTGCACCCATAGCGCCAGGCCCCGCGGATATAGCGCGGTCCGCGGCGCAGGCTGGTGCCGTGAGGGATTCAGCCGATCGGGCAGCTTCCCATATGGGGCGTGGACGTTGACGGCCATGGCAACGTTCCCTACACGCCGCCGCGGCGGATCAGCTTGCCGCTGGGCGTGCGGCCGTCGATCTCGTGGCCGCGGAGGTACGTCTTGCGGACAACGCCGGAGAGAGCCTTGCCGTCGTACGGCGTGATGGGGTTCTTGTGCTTGAGTTTCTTGACGTCGACGACGAACGCGTCGTCGGGCGCGAAGATCGAGAAATCAGCGTCGTAACCGAGGGCGAGTTGGCCCTTGTTATGCAGGCGGGCCAATGCTGCCGGCTTTTCGGACATCCAGGACACTACCTGTTCCAGCGGGATGCCGCGGTGCCGGGCTTCGGTCCAGATCAGCGAGAGGCCGAGCTGCAGGGAGGAGACGCCGCCCCAGGCAACGGCGAAGTCGCCGTTTTCGAGGTCCTTCAGGTCAAGGGTGGACGGCGAGTGGTCCGAGACGATGCAGTCGATCGTTCCGTCCTGCAAGCCTTCCCACAGCAGCTCGCGGTTGGAGGCTTCCCGGATGGGCGGGCAGCATTTGTAGGCGGTGGCGCCGTCGGGGATTTCTTCGGCCATGAGGGTCAGGTAGTGCGGGCAGGTCTCAACGGTGAGGTGGACGCCGTCGCGCTTTGCGGAGGCGATCATCGGCAGGGCGTCCGACGACGAGAGGTGCAGTATGTGCGCGCGGGCGCCGGTCCAGCGGGCGCGTTCGATGACCTCGGCGATGGCCTTGTTCTCGGCGCCGCGGGGGCGGGAGGCGAGGAAGGTGGAGTAGTGGGCGCCGCCGGGGTGGGGTGCGTGGTCGATCGCGTGGGAATCCTCGGCATGGACGATCATGAGGGAGTCGAAGGACTTGAGCTCGGCCATGTCCTCTTCCATCTCGTCCGCGTCCAGGTGCGGGAACTCGTCCACGCCCGAGTGGAGCAGGAAGCACTTGAAGCCGAAGACGCCCTCGTCGTGCAGCGGGCGCAGGTCCTTTTTGTTGCCCGGGATGGCCCCGCCCCAGAATCCGACGTCCACGAAGGCTTGGTCCTCGGCGACTTCGCGCTTGAGCTTGAGGCCTTCCACGTTGGTGGTGGGCGGGATGGAGTTAAGGGGCATGTCGATGATGGTGGTCACGCCACCGGCTGCCGCGGCACGGGTGGCGGAAGCGAAGCCTTCCCACTCCGTACGGCCGGGTTCGTTGACGTGCACGTGCGTATCGACGAGGCCGGGGATGAGGGTTTCGTCGTTGGCGAGTTCGATGACCTCGGCGCCCTCAAGACCGTTCCCGAGCGGTTCGATCGCGACGATGACGCCGTTGCGGACGCCGACTTCGCGGGCGGTGATGCCTGCGGTGGTGAGGATGCGCTGCCCGCGGATGACCAGGTCAAACGGGCCGTGCCCTTGGGCGGTTTCTTCAGACATTGACGTGCTCCTTGCTGTCTGTCCGTGCTGTGTCTTGGGTGGATTCCGATGGGTCTTGGATGGATTCCGATATTTGAGAGAGCCGCACGCCGATGTGCCTGCCCAATTCTTCAAGCAGCGGACCTGCTTCAGCTATACATTTCTCAATGCTGGCTTCAAGGTCGGTGAGTGCGTGGACCGACTCGAAACCCGATTCCGAAAGTTCTTTCGGGCTCAGAGTACTGCGGCCGCACACCGCAATCACAGGGATGCCGGAACGTGCCGCGGCCCGGGCCACGCCCATGGGCGTCTTGCCTAGCAGGCTCTGCTCGTCGAGGCTGCCTTCGCCGGTGATCACCAGGTCCGCGCCCGCCAACCGCCGCTCCAATTCAGTGAATTCGAGGACGACGTCGATGCCTGGCCTTCGTGTCGCGTTTAGTGCCGCTATGGCAATGTAGCCGACGCCGCCTGCCGCTCCGGCGCCCGGAGCTGTTGCCGCGTCCTTGGCGCCTGAACCGATTTCGTCAGCGAGGACTTGTACGAAGTTGGCCAACGCCGCCTCGAGAGAGGCGACGTCATCCGGCGTCGCGCCCTTCTGTGGTCCGAAGATCGCGGGGGCACCGGTGCGGCCCAAAAGGGGATTGTCGACGTCGGACGCCAGGACGAATTCGGCGGCTTCCAAGCGGACGTCGAGGTTCGAGAGGTCTATCCGATCCAGGCGGGCAAGTGCCGCTCCGCCGCCGGGGAGTTCTTGGCCGTCGGCGTCGAGGAGGACGGCACCGAGGCCCTGGAGGACACCGGCACCGCCGTCGGTGTTGGCGCTGCCGCCGACGCCGAGGATGATGTGCCGGCAGCCGAGGTCCAGGGCGGCCCGGATGAGTTCGCCCGTGCCCAGGCTCGTGGCACTTTTGGCGGTGTCCGGGTTCGGAGCCGTGCCCTCGGCAAAGCCAGGCAGGACGGCGAGTCCGGATGCCGCGGCCATTTCGATGACTGCCTCGTCGCCGCGGACCGCGAACTGCGCAGTGACCGGCTGGCCCGTTGGCCCTGTGACCGTGGCGCTCCGGCGGGTGAAGCCGGAGCCGACGGCGGCGTCGAGGGTTCCCTCGCCGCCGTCGGCCACTGGAATGAGCGTGGCCTCGATGCCCGCGCCGGGCTGGCTGGCGGTGAAACCGTTCCGCAGTCCGGCGGCCAAGCGGTCCGCGACCTCCGGGGCGGACAACGAACCCTTGAACTTGTCCGGGGCTATGACCACGCGCATTCCATACCTCCTTTAATACTTACTAAGCCTGCATGGCGAGGATCGCGGTGGGGGCGTCCTCGGCAGACTGCGCCAGCTCTTCGAACTCGTTCACGCCGTTGATTTCAACGCCCATGGAGATGTTGGTGACCTTTTCCAGGATCACTTCGACAACCACGGGAACCTTGAATTCCGCGATCAGGGCCTTGGCCTTGTCGAAGGCGGCGGGCAAGTCCGCCGGATCCTCGACGCGCAGGGCCTTGCAGCCCAGTCCTTCGGTCACCTTCACGTGGTCCACGCCGTAGCCGCTCGCGTTTTCGGACAACTCGGTCGAGTTGATGTTCTCGAACGCCAGGGACACGTTCTGTTCCATGTTGAAGCCGCGCTGCGACTGACGGATCAGGCCCAGGTAGGAGTTGTTCACCACAACGTGGATGTACGGCAGGTTGAACTGTGCGCCCACAGCCAGTTCTTCGATCATGAACTGGAAGTCGTAGTCGCCTGACAGCGCAACAACGGTCTGGTCCGGCTTGCCGCGAACGACGCCGAGCGCGGCCGGCGCGGTCCAGCCCAGGGGACCTGCCTGGCCGGCGTTGATCCACTTGCGGGGGCCGAAAACGTGCAGCATCTGCGCGCCGGCGATCTGCGACAGGCCGATGGTGGACACGTAGGTGGTGTCCTTGCCGAACGCCTTGTTCATCTCTTCGTACACGCGTTGCGGTTTGATCGGAACGTTGTCGAAATGCGTCTTGCGGTGCAGGGAACCCTTCCGGGCGGAGCAGTCGGCGACCCAGGCGGAGTAGTCCGGCAGGGACTTCGCAGCCTGGCGCTCGCGTGCCAGCTCGAGCAGCCCTTCCAGCGCCGCACCGGCGTCGGACGCAATGCCGAAGTCCGGCGAGAACACGCGGCCGATCTGGGTGGGTTCGATGTCGATGTGCACGAACTTGCGGCCCGCAGTGTACGTCTCGAGTCCGCCGGTGTGGCGGTTTGCCCAACGGTTGCCGATGCCGATCACGAAGTCGCTCTGCAGGAAGGTCTCGTTGCCGTAGCGGTGCGAGGTCTGCAAGCCAACCATTCCGGCCATCAGCCGGTGGTCGTCCGGGATGGTGCCCCAACCCATCAAGGTGGGGATGACCGGGACGTTCAGCAGCTCGGCCAGCTCAACCAGTTGCGCGGAGGCGCCGGCGTTGATGATGCCCCCGCCGGCCACGATCAGCGGGCGCTCGGCAGCCGTGAGCATGTCCAGTGCCTTTTCCAACTGCTTGCGGGTGGCTTTGGGCTTTTCGACCGGCAGCGGCTCGTAGGTGTCGATGTCGAATTCGATCTCGGCCATCTGCACGTCGATGGGCAGGTCCAGTAGCACCGGGCCGGGACGGCCGGAACGCATCAGCTGGAACGCCTTCTGGAATGCACCTGGGACCTGGCCCGGTTCCAGGATGGTCATGGCCATCTTGGTGACGGGCTTGGCGATGGACTCGATGTCCACAGCTTGGAAGTCTTCCTTGTGCAGCTTGGCGACGGGGGCCTGGCCTGTGATGCAGAGCATGGGGATGGAATCGGCCCACGCGGCGTAGAGGCCGGTGATCATGTCGGTGCCCGCGGGACCCGAGGTGCCGATGCAGATGCCGATGTTGCCGTCGGCCGCGCGGGAGTAGCCGTCAGCCATGTGGCTGGCGCCCTCGACGTGGCGGGCCAGCGTGTGGCGGATGCCGCCGTGGGCCCGCATGGCCGAGTAGAAGGGGTTGATTGCCGCGCCTGGCAGGCCGAACGCCTCGGTGGCGCCTTCCTTCTCCAGGATGGCGACAGCTGCGTCAACAGTACGCATCTTCGTCATGGTGTGCTCCTTGAAAGCCTGTGTTTTGCCCTGTCCGGGACGGAATTAGGACTGTTTTTGGATGTACTGAGCGAGCCGCCGTCGTTTGCGTACGACGGCGGTTGCCCGGTTTTGCTTGGTTGTCCCGCCTTGGGGGCGGGTGCTTTACGTTTGGCCCGGTTTACTTCCGGCCACTGAGCTGGAGGACCTGCTTGAAGAGTCCCGAGTGGTCGAGGCCGCCGTCGCCCTGGTTGACGGTTGCGGCGACGAGCTGTGCGACGACGGCGCCGAGGGGGACGGCGACGTTGGCTTCGCGGGCTGCCGAGGTGACGATGCCGAGGTCCTTGTGGTGGAGGGCGAGGCGGAAGCCGGGGTCGAAGTTGCGGTCGAGCATCTTCTGGCCCTTCTGGTCGAGGACCTTGGAGCCAGCCAAGCCGCCGCCGAGGACCTTGAGTGCTGCGTCGGTGTCTACGCCGTAAGCCTCGAGGAAGGCGATTGCTTCGCCGAGGACCTCAATGTTGACGGCAACGATCAGCTGGTTGGCTGCCTTGACGGTTTGGCCGGAGCCGGAGGGGCCGACGTGGACGATAGTCTTGCCGACTGCGTTGAGGACATCCTGCGCGGCCTCGAAGTCGGCTGCGTCACCGCCGACCATGATCGACAGCACGGCATCGATGGCGCCCTGTTCGCCGCCGGAGACCGGGGCGTCGAGCGGGCGGATGCCTGCCGCCTTGGCATCTGCTGCGAGGCGGGCGGCGACGTCCGGGCGGATGCTGCTGGCATCGATCCAGAGGGCGCCTTTCTTGGCGTTGGCGAAGACGCCTTCTTCTCCGGACACGACACCTTCGACGTCCGGGGAGTCCGGCACCATGGTGATGATGACGTCGGCGTCCTTGACGGCGTCCGCGATGCTCGTGGCACCCTTGCCGCCTTCGGAGACGAGCTTATCGATCTTGTCCTGGCTGCGGTTGAAACCGGTGACGGCGTGGCCGGCCTTGACCAGGTTGATTGCCATGGGAAGGCCCATGATTCCGAGTCCGATGACTGCAACGTTGCTCATGATTTTCCTTACTGAAGTCTCTGTTTTAGCGGGAGCGGCGCGTTTTAGCGCGGGTGTGCTGAATACTTTGGGTGCATTGGCCGCCGGGGTGAGCCGCCGACGTCGTTCTCTAGTGGGAGGTGGCCCGCTCGCGGATGGCCCAGCTGAAGGCGGTTTCCTGCGGTTCCTTGTATTCGAGGCCGATGTAGCCGGCGTAGCCGAGTTCGCGGCTGCGGGCGATCCATTCGCCGAGGGGAAGCTCGCCGGTTCCGGGAGCGCCGCGGCCGGGGTTGTCGGCGATCTGGATGTGGCCGAAGTCCTTGGCGTGGTTCTCGATGACCGCCTCGACGTCGTCCCCGTTGACTGCGAGGTGGTAGAAGTCTGCGAGGAGCTTGACGTTGTCGACGCCGGACTCGGCCCTGACGCGGGCAATGACTTTGAGCGCGTCTTCGGCCGTGAGGAGCGGGTACTTGGGTGCGCCGCTGACGGGTTCGAGGAGGACGGTTCCGCCGATGCGGGCAACGCCCTGTGCAGCGCTGGCTAGGTTTTCGGCGCCGATGGCGTCCTGCTTTTCGGCCGATTCGCCGTCCACTCGGTTGCCGTAGAGGGCGTTGAAGGCCTTGCAACCGAGGCGCTCGCCGATGCCTGCGACGACGTCGATGTTGTCGAGGAATTCGGAGGAGCGGGCCGGCCAGGAGACCAGTCCGCGGTCGCCGCCCGGCATGTTGCCCGCGTTGAAATTCAGGCCCGTGAGCTGGACGCCAGCGTCCTTGATCGCGTTTTCGAACTTCGTGGTTTCGGCGTCGGTGGGGACGGAGGTGTCGAAGGGCCACCAGAACTCGACGGCGTCAAAGCCCGCTGCCTTTGCAGCGGCGGGGCGCTCGAGCAGGGGAAGCTCCGTCAGCAGGATGGAGCAGTTCACTGTGTACGTCATCGTAGGTCCTTCCGGGGAGGGGCTTTGTTCTATCTTCCGTTGGGCGGGTTGCTCTTGTGTGGTTTTCCGCTTTGTGGAATTTAGATTCTGCTTTATGAAAAGTTTAGGGAAGGTGGGGGTGGGAGTCAAGGGGGTGGGTGGTGGGTGGAGGGTTTGGGATACCAAAAGACGTCGGGGTGCCTGGTTGTGGGGTGACTGACCACGGCGCCAACGACGCGCTTGACCCCGGATCGGCGGACGTGATCTGCGGGAGTCCACGTAGGGCGGGGCGACTGGCCTGTATCATGAGCAAAGTGACAGTTGACCGCCCGGTCCTTATGACCTGAACCCACTGCAAGGTTTGTTTCGCTGTCGAGTTGGTCCTGGCACATTTACATAGGCGACTGCGGGGCCGCGCAACAGTATTCATACCAACCAATGCGTCTGTGGTCATTTCCGTTATTGCATTCTCGGTTTGGCATCTTCCAGAATCTTTTGTATCTGCTCTGGACCATATGGCATTTGGCGCGCTAATGTGCATCCTGTTCTTGAATTCGAGCACCCTCATTTTGCCGATATTGTTCCATATAATGAACAATGCCATTTCCCTCCTGTTTACCTACACACCGAACGCTGCAATGGAATTACTAGGAGCTGAGGTTGGAATAATTATTGCGAAGTATACGCTGTGGATTGGCATCCTACTGTGGATTCTCCCCGCACGGTTCCGCGCGAACCAGCTCACCAAATGGGCGACAGGTTCTGTTCGACGGGAAGTAGACCGTATTGCAGCGCTCGATCTGCTCCGGGGAGTTGCCCTTTTTCTTATCGTGACCGAGAATGCATTGCTATTTATTAAGCCGTCGGCTAACAGCACTTTGGATCGGCTGGTCAGGTCGGCCTATGCATTTCTCTTCGAGTACCGGGGGATTGGTCTTTTTTCGATTTTGCTCGGCTTTTCATTGTTTGCGCTGATGCATGGGCGAGGGCAGGATGTCAGGCTGAGAAACGTTGCGTTCATTGCGATCGGTACTGTCCATGGAATATTTATATTCTCCTCCGATGTCCTGGCTTTGTACGGATTGGTCCTCACTCTCGTGGTGTGGAGAATCCGCAGATCCGGAGGGTTGTCGATTCTCTGGTTATTGCTCGTATTCGTCTGTTGGCTTGGCGGATCGGTGCTCACAGGGTTCCTTAACCGCTTTTCCGATCTTCAGATCGCATCCCTTGCGGCACCCACTTGGGCGGCAGGGTTTGAAAGTAGGGCGATGGAGTGGGGAAGTATCATAGTCTCGGCGCCAATTGCAGGTCTTCAAATTCTTCTACCTCTGACAGTCGGCTATCTCTCGGCCGATGCTCTTGCAACTAAAACTATCTGGAGCGCTCGGCTAGCGTCGCTTCGTCTCGCTATCGTTTTGTGTGCGGCGTCAATCGCCTTGTGCGGACCGCGAGGAATCGAGATCTGGCTAGGAGCGGCACCGAAAGACGTTTCCTGGTTTTCAGAGTCGGTCGCCGCCGGTGGTGGGATGGCCGGGGCATTGGGATTGTGGGTCCTGGGCCTCAATCGCGTCCAAGCGTGGAAGGCTCGGAGAGCTGCTCACTTCGGCCTCGCCGTCCGAGCGATCATTGGCGCCGGGCGCAACACTCTGACGGGCTACTTTCTATCGTCAGTGGTGATGATCGTGGCCTTCTCGACCTTTGGCCTGGATCTTGCCCGGCACGGGATTGCTGTGCTGCTGACCGTTGCGTGCCTCTTTTGGGGAGTGTTTTGCGTAGCTACCGTTCTTGCTAGCAGACCGTTGTGGCCGCTAGAGGAAGCAATGAGGCGCTACTGTGACACAAGTCCGCGGCTGGTGAAATTGAACTATCCCACGTCAGCACGCTGATATCTGTATAGGCCTAGAATCCAGAAGGGTGCTGTCCAGATGATTAGTGCGCCAAGATTGGCAGGTGATAACGGTTGACCTTGGGACAGTAGGTGCACCGCGTTGCTGAACTGGAACCACGGAGCTACGTGCGGCGACACAAGTCCGAGCAGCCCATCCATGACGGATGTAGCTACAAGAAAAGTAGCTATGGATGCCCAGGGGCTCAAAGTAACGGACGACAACCCGATCCCCAGCGCAGAATAGAGCAATATAGGCGCCGCGCCCGCCAGGGCGGCTCTCGGTGTAAATTGCGACTCGCTCGGAGTCCCTCTGATTACGGAGTCAATCAGAGACATGGCGGTTGCTGTCAGTATGCATAGCAAAACCGCGATGATTGCAATCAGAATACTAAGTATCGCCTTGGCAAACCAAACTTTCTCCCGTTGTGGGAAATGAAGTAGCGTGAAATGTGAAATTCCGGACTTCCAGTCTCCGGCGAAAATGAGGATGACGAGGATCGGAATGAGTAGTCCTGCGACTGACGCCATTGCTTGAATTACCGCGAATGCAATTCCTGCTTGCCGCAACCCCGGAACGAGTGTTGTGATGCCGGAGGCGATTAGAAGAAGCAGGAATAGACAGAAAATGAGCACGCGTCACTACCCTAGGGTTAAAAGGTTCTTCAATTCAAAAAGCAGAATATCAGTCATGACCTTTGGCCTCTTTGGTATTCAGTGCGCATCGGAAGATATTCTCCAGGCGACTGTTCGCATTCAGATCGAGCGAAACTAGGCCTAGTCGTTCTCGATTGCAAAACAAGAGGAGATCTACAGGCTCGACACCGACGAGGAATGTTCCTTCTTCCTCCAGGTAGTCAACTTTTCCTTCTTTCAGTGCTTGCCTGAAACGTTCCGGTTCAACTGGTACGCAGCCGATACGAACTGGAGTCCTTTCCGCGGACCGGATGGCCCTTACTTTGCCTGCGTCCAGCACCACAACATGGTCGGTGTAAAGTTCCGCTTCCCTCAGAAAGTGGGTGGAGATGAGAACGGCGTTGCCACGTCTTGCATGGTCCAGAATCGATTCCCGTAGCCAAGCGTTTCCATCAGGATCGAGTCCATTGAAGGGTTCATCCAGTACCAGCAAGCGAGGCGATGCTTGGAGAGCCGCGCCGATGGCCAACCGCTGGCGCATGCCGACAGAAAGATGGCCGATCTTCTTCCGTGTGCAACTTTCAAGACCAGTCCTCTCCAAAGTTGATCTAACTAACTGCATCGAGAGCCCCGCAGCCACAGCATTCATCTTCAGGAATCTTTGCACCGAACATGATTTGGGAGGTGCTTGGCTCCGAGCATGAACGAGGCAGTGGTGCTCGGTCGCGAGTGCGCCCATAAAGGACGTCCGCCATAAAGCGTTTGACCTTGGTTGGGTACCGCAAGGCCAGCCATCATCCTCAAGACGGTCGATTTTCCGGCCCCGTTGGGTCCGAGCAATGTCGTAATGGCAGATTCGGGGCAGGTAAAGGACACGCCATCAACTACGGTGTTCGGCCCATACCTTTTTGATAAGCCATCGACTTCGACCTTCATGGCGTGCTCCGTCCTTCTGGTCGTGCCCGGGGGAGCTTGTAACTCATGATCAAACTCACGACAGTCACCGCGAGGAATGCCCCGATCGTGGTCCAAAGCCCGATCGATACACCGAAGTCAAGTGAGGGCCATACGAGCCGGACGAGGAAATAGACACCACAAGCCCCGAAAATCACGCCGTAAGCGATGTTCATGACCATGCGAAAGCTGCTTGTCTTGGACTTCTTTTCGAACTGTGCCGTGTACTCCGAAGCCGTGCCGAAGTCGTTCTCTGGGGACTTGCCTGATGCCCCCACGTGGGCCCGAACCTCCTCAAGGATGGCGAAAATCTGGCGTTCGGAATAGTTCTTTGCCCGCAAGCCTGAGGCAACCTGGTTATAGAAGCTGATCATTTTGAGCTCAGTCCCTTCAGAATCACATCGAATTGTTCCCATCGTTCGACGAGTAGGGCATGGACTCTCTGACCCTCTTCTGTAAGGCCGAATATTTTCCGGGCAGGTCCGGTTGCCGGATGTTCCCAATGCGATGACACGAGTTGCTGCTCAGTAAGTCTTTGAAGCAGCGGGTAGATGGTCCCGCCCTGGAAGGTTCCAATATTCGCCTTTTGGAGGATTTGGAGAATTGCATAGCCATGGGTGGGGCCTCTTCTAATTGCCGAGAGAACGGCAAAAGGCAGCGCCCCCCGCGTCCATTCGTCTGGCCATGGGTCTAGCTTCATATCTAGATAGTATCCCTACCTATGTCCCCCGTCTATGGTTTGTGCTGCTTCCACCCTGTAATCTCGCTACGCTGTGCCGAATCCGCGGGTATGCGAGGTTGGCGACGACTAGCAGAATACGGTCGTCGCGACCGGGTTAGGTGGCGACGCGGTCGAATTAGGTGGTCGAAGAGTCCGTCCACTGAGTGGTAGAGGCCGTGTCCATTCAGAGCCCGGCGCTACCAACCGAAGGCTTGCACTAGTGAACTTCGGCCGCAACGCCCCCGGACATGACTGGATTGTCCATCTGCGGCAATGCGAGAGTGGTCCGATGGTGCAGAAGACTGCGGTAGCAGAACGGCGCGTGCATTCAGGCTTTAGGGCGGTGCTGATCGGACTCGGCGTGGACAACTTCGGTTCCGGCCTGTTCCTTCCGCTCACGCTCGTGTACCTCGAGCGCGTCGCCGGATAACGCTGGGAATCGCCGGGGCCATCTTGGCTGCCTCCACGATCGTCGGTACTCTCGCCCCGGCGGCTGTTGCACGCTGTATCGACCGGTGGGGGCCGCGGCGGGTCGTCGTGCTGGCACAGCTGCTCCAGGCTCTTGGCATGATCGTCTATCTGATGGCCAGGGACATCCCCTTGGCGGTAACCGCAGCTGTCCTGACGGCAGCAGGCGTGCAGAGCTTCTACTCCGCCCTTGGGGCGATGACCTCCGAAGCCGCGCATGAGGAGGATCGTGACCGAGCATTCGCGACTGTAAACATGGGCCGAACCGCAGCATTCGGTGCAGGCGGCCTCGCAGGCGGAATCCTTCTGGGAGTTCCGGATGATGGAGGCTTGGTCGCGTGTGTCGTCGTGAATGCGGCCACCTTCCTCATTGCATCAGCCGTGCTCGCGGTTGCCGCGCCTCCGACTAGGCCCACCCCGGTGGGCGCAAAGACTCAGGATGTGAGCGTTTGGGCTCCTCTGCGCAATCGGGCGTTCCTTCTCCTGTGCTCCGTCGCCTTCCTACTCTTCCTCAGCGTCGACTTGTTCCTGGTGCTAATGCCCTTGTACGCCGAAGGAGCCCTCGGCGTCCCTGGATGGGCCGTGGGCGTATCGATCGCGGTCAACACCGGTCTGGGGGCCGTGGCCGGAACGTGGGCCGTGGCCCGGACCAAGGAACTCAGCCGGAGCACGAATATGGTCATGGCGGCAGCCCTGCTGACGGGATGGGGAGTCGGGATGGCTCTGCTCCTGGTCTTACCGTCGGAATTCCGGCCCATAGTCCTGATCGCTGTCACCATGCTGCTCAGCGGAGGAAGCCTTCTGGGCGGTCCCAGGGTCTTCTCCGCACTGGCCGAGCTCGCACCCCCGGAACAGAAAGGCGCGTACTTTTCGCTTTTCCAGTATTCATTCACCGCAGCAGCCCTTGTCGCGCCGCTCTTCTCCGGGCTCATACCTTTCGCGCCGTGGGCGCCATGGGCCATGAACGCGACACTCGTCGTCCTTGCCCTACCTGCGATCAACGCGCTCCGGAAATCGGTGCCGCTGGCGGCCCTCTAACCCTCAACCAGCCGCCGTCGTAAGCTTACAATCCCCAACTTCAGCCCAACCGCCCGCACCATAGGCACATCAAACCCCCGCAGGCACCTCAAACTAGTGCCCCAAACTCCGGGCGAAACGCGCGACGGCGTCTTCCGCGGTCGGGACCGGGCCGAAAACTTCCGCTTGGCGTGTGGTGTCCGCGACGTATTTGCCGGTCTCGAACCAGGCGAGCATGGAGCTCATGTCCTTGACCATCGGAACAAACGGTCCCAAAACCGCGCCGAGGGCGCTTGATACAGGAGCCGGCACCGAGCGGACAATGACACGTTCACCCGCGATCGTAGAGGCGATGTCCGCGACGTCCTGCATGCTGACCGGGCGGTCCCAGCCGATGTCGATCCGTTCGCCATCGGCGACGTCGGCGTCGACCGCTGCCGCGAGGTAGCCGGCGAGGTCGGAGGTGAGGACGAAGGTCAGTGGGACGGTCTTGGTGCCGAACCACGTGAGGCGCTTCTTCTCGAACGGGTCGCCGCCCATCTGGGTGATCTGGTCGAGGAACGCGCCCGGGCGAAGGGCGACAAACGGGACACCCAGCGCCTCCAGCTTGTCTTCCGTCAGCTTCTTGTGCCAGAAGTGCGGAACGTTCGGTGTCTGGTCCGAGGTGAGGATGCTGACAAGGATGAACCGTCGGACACCGGCCCGGTTGGCGGCGATGGCGAGGTTGGTGTTGCCGACCGTGTCGATTTCCAAAGCCCGTTTGTCGCGGCGGGTGTAGCCGGCCGCGGAGGTGATAACGGCGTCGGCCCCTGTCATTGCGGCGATCAGCGAGTCAAGGTCGAGCATATCGCCGCGGGCGATCTCAACCCCTTTGGCCTCGAGCTTGCTCGCGTCGGAACTCGGCCGGACCAAGGCCCGGACGTTCTTCCCCCTCGCCAGCAGTTCATCGACCACTTTGCCGCCAACGTGCCCAGTGCCGCCGACGACGAGGACCGGTTTGGTGTCTGTCATGGATCGCTCCTTGGTTGCTTGTGGTTTTGGAATTTGTCTGCGGTTCGGGACGAGCTAGAAGGCACCCAGCCGCCGTCGTAGGCTCACGATCCCCAGCCCCAACCCAACTGCCGCCGTCACAGCCAGCACCCCCAAGTCACGCCCCAGGTTGTCAGTCGACTCGTAGAAGATGGCGGCCTCCAGTGCGTCCACCCCGTAGAACGTCGGCGTGAAGTGGGCTATGGCTTGGATCCAGTCGGGCAGGAACGCAGCGACGCTGATGCCTCCGCTGAGGAAGAACAGGTAGATCGACAGGTTGATTCCGGTCCCGGCGACAGCCGAGAAGCGCCGCAGTGCGCCTCCCAAAGCAGTCCCGAGTCCGGCGGCCGCCAGCGCAATCAGTCCGATCGCGGCAAGCGCCGGCAGCCAATACCAACCGACTGGCCGCAGCACCCCGAAGGCAAAGGACAAGGCCAACACCACCACCGCCACGAGCATCGTGGTGGCCCAGCACGCGAGGATCTTGCCGGCGATCAGCGTCCCCCGGCCGATCGGTGAGAGCAGTAGGGCCTTGATCGTGAGGTCCTCGAACTCGCGGGCGGCGGCCAATCCGCCATTGACGATACCCATGATGGTGAGCAGCAGCACCAGGATCGGCACAAGCTGGAACTGGACCAGATCGACGTCATGCGCCCTCAGATCAGACTCGGACACGCCAACCATAATCGGCGAGTCCGCTTGGCCCCCATAAAACTCGGTGATGGCTGCGGGCACTGAACGGCGCAGGTCGTTGGTGAAGTCCAGGTTGAGGTTGTTGATCCTGACGTTCACGGGGTCGGGGCGCTGTGCCCGGTAGTCGTCGTCGAACGAGGCCGGGATGGTGATGACCGCCGCAACCTGGAGCGTGTCCAGCAAATGCGTGGCCTCAACCGAATCGGCCCGGTGGACACGGAACGCATCCGAGTCCTCAAGGATCGAAACGAGCCGCTGAGCCTGCGGCCCGCTATCCTCGACCACCAGCGCCACCGGGTTCCGGCCCACGGCACCGGCCACAACGAAGATGATCAGCAGGAACGCGAGCGGCGGGAGGACGCTCGCCAGAATCGCCGACGGCGTGCGGAACCACGTCAGGATGTCTTTCGCTGCGATGGCGAGCACGGCCCGCGCGGCCATCAGTAGGCTCCCATCAATGCCTCGCGCCCCGGCGCCCGAACACGAATGCCGCAAGTGCGACGGCCACCAAAGCGAACACGGCCAGCACCATCGCGTCGACGGTGAGGCCTTGCGGAGCGGTCTGGTAGCCGTGGAATGCGTGCTGGAAAGCGGCGATCGCATAGGTAAGCGGCGATATCGTCGCGATCGCGCCGGGGATGGCGCCCAGCCAGTTGGCGGGCCCGAACGGCCCACTCAAGAAAAACAGGGGCAGAACCGCGGCGATGGACAACGGGATTGCCTGTTGTCGTCGCCGAACCAAAGTCCCGACGAGCACGCCGAGGGCGAGGAACGTCACCAATATCAATAGTCCGAATCCCAGGACTTCAAAGGGATGGAGCGGACGGACCCCAAGAAAGAAGATCACGACGACGAGTAGCAGCAGCGCGGAGGTGGCCGCGAGGGCGGCGGCGCCCAGCACCTTGCCAATGCCGATGGTCAGCCGGCTCACCGGGGCTAAAGCCAGTTCCTTGATGGTCCCGAGTTCGTAGTCCCGAGCCGTGTTGACGCTCCCTTGCAGTTGGGACGCCAGCATCAGGCCGGCCACCATGATGCTGACGGCGAGGTAGGGGATGTAGCCGGTATCGGAGGCCTGGACGTCGGACTCGCGGGCCGTCACCACCACTTGGCGAGGGAAGGCATCCGCGTAGAAGGACGTTATCGACAACGGAATGGCGCGCCGGATGTCGTTGGTGAAGTCGACGTTCAGGTTGTTGACCTCAACGGGAATGTCGATTCGCGCTTTGGCGGCCAGGGCGGCGTCGAACTCTTGCGGCACGGTGACGACGGCGACGATGCTGCCGGAGCGGATCTCGCGCTCGGCGTCGGCGGCGGAAGCGGTATGGATGATGAACGACGACGAGTTGCCCATCGCTTGCACGAACCGTTCGGCGAGCGGTCCGTGGTCATTCATGACGACGGCGATCGGCGCCTGCCCGCCGCTGAGGGCGAAGAGGAGAAAGAGCAGCAAGAAGTTGATCGGAATGAGGACCCCGATGATCGCGAAGAGCGGTTCGCGGAGGGTGAGCCGGATGTCCGCCGCGGCGACCGCCCGCACCACCCGCAGCTGGTGGCGAAGGCTCATTCCCTGAGCTCCTTCCCGGTCAGGCTCAGAAAGACCTCATCCAAGCTCGGCTCGCGGCTCTGGATGTCCTCCAGGCTCGTCCATCCGACCACCTCCGTCACGACCTTCCCGGTAATATCGGCGCCGCCTTCCACCGTGACTTTCAGCGAACTATCGTAGGCAACCGCCGAGACCACGCCGGGGAGCGCGCGGACCTTGCGAACGAGGTCGTCCCCCGGCGCCGGACGCGTGCGCATCTCAATGATGGTGTCGCCAAAACTGCGCCGCAGCTTCGACGGCGAATCGAGCGCCACCAGCCGCCCCCGGTCAATAATCGCGAGCCGGTCGCAGAGGGCGTTGGCCTCCTCAAGGTAGTTGCTGGTGATGAGCACCGTGGTGCCGCCGGCCTTGAGTTCGAGGATCCGCTCCCAGAGGGCGTGCCTGCTCTGCACATCGACGCCGAGGGTTGGTTCGTCGAAGTAGAGCAGTTCCGGCTCGTGGAGCATGGCCCGGACCAGGGCCAGCCGTCGTTTCATGCCGCCCGAGAACGTGGAGACGCGGCTCTTCCGGCGTTCCTGCAGCTGCGCCAGCTCAAGCAGCGAGGAGATCTTCTTGTCGAGGCCTTGCCTTGGTACGTCGAAGAGGTCGGCGTGGAACCGAAGGTTGGCCTCGGCAGTGAGCTCCTCGTAAAGTGCGTTCTCCTGGGGGACCGTGCCGAGGGAGCGCCGGATCCTGCGTGGATCCGCGAGCACGTCGATGCCGAGGACGGTGATGGCGCCCGACGTCGGACGGCTCAGGCCGCTGATCATGTTGATGGTGGTCGTTTTACCCGAGCCGTTCGGCCCGAGGAGGCCGAAGATTTCTCCGCGCTTCACGTCCAAGCTGAGGTCGTCGACGGCGGTGAAGGAACCAAACCGCTTGGTGAGGCCTATCAGTTCTATGGCCATGTCCGTCATGCCGCACCTCTGTTTTTTCCTGCGGAGCCGCTACCGGAATGCGGGTTCAATATTGGGAGCGCAGGCCGATCGTCCTTGCATGATGGATCGCAGCCAATGCGACGGCGCTGGCCGCGAGCCTGACCCCGTGAACGCGGTACCACTTTTTCAACAAGGGTTTGCGCTTCTCGTCGCTGAGCGGCTCCGGACTGAAGAACAAAGGCGGGTTCAGCGATCTCAGGACGTACGCCGTCGCCGCACCTCCAATAGCTGAACTCGCCGCCGCGAGGATGAGCCACGGGCGGCTGTCCTCACGCTTCCACCCCGCGACGAGGGACCCGACGGCGGCCGGTACATTGAGCGGGCCAAGTGGCACGTAGTAGCGTCCCGGACTGCCCGCTCCAAAGGGGGTTCGGCTGAGTTCCATGGTTGCTTCCGTAGCTGCTACCCGGTGTGGAACCTTCGCCAATGCTTCGTAGAGATTGCCGAAGAACCAGTGGGCGTGCGTGAACTCGGCGAAGGTCAGGAGCCGATCTGTGAGCACGTCTCGATCGTCCGGAAATGCGTGTTCCATGTCGTCAAGGTACGCCTGCCATGGCGTGGGAGCAATCGGCCCTTCAGGCCGTCAGCAGGCGCTTCGCCTCTTCCGCGATGTGCTCCGCGTCGATGCCTGCCCACGCGAGGAGCTCTTGGCCGGTTCCGGATCCGGGTAGCCCGTCGACGGCGAGGTGTTTTAGGTGCAGGCCGTCGGATTGTTCGTTGATAAGGGCCGCGATGACCGCCGACCCGAGCCCGCCTTCGGGGTGGTGGTCTTCAGCGACGACGATGCGCCCTTCAGTTTGGGTGGCTGCCACGAGCAGGGTCGCTGTGTCGATGGGTTTGACCGAATAGCAGTCGATGACGCGCGCTTGCACGCCTTCGGACGCGAGGATGTCCGCCGCCCGCAGCGATTCGTGAAGGGTGATGCCCGCCCCGATGAGCGTGACGACGTCATCGTCCGAGGACCTCAGCACCTTGGACCCACCCACGGCGAACTCCTCGTCCGGACCGTACAAAACCGGGTAGGCGCCTCGAGTCGTTCGCATGTAGCTGATCCCGCGGTTCTCGGCCATCGCTTCCACCAGCGCCACCGTGCTTGGGGCGTCTGAAGGGTAGAGGACCGTGGAACCGTGAATTGCCCTGAACATCGCCAGGTCATCAAGCGCCATTTGGGAGGGACCGTCTGCACCGATTTCGACGCCGGCATGCGAGCCCGAGATGCGGAGGTCGACGTCGGTGATCGCACCCATGCGAATGAAGTCGTGGGCGCGGGTCAGGAACGCGGCGAACGTTGAGGCGAAGGCTTTGTAGCCGCGAATACTGAGCCCGGTGGCGGCCGCGATAAGTTGCTGTTCGGCGATGTACATCTCGAAGAAGCGGTCGGGGAAGGCTTTCTTGAACTCGTCGGCGTGCGTCGAGTTGCTCACTTCACCGTCAAGTGCGACGACGAACGCGTCCTTCTGGCCAATGGCGACCAGCCCGTCTCCATATCCCTTTCGGGTCGCAACCTTCTCTCCGAGTTCATAAGAGGGTTTCGTTCCACCAGGAGCCTCGGTTGTGGCTTTCGTCCCGTCTTCAGGCAGAAGGGACTGGACGGTCATAGTTCGCTCGCCGCCCAACTCCGCGATGGCCTCCTCCGCCATCTCCGCAGGGAAGGGCTTGCCGTGCCAGTCCGGGCTGTTTTCGACCTTCGAGTACCCCTTACCTTTGACGGTCTTGGCAAGGACCACCACAGGCTTGTTTTCCGGGGCTTCGCTGGCTGTCGTCAGGGCTTTGTCGATCGCGCCGAGATCGTGGCCGTCGATAACGATCGCCTGGGCACCAAATGCTTGGACGCGACGCTTGTAGTCCTCCAAATTCCAGCCGAGCTCGGTCTCCCCTCGTTGGCCCAGCCGGTTCACGTCGACGATAGTGACGAGGTTCGTGAGGCCATAATGTGAAGCCTTGTCGATCGCTTCCCAGATGGAACCCTCGGCCATTTCGCTGTCGCCGCAAAGAACCCACACACGGTAAGGGAGCTTGTCCAAGTATTTTCCCGCCAGAGCGACGCCCACACCGTCCGGGAGGCCTTGCCCCAAGGATCCGGTGGCGAAATCGACCCACGGTAGCTCCGGCGTCGGATGCCCTTGAAGGCGCTTGCCAAAGCGCCGGTATTCGGTCATCAACTCTTCGTCGGAGACGACCCCGACGGCTTTGAAAACCGAGTAAAGCAATGGACTGGCGTGGCCCTTGGAGAAAATCAGATGATCGTTGCCGTCCTTTGAGGGGTTGTCCCAGTCGTACCGCAAGTGCCGGGTGATAAGGACTGCGAGCAGATCCGCCGCGGACATGCTCGACGTCGGGTGCCCGGATCCGGCGGACGTGCTCGACCTGATCGAGTCCACGCGAAGCTGGGCGGCGAGTTCCGCGAGGTCTGAATCGGAGATTTCGTGCTTTGGCGAGGCCATGATCTCGTCCCTTCGTTGACTATGCCGCTGCCCGACGTCGCCAGCGTGCACTTCAAAGTGGGAGGCAGTCAAGGGGCTCGAGGCTCCATGGGGAGAATTCGCGGCTCGCGCGCTCTACAGGTAGCTCTTCACGCTGGCTCGTAGTGCCTCCGTGTGCTCGTAAATCTCCTCAAGCGAGTTGATGGGGACCCTTCTTTCCTCTTTGTTCGCGTCGAAGAGCCCGATGTATTTTTGGGTGCGGTTAAAGTGAAGCCGGGCGATCGGCTTGCGGTTGTTGTCATCCAGGAGCACCGCGAAGTATGACTTGGCATCGCGTTGAGCTACCCGTGCCGGCTTCACTTCGCTGCAGACGATGGCCCTCACAATCTGGTACCCCTCGATTTCCTCCAAGGTGGTTTCGATGTCTTCGGCCGCGGCAAGATCCGCCTCCGCCGCAGGTTCGCTCGTAACGACTGGGGCGATCGCCGAATCCTCGATTTGAGGGCTCGACTGAGTCCCGAGAGCCTTTTTGAGCCGTTCGTTGACCTGATCATTGAGGAATTGCTTTGACGCCTTGCTGACCAAGGTCGTGAACTGCTCGCGCACCCGCTGAGTGTACGGGCCGGTGTAAACGCGGGTTGTAAGGAACTTGATCCATTCGTCTTCGGGCTCTCTGAACTGGGCAGCGAGGGTTCGCTTCAGTTCGCCGATGTATTTCAGTTCGCCGGCGGCGTTGATGATCGAGTCCAGATCAAACACGTCTTTTGAGAGCTTTTGCAACTCCGGAATGAGCGAGTTATCTATGTCGTTGAGATCCAGAACCAGGAAGGGTTTCGCGTCCATCCGGTTGGGAGCGTCGAGATCCGTGAAAAACTGGTAGACCTCGCCGTTCGTCAGGATTGCGATACGGGCGTTAGTGACTGCGAAGTACCTGAATAGTTGGGATGCATGTTCGATTCGCACTGGCTCGATGGACTTCTTGCATTCGATCAGGATCTGGATCTCGCCGTCCTTGACGATGGCGTAGTCTATCTTTTCGCCCTTCTTCACTCCGACGTCGGCGATGAACTCCGGTACAACCTCGAGCGGATTGAAAACGTCGTATCCGAGGATCGTGGAGATGAATGGCATGACAAAGGCGTTCTTCGTCGCTTCCTCGGTCAGGATGATCTCCCGCTGTTGCCGCACCTTTGCCGCCAGCGCCGATAGACGTTCCGCAAACTCCATGTGTGCCCCTAAATCTAAGGTCGATAATTGGGACAACCGTAGCCCAGCGCCACGACAGGGACCCCCAACTGAAGCGTGTCACTCGGGGGAATTCGCGCCGAAGCCGTACCAGCGAAGATACACATAGAGTCCGATGAAGGTGATCACGCCCAAAAGTGGTCCTGCCCAGGGGACGATTGCTGTTCCGCGAAGCAGGAACGCCACGGCTCCAAAAACAATGCCGAGTAGCGCCGCGCCAGGGCTTGAGGTCGTCTTCCCTCGAAGGTCCTCGTCGATCCGCCGGTACAGGCTGTCCTGCACGATGGTGAAGAGGATGAAGCAACCCAGCATGATCAGTGGCCACGGCTCATCCGCCAGCGCAACCGTGCCCATGGTGACCCCGTACATCGCAGCCAGTGCCAGGCAGTGGTTCCTTACAGTCCTCCGGAATCGTTCGGTTCCGCTTCGTGCCTCACCCCTGGCAGAATCTGGCGCCTTCTTTGGCAGGTGCATATCGTTCGTCCCTCTCAGAGCGTCATTGGCTGTCCAAGAGGGAGCGTAAGTTCGATTTTTGCTGTGTAGGTGGTGATTTCCGGGAATTGAGTGGTAAATGAGCGCGATCCGTGCGCGTTCTTACCGAAGAATGAGTGGTTTCGCTAAGCCGTGCTGCGCCGAACCACGAGCACCTGCTCCGTGTGATGCAAGCGATCGCCGAGCATCTCCCGCCACACCTAGATAATCCAGTTTCACCACCTAGATCGGCAAAATCTGCACCTATTTTGGCTCAATCCACCACCTAATTTGCGGTTTCCAGCACCTAGACGCCGTTCCGCACCCTAGCGTGTCCCTCGAGGGTTCTGACCGAAAAGGACCGATCACACCGAGGAAAGGGCTTCCACAATGCGCTATTCATCAACGTTCCGTACAGTGGCCACCGCAATCGTGCTCGCTTGTATTCTGGCCAGTGCCTTGGTGGGCCTTCTTCATGAGCCAAAGCACCCGTTATTGGTATGGATCGTCCTGGTCGTAGCGGCGACGCTGACGTCCTCTGTCCTCGTCCTGAAACGGAATCCAAGGCGAGATGGAATATTATTCGCAATTTGCGCAATAGGCAGCGGCATACATATCGGGGCCTCAAGCGCGGATTTCCCTAGTTCGATTCCAAATTGGCTTTGGACCATTGGCGCGATTGGCGCTGGTACATTAGCGCTCGTAGCCGACGCCGAGACGGTGCAAAGCCAGTCCGGTGAACGCCCCTGAGTGCAGCAACCCCAAGCTCACCGGCAGGACCACGTCACACCGTCCCCGCCCCTGTCCCGCCTAGCGGATATTCGCGCTGGAGTTCGGCGACCTTCGGGTCATTCTCGTCCGCTCCGTAGTCCGAGTCACGCGTGATGTCCTTACCGTCGCGCAGCTTCATTGCCCGGAACACGATAGTCAGCACAACTGCAACGATCAGGTTCAGGGCGAACGCAGCCACAGCGATGTAGACCTGAATGTTCGTTCCCGGGATGGGTGCAATCGAGCCGCCGAAGTTGGCTTTCGTCACCGGGTTCACCACGTTGTACGCGGCAATCGTCCCGTACAGGATGCCGACGGCCCAGCCTGCGAAGAGCGCCCAGCGGTGGAACCAGCGGGTGTAGAGGCCTGCCACGATTGCCGGGAAGGTCTGCAGGATCCAGATGCCGCCAAGGAGCTGCATGTTGATTGCCGCCGACTGGTCCATAGCGATCACGAAGATCAGGGCGCCGAACTTAACAACCAGGGACGCTATCTTGGAAACCTTGGCTTCCTGCTTGGGGTCGGCGTCGGGCCGGATCAGGTCGCGGTAGATATTGCGGGTGAACAGGTTGGCGGCAGCAATGGACATGATGGCTGCCGGCACCAGCGCGCCGATGGCGATGGCCGCCAGCGCGATCCCGGCGAACCAGTCGGGGAAGTGGTCGAGGAACAGTTGCGGAACGACCAATTGCGGGTTCACGGCCCCGTTCAGGTCGGTCGGCTTGGTGCCCGCGTAAATTGCCGCGTAGCCCAAGAGCGCGAGGAATCCGAGCATCAGGGAGTACAGCGGGAGCACAGCCGCGTTCTTGCGGATGGTGTTCCTACTCTTCGTTGCCAGGACGCCCGTGACGGAGTGCGGGTACATGAAGAGCGCGAGCGCCGAGCCAAGGGCGAGCGTCCAGTACGCGGAATAGCTGGAAGCGCCCGGGATGAAGACCCCGGCAGGCTTGCCGGTGGCGGGGCTGACGGCGTCGAGCTTTGTCTGTGCGGCGCCGAAGATGTTGTCCCAACCACCGAACTTGATGGGCAGGTAGATCACCGCGACGATGACCGCCAGGTAAATCAACAGGTCCTTCACGACGGCGATAAGCGCCGGAGCGCGCAGCCCGGAGGTGTACGTGTAGGCCGCCAAGACGACGAACGCGATAATCAGCGGCAAGTCGGTCAGCAGTACATTGTCGGCGCTGCCGAGGCCAAGGACCGTGAGTACTGCCTTAATACCTACCAACTGCAGTGCGATGTAAGGCATGGTCGCCACGATTCCGGTCACGGCCACCGCGATCGTGAGCGGCTTGCTGCCATAACGGCCGCCGACAAAGTCCGCCGGGGTCACGAAGCCATGGCGGTGCGAAACCGACCACAGGCGGCTCATCAGGAGGAACACGATCGGGTAAAGGACAATGGTGTACGGCACCGCGAAGAAGCCGCTCACGGCACCGGTCGCCCACATTGCCGCCGGTACGGCCACGAAGGTGTACGCCGTGTAGAGGTCGCCGCCAAGGAGGAACCACGTCACCCAGGTTCCGAAACCGCGGCCACCCAGGCCCCACTCGTCGAGGCTATGCAACCCTGTTTCCTTGCCCGCGCGCCATCGCGCCGCGAAGAAGCCCAGAACTGCTACCAGGACAAAGAGAACGACGACGACGGCGAGCGCCAGGCCGCTGATGGGCCGGGTTGGCGTGGTCGCCAAGGGGATCGTAAGCGCGTTCATCGTTCATCCTCCCCGCCACGGGTTTCCCGCATGCCCGCCGTGCCCCGTACTTCCCGGCGCCGACGGCGGTCCTCCTTGGTTACGATCCGGTAGGAGATACCGACGAGAATTGCGGTGACCGGGACCCAGAGCATTTGGTACCAGTAGAAGAACGGCATTCCGCCGAATCTGGGGTTATCAAACGAATATGCGGGAACCAATAGGGGAATCACAATTGAGATAGCCAGCAGGATTCCGGCGGCAATATAGGGACCGGGTTTGGCCGGACCTCGTGTCGGCACATCGGGAGTTGACATGTACGCCTCCTCATAGAGACAGACGGCCCCCGGAGCGGGAGGACTTCCCGGGACGTGCCGGTGGCCTGAAGGCCGCGTTTATAACGGCTCATCATCAGAATAGGTTCTGGTTTTATTCTTCGACAGAGGAACTGCTACTGCTTTTTCGCAACCCGGCACTGAACTTTAGTGGCCCCCCGCGCAATGCCGCCGCCGTCGTCGTTACCTGTTTTGAACGCGAATTCGCCCCGACACGCTTGTTTAGCGGCGTGTCGGGGCGCACCTGGAGTCAAAAGTGGTCAGGAACGGCTCGCGGAGCGGCGTTCCGCGACTTCAGTGTGCCGCGGTGACGGGCTGCTCCTGGAAGGCCGGGACGACGTGCTCGATGAAGAGCTCGAGCGAACGCTTCTTTTCTTCGTGGGTGAGGCTGTTGTCGGACCAGAGGCTGAATTCGTCGACGCCGAGTGCTTCGTAGTGGCGCAGCCGCTCGATCACTTCCTCGGGCGTTCCGATCATCGCTGTCTGGTGGAGGGACTCGGGTGTGAACTCCGGTCGCTCGGCGAACTTCTCTTCTGGGCTGGGCTCGAGGAAGCCGTTCTTCGGAGTGGTCTTGTTTCCGAACCAGGCATCGAAAGTCCGGTAGAACTTTTGGATGCCCTCGGCCGGACGCCGCCATCCCCCGGGTTCGTCTGCGGAGTGGACGTGGGTGTGGCGGAGCACCATGAGGTCCGGGCGGGGAATGCCGGGGTTGTGCTCGACGGCGGTGTCGAACTTCCGTGCGAGGTCCTCGACTTCCTCGTCGCCCTTCATGAGTGGGGTCACCATGACGTTGCAGCCGTTGGCGACCGCGAATTCATGCGAGGAGATGTCGCGGGCGGCGATCCACATGGGCGGCGTCGGCTTCTGGAGGGGTTTGGGCACGCTGGTCGAGGTCGGGAACTGCCACACCTCGCCGTCGTGCGCGTAGTCGCCTTCCCATAGAGCGCGCACGGCGGGCACCATTTCGCGCAGGTGCTTGCCGCCGTCGACGGCCGACATTCCGCCCATCAGGCGGTCGAACTCGAACTGGTAGGCACCGCGGGCCAGTCCCACTTCCATGCGGCCGTTGCTGATGACGTCCAGGAGCGCGGTCTCGCCGGCTACGCGGAGCGGGTTCCAGAACGGTGCGATGATCGTTCCGGCGCCCAACCGGATGCGCGACGTACGGGCCGCCAAGTAGGCGAGCTGCGGCATCGGACTAGGGGAAATGGTGTACTCCATCGAGTGGTGTTCACCGATCCACACAGTGCTGAAGCCCCCGGCCTCGGCGATGAGGGCGAGTTCCGTGAGGTTCTCGAAGCATTCGCGGTGCGAGACGGATTCGTCCCAGCGCTCCATGTGGACGAAGAGGGAAAAACGCATTACTGACTCCTTCGTTCTGCGGCGAAAGTGGCCGACGCTTGATCGGTCGGTGCCGCTGCCGCGTTGCGTTCGGCGATGGTCTGATTGCCGCGGGACCAGTGCTCGTGCTCAATCTCGCGGATGATGACGGTGGTGTTTTCCGGTACTGCGCCCACGGATTCCTCGGCGGCACGGTGAAGCGCGCTGATAAGCGTGCGGAGCTGCTCGGGAGTGCGGCCCCGGGCGATTGAAACTTCGATCAGAGGCAAGGCGATCAGCTCCTCATGATGAACGGGTCGGCGATGGGCGATTCATCCGTGTTGATCCAGACGCTCTTGAGACGCGTGTACTCACGGATGCTCTCGATCCCGTGTTCAACGCCCACGCCGCTGGTTTTGAAGCCTTCGCGGGGAGACGAGGGGGACATTGCCCGGTACGTGTTGACCCAGATGGTTCCGGCTTCGAGCCGCGCAGCCATGCGGTGCGCCCTGGACAGGTTGTTGGTCCAGACGCCGGCGGCAAGGCCGTACGTGGTGTCGTTGGCCAGGCGGAGGACCTCTTCCTCGGTTTCGAACGGCATGATCGCCGCGACCGGTCCGAAGATCTCTTCGCGCACCACCCGCATGGAGTTGTCGACGTCGGTGAGCACCGTCGGCTCGAAGAAGTAGCCGCCGAGCGCGATGCTGGGGCGTCCGCCACCGGTCAGGACAGTCGCGCCTTCAGAGACGCCGAGGTCCACGTAGCTGGCGACCTTGTCACGCTGGTCCTGGAAAGCCAGCGGGCCGAGTTCGGTGGCGTCGAGGAGCGGATCTCCGATGACGATGCTCCGCGCCCGGTTGGCCACCCGCTCAAGCAGTTCGTCGTAGATGGACTTGTGGGCGAACACGCGGCTTCCGGCGATGCAGGTCTGGCCGGCGGCGGCGAAGATCCCGGCAACCACGCCCATCGAGGCGTTCGCGACGTCCGCGTCTTCGAAGACGATGTTCGGGGACTTGCCGCCGAGCTCCAGCGTCGATCCGATGAAGCGGGACGCAGTGGAGGAAGCAATCCGTGCCCCAGTAGCGGTGCTCCCTGTGAAGGAAACCTTCGCGAGCCGCGTGTCGGCTACCAGGGCCGCACCCGCCTCGCCGCCAAATCCGGTGACCACGTTGATCACGCCCGGCGGGAAGCCTGCCTGGTCAGCGAGCGCGGCAAGGCGCAGCACCGTCGCGGAGGTGTACTCGGAGGGCTTGATGACGATGGTGTTGCCGGTGGCCAGGGCCGGGGCGAGCTTGCTGGTGGTCAGCGTCAGCGGCGAGTTCCAGGGCGTGATGGCGCCAACCACTCCGAGCGGTTCCCGGAGGGTGTAGTTCAGGATCGCGGGGTTCGACGCCGGGATGGTATCGCCTTGGATCTTGTCGGCAAGACCTGCGTAGTAATAGTAGTACTCCGGCATCGTGGCCAGTTGGCCGCGCATCTCCCGCAGGAGCTTGCCGTTGTCCTCGGTTTCCATGCGGGCAAGCTCCTCGGCGTGCTCGCCGATGAGGTCGCCGAGTCGGCGGAGCAGGTGTCCGCGCTTCGTCTGGCTGAGGTTCCGCCAACTGGGGTTTTCGAAAGCCGCGGCGGCTGCGGAAACCGCGCGGTCGACGTCGGCCTCGTTGCCTCGGGCGGCCTGGTACAGCACGTCGAGCGTTGCCGGATTGGTGCTGTCAAAGTATTCCCCGCTGGATGGTGGAACAAATTCTCCGTTGATGAAGTGTTCGTAGCGGCGGTTAGTCGACATTCGAGTGCTCCTTGATGAATGCGGTGAGGAGGGTGGCGAGTTCGCGCGGGCGTTCCACGGGCATCATGTGCCGGGCGCCTGCGACGACGGCGTAGCTACAGTCGGGAATCGCAGCGGCCAAGCGGGCGCTCATTTCCGGCGTTGAACCGGGATCGAACTCGCCGGTAACGGCGAGCGCCGGGACGCTGATGCGGGGGAGTTCGGGCTCGATTTCCGTGTCCGCTATCGCGAAGACGCGATAGCACGCGAGGAAGGAGCGGGGGTCGTTTCGCTTGAGCACCTCCCGCGTTTGCTCGATGAGCTCCGGGGCGACGCCGGAACCCTCGGGATACCAGCGGCGGATCGAAGCTTCTACCGTTTGGCCGAAGTCGGCTTCAGCGGTCGCGAGCCGGGCCAGCACGGATGCTTGCTCCTCCGGAGTGCGCGAGCAGACGGATGCCACCGAAACGAGCGTTTTAACCAGCTCGGGCCGGAACCTGGCGATGTATTGCGCGACGAGGGCTCCGAGCGAGAACCCGACGAGGTGCGTTTCCGGGTGGAGCCGTTCCGCGATGTCCTCGGCGAGCTCCGCCAGCGTTACGCCCTCGGGAGCCGGCGGCCGGTTCCCGTGCCCGAGGAGTTCGAGGACCTGGACCTCGAACTCCGGTTCGAGCAATTCACGCAGCGGGCCCCACATCGACCCATCGAGGCCGACGCCGTGAATCAGGGCTATACGGTCACGGCTCACCGATACCGCCGCCTACTTGGACTCGGTGGAGAACGCGGCGAGTCGCTGCTGCGGGCGTCCCTGGGCCGCCGCGGCAAGGGCGATCACGATTTCATCCGGGTGGGGTGCGTCGTTGATCCGCACCTCGATGCTCTGGTGGTGCGAGCGGATGGTGGCATCGGTGATGTGCTTGAGCGGAATGTCGAACACCACCCCTGCCGGGCCGCGCTTCTCGACGGCGGGAAGGAGGGTGGTTGCATTGGCTGCGTCACGGAAGTGGTTGCCGAAGGCGAGCGTGTGGATGAGTCCGGAGCCGTGCTCGATTTCGCCGTTCAGCCCGACGATCGCGGCCTTGCCATAGGCTTCGGCGGGTGAGCCCAGCGCCTTCAGCACGCGTGGTGCCAGGAGCGCGCCGATGTCCGAAGCGTTGGCGTCGATCCCGGCGGAGAGGTCTTCCACGAAGCCTTGGCCTGCCCAGGGGTTGTCGATGATGGCGGCCACGACAGCGACGCGCGCCGCGGGAGCCACTTCCCGGTCGCCTTCGATGAGTACGTCTTCGGTGAAGGTGACGATCTTGCGGATGCTCATGAAATTAGTTCTCCTATGGTCTCTGCTTTGACGACCGGGTCAGTGAGGCGGTCGCCGATACGTGAATGCGGGCGCGGTCCGGTGGAAGCACCGAGGACGACGACGATCTCGCCTGGCCGGGGAGCGTCACCGACCCGCGCGGAAATGGTTTGGTAGTGGGTGCGGGTTGCCGCCGCGTTCTTGTGCCATAGCGGCACCACGAGGGTGCTCCCGGCGTCGCCCCTGTCGTCCGCAAAACAGATGATCGATTCGCCCTCGAAAAACTCGCGGACGAGATTCCCGAAGAAGGGCGTATGGATCAGGGCCGCACCGTGCTCGATCTCACCGGCGGTGCCGACGATCGCAGCCTTGCCGAAAGCCTCGATGGCGTCGATGCCACCGAGTTCCGCGGCGAGGACGTCGGTCAGTTTGCGTGCAAGGACCGGGGCGAGTTTCACGACCTCGGCGGAGAGATCGTCAGTTGGTGCTCCTCCCAGCCAAGGGTTGGCGACGACGGCGGCGGCGGTCGCGCGAATAGCCGTCACCGCGGGTGCCTGGCCGTTTTCGCTTAGGATTTCCTCGCTGTAGTAGACGATCTTGCGGATGCCCAAATCATCAGGGCTCAAGCTCATGGCTTCCTTTCGGGGTAGTCCGTTGTAACTTCCGGCGCTCGTTACTTCCGGCGCTCGCGCGCCGGTTCGGTGATCAGGGCCTCGCGGGAGGATGCGTAAACGTGGTTCCTCATTGCGGACTCGGCGCCGAACGGGTCTTTGTGTTCGATCATTTCGAGGACGGCGTGGTGCTCCCGGGTGGAAGCGGCGATCCTTCCGGGATGTTCAACGGTTCGAATGACCAGCCGTTGGTAGGCCAGTTGGTTCATGAGCCGCTCGTAGTGTTCGTAGAGCTTGTAGTTGTCCGAGCCGCGGACAATCGTCCAGTGGAACTCGTGTACGAGCCGTGCGTAGGCCTCCGTGTCGCCCGTGAGGACTGCTTCGTCGGAATCTTCAAGGTTCCTGCGGAGCACTGAGAGTTCGGGCGTCTCGCCCCGCCGCGCCAGTAGCGACGCTGCGAGGCCTTCAAGGGACTCCTTGAGCTGGAAGAGTTCGATGATCTCCCTGCGCGTTGGTTCCCGTACGAAGGTTCCTACCTTTGGTCGGATTTCGACGAGTCCTTCGTGCTGAAGCTGCTTGAGTGCTTCCCTCACAGGGGTACGGCTGACATCGAATTCCTGCGCTAGGTAAGCCTCCGGCAGGAGTGCTCCGGGAGGGAACTCGCCGCCAAGGACCAAGCGCCGGATCCTTTCGAGGAGGCCTTCTTGCTCAACCGCTTCGGGGACGACCATCAGATCTTCTTGCATGCAAGCCAGCTTAGGTTGCATGCATGAAGACCGTCAAGTGCTTGCTGCTTCTTTTGGCCAGTTCGGCGCATTTCCGGAACTTCGGCTAATTTCCTCGGAACTATTGACCTCTCTATGTGAGCTGCCTTACCGTCGTTTGTATGCAACAGACTCTTGAACCGCTCATCACATCTGCTTGGCTCGACGCCTGGGACAAGGGTGACCTCAGCGCCCTCGACGGCCTCGTGGCGGACGGCTACACGCGCACCAGTAAGGCGACGGGGGCCACCATCGATCTCGCCGGCCTCAAGTCGGAGATCGATGCCGTACGCCAAGCCTTTCCTGACTTGCGCACTACGGTGGACGACGTCGTCGAAGGCGATGGAACGGTCGCGGTATTCTGGACCTCCACCGGCACCCACGCCCACGAGTACCTCGGCGTTCCGGCAACCGGCCTGACGGTCCAGACGAGGGGCTCCAACATCCTGGTCCTCCAGGACGGGAAGATCCTCCGGGAAACCGTCACGTGGGACGGAAGCGAACTTCTCGCAGGCTTGGGAATCCGCCCCCTCCGCGGAATCGCGGCCCCTGCCGTTCTCGAAGGCGAGGACGCGGTCGCCGAGCTCGACCTGGACCTGATGAAGGCGTTCAACCGCCAGTTCATCACCGGCGTCACGGTGGTAACCACGAAAGAAGGCGACAAACCGAAGGGGCTCGCGGCCAACGCATACTGCTCCGTCTCCCTTGAACCACCCCTGGTGCTTGTGTGCGTGCAGAAGACCTCGAGCACCTACCCGGCGCTGTTTTCTTCGAGCCACCTGGGCATCAACATCCTGGGAACTGAACAGCGCGGGACCGTGGGGATATTCGCCTCCAAGGCGGCGGACAAGTTCGCGGAGATCGACTGGCACGAGGGGCCGAACGGGAGTCCGCTGTTGGATGGATCGGCGGCATCGCTGGAAGCCGAAATCCAGGAGCGATTCCAAGCAAAGACGCACACCGTATTTATCTGTCGAGTCCGGCACGCCGACATCGACGAGTCTGCACCGATGGTCTATAAGGCCGGCCGGTTCTACGACGGCGGAAACCTCGCCGAACTCTAAAGTGCCGGCACGGCTGGCCAACCTCGCACAGGAAACCAGCCGCACCGGCACAACTGCTCACAAGCAGCGCACCGAGGTGCGCTTTCCACCATAGGACAAATAATGAGCCCTGACATTATGAGCGCCGTCTCCGAAGACAGCATCGCCGAAGATCGCGGCTACCGCGACAGCCTTACCAAGATCGAGCCTTACGGCATCGAACACATTCCCGACGTCGAACGCCACGGCAAGCCGCGTTCGCAGTTCTTCCTCTGGTTTGCCGCAGGCATGAACTTTCCGATCGTCGTCCTCGGCTTCAGTGCCGCCTATTTCGGCCTCCCGTTTTGGGCGGCGGCCCTTGCCATCATCCTTGCCGGCGTGACTTCCTCGGCGGGCATGGGGTACCTCTCCGCTATGGGTGTCAGGCTGGGCGTCCCGCAGCAGATGCAGGGCCGCGGTCCGCTTGGCTTCATCGGCAACCTGTTCCCCGTGGCTTACGTGAACGTCTTCGCGGGGATCGGCTGGGCGGCCGTTACCGTCATCCTGGGCGGCAAGGCCATCGCACTGCTGACCGATATTCCGTTCTGGCTCTCCTCCCTGGTCCTGATGGGCATCCAGCTCGGCGTGGCGGTCATCGGATACAACCTGATCCACTTCCTCCAGCGGATCCTTTCCTTCGTGCTCGTCGTCGGCTTCGTGTTCATCACCGTTGTCGCGGCAGCGAACGGACACATCGTCAACGAAGTGAACACAGCGGCGAAAGGCTTTGACGGCATCGGCGGCTGGATCGTCTTCTTCGGCTGGTTCTTCTCCTTCATTGTTGCCTGGATGCCGTTCGCATCCGATTACTCCCGGTATCTGCCCAACACCGCAGGGAACCGACGCGGTGCCGGCTGGGCAACGATGCTGGGCAACGCCGTCACCATGGTTTGGATGGGCATCCTCGGAACGGTCCTCGGCTCCACCGCAACTGCCACGGATAGCATCGGCGCTCTCAAGGAACTCATGGGCCCGTGGGCACCGATCGGCCTCGCTGTCGTCGCCTTGTCCTCCTTCACCCAGAACTTCCTGAATGTCTACGGCGGTGCCATCTCCATCCAGACGATGGGCGTGCCCGTCAAGCGCCACACCGGTGTCATCTTCATCTGCATCGCCTCGTACCTTGTGGCGCTGTGGGGGCAGGGCGGCTTCAACGAAGGCTTCACGGCCTTCCTGAACCTGACTGCCTACTGCATCGCGCCCTACGTGGCAGTCCTGGTTTGCGACTACTTGTTCGGCGGCCGCCGCACCGAGCGTGGCCTGCGCGAACTCTTCGACAAGAGCCGCAAGTTCGAGTGGGGCTTCGTCGCCTGGGCGGCCGGCGTCGTCCTCTCTTCGCCCTTCTGGATGTCGTCGATCTATACCGGACCCATCGCAGCAGCATTCCCGCAGATCGGTGACCTCTCCTACTACGTCGGCGCCGTCGTCGCGGCCGGGGTCTACTTCCTCACCCACCGCCTGCGGCGCCTGTCAGGGCACGACATGCTCGACCGCACCGCGGCGGGGCGGACGCTCTAGGCGATTCTTGCAGAGTGGGGACGGTTCCCTCAGGGGACGGTCCCCACTTTCTTGTGTGCCTACCAGAGCCCTGCCGTTGGGGTGGGCTAAGGCGTACGCTGGCGCTGTGGAAACCGACTCAGCACGGGTGTCACTCTTCCTGCCTTGCTGAGGGGCCGGGACCCGCTCGCGAGGAGGAAAAATGAACGACGTTGGACCCGTACTTGTAGTGGGCGGCACCGGCATGGTGGGCGGCAAGGTGGTCTCTGAGCTCCTCGCCCGAGCGAAACGGGTCCGTGCTCTGGTCCGTCCCGCGTCCGATGCCTCCGCCCTCCAGTCGAAAGGGGTGGAGATTGCCCGAGGCGACATGATGGATCCCGCTTCGCTGCTTCGCGCCATGGAGGGCGCCGATGCGGTGATCACCACGGCGGCCGGGTACACGCGGCATAGCAAAGGTGACACGTCGCAGATCGATACCGTGGGCAATGCCAACTTGGTCCAGGCTGCGAAGGACACCGGCGTCCGCAGGTTCGTGCTCACCAGCATCCTCACGTGCGACCAGACTCCCAACGTTCCGCATTTCTGGCACAAGAAGCTCGCCGAAGACCGCCTGGAGGAACTTGGAGTGCCGTTCGTGGCCCTGCGTCCGGGCGCCTTCCTGGATCAGGTCACGCGCTTCGGCGGTGACCCGTTCGCTAAGCGGCATATCACCTGGCTTGGGTCTGGTCGCGTCCCGCTGACCTTCGTGCTTACCTCAGACCTCGCAGGATACCTCGCCGCCGCCGTCGACGCCCCGGTGGCGAGTGGGGAACGGATCGAGATCGGCTGGGACCGCCCTGTCACCATGCGGGACGTCGCGGATATTGCCGGGCGGCTGCTCGGCGAGGAGATCAGCGTCCGATCGATCCCGGCCGGCCCCATTCGTGCTGTGGGTACGCTCCTGGCGCCCGTCAACCCGATGGGCAAGGACATGGGCGCGATGATTGCCTGGTTCGAGACGGGCCGATACGTCGCGGACACGACCCGTCAGCGCGAGGTTTTTGGCCCGCCGCCTACTGCCGAGGACGCCGTCGCGAGGCTGGTCACGAGCCTTGGACACGCCGTGCGCGGCTAACAACCATCAGTGGGCCGCCACGTGCAGGCCGACTGCGTTCGAAACCGCGACGACGGCTGCGGGCGGATAGACCGCCAAGAACCCAGGGTCGTGGGCGGTTAGGCATGCATCAACCACGCCGGTTCGAAATCCGGGTGGTCGGAGTAAGGGAAGGCCAGGGCGTGCAGGGATTTCGTGGTCCAGTCGATGGATTCGGGAATCCACTGGGGTTCGTCCCCGAATGCGTGGCTGACCATCGTGGCCAAGGCCGTCTGCCGCGCGGTTTCAACGATCTTCAGGAGCCTTCGCTTCGACTCGCATTCCAGGAGCAGGCGGCGTTCGTACCACTTTCCTGCTTCGGAGAGCGTGCGGTCGCTGAGGAGCTTCCGTGCCGCGGCTTCGTCCTCATCCAGACGCTCGGAGAGGAAATCGACGATGTCCACAAGCTGAGCGTACGCGTCCGCCGCGATCGCGGAAAAGCCCGCATCCGCTTTGGCACGCTCGTCCTGTCTCGCTGGGGCCGTTCCGTATCGCTTTTAGGCAGGACCATCCTGCTTGTCGGTCCGGGGCCCGACGGCGACCGGGTGCGGAATCGCGTTGAAGTGGCTGCGCGACATCTCACCGAATTCGTAGGCGCTCTCGGCGTGCTCCGACAGGTCCACGCCAACGGTCTCTGCCTCGTGGCTTACGCGGAACCCGATGGTCTTGTGGATGATCAGCCCGATGATGGCCGTCATGATCCCGGATACTGCCAGGGTCACTAGGATGGCGACAATCTGTGCAACGAGCTGCTGGAGGCCTCCGCCATAGAACAGCCCGCCACCTTTGCCGTCGACCGGCATTGCCACGAAGCCAAGGGCCACGGTTCCTACAAGGCCACCGCCGAGGTGTACGCCCACCACGTCGAGGGAGTCGTCGAAGCCGAACTTGTACTTGAGGTCTACGAACACTGCACAGGCAGCGCCAGCCACCAGCCCCAATCCGAGCGCGGCTACGGGCGCGATGTTTGCGCAGGATGGGGTGATCGCTACGAGGCCGGCGACAATACCGGAAGCTGCGCCGAGCGAGGTGGGGTGGCCATGCCGGATCTTCTCGGTCACCAGCCAGCTGATCATGGCGCCGCAGGGAGCAACGAGGGTGTTGACCCAGATCAGGCCTGCCTGCGCGCCGGTGGTGGCGGCGCCGGCGTTGAAGCCGAACCAACCGAACCACAGGAGTCCCGCGCCGAGCATGATGAGGGGCAGGTTATGCGGGCGGTGGTTGGGGTCCTTGCCAAAGCCGTGGCGCTTGCCGAGGATCAGGGCGAGGACGAAGGCGGCGGCGCCGGAGCTGATTTCCACTACGGTGCCACCGGCGAAGTCGATGACCTGGCCGAACACGGAACTGATGGCTCCGCCCGGGCTCATCAGGCCGCCTCCCCAGACCATGAATGCAAGGGGGCAGTAGACCAGCGTGATCCAGCTGGGAACGAAGATGGCCCAGGAGGTGAACTTGGCCCGGTCGGCGATCGCCCCACTGATCAACGCCACGGTGACCATGGCGAAGGTGGCACTGAAGCCCAGCTTGATGAGGTCGGTGGAATTCACCAGGTCTGCGGAACCGAAACTGCTGAAGGGGTTTCCGAAGATTCCGAGGATGCTCTTGCCGCTGATCATCGAGTAGCCCCAGAGGATCCAGATGGCTCCGACGATGCCTGCGGAACTGAAGCTCATCATGATCATGTTGAGCGAGGCCTTGGCCCGCGTCATGCCGCTGTAGAAGAGGCCGAGCGCCGGGGTCATGAGCAATGCGAGTGCCGCCGAGACCATGACCCAAACGTTTTCCACCGTGATCTGCACGTGCTGTCCCTTCTCATCGCGATTCCGCGGGAGGGGCGCTCGTGCCCATCCTGCCCGTTCCCCCGATCAATAGTGGCTGGTCCGTGTTTCGGGAAATGTGAGGAAAAATTGCGCGGAGGTTACAGAATCGGCTCCAGCGTGAAGAACACGTGTCGGGCTTGTTTCGGGAATGTAAACAAGGATTCTCCGTCAGGTCCTCGGTGTATGGGCCGCGCACTCAAGATCGTTGAATTTCAGGGAAATTTCGGATGCCTCGAGGTGACATCCATCGTCGCAACGGGGTCGACGCCAACGTTTCTTGCATGTGAACGGCAGCTCACCGACACTTAGCCTGTGAAACCGTTTCTGTTGCTGGCCTCCCGAGCCGATGACATCGCGGCCGACGACGAATACTTGGCTTACCTGCGCTACTGCGCCTTGGAACCGGCCCAGTTGAGCAGGATCCGAATGGAGCAAGGTCCGCTGCCGGATATCGACCTCTCGCTCTATTCCGGCGTCATTGTGGGTGGCAGCCCGTTCACCTCGAGCGATCCCATGGACAGCAAGAGCAAGACGCAACTGCGTGTGGAGCACGAGCTGTCCGTGCTGCTCGATGACATCGTCGACGCCGACTTCCCCTTCCTCGGCGCTTGTTACGGCGTCGGGACGCTTGGCCTGCACCAGGGCGGCACAGTGGATCGGACCTACGGAGAGCCCATTGGCGCCGTCGAAATCAAGCTGACCGCCGAAGGCCGGCAAGACCCGCTGCTGCGCGACGTTCCGGAACAGTTCACGGCTTTTGTGGGCCATAAAGAAGCCTGCACGGTCCTGCCGCCGAACGCCGTGGTGCTGGCCGGCTCCGCTACATGCCCTGTGCAGATGTTCAGGATCAAGGAGAACCTCTACGCCACGCAGTTCCACCCGGAGCTGGACGCCGACGGCCTGGTGACGAGGATCGATATCTACCGCCACTCGGGCTACTTTCCTCCCGAGCAAGCCGAACAGCTCATGGCCGCCGCGCGCGAATCCGTGGTGGTGGAACCGATGAACATCCTCCGGAATTTCGCCGCCCGCTACGCTGCCTAGCCAGGCCCAGTGGGCCGCAGCAAAAATGTCGTTGCGGCAGGACACAATAGGCGCATGACCTTTGCGAACGTAGGAAGTCTCGGTACTAAACCCGGCCAACGCGACGCCGTCGTTTCGATTCTGCTCAGGCCCAAGCCGGAGCTGCGCGATGCCGGCTGCCTGCTCTACGAGGTGGGGATCAACGACGACGCCCCGGACACCGTCTTCGTCTGCGAACTGTGGGAGTCGCCCGAAGCCCATCAAGGATCGCTGCAGCTGGGGACGGTCAGGGCGGCCATCGGGGAGGCCATGCCCTTGCTCTCCGGAGAGGGGAGCGGTACCCATTTCACGGTTCTTGGCTCGCCAATCCGCGAGTAGGTCACCTCGCGTTCATAGGGCCGACACGCGGGTGATGGACAGGGTCTTCATAGGTTTCACTTAGCCGGGCGGCCTACGGTTGGTTAATTATGGAAGAGCATGTGCCCCGGCGTTCCGGACCCGGGTCCGAACGGGACAAACGTCGGCCCAATTCATGGAGCCCCCGCCGGCGTCGTCGGGCCTTGCTGACCGGGTGCGCCACGGTTCTGGCGCTGACCTTGTGCGTGACGATCTACTCGGGTGCGCACGCCCGACCATCAGCGTCGCGGGCGGCTTCCGCTTCGGCATTCGTCGGCGCCAAGCCGTCGGCCCCGGCTGCAGCACCTGCGGCGAACGCAGCACCTCCGGCGGGTGCAGCATCACAGACGACGGCGAACCCGACGACGGCGGCTACTTCGCCGTCGTCGTCCGCTCCGGGAGTATCGGCGGTGGCCGCCGCGGGCGTGACTTCCGCGCTTGACGCCCAGATCAATGGGATCATCGACGCCAACAGCGAGTACCAGATCGGCATCAGCCTGATCGACCTGTCCAAGGGTTCAATCCATCAATACGGGGTGGATGCGCCGTTCGAAGCGGCCAGCACGGCGAAGGTCCTCGCCGCAGCCGCCTACTACCACCTGGTAGAGACAGGCGCGGCAAGCCTGGACGACCCAATGGGCGACTACACTGCCCGATTCCAGCTCAAGGAGATGATCAAGGACAGCGACAATGATTCGTGGTCGTTGATCATTGACGCCGTGGGCCTGACGGAACTACAGGACTACGCGTCCTCTATCGGCGTGGACTACGATTCCGACGGCAACACCCTCAGCCCCGGATCGATGGCAACCATCCTGGCCGACCTCTACACCGGCAAGCTGCTGAACCAACAAGACACTGCCCAGCTTCTGTCCTACATGCAGGACACCAACTATGAAACGCTCATCCCCGCTGCGGTTCCCGAGGGAATTACGGTCTTCCACAAGTACGGACTGCTCGACGACGAACTCCACGACGCCAGCATCCTCGCCAAGGACGGCAAGGCCTACGCGTTCGTCGTGTACACGAAAGGCCAGGACGAGAGCGACATTGCGGACCGCACCGATGTTTTCCACCAGCTGACCCAAGCAGTGGTGGCCGGACTGTTCGGCTAACGCTTCCCTGTTCGGCTAACGCTGCCGCCGACATCGCGATGACAGCGCCGTGACACAGCGACGCCGGCCGTACGGTCGAGGTGACCGGGGCCGGCGTCGTAGCTGATTGCCTATTTTGCCGCTTCGCGCATCGGATCGGGCCAATTGCCGATCAAGGGGCGGGCGGACGGGCTCGTGTTGTTCATGGTCTTTTCTCCTGACTGGAAGCCTGTCCCTGCGCGTCTGGCGCAGGTACTCTTATCTGCCCGGGAAGGGACAGGGACAGGACGTTCAGTCGGGAGAAGACCCCGGATCAAATGCCGGTTGGACTGGTGGTTTCTGCAGGTTTTCCGGAATATGAGCACTGTTGGCAGGCGGTGCCAGGGCGCGTTGCTCGGGCATGTCCGCCGCCCCATGCACCGAACCGCCTTGCGGCTCCAAAGTTGAACCCTGCTCGGCCGGTGCGACTGGAAGCGTCTCCTTGTTTGCCGGGTCGCGTCCATCACCCTGCGTAGATCCCGTGGTGGCGAGGAGGATAGGGGATTCCGGGGCAGGCACGTTGGGAATGAAGCCGAAGCTCCTTCCTGCCCCCGCCGGCCCTTTCAGGCCGGTGGGGGCAATGGTGCCGGCAGGTGGCATAGCGGCAATGATGTTCGACGGCGGTGCGACCGCATGCGTTCCGGCTATCGCGTGGGCGGCCGGGGCTGAAAGGGCGGGAACCCCGGGAACGACCGGGAGTGGGAGCGGCAGTGGCAGCGGAACGGGGACGTCGGGCAGGCCGCCGACTGGCGGCGTCAGGACACCGGGAAGGTCCGGCAGTCCTGGAGCTGGGGGCAGTTGGGGCACGTAAGGAAGTACACCGACGGCTTTGTCGATCACGGCCGGCACAGTGCCCAGGGTTGGGAGAGCGCCCAAGACCGGCACAGTGCCCAGCGTCGGTACGGGATCCGGAGGCAGCACCGTAACCTGGGGCAGGACAGTAGCTGGCACGGACAAGGGAAGCGGTCCGCTCGTCACCGTCACGCTTGGAACAGTTACTGAGGGAACAGTTACCGACGGAACAGCAACCGAGGGAATTTCCGGAACGGTCGGAAGAAGGTCGCTTGCATTCGAAGGCCCGGCGATCCACAGCATCCACCCGAACGCTCCGAAAAGGGAGCCGACGGGAATGAGGAGGGCGGGACGCGCGAAAGCGTAGACCCGGTGGCGCGGAAACTTAGCCAAACAACCCACCTCCCCAGTGCGGTGTTTGGCATCAGGTTACGCTCGTCGTCGTCCGTGGTCTATAGCACCAGACAACCCGTAGGCCCCATCTTTCACTTGGCTTCCGCTTCCCGACCAAACCCGGGCAAAAGCACCATCCCGACGGCCGCATCCATATCCGGCCGGAGGTCCCGGTCTTGGGCATCGGCGGACAACGACAGTCCGGCGTCGAGAGCTCTGCGGAAGCGTGGGTCTGGAAATTCTTCCACCTGCCGGCCCTGCATCCTGAGGGCTCTTGAAGCGCACACGAGTTCGACGGCGACCACGGTTGCGAGGGCCCGTACCGTGGAACCCAGGCCGGAAGCCGCAACACTCGCGAAGCTCGCGTCTTCCTCGGCGCCCAGCGACAGGACAACGGTTTGAAGGCTGACTGGCTGGGCGTTCGCCCGGATTCGACCCGCTGCCGCAGCGGCCACGTACTCAAGCATCATCACGCCGGACTGTCCGGCGTCGTCCGCGGCAAGGAAACGGTGCAGTCCCGTGTAGGCAGGATCGCAGAGGAGGCTAATTCTCCGAAGGTTTGTTGCGCAGGCCGAACCGACCGCCAACTGGACGGCATCGATACGGCGGGCCAAGGTGGTCATCTGGAACAGGCCGTGGTGCGCAATCTCGTTGCTGCCATCGTCCGCGGAACCGAACACGAGCGGATTCTCGTGACCGGCCACCACCAAGCGGCCAAGCACCGCCCCGAGGGCGTTGAGTTCCTCAGTGACCGCGCCAAGAACCTGCGGAAGGGTACGCAGGCAGTAGGGATCCTGGATCCTGGAAGGATTCCCGCTGCCCTGCACGAGGTCCCGAAGCACCCCCGCCATCTCCGTGACGGCAGGGGAGTCCGCGGCACGGGCAACCGCGGGGCTCAGGGCCTCCGGGTTGCCGGACATCGCAGCGAAGGACAACGCACTGATCGCGGCCAGGTTCTCCACCAACGTGGCGAGTTCCTGGTGGGCCAACACGGCCTGTGCGATGGTGAGGGCGCTCGAACTGATGAACGGGAGAGCATCTTCGCCAGCCCACGTAGCCAAGGGGGCCCGGACCTGCCCGCCATCCATCGTTTTGCGCTCGCCGAGGAGCGTTAGGGCGGCTCCCGCAAGAGCGGGAAGGTCCGCCGTGCCGATACCGCCGAATTCGCGCACCTCCGGAAGGGCGTCTGAATTGAGCATGTCCAACAGTGCGTTGGCTACTGCCGGGTTGATGCCTGAGGCGCCCGCGGCAAGCTGGGACAGGCGGATGAGGAGCATCGCCCGGACAGTTTCCCGCCCAAGAACCCGCCCGGAATCGACGGCATGGCTACGCAAGAGGTTTAGGCCGTGCGCATTGTCCGCCGCTTCCAAAGCAACCGAGCGGTTAGCGCCGACGCCCGTGGATCGCCCGTAGACGGGCCGCCTTTGGGCTGTGGCACGGGCTGAGCGCTGTGATGCGGCCATCCGCTCAACGGCCGACGGCGCGAGCGTCACCTTCGCGCCGCCGGCGGCCACCGTTGCGATGTCGGCCAGGTCGAGCCGAAGCCCGTCGAGCTCAATCACGGTGTTCCTTTCTTAACCACTTTCTCAACCGACTGGGATCAGTCGGTCTCTGGGGCCACGCGGACAGGGTTCCCTGGCCGAGCTTGCGAGGTGAGGGACTCCATGGGGAGCATGGGGATGCGGATGCCGCGTTCTTTGGCGATGTTGATGGCGTGGTCGTAGCCGGCGTCGGCGTGGCGGATGACGCCCATGCCGGGGTCGTTGGTGAGGAGGCGTTCGAGTTTTTGCGCGGCGAGGTCGGTGCCGTCGGCGACGGAGACCTGGCCGGCGTGCAGGGACCGGCCGATGCCCACGCCGCCGCCGTGGTGGATGGAGACCCAGGTCGCGCCGGAGGA
>JBFUPP010000011.1:0-166296 GCA_041360635.1 bacterium RCC_150 | reverse complement strand
GACCCAGAACGGCTCCGCCGCTTCCGCTCCTTCGTCAACGCCCCCGACCAAAAAGACGACGCCATCACCTTCGTCCCGGAACGCGGCCAAATCCGCCCCGCCACCACCGAAGAAAAAACCAGCATCCTCATCTCCTCAACCATCCCCGTCCGCGGAAGCGAGGACTAAGGCGCGCGGCGTTCGACGGCGGACAGCAACACGGCCGTCGTCGAACGCTGGCGCCGCAGTACCGTCGTCGAACGCTGGCGCCGCAGTACCGTCGTCGAACGCTGGCGCCGCACGGTGCGGCACCCGCCTAGTTCCCAGCAGGCGTTCACCTCGCGGTAACGGATGCTGGCTAGCATCGATCCATGATTAATATGATCCAGGCCGTCATCATGGGCCTATTGCAGGGAATCACCGAGCTCTTCCCGATTTCCAGCCTTGGCCACAGCGTGATCCTCCCCAAGCTCTTCGGTTGGGGCCTGGACCAGAAGGCGCCCGAGTTCCTCAACTTCCTCATTGCCACCCACCTGGCTACGGCCATTGTGCTGTTTTTCTTCTTCCTCAGGGATTGGGTCGAGATCGCCAAGGGGCTCGGCCGTTCCATCCGCGACCGGAAGGTTGCTCCGTCCGACACCTATGCAAGGCTTGGCTGGTTGTTGGTCATCGGAACGATACCGGCGGGAATCATTGGGCTCGCCTTGGAAAAGCCCATCCGGAGCCTCTTCGCTTCCCCTCTGCTGGCCGCCGCCTTCCTGGTGGTCAACGGATTCATCCTCTTCGCCGCCGAACGACTGCGGACAAGGGACAGCCACCGTCGCGCGGCCCAGTCAGTCACAGCAACTAGCTCCGACGCCGAAATCGCCACTTTGTCGTGGAAGCGCGCACTGGGAATAGGAACAGCCCAGTCGGCTGCCCTCATTCCTGGAATTTCCCGATCCGGCTCGTCCATGGCCGGGGGCCTTCTCTCCGGATTGGATAACGAGAACGCGGCACGCTTCAGCTTTTTGCTCGCCACCCCGGTGATCGGCGCGGCCGCCGTGCTGAAGCTTCCCGAACTTTTTTCGCCCGACATGGCCGATGAACGCGGTGTTTTCCTCGTCGGTGCCCTTTGTGCGGGCGTTGCCGCATGGTTTGCCACGAAGTTCCTGCTTCGTTTCTTTGAGACCCGGACGCTTACGCCCTTCGCGGTTTACAGCGTGGTGGGCGGCCTGGTCTACTTCGTTCTGATGCTCATCCTGGGTTAGGAACAGCCTTGGGAATTGGGGGATTGAAAGTGTCAGAGGCCCCGAATAGGGTTCTATCTGTCTCCATCAACCACTCATTCACCAGCGGCGCCATGCCGCAGGAACGAAACAGGAGCAATTATGCCCACGCCTGACATCACACCCGGTGCGCCTTGTTGGATCGACCTCATGACCTCGGACACGGAGAAGGCTAAATCCTTCTACAACACGCTCTTCGGCTGGACGTACGAGACCGGCGACCAAGAAAAGTACGGGGGCTACATCACCGCTTCAAAGGACGGCAAGATGGTGGCCGGGATCATGCAGAAGCAGGAAAACATGGCCCAGATGCCCGATGTCTGGTCCACGTACCTGCGCACCGACGACATCAAGCAGACCACTGAAGCGGCCGTGGCAAACGGGGGCCAGGTCTACATGGAACCCATGGAGGTTCCGGACCAAGGAACCATGGCGATGTACGCCGACTCCTCCGGTGCGGCCATCGGTGCGTGGCAGTTCGGCGAAATGAAGGGCTACGAGGCAGTCGCCGAATCGGGCGCACCTGCGTGGCACGAGCTCTTCGCCAAGCAGTACGACTCCGCAGTCGCGTTCTACCAGAACGTCTTCGGCTGGGAAACCACCGTCATGGGTGACTCCCCGGAATTCCGCTACACAACCCTCGGAGCGGGCGAAAACGCCAAGGCCGGGATCATGGACGCTTCGGGCTTCCTGCCGGCCGAAGTCCCGTCCTACTGGGGTGTGTACTTCGCCGTGGACAAGGTCGATGCCACGATCGAACAAGCCGAGTCCCTGGGTGCCACCGTCATCCAGGCAGCTGAAGACACTCCCTACGGTCGCATGGCTACCCTGACCGACCCGACGGGTGCGATCTTCAAGCTCATCGAAAACCGGGCCGCCTAAGCTCGGGCCCAACGTCCCCTAGAGAGCATGCCCTCCTCTTGATCGGACGAGTGGACATATTCCGATGATGTCCGCTCCCTGCGTCAAAGAGGGGGCATGCTCATTTTTGGCGTGGGAGCATGCTCATTCTTGGAGAGGAAGGCCGAGCATGTCCCTGGCGATTTCGTCGGCGTCGCGGAGCGTTCGTTGGCCACTCCGGTAAGCGGGACCGTCAGCCGGGCGGGCTTCGGCTGCGATGGCCGTTCCCCATTGCGCCGAGGAGAGTTGCAGCCCAAGCACGTACAGCCCGGGAGTGACCGAGCCGTTGGCACCAACCGGACGATACGGATGCGCTTGGACGTCCAAGCCCGATGTCTGAACCGGGGTCCCCTCCGCCGTCATCATCATCTTGGGCCGCGCCAACCCGCTCGCGAGGAGCTGGCGCATCAGCGGGGAATCGCTCATGCCAACCCGGTTCGCAGGAGCCAACGCCTCAATCAACGATTTCGCTTCCACGGGCTCGTCATGCACCCAAGCCGAAACGGCCCGGAAGGAACGCCTGCCTCGGTCAATACTGAACCGCGGATCCGGGCCCACGAAACTCACGACGCCGGCACGCGCCAAAGCGGCCAGCTGTTCCGATCGCAGCGCGGGAGGTCCGCTCGCGAGTCCTTCGACGAACGATTCGAACCAGCCCCGCAGCTCCCCTACCCATGATTCGTCCGTGATGCCGCCGTCGGCCACGGCGCTCTTCAGGACTGCACGTCCGGCATGCAGTGCACCGATCGCCATCTTTACCGGATCGAGCTCTCCCAGTGCGGAGCGGCGGGCGTCATCATCCAAGTATTCGACGACGGCGGCGTCGAGTTCCGCGCGGGAAGAAAAGGAGCGGCCGGACAAGGGCGCCGCGAGGCCCAGGAGGTCAAGCCTGCGTGAGGGCGCGACGTATTCGGCAATCAATTCGGCCACGTGGTTCTCCCAGTGCCCGACGGCATGCGCATGCGGCCTGAGGATGTCTTCGAGTGCGGCGAGGAACCCGGGAGCATCGGAAACCGCCACGGGCTCAGAAAGGGCAAGGGTTGAGTAGTACGCCCACAGGGCGTCCCTGTGAAGGAGCGGCCAAAGGTCGTGGTCGAAGCCCGGCCGGATCCCTGCGGTGGCAAAACGCTGTATGGCAGTTTCGGTCAAATACCGCAGGCGCACAGATTTCGGGTAGTAGCCATCCAACCCCGCCTTCGCACGGTAAGGAGTACCGCGCCTGGACGCCGCAATGATCTTCGGCTCCCGTCCCGAGGCAAGGTACCTAAGCGTGCCCGGCAGTCCCGCTTCGTCCGCAACGAACTGCCCGCCCCGGCCTTCCGTCAGCTGGCCCATCACGTCAAAGAAGTTCAGACCCATGCCGCGCACCAGCACAGGTTCCTTATCCGGAACCTGGTCCCAGTCAACGTCGGCGGGCGCAGCAGGCGGCAGGTACAGGAGGCCGATTTCCGCAGCGGCCTCCTTGAACGATCGCTGCTCAGGATTAAGCCGGGACTCCAAGTGTCCCAACGCGAGGACGACCGAATCAACGGTGAGCGAACCGCCGTCGTCAAGTTCGACGTCGAACCCGCCTCCCGCGGTTCCCTCCGGCCGGGGGCGCACCGCCGCGGCGTTCCGCTGGTGGAAGTGGACCTCGACGTCGGCGGGGGCATGCTTGAGCACGTCCTCGAGAGTGGAGCGCAAGTAGCGGCCGTAAAGGGCACGGCTGGGGAAGTCGTTGGAGCGCAGACCGGCGAGTTCCTTGCGTTCTTCCGTACTGAGGCCGGAACCACCCCATGCGGCCTGCTTTGCGCGCCACTGCTCGAAGGAAGCTCCCGCCAGCGGGGGCGCGAGCTGACCGTCCTCGGGAATGAGCGTGGGGTAGAAGGATTGGGTATTCATGAGGTAAAGCCGGGACTGCCCGGGCTGCCAGACGTGCCCGGAGCCGGGCGGGTAGGGGTCGACGACGTCGATGCGCAGCGATCGCTGTTGCGCGCTCCCGCCCGTGGTGCGCGCACCGCTGGCCGCCCAGTTGGCCAACAAGCGTTCGAGCACACTGGTGCCTCGAGGACCCGCCCCGATCAAGGCCACCCGGATGTTCTGCGATTTACCCACGCCCAAGCTTAACGTCCCTGTGACTTGCTTCCCCCGCACGGAACCCTAGGATGGGGCGATGACGACCACTGCAGCTGATCAAGCGCCTCTTCCCCGGAATGAAACCGGCCAGGGGTCCGGAAGCCCAGAACCCGTTGACGAGAACATCTGGCTCGAAGATATTCACGGGAAGGAGCAGCTGGCTTGGGTTCGGGAGCAGAATGCCCGTACCGAAGATTTGCTCGACGACGCCGAATACGCGGCGTTGGAGACCGGCATCCTCGAAGTCCTTGACTCCACTGACAGGATCGCCATGGTCAACAAACGCGGCGAGCACTACTACAACTTCTGGAAGGACGAGCACAACCCGAAGGGCCTGTGGCGCCGGACCACGTGGGAGAGCTATCTCCGTGACGACCCCGAATGGGACGTGCTCCTCGACATCGACGCCTTGGCATCCGCCGAAGGTGAGGAGTGGGTCTTCCACGGCGCCAATTTCCTGCGCCCCGCCGACGACGAACCGTACCGACTCGCGTTGATCTCGCTCTCCCCCGACGGCGGGGACGCCAACCGCCACCGTGAGTTCGACGTCGAAACCCGCAGCTTCGTCGACCCCGCCAAGGGCGGTTTCGACCTCCCCACCGCGAAGGGCAACGTCAGCTGGCTCGACACAGACACGCTCCTGGTCGCGACAACGGCCGAGGGACTGCCCAAAACCAGCTCCTCGTATGCGCGAACTGGCGTACGGCTCCGCCGAGGCCAGCAACTGGCTGCCGCGGAACGGATCTTCGACATTCCGGAAGACCATATGATGGCGATCGTCGCGCACGACTCCACCCCGGGGTTCGAACGCACTTTCGCGGTGGACTGGATCGACTTCTTCAACCGGACCACCTCCGTGCTCCGCGACGGGGCCTGGACCGCAATTGACGTCCCCACGGACGTCAACCTCAGTTTCCACAGGGAATGGCTGATGTTCCGCCCGCGGCAAGACTGGACGGTTGCCGGGACGAGCTATCCGGCGGGATCGCTGCTCGCCGCCGACTTTGAAGGCTATCTTTCCGGTGCTCGTGACTTCACGGTGCTCTTCACCCCGGATGAGCACACCTCCCTCCAGTCCTGGAGTTGGACGCGCGACTATCTCCTCTTGAACTTGCTCCGCGACGTCTCTTCCCAGGTCAGGGTGCTCAATCCTTCGGTCAAGGATTCCGCAGGCGCATGGGCCACGACTTTGTTGGACGCTTGTCCTCCCCTGCATGATGTGAACGCGTACGCCGTCGACGACGAAGACGAAGGTGACAATGCCGGCAACGACTACTGGCTGATCGCGACCGGTTTCACGACACCGACGACGCTCATGCGTGGCACTCTGTCGTCGAGCATTTCGTCGAGCGGCACTTCGTCGCCCGGCACGGGCAGTGACCAGAACGCGGGGGTATCCAGCAGGCACGTCGTGGTGAAATCCTCGCCGTCGTTCTTCAACGAAGCGGACTACGAGGTCCAGCAACACTTTGCCACATCGGCGGACGGCACCCGCGTGCCGTACTTCCAGATAGCGTCGAAGAACCTGGAACTCGACGGCGAAAACCCCACCCAGCTTTCAGGCTACGGCGGATTCGAGATCTCAAGGACCCCGGCCTACAGCGGGACCATAGGACGGGCATGGCTGGAACGGCGGAGCCAAAGCATTCCTTCCCGGAGGGGAGCCTCCGAATCCGGCGAGGAGTCTCCCTCACGTGGCGGGGTGTACGTGGTTGCCAACATCCGTGGCGGCGGGGAGTACGGTCCTTCCTGGCATCGGGCAGCACTGCAGTCGAAGCGGCACCGGGCCTTCGAAGACTTCGCCGCGGTAGCGAAGGACCTCATTTCCCGCGGCGTCACGAGTCCGCGGAGGCTAGGGTGCGTCGGCGGATCGAACGGTGGGCTGCTGGTAGGCAACATGTTGACGAAATACCCCGAATTGTTCGGCGCCGTTTCCTGCGGTGTCCCTCTGTTGGACATGCGCCGCTACACAAAACTGTCGGCGGGCTACTCATGGATTGCGGAATACGGTGATCCGGACAATCCCGAGCATTGGGACTTCATTCGCACCTTCTCGCCGTATCACCTGCTCCGCGACGGAGTGGATTACCCGGAGACCTTCATTTGGACAGCCACATCCGATGACCGCGTCGGTCCTGTCCAAGCGCGAAAGATGGCGGCCCGAATGCAGGCAATGGGCATACGCAATGTGTGGTTCCACGAAGCACTCGAGGGTGGCCATGCCGGCGCTTCCGATAATCGGCAGGCAGCCTCGCTCCAGGCCCGCAGCCATCATTTCCTGTGGCGGGCGCTCACGGGGATGGATGGAACGGCACATCATTAGCCGTTTTGCGCTGCGTGCCCCGTTCTGCGTATCCTTGGTGGGCTAGCAATAGCAATTGGAGACGTGCCAGAGCGGCCGAATGGACTTCACTGCTAATGAAGGGTCGGGGTTAAACTCGACCGGGGGTTCAAATCCCCCCGTCTCCGCGTTTTGGCCCCGGTCCTCGGACCGGGGCCTTTTTGCGTCCTGATAAGTGCCGGCGTCGGTCGTTCTGGGCCCAGGGACTGGCGGCCGCCTCGACATGAATTCACGCTGCCGACTCTTCGAGTTCAGATCGCACAAATAGTCTCATCGTTGGAAACCGGGCCAACGACGAGGAGAAACCCATGCGCTCAATGAAGAAGTTCGCGGTCGCGTCGATCGCGGCCGTACTGCTATCCAGCACATTGCTGGCATCGCCGGCGCTGGCGACGGATGGAACAGGCGCGAGTAACGCCCCAGCCACGGGCACTGCTTCGGGCGCAGCCCAGGACAGCTCGAACTACAACGGGCACGAGGGCAACACCGGCAGCTTCAGCTTTGGCGTCATCGGTGACGTCCCCTATGGCGCCGCTGAGATCCAGGCATTTCCTTCCTACATCCAGGACCTGAACTCCCATAAGGAACTGAGTTTCGTGGCCCATGTCGGGGACATCAAGAATGGTTCCTCACAATGCACCGACCAGTATTTTGAAATGATCAAGGCAAACTTCGACAGCTTTACCCTTCCGCTCGTCTACACCCCCGGCGACAACGAGTGGACCGATTGCCACAGGACAAACAACGGCGCCTACAACCCGTTGGAACGGCTGGACAAGGTGCGCGAAATTTTCTTCCCCAATCCCGGTGTCACCTTAGGCGCACCCATGCAGGTGAAGGCCCAGACAAAGGAAGGTTTTCCGGAGAACGTCAACTTCCGAAAGCATGAAGTCGCATTCACCGCTGTCAACATTCCGGGCAGCAACAACTCGATGCTTCCTTGGAGCGGACTCGGCCAGACGCAGCCCACGACCGCCCAACTGGATGAGGTCCAGCAGCGGACCGAAGCAGACATCCAGGAACTGAAAGACACCTTCCGCAAGGCTCGCAACAACGGTGACCGTGCCGTCGTCGTCATGACCCAGGCCGACATGTTCGATCCCACCATCGCTTCCCCCTCACAAGCAGATTTCGGTGCCTTCAAGCCCTTGGTTCAGACGCTCATCGAGGAATCGAACGCCTTCGGCGGCCCGGTCTACTTGATCAATGGCGACAGTCACGTCTACAACCAGGACCACCCGTTGGCCGCCGGTTCCTCCTGGCTGTCTTTCTACGGTCAGTCGACCGCGGCAAAGAACCTGACGCGGGTCACCGTGGACGGATCCAACAACGCGAAGGACTGGCTCAAGGCCACGGTCAACCCGGAGGGAACGCCGACTGTGGTGTCGTTCGAGCGGGTCCCCTTCACCCACCCGGCGTCATAAGCTGATTCGCGACCACCAAAGCCGAGGTGCCGGAACCGCCGAAAGGCGATTCCGGCACCTTTGCTCTGTGATCAGGTGTTGTGTTGCCCAATACAACTACTCAGCCTTGAGGCTTAGCCTCCGGCTTTGCAACGGTGCCCCGGCTGACTTCCTCGCCGGCATGGCGGTGCAAGGTAAGGCTGTCCGCTGTGCTCAGTAGCATCGCGGCTGCCATCGCTATAAAGGCACCACGGTAAGCGGAAGAGGGGCTGGCCCCAAAGAGCGGTGCATGGTCGAAAAGACGCAGGAATAGGGCTCCGACAGCTATACCCGCTCCCGTCGCGAGTTGCACCAATGTAGCTGACACAGCGTTCGCCGAAGGTAGCTCCGCGGGAACGATGTCCGCGTACTGCACTGAGGCGTAGGCCGAGAATCCGGTGGAACGGAAGGCGCCACTGAACAGGAGCAGTACAAAGATCAGGGGTTCCGGGGTCGAGGCGTCAAGCGCAGCGCAGGCTGCAAAGGTGACAGCCGAAGCGAATGACGCGAACACGAGCACAGGCTTGAATCCGAAGCGCCGGATAATGGGCGTGGTCGCAGGCTTGATGGCGATATTGCCGATGAACACGGCTGCAACCATCGCCCCGGACTTGAGCGGATCCCAACCGAATCCGTCCTGGAAGAGGAGCGGCAGCAAGAACGGCACCGAGCTGATAGTCAGCCGGTAAATGAAGCCTCCGGTGGAAGTGGCCCGGAAGGTTCGGGTGGCGAATACGCGTAGGTCGAACAGCGGAGCCCTCGCTTTGAGCATCCACCAGCCCGCTCCGGCTGTTGCCAGGGCCCCTGCGAGCAACAGGGCAAGTGGAACGAGACCGGTCGCGTGTCCGCCGATTCCTTCCAAGCCCACGACGAGTGACCCGACGCCGAAAGTGGTCAACGCAAGCCCCACCCAGTCAAGGCGGCGTTCCCGATCACCTGGAGTTCGCGGCACGAGCCTCAGGGCCGCTATGAAGGCAGCCAGGCCCAGTGGCACATTGATAAGGAAGATCCAGTGCCATGAAAGATAAGTGGTGAAGGCCCCGCCAACGAGCGGTGCCAGCACGGGTGCCAGCAGACCAGGCCAGACCAGGAATGCCGTGGCCCTCAGCAATTCGGACTTGGGCGTTCCCCGCAATACTACGAGGGTTCCCACAGGCACCATCATGGCTCCGCCTGCCCCTTGGGCTATCCGACTGAACGTCAACAGTGGTAGGTCCTGGCTGATCGCGCACAGGAGCGAGGCCGTTGTGAATACGGCAATGGCCAAACAGAAAATTCGCCGCGCTCCGAAACGCTCTGCAAGCCAACTGCTAAGCGGGATCCCCATGGCCACGGTGACAAGGTAGGCGGTCATGGTGACGCTCACATCGGCCGACGCTGCTTTGAAGTCGGAGGCAATACTTGGCATGGCGGTCGTGAGGACTGTGCCGTCCAGGAACTCCATGAAGAAGGTCGCAGCAACCAGAAGGGCGAGCCGCGGTTGCCACGGTGACTGGACCTCGGTGGTTGCGCCGCTCAAGCTGCTTGTCCAAGGACGAGCGGCAATACGAAGCCAGCTCCGGCTCGCCTTAGGGCACGCCCCGCTATCGTCATGGTCCAGCGGCTGTCGGCCAAATCGTCGACGAGAAGGATACCCTGGCCGCTCATGGATTCGAGATTGCGCTCAAGCTCGGCCCCGACCACAAGGCGTTCCCAGACTCCCGCCAGTCGGTAGGCGCTGTTTCCGCCCCGTCCGCCCGTAGGCCCGCCATGTTGGAGTTCAAGCGAGCCCAGATAAGGCATGCGGCCGATCCCGGCGATGCCACGGGCCAGCGATTCGACAAGAATCGGCTTGTTCCTGGATGGAATGCTAATCACTGCCGCAGGTCGGCCTTCGCCGCTCCACCCGGCGGATCGAGCGTCTCCGGCGGACCATTCGCGCAACACTTGCACGCATGCCTGCAACATTCCAGGATCGACCTCCCGATCTGCCGCGCCGGCAGCAAAGAGCTCCCGAAGGGATCCTCCCCATCCGAGATCGGTCAGGCGGGCGAGCACGCGGCCTTCTGACAGGGAATCTTCGGGCTTGATTTTGCCCTTCACGGCTACACCCAAGCGATCCATGCCGCTAGGCCACTGGAGCCGCGGCTCCAGGACGATGCCTGCACGCCGTAGTGTTTGACCCGCGGCGTCAGCGGCCGCCGTTGCCACGTCCACCGGGAACCACGTTCCGGCGCAGTTATCGCAGCGCCCGCATTCGCGCGCACTTTCGTCGTCAAGGACCGCCGTGATGTATTCCATACGGCACCCTGCAGTGTCCTGGTAGATGACCATGGAGTCTTGTTCGTCCACCCGAGCCTCGGCGATGCGGGCATATCGTTCAGCGTCATAGTTCCACGGACGACCCGTGGACCTCCAACCGCCGCCCACGCGCTCCACCGCGCCATCCACCGCGAGAACCTTCAGGAGCAGTTCCAAGGGCGTTCGTCGCAGGTCCACGCGTGCTTCGAGCGCCACGGTGGACAAAGCTGTGCCGGCTTCGCCGAGGGCCGCGAGCACAGCGGCGGCCTTATCTTCGGAGGGCATGGAAGCCGTAGCAAAGTATCGCCAGATCTCCCGGTCCTCGGAGCCCGGAAGGAGGAGGACGTCCGCGTTGGCCGCGCCGCGTCCAGCGCGGCCCACCTGCTGGTAGTAGGCAACCGGTGACGAAGGGGCGCCGAGGTGGATGACGAATCCCAGATCCGGCTTGTCAAACCCCATGCCGAGTGCCGAGGTGGCCACGAGTGCTTTGACCTGATTCTCCTTGAGGAGCTGCTCGGCCCTTTCTCGGTCCCCGGGATCCGTGCGTCCCGTGTACGACAGGACATTGTGGCCCGCTTCAGCGAGCAGGCGGGCGGTGTCTTCAGCGGCCGAAACAGTCAAAGCATAGATAATGCCGCTGCCCGGCATGTCTGCCAAGTGGGTCAGCAACCAGCCCAGCCGGTCCCGGGAATCGGCAAGTTTCAGTACGCCCAGTCGCAAGGACTCCCGGCCGAGCGCCCCCCGGATAGTGAGTACTCCAACGCCGAGCTGCTCCTCGATATCGTGGACCACCCGGGAGTTTGCGGTAGCTGTCGTAGCCAGTACGGGAACGGAATCCGGCAGCCGTTCGATGAGGTCCGCGATCCGCCGGTAGTCGGGACGGAAATCGTGGCCCCAATCCGAAATACAGTGCGCCTCGTCAATAACCAGGAGCCCCGTGCTGCGGATGAGTTCCGGCAGCTGGTTCTCCCGGAACGACGGATTGGTCAGCCGCTCGGGGGAAACCAGCAGGACATCAACTTGATCCGCGGCAAGTTGCCCGCGAACGGTGTCCCAATCGAGTTGGTTGGCAGAATTGATTGCCACGGCTCTCACGCCTGCCCGCGCGGCCGCGGCCACCTGGTCCCGCATCAGGGCCAGGAGGGGCGAGACGATCAGGGTGGGACCAGCGCCGCGGCGCCTCAACAACAGCGAGGAAACGAAGTACACCGCCGACTTTCCCCAGCCCGTCCGCTGGACCACCAAGGCACGCCGGCCGTTATCGACGAGGGCCTCAATAGCCTCGTACTGGCCTTCGTGGAATTCGGCCTCCGCATTTCCCACCAGTTCCCGCAAAACCCCCAGGGCTTGCACTCGTGTGGTGGATTGCTCGGCTTCGAGCACTGGGGCGTCCGGGTTGTTGGGCATGGAATCAGTATTCCAGCCGGGGCCGACAGTCAGAACCTGGAGCTTCATCTATGTGGAAACACATTTCCACATAGCCATGTACTGGCGTGGCAGCGTCCACGCGCCACAGTAAGATTGAGCCCGTGACTAGCGAGCAGAACAAGACTTTTGACCTCTCGGCTTCCTTTAAGGCCTATGACGTACGGGGAATCGTCGGCGAATCCATCACCTCCCACATTGTGGAGTCGGTGGGCGCGGCCTTCGTCGACGTCCTTGGCCTCGCCGGGCAGCCCGTTTTGGTTGGCGGCGACATGCGCCCGTCCTCACCTGAATTCATTAAGGCCTTCGCCGACGGCGCGGCCAGGCGGGGCGCCGATGTCCAATTCCTGGACCTCATCTCAACCGACGAGCTCTACTACGCCTGCGGCGCCCTCAATGCTGCCGGAGCCACCTTCACCGCAAGCCACAATCCGGCCGAATACAACGGGATCAAGATGTCCAAGGCCGGCGCCCAACCGATCTCCTCCGAGTCGGGCCTGAAGGAGATCCAGGCGCTCGCGGAAAAATACCTCAACGATGGCCACATCCCGGCCGCGGCATCACAAGGCAGCAAGAGTGCGCGCGACGTCCTGAAGGACTACTCCGAATACCTGCGGAGCCTGGTCGACCTGCGCGGTTCGCGCCCACTGAAGATCGTCGTGGACGCCGGCAACGGCATGGCCGGGCTGACCACTCCGGCCGTTCTCGGAGACAAACTGCTTCCAGCCCTGCCTTTCGAGATCATTCCCCTCTACTTCGAGCTGGATGGTTCATTCCCCAACCATCCAGCCAACCCGCTCGAGCCGGAAAACCTGCGTGACCTCCAGGCCGCAGTCATCGAGCATGGCGCTGACATCGGCCTGGCGTTTGATGGCGACGCCGACCGGTGCTTCGTCGTCGACGAGAAGGGCGAGCCCGTATCTCCGTCCGCGATCACCGGTATGGTTGCGCGACGCGAAATCGCGCGGGCCCAGGCAGTGGGCGAAGAGACCCCGGTGATCATCCATAACCTGCTGACCTCGCGCGCTGTGCCCGAACTCGTGGCCAACGACGGCGGTCGTGCTGTCCGTACACGCGTGGGCCACTCATTCATCAAGGCTGTCATGGCCGAGGAAGGCGCCGTGTTCGGTGGCGAGCACTCCGCACACTTTTACTTCCGCGATTTCTGGAACGCTGATACCGGCATGCTCGCTGCCATGCACGTGCTGGCCGCCCTTGGCGAACAAGATGGCCCGCTGTCCGAGCTTGGCCGTCAGTACGAGCCCTATGTCTCTTCAGGGGAGATCAACTCTGAAATCGAAGACAAGGCCGGCGCCATCGAGCGCGTGCGCGCCGATTTCGATGGCGCCGACGTCGAAATCGACACTATGGACGGAAGCACCTTCACTGCCAAGGATGGTAGCTGGTGGTTCAACCTCCGCCCATCCAACACGGAGCCTTTCCTACGCCTGAACGCCGAAGCCGTGGACGCGGCGACCATGGAGAAAGTCCGCGACCGCGTCCTTTCGCTCGTCCGTAGCTAGGTCCGGCGTGACTGGGATGAGCTGGCGCGACACCGTTCCTGAGGCCTCCGCCTTGGATCTCGAAAACCTGTTGGGGACGGGTATCGGAGCTGCCCGGGAACAGTTGGAGCAGCACGGAGGCTTCCTTCCCTTCGCGGTTGTGGTGCAGAACGACGGCGAACTCCGGCTTGTCGCCGTCGCGCCGGATCCAGTCAACCAGGACGCAGACCCGCTGCCCGCCAGCGCGCCGGACCGGCCCGACTCGGCCGCAGAAGGATTAACTGTCGAGTTCGATGCCGAGGCAATGCTCAGGGACCTCACGGAACTGCTAAGGCAAAATCGGGAAGAATGCCGCGCAGCAGCACTCGTCTGTGACATCACGCTGCCCGAGGAAGGCTCGGACGCGATTCACGTTGCGGCCGAGCACAAGGAAGGATCGGTCTTCGCAGCAGTCCTCCCCTACCAGCCGCGCCCGGGCGCGGAGTGGGAGTTCGGGGAGCTGGCGGCCGACTCCAACGGGCCCACCATCTGGCTTGACTAGACCTAGTCCGTAAGCTTGATGGAATGAAGATCAATGCCTTTGCGGATGTGAGCCTGCGTGCTCTCTTGGTTCTGTCATCCGCACCCGCAGGTGAGCTCCTCACGACCCAGAACATCGCGGACGCGGTGGGCACGCCCTATCACCATGTCAGCAAGGCCATCGTTCGGCTGCGCGAACTAGGCTTTATCGACGTCGAGCGCGGCCGTAATGGCGGTTCCCGCCTCAGTGAGGCGGGCCGTTTAGCCACCGTGGGGCAGCTTCTTCGGCAGCTGAATACGAGGGCTGATCCAGCAGAGTGCCAGTCCCCCAATGGGGACTGCCCGCTCATCACCGAATGCGGACTGCGCCTCGCCTTGGCGCGGGCGCGCGAGGCCTTCTACCGGGAGCTGGACTCGGTCGTCGTTTCTTCGCTGCCTCACATGCGGCAGATGGTTCCTGCCTTCCAATCGATCGGGTTGCGGCCCGCGCTCTAAGGGCCAGCACACAGTCCCCGGGCTGTAAGCCGACTCGGAATTCAACGACCGCGGGAACTCCAACCCCAATTTTGGAAATTCTTCTACAAAGTGTAGAACTTACGTATAGATACTTGCATTTGTAATACGAGTATTGATCCGGTCCGGATTCCACCACGGGCCACTACGACACAGGAGTACCTATGCTCTCGGACAAGTCCTTCCCCGTCATCGAAGCCACGCTGCCGCTGGTCGGCTCCCGTATCGCCGACATCACGCCCAAGTTCTACAGCCGATTGTTCGCCGCGCACCCCGAACTGCTCGACGGCCTGTTCAGCCGATCGAACCAGCGCTCGGGTACCCAGCAGCAGGCCCTCGCGGGAAGCATTGCCGCCTTCGCGAGCCACCTCGTGAACAACCCGGGCACATTGCCCGAGACCGTACTGTCCCGCATCGCGCACCGCCATGCCTCACTCGGGATCACCGAGCCGCAGTACCAAGTGGTCTATGAGCACCTCTTCGCCGCGATCGCCGAAGACTTGGCCGAGGTCATAACGCCCGAGATCGCCGAAGCCTGGACCGAGGTCTACTGGCTGATGGCGGATGCCTTGATCAAGCTCGAAAAAGGACTCTACGCGGAACAGGCGAACGGCAGGATGTGGACGCCATGGAAGGTTGCCTCCAGGATCCCCGCCGGAACCGGTTCCATGACGTTCACGCTTGAACCCGTCGACCATACTCCGATCACCGAAGCACTGCCTGGCCAGTACATCAGCGTGAAGGTCGCCCTGCCCGACGGACTGCGCCAGGTCCGCCAATACTCCCTCTCCGGCGACGTCGGCACCCGGCGAAGCTTCACCACCAAGATTGACGACGGCGGCGAAGTCTCGCCGGTCCTTCACAATAGCGTTGAGGTAGGCGACGTCCTGGAGATCTCCAACCCCTACGGGGAAATCACCCTCAACGAAGGCGACGGACCCGTTGTCCTCGCCTCCGCGGGCATTGGCTGTACGCCGACGGCTTCCATCCTGCGCTCCCTCGCAGTGTCCGGATCGGGCCGACGGGTGCTGGTCCTCCACGCCGAAAGCACCATGGACAACTGGGCGTTGCGAGACCAGATGACGGACGACGTCGAACGCCTGGACGGCGCGGAACTCCAGCTTTGGCTGGAGGAACCGCAACCTGGGACTAATGCGGGTTTCATGTCCCTGCGGGAAGTCGACCTCCCCGCCGATGCCTCGCTTTACCTGTGCGGCCCGCTCCCGTTCATGAAGCACATCCGCAACGAAGCGATCAACGCCGGAATTCCCGCTACGAAGATCCACTACGAAGTCTTCGGACCTGACATCTGGCTGGCCAACTAGCGCGGCCGCGATCGCCTCAGCCCGCGGGCATCCCCGGCGGGCTGAGGCGTTTCGGCGGGCTGAGACGTTTCGGCGGGCTGAGGCGCTTCGGAACAACCTGCGGCGGGCTGAGGAGCGATGCTGCAGGGCGGGCAGCCAGGAGCGGCATCATCACCTCATCCACCACCCGGACGAGGAAAGCGTCGTCGATGGGCATCGCCGAGAAGATAAACCGTTGCCGCAGCAGGGCCGGACCGGCTTCGATCCGCTGCTCGGTAACCATGTCGGGATCGCATTCGCCGCGGGCGGCCGCCCGTTCGATGATGGCGTGCATGATCTTTCCGACATTGCCCCGCGCAAATTCGTGGACCTCGGCTGCGACCACCGGATTCTGCAGCGCTTCCCCCAGCAACCCGCGCATCGCCTGCCCGACAGGTCCCTCAAGTTGTTGCGCCACAAGCCGCAGGATAGCCAACGCGTCTCCACGCAGGCTTCCGGTGTTCGGAGGCGATGCGGGGCTCGGCATGGAGTCGTAAGCCGCTTCCAATACCAAGGCCGCCCGGCTCGGCCAACGCCTGTAAAGGGAGGCCTTGCTCGCCTTGGCACGTTCCGCGATGCTGTCCATCGTCACCGCGGCGTACCCGGATTCTGCGATCTGTCCCCGGACCGCCTCGAAGATCGCGCTGCTCAAGACGGCGCCCCGGCGGCGTGGCAGCCGCCGATGGTCCGGTTGCTCGCCCATGTCAGTTGTCCTCGCCGGCCATTTCACGTGTCCTCGCCGGAGGGATCGGACAGTACGACCCCTGAGGTGCCGTCCACCAGCACGCGCTGTCCGTCAAGCAAGGTCGTGGTTCCCGATCCGGTTCCCATGACGGCCGGAATTCCATACTCGCGGGCCACAATCGCGGCGTGTGAACCGAGCCCGCCGGCATCCACCACAACCGCGGCCGCGCGTTGGAACAGCGGCGTCCAGGATGGGTTCGTGTAAGGACAGACCAAGACTTCGCCGGCCCGCAACAGACCGAACTCTCCCGGTCCCGTGACGACACGAACCGGACCGGCGGCCTGCCCTCGACTTGCGGGAGTACCCGAGACAAGTGCCCCCTCAATCTGCCGGGACTGGCCAAACAACACGCTCGGTTCGAGCAATGGGATGCCGTCGAGCTCACGCCGTTTCGCCGCCCGGGCCAGCACCAGCGGCCGGAAACGGTCGCGCGTGGAAGCCGGCAGCGCGCCGTCGTCGTCATCGGTAATGGCTTCCAACTCCTCGAACCTCAAGTGATAGATGTCATCGGCGACATCGATGACATTCGCGAGCACCAGCCGACGTCCAAGTTCCCGGTACGCCTGCCGGATCGGCGGAATCGCTTTGGTGGCGTAAAAGTGGCTGTCCTCCCGGAACGCCAGCCCGGCTTGGGCGGTTTCGACGGCGGAGAGCACCTTTCGTTGTAGCCCCCGGAAACGGAGCGCCGGATGCCGTCTCAGTTCCTCGAGCGCTTTCCCGGTCTGGTCGGTGACGGGAGGCCGGTCCCCGAGCATGGTCTTCACAATTCCCAACACAACCTCGGGTGCGTCGGACCACGTCGGTGCGCTCGTCAGGATGGCACTGACAGTTTCTCGGTGGCCGTACTCGCGCTGGAAGTCCGAGAACGCCTCGCGGAAGGCCGCATGCTCAGGTTCCTTCTCCACGAGGTCAAGCAGCCGAGCAGGATCGGCTTCAGTGAATGCACGCGAGAGTCCGGGGTCGCCGGCAGCTATCGATGCGAGGTGTTCAAGGGCCCGGTTGGCTTGGATCGTCCGCGTTTCCGCACCCGCGATGAGCGCAGGCGCCAGCTTGGACTTGCCCAGGAGCAGGAGCATGAGGCGCAATCTCAGCAACGGTACGAAAACCCCGGGCAGATATGAAATGCGCAATTCCGTAATCCCGCGCATCGTCGCAAACATCTCCTCCACAAGGGAAATGACCTCGTTCCAACGCAGCGCCCGCGGATCCGTCTCATTCAGCCGCTCGACGTTGTCAAGGAACAGCACGAACCGCGGATCCCTGGTCCACTCCGCCACCTTGAACCGTCGGGCCCGGCGTAACAGAGACAACGGCGCCGCCAGCGATCGGATCGTGGGCCGCGGCACGGGCGGGATAAGCTGCACCACCACACCGTCTTCTTCAGGGAGAAGCTCCGAGACGCCTGGAAAAACGATCCCCACGCTCCCTGCCATGCCGTGCAGCATCGCAAGGATGCCGCGGCGCATCCACCCGGACACATCTAGGGGGTAAGGCCGTTCCTGGAACATTTCCACAAAAAAAGGCCCGATCCGGCGTTGGACCGCATTGAGCGTGGGAGGCTGCGGCGGAAGCGCCGTCATCGCGCGAGACTGCAAGATGTACAAGGCGCCGCGGGAACATGCCCACTCGATGTCCTGCGGGCGGCCGAAATGCTGCTGTGCATTCTGCCCCCAGCTGGCCAGTTCCGCCAATTGCCCAGGACTGAGCACAGGCTGGCCGTCCAACACGCCGCGGCTTTCCTCGGTGCCTCCGTCTCCCCTCGCGCTGACCACCACTTCGCGGCCGCCCGGCACGAAATCAAGGATCTTGCCCGAGCGATCCAGGACGTAATGCTCCGGCGTGACCCGCCCTGACACCACGGCCTCCCCGAGGCCGGGATTCGCGTCCACAACCAGGTGGTCGCGCTCCCCCGTCACCGGATTAGCGGTGAACAGGACACCGGCGGCGCTGGCGGGCACCATTTTTTGTACGACGACGGCGATTGCCACCTCGTGCGGGTCCAGGCCCTGCCGCCGGCGATAGGCAATAGCCCGGTCAGTCCACAATGACGCCCAACAAGCGGAGACCGCTTCGACGACAGCGTCCCCGCCCACGACGTTGAGGTATGTGTCCTGCTGGCCGGCAAACGCGGCACTGGGCAAGTCCTCCGCCGTCGCACTCGAGCGGACGGCAACGGCTCCCGCCCCGAGGTTCCCGTAGGCGGCGAGGATTTCCTGGCGCAGCTCTTCGGGCATCGGAGTTCCACTGAGCAGCGCGCGGATACGTGCCCCGACTCCGCCGTCGCGAGCACCGCCGTCGGAAGTCGCGCCGCTGGCGGCGACCGGATCGCCATCGCGAGCACCGCCGTCGGAAGCTTCCTTCAGCAGCTCGTCCAGCAGGCCCTCCAGTTCGGGCCCAACGCTCGACCCGGACAAGAACGAATGGTACGCGTACGTGGTGACCACAAACCCCGGCGGCACGGGGAAGCCGGCGCGCACCAGTTCCCCCAGTGCGGCTCCCTTCCCGCCGGCAACAGCAATATCACCGATGCCGAAATCTGCCAGGGTGCCGGTTTTCTGCTCGATCATCGGAGCCTCCTCGTGCGGTGCGGTCGGTGGAATCTGGAGCGTCAGCGTGCGGGGCGTCAGAGTGCGCGGTGGTCCGCAGCTCACGCTCGGGCAGGAAAAGCGTGAGGACGAACGCGGCCGCCAGCACGATCGCGGCGAAGCCGAAAACGGGGGGAAGCGCGTGTCCGAACGCCTGCGCCACTGCGGCGCGGTCAGCTGGAGGAAGATCGGCCAGCGCTTGCGGAGTGAGGGACTTGATGCGGTCGCCAAGCTGGGCAGCCAATGGCGCCGGTACGGCCGCTGCGAACCGCACGGTGATCAAGGAGCCCAGGACGGCCACGCCGACGGCGGCGCCCACTTGGCGAAGAAAGGTGACGGTGGACGTCGCGGCCCCAAGATCCCGGCGCTGCACCGAATTCTGGACCACCAGCACCATGACCTGCATGACGAGCCCGATGCCCAACCCCAGAAGCAGCATCGAGAGCAGGACGAGCCATGGGCCACTGCTTGAATCCATGGTGCTGAAAAGCCACATCCCGGGCACGCCGAGCAGGGTTCCGGCGACGGGGTACAACTTGTAGCGACCGGTGAGGGTAATCAGCGCGCCCGAGCCCGTCGTCGTCAGGAGGAAGCCGGCCATCAGGGCGATCAACGTTCCGCCGGAAGCGGTAGCGGACATGCCCATTCCTACTTGCAGGAACGCCGGAAGATAGCTCAAGGTCGCGAACATCGCAAAGCCGACGAGGAAGCTCACCGCTGTTGGTATCGCAAAGGCGGAATCCCGGAACAAGGCCAGCGGAATAATCGGGTCCGGGGAACGCCGCGAAACATACAGCCACAGTGCAAGCGCAGCAAAGCCCACCGCGCCGAGGACCGGCGGAAACCAAGCCGGGGCGGGAAAACTGCCGCCGCTGCAGAGCAGGATCAGCGCCACGATTGCAACGCAAAGGAGGGCGGCCCCGCCGTAATCCACCTGTCGCCCCCGCGGAGTGGCGGGAAGGTGCAGGGTGAAGGACACGACTGCGAAGGCTGCCAGGCCCAAGGGGACGTAGAAGTAAAAGATCCAGCGCCAGGAAAAGTGGTCCACCACGGCGCCGCCCGCCAACGGTCCGGCGACCGCGGCCGTAACGTAGGCCGCGCCGATGATGCCGAGAAGCCTACCCCGTTCGCGCGGGCTGACAAGTTCGCCGATGACGGACTGCGCACCGATCATGAGCCCGCCGCCACCAATACCTTGGACCGCGCGGAAGCCAATGAGCTGTGGCACCGATTGCGCCAACGAGCACAATGCCGCGCCTATGACGAAGAACGCCAAGGAGCCTTGGAGCACCCGCTTGCGTCCAAATGCGTCACCGAGTTTTCCGGTCAGTGGCATGGCGGCAGTTGCGGCGACAAGGTAACCGGTGATGATGGTGGGCATTTGGTCCAGACCACCCAGGTCCCCGGCCACCGTGGGCAGCGCAGACGCCATGACTGTCTGGTCCAAGGTGCCGAGGAACATCACCAGCAGGATTCCCGGCAAGGCCGCCCTGACCGCCGAGCGGCCTTGCTTGGTGCGCTGCTGGGAATTGTCCATGGACCGGTCCGGAATTGGCGTGGAAATTAGAGAACTGAAGGTTCTCTAAAAGCTACCTCCGCCCCCTTCGCGGCACAATGGCCGGCGGCAGAATGCCCAGGCGGCACTTCATAGGGCAGGCGGCACTTCCTGGCTTGGCAGAGTACGACGACGGTCCCGCACCTTCATGAAAAGGTGCGGGACCGTCGTCGTACTCAACAGCCGTACAGGTGGTCTAGGCCAAGCGGGACTTCAAGCCTTCGAGTTCGGCGATGAGCGCAGCAGGCAGGGAGCCGCCGAACCTCTCGTACCATTCCTCGATGGAGGCCAACTCCGCTTCCCATTCGGCGGCGTCGACCCGGACAGCGGCCTCGACCTCGGCCGGAGTCATGTCCAAGCCTTCGAGGTCGATGGAATCACCCGTCGGGACGAAACCGATGGGGGTCTCCACGGCGTCGGCCTTGCCCTCGAGGCGTTCGATGGCCCACTTGAGGACGCGGGCGTTGTCACCGAAACCGGGCCATGCGAAGCCGCCCTCGGCCGTGCGACGGAACCAGTTGACCAGAAAGATCTTGGGCAAGCGCTCCGGGTTGGCCTTGGCGGACAGGTTGACCCAGTGGTTGAGGTAGTCGCCTGCGTCGTAACCGATGAACGGGAGCATGGCCATGGGGTCGCGACGGACAACGCCGACCGCTCCGGCCGCGGCAGCGGTGGTTTCGGAAGACAGCGTGGAACCCATGAAGATGCCGTTGGACCAGTCGCGGGCTTCGGTCACCAGCGGGATGGTGGTCTTCCGGCGGCCACCGAACAGGATCGCTGAGAGCTCCACGCCCTCCGGGCTGAAGTACTCCTCGGCCAGCATGTCGATCTGGTCGATTGGTGTGCAGAAGCGGGAGTTCGGGTGCGCTGCGGGCTTGCCGGACTCTGGCGTCCAGGAGTTGCCCTGCCAGTCGGTGAGGTGCGAGGGAGTTTCCTCCGTCATGCCTTCCCACCACACACCGCCGTCGTCAGTCAGCGCGACGTTCGTGAAAATGCTGTTGCCCTTCGCAATGGCGCGCATGGCGTTCGGGTTGGTGCCCCAACCCGTGCCGGGAGCAACGCCGAACAGGCCTGCTTCGGGGTTGACGGCGCGGAGCTCGCCTTCCTTGCCGAAGCGCATCCAAGTGATGTCGTCACCAAGGGTTTCGACCTTCCAGCCCTTGATCGTGGGGTCAAGGAGGGCAAGGTTTGTCTTGCCACATGCCGAGGGGAAGGCGGCAGAGACGTAGTAAGTCTTCTGCTCCGGGGAGGTGAGCTTGAGGATGAGCATGTGCTCGGCCAGCCAGCCTTCGTCGCGTGCCATCACGGAGGCAATCCTCAGGGCGTAGCACTTCTTGCCGAGGAGCGCGTTGCCGCCGTAGCCCGAGCCGAACGACCAAATGGAGCGCTCTTCCGGGAAGTGAACAATCCATTTGTCCGGGTTGCAAGGCCATGCGACGTCGGCCTCGCCGGGTTCCAGCGGAGCACCCAGGGAGTGCAGCGCGGGGACGAAGAACGCGTCGGTCTGGGTGATGCGCTCCAGGACGTCGCTGCCGATGCGGGCCATGATGCGCATGGAAGCGACAACGTATGCGGAGTCGGTGATCTCGACGCCGAACTTCGGATCCCCGGCGTCCAAGTGGCCCATGACGAACGGGATGACGTACATGGTGCGGCCGCGCATGGAGCCGGCGAACAGGCCGCGCAGCTTCTGCTTCATCTCGGCCGGGGCCATCCAGTTGTTGGTGAAGCCGGCATCGCGCTCGTTCTCGGAGCAGATGAAGGTTTGCTCTTCGACCCGGGCGACGTCGGCCGGGTCGGAGAACGCTGCGAAGGAATTCGGGAACGTCTCCGGGTTCAGCCTTTTCAGGGTTCCGGCTTCGACGAGCTCGTCCGTCAGCTTCGTGTTTTCCGCTTCGCTGCCGTCAACCCAGTGGATGCGGTCCGGCTGTGTCAGCTCGGCTACTTCCTCGACCCAGGCCAGCAGGCGTGCATGCGTAGTAGGTGCCTTCTCAAGCAGCGGCAGTCGCGCCAGATCGCCCATTGCGGTTCCCTTCCTCGGGTTCAGTGGTGTGTCCTAAATGCTAGGGGGCGCGGAGTAGACCAATCTGGGCTGGGATGTGGGATCTCTTGTCCATTTCGGAGCAAAACCCCTAGAAATCAAGGATTGCCGTCGCGAAATTTGCGAATTTAGTGAGCAAGGTCACATAGACCGGTCTAGTTGCTCAGATTACACCGTGTCGATTTGGCACTCCGGATGATCTCGCGTAAAGTTTATTGAGGTTCGAGGGGGTCAGCGAAAACAGACCGCCAAGAATCACCGGAAATGCGCCCATAGCTCAGCTGGATAGAGCGTCTGTCTACGGAACAGAAGGTCAGGGGTTCGAATCCCTTTGGGCGCACAAAATGAAGACCCGCACCACGTCCTGGTGCGGGTCTTTTTTCGTTAAATTGCCCGCAACCCTCTCCGCTCCTGACCATGATTGCCGCCCGGCAGGGTCTAAATGGGGCGACTCGCCGTGTCGCAAGCGCATTCCCGGTCCAAAGAGGGTCAGGAACGGCAGGAGCCACCCAGGCCTAGGGAGTCACGTCGGCGACCGCTTCGCTGATGCGGCGGCGCATCCCGTCGAAATGGCGTTTGATCCGCTCGGCGGCCTCGGCTTTGTCTCCTGCAGCAACCGCGGCGTAGATGTTCCTATGCAACGCTGCGGTAGCAACGAGGTCGTCATGGGCGGGCCCGATTTCCACGTGGATTTTCCGGTAAACCCTCCAAAAGACGTCCATGAGGTTCATGAGGAGCTCGTTGTTCAGCGGTTCAAAGAGCCGGCGGTGGAACTCCGCATCCTCGGACACAAAATTCTCTCCGGCTTCGGCAAGGCCTTCCATCTGCAGGACGGTCTCTTCGATCGAAGTTAGCTGCTCCGACGTCATCGCATCCATCGAGGAGCCGATCAGTCCTGATTCGAGGGCTTGGCGCACCTCCACCAGCTGCAGCGCTTCCAAGCCGTGGTGATGCAAAGACAAGCGCCCCCGGAATGTCAGGCCATCTGCGAGCGCTTCGAAGTTGCTCGGAGCAACGAACATCCCGAACCCGTGGCGGATCTCGATGACGCCCAGGGCCTGGAGGACCTTCAGGGATTCACGCAGAGTGTTTCGGCCCACGCCCAATGCGGCGGAGAGCTCGTTTTCGGTGGGTAGGGGGTCCCCCGCCTCAAGTTCCCGTTCGAGGATCAGTTCCATGATGTCGGACTGCAGGGCCCTGAGCCTGGCTTGGGCGCTGAACCGCACTTGTGGAACGACGCCGGAAGTCGTCATGGGCATTCCTTCCCCCGTGCACGTTCCTCGCCGGGGAATCCCGTGGATCCGGGACATGGAATCCGTGCGGTGTTAATCTTGAGGTGAGCTTAGCGCCCGCCAAAACATCGTCCTCAGCACCATACAATATCGGATGTCCTATCTTCCTTCCTAGCTCTCAGAGCTGATTGGTGGGGCCGTGAGCAACAGGATTAGCGAACCCCAGCGGGTGGACGGCGCGAGTCGTCGCGGCTTCCTTAAGCTTGGTGCCGCTGCGGGGGCGGCCGCGGGTTTTGCTGCGGTCCTCTCGGGCTGCGATATCACGGCACCCACCAGCGTGGGAGCCAGCAGCCCGGCGACGGCGAACCCGAACCTCTCGATCGAAGCCGGCCTTGCCTATGCCTTATCCACGGGATTCGATCCTTTAAGCACCGTGAGTGCCACGCCGTTGGCCGCGAACCTCCATATTTTTGAGGCCCTTGTGGAGCTTCATCCGGTCACCCGCGAGGCTTACAACGCGCTCGCAGCCAGCGATCCACTGAGACTCGACGACACCACGTACCGCGTCATCCTCCGCGAAGGAGCCAGATTCCATAATGGCTCTGCCGTCACGGCCGAGGACGTCGCCTATTCATTTGCGCGCGTGCTGGACCCGCACAATAAGTCACTTCTTGCCCGCTTCATTCCTTTCATAAAGAGCGTCGACGTCCTGGACTCGAAAACCATCGATTTCTCCTTGAAGTACCCTTTCCCCGGTTTCGGGCCCCGGCTTTCGGTCATCAAGATCGTCCCGAAGGACATCGTTTCCGCAGGCCAGAAGGCATTTAACGCGAAGCCGATCGGTTCGGGCCCGTACAAACTCGCTTCGGCTCCCGCAGCCATGCCGGCAACTCCAAGCACTCCGGCAGCAAACCCGACGGCGAAGCCAACCAAGCCGCAGCCCACTGCGAGCGAGATCAAAATCCTTTTCGAAGCCTTCGCCGACTACAACGGCCCCAAGCCTCCCTTGGCGAAAGGAATGACATGGTGGTTGCTTCCAGAACCGGCGGCGCGGGTCACGGCGCTCCAATCCGGCCAAGTCCAGGCAATCGAAAATGTCCCCCACCTGGACGTTGACGGGCTTAAGTCCAAGTCCAGGGTCGAGTTCGTACAGTCGTTCGAATTCATGTTCCTGATGTTCAACTGCGCGAAGCCTCCTTTCGACAACAAACTGGTCCGCCAAGCACTCCATTACGGCTTGGACAAGGACGGCATCATCAAGAAGGCTTTGTCCGGCAATGCCACGCCGGCCACTTCCTACTTCCCGGAGGGCCACCCCGCCTATGCAAAGGCCAGGAACGTCTACGCTTACGATCCCCAAAAATCGGCGGGGCTCCTCAACCAGGCGGGACTGGGCAGCCTCGAATTCGAACTCCTCACTACGGACACGGCATGGGTCAAGGACGTTTCGGCGGGGATGCTGGATTCGTGGAACAAAATTCCGGGCGTCAAGGCCACCATTAAGAACGTGGGGTCGAGCGTTCTCGAGTCGGGCGTGGGAGACTACAGCGTGATCGCGGCTCCGGCTGACCCTTCGGTGCTCGGCAATGACGCAGGCCTGGTGCTCGGCTGGTTCTATTCCGGCACGAGCTGGTTGACCGATCGGGTTCATTGGAACGGGCCGGAAAGCCCCGCCCTGCAGGCCTTGATGGACAACCTTTCCAGGGCGCCGGCAGCTGAAACCAAGTCGATCGCCGGCCAAATCGTGGACCTCGTTTCCGATGCCGTCCCGCTGTACCCGCTCTTCCATCGCAAGATTGCCACCGCGTGGGACGACAAGAAGCTCCTGGGATTCAAGCCGCTGCCGACCACAGGGCTGTCTTTCCTAGGCGTCGGGCGCGCTACCTAGACCAGGCTCCGCAGGACGCGCGGCAGAGACGTCCAAACGTACCCCATACGTGCGTCCCTCCCGGCGTAGGCTTCTCCCATGGCTGAGGAGAATATCCGGGAATTCGATGTCATTGTGATCGGCGCCGGAGCCGTGGGGGAAAACGTTGCGGACCGGGTGGTCCGGGGCGGGTTGACCGCGGCCATCGTGGAGACGGAACTGGTAGGCGGCGAGTGTTCCTATTGGGCGTGCATCCCTTCCAAAGCGCTCCTTCGCCCGGGAACAGCCCTTCACACGGCCCAATCCGTGCCTGGTGCCGCAGATTCCGTCACGAAGGTCCTTGATGCCGCCCCTGTCCTGAAATACCGCGACTATTTCACGAACAAGTGGCAGGACGACGGCGCCGTGCAGTGGCTTGTCGATACCGGAATCGAGCTCATCCGTGGCCGCGCACGCATCACTGGCCCGCGGGAGGTCCAGGTGGATGGCAAGGACGGCAACAGCTACTCGCTCAAGGCCCACCACGCCGTCGTCGTCGCCACCGGATCGACGCCCGTCATTCCAACGATCGAAGGCCTTAGCGAAGTCCCCTATTGGACGACCCGCGGTGCCACCTCCGCCCAAAGTATCCCGGGTCGGTTCGTGGTCCTTGGCGGCGGGATAGCCGGAGTCGAAATGGCCCAGGCATTCGCCCGCCTTGGCTCAGCCGTCTCGCTCGTTGCCCGCAGCCGCTTAGTCGGCACCTTTCCCGAGGAAGCCGCCGATCTACTGGCGGCAGGCCTTCGCGCCGACGGCGTGCACCTCCACATCGGGGTGGACACCACCCGCGTCGAGCACAAGGACCAGTCCTTTAGGGTCACGCTGGGCGATGGGACGGACTTGGAATGCGATCAGTTGCTCGTGGCGACGGGCCGGCGGCCGGCTTTGGAAAACCTTGGACTTGAGAATGTAGGGCTCGACGCCGAAGACGGCAAAGCTTTGCGGCTCACCACGGACCCGAGCGGCTTGGTCGAGGGTGCTGCGAGTGACGGCACAAGCGGGCTGTGGCTTTACGCGGCAGGCGATGCCGCCGGTACCCCGTTCCTCACCCACCAGGGAAAATACGAGGCCCGCGCCACTGGCGATGCGATTGTGGCCCGAGCCAAGGGGACGCTGCGCGGCACGCCCAAACCGTGGAGTTCCTTGGCGAAGACGGCGAACGAACACGCGGTCCCGAGCGTGGTGTTCACGGATCCGGAACTGGCATCGGTGGGCTTATCCCTTGAAAAGGCACACGCAAATGGCATCAAGGCATCCGCGGTGGAGCTTCCGATCAACGTTTCCGGCTCGCAGCTGCATTCGGACAACTTCAAGGGTTGGGCCCAACTGGTGATTGACGAGGACCGGAAAGTGGTGGTGGGAGCGACGTTCGCCGGCCCGGGCGTGGCTGAACTCTTGCACGGCGCCACCATCGCAATTGTTGGCGAAGTGCCGCTTGACCGGCTTTGGCACGCGGTCCCGTCCTTCCCGACCATGAGCGAGGTGTGGTTGCGGCTGCTGGAGAAGTACGGACTTTGAACGGGCACCACAAGCACGCAAAATGCGTTGTGAAGGCGCCCAAGCGGTAGGACAATGGCCGCATGGCCAAGCTCGTGGACATTGACGGACACCAAACGTGGGTTGAAGACAAGGGCGGTCCGGGCGAACCGCTCCTTCTATTGCACGGAGGCCTGAGCAACAGTGACGCCCTGCTCAGCAGCATCGGTCCGGGCTTGGAGCAGCAGTTCCGGGTGGTGGCCTTCGATCGTCGCGGCCACGGCTATACAGTCGATACCGACGCCGATTTCCACTACACGGATATGGCCATCGAGACCATTCGGGTGATTGAGGATGTGATTGGCGGCCCTGCCCACCTGGTGGGCTGGAGCGACGGCGGGATCGTTGCACTCCTCGTTGCGCTCGGGCGCCCCGAACTCGTTAAGAAGCTCGTTGTGATCGGCACCAACTACCACTACAACGGCATGATGCCCCTCGAACTGGACCCGCAATCGCCCATGGCACAGGAGCTCGGCAAGGCCTACACCGAGCGCTCGCCGGATGGGCCGGAGCACTTGGAAGCCGTCTTCGGCAAGAGCATCGCGATGATCACTGCGGAGCCTGAGCTCACCGCCACCGACATCCGAAAGATCGCGCAGCCCACGCTCGTTGTGGTCGGTGACGATGACGCCGTGACTTTGCCCCACACCGTCTCACTGTACGAAAGCTTGCCGCAAGGCCAACTGGCAGTCGTTCCGGGAGCATCCCACGGGCTCCCACTGGAGCAACCGGAACTCTTGGCCAGCCTGATCCTCAATTTCCTGGCCGCCGACGGGCCACCGCGCACGTTCATTCCGATCCGCCGCGCCCAGCGGGAAGAGGAGTGATCGAAACAGCCTTATTTGAACTGACTGGTCAGTTCGGTTACGATTGAGGCAGATAGCAATTCTGCGAAAGGCCTCATCGTGCTGTCCGCCCAGCAACTCCACATCACCGGCCGCCGGGACGACCTCCTGCCGCCCACCTCCGTCGAAGTCCGCCGCGGGGAACTCGTCCTCGTCAGTGGCGACGGCCAGGACCAGCGAACGGCACTTGCACTTGCCCTGAGCGGTCGAATGAAGCCAAGTAATGGCCTCCTGAACTGGGACAATTCAAGCAAAACCAGGAACATCCGGACCGCGAGCGCCCTGGTCGACTCCCCCGGCGTCAATGAGCCGGAACAGCACCTGAGCGTCCGGGACCTGGTCACGGAAGACCTTGCACTGATCCCCCGCCGCTACCGCGGCGCCCTCCTCAGCAAGCCTTGGCTCAAGGTCAACCGCTTCGAGGACATCGCCGGGCTGTGGATCGAGCAGCTCCCTGCGGATCGCCGCCTTGAGCTGCTCACGGAGCTGGCACTCGCCGATCCGGCCATCGACCTCCTGGTATTCGACTCTCCGGACCGGCACAGCGCTGATCCAGCGGCTTGGCTGCCGCGCCTTGAGGCGTTGGCATACGACGCCGGGCGGCCGCTCGCCGTCGTCGCCGTCGTTTCTGCCCTTCCGGACCTGTGGAGCGGCCCGGCCGCGGCGATCGGCAATGCAGCGGCGGCACCGGCTGCGGAACCCGTGGAACCGTTGCTCGACCAAGAAACCGAAGAGGCCGAAGAACTACCCGAAACCCTGCAAAGGACCGCAAAGTGACCGTTCTGCGGCTGGCCCGCTCCGAACTCAAGCGCATGACCGGCGGGCTCCTGCCCAAGCTGACCATCCTCGCCCTGACCATGGTCCCACTGCTCTATGGTGCCGTGTATCTGTACGCAAACTGGGACCCGTACGGGAACCTCAACCACATCGATGCGGCGCTCGTCGTCGAAGATGCCGGCGCCAAGCCGGCCAGCGGCCCGGAGCTGCAAGCAGGCACGAAGGTGGCCGATAGCCTGATGGACGGCCATGTCTTCAATTGGCAGCGAATCGGCACAAGCGCAGAAGCGGACGCCGGCGTCGAGTCCGGAAAGTATGCCTTCGCGCTGAAGATTCCCAAGGATTTCTCTGCAAACCTGGTCTCCCCCGGCAGTTTTGATGCCGCGAACCAAGCCATGCTCAACGTCACCACGAACGACGCGAACAACTATCTCCTCAGCACCATCGTGGACAAGCTCACCACTGCCGTGCACTCCACAGTGGCCAAGGAAGTCGGCGAGGAAACCGCAAACCAACTCCTCACGGGCTTCGGCACCATCCACGCCTCGATCGTCAAAGCCTCCGACGGGGCGGCCCAACTGGCGGACGGTGTCGGAAAAGTGAGCGACGGCGCGGCAGCGCTCCACGATGGCACCAGCAAGCTGAGAAGTGGCGCCTCAGGGCTCCTGGCGGGCCAAGTCAAACTGCGGGACGGCGCGAATCAGCTGAACGACGGCGCGGGGCAGCTAAGCGCCGGCCTCAGCGAACTCAACAAGCAAACCGCGTCGCTCCCGGCGGACAGCCAAAAACTCGCGGCGGGAGCAGCCCAGGTGGCCGCAGGAAACGCCCAGCTGAACGCGAAAGTCCAGGACGTCGTCGGGCAGCTTTCAGCGTTCGACGGCGGGGCGCGGGACCGTGTAGTGGCCTCCAACGCGCGGCTCGTGTCCGCCGGAGTGATCACACAGGACCAGGCGAACAGGATCCTGGCGGACTTCGATGCCGCCGCCGCGTCCACCGCTGTGACAGATGCCAAGGCCAAGATCTCGGCGGACGCCGCCCAGATCCAACAGCTTTCCGACGGATCAGCCGCGGTCAGTGCGGGCGCCGCCAAGCTCGCGGGAGCCGCACCGGCGTTGACGGGGGCGATCGGCCAGGCTTCGGCAGGCGCGGACCAGCTCAGCTCCGGAACCGCGGCGCTGGCGGCGGGCGAGCAGTCTGCGGTCGACGGGACGGCGGCCCTCGCGGACGGTGCCGCACAGCTCGACGACGGCGCGGCGCAGCTCGCCGGCGGCGCAGGCACGGCCGCGGACGGATCCCGGACCCTGGCCACCGAGCTTGCCAAGGGCGCCGGCAAGGTGCCGAATCCAAACGACGCCCAAAAGAGCCGGGTTTCCAAGGTGATGGCGGATCCGGTGGCCGTCAATAACGTGTCCCAGGCGAAAGCGGGCTCCTATGGCGCCGGCCTCGCTCCCTTCTTCCTGACGTTGGCCCTGTGGATCGGCGTGTTCATGCTGGTCCAGGCGATGCGTCCGATCACGCAGCGCGCCTTGGCGTCGAACGCTGCCTCGTGGAAGATCGCGGTGGGCGGCTGGCTTCCCTTCTTCGTCGTGTCAGTGCTCCAGGCGAGCATCCTCACCTTGGTGGTGGACTTCGGGCTGGGCCTCAACGCGGCGCATCCGGTGATGATGTGGCTCTTCATGCTGGTGGCGGTCATGGCGTTCACGGCCCTCATCCAAGGCATCGTGGCTCTGCTCGGGACGCCTGGAAAATTCGTTGTACTGATCCTGCTGGTTCTCCAACTCGTCTCTTCGGGCGGAACGTTCCCGTGGCAAACCACTCCCATGCCGTTGCACGTGGTGCACCAGATCATGCCGATGGGCTACGTGGTGACCGGCATGCGGCACTTGATCTATGGTGGTGACCTGTCCATGATCTGGCCGACCGTTCTTGGCTTGATTGGGTACACCTTGCTGGGTGCCGTGCTCTCCACGCTCGCTGTCCGCAAACACAAGTTCTGGACCCTGAAGACGTTGAAACCGGAGATTGCGGTATGAGCAAGCACGAAGGCGCGGCCACTGAAGCGCTGCCCGAAAGCCAAGCACTGGCCGAAAGCGGTGAATTGGCAGGGAGGAAGCTCCGGCCGGCCCGCACCAACGCGACCAAGCAGCGCCTCTTCGATGCCTCGATGGAACTGATCGGCGAGCGCGGAGCCGCGGGTGTCACGGTGGACGAAATCGCGGCGGCGGCCGGGGTGTCCAAGGGGACCGTGTATTACAACTTTGGCAGTAAAGCCGATCTGATCGCCCAATTGCTGCGTCACGGTGTCGACATCATGCTGGGCAGGCTCCAGGCCATCGAGGGCAAGCATCCCGATCCGCTGGACGCCATGGAAGCGATGCTGGGCCAAGCCATGGAGTTCATGGACGACTACCCTTCCTTCGCCCGCCTCTGGGTCAGCGAGAATTGGCGGACGCCCAGCGAATGGGGCAAGCTCTTCGTCGAATTGCGCAGCGAGCTGCTGGCCGTTATCGGCTCGGCGATAGAGGCGGTCGCCGCAGAATACACCGTGGATACGGAAATCGCGCAGGGAAGCCTGGAAGCGGCGATGTTCGGAGCGATCTTCGTGGTGGGCCTGGACAGGCAGACCTACAACCCGGAACGGACCCGGGAACAGGGCGTCGCCGCGATCATGACCCTCATGCGGGGCTACGTGGTGCGATAGGCGCAAAGGAGGTAATGGCAGTACCTGTAAACCCAGGGCTCTCCCTGGGAAAGGCGTTTCGGAGTCTCATTGAAGAAGACCCCCGCACCGACCTTTCCAAGGAGCCAGCGTGACCGCCGTCGAAACTCCCATTACCGCCCGCCAAACGGCAGTCGGCCGTCCGTTGGCGGTCGTTCTTGGCCTACTGACGATCTTCGGGCCCATTTCCATGGACCTGTACCTTCCTGTCCTGCCGGCCCTCACGTCGGAGCTCAGGAGCGCGACGTCCTCGGCACAGCTGACCATCACCGCGTGCCTGCTCGGCCTGGCGATCGGCCAAGTGATTGCCGGGCCCATCTCGGACCGCTACGGCAGGCGAGTGCCGCTCCTCGTCGGCGTGCTCGCCTACACGGCCACCTCGGTACTGTGCGCGGTGAGCCCAAGCATCGAGGCACTCATCGCAGCGAGGTTCGTCCAGGGACTGGCCGGTGCCGTGGGCATCGTGATCGCGCAGGCCGCAGGGCGCGATGTGTACTCGGGCGGCAAGCTTCTGCGCTATTACGGCCGCCTGACCGTTCTCGGGGGCCTGGCGGCGATCATCGGACCGGTGATCGGAGGTCAATTGGCAGCGGTCACGGACTGGCGAGGAGTCTTCCTGTTCCTTGCGGGGGTTGGCGTGGCGATCCTCGTGGCGTGCCTGCTGATCTTCCGCGAAACGCTTCCCGTGAGCCGGCGTGCCATCGGGGGCCTGGCGCACACGCTGCGGGACTTCCGGCGACTGGCCGGCGACCATGTATTCCTCGGCGCCGTGCTGATCACCGGGTTCACCTACTCCGCGATCTTCGCCTACCTCAGCGGCGCGACCTACATCCTCCAAGGCATGTACGGGCTCTCTCCGCAGCAGTACTCCTTCGCTTTTGGCCTCAATTCCCTCGGCTTCATGGTCTTCGGGTTCGTCTCCGGACGCCTTGCCGAGGCGTGGTCCGAAAGGCGGACCCTCGCCGTCGGCCTAGCCATGACTGTCTGCGGCGCGCTGGGCCTCATGGCCACCGCGCTCCTGCACTTGCCCCTGATCGCCATCATCCTGTCCCTCTTCACGATGGTGAGCGGCGCGGCTGTGACGAGTCCGCCTGCCACCTCGCTCGCACTGAAGGGCTATCCGGACATTGCAGGCACAGCCTCTTCGCTGCTCGGGCTGGCCCGCTTCGCCTTCGGTGGCGTGGCGGCGCCCTTGGCGGGCATCGCCGGCGCCGACAATCCTGTTCCCTTCGGGATCGTCGCCTTGGCGTCCACCTGCGCGGCGGCGCTCTGCCTGGTCCTGGTCAACCGGCACCGGGCGGTCATGCCAGTGGGCTGACGCGCTCTGGATGCCGGAGACCCACCTTCGAGGGTAACGGTATGGCAACCGCCGGGCCGGGCGGCACGGGTGCGTCGCGGCGTCGGGGATGATTAGTCCCATGCGTCACATGGGGAATAGTGGAAAGCTTTCGATTGTCGCCGCGGTGGTTTCTGCCTGCCTGCTGGTGCTGTTGGCCATCACGCTGGAGGAAACGGTGATGTACGCCTTCCTGGGGGTCGTGGGAATCGGCTATGTTGCCTCCGTCGCCGAGGTCATGCGCCGACGCCGCTACCTGACGCTGATGTTCGGGGCCGTAACGCTGATCCTGTTCATTGCGTTCGGAATCGCCTTCCTGCGGATGTGGGGCCTCGCTTTCAACCAGGACGAGAATGCCCTGGGCAGCGCGGTCAGCAGCAAGGATTCGGACATCTACTTCTATGTCGCGGTACTGGCCGGCCTTGGCTCCATGTTTGTCCTGTTCGTGGGCGGAATCTGGCCGTCGCGCGCGGCATTCAAGAACCAGGGCCGGCAAACCCGGAGCAAAAATCGTACGACGGCGGCCACCCGCCCCGGCCCCCGATCGGCAGCACGTCCTGGCGCACGCCCCGCAAACGGCGCACGCCCGGCCAACGGCAGCGCGCGGCCGGCGTCGGGAGCTGGCCGGCCGGCTGCGGGCGGCGCCCGGCCCGCAGCGGCAGCTCCACGTCCCGCAGCCCGTCCCGCCACGGGTACCGCCGCTGCGTCAAACCCAGCCAGGCGCCCGGCGTCGGGCACTTCCCCTCAACGCAAGCCGGCACCAAAGCGCTGATCGTTCATGCGCCGCTCCAAGCCGGGTGGCACCGTCGACGGGACAGTCCGCTGCAGCACGGCAATCGCGACTCCGGCGAGGAGCAGCAAGCCGCCGACGAGCTCCGCCGGGCTCGGGGACCTCAGAGATGAGCAACCAGGCGGGCTCGTGGCCTCGCGCGAACTGGCAGCAGATGACCGCTGGCGGCCCGAAAAGGGGCATTTGCTGCCAGTTCGCGCCGGATCTACTTGTGGCGGGGCTACTTGTGGCGGGGCACCGCGAAATGCGTCAGCTTGGCGTCCTGGCCGTCCAGTTCGGCCCAAGGCTTCTCCAGTTCCATCACGGTCATGGCGCTGGTGGGGAAGCGGCTGGCGGCATCCATGTAGGCGTCGTGATCCGAGTCGCGGGATGCCAAATGCATGGCGAGATCCTGCACCCCGGGCATGTGCGAGAAGATCATGAGGGTGTTCACGGTATCCGGCACATGGTTGATCACCGCGAGCATCCGCAGTGCCGGGGCCGCGTACAACCCGTCCTCGAGCTTCGGCGTCGGCGCTTTATCCCCCAGTTCGCTGCAAACCCAGGTACACGTCTGCCGGGTGCGCAGCGCGGAGGAGCAGAGGATGAAGTCCGGAATGACCTGATGCTTCACGAGCCACTTCCCGGCAAGGGGCGCTTCCCGGTGTCCCCGTTCAGCCAACGGACGCTCGTGATCGGGCACCCCGACAGGCCAATCCGACTTCGCATGCCTCATGATCACCAGCCGCTTGATGTGATGCTCGCTCATCCCCCCACCCTATAGCCGCGGAGGCACATGCTCACTGGGTGATGGAAAGCCAGAAGGCGGCACGTCCCGAAAGCGCCGTTGTTGCGTGAGGTACGAGCGCAGGCGCCGAGGGATGTGCCGCGGAAGCGAAAGCGCCCGCCCCTTGCTGGGGGCGGGCGCTTTCGACGCGTGGAAACTAGATCGAGTATTCCGGAGCGGCCCAGACGATGACCTCCGGGTGCTCGTAGAAGCGGTAGCCCTGGCCGCGCACTGTGCGGACCGTGTTCGCGAGGCGGCCGAGCTTGGAGCGGAGGCGGCGGATGTGGACGTCGATGGTCCGCTCGTTCGGGACTTCTTCGGCGTTGCGCCAGAGACCCTCGAGCAGCTCGTCGCGGCCTACTGTGCGGGTGCCGTTTTCGACGAGGTAGTTCAGCAGCTCGAACTCCTTGAACGTGAGGTTCAGGGACTCGCCATCGAGGTGCACTTCCCGGCGGGCGAGGTCGATCAGGACGCCGGACGGGCGGGCTTCCTGGGCCGGCTGCGGGCGCAGGGCGTCCGTGCGCTGGCGGTTGCCGACAGTCGGGTCGCCGAAGGTGGAGCGCACGACGTCGAGAGCGGAACCGGGGGCGTTGGCGGGCGCAACTGCGACTGCTGCGTAGCTTTCGGCGCCGGAGACGAGGGACTGTGCGTAGGCCCGGATCTCCTGGGCGAGCTTGGCGATGGACGTTCCGGCCGCAGCTGCGGTGTCCTCGTCGATGCCCATGTAGAGCACGAAGCCGCGGGCCACATTGTCGTTGGCTACGGGGCGGATTGCGCGTTCAGCCGGGGCGAGGACCGGGGTTGGTGCGGTCATGGGCGCGGCCTCGTTGGCCGGGACGGCGCGAAGCTGGCCGTAAGAGTTGGGGTTGTAGCCCTGGGGCACGTAGCCTGGCGCCTGGCTGGTTCCCTGTGGTGCCGGCTGGGCGTACGCGGGGCGGTTGCCGAAGCCCGGACGAAGGCCGGCGTTCGACGCGGCCTTGTTGGCGTTTCGGACGGAGATGTGGACGTATCCGGATGCAACTGACATGGATTGCTTACCTCAATGTGAATAGCCGGTCATCACGGCTTCGAATGCTGGTCTGGTCCCGCAATGAGATGGGGAGGGCGCCCGACGCTGGGCAGGGGGCGAATGCCTGACACTTTTTGGGGGTCGAAGTTAGGCGTGCATTCGACAACAGCTCATCGACATGCCAGCGGGTGTGCTGGGCTCGATCGCTGCGGCTGCAGATGCTGTTGAGTTCTTGTTCACATTGGAAGTGTGCAACGTAACAAAGGGAACTTGCAAGTAACAAAGCGAGAAAACGTCCACATCTTGAGACGACAAGGTCTATTGTGCCGCACATCACAATTCACGGAAGTCCAAATGTGACTGATTTGGATTCGTCACAATGGGCGCATTCTAAGCAATAATCGAACATCCTTCGATCGAGATGCGGAGGATCGAACTGAGATGCACGTCATGCGCTTGCCTTTGAATCTCGAGATATGAAACAACTCTTGTCCAATCGGCCAACCCCGTTTCAAGAAAATTTTCGCCCAAATTGTCTGGTAAACGGCGTCACGTTGCCCGCGGACGTGTCTCGCTCAGCTATAAGGGATGTCCCCGATACGTCGCTCAGGCCGGCACCCCCTTGAACTGGTCACATGGAGGCGATGCCGGCCTTGGCCTCAGGGAAGCTGCTGCTGCGGTGTGCTCAGTTGGTGGTGCCGGAAGTTGGCGTGCCCGCCGTCCCCGAGTCCGCCGTCCCCGAGTCCGACGTCCCCGAGTTCGGCGTACCCGAGTTCGGCGTGGTCGAGCTGGCCCTTGTGCTGAGGAGGATCGACCGGGCCGCGTACTTGTCGGCGTCCTTTACCGCGGTGACCCGGACTGCAGAGCCGGTTTTCACATCGGAGATGCTGAGCGTGGTTCCGCTGCTTCCACTTCCCCGCTGCCACGTTCCTTCCGCAACGGCGACGTCGGAGCCCAATGCATAGGTGCGGCTGAACCCATCCTCGCTCTTGACGGTCATGGAGCTGGCCGAGATGTCGGTGACAGTCCCTGACTGCCCCGCCATCGTGACGTAGTTGCCGTTCTGGAGGACAACGTACTCCGAATGGATGGCAGCATTGAGGCCTCCCATGCCCAACCCGAGTCCATCGGGACCCGCATTCGTCCCGCCGCCCGGGCCGCCGAATCCGCCGCCCTGGCCATTTTGCCCGAACTGGCCTCCGGCCGCTGGTCCCTGTGCGCTACCGGTACCGCTCGTCCCGCTGTTTCCGGCAGCATAGGCGCCGGCGCCCGCGGCGGCGGCAACCACGACGGCGACTCCCCCGACGATGAGGCTCTTCTTCGTGCTCCAATTCCTTAGGGCAGAGCCGCGGGGCCGCTCGTTCGGCGCATACTGCGGCGGCGCGCCCCAACCCGGCGCGGGGTTGCCTGGCTGCACCGGCTGCCCCGCCTGCCCCGCAGGCGCGCCCCAGCCCGGCGCTGCGTATCCAGCCTGCTCCTGGTCATCCACCGCACGGATGACCGGCTGCGGCTGTGCGTTCCCGGATTCCCCGGATGCGGCCCCTGAAACTGAGGGGTTGTCTTGCTGGTCCATGGTTTTCTCCATCGGAAGTCGGGATTGATTATCGAAGTTCGCGGTCCCAAAAGGTTCGCTTGTCCCTTCAGCGTCTGCCGCTTTGCTGTGCGCGGGCTGTGGCGAACGGCAGGCGAGCCTGTGATCTCGCAATGGGGATGCAAAGGGTCCTAGGCTGGGACTCACAGCGCGCTCACAGCATTGGCAAAGGACCGGCAAACCCCGAGATTGGAGAGTTGCCTCATGGCATCCCCGCACTCCATGACCAACAACCTTCCCCAGCTAACCCACCCGGACGGTTCGCCAATCCGCGCCCTTGTGGTGGACGACGAGCCCAGCCTCGCCGAGCTCATGAGCATGGGCCTGCGCATGGCGGGCTGGTCCGTGGCTGTAGCGGGAGATGGTCCAGCGGCCGTGAAGCTGGCGAAGGAATTCCGGCCGGACGTGCTGGTGTTGGACGTAATGCTTCCCGGTTTCGACGGCGTGGAGCTGCTGGGCAGGATCCGCGCCTTCGCACCGGAGGTGCCAGCGCTCTTCCTCACCGCCAAGGACGACGTGCAGGACCGGATTGTTGGACTTGCCGCAGGCGGGGACGACTATGTCACCAAGCCCTTCAGCATGGAAGAAGTGCTCCTGCGCCTGCACCGGCTGGTCCAGCGCTCCGGGGTCGCCGCCATGGATACAGCCGAGCTGGTGGTCGGCGACCTGACCTTGAACGTGGACACTCGCGAGGTCACGCGCGGCGGCGAGGACATTGCGCTCACCGCGACCCAGTTCGAACTCCTTCGGTACCTCATGGAGAACCCCAAGCGGGTGGTCAGCAAGGCCCAGATCCTGGATCGCGTGTGGGATTACGATTTTGGCGGTCAAGCCAACATTGTGGAGCTCTACATTTCTTACTTGCGCAAGAAGATCGAAGCCAAGCACCCGCCGATGATCCACACCGTGCGCGGAGCGGGTTACGTCATCAAGCCCGCAGAATAGCCGTAGGAATCAATGTCCGCACTCTCGGGTATCCCACGCCAGTCCGGCCGGTACTGGCTCGACCCTTCCACGTGGCACCTGCGTACGCGCCTGATCCTCGTTTCCATGGCGCTCTTGGTGGCGATCTCCGGCGCCATCGGCATCGTTAGCTATGCGTCTATGGACTTGTTCCTGACCAGGCAGCTCGACGGGCAATTGATGCAGGCCTCCCATGGCCGTCCGCCGAGCGGCGATCCGAACGGGCGGCCGGATATCCTGGATGCCCGCGGCCAAAGCATCGGCACCTTGAATGCGCGCATCTTCGGTGGCCAGGTGAGCAGCGACTCCGGGTTCTTGTCCACGGATGCCACGCGCATACCCTTGTCACCCAGCGACGCCCATACCCTTTTGGCGCTCCCCAACGACGGACATCCGGTGGACCGAACGCTTTCCAAGGGCGGTTACCGCCTGGTGGCCAATGAAACCCCTTATGGCGATGTTGTCATTACCGGCCTGCCGCTCGCGACGAAGGAGAATACCGAAGCTTCGCTCGTATGGACCATGGTCTTTGTGTCCCTGGGCGGGCTGGTTGTGATTGGTCTTGCCGGAACGGCGTTGATCCGGCGCACCATGCGACCGCTGGAGCATCTTTCCGACGTCGCGACGAAGGTCTCGAAACTGCCGCTCGACGCCGGCGAGGTCGCCTTGGCGGTGCGCGTGCCGGCCTCCGCAGCCCACCCCGGCACGGAGGTAGGCAGCGTCGGCCACGCCTTGAACCTCATGTTGGACAACGTGTCCAACGCCCTGGAAGCGCGCCAGCAGAGCGAAACGAAGGTGCGCCAATTCGTCGCGGACGCCTCGCACGAGCTCCGCACTCCCCTGACGGCAATCCGTGGCTACACCGAACTGTTGCGGATGACCGAGACCTTTACCGAGGACGGTCGCAAGTCACTGGACCGGGTCCAGAGCCAGTCCGAACGCATGACGGCCTTGGTGGAGGACCTCCTCCTGCTTGCCCGGCTGGACGAGGGCAAGGCGCCCGAATTCACCGATGTAGACCTCACGCAACTGGTCATCGAGACCGTCAGCGACGAGAAAGTCATGGCACCTGGGCACGTCTGGCAATTGAAACTTCCTGACGAGCCGATCACGGTCCGCGGCGACGCTACCCAACTGCACCAAGTGCTAGCCAACCTCCTCTCCAATGCGCGTAAGCACACCGAGGCGGGAACCACTGTGGTCACGTCGGTCATGCGCTCAGCGGATGGCAGCGCCATGGTCACTGTGACCGACAACGGACCCGGAATTCCACCGGATTTCCAGAAGCGGATCTTCTCACGCTTTGCCCGCGCCGACGCCGCGCGCTCGGGCTCCGAGGGCACGTCGGGGCTTGGTCTTTCCATCGTCGAATCCATCGTCAAAGCGCACGGCGGTACGGTTGAAGTGGTCTCGCGACCGGGCCGAACAGAGTTTGCCGTGCGGCTTCCGGCGTTCCGGGCGGCAACCGTCTAAATCCGGGCTTCAGAGCGTACGACGGCGGTGCCCAAGGCGCGCAAGTCGGCGCACCGGCGTCGTGACCTTCTGTTACCTAAATGTGACTTATGCGCGTTCGTCCTGTACGGTCGAATAAGTGCGCGGATCATTCCCGCCACCGCCGGGTAGGCGCCGAGCTCTGCCACTCCCCGGTGCCCAACACTCCAGGCAGAGACGGGGGACCCAGAGTCTCCGGGCAAGCGCTCATATTGAGCCGGCCCTAGGGGTGAAGCCGTAGCGCCACGATTCTCCGTGGCCGCGGCCGGATGACCTCATCCGAATCCGACAGCTAACTCCGCAGGCGTTGAGAGGCAATCACCATGTCTGATTCCAAGAATCAGTCGCGCCCTGTTGCGCGCCACCGCGGCGAACCTGCCCGGGAAAACAAGTCACGTTCCGCTCTCAAGAGGGCTGCAGCAAATCTTGGCCCCAGCCGGCGCATGGCGGTAGTTGCCGGCGTGGTAGCCGTATTCCTCGGCGCCGGCGTAGCCACCCAGGCAGCCGGCCAAGCCATGAACGCCCAGGATCTCAACCGGACATCCGAGTCCCGCTCGGCCGTCGAGCACGCCACGCCGTCGCCTACCGCGACTGCGAAGGCCACTGCGACAGCGAGCGCCAGCGCCAAACCGAGTGCCGCTCCCAGCAAGGCACCCGAGCCAGCTGCACCGGCGCCCGCACCGGCACCTGCAGCACCCGCTCCCGCCCCCGCAGCACCGGCGCCCGCCGCGCCCGTGGCGCCGGTCGCCGTCGACGACCCCGCCGGAGCGCAAGCGTATGCCTCGAGCATCCTCGCCTCCTACGGCTGGGGACAGAACGAGATGTCATCACTGATCATCCTGTGGACGAAGGAATCCGACTGGCGGACCACGGCCACGAACGCCTCAAGCGGCGCATACGGCATTGTGCAGTCACTGCCGGGCGAAAAGATGGCGTCCGAAGGCCCGGACTGGCAGACCAACTACCAGACGCAGATCCGTTGGGGCTTGAACTACATCAAGGAACGCTACGGATCCCCCTCCGCAGCACTGGCCTTCCACCTCGCCAACAACTGGTACTAGACAACCAGGACCAAGATCGCCGCAATACGCTGAGGCCCGCCCCAAAAGGGCGGGCCTCACCGTACTTAAGCGGACGGAACGTGAGCGACCGGCCCATGCGCACTTAACCGGCGCGGCCTCTGCGAAGGCGGGCACTTCCACAGGGGCATCACAGCTTGTGCCTAAAGGACTCAAATTCGGCGGCGCGACTCTTGATTCATGACGCTCACCGAATCCACCCCAGGAACCCTGAAGGACCCCGCGGTGGTGCCGCCGGACCTTCCCACCCAAAGCAACTCCACCCGGCGTGCCCCCGTGGACACGCGCACCACCTTGCCAGTCCTCGATGTCACCATTCCCGTCTTCAACGAGGAACAGGACCTCGAAGAATGCCTCCGTAGGCTGCACGCCCATCTGCGCGATTCCTTTCCGCACAGCTTCCGCATTACAGTCGCGGACAATGCCAGCACTGACGGCACCCTGAAGATCGCCGAACGGGTGGCTCGGGAACTTACCGAGGTGGTCGTTGTGCACTTGGATGAAAAGGGACGCGGGAATGCCCTGCGCAAAGTATGGCTCACATCGCCGTCGCCCGTCCTGGCTTACATGGACGTGGACCTGTCCACCGACCTCGCCGCGCTCGCTCCCCTTTTGGCGCCGCTGATCTCCGGCCATTCGGACCTCGCGATCGGCACACGCCTGACGCGCAATTCGCGGGTTGTCCGCGGCCCGAAACGCGAATTCATCTCCCGCAGCTACAACCTCATGCTGCACTCTTTCATGGGGGCACGCTTCAGCGACGCCCAATGCGGCTTCAAGGCGATCCGCGCAGACGTCGCCCGGCGGATCCTTCCGCACACCATGGACAACTCGTGGTTCTTCGACACCGAACTGCTGGTCCTGGCCGAACGCTGCGGCCTCCGCGTCCATGAAGTCCCCGTGGACTGGATCGACGATCCCGACTCCAGCGTCGACGTCGTCCGCACCGCCGTTGCCGACATCCGCGGCATGGTCCGGCTGACCCGCGACCTCGTGTCCGGCCGGATCCCGGTCCCGGAACTGCGTGCCGCCCTCGCGCGCGGTCCGCTTCCGGCGTCCTCGCGCACCGCTGAGCAGGCGCCGGGCACCAGCCTGTTCGGGCAACTCGTTCGGTTCGCCGCCATCGGAGCCGCATCCACGCTCGCCTACCTGCTCATCTTCCTGTTCTGCCGCGAGTTCGTGGACCCCCAACTAGCCAACTTCCTGGCCTTGCTCACCACGGCGATCGCGAATACCGGCGCCAACCGGCGCTTCACCTTCGGCATCCAGGGCGGCAATCCGGTCCGGCACCATTTCGAGGGCCTGATCGTGTTCGGCATCGGCCTAGTGCTTACATCAGGGGCGCTCGCCCTGATGCACAGCACGACGACCCACAGTACGACGACGCCGGACCGTTGGGCGGAAGTCCTCACCGTCGTCGGGGCGAACCTCGCCGCGACCGCAGTCCGCTTCCTGTTGTTCAGGCTGTGGGTCTTCAGGCAGCCCGCGCCCTCGCAAGCTTCCCCGCTTCCCGTGGTTGCTGCCGCGCCTGCCAGCGCTCCGATTGAGCCCTCCGCTTCCCATGACCAGTCCGCTTCCCATGACCAGCCCGCTTCCCATGACCAGTCCGCTTCGATCGACTCCTCCAGCGAAAACTGCACAGACGCCAGCACCCAGACAGAAACGGCAGCATCATGACCTCCACGATCACTCCCGCCACCACAGGTTCCACAGCTGGATCTCCTGGCTTGGCGACGGGGCGCCATTCAGCTTCCGGGCGCTCCGATTCGGGTCCCGAACCCGGTGGAACCGCGCCGCGCTGGGCCCGGTACGCCTTCGGACGCCAACCCCGCTGGATACGGCCCTCCGCAACCGGACTTCTTTTGGCCACGGCATTCCTCTATTTGTGGAACCTCGCGGCGACCGGTTACGGCAACTCCTTCTATGCGGCCGCCATCCAGGCCGGCACCAAAGACTGGACGGCGTTGCTGTTCGGTTCGCTCGACGCCGGTAATGCCATTACCGTGGACAAGCCACCGGCGGCCCTGTGGATCCCGGCCTTGGCTGGGAGGGTTTTCGGCTTCTCGCCACTGAGCATGCTCATTCCCGAAGCACTCATGGGGGTCGCCGCGGTGGGACTCTTGTACCTGACAGTCAAGAGGGTATCCGGTCCAGCTGCCGGCTTGATGGCGGGGGGTACCCTTACGCTGACTCCGGTGGCGGCGCTCATGTTCAAGTTCAACAACCCCGATGCCATGCTCACCCTGTGCCTGGTGCTGGCCGCGTACCTCACCACCCGTGCCATTGAGCGTGCGGGGTGGAAATGGCTCGCGGCGGCGGGAGCGGTCATAGGCCTCGCGTTCCTCGCGAAGATGCTGCAGGGCTTCCTGATCGTTCCCGCGCTTGGACTCGCCTACCTTTGGGCTGCGCCAACCACGCTTCGGCGGAGGATCGTGCACCTGCTTGGGGCCCTCGCTGGAATCGTGGTCGTGGCAGGGAGCTATGTGGCACTGTTCCAGTTGACCCCGGCTTCCGCGCGGCCCTACATGGCCGGCTCGACCACCAACAGCTTCCTTGAGCTCACCTTCGGCTATAACGGTTTGTCCCGTATCACAGGATCCGGGGAAGGCATGCCCGGCGGTGGCGGAGCGGGCGGTCCTGCCGGTGGGGATTTCGGCGGTGGGGATTTCGGCGGCGGCGGTCTCGGCGGCGGCGGTCTCGGCGGCGGAAACGCCGGCTTCGGTGGAGCCGCCGGCATCGCCCGAATGTTCGGCTCGAGTTTCGGCGGCGAAGTCTCCTGGCTGCTGCCGGCCGCGTTGATCTTGCTCCTCGCCGGGTTGTGGTTCACCCGAAGGGAAGTCCGTACGTCCCGCACGCGGGCCGCCCTCATCCTTTGGGGCGGTTGGCTCTTGGTCACAGCCGGGCTATTCAGTTTCATGAGCGGGATCGTCCATCCTTACTACTCAGTAGCCTTGGCTCCTGCGATCGCCGCCTTGGTTGGTATCGGCGGTGCGGAACTATGGCGCGGGCGGGGGTATTGGCCTGCCCGAATCGTGCTGGCAGTGGTGATCCTCGGAAGTTCCGCCTGGTCGGGGATGCTTCTGGCTCGTGACGCCTCGTGGCTTCCGTGGCTTCGTATCGTCATCGTGGTCCTCGGGGTGGTGGCTGCCGCCGCAATCCTCCTCCGCCTCGACTCGCTGAACCCCGGCAGGTTCCGGCGCACTGCAGCGGCGGGCGTCGTCGTCGTGTCCCTCCTGGCCGCTGGCCTTGGTACCGCCGCATGGACGATCGCCACAGCCGCTACCGCGCACTCCGGTTCCATCCCGACGTCGGGCCCGTCCGCTTCCGCAATGGGCGGCTTCGGAAACCGAGCTGCTTTCAGGGGTAGCGACCGGGCTGGCGGATTCGCGGGGGCCGGCGGCGCAGGCGGGCCGGGTGGCGAAGGGACCGCCGACGCAAGCCTGACCGCGCTGCTGTCATCCACGACGACGAAATGGTCCGCGATCGTCTCCGGCGCCACCCAGGCCGCGAGCCTCGAACTCGCCACGGATACCAACGTCATCGCACTCGGCGGTTGGAACGGCGGCGATCCCTATCCGACGCTTGCCGAATTCCAGGACATGGTCTCCAAGGGCCAGATCGGCTACTACGTCGAAGGGGGCATGGGCGGCCGGGGTGGCAACTCCGAGGTCGCCGCTTGGGTGCAGGCCAACTTCCAAGCACAGACGGTAGGCAGCTCCACCGTGTACAAGCTGGGCAAGTAGGCTCCGATGACCACCTATTACCAGGCGGAAACCGGCAAAGGAGCGCGGCAGCAATCGCAGCCCGCGCTCCGATCAGAACCGCGGCCGGCATCCGCAGCACGGATCACGCAATGGCAGCACCGCCTCCAGCTTGCCGTCGTGCTTATCGCGACCGGCGTGCTGTACCTCTGGAACCTCGGGGCCTCCGGCTGGGCCAACGCGTTCTATTCGGCAGCGGCGCAAGCCGGATCACAGAATTGGACGGCGTGGTTCTTCGGTTCCTCGGACGCCGCGAACTCCATCACGGTGGACAAGCCGCCGGCGTCGCTCTGGATCATGGGCTGGTCCGCACGGATTTTCGGCCTCAGTTCCTGGAGCATCCTGGTTCCTGAGGCCCTCATGGGCGTCGCCACAGTGTGGCTGCTCTACCTGGCAGTGCGCCGCGCCGCGGCTCCAGCCACCGCCGATCCGAGGCTTGCCCACGGGGCCGGCCTGCTTGCCGCAGTGGTCATGGCCGCCACGCCAGTGGCGACGCTCATGTTCCGCTTCAACAACCCCGACGCCCTCCTGGTACTCCTCATGACGGCCGCGGGCTACGCGACGCTCCGCTCGATCCAGCAAGGCAAACTGCGTTGGCTGCTGCTGGCCGGTGCGTTCCTGGGCTTTGGGTTCCTCACGAAACAGCTACAGGTGTTGCTCGTTGTCCCCGGTTTCGTCGCCGCATACCTCGTGGCCGCTCGAAGTGGGGTCGCACGTCGCCTGCTTCGGCTGCTCGCGGCGTGCGCGGCAATGGTGGTTTCGGCGGGCTGGTGGCTCGCCGTCGTCGAACTTGTCCCGGCGAACATGCGTCCTTATATCGGCGGATCGCAGAACAACTCCATCCTTGAGCTCACCCTGGGGTATAACGGGCTTGGCAGGCTGAGCGGCGACGAGACCGGGAGCGTCGGCGGCGGCAACGGTTGGGGAGTTCCCGGACTGTTCCGGATGTTCAATAGTGAGTTCGGTGGCCAAATCGCCTGGCTGCTGCCCTCCGTTCTGATTCTGGGCGGCGGACTCCTCTGGCTCGGCCGACGCGCCCCGCGCACCGACGCCGTTCGCGCCTCCGTGATTGCCTGGGGCGGCTGGGTCCTCGTCACGGGGCTGGTCTTCAGCTTCATGGCCGGAATCATCCACCCGTACTACGCCGTGGCCCTTGCTCCGGGAATCGCCGGCCTCGCCGGGCTCGGCGGGGTGCTTCTGTGGCAACATCGCAGGCAACCGGCCGCAGCCGTTTTGCTCGCGGCAGCCGTGGCAACGGCCGGCACCATGGCTTTCGAACTCCTCGGCACCGCGTATGGACCATGGCTGCGTTGGCTCGTGCTTCTTGCTGGTCTGACTGCTGCCGCCGGCGTACTGATTGCGGTGGGCCTCGCTTCCCGTTCAATCCAACGTACGACGGCGGTGCTCGCCCTCGCGGCTTCGCTTACCGGTCCGCTGGCCTACTCGATCTCCACGGCTTCCGTTGCCCACACTGGTGCGATTGTCAGCGCCGGACCTTCGGCCGGTTTCCGTGGTTTCGGCGTCGGCGGCTTCGGGGCGTTCGCCGGTATCGGCGGAAGGAACGGAAACAGCGGCATCGGCGGCCTCCTGGGCGCCAGCACGCCGTCGTCCGAGATGGTTGCCGCACTCAAAACGGACGCCTCAAGCTACACTTGGGCGGCCGCCGTCGTAGGCTCCAACAATGCGGCCGGCTACCAGCTCGCGACCGAACTGCCCGTGATGGCCGTCGGCGGCTTCAACGGCACAGACCCTTCGCCAACCCTCCAGGAGTTCCAGCAACTCGTAGGGCAAGGCAAGATCCACTACTTCATCGCGAGCGGGAGCATGCGGGGCAACACCGGATCGGACGCTCCGGCCCGGATCGCCGAATGGGTAGCGGCGAACTTTCAGCCGCAAACGATCGGCGGGGTGACCGTGTATCAGTTGGCCAGGTAGCGTCCGGCCGCGGGCCGGTCCGCGCCGTGGGTTGCCGCGTTGGCGTTGGCTAGAACCGAAGCTCGATGACCCGGCGGCCATCAGCATCCAGGACGGTTGTGGCAGTGACCGCGGAGTAGTCCGGGATCTGCCACAACCCCTCGGCCACCTTGCCGCCGCCGTCGCCCACCACGATGGTCCTCATACCTGCGGCGAGCGCGGCTGCGATACCTGCCGGGGCGTCCTCGAACACCACAACTTCCCCGGGCTCGGCCCCGAGGAGAGCGGCGGCTTTGAGGTAGCCTTCGGGGTCCGGCTTGCCGGCGGTCACGCCCTCGGAGGTAACCGTCGTCGCAGGCGTCTCGAGTCCCGCCGCCACCATGCGAACCCCGGCGAGGACCTGGTCCGCGGACGTCACCATGGCCACCGCGTCGGCCGGCAAGGATCGCAACAGTTCCGCGGCGCCGGGCAACGCCACAATTCCCTCGGTGCGTGTCCGTTCCATCTGGCCGAGTTCCTCGGTCAGCCGCTCCAGGTCCGCCCCGGCGGGAGCAAAACGGCGCACCGTGTCCCGCGCCTGGACGCCATGCGAGACGCGCAAGATTTCGTCGATGTCCAGTCCATAGCGCCCGGCGAATTCGCCCCACACCTGTTCCACGATTGCCGTGGAGTCCACCAAGGTGCCGTCCATGTCGAAGAGCACAGCCCGGACGGTCAGGGTTTTCAGCGATTCTGCAGGCAGGTTCATGCATCCATACTGCCCGCGCAGGGCTTCTGCTGCACAACCGGCGCGGCTTCCGGCGGCGTTTCCGGCGCCGCGCTGGAAGTGTGGCTTAGCCGTTCGGCCGACCCGGAATGTACTGTACGGCCCATTTGTTCCCGTCCGGATCCGCGAAGTACACGAAGTGCCCCCAATCCTGGATGTCGATGTCACTGACCTCCACGCCGTTGGCCTTGAGCTGGTCGTGCGCCTCCTGGATGTCCCCCACCACCATTTGCAGGCTGGGGGCTGTGCCGGGAGGAGCATCGTTGAGCCCTTCGCCGATGCAGATGGAACAAGCCGAACCCGGAGGCGTCAGCTGGACAAAGCGGATGCCGTCCATGGGGCGTTCGTCGTAGTCGGCGTTGAAGCCCACTTGGTTGACATAGAAATCCTTTGCACGATCCACATCGGACACAGGGACAAAGACGAGTTCAAGTTTCCAGTCCATGGGCCACAGGCTATCGGCGCAGCTGGAAAATCGGTAGGGCCAGTTGCGTACCCGCGCGTTCAGGGCCCGTCAGGATGTCGCCCGCGTGTCGAACGCCGCAGCTGATTCGCGTAGAAGGCGTGCGACGGTATCCACAGGCATGCTGCTTGGCCGTCGTTGGGCGAATCGTCGCAGGACGATCCGCCTGGTCCCGAGCCCGGGGACATCCAAAACGTCCACCCCGTCCTGGACCACCCCTCTCAAGGCCAAGGTGGGAACGATCGCAACGCCCTCCCCCGCGGCGACGAGTGCAAGGGCGGTCAACGTGTCCTGGTACTGATGCACGGTCTCAATCTGGGCACCTGCTGATTGGCGGAGTCGGCCGAGCACTGCGGCGTTGGCGGCTGAGGGCTCGACGCCGAGCCACGGAAGCGGCAGTCGGCTCAGGTCGATATTCTCGGTGCTGAGGAGGGCGCCTGCGGGAACGACAAGTTTCCATGGCTCGTCCAGGAGCGGCTCTTCCGTCATTCCGCTGCTGATTGAACGTTGCCCGGCGGTGGTTGAATCAAGCTCGACGACGAGGGCGTCGAGCTGGCGCTGGCGGAGCAGCCGCATCAAGGCAGGGAAGTCGTCTTCCACGATCCGGATCTGCAATTGCGGGTATTGGCTCCGCCATTCGGGCAAGCGCGGAATCACGACCGTTCGGATGAAGCTGGTGAATCCGCCCACCCGCACGATGCCTGCGACCTTGGCACCACCTTGCATGCGTGCGCGGGCGACGCTGAGCGCGCGCTCGATCTCCTCCCCCGCTTCCGCCACCGCGAGGCCGGCGGGTGTCAACACCGAGCCTTTTGGTGTCCGTATAACCAAGGCGTGGCCCGTCTCGTCCTCCAGCCTGTTGAGCTGTTGGGACACAGCGGAGGGCGTGAGGCCCAGTTCATCAGCGGCGGCGAGCACGCCTCCTGTACGGGCGACTGCAAGTAGCACGCGCAATCGGCGCGGATCGATCTCCATGTTAAGTAGTTCTAAACTATGTCTTCACCAGAATGCAATTGATCTACACAAGCTTCTTGCCCATAATGGGCGTGGAAGCTCCAACGACGAAGAATTCACTCTGGAAATCCGGGCGACGCCGGTACAGGGGTGCCTGATCCTTTCCGGAAGCTACGCCACAACCCCAACTACATGCCGCAGAGCGATGTGAGCCGGGCTTAATCTCTGAAAGGACATCATGGAACTGCTATGGGAAGTTGCCGGTTGGGCAGGCGCGGTTGCGATACTCAGTGCGTACCTAGCCGTGTCCATGGGGTGGCTAAAGGCAGGCAAGGGCTTCCAGATCGCGAATCTCCTCGGTTCTTGTGCCTTCATCGTCAATGGCGCATTCCACGAAGCATGGCCTTCCGTCACCACCAACATTGCGTGGTTCCTCATTTCCGCAGTCGCGCTTTTTCGCATGCGCTCCGTGAACAAGTCGTCCGCTGCCGCAGCTGAGGTCCCGCAGGTGCAATTTCCGGGCGTCCCGGACACCACCGGCCAATTGGCTATTATCGAAGTAACCCGAGCAGCCAAGTGTGCCTAGCGTGAGTGCGGCCTAACGGCTGCGCCGCCGTCCTCGCATGAACTAGCCCGTCACTCCGTAGAGCCGGTCGCCGGCATCGCCCAGGCCCGGGACAATGTAGGACTTTTCGTTGAGCTTTTCATCGATCGACGCGAGCACGATCTTGACGTTGGCGCCCAAGAGTTCTTCTTCCAGCTTGGCCAGTCCTTCAGGAGCAGCCAAGAGGCAAATGCAGGTGACATCGGAAGCTCCCCGCCGGAAGAGGAACTTGATGGCCTCGCGCAGTGTTCCGCCGGTGGCCAACATGGGGTCGAGGACGAAGACCTGCCGTCCAGTGAGGTCCTCCGGGAGGCGCTCCGCGTACGTGATGATGTCCAGGGTTTCTTCGTCGCGCGCCATCCCAAGGAAGCCGACTTCCGCCGTCGGGACCAGTTTGGTCATGCCTTCCAACATGCCAAGGCCCGCGCGAAGGATGGGAACCACCAGGGGCGTGGGCTTGGTGAAGGCCGTGCCGATTGCCTTGGTAACGGGCGTTTCGATCTCTACCGATGTGGTCCTTACCTCGCGCGTGGCTTCGTACGCCAGGAGCGTGACGAGTTCCTCGGTGAGCCGCCGGAAGACCGGAGAAGGGGTGTTCTTATCCCGCAGGACGGTGAGCTTGTGAGCGACCAGCGGGTGGTCCACGACGAGTGTGCGCATGACTCCAAAACTATCATTGAGCCATGAGCACCACTGAGCCTTACCATGCAGAGCACGCGGCGTGGATGGGCCTTGCCCTTGACGAGGCCCGGCGGGCGCTGGAGACCGAGGACGTGCCCATCGGGGCGGTCATCCTGGGGCCCGATGGCGGCATCCTGGGCGCGGGCCGGAACGAACGGGAAGCCCTCGGAGATCCGACGGCGCACGCCGAGATCGTTGCCATCCGGGAAGCTGCAGCCGCACTCCAACGCCATGCCCTTGAGCTCGGCGAAGGCGGGGACGGTTGGCGGCTCGAAGACTGCACGCTGGTGGTGACCCTCGAGCCGTGCGCGATGTGTGCCGGAGCAATTGTCCTGGCGCGGATTCCAAGGGTAGTTTTCGGCGCCTGGGATGAGAAGGCCGGTGCGGCGGGTTCGGTATTCGACATCCTGCGCGAACGCCGCCTCAACCACTGGGTGGAGGTCTACGCGGGCGTGCGTGAAGAGGAATGCTCAGCCCTCCTCCGCGGCTTCTTCGCAGCCCACCGGCAGTAGCTCGTCGATTCTGCTCAATCATTCGAACCACGAAGCCTGCGCGCGCCCGGAATCACGCGGCAGGCTCCCGCAGCGCAAGGAATGATCCAGCAGAATGTGCCGAGGTGCTTGCGTTCCACGATCCCCCGGACGTCAGATGGTCTAAGACGGCCCAAGCCAAGGAGGACCCATGACGGTCTCTTTCAACCACACCATCGTCTATGCGAAGGACAAACGCCGTTCCGCGAAGTTCCTGGCGGACGTGCTCGGATTGCCGGAGCCGCAACCCATGTGGTCCTTCATGACAGTGTCCCTTGACCACGGAGTCGCCCTCGATTTCGCCACCACGGACAGGGAAATCTCGCCGCAGCACTACGCTTTCCTGGTCAGCGAGGAGGAGTTCGACGGAATCTTCGCCCGGATCCAAGCCGAAGGAATCCCCTATTGGGCCGACCCTGCCCGTTCGCGTCCGCAACAGATCAACCACAACGACGGCGGTCGCGGCATCTACTTCGCCGACCCGGACGGGCATTTCCTCGAGGCGATCACAAGATCTTACGGATCGGGGGCAGCGTGAACCGGGAAACGGACGGGGTCAGGGTTACCGCCACCGTTACGGGGCGGGTCCAAGGCGTGGGCTTCCGCTACTCGACCCTGCACCAGGCACGGCGCCTGGGCCTCGCCGGTGAAGCCGTCAACCAGATGGACGGTTCCGTCCAAGTCATCGCGGAGGGCGATCGCGAAGCCGTCGAGTCCCTGGTGGAATGGTTGAGATCGCGGCACACTCCAGGCCATGTGGACCATGTGGACGCCGCGTTCACGGAGGCAACGGGTGAGTTCTCCGGTTTTGGCGTTGACTGATGGCCCGGCTTAGCCGGCCGACAATTCATCCAGCGCGTCGATGCGTTTCTGTCGCGAGGCCGGGGAGTCGAGGCTGAACGAGCGGAAGTCGCCCAGGTCCTCACGGATCCAATCCTCAACTTCGGCGATCCGATCCTTGACGGCCGCGCTCGGTTTGACGAAGGTCCATGCCGCGATCCGCTCCTTGGCCGGGTCATACTGCCACAGCCCGATGATCCGTCCGCGGTCCACTATCGGGTGGTCGGACAGGTCCGCCTGCAGGGCCAAGGTGCTATCCAGGACTTTCTTGTCCCGGTCCTCGTCGGCGAGCATCTCCGCCGAGTTCCGTCGCAACAGGACGAGCGAGTCCGTACCGGCCAGGAGCTGGATCTGTTCCTCCACGGGTGGCTTGAAATCGGAGAGCCGTTCGACGTCATCGGGCAGCATCCAAAGCCGGCCGCCAGCGGCGGTGGGAACCTCCACGGCCCCGATCGCGGCAAGCGCCGCTTTGCTTTGCGCCACCGTGAAGCCGGTGAACCACTGGCTCTGCTTGAACGTCGCACCACCAGTCCACCGAAGGTAGCGTTCGAGCAGGAGGGTCCTGGCGGCGTCGTCGTCGAGCGTGCTTGGCGGCAACATCCATGGGGTGTAGGCGTAGCGCTGCTGGTCGAGGCGGCCATTGACCGGGACGCGACGGATGCGGCCATCGGCCTGCAGGAGGCCCAAAGCTGTGGGGAGTGTGGTGGCGGCACCCTTCTTCTTGCCTTCCTCGCCCAGGCTTCGGACCGATTCGCCGAGTTCATCCTTGAGTTGTTTGGGGTCCATGGGCTCGCTGGCCTCGGCGAGGACATGCAGTATCTGTTCCTCGAGCAGGGTGATTTCGCCGCGTTCGACGCCGATGCGTGCCAAGACCTTGAAGGTCGCCATGGCGGCGTCCCTGCCGAGCTGCAGTCCCCAGGCGAAGTCGTCCCGGCCGAGGACATAGGTGCAACCGCGCGCGGTGGGGAGCTCATGGATCTTCAGCTCGGCGACGTCACGATCCACTCGCTCACGCCGGGTCCCCGCCCGGGCGAACAGCGTCAGGTAAGGGTTGGCGCCGCCCACGGATCGAGCCCAGCCGGAATGGTCCAGGACTTCCTGGGAGGACTTGCCCGCAAAGCTGCCATCCAAGCCCTGCCGATGCCAAGCCCATGCGCGAAGTAGTTCCGAGGTGAGCGTTTGCGTTGACGGCACGGCGGAGGTCATCGCCCCATTCTGGCACGAAGGGCATCGAGTACGGTTGCCGCTGTCGATTGCCAACCTCGGAGGTTTTCCCTGGCTTTCAGCGCCCCGGAACGCCATTCCTCCCTCAACCCGCCATCGCGGAGCCAAGCCCGCAGCGCGTCCGCCAAGGGTTTGGGGTCGGTGCCCAATTCGAGCGCGCTACCGGCACCCCACTCGCCGAGAGCTTCCACGGCTCCTGTCCCCTGCCTCACGATCACCGGGACCCCATGGGCCAGGGACTCCGTCACCACCATTCCGAAGGATTCCTTCGTGGAAACGAGGATACTAAGGTCCGCCGCATGCCATTGCTCCTCGAGCGGCTTGCCGCTTAGTTCGCCCGTGAGCGCGATCCTCTGCTCCAACCCTGAGTCGACGACGGCGGCGCGCACCTCGGCTGCGTAATCCGGGTCCGGTTCGGCGGTGCCGACCAGGGCAGCGGTCCATGGAAGGTCGCGAACCATGCCCAGTGCTTCCACAACGAGCATCTGCGCCTTGTGGGGCAGCAATGCGGCGACGACGATGATGTGGGGTGGCTCGGATCCCGACGCAATGTCCGCGCGTTCGGTTCCGGGGAGGGCTACCAGTGGCCCGGGCTCGTGCCTGCCGGCGGCCGCGTGTCCGAAGTCCGTCTGTGGCCTGAAGGCATGTGCGTGCCGCTGCATCAGTTCGGCGGCGGCGTATGAGCTGGTGCAGATCACTCCGGCGGCGGCGTCCAAGGTTCCCGCTTCCAAGTCCGGGTGCTCAGGCAACGCCATGTGCGAGAGGATCCATGCGCTGGTTCCTTCCCGGTTCGCCTTGGCAATCTCCTCCGGCGCGCCCCACGCCATCAGGCCGTCAATGAGCACCGTTGGGGCGCCGTCGAGTTCCTTGGCCAGGCGGCGCCGGTCCGCTGGCTGCCCAACCGGCCAGTCGCCGTCGACCTCCCGGATCTCGACGCTGGCGCCTAAGGCGGTAAGGTGCTCGGCGAGCTTGGCATTGTAGTTGTTGCCGCCGGAGCCGTAGTTGATGTTCCCGGGGACAAGGAAGCGGATGGCGACCATGGCTGCCTAGCTGTTCGAAAGCTCCAGCGAGTAACCGGCCCAGGCATCCGGGTGCTCTCGGAGCACCACATCCAGTCCGGTCACTGCGCCGCCGTCGGGAATGCCGCGGAGTTCGCGGGCAACGGCGTCGGCAATGTATTTCGACAATGCCTCCGTGGTGGTCAACTTGCCTTCGAACGCGGGATGCTCGTCGAGGTTCTTGTAGTTGAGTTCGGCCAGGACGCCTTCGAGGAGGCTACCGGCGGCGCCGATGTCCAGGACGATGGCGTCGTCGTTGAGGCCTGCCCGCCGGAACGATACTTCGGTGACGAACGTCGCGCCGTGCAAGCCCTGGGCGGGCCCGAACGCTTCCCGGGGAAGGCTATGGGCGATCATGAAATGGCGTCGGACGGTCAGGCTGAACATGGTTTACTCCTTCGGCTGGGCGGCCGGATAAGCGACCACTTGGCAGAAAACGGCACCTGGCCGTTCGAACACGTCGATCATGGCGGCGGGCAGGTTTTGGAACGCACACTCTCCTGTCAGGAAGTTATCAAAAACCGGGTCCTGCAGCTGGGACACTGCGAGTTTCAAGCGGTCGGCGGTGCTTCGCCGGTGTCGGCGCGTGCGGGCAACGGCGCCCACTTGGCTTGAGCGGATGCTGAGGCGCCGGGCATGGAAATCCTCGCCGAGGGGAATGGTGACTTCCTTGTCGGCAAACCACGAAACTTCAATGACTTCGGAGTCGTCACCGGCGAGCTGCAAGCTCCGCTTAAGGCCCGCGTCCGACGCCGAGCAATGGAAGACGATGTCACAATCGGCGCGGGCTTGCTCCGGACCCGTGAATTCGACGCCGAGCGCCGCAGCGAGCTTGGACTTGCCCGGGTCCGCGTCGACAAGTTGCAGGCGCTCCAGGGGAAAGCCGCGAAGAAGCGTCGCCAGGATGCCGCCCACCAGCCCGGCCCCGACGACGGCGACCCTGTCTCCCAGCCTCGGCCCGGCTTCCCAGATGGCATTGATGGCCGTTTCGACGATCCCCGTCAGGACGGCCCTGCGCGGCGGAACGGCGTCGGGAATGACAGTGAGCGCATCGGTCGGCAGGACATAAAGGTCCTGGTGCGGATGCAGGCTGAACACCGTCTTTCCCAGCCATTCAGCAGGTCCGGCCTCGACCACGCCGACGGAGAGGTAGCCATACTTTACCGGAGACGGAAACGCGCCTTCCTGGTGTGGCGCGCGCATCTGCTCCGCGACCCGGCGCGGGACATGTCCTTCGTGCACCACCCGTTCCGTTCCCCGGCTGATCCCCGAGTACAGCGTCCGGATGAGGGCTTCGTCCGGACCAGGCTGGGGAATCTCCTCCGAGCGCAGCTCGCCGCGGCCTTTGCCCGTGGTCCAGTAGGCGTGCGCCGGATTCAGCTGCGAATTAGTCATGGTACTTATCAATCTACCCGGAGCGTGCGCAGAGCGTTCGACGGCGACACGCGGCGTCGGTTCCTTCGTCGCCGGAGATTGTGGTTGGGGCGGTAGGTCGGCTGGTGGGTTGCTGCTTCGGCGCGCGGGCCAGCCGTTCGGCTCTTGGGGCAGACAGGGGTCCCGCCGGGCAGCCGGGGCGCCCCGTTTTGGGGAACGGGGCCCACCTCCGGTACCCTATTTCAGTTGGTGACGTGTCCGAGCGGCCGAAGGTGCAACACTCGAAATGTTGTTTGGTGTAAAAGCCAACGTGGGTTCAAATCCCACCGTCACCGCCAATGAAAACCCCCGGAATTCCGGGGGTTTTCTGTTTGCTAAGGGTAGGGTCTTCGCAGTGCATTTTTGCTCAAGCACCGGGGCGTGGCCTCCAACGTGACCGTCCCCGTCTCCGCCGGGCTGCTCTCCAACGTCGGGGGCTATCACGCCGGCCTTACTGCCTTCCGGGCCGGGGACCCGGAGTTGATCATCGCAGTGACTTCCGAAGCCGCGTTTCGGGCCATTGAGAACGGCACGACGCTTGCCAACGACGTTCTCGCCATCACCGAGGGCTGGGCTGACAGGATCACCGCACGCCGTGACTCGGCCGTATGGCCGGTCCTGGATCTTCTTGCCCGCCAGCCAGTTGTCAACGCAGCGGTTCTGGAGTCCAAGCTCGGCCTCGACTACATGCGTCAGAAGCGCGCCCTCGACACCCTGGAGGAAGCCGGAATCGTCGTCGGTGTCGATAAGTACAAGAAAGGCCGGTTCTGGCGGGCGCCTGACATGCTGGCAGCCTTGGACGCATTCGCCGAACGCGCCGGGCGGCGCCGCCGTAGCTGAGCGAATCGAAGGGTTGGTCCCTCGCCCGGATGTTCCGTGACGGAGGCTATTTGGAGGAAACCTACGCGGAAGTCCACCATGTTGACCCCCAGAGCGTTAATTCCCACATATCCTTCGCCCGGCCAGGATCGTCGCGCCACACCTGGAAATGACCGCTGGCGGGAAGCGATCGACCGATAGTGGCAAGTAGCTATCGGAGGCAAGTAGCTTTTTTCCCCAGGCTGGCACAACAGTCCTGTCATCCGCTTGACACCAGGCGTAATCTGGACGGAATTCACCTTCAGGAAAGGCCAGACAGGAAGGCGGTATTCACGAGCGTGAGCGTCAAGGACGACTGGGACCGGCTCGATTCCGAGACCCGGACATGGCTTTTGGAAAATCCGGCATCTCTGGTGCTACCCCACGCGATGTCGGTCAGGCTCAGGAAGGACGCACGCTGCGCCTTTTCGTACGACCCCCACGGACAGATTGTTCTCTCCCGGGACGACCACGAATTTATCCGCGAGAAAGCGGAGGCTGCCGGAACAATCCGCATTCCCGAAAGGGAATACCGATTCTTCGATACAGCACCGTTGCCAGTTATCGGGCAAACGACGCCCGGAATACCTGCCACAGCTTCACCGGACGACGCTTCCAATCTCAGGGGTGGAACAGGAAACGGCAATGAGGTAGAACGCGAAGTCGCCGACGAGCCAACCGCGTCCCGCGACCTCGGCTAGCTCGTGTCCCTCGGATGCCAGACGGCAACCGCCCGATCGGCGTCGGGACGGGTTGCCGGCTCGCCTCCAAGTTGGTCCTGTGGTGTCCCTGACCACCGATATTCACCGCCGGGGTGAATCTCGGGAAAGTCCACCTCGTTTGCCTGGCTGGTTTCCTGGTCCCGGGGCCCGCCCTCGTAACGGAATGATTCGGTCATACCCCAACGGTAAGGCCGAGCGTGTAGGCAAGGAAGACCGCGGAGGCATGGAAGGCGGAGTTGGCGCCCGTCCCTGATTGCTCCTATGTCAGGGCAGGTTGAAGGGCTCCCCTGTTTGCTTCGGCCAGTTCCCGGTCCCGCTCGTCGGCGGGCGGAACGAACTGGCCCTTGCTGAGGACCGTGATCCCGGAATCGGTGACCGCGAAGCCGCGGCGGCGATCGTGGTCCGCATCCAGGCCGATGGTCGCACCCGCCGGCACCACGACGTTCTTGTCCAGGATCGCCCGCCGCACCACTGCTCCCGGGCCGATGGACACGTGGTCCAACAGCACCGAATCCCCGACGAGCGCTCCCGCGGAGACGAAAACGTCGTCCGCCAGCACCGAGTTCTCCACCGCGCCGCCGGAGATGACCACGCCACTGGAAATAATGGAGTCGACGGCGGTCCCGGCAGTGTTGCCTTCGCCGCGCACAAGCTTCGCCGGTGGAGAGATGCTCTGCCGGGTGTAGATCGGCCACTCAGAGTTGTACAGGTTGAACACCGGCATGGGCGAGATCAGGTCCAAGTGCGCATCGAAGTAGGAATCGATGGTGCCGACATCGCGCCAATAGTTTCGGTCCCGGTCGGTCGCACCCGGGACCTCGTTGCTCGAGAAGTCATACACCGCCGCTTCACCCCGGGCTACGAAGTACGGGATGATGTCGCCTCCCATATCGTGCTTTGTGTCTTGCCTCGTGGCGTCCTTCTCTAATGCGTCAACCAAGGCATCGGCGTCGAAGACGTAATTTCCCATTGAAGCCAGGAACTGGGTGGGGTCCTCAGTGAGTCCCCGTGTCGATTCCGGTTTCTCCACAAAAGCGGCAATGCGATTGGCCGGGCCGTCCGTGCTCTCGGGTTGCTCCACTTCGATGACACCGAATTGGTTTGCCATCGACAATGGTTGACGCACTCCGGCAACCGTAACTTTCGCGCCGGAGGCTACATGGCTGCGCACCATCTGTTCGAAGTCCATGCGATAGACATGGTCCGCACCGACCACCACGACAATGTCCGGACGGGCATCATGGATGAGGTTGAGGGACTGGTAGATGGCATTGGCGCTGCCGAGGAACCAACTCTTGCTGAGCCGCTGCTGTGCGGGCACGGAGGCGATGTAGTTACCCAACTGGGTCGACATCCGCCAGGTTTCGGAAACGTGGCGGTCCAGGCTGTGCGACTTGTACTGGGTCAGAACCACGATCTGGAAGTAACCCGAGTTCGTCAAGTTGGACAAGGCAAAATCAATCAAGCGATAGGACCCGGCGAAAGGGACGGCCGGTTTTGCCCGGTCCGCCGTCAAGGGCATGAGCCGTTTTCCCTCGCCACCGGCCAGTACGATCGCCAGGACCTTTTTCGCAACCATTTTCACTACCTCGCTTTTGCTTCGACATTGAACAACAGAGAATTGCTTGACGGTCACAGCCTGCCGGCGGATTACCCGTTCACGATGAGCCCCAATTCCGCCTTGGAGGCCAGGGAGACGTGTTTCGGCAGGGCTCGGACGGTGTAGCCGAAGGACCCGGAGCGGTTGATCAGGATGGAGCCCGTGAACAGGTGGCGCCCGTTTCCGAGGTCTTCGGTCTCGCCCAGTTCGACTACGGCCACGGCCTGCAGCTCATCTCCTTCTTCGACCCTGCCATACACCGCCTCCACGGACACGTCGTCCGGCGTGAGCCCGTCAAGGGCAAGGTAGGCATTGACTTGGAGTGTGTCGCCGATTCGCGGCTCCTCGGATACACCTACGGAGTCCACGTGTTCGATGACGAGCTTCGGCCACGCGGTGCGGACCTTCGTGATCCACGCCGCGAGTTCCTTCGCCTCCTTGAAAGAAGCTGTTCCCGCCTGCCTGCCGGCAACAGCTGCGGGGCGGTAGAGGTGGTTGACGTAGTCCTGGAGCATGCGTTCGGCTGAGACGGCGGGGCCGAGGTGGGCCAGGGTGTGTTTGATCATGGAGACCCAGTGGGTGGGGACGGTTTCCTGGACGGGTTGTGACGGGCCTGCGGCGCCGGCGTGTTCGGAGACCGTGGAGCCGTAGAACCTTGGCGCGACTTGGTTTTCGAGGAGTTCGTAGAGGGCTGCGGCTTCGATGTCGTCGCGTTCGGCCGGGGAGGCGTCGTTGTTGGCGGTCGGGATGGCCCAGCCGTTCTCGCCGTCGTACATTTCGTCCCACCAGCCATCGAGCACGGAGAGGTTCAGTGAGCCGTTGATGGCTGCTTTCATGCCCGAGGTGCCGCAGGCTTCCAGGGGCCTGAGCGGGTTGTTCAGCCAGACGTCGCAGCCCGGGAAGAGGGTGCGGGCCATGGCGATGTCGTAGTTGGGCAGGAAGACGATGCGGTGCCGGACTTCGGGGTCGTCGGTGAAGCGGACCAGGTCCTGGATCATCTTCTTGCCCGCGTCGTCAGCGGGGTGGGACTTTCCTGCGATGACCAACTGGATCGGGTGCTTGGGGTCCAGCAGCAGCGCCTTCAACCGTGCCGGGTCCCGCAGCATCAGGGTCAGGCGCTTGTAGGTGGGCACGCGCCGGGCGAAGCCGATGGTCAGCACATCCGGGTCCAGGACCTTGTCAGTCCAGCGCAGCTCAGCGTCGGCAGCGCCGCGCTCTTTCCACGAAGCCCTCACCCGGCGCCGGACGTCCTCCACCAAAGCGCTCCGCAAGGTGCGCCGTAACGCCCACAGTTCGGCGTCGTCCACGTCATAGACCTTGTCCCAGCCGGTAGCGTCGACGTCGCTCCCGCCGAAATACTTCGCCGCCAGCTCCGTCATCTTCGGGTCAATCCACGTCGGGACGTGGACGCCGTTGGTTACCGAGGTGATGGGTACTTCGGAGTGGTCGAATCCTGGCCATAGCCCGGAGAACATCTCCCGGGACACGACCCCGTGCAGCTTCGCGACCCCGTTGGCCCGCTGTGCCAGGCGCAGGCCCATCACGGCCATGTTGAACACCGCCGGGTTGCCGCCGTCGTAATTTTCACGCCCGAGTTCCAGCACGTTCTCCACCGACACGTCCGGGGCGAGTCCGGCCTCGAAGAACCGGCGGATCTGCGCGGCTTCGAAACGGTCGATCCCGGCCGGAACCGGGGTGTGCGTCGTGAACACCGTGGACGCCCGCCCGGCGGCGAGGGCTTCGGACCAGCTCAGCGGCGATTCGGCGGACATCAGCTCCTGGATCCGCTCGATCCCCAGGAAACCGGCATGCCCCTCGTTCGTGTGGAAAACCTCCGGCGCGGGGCAACCGGTGAGCCGCTGGTACACCCGCAGCGCCTTCACCCCGCCCATGCCCAGCAACAGTTCCTGCTGCAACCGGTGGTCCCCGCCACCGCCATAGAGCCGGTCGGTGACACTGCGGGCGGCGTCATCATTGTCAGGGACGTTCGAATCGAGCAGCAACAACGGAACACGTCCGACGTCGGCACGCCAGATATGGGCACGCAACTTGCGGCCGTCCGGCATGGGGAGGCTGATGACGCACGCGGTCCCGTCCTCCTCGCGCAGCAGGGTCAGCGGCAGTCCGTCAGGGTCCAGGACCGGGTAGGTTTCCTGCTGCCACGCGTCCCGGGAGAGGGACTGCTTGAAATAGCCGGCCTGGTACAAGAGCCCGACGCCGATCAGCGGCACGCCAAGGTCCGACGCCGCTTTCAGGTGGTCACCGGCAAGGATGCCCAACCCGCCCGAATACTGCGGAAGGACCTCGGTGATCCCGAACTCCGGCGAGAAATACGCAATGCAGGAAGGTGCCTCCTGGCCAAGGCTTTGATACCAGCGCGGCTCGCTCAGGTACCGGTCAAGATCAGCAGCAGCGGCGTGAACCCGCTCCACCACGGAGTGGTCCGCGGCCAACCCTTGCAGTTCCTGGGGATTGACATGGCCCAAGAACTCCAGCGGATTATGGTTGCTTTCCTCCCAGGCGACAGGATTCAGCGAGGCAAAAAGCTCCCGGGTCGGCAGGTGCCAGGACCAGCGCAGGTTCTTGGCCAGTCGTGCCAGTGGAGAAATAGGTTCCGGCAGCACGGTGCGAACTGTGATCTTGCGGATAGCCTTCATAGCTGTTTACCTCCGGGAGGTCATTGGGGATTGTTGGGGGCGTGCGGGCATGGGGTACCTGGGCGTGGGGAGCCAAAAGGGGATGGGGTGTCAGGACCGGGGGAACGGCGTCGGTGCCGGCGAAAGTCCTAGGTGGCTAAGAGCCCATTTCCGGCGTGCTGCCAAAACGGGTCGCGAATGCCTCCGCACATGTCGGCTTCCTTCCCTTGCAGTAACACGGTTCGAAGACTCTCCACCGAGTTGTGCCGGGAGGAATCTCTGCGTTCATCGACGCGCTTGGTCGACGCGGTTCGATATCTCGACAGTAGGACTCCGCCAAAGGTGTGTCAAATCTCACATTGACGTGTTACGCGGAAGATGCAAATAGCGTGAATACGCCGTTCAGGACCGGTCCGACCGGGGCTTGGCTGTGCTCCCGCGTATGGTCAGCACCGGTTCGTCAAGCGCTTGGAAAGATGCCGGATCCTCGCCCCTCAAGCGCCTCGCCAGGAACTCGGCCGCCATGCGCCCCATCGTCCTGGGTTCAGCGGAAGCTGTGGTGAGCGGCGGCATGCTGCGCCAGGCCACGCCGTCGCTGGTATTAATGGCGACGACGGAAAGACCTTCCGGCACGCTCCACCCATGTCCGGCGGCCGCGACGAGGAGGCCCGCCGTGGCGGCCTCATTAATCGTGACAAGTCCCGTGGTCTGCGGAGCCGTGGCCAGGAGTTCCTCGAAGACCCCGTACCCTCCGGTGAGCGTACTCGTCGTGGGAAAAAGACGCGCCGTCACGTTGTATTTCGCTGCCGCTGCTTGAATCGCGTTCCAAGACCTGACCATCGGACCGTACCCAAACTCGAGCGACTCCCTTGAATGGGTAACGAGGCCGATTTCCTTGTGTCCCAAGTCCGCGAGATGTTCAACCGCGAGTGCACCCATGGCATCGAAATCCGCGTCCACGTACGATAAGCCCTCGGCATCCGTCGGCCGCCCGATCATGGCGAAAGGAATGCCTGACTCAAGGAGCACCGGAATCCGCGCGTCGACGGAGCGGACCTCCATAAGGAGTATCCCTTCGACCAAGCCTTGCGCCACGACCCTGCGCATCTCGTCGAGGTCATCGGCGTCGATCGGCCACAGCAGAAGATGGTACCCATCCGCCCGGGCCTGCTCCACGGCGCCTTGGACATACTCAAACTCGGTGATGTTCATGCCGTGCTCCCCCACCGGGAAAATCAACGAAATGATTCCCGTGCGCTTCCCCGCCAAGCCGCGGGCCAGGAGGTTCGGCGTGTAGCCGAGTTCCGCCATGGCGCGAAGGATGCGCTCCCGGGTGGGAGCCGATATGGGCCTGGCGCCACTGAGGACGTACGAAACCGTACTCCTGGAGACGCCAGCGATCCGCGCGACATCGGCCATGGTTGCCAAAGGTGATCCCCTATGATCCGGACGGCCCGCGAAGCACAGGCCTGAGAAGTGGTCAGAGACGTTGATGCAGGAACAAAGACGTTGATGCCCAAGGCACCCCCTGACCTTGACGCTGCAGCCCATCATAAGCGCAGCCGGCTTCACATTTCGGCGTATCAGGCGTCTCCGACGTTCCATTTCGGCGCCCTAAGGGCGCCTAGAGCACGGCGAATAATCAACCCGATACCTCGATGGGCTTGCCGCGCGCATCACAACGTCGATAGCATCAAGGTGGGTTATGCAGCCGGCCCACGGAATTCTTCACATGGAGTTACCCATGATCCGCAAAACGTCCGCTGCTTTGCATCCTTCCACTGGCGCACCATTCAGACAGCCAACCTTCTCTAAGACCGCATCCCTGCGTGACCTCCCATTGGGGGCCGGGCAATGAACGCGCTCCTCGCTTCATGCCTGGATGGTCACATGGACCCGGTCCTAGGACTGGCCAAACTGTCAGATGGTGAGCTCACCGCATTGGCCGACGCCCTGTTCAGGCATCTCGACGCCGGGAAACCGGAGTTCGGGGCGAAGTCCTGGTATGACGCGGTAGTGGACGAACTGGCCGCCCGCAAGGGATGGCCCCTCGGCGGCGCGAAGCTCGACCTCCTGCCCGTGGGCGAGGAGGCCGACTAACGCTACAGTCCCGGCGGGCTAGTCTTCACGTCCCGCCGAGGCATAGCGGTCGACCGAGAGGTTCTCATTTGCAGCAGGCCCTTGTCGCCTTGCCAGTTCGCGCACGAGCACTTTCAATTCGTTCCTGAACGCATCGATATCGATGGGCAATTTGGACAGGGCCTGCTGCTCTGATTTGAGGGCCCGTTCCATCGCATCCCTTCCGGCGTCAGTCAGCGAGACAAGCTGTACGCGGCGGTCCTCGGGGCTGCGGCGGCGGCCGATGTGATGGTGGGCTTCGAGCCTGTTGAGGGTCTGGCCCATGGTTTGGGCCTGGACGCGCACGATCTGGGCCAACATGGTCTGGGTGATCGGGCCCGTATTCGCGAGAACCTCCAAGGCAATCACGCCGGCATGGGTAAGGCCGATCGACCTGAGGCTGTCATCCCAGGCGTTCTCTGCAAGCCGGGCGGCTGTAGACAACAAGCGCCCAGTGGGCCAACGCTCAATGTCCGGCATGCCAATCATTGTAATGGCGGGTTGACAGTATTTGACTCACTTTGGCAAAAAAAGTCAGCATACTTACGATATTGGACCTCACAGCCCTAGAAGCTGCCCGTGAAACCGTCGCCATGAACGCATTACCGGTACGGTGACACCGACGCTCCGGACCTCCATACTTGGAGCATGAGCGTCAAGACCCGCCACGCAGCGGTGGGCACCGCTGCCGCCGCACCAGACACAAGCGCCCCCGCCACCCCAGCGGCTACCCCGACCACCGGTCCGATAACCCGCGAGGAACTGCACCTTGCTTCACGGAACCACGCCATGCCGTTGGAAATGCTCCGCTGGCCCATCACCCCAGTCGGGATGCACTATCTGCTCATCCACTTCGACGTCCCCCGCATAGATCCCGTTGACTGGCGGCTGGGCATTGGCGGGCTCGCGGACCACCCACATGAGTACACGTTGTCCGAGATCCAGGCCCTCGAACGCCGGATGGTGCCTGTCACGATGGAATGCGCGGGCAACGGCAGGTCCCGCCTCGATCCCCGGCCGGTGAGCCAGCCCTGGGACCAAGGCGGTTTTGGAACAGCGGAATGGACGGGAACACCCCTCGCACCCTTGCTGCGCGACGCCGGACTGTCACCGACCGCCGTCGAACTCGTCTTCACGGGAGCGGACCGCGGGATCCAAGGCGGCGTGGAGCAGCAGTACGCGCGCAGCCTGAGCCTGACGGAAGCAATGTCCGACGACGTCCTGCTCGCCTACGAGGTGAATGGCCAGCCGCTGCCTCCACAGCACGGTTATCCCGTGCGACTCCTGGTTCCGGGTTGGTATGGGATGACGAGCGTCAAATGGCTGCGATCCATTGAGGCGATCGACCACAATTTCGACGGCTACCAGCAGATCGGCTCCTACCGGTACAGCCAAAGTGCGGAGGACCCTGGCGAACCGGTGGAGCGGATTAGAGTACGGGCCCTGATGATTCCTCCAGGAATCCCCGATTTCTTCACCCGGAACCGCACTGTCGACGCCGGCCCCGTCCTGCTCGCTGGGCGGGCATGGTCCGGGCAGGGCCAGGTGGAGAGCGTCGAAGTCTGCGTGGACGGCGTCTGGGCCCAAGCCCAACTCGAACCCGCCCTCGGACCGTATGCATGGCAGGCCTGGACGTTTCCCTGGGTGGCAACGCCGGGTTCCCATGAATTGGCATGCCGCGCCACCGACTCCACCGGACAAACCCAGCCCGAGACCGCCGAATGGAACTACCAGGGCATGGGAAACAACGATATCCAGCGGCTCACTGTGACAGTGCGGGCGTAAGCGGCAATGGGCGGCAATTCCCGGAGCAGCACCGACTACGAATTCCTCACCGTCTGGCGCGTCGCCGGAACGCCGCGCGAAGTCGTCGACATCCTGGGCGACGCCGGAACGCTCGCGCGCTGGTGGCCTTCGGTCTACCTGCGCGTCGTACCCTTGGATCCCGGGGAGGCGGACGGCACGGGGAAGGCCTTTTCCCTGCACACCAAAGGGTGGCTCCCCTACACGCTTCGCTGGAGGCTGACGGTCACCTCACCCATCACGGAGCACGGCTTCACCATCTCGGCGAGGGGCGACCTGAACGGCACAGGCCGCTGGACGTTCGTGCAGGACGGACCGGAAACGGAGATCACGTACGACTGGCGGGTCAGCACGGCAAAGCCACTGCTGCGCCGCCTCAGCTGGCTGCTCAAGCCCGCCTTTGCCGCGAACCACCGATGGGCGATGGCCCGCGGAGAAGAAAGCCTGGCCCTGGAATTACGGCGACGACGCCCCGGCTCGAATCCCGCCAAAATCCCCCCGCCCCCACCGCCAACGTTCGCAAGCCGTTACCGTTGGCAATGGAAGACGACCCATGCCTGACGGAAACAAGCGCGAGGTCCTATGGTTGCCTGAACCCGAGGAACAGGACTATCCGGGGGCCGCCGATTACTTGTCGTTATTGGAAGGCGACGACGTCGTGGCGATCGTGGTGGCCGACCTCAAACTGGCCCCCATCCAGCATCGCAAAGCCAAAGATATCCTCCGCGCCGCGGCGTTGGCGCTGCTTCCGGCGGATAACGTCCACGTCCTTTCGGACCTGAAGAAAATCAAGGAAGGCAAGAGGCTCTCGCCAATCCTGATAGTGAAAGGCGATCTTGCGAAGGGCATTCCGGCGCAGATCGCCGACGGCTACCATCGGGTGTGTGCAAGTTACTACACGGACGAAGACACGGACATTCCGCTCAAGCTAGCTGACGCGCCGCGGTAGCAAGCCCGCGGCCTACGAGCCCGGCCGTCCCGCTAGCCGAAAGGAGGAAAGTGTCGTTCTTTCAGCTGGCGCTCATCGCCGCGTTCGCGTTGCTCGGGCCGTTACTGGCGCTACCGCGGAACTGGCACATTCCGGTGGTGCTCGGGCAGCTGCTCGCGGGAATCGCCATCGGGCGCACGGGGCTGGGCCTGGTGGACGCCTCGGATCCGACGTTCACCTTTGTGGCCGACGTCGGATTCGCCCTCATCATGTTCGTCGCCGGAACCCACGTACCCGTGCGGGACAAGTCCATTCGTCCCGCATTGGGCACCGGAGCGCTACGGGCCGGAACAGCGGCGGCGCTCGCCATCGCCGTCGGGATCGGCGTCGCCTTCGCGTTCGGCACCGGACATGCGCCTCTCTATGCGGTCCTGCTCGCGTCCTCCTCGGCAGCTTTGGTCCTGCCGATCGTCGATTCGCTGCGGCTCAGCGGCGAGAAAGTACTGACGACGACGGCGCAGGTGGCGATCGCCGACATCGCGTGCATCGTGGCGCTTCCGTTAGCCGTGGACCCGCCGAACGCCGCGCGCGCCGCGCTCGGGGCCGCCGTGGTCGCCGGATGCGCGGTGGTGGTGTTCTTCATCCTCAGGTGGCTCGAACGCAGGGGCACACGGGCGCGGCTTCACGACGTGTCCGAAGACCGAAAGTTCGCACTGGAGCTGCGCATCCAGCTCGCGTTGCTCTTCGCGCTCTCGGGGTTGGCGGTGTTGGGGCATGTGTCCATCATGCTGGCAGGGTTCTCCTTCGGCTTGGTGGTGGCCGGCGTGGGTGAGCCCCGGCGCCTTGCACACCAGCTGTTCGCCGTCAGCGACGGATTCCTGGGGCCTGTGTTCTTCGTCTGGCTCGGCGCATCCCTGGACCTGCGGGCACTGGCGGGAAGCCCGAAGATGATCCTCCTGGGACTCTGCCTTGGATTTGGAACCCTCTTGGTGCACGGAAGCCTGCGGGTGCTCGGCCAGCCCCTTCCGCTCGCCGTGTTGGCCGCTTCCCAGCTCGGGGTGCCTGTGGCCGCCGCCACCATCGGCACCCAACTGCACCTCCTTGAACGCGGGGAGGCCGCTGCCATGATCCTGGGTGCATTGATCAGCATCGCAGCGAGCACCCTTGCCGGTTCCCGGGCCGCCCGCACGTTTTCGCAACCCGAACCCGACCCCGCACCCGCGAAGCCCCTGCCGTCGAGGAGCGCCTGGAAGCGGAGAAACTCTACAGCTTGAGACGCAGGGACTGACTGGGAGGTTCTGCCAACACCATTATTGACAGACCCCTTTCTGGACATGCCGATCGCGGGTTTGATGGAGACCAAGCACTTCAGCCACGAACCAGATGGAGCAGCAAATGCGCGCAACGGTGATCCACGGCCCCGGAGACGTCCGCGTCGAGGAGCGTGAGAAGCCCGTCATTCAGAAGCCCACCGACGCCATCATCAAGCTTGTCGCCGCGTGCGTCTGCGGATCCGATCTATGGCCCTATCGCGGGGCGGACACCGTGAACGAACCGTCCCCGATGGGGCACGAGTACGTCGGCGTGGTCGACGAAATCGGTGCCGACGTGAAGGACATCAAGGTGGGCGAATTCGTCGTCGGTTCGTTCTTCGCCTCAGACAACACATGCGAGATCTGCCGCTCCGGCTACCAAAGCGGCTGTGTCCAGCGGCAAGGCGTCGGCGGCGCGCAGGCCGAGTATCTTCGCGTCCCCCTCGCCGACGGTACCCTGGTTGCCACGCCCGAAATGCCCGACGCCGACAAAATTCCGTCGCTGCTCTCGGCCTCCGACGTGTTGGGCACCGGATGGTTCGGAGCGAAAGCCGCCGAAGTCGGACCCGGCAAGACAGTCGCGGTGGTCGGAGACGGTGCCGTGGGCCTCCTGGCGATCCTCGCGGCGAAGCAGATGGGCGCCGAACGGATCATCGCCATGTCCCGCCACGCTTCCCGGCAGGCGCTGGCCCGCGAATTCGGCGCCACCGACATTGTCGAGGAGCGGGGCGACGATGGCGTGGCCAAGATCAAAGAACTCACCAACGGCTTGGGCGCACACTCGGTCATCGAGGCCGTCGGCACGCAGGAGTCCATGATGCAGGCCATCCGCTCGACGCGACCCGGCGGCCACGTTGGTTACGTAGGGGTTGCGCACGGCGTCGAACTTCCGGGACGCGAGATGTTCTTCTCCCACGTCCACCTGCACGGCGGCCCCGCACCTGTCCGGGACTACCTTCCGGAGCTGATCGACCTGATCCTCCGCGGCGAGATCGACCCCGGGAAGGTCTTCGACCTCGAATTGCCCCTCGACGAGGTCGCCGAAGGCTACAAAGCCATGGACGAACGGCGGGCAATCAAGGTCCTCCTTCGTCCGTAGGGACCCCTTCCGGCAGCCCGGCCCGCACTTTCGCCCAAGTCCCCCGCTTCCGAGCCTCCGGCCACGTAACAAGCCGTGGCGGGTTGGCGTTGCGAACATTACGATCCGACGCCAATCCGCCACCGTTGCCGCGCCTTAGTTGACTCCGGCAGAGGACGACGAAAAGCTTTGCGCATGACGAATATGCGAGTCAAGAACGGTCTCCTGCTCACGATTGCAGCAGCCTCGGTATTCCTACTGTCCGGTTGTTACCAAGCACAAGGCACCGGCACGGGGTCGGCAAGTGCAACGCCGTCGGCTTCGGCCTCCGCTTCGGCCTCCGCGTCCGCAACAAGCACCTCCAGCCCAAGCGGCGGTTCCACCCCTACGGCCAGCGAAACCAGCACGGCCGCCGGTCCGGCATTGTGCAAAGCGGCCTCGCTGACCGCTTCGGCCGATTCAACGGGCGGCGGCGCGGCCGGCAGCCTGTACATGAAGCTCATCCTTACCAACTCCGGTTCACAGCCGTGTGTCCTCAAGGGCTTCCCGGGCGTCTCCCTCACCGCCTCGGCCGAAGGTGATCCTATCGGCGCCCCCGCTGCCCGGGACGATAGCCAGCCAGTGACCGCAATCACCCTGAATCCGGGACAAGCAGGCTTCGCCCAGCTCCGCTACACGCAGGCCGGAAACTACCCTAATTGCACGCGAGTTCCCGCCGCCGGCTTCCGGGTCTACCCGCCCGAGGACACCGCGTCCCTGTTCGTCGCGCAGCCGCACGACGCGTGCAGCAATGCTGATGTCAACCTCCTGAGCATCCAAGCGTTCCAAGCGGGATAGCGGTTTTCCGAAGGGGCTTATCCTGTCCGTGCCTTGAGGCATGATGGAGGAATGCAGGAGCGGGAGCCAGGCAAAGCGGGCGGTTCAGGCGATTTGGCCATGGACCGCTTCAGCCGCGCTACCCGTGAGTGGTTCACGGGCGCCTTCTCCGCGCCGACCCCCGCCCAGGACGGCGCCTGGCGCGCCATTTCTTCGGGCTCGCATGCCCTCGTGGTGGCGCCCACCGGTTCCGGCAAGACGCTCGCCGCGTTCCTGTGGGCACTGGACAGGCTCCTTTCAGCCCCGCCGGATATCCCCGCCCCCGCCCTCCCCGGACATGGGGAAGCGGCGGGACGGGGGCGGGCCAAGACGCCAAAGCGAAAGACCCGCGTCCTCTACATTTCGCCGCTGAAGGCCCTCGGCGTCGACGTCGAACGCAACCTCCGCTCGCCGTTGATCGGCATCACCCAGACCGCCAAGCGTTTGGGATTGCCCGCACCGCTGGTGAGCGTCGGCGTCCGTTCGGGGGATACGACGACGGCGGATCGCCGCGCACTGCTCAGCAACCCACCGGATATCCTCATCACCACCCCCGAGTCCCTCTTCCTCATGCTTACCTCGCGGGCGCGCGAAACACTCAGCGACGTGGACACGGTGATAGTGGACGAAGTCCACGCTGTTGCGGGCACCAAGCGCGGGGCGCACCTCGCGGTGTCCCTGGAGCGGCTCGATGCCTTGCTGCCGAAACCCGCGCAGCGGATCGGGCTCTCGGCAACGGTGGAGCCCCGTGAACTCGTGGCCCGCTTCCTTGCGGGCTCCGCCCCGGTGGAAATCGTCGCGCCGCCTTCGCGCAAGAACTGGAACCTTACAGTCAGCGTTCCTGTCGAGGACATGTCGGACCTCGCAGGCGCCGCGGGAGCCTTCGACTCAGGACCCGCCTCTGGATTGCAGCCGCAAGCGTCTATTTGGCCGCATGTAGAGGAGAAGATCGTCGATCTTGTCCTCTCGAAGCAGTCCACCATCGTGTTCGCCAACTCCCGGCGCCTTGCTGAGCGCCTTACGGCCCGGCTGAACGAGATCTACGCGGAGCGGCAACTGATGGCCGTGGACGTGTTCTCCTCACCGGAGCTTGGGGCGGCCGACTTCGGGCCGCCCGTTTCGACGGCAACGCCCGCGCACATGATGGCCCAGGCGGGAAGCACCAGCGGGGCCGATCCTGTCCTGGCGCGGGCCCATCACGGCTCCGTATCCAAGGACCAGCGGGCGATCATCGAAGATGACCTCAAGTCCGGCCGGCTCCGTTGCGTTGTCGCTACCTCGTCGCTGGAGCTTGGCATCGACATGGGCGCGGTGGACCTCGTCGTCCAAGTCGAGTCGCCACCGTCGGTGGCAAGCGGCCTGCAGCGCGTGGGCCGCGCCGGCCACCAAGTTGGGGAGATCTCCGAAGGCGTGCTCTTCCCCAAACACCGGGCGGACCTCGTGCACACCGCCATCACTGTGGAGCGCATGCTTGGCGGCAAAATCGAACGCCTCCATATTCCCGCCAATCCGTTGGACATCCTTGCCCAGCAAACGGTCGCCGCAACCGCGCTCGGAAGTATCGACGTCGAAGAGTGGTTCACCACCGTGCGCCGTTCCGCCCCGTTTGCCTCACTCCCGCGCTCCGCTTTCGAAGCTACTTTGGACCTCCTGGCCGGACGATACCCTTCGGACGAATTCGCCGAGCTTCGGCCCCGCATCGTATGGGACCGGAACGCCGGCACCATCGAAGGCCGGCCCGGTGCGCAGCGGCTCGCGGTAACCTCGGGTGGAACCATCCCGGACCGTGGCCTCTTCGGCGTCTATATCATCGGCAGCGAAATCGAAGGCTCAAGTTCTTCCGGTGGAGGTGAGGAGTCCGCCCAAGGCCCGAGTCCGGCGTCGCGCGCTGCCAAAGGCGGCCGCCGCGTAGGCGAGCTCGACGAAGAAATGGTCTACGAATCACGTGTCGGCGACGTCTTCGCCTTGGGTGCGACCAGCTGGAAAATCGAGGACATCACGCACGATCGCGTCCTGGTGTCGCCTGCCTTCGGGCAACCCGGCAAGCTCCCGTTCTGGAAGGGCGACTCCTTGGGACGGCCTGTGGACCTCGGCCGGGCTTTGGGCGCGTTCGTGCGCGAGCTCTCCGCCTCGGACCCAGGACCCGCCTTGGAACGCTGCAGGGCAAGCGGCTTGGACGATTACGCTGCCGGGAACCTGGTCCAGTATCTCGACGAGCAAAAGACGGCCACGGACGTGGTGCCGAACGATCGCACGCTCGTGGTGGAACGGTTCCATGACGAACTCGGCGACTGGCGGGTGGTCCTGCACAGCCCCTTCGGCATGCCCGTCCACGCGCCGTGGGCCCTCGCCGTCGGGCAGCGCCTCCAGCAGCGATACGGCCTCGATGGATCCGCGATGGCGGCCGATGACGGCATCGTGTTGCGGGTGCCGATGATGGAGGATGAACCGCCGGGAGCCGAATTATTCCTGTTCGACCCCGAAGAACTCGAGCAGATCGTCACCGCCGAGGTAGGCGGCAGCGCACTCTTCGCCTCCCGGTTCCGCGAATGTGCCGCCCGCGCACTGTTGCTGCCGCGGCAGAACCCCGCCAAGAGGCAACCCCTGTGGCAGCAACGGCAACGCTCGGCGCAATTACTGGACGTCGCCAGGAAATATCCGTCCTTCCCCATCGTTCTCGAAACAGTGCGCGAATGCCTGCAGGACGTCTACGACCTCCCGGCCCTGAAGGACATTGCTTCCTCAATTGAGCGCCGGGAACTGCGCCTCGTGCAGACCACCACTCAGCAGCCGTCGCCCTTCGCGAAGTCCCTGCTCTTTGGCTACGTTGCCCAGTATCTGTACGAGGGCGACTCCCCGCTAGCCGAGCGCAGGGCGGCGGCATTGGCCCTCGACTCCGCGCTGCTCAACGAACTCCTGGGCCGGGTGGAGCTTCGGGAGCTCCTCGACGCGCGCGTCATCGAGGCAACGGAACTGGAACTGCAGAGGCTCGCCCCGGACCGGCGCGTACGCGGCATGGAAGGCGTCGCCGACCTTCTTCGGCTATTGGGGCCGCTGAGCGTCGAGGAAGTGGCCCAGCGTTTGCAGCCCGAGGATACCGGTGACCCATCCGAATACATCGCGGGCGAATACCTCGCGGGGCTCCGGAGGGCGAACCGTGCGCTGACGGTAACCCTGGGCGGGGTCGAACGATTCGCCGCGATCGAAGACGCCGCCCGGCTCCGCGATGCGATCGGCGTCCCGCTGCCCATGGGTGTCCCTCTGGCCTTCATCGAGCCTGTCCTCGACCCCCTCGGCGATCTGGTCTCCCGCTACGCGCGCACGCATGGGCCCTTCACCGCGGAAGAGGCCGCCGCGCGGCTCGGCCTGGGTGTCGCCGTCGTCAGCACCGCCCTGAAGCGCTTGGCGGCCGATGGCCGGATAGTGGAAGGCGAGTTCCGTCCCCACCCCGGTATCGCGGAGGGCGTGAACAACGCGCTTGTGGATGAGGCGGCCGACGCTGCGCCCGCACCGGACGTTGGGCTCGCACCGGACGCTGCGCCCGCACCGGACCTTGGAGTCGCACCGGACGTTCAGCTCGCGCCGGAGCTTCCCGCCGTTCCGCCCGCCAGCGAATGGTGCGACGCCGAGGTGCTCCGCAAGCTCCGCCGTCGTTCGCTTGCTGCCCTGCGGGCCGAAGTGGAACCGGTTGATGCCACGGCCTATGGTCGCTTCCTGCCGGCATGGCAGAACGTGTCCATGCCTGGCGCAGGCCGTTCCCGCGGTGCTTCCGCGCTCCGCGGACTGGACGGCATCATGACTGCCATCGACCAGCTTTCGGGAGTGCCCGTACCGGCGTCGGCATGGGAACCCCTGGTGCTGGCCAGCCGGGTTTCCAACTACCAGCCCGCGATGCTTGACGAACTCATGGCCGCCGGCGAAGTCCTGTGGGCCGGGGCGGGGTCGCTGCCCGGGAACGACGGTTGGATCAGCCTCCATGTAGCGGACGCCGCGGAATTGACCCTCAACCCCGATCCCGGGTTCGAGCCCGGAGACGCCCAACGCCGGATCTTGGAGCACCTGCAATCCGGCGGCGGCGCCTATTTCTTCCGCCAGCTCACAGAGGTCGCGGGCGGGATGGATGCGGTACTCAGTGACGATGCCGTGGTCACTGCCCTATGGGACCTCGTTTGGGCCGGGCGGATCACGGGCGACACCTTCGCTCCCGTGCGGGCGATGATTTCCGGCGGTCGCACGGCACACAAGCAGCCTGCCCGTCCGCCGCGAGCCAGATCACTGCGCATGAGCAGGCTCGGCCGCTCACATGGCAGCGGACTGCTTGGTTCCGCCGGATCTCCCGGACTCACTGGTGGCCGATACGGTTCGGGCATTCCCTCGGCACCGACTCCCCCGCTCGCGGTGGGGCGCTGGTCGGCCCTTCCCGCACCGGAATTGGATCCCACCATCCACGCACGCGGGACTGCCGAGCTCCTCCTCGACCGTTACGGCGTGGTGACGCGCGGTTCCGTCATGGCGGAGAACATCGTGGGCGGCTTCGGGCTCATGTACAAAGTCCTGGCCCGGCTTGAGGAAGCCGGACGATGCCGCAGGGGCTACTTTATTGAGCATCTCGGTGCCGCGCAGTTCGCCGTTCCAGCTACGGTTGACCGCCTGCGTTCCTACACGGAGGATGTGCAGCTCGCCAAGGCCGAACCCGTCGCCCTGGCCCTCGCAGCAACCGACCCGGCCAACCCCTACGGTGCCGCACTTCCCTGGCCTGCCCTCGCGGTCGACGCCGGATCGGGCCACCGGCCGGGGCGCAAGGCAGGTGCCCTGGTGGTGCTGGTCGACGGCGCACTGACCCTCTATGTGGAACGCGGCGGCAAAACTCTACTTACCTTCAGCGACGACAACGAAGTCTTGGCCGCGGCAGCCGTGGCTTTGGTGGACGTCGTACGGCGGGGAGCTGTTGACAAACTGGTCATGGAGAAAGTCAACGGCCACGACCTCTTGGACACGCCCGTCGCAGCGGCCCTCGCGGCAGCAGGAGCGTATTCGACCCCCAAAGGATTGAGGATCCGTGCCTGAAGGCGATTCCGTGTGGCGTGCAGCCGCGGAACTCAACAAAGCCCTCGGAGGCCGGACGCTTCTCTCCTCGGACTTCCGCGTTCCCAGGTTTGCGACCCTCGACCTCATCGGATGGACGGTTTCAGAGGTCGTGCCACGAGGGAAGCATCTACTCATGCGAGTGGTGGCACCTGAGGAAGCGAGCGATCGCGAACGCCGCGCACTGACCATCCATTCGCATTTGAAGATGGAAGGCAGTTGGCAGGTCTATGCCCCCGGCGGCCGGTGGAGGAAACCCGGCCACACGGCCAGGTGCGTCCTCCGCACGGCGACGGCCGACGTCGTCGGCTTCTCATTGGGCATCCTCGAGGTAGTGCGAACCTCGGACGAGCAACAGGTCGTGGGGCATCTGGGACCGGACCTGCTCGGGCCTGACTGGGACGTCGACGAGGCTGTCCGCAGGATCCATGCCGCACCTGAAACGCCCATTGGACTCGCACTCCTTGATCAACGGAATGTTGCCGGAATCGGAAACATCTACCGTTGCGAAGCTTGCTTCGTCGCCGGCGTCCATCCTGCAGCTCCCGTCTCAGCCGTGCCGGACCTCGCGGAGGTGCTGTTGGATGCAAAGGCTTTGCTTGAGGCAAACCTGGGGCCGGGCCGGCGAATCACACGTGCGCCGGGCGGCGCGCGGACTGGAAACGCTGGCAGCCAGTACCAGGGCGCCCGGGGCGTGGGCCGGCCAGGGTATTGGGTGTACGGCCGGGAGCATCAGCCGTGCCATCGTTGCAGCACCCCAATTCGGCGCGCCTTGCTTGGCCCGGCGTCGGGAATGGAGGACCGGAACATCTACTTCTGCCCCAAATGCCAGCCAGCCCCCTGAACCACCAAGCGGGTCACTGCGTGGCCAACGGCACTTCCTCCGCAGTCTTCGCGGCTGGCATTTCCCGGGCCGTAAACAACGGCAACAGCAACTGCACGAGCGGACCGATGGCCAAGGCGTAGACAACAGTCCCGGCGCCGACCGTTCCGCCGAGCAACCAACCGATGCCGAGCACAACGACCTCGATCAGGGTGCGGGACAGGCGCACCGACCATCCCGTGCGCCGGGCAAGTCCGGTCATCAGTCCGTCGCGGGCACCCGGGCCAAGCCGCGCGCCGATGTAGCAGGCCGAGGCAATGCCGTTGAGGACCACGGCCCCGGCGAGCATCGCGATCTGGCCGGCTAGGTTGGAGACCGGAGGGATCAGGGACAGGCCAATGTCGGCAAAGACTCCCACCAGGACCGCGTTCGCCAGAGTTCCGAATCCCGGCATTTGCCGCAACGGAATCCAAAGGAGGAGAACCAGGAAGCTGACAACCACAACCACCGTGCCGATGCTCCATCCGATCTTCCCTGCCACGCCTTGGTGGAATACATCCCAAGGATCCAAGCCGAGTCCGGCACGAATGAAGATGGCGAGCGAAATCCCGTACATGACGAGGCCGATGAGGAGCTGGCTAATTCTGCGGGTCAACATAGGAATAAGAGTGCCGGAGAACTGGCATTGCTTTCCATAGCCAGTTTGCAATACTGGTCTTATGTCCGGATCCCTGAATGCCGCAGCAATGGTTCGCCTCCTCGGTGCGTGGAACTCCGGCGCCGCTCCCGCCTACCGCGAGCTTGCCGACGTCGTACGCCTCTTAGTGATGGATGGCCGCATCCCGCTTGATGTCGCCCTGCCCAGCGAGCGCGCCCTTGCCACCAGTCTCGGCGTCAGCCGAACAACGGTCACGGCAGCCTACGCAAGCCTGCGCGAACAGGGCTTCCTCAGCGGAGGCCAAGGCAGCCGGGGCCGCACCGGGATTCCGCACCGGACCCTTCCCCTGGGCGGCCCCGGGCTGGCTGTCCCCGATGGGATCCTTGATCTCGCCTACGCCTCGCTCCCTGCGACGGGCGAGGTGGTGCACCGGGCTTTTGCCGACGCGTTGACCGATCTCCCCGCGCTGCTGCCGAGCTTCGGATACGACGCCGTCGGCCTCCCGCCACTCCGGGAAGCCATCGCGGAACGCTACACCGCGGCAGGAATCCCCACCTCGCCCGCCCAAATCCTGGTTACCTCGGGAGCGCAGCATGCGTTGAACATCATCCTGCGGACCTTGGCGGGCCGCCAGCATAAGGTCCTCGTGGAACATCCCAGCTACCCCAACGCGCTCGATGCCATCCGCGCGTCGGGCTCGCGGATCATTCCCGTGCCCATGCCGCCGATCGGAGACCAAGCAGGGTGGGACCTCGACAGCATCCTGGCAGCGATGCGGAACCAGCGCCCAGCCATGGCCTACCTCGTGCCGGACTTCCACAACCCCACCGGACGGATCATGTCCAATCTTCAGCGGCGCCGCCTGGTCCGCGAGGCCGAAGGCACGGGAACGGTCCTCGTAGTGGACGAGACCCTGCGGGAGTTAAACCTCGACGCCGTCAGCACCTCCCCCCTTGCGGCCTTCAGTCCTGCGGTGGTGACGATTGGTTCACTCAGCAAGTCGCACTGGGCGGGGCTCCGCTTCGGATGGATCCGGGCCGACGAAGACTCGATCAGCCGCTTCGTGCAGGCCCGGACAACGATGGACCTGGGCGGGCCCATTGTCGAGCAGTTGGCCGCTGCGAGGCTTGTACGATCGTTCAACGAGCCGCTGGAGGAACGGCTCCGGAAGCTGCGCCGAAACCGCGAGGCACTCCTTGGCTTGCTGGGGGAACACCTGCCCGAGTGGGTCGTGGAACGTCCGCGCGGCGGGCTTACCGTCTGGTGCCGACTGCCTTCGGCGTCGAGCACTGCGTTGACGGTCATCGCACCGGACTTCGGTTTGCGCCTCGCCGCCGGCCCGCGCTTCGGGGTGGGCGGCGCATTCGAGCACTTCATGCGCGTTCCTTACACCCTGCCGCCCGAACAGCTCGAGACCGCGGTCTTGGCGTTGCGCGACGCGCAGGCCAGGCTCGACGCCGCTCCCCAACTCCGGCGAACCCTCAAGGCTCCCAAGGATGCAGTGGCCGCGGCGGTCGCCTAGCCTTCGCGCCCAGCCCCAGGCCACCGCTTATCCGCACGCCCGAACTACGGATCACGCGCCCGAACTACGGATCAGTTGCGCCGACCGGCGCCCATTCGCTGCTTCGCAGTGTTGGTTCCCGGGCCAACCGGGACATGCGCCGTGGCCTTGGCGAGCCCAAACCGCGGCATGCCGCTATAGACCGACTCAATTCCCGACGCCGGAACCTGGTACGTCTCGTGCCAGACACCCACGTCACCGCGTCCCGCGAGTTCCTTCATGAAGCGCCGCCATGGTTCCAGGTGCGGCGCCTCCCTGTCAGCGGCGAAGCGCCTCAGGTGCTCGGGACTCTCCCAATAGCTGAGAAGCACCGTGGTGCGCCCGGGCCACTGTTCGAAGCCGAGCATCCCGGACTCGGGGTGTGTTGCGAGATGGCGCAGCATCCTGGGCATGGACGAGGCCACGCGCGCCACGGTGGCGATTTTCCACCAACGATTGGCCCGCATTCCGATGAGGAATACGGTCACTGATTCACGCCCGATGTCCGCTGTGAAGCGTCCCGGGAAGACTTCCTGTGCCACGACTACCCCTAATTTTTTGCCTGGACGAGTTCCGTAACGGTGTTACAAAACAACGTTATGAAATAATGGTCTCCATGGCAAGACCTATAGTTCACGATGAATCCCTCAAGGACCGGCTGCTCGACACTGCTGCCAGCCTCGTCGACCGGATCGGGCCGGCCCGGGTGACGCTGCGCGAAGTCGCCGCAGACGCCGGAACTTCTACGACGGCGGTCTACTCACTGTTCGGCGGCAAATCAGAGCTGCTCACCGCCGTCGTCGACAACGGCTTCCGCTCGTTCGGCGACTCACAGCGCGCGGCAGCCGGCGGGGGCCTGAAAGGGCTAGGCCTCGCCTACCGGGCCTGGGCTTTGGAACATCCCGCCCTGTACCGGCTCATGTTCGGCGGAGCCCTCGCCGCGTACATGGACTGCAGCCCGACGCCGGGTGTCGCCTCGGATGCCATGGCTCCCCTGATCGACGCGGTCGCGGCCGCGCAGGCTGCCGGCGCCATCCGCCCCCTCCCGGTGGAAACTGTCGCCGTCGCGATCTGGGGGCAGGTCCACGGGCTGGTCAGCCTCGAACACGCGGAGCTTGGTCCGCCGGACACCGACCGGGATGCGCTTTACGCCCAGGCGCTGGACGCGATCGCGCGCGGCTGGGCATAACAGCGACGCGCAAGCAGGCCCACGATTCGCATACGGGCTGGCGACGCCTGAATACCAGCGTCGCCAGCCCGTTTTCGCGTCGCTCAGCCGCTACCGCCTCTCAGGCGTACACCTTCTCCAGGAACCCGCCCCAGGCCTTGGCAGTGACGTCGGAGTCGCCGCTGCCGCTGAAGTCGTGAACCGTCATGCCCACCGGCGCCCCGAAGGCGTTCCGACCAAAGAAGCGGTAGAGGGTGTCCGAGGTCCGCAGGCCCAGGAAGTTGTCGTTGGCGAAGTCGACTTCCCCGCTCAGGCGCCCGACGCCGTCGAGCTCCACGTCAAAAGCGGAACCCTGGGAGGCATCTTCCAGGCCGAGCGCCTTCTTCAGTTCCACAAAGCCCTGCGGGGTCTGGGAGGAAGCCGGGCCCTGGATGTCAGTGAAGACCACGGGCTTGCCGTCCAAATACCTCAAGTACTGGCCCAGGGTGTGGAGGTAGAACTCGGTGTGCTTGCTGGCGCCGTCGTACTGTTCGTCCCAGTTGTCGGCGAAGATTCCACTGTGGACGTAGTGCAGCTTCGCGCGTCCGCCCTCGATCGGCTCCAGGACGTGTTCCAACTGGTTGAACCAGCCGTCGGGGCCTTCCATGCGGGAAACCAGGTGGTTCGGGTATTCCTCGACCGTCCGGACCGCCGGCCACTGATCGGTGGGGAACATCCAAGCGGACGTGTCCTTGGTGACGGCCTGCCACACCCGCTCGGGAGTGGCAGGCAGTTCGGTATCGGCCACGATTTCGAATTCACGGTTGTCAGTCATTGTCCTGTTCCTTTTCCTGGGAGTGTTGGCGTTCTTCAGAATGTTGCGTGCTTGCCTTGAGTGCGGGATGAAGTACGACGACGAGCCGGTGCTTTCGTGCGCCGCTCGCCTCAGCGGTAGCACCGCCGTCGTGATACTTGTCCACGAGCCGCGTCACGGCGACGCCGAGTTCCTCGGCAAAAGCGGCACGGTCCGACGCGGAACGAAAGGTGATTTCGCCGTCGATCGCGAAGCTTGCGAGCTTCTTCTTGGCCGCCGCGGCACCAGTGATCAACTTTCCCATTTCCTGGACCGTCCGCGCCGCGAGGGCCAGAAGCCAGAAGGCGGAAAACCGGTCCGAGAAGCGGCGGGGATCCGGCGCCACAGAGGCGAGCGCCACCGGCGAGATCAGGTAGGACGCCGCGGTCGCGCGCAAGACGCGCTCTGTGACGTTGCCCTTCCTCCGCTCCTCGACAAGTTCCACTAGCCCGTGACGCTCGAGTGCTTTCAGGTGGTAGTTCACCTTTTGGCGTGGCAGGCCGACCTTGGCCGCCAACTGCGTCGCCGAACCGGGCTCGGTCAGCTCCTGCAAGATGCGGGTGCGGATCGGATCCAGCGACGCCTCCGCTGCCGCAGGATCCTCGATCACTTCGATGTCCAACATGCTTCAATTATCACCACCGACAATTTTTCTTGTCAAGAACTTTTTGATTGTCGGCTGTAGAATGGCTTCGTGATGCGATCCCCCCTTCCCGTGCGCGACGGCGTCAACGCCACCCGCCTGCGCCTTCCGGACGAAGGGCCATGGGAGACCGCGATGGACTACATGATGCACCGCTGGGGCCACATCGATCCCCAGGGCATCGAGGACCGGTTCGACGCGGGCGAGATCGTGGGCGAAGGCGGCGCACCGCTCAGCCGCGGCACCCCGCTCGATGAACACACCTTCATTTGGTACTACCGGACGCTCCCTCCCGAAACACGGATGCCCGTCGAGATCAACATCCTGCATCAGGACGAGCACCTGCTCGTGGTGGACAAGCCCCACTTCCTCCCCACGACCCCGGGCGGAACCTACATCCAGGAGTCGGCGCTCGTGCGGCTCAGGAACCAACTGGACCTGCCGCACCTCATCCCCATGCACCGGCTGGACCGCATGACCGCCGGCGTGCTGCTGCTCTCCACGAACCCGGAGACACGCGGCAAATACCAGGTTCTCTTCGAGAAGCGCCAAGTGCAGAAGGAGTACGAGTGCGTCTCCGCCGCCGTACCCGCACCCGGGTACCCGGGCGTCGAGTTTCCGGCGGTGGTACGCAACCGCATGACCAAGTCCCGCAGCTACCTCCTCGCCGAAGTGCTCGACGGCGAACCGAACGCCGAGACACGCATTGAACAGATCAGGACGTTCGACGGCCGTGTGGCCCCTTCAGGGACGCACTCGCGGCGTGCGCTGTACCGGCTCGAGCCGCACACAGGGAAGACCCATCAACTGCGTGTGCATATGGCGTCACTTGGACTTGGGATCCTCAACGACGCTTTCTACCCGGAACTGCTGGACAAGGCCCCGGACGACTACTCCAAGCCGTTGCAATTGCTGGCCCGAGGTATTCGTTTCATTGATCCGATCAGTAAGGAACCCGCGGAGTACCGGAGCGGGCTGGAGCTAAGCGAAGCGCGCCAGGCCTGAACTGCCTGACGCGCGCTCACCTATACGGCCCTTTCCGCCGACGCGCGCTCACCTATACGGCCCTTTCGGCCGACGCGCGCTCACCTATACGCGCCTTTCGGCCGACGCGCGCTCACCTATAGCGACTGCTGCGTCCCGGGCATCATTCCGAGCTGCGCCATCATTCCGACCACATCCGGGTGCGCACTGAATGAGGTGATCTTGCCATCCCGCACGGAGGCGAAGTAAGTGCCGCCGCCTTTGACGGTCTTTCCCGTGGCGGGCATTTCCATACCGCCGACAACGAAGGGTCCGGTGTTCGTGCCGGTGAACTCGATTTCAGCCGCGACAGCGTCTTCGCTTACGACCCTATTGACGCTGCGCACATGCATATCAGGAAATGCGGTGAACCATGTCTCCATGTATTGCCGCACCTGGTCCGTGGAATGCAACGGCTCGGGCAACGTCGGGTCCGACAAGGTGAATTCACCCGCGAACATGCCGGCAAAGTCGTCAGCATTGTGCTGGTCCCAGGCGGCCATGCCGCGCTCATCCAGCTGCCGGACTTCTTCGATCAACATCGCGTACCTCCCTAAACTCGGCCCCGACAGGGAGAGCCGGGACCCTGTTTTTTGATATTAGGACGGGCATGTGGTGGCCACAATGAGGCACGAAAACTCTCACGGCACTGCGGAGATCAAACCTCGAAAACGTCCCGGAACACGTTCGTTGTCTCGGCGTTGAACAGCACGAACTCCACGAGGTCCACGCCGTTTTCGGGACTCGACCGCTCAAAGTCGCGGACGCCGTCGAGCGCTATCCTGGCGACGTCGCGCGCCTCCCAACCGTAGATCCCTGCGCTGATCGCGGGGAAGGCGAGGGACCGCGCGCGGAGTGAGGCTGCCACTTTCAGGCTCTCGCGGAAGCATGAGGCCAGGAGCGCCGGATCGTTCTGCCCTACATGCATGTTCGGCCCCACAGTGTGGATAACCCAACGGGCCGGAAGCTTGAAACCGGGCGTCGCGACCGCCTGACCAACCGGCAGGCCGTTCGGGTAAGCGACGCGCACTTCCAAGCACGCTGTATGTAGCCCGGGACCGGCAGCCCGGTGGATCGCGCCGTCGACTCCCCCACCGCCCATCAGGGACGAGTTCGCAGCATTGACGATCGCGTCGACGTCGCGCTTTGTGATATCGCCCTGCGAGATTTCGATCTGCATGGCGCCAGTCTTGCATGAGGCGGATCAAGATGGGCGAAAGTGGGGTAATTTGTGCAAATGGACCTCAGCAGCGCCGAAGGATGGGGAACGGCGATCTATTTCTGGATCATCCCCATGGTGCTCGGCGACGCGTTTTTCCCGCCTATCCCTTCCGAGATGTTGCTGATCACCGGTGGAGCGCTGGCCTCGGAAGGCCGTATCAACCTTTGGTTGGTGGGCGGGTTGGCCGTCGTCGCATCTTGGCTCGGCGACATGATCGTTTTCCAGCTTTTCAAGCGCCGCCTATCGCATGTCCTGGACCGCTGGTCGTGGGGGCGCCGCATCCACCAAGGTATCCACCGGGCGATCGCCAGGGCGGGACGCTCCTCAACGTATGGCGCGATCATCGGTGCCCGTTTCGTCCCCGGTGGCCGGCTCGCCGCATCGGCAGCCGCGGGGATTGCAGAGGTCTCGTCACACGGCTTCAGTTTCTGTGCGGCATTGGGTGGCCTGTTATGGGCGACCTGGCAGGCTGGCTTGGGTTATTTTGCCGGTTCGACGACGAAGCTTCCGTTCTGGGCGAGCTCACTGATCGGCGTGGGGGTGGGCCTCCTGATCGGCGTCGTCGTGGGGATGATTGTCACGCGCCGCAGGGGCAGCCGTTCACCGGTCGACGAACCGGGCGAGCCGCCGAATTTCTAGCTGTCTTTCCCTTTGGCGATTGGTCACGCCGGGCGTTTGCTCCGGCCCTCAGACCGGTGACCACTTGCCCCGCACGCGCCTCAACACGTAAAGGCTCCCGGTGAGCGCTACGCGTTCGACGGCGTCGCGCATCATCGCTGCCGACGCTCGCGCCTCGCTGTTCTCGCCCGGGTAGTCGCGCGCTTCGACCAGGAATCGGAGGCTAATCTGGGGGACGCCGCCGACAATATCCAGATGATTGGCCTCGACGTGGTGGCGGGTTTCCAACGCCTCAAGCGCGGCCGCCATCACCGCCTCCGGGGGGTTACCCGGTTTGAGCCCGGTGATCTTCAATTTGGTCTGGAACGACGGCATCCCTCAACCGTAATCGCTCACTCACGTATAAGCCCTTTCGGCCCGACGCGCGCTCACCTATGGGCCCTTTCGGCCCGACGCGCGCTCACCTATGACCTACGCACCGGCGATCGTCCAGCAGATCATCTGCAGGACGGTTCCCAATTTTTGCCACCTAGGTGAGCGAGCGTCGGGGGAAATACCGGTTTAGGTGAGCGAGCGTCGGGGGAAATACCGGTTTAGGTGAGCGAGCGTCGGAAGTGAAGGCTATCCCGTGTTGCGGAGGCCGGCCGCTACGCCGTTGACCGTGATGAGCATGGCACGCTGGAGGCGTTCGTCGATCTCGGCTCCGGAAATCGAGGCCTCGCGGACCCGGCGCAGCAACTCCACCTGCAGGTAGCTGATGGGGTCGAGGTATTGGTCGCGGATCTCGAGGGAGCGTTTGAGGGTCGGCTGGGCTTCGAGCAGTTCCGTTTCGCCGCTGAGGCGTTCCACCTCGGCAACCGTGAGCTCGTACTCCGCCCGGATTGCCTTGAACAAATGATGCAGCTCTTCCGGAACCAGCGAAGACACGTAATGCCCGGCAATGTCCATGTCCGTCTTCGCCAGGGTCATTTCGACGTTGGAAATCACAGACTGGAAGAAGTGCCAGCGCTGCATCATCTCGGAGAGTTCGGCCGTGTTGCCTGCCTCGCGGGCAGCTTTCAGGCCTGATCCCACACCGAACCAACCGGGAACGATCTGCCGCGACTGCGTCCAGCCGAAGACCCAGGGGATGGCCCTGAGCCCGCCCAGGCCGGCCCCGGAATCGGGCCGCTTGGAGGGCCGCGAGCCGATGTTCAGGGATCCGAGTTGCTCCACCGGCGTCGAAGCGACGAAGTAGGCAGGCAGGTCGGGATCGTCGATCAGCGCACGGTATTGGGCGAACGCGGCGTCGGAAATGACCTCCATGACGTGGGCGTAGCGTTCGCGTTCGTCGTCGGAAGTGCGCGGTGTCCGGTGTAGCGCGGACCCCTGCATGACGGCTGCCAGCGACAACTCAAGGTTCTCCCGTGCGAGCTCGGGCAGGGAGTACTTGTCCGAAATGACTTCGCCTTGCTCGGTGAATTTGATGGCGCCTTCGAGGACCCCGTTCGGCTGGGCCATGATGGCGTCATAGGTTGGGCCGCCGCCGCGGCCCACGGAACCGCCGCGGCCATGGAACAACCGGACGCTCACGCCATGCTTCGCGGCGACATCCCGCAGCTTCCGCTGGGTCTTGTGGATCTCCCATTGGCTGGTGATGACGCCCGATTCCTTGTTGGAGTCCGAGTAGCCGAGCATGACTTCCTGGACGTCGCCACGAAGCTGGACGAGCTTGCGGTAGGACGGATCGGACAGCAGCTTGTCCACGATTTCAGCAGACGCACGCAGTTCTTCAACGGTTTCCAGGAGCGGGGCGAAGCCGACCTTGGCGTAGGGAGCCGCGCCAAAGAGATCGATCAAGCCAGCCTCGCGCCCCAGTACAGCGGCAGCGAGGACATCGTCCGCCCCGCGCGTCATCGAGATGATGTAGGTTTCGACGACGTCCGGCCCGTAGGTCTGCAACGCGTGCCGGATGCTGCGGAAGACGTCGTACGTGCGGTCGCCGTCGCCGTCGAGCTTTATCGGATGCCCGGACAGCGGCCGGCGGGAGGCAAGCTCCGCCCCCAGCAGCTCGAAGCGTTCCTCGCGGCTCAACTCGCTGTACGGAGTCCCGACGCCGAGCCGGTCCACCAACTGCCCGACGGCGTCGTGGTGGTAGTCGGCGTGCTCGCGGATGTCGAGGGTGGCGAGGTGCAGGCCGAAGGACGCGAGCGCGCGCCGGACGCGTGCCAGGGCGCCGTCTGCCACGAGCACGGCCGAGTGCTTGCGCAGCGACGCCTCCAGGAGTTCAAGCTCGGCGAGCAACTCCGGGGTCGAGGCGTAGTCGCGTCCGGGTTCGTGGTGCGTGGATGCTGACACGCGACGGCCAGTGTTGATGAGCTTGGCCTTGATGCACGTCAGTTTGAGGCGGTACGGTTCCTGCGCGTTCAGTTCAAGGATGCGCTTGTCCAGGCCGGGGAGGTTCTTGAGGTCGACGGCGATCGAGTCCAGGAGGTCTTGCTCGGCACTCACCAACGCCGTCGAGTTGGACAGGATCGAAATCAGTTCGTCGATCATCGCGATGCTGATTCGCACGGCGTGCTGGTTCTGCAGCTGCAGGATTTCTCGCGTCACGTCGGCCGTGACGTTGGGGTTACCGTCGCGGTCGCCGCCGATCCACGAACCGAAGCGGATCGGAGCGTTCCGGGCCGGCAGCACCACCCCGTGTTCGCCGAGGAGCTCGGTGAAGTCCGTGAGCATTTCCGGCATGGCATCGGTAAGGATGCTACTCAGGTAGTAGATGGCGTTCCGGGCCTCGTCCACGGGAGTGGGGCGTACTTGGCGCAGCTCGTCCGTCTGCCACATCTGGTCGATGATCTCGGCCAACTGGCGGTCCTGCCGACGACGCGCGGTGCTGCCCTCCTCGGTTGAGACGGCCAGGACATCGCACAGCTTCCGGATCTTGTCCAAGACGGAGCGACGCGAAGCCTCGGTGGGATGGGCTGTGAAGATCGGGCGTACATCGAGCTCGTTGACCACATCCTGGAGGACGGTGTTCCCCGCCTCACCGGCGATCTGGCCCACGGCCTTGGCTAGCCAACCGTCCTTCTCCTGGCGGGTGCGCAGCCCGCGAACCCGGTGAACCTGTTCTGCGGCATTCGCGAGGTGGAAGTAGAAAGCAAAAGCGCGGACGAGTTCCGTGGCTTGCTCAAGCGGCAAGGAGGCGAGCAATTCGCGGACCTGGGCGACGACGTCGTGCGCGCTCCAAGGCCCAGTAGCGTCAGCTCCGCCGCGCGCGGCTTCCTTGGACTCCTTGGTGAGCAGGCGCACTTGCTCGACGAGTCGCAACAATTCCGGGCCGTGCTGGCGGACCAGCGATTCTCCCAGGAGTGTCGAGACGCGCCTGACGTCCGCCCGCAATTCGGCGGCGAGGTCGGTGCTGAGGTTTGCAGTGTCAACCATGAAAAATACCTTCTGGCGATGGGTGTGGCCCGTACACTGCGCTGGATACTGTGAGCCGGATTACCAATGTTCCTTGGAAATCCTACCCTCATCCGTACACCTGCAACGGCCCTGCGCCCGGAAAACCTGCTGCCTTCGAAACCGTTACGTCCCGGAAGCCCGCTCCCTACGCGAAACCCGCGACGCGGGCCGCGACTGTTCCGTGAAGACCTCGATGACGCCGAGCGTCACAAGGACCACGGCGAGCCCCACCACGGCGACCATGGAGATCGATCCGGATTCCGCGATTCCGGCAACCCCTGTTTCCATGGGAGCTGCCGGGAGCTGGCCAACAACGCCGAGCGCACCCGCTTTGATGCCCCACGCCGCCATGGGAACGCTTGCGACAACAGGCAGCAGCACGGACCTCAGCGTCCCCTGCACGTCCTTGAGTTCCGACAATACCGCCGTGCACCACGCGCAGCTGGCCAGGTGCTCGCGCACCTTCGCTTCGGCGGACTTGGAGAGGCCCCCGCGCACATAGGATCCCAAGCGGGAGACGGAGTCCGCGCAGGCGGCCCGCGGGTTTCCATTGACGTGCATCTGCAGGTACTGCCGGCGCAGGCCTTCCCGGGCCCGGAGCCCGAGCGCCGAGACGGCGTTCGGGCTCAAACCGAGGATCGGCGCAATGGCTGCGGGCTTCATTCGTTCCACGTCCAGGTACCACAGCACCGATTGCCATCGTTTTGGCAAGGACCGGAAGGCTCGGGCGACGGTGTGCGCTTCGAAGGCTTCTATGGAGGGGTCTTTGGTTACCGTCCTGCCATCAAGCAAGGATTCGTCGCTTGTGGGCAAGGCACGCGCGGCCTTCCGGTTCCGACGATGGGAAACCCTAGCCACGACGATCAACAAGTACGCGCGGAAAAAGCATTCGGGCCCTTTTCCCGCCACCAAGCTTTGCAGCACGGCTTGGAAGGCCTCGGCAACAACATCCTCGACGTCGGCCGGGTTGTCGACCTGTTTGCGTGCAACGGTGGCAGCGGCCGAAATGTGCCGCGCGTATAGCTCTCCATATGCCTCCAGGTCCCCCGCCCGGACCCTCGCGATCAGCTGGGCGTCGCTGGCAGCAGATAAATCAGCAGGCGCCATTTCCGGCTTCCCCAGCAGCGTAGAAATTAGTGACCATATAGATGAGGTGGCCGCTACTGGCCTGTTATGACGCGGCTTGAGCATGGTTTTTATTGGGGGTGGGCGACCGGGTTCCGGGAATCCTGTCCGCCGGTGCATGGTTAAGGCAAGCAGAGTGCCCGAACCATTGGAGGAACCATGAGCGAAACTGTCCCGGCGAGCGATGCCCTGCTTGAACGCTGGCAGCGTTTCCGTGCGAGCCGCAACGCCGCCCTGGCGGCAGACCACGGCTGGCTCACGCTCACGTCGTTCCAGTGGCTCGAATCGGCACCGGCCGCCGTCGAACTCGTCCCCGGATTGTGGTCGACGGACGGTACGACGGCGTTCCTTACCGCGAGCGCTGACGACGGGCTCACGCTCGTGGAAAGCGGGGCTCCAGTGGTTGGCACGATTTCGGCGGTGCTCCAGGATGAGGAATCGCTGATGTGGGTGCAATACGGCGGACCCGACGGGACGCAGGTCTTGGTGGAACTCGCCATGCGGGCCGATAAGTACGCCATCCGCACGAGGGATAGCTCCTCGCCGGTATTGACGGAGTTCGACGCCGTTCCCACCTATGGCTACAACCCCGAGTGGGTGCTCGAAGGCCGGTTTGAGCCGTATCCGGAGCCGGTCGACGTGCCGATCGGGACGGCCAACCCCTTGGTGGACGGGGTGCACCGCTCCGTGGGCGAGATCGTGTTCCATGTCCCGGGGCGTACGCACGAGGTCCGACTGCACGCAGAGGCGGAAAAGCTTGGGGCGCTGAACGTCACGTTCCATGACGAAACGAACGGCAATACGACGGACGAATGGCGCAAGCTCGCGGTGCCCAGGCCCCGGCCCGATGGCTCAGTGGTGTTGGACTTCAACCGGGCCATCAACTACCCCAGCGCCTTCACTCCCTATGGGACGTGCCCCATGCCGGTGCCGGGCAACTCGATCGACGTCGCAGTCGAGGCCGGGGAGAAGCTCCCGCTGGGGCGGATCGCCTGAGGCCGCCGCAGGTGGCCCGGCCGGCCGGCCACCTGGCGCGTGCCGCCGCCGATGCCCATGCTGAGGCCGATGCCGATGCCGATGCCGGTCAGACGATCGCCGAGACTCCGGTCACGGCCCGCCCCACGATGAGGGAGTTGATCTCGAAGGAGCCCTCGTATGTGAAAATCGCTTCGGCGTCGGCGAAGATCTTGGCCATGCGGTAGTCCGTCACGATGCCGTTTCCGCCGAGGATGGACCGGCCCATCGCAACCGTTTCGCGCATACGGGCGGTGCAGTAGGCCTTCGCCAAGGCCACTTGCGCCATCTGGGCACCGCTATGCCGTACTCCTTGGCTATCGGTGTACATGTCTTCCTGCAGCTGGGCGATCCTGACCATCATGCCCATGCTTGCGACGGCATTACCGAGCATGTCCACTAGTTGCTGCTGGATAAGCTGGAACTTCGCCAGCGGACGGCCGAACTGAGTGCGTTCAAGGGCATACTGCCTGGCGACGTCGAACGCCGCCAGCTGCTGCCCGACCGCTTGCCAAGCCACCATAAGCCGGGACCCGCGCAACAAGTGGTTGGTGTCCGCGAAACTGCTGATGCCGGCGAACCGGTCGGATTCAGGGATCCTGACGTCCTTGAAGAGGATGTCCGCGTTCTGCACCGTGCGCAAGGAGATCTTGTTCTCGATCTTGCTTCGGGTGACTCCGGGCAACGTAGTGTCCAGGATGAAGCCCCGGACTGCTCCGCGCCCGGGATTTCCTTCGGTCTCATCCAACGCCCAGACCAGCATGTGATCGCAGAACGTCCCGTTGCCGATCCATCGCTTGGCGCCGTTCAGCACCCAATAGTCGCCGCCGTCGTCGTCTCCCCCCGCGACCCGGCGGGCGACAGTCTGCATGCCGCCGGCCACATCGGAGCCGTGCTCGGGTTCGGTGAGGGCGAAGGCTCCCGTGGTCCGCAGGTTGGACGCGTCCTCGAGGTAGCGGTCCTGCTGGTCCTTGGACCCGAACTCGTAGAGGGCCTCGACGAAGAGATCGTGGTGAACCATGAAGAACGTGGCGATTGACGTGTCCACCCGCGTCATTTCGGCGATCACCAGGCCGGCGAAGAGGTTGCTGTAGCCGCGGTGCGTCGGAGTGCTCAGCCGCAAGGCGGCGAGCTTCGGAAGGATGTGCCTCGGAAACTCGGCCTTGTCCCACCATTCGCGCGCGTACGGTGCTATCTCGGTGGCGAGGAATTCCCGGAGCTCGTTGAGCTTGCGTTGTTCCTGGACGCTGAGCAGCGATTCGAAATCGAAGAAGTCCGCCGCGGGCAAAGCGTCAGCCTGCGATCCGGCAGGGCCAACGACGGCGGTCGCGGGCTTGTGCGTCCGGCTCACTTGGGTGCCATCCGGATGGCACCGTCGAGTCGGATGGTTTCACCGTTGAGCATCGCGTTTTCCACGATGTGCGCGACCAGGTTCGCGTATTCGGCCGGACGTCCGAGCCGGGCGGGGTGGGGCACCTGCTGGCCGAGCGAGTCCTGGGCTTCGCGGGGAAGCCCGGCAAGCATCGGCGTTTCGAAGATGCCCGGAGCAATGGCCATCACGCGGACCAGGGAGCGCGCCAGCTCACGTGCCAGCGGCAGCGTCATTGCTGCGACCGCGCCCTTCGAGGCCGCATATGCAGGCTGGCCAATTTGGCCGTCGAAGGCCGCCACCGACGCTGTGTTGATGATGACTCCGCGTTCCTCGCCGCCAAGTTCGGTGTAGACGGGCTCATTCCGTACCATCGCTGCCGCAGCCAGGCGGATCACGTTGAAGGTACCCACGAGATTGACGTTGATGACCCTGGTGAAGTTTTCAAGCGGCAGCACGCCTTCTTTGCCGAGCACTTTTCCCGGGGTGGCAACGCCGGCGCAGTTCACCACGATTCGGAGGGGACCGAGCGCGACGGCGGCGTCGACGGCAGCCTGCACCTGCTCTTCGTCCGTGACGTCCGCGGGAAAATACACGGCTTTGCCGGAGGCGCCCGAAGCATTCAGTTCGGCAGCGAAGGACTCGCCCGCGGAAGAGCTGAGGTCGAGCAGCACGACCGAGGCGCCGGCATCGAGCAGCCTCCTGGCGGTAGCCGCGCCCAGCCCCGAAGCCCCTCCGCTAATCAATGCGACCGCGCCTTTGATGTCCATCCATCCTCCTCGATGCAGAACTCCGTGCAGAACCAAATCCGTTAATGAATGTTAACTGAATAGGGGGGATTGTGCACTTGGAGCTGAGCCCGGGTGCACTTGGAGACGAACCCCTGCACTTGGAGACGAACCTCGCCCGGGGCGGCAGCCGGTCCTTCAGCGCCGGCGTTTCCTGGCGTCGGCCAACTCTTCTTCCAAGCGCCTGTTCACTGCTTCCAATTCCAGGACCAAGCGGATGCCGGCGAGATTGAGGCCTTCTTCGAGGAGTTCGCCGATCCGGCGCAAGGTGTCCAGGTCTTGTTCGCTGTAGCGGCGGGTTCCACCATCAGTCCTGTCCGGCTCCAGCAAGCCCTTTCGCTCGTATAACCGGAGGTTCTGCTGGCCCGTACCAACCAATTCGGCCGCCACTGAGATCGCGTACACCGCCATGGTTCGCTTGGCGCTTTCCTCCATGGAATCCTCCTCTTCCTGCGAAAACCCCTTGCTCCAGTTTCGCCCGGGTGCTATAAAAAATCTATACCAGCCAGCACAGATAATCGGGCTGGGAAACAACAGAACCGATCTGTAAGGAGTGAGACACCATGCTGATGCGCACCGACCCGTTCCGTGAGCTTGACAGGCTCGCCCAGCAGGTCCTTGGCACCACAGCACGCCCCGCCGCGATGCCGATGGACGCCTGGCGGGAAGGCGAAGAATTCGTGGTCGCGTTCGACCTGCCCGGAGTAACGGCCGAATCGGTGGATATCGACGTCGAACGCAACGTACTCACGGTCAAGGCCGAACGGAAGGACGTGGCTGGCGAGAACACGGAGATGATCGCGGCCGAGCGTCCCCGCGGCGTGTTTAGCCGGCAACTTATCCTCGGCGACGCCTTGGATACGGACGCGATCAAGGCCAGCTACGACACCGGTGTCCTGACGCTGCGGATCCCGGTAGCCGAAAAGGCCAAGCCGCGGCGCATCGCCGTCGAATCCGAATCGAACCAACGCCAGGAAATCAACGCCTGATCCCAGGCACAGGACTCCGGGGCGGGGAGGCTACCTCCCCGCCCCTCGTCCGGCCAACAACCCAAAGCGAAAGGAAACCCATGAGCGCCTGGCACCCGTACGACTACCACCTGATGCCGGCATTCTATGAACGGTTCGAAGCTCGCTGGGGGAAGGGGACAGCGCCATTCCTCGATCCCGAAGTCCATGAGCAGCCCCTGCCCCGTGCCCAATGGATCAACCCGGATACCGGAGCGGCCGTTGCCGTTGTCCCCATGTGGGGAGACGACCCCGAGCATCGTTCCTTCGGTGTTTTCTACCTCCCGCCCGCGGGCGACATCTGGGTCCTTCGCCCCGGCCATACAGGGTACGTCGAGGCTGGCAAGGCGAGCACGGCAGAACAAGCGACCCTCCGCAACGACGCTTTCAGGAAAGCCGTGGACCACGCGAAGGCCTTTATCTACGGAACCCAGCTGTAACGCACGCCGGACTCGCAGGCTCTACTCGGCGCGCTGCCTGTCGCGGGCGCTGGCCGGGATAAGCGGGCGCTAGGCTGGCACCATGGCCGGCCTAGGCGCCCCGAACGGCATCCCAGAAACTCCGGGTCCTCCCGAAACTCCCTGCACCCCTGATTGGGAGGCGCGGGCCGACCAGGCTGCGCGGTCGGTGACCCGCAATTTCGGCAAGCGGCTCCTCTTTCTTCCGGGAACGCACCTGGCCTCCTCGATTCGCCCGTCGAGCCGTGTCCCGAATCCGTTCCGGCCGTGGAACTACTGGTGGCAGGCGCATTATGTGGACTGCCTGGTGGACGCGGGTTTTCGCGAGCTCGAGTCGGGATCACAGTTCGACGGCGCGGGGCGGCCAAGCGCTGGATGCCTCGCTTCCCGCGTGGTCACCAGCATTCGGCTGCGCAACTTCCTTCGCTACGTTAACAGCTACTACGACGACATGGCCTGGCTGGCCCTCGCGACGCTGCGATTGGATCGCCTGGCCGCGCAAGCCCGGAAGCCGGGCCGGGGACGCAACGCGCGCCTGCAGTCAACCCTCGCGCGACAGTTCGAGTCGGCCTCCACGGATGATTGGGGCGGGGGCACGTTTTGGAGCACCGCGAGGGATTTCAAGAACACGCCCGCCACAGCTCCGGTTTCCCTGCATTTCGCCCGAACCGGGAAACGGCAGCGCGCACAAGGACTCGTGGACTGGCTCAACGCCACACTGTTCGACACCAACCGCGGGCTTTACCTTGATGGCGCGCGTATGCAGGATGGCAAGCTCCTCCTGGCGGAGGAAATCTATACCTACAACCAAGGTCCTGTTCTCGGAAGCTTGCTGGAACTCGGCGGGGAGGCCAACCTGGCACGCGCGGCCGCCCTCGTCGGCTCCGTCGCCGCCCACCTTACGGTTCCGCCGCCCGACACCCCGGCCTCACCCGACACATCACCGCGCCTGGACAATCTGGTCCTTCGGAGTGAGGGAACGGGCGACGGCGGTCTCTTCACCGGTATCCTCGTCCGCTATCTGGCCCTCGCCGCCGTAGACGTGCGCCTCCCGGCACCAACCCGAAAGACCGCACGGCACCTCGTACTCGATACCGCTGAAGCGCTCTGGGCGGGCCACACCACACGTTTGGATACGCACGACGCCGACGCCTGGCTGATTTTCCCAATGGAACCTCAGCGGGCGGCTGTCGAGGGCTATCCGGCCGGCACCGCCGTCGAACTCTCGACACAGCTGCAGGCGTGGATGGTCCTGGAAGCCGCCGCCCGGCTCCTGAGGTTTAGGCTCGACCCATGAACCCTTCGCCGATACCGGTCCCCGTCACGGTCGTTGCGGCGCCGCCCGAATGGTGGCAGGTCATCGGTGGGCTGAGTCCGCTTGCGGTCCTCGTTACCGCGCTTGTCGCCGCCGTGATCGGCCTCCTGACCCTGCGCCAGAAGGCCCAAGCGGACAATCGATCCGAGTGGTGGCATCGTGCCCAATGGGCGCTCGATGCCTCCATGTCGGCGAACAGCTCCATCGCGGAGATGGGCCAGAGGGCCATCGCAATCCTTGGCCGGAGCGAGCTCGCGACCACCGAGGAACTCAGGCTCCTTAAGGTCGGCACGAGGAACCCGCTCTCGGCAGCCGACCCGGCGCGGCGCGTCGAACATGCTCCGGCCGCCCGAAGCGTCGCCCCGCCCCTCCTCCCGGCCAGCGCCGAGGATCGGAACGTACAGCTCGCGGCTGCCGAGGCCCGGGTCGCACTGGATCGGCGGCTCGGTGAAGATACTCCGGGCTGGATCTCGGCGCTCGCCCAACAGCGGCGCGGTTAAGCCCAGCGCGGCGCGGGTAAGCCCAGCGCGGCGCGGTTAAGCCCAGCGCCGCGCGGTTAGAGCGAGCTCAGGTACCGTCCCGCGGGAGCGTACTCCACGCTTTTTTGCGATGCCCTTACTGCGGCGCGCAATTCCGCGAGCCCGCCGCTCATGACTCCGGCAGCCCGTGCTTGGACCAGGACGTTGCCGAGTGCGGTGGCCTCCACGGGACCGGCCACGACGCGCTTGCCGCTGGCGTCCGCCGTGAGCTGGCAAAGGAGCTGGTTCTGCGAACCGCCGCCCACAATGTGCACCACTGAAGTCTGCTTGCCGGAAAGTTGTTCGGCGGTGTCCAAGGCCCTCGCGTAGCCCGCGGCGAGGCTATCGAGGATGCAGCGGACGACGACGGCGGGCCGGTCGGGGAGGATCTCGCCGGTTGCTCGCACGGCAGCGCGGGTCCTCTCAGGCATGTTGTCGGGGGCGATGAACGTGGGGTCGTCGACGTTGATCTGCGGTCCCCCGGCAGGCAGGGCAGCGGCGGCCTCGAGGAGCGCGGAGAGTTCCTGCTTGGACCCTTCGACCGCCCACCCGCGCAGGCACTCGCTGAGCAACCACAGCCCGCCCACGTTACGGAGGTAGCGGATGGTTCCGTCCACCCCGCGTTCGTTGGTGAAGTTGGCCAGGCGGCTTTCTTCACTCAGGACGGGGCCGTGGAGCTCTACACCCACCAGCGACCAGGTCCCGGAGGAGATGTAGGCGAAGTCGTCGTTTGAGGCGGGAACCGCGGCGACGGCGGAGGCGGTGTCATGCGAGCCGACGGCGACTACGGCGGTGTCGGGCGTTAGGCCTATGCGGGCAGCGATCTCCGGCAGCAAGGTACCCACGGTCTCGCCCGGCTGCACCAGGCTTGGGAACAGGTTACTGGGCAGGCCGAGGGGCTTGAACAACCCGGTTGCCCACTCCCCCGTGGTGGCGTCGAAGAGTCCTGTCGTGGAGGCATTGGTGGCTTCCGTGCGGCGCTGACCCGTCAGTTTGAACGCGATGAGATCCGGGATGAGCAGCGCTTGCAGCCCTTCCAGGACCGGTTCGGTGGCTAGTTGGTAGATGGTGTTGAACTGCAGGAACTGCAGGCCCGTGGTCGCGTAGAGCCGGTCCGGGCCGATCGCGCGATGGACCCGTTCGACGGCGATCCGGCTGCGCTCGTCGCGGTAGCTGTAAGGCTGTGCCTGCAGCTTCCCGGAGGCATCCACCAACCCGTAGTCCACGGCCCACGTGTCGATCCCGATGCTGACAATCCGCTCACCGCTTGCGGCGGCCGTTTCAGCGGCCGCGGCAAGTCCTTTGAGCACCTCAGCGCACAGACCGTCGAAATCCCAGCGGAGACCGCCGTCGAGCTCTACCACGCCGTTCGGAAAGCGGTGCACTGTTTCCAGTGAGGCACCTTTGGCGGCAGAGAACCGGCCGAGCATGACCCGGCCGGACGACGCTCCGATATCGACGGCGGCGAATACCTCGTTCATCGGAGGAAGGCTGCGGCGACGCCGGCGTCGACGGGGATGTGCAGGCCTGTGGTGTGGGAGAGTTCGTTGCTGGTGAGTACGGCGGCGGCGTTGGCCACGTGTTCGGGGAGGACTTCGCGTTTGAGCAGGGTGCGCTGGGCGTAGTACTTACCCAGTTCCTGCTCCTCGATCCCGTACACGGCCGCGCGTTTGGCGCCCCAGCCGCCGGCGAAGATGCCCGAGCCGCGGACCACGCCATCGGGGTTGATGCCGTTGACGCGGATGCCGTGCTCGCCCAGTTCGGCCGCGAGGAGCCGGACCTGGTGCGCCTGGTCGGCCTTGGTGGCGGAGTAGGCGATGTTGTTCGGGCCGGCGAACACGGAGTTCTTGGAGGAGATGTAGATGATGTCCCCGCCCATGCCCTGGTCGATCATGGCTTTCGCGGCGGCCTTGGAGACCAGGAACGAGCCTTTGGCCATGACGTTGTGCTGCAGGTCCCAGTCCTTCTCCGTGGTTTCCAGCAGCGGTTTGGAGATCGACAGGCCCGCATTGTTGACCACGAGGTCCAGCCCGCCGAACGCGAGCACCGCGTCCCGGATCCCGGCTGCGACCTGGGTTTCGTCGGTGACGTCGGCCTGGATGCCGACGGCGACGTCCGGACCGCCCAGTTCAGCGGCGACGGCCTGGGCGTTCTCAAGGTTCAGGTCGGCTATGACCACGCACGCGCCCTCGGACGCCAACCGCGTGGCGATCGCCTTGCCGATGCCCGACGCCGCACCGGTCACCAAGGCGATCCGGGTGGCGTGCGACTTCGGCTTGGGCATCCGGGCGAGCTTGGCTTCCTCCAGCGCCCAGTACTCAATCCGGAACTTCTCGGACTCCTCGATCGGGGCGTAGGAGGAAACCGCTTCGGCGCCGCGCATCACGTTGATCGCGTTCAGGTAGAACTCCCCTGCCACCCGGGCGGTCTGCTTGTCCTTGCCGTAGGAGAACATCCCCACCCCTGGAACCAGCACAATGGCCGGGTCCGCGCCGCGCATCGCGGGGGTACCGGTGCCGGCATGGCGGTCGTAGTAGGCCTGGTAGTCCTCGCGGTACGCGGCGTGCAGCTCCTTGAGCCGGTCGACGCAGTCCCCGACCGGGGCGTCCGCGGGCAGGTCCAGGACCAGCGGCTTGACCTTGGTCCGCAGGAAATGGTCCGGGCACGAGGTGCCCAGGGCGGCCAGGCGCGGGTGCCCGGCGGCCTCGAGGAATTCAAGCACGACGGCGTCATCGCTAAAGTGCCCCACCTGCGGTTTGTCAGCCGACGCCAGGCCGCGGATCACCGGGGCCAGGGCCGCGGCCTTGGCCCTGCGTTCCGTTTCCGGAAGCGCGGCGTAGCCGGGCAGCTTCGCACCGAAGGGCTCGGCCTTGCCGTTCTCGGCGATGTACTTCTCGGCCGTGTCGATGATCCACAACGAATTGGCCTCTGCTTCCTCGCTCGTGGCGCCCCACGCGGTGATGCCGTGCCCGCCCAGGATCGTGCCGATCGCGTTCGGGTTCGCTTCCTTGACCGCGGCGATGTCCATGCCAAGCTGAAACCCCGGACGGCGCCAGGGAACCCACAGAACCTTCTCGCCGAAGATCTCCTTGGTCAGCGCCTCCCCGTCCACCGCCGTCGCGATCGCGATACCCGAATCCGGGTGCAGATGGTCCACGTACGCCGCGTCCACGAGCCCGTGCATGGCCGTATCGATCGACGGCGCCGCACCGCCCTTGCCATGCAGGCAATAATCAAACGCTGCCACCATCTCGTCCTCGCGCTCAACACCCGGGTAGACGTTCCGCAACGCGTTCAGCCGGTCCAACCGCAACACCGCCAGATTGGCCGCCTTGAGGGTTCCCAAGTCCCCGCCCGAGCCCTTGACCCACAACAACTCCACATCCTCACCCGTCACCGGGTCCATCCCGGTACCCTTCGCCGACGTGTTACCCCCGGCAAAGTTGGTATTCCGCTTATCCGCACCAAGACGATTCGAACGGGAAATCAGATCTTCAACAGCGTTATTCATTACTTACGCACCCCATCCGGCTTGCTGGCCGCCAACGCGGTCCTCGTTGATCTTCTTTTGGTAGCCGCTTTCCTTGAACGCGGTCAGCGGGTCGGCTGGCAGGCCGCGGGATTCGCGCCACTCGGCCAGGGCCGGGCGTACATCGGTGTAGAAGGCATCGTTGAAGATGCCGTTCGCAGCCAGGACATCGCCGCTGCGCTGGGCTTCTGCCAACGCCTCGGTATCGATGAGCAAGGCGCGGGCGGTCATTTCCTGGACATTGAGCACGGAACGGATCTGCCCCGGGATTTTTTCTTCCAGGTTGTGGCACTGGTCCAGCATGAGTGCGACGCCGGAATACTTGCCGGAGGATTTGCCGAAGCCGCCGCCGCGGATAACCTCGTGCATGATGCGGAACAGTTGGAACGGATCGGCGGCACCGACGATTAGATCGTCGTCGGCGTAGAAGCGCGAGTTGAAGTCGAAGGAACCAAGCTTGCCCAGGCGCAGGAGCTGCATGACGATGAACTCGATGTTCGTGCCCGGTGCGTGGTGGCCCGTGTCCAGGCAGACGAATGCTTTCTCGCCCAGGGCAAGGGTTTGCGCGTACGAGGTACCCCAGTCCGGAACGTCGGTGTGGTAGAAAGCCGGCTCGAAGAACTTGTACTCCAATACCAGACGTTGTTCGTCGCCGAGGGCCGCGTAGATCTCCTGCAGGGATTCCGCGAGGCGGTCCTGGCGCCCACGCATGTCGTCCTGGCCCGGGTAGTTCGTGCCGTCGGCCAGCCAGATCTTCAGGTCGTGGGAGCCCGTGGCGTGCATGATCTCGATGCACTCCAAGTGGTGGTCGATGGCCCGCCGCCGCACGTCTTTGTTGGAGGACGTGAGCGATCCGAATTTGTACTCATCGTCCTGGAAAGTGTTCGAGTTGATGGTGCCAAGTCCCACCCCGAGCCCTGCCGCGTACTCTCGTAGCGCCGCGTAGTCCTCCACCTTGTCCCAGGGAATATGCAGCGCCACTGTCGGGGCGAGGCCTGTCAGTTCGTGGACTTTCGCGGCGTCCGCGAGCTTTTCGTGGATATTCCGTGGGGTACCGGGGGTACCGAACACTTTGAAGCGGGTTCCGGAGTTTCCATAGGCCCAGGACGGCACCTCGATGGCCAGCTCCTCGAGCCGGCGATCGAGTCGGCGCAAAGCCGTTTCGGTGGTGTTCATGATTGTTCCTTCTGGTCTTGGATGCCGTCTGCGCCTGCATCGGCCGCAGACAACTGGTCCTCGAGATTGAAAATTTCCGTCAGCTGCACGAACCCTTGGTCCGGCGCTTGTCCGCCGCCCTCAAACAGAGTTGACATCTCCGCTTGCCATCGGCCGTTCACCTCGGTCAATTCCATGCGCGCCCTGGCTGCGTCGAAGTCGTCGCATTCCACGTACCCTACGAGCAGCCCATCCTCTGCCAGGAACAGCGAATAGTTGTTCCAACCGGCGGCCTTGAGCTCGCGGAGCATTTCTGGCCAAACAGCTGCATGGCGCCGGCGGTATTCGTTGATTTGGCTGGGCCGAATGGAGGAGCGGAAGCAGACCCGCATGTTCTGTTCTCCTGTTTCCAGTGATTGAATCGATTCATTAATGAATCTCCTCACACGGTATGTCCTGCCGCCTTGGGGTGTCAACCACCAAGGCTCCACCTACAAGCGAAGGAAGCCGTAATATGGGCCGAGGATTGATTCGATTCACTATCAGGGAGTCCCATGGCAACCGGAACGGGTGCGAAACTCACCGACGTCGCGGCGCTGGCGGGAGTGTCGGTCGGTACCGTTTCCAATGTCCTCAATCGGCCCGAACAGGTTTCCGACGAAAAGAAGACACGGGTACTAGCGGCCATCGAGCAGCTTGGCTTCGTGCGGAATGAATCGGCGCGGTCCCTGCGGTCCGGGTCCACCACAAGCCTCGGCATGCTGGTCCTCGACGTACGAAACCCGTTCTTTACCGACGTCGCGATGGGCGCCGAGAACGTCGCCGAAGCCCACGGCCATTCCCTGATCCTCGCCAACAGTGCCGAAGACACCAACCGGGAACGGGCCTATCTCGATCTCTTCGAGCAACAACGCGTCCAAGGCGTGCTCATCACCCCGGTAGGCCAGGTGTTGGACCGGCTCGAAACCATGCGCCAGAGAGGCATCCCCTCAATCCTCGTCGACAGGCTCGCGTCGCGGGACCAGTTCTGCTCTGTTTCCGTGGACGACGTCGCCGGCGGTCGCACGGCGCTCGCCCACCTCTTGGAAGCAGGATCCGTGAACCCCGCATTCGTCGGTGGGCCTTTCACGCTGCAGCAGGTGGAGGACCGGCACCGTGGAGCGGCGGAGGAGGCGGAGCGTGCAGGCATCGCGCTGCAGCTCTTTGAAACCCCGGACCTGAAATTCGAACGGGGACGGAAGGTTGGTGAATTGATCTCCAACCTTCAGCCCGCGAAACGGCCCGATGCCGTCTTCGCCGCCAACGACCAGTTGGCTCTCGGCTTGCTGCAATCCTTCGCGGCCAACGGCCTCCGCGTTCCGGAGGACATGCTCCTTGTTGGCTTCGACGACATCGACTTCGCCTCCCAGTCGAGCATTCCACTGACCTCGATCAGCCAGCCGCGCCAGCTCATCGGCGAGCGGGCCGCACAACTCCTGTTCGAAGAAATCGCCAACGAGGCCAACCACGTGCACAGCCAGATCGTTTTCACGCCGACCCTCATTGCCAGGCGGAGCACCCGGCGCGGCTAGTTGTTGCTCGTCCCGGGCCTCTTCTTCTGCGGGTACACGGTCTCGTGCCGCGCCAGCATCTCGACGAACCCTGCGATCTTCTTCGCGCGAGTCTCGGGCCTCTTCACAGAGTTGGTCCGGTAAATCAAGGCATAGCGGTTGACCGACGTCAGCACATCGAACATGGCCTGGGCAGCCGGAACCGCAGCGATCGCGGCGGCGAGGTCCTCCGGCACTTCCGCATCGGCCTGGCCCAGGTAGGCCGTGTCCCAACGACCGTCCGCCTTGGCGCTCTCAACCGCGGCCCGTCCGGCGGCGGTCATCTTTCCTTCGGCTTCCAAGCGGGCGACATGCCCCACGTTCCGCTTCGACCAGGGACTTCTTGGCCCCCGGCGCGTCATGCGCTGGTAAACGCTTTCGTCGTCGCGCCGCCTGCCCTGCCCGTCGATCCAACCAAAACACAATGCCTCATCCAATGCGGCCGCATAGTCCAGCTCCGTGACGTTGCCGCCCTTCTTGTGCAGCACCAGCCACACTCCCGGACTGTCGGCGCCGTTCTTTTCGAGCCAGGACCGCCATTCGGCCGCGTCTTTGACGAGCAATTCTTCGAGGTCATCAGCCATGGCCCCATTCTGCTGCCCGCTAGGCTGGGACGAAAGCCCACTGTCCTGAATCTCCCGGAGGCCCCGTGCTGCGTGTCCGTCCCGTCCAGCTCACCTCCGACGTCGACGGATGGAAACAGCTGTTGGAGGTCCTCGGCCTCGTGTGCGTGCAGGACGACGGCGATCGGCTGGAGTTCGACGCCGCGTCCGGGCGGCTTGCCTTGCACCGCGTTCCGGCGGGTTCGCCCACGGATGGCACGACTGTTTTCGGCGTCGAAGTGGGCGACCTCGCCGAGTTCGTCCGGCGTACGCTAGCGGACGGAACCGCCGCCGAACTGGTTGACACCGATCACGGCCAAGCGGTTCGCATCACAGCCGGCGACGGTTTCACGTTCCTTGCCGACAAGGCGGCCAACCGCGAAACGAGCGTTGAAGCGGCAGCCGGCCTCGCCGTCGTCGGGACCTGGCTCACGCCGGATGTTCCGCGAGCTGCCCGGGACATGCGCAATATTGGCGCCCGAGCAGTGGACATGTCCCCCAAGGCGGCGGGTGTCACAGCGGCGGGTGTCACAGCGGCGGACTTCAGAGCGAAGAACGGCGGCATCCTGGCCGTGCGGCAAGCGCCAAACACAGCGACAGGAAGTCTTACGTTCGAGTACGACGGCGACATCGCGGCTTTGCAGGTCCGGCTCGCAAAAGCGGGCATCAAGGCAGCCCTGGCCGCCCCGGTCCTAACGGTTCCGAGTCCCGGCGGCTCGATCCGCGTCGCAAGCTCCACGAACCCTGAGTAACCCGCACTCACATATCTCCCCCATCCCCCGACGCCCACTCACATCTACCGGCGTTCACCGAAACGCTCCTGCAGATACGGGCCGAGACCGGCGCCAAGAACCGGCCCGCGCGCCACCACAAATGAGCGCGCGTCGGCGGAAAAGGCCATAAAAGTGAGCGCGCGTCGGAGAGGTACCGAAAGGGCCTCGGCCCGGGTGGGCCCCCGGCGCAACCTCGGCGGCGGGTGCGAAAAGCGTGGAAGGGCAAGTGATGGGGTAGAACTTAACCATGAGCGTTCGCACCCCTGACCCGTACTCCGGCTGGCTTTCCGATGAAGATCTCTTCGAAGCCCGCGGCCGCCTCCCCATGGTTTATGTGGAGGCGGTTCCCGTGCGTTTGGATCCCCTCGGATTCGTCAACGAAGTGGGTACGCTTTTGCAGGGCGATTCGGACGGGACCATGGTCCGGTCCTTCGTTTCCGGCCGGGTGCTCTACCGCGAAACAATCCGGGCCGCGCTGCTGAGGCACATGGAAAAGGACCTCGGCCCGCTGGCTTTCCCGCAGCTACCGGTCAGCCCCGTACCGTTCACTGTGGCCGAGTACTTCCCGGCTCCGTCGCAAACCGGCTTCACGGACGACCGCCAACACGCCGTGTCCTTGGTCTATGTCATCCCGGTGACAGGTGAATGCGAGCCGCGCCAAGACGCCCTGGAGCTCACATGGATGACCCCGCAGGAAATCCTGAGCGACGACGTCCAGCAGGAATTCAGCGGTGGACGGGGCAACCTGGTGCGCCAGGCCCTCGCATTTGCGGGCATCGGCCAGTAGCAAGACGGCGCGGAGCGTTGTCCGCGGACCCGTCTTAAGGAAGAGGCTCCGCGTGTGGGAGGGACGGTCCCGAGCAAGCCTCCCCGATTTGTCGGGCCGGTTTTATAGACTGTTGGGCGGACCCCAAGAGAACCAAAGGACTTCCGATGACTCACAGCCCAGCCGACCAGCAGTACCGTGAAAAGCAGGCTGGGGCCCTGCAAATCGGAGACTACCTCTACCTTCCCGGGGAAGGACCCGCGGAGGAAATTACCCAAATCCACCTTGAGCAGGACGACTTCGGCGTGCCCGCGATCGTTCTTGTCACCACGGTTGATGGGGCTCGCGTGCGGATCGCCATCGGCTCGAATGTGCCAATCGGCGAAGCGGTTTCGGAACCCGCCATCGTCGAACCCGCCGGTGTTGTGCCCGACGGCGACGCCCCCACGGATGCCGAGCCCGCCGTCGTCGTGCCTCCCATGCCCGCGGCGGCTCCCAAGGTCAGCGGACCGCCCGGGCCGACCCCCGCGCAACTCGCCCTGATTCCCGAGCCGACCGACTCCCCCGAGAACCTGGTGGCCGCCGCCGCTGAAGCGCATCCCGGCAGGAACGGCGTCGCCGTGCTGAGCGACAGGCTCGTCAAGGGCATCAACACGAAATCGGGAAGCTGCCTCCGGGACCTGAGCGACCTCGCCCATGATCTCTTCATCGAGCTGCGGGACCCGGACCACGCACTCGCTATCGCCGACATCCTCAATGTGCTCCCCTACGACGGCAACCGCGACCGCTGGATGTCGGTGGAACGTTCGTTGGCCTTGTCGAGCTTCATTTGCCGCGAGCTGGGCCAGCCCGGGCGCGCAGACGTATATGACCAGCTCCTGAAGGCACCGGAAGGCCTGGAGACAGACCCGTTCAAGGCCAGGATCGCCGCGAAAGTGCGCCAGCGCGGCCTCAACGAACCCAACCTGTACGACAAGGAAATCTTCCGCTCGATCGACAACGGCAATCGCGACGCCGAGCGCGAATGGCGGCTGCTCCGACTGGAAGCCCTGCTTTTCCTGCGTTCGCACGGCGGCTCGGACACCATCGGCACAGGGGAACTCGACCACCGCATACAGAACGAACTCGACGCCGTCCGGGGCTAGGGAGCGCACTGTCAAGGCCTGTCGCGTTCGCCCCAACGGCGGTAGATTCGGGCCATGACGAACAATCTGAGCGTTGTGGTTAACGCCGACGCGCAGCAAGTTTGGACCATGCTGCGCGAACCGTCCCTCGTGGCCCAGTGGCACGGTTGGGAAGCCGACGACCTCGTCGACGAGATCAATGAAATCTACTTCAACACCACCGTGGTCGAGGACCCGGACCACACAAGCCTGACAGTGGACGGTGGCGACATTTTCGAACTCACGCCCGTCAGTGGAGGCACCGAAGTCCGGGTGACCCGGGCCGCCCTGGACCACAATTCCGAATGGGCTGAATGGGACGAAGACATCACCCAGGGTTGGTTGACGTTCCTGCACCAATTGCGCTTCGCCTTGGAACGTCATCCACACGGCCACCGGCGCACCCATGTCGTGTCGCTGCCCGGCGGCAAAGGATCGGCCATTGAGAAACTCGGCCTTTCCAAGCTTCCGGCACCTGGGGAGGAATACTCGCTGACGCTGCCCACAGGCGAGGCCATCGCCGGCAAGGTGTGGTTCCGGAGCAACCATCAGGTGGGCCTCACCGTGCACAGCTACGCGGAGCACGGCGATGGGCTCCTCATTGTGGCCGAACAACCGGTGATCCCGGAGAAAAGGCCCGACGGCGGTGCGCTGGTGATCGCTTCGACCTACGACCTGGGCGCGGGCCAACTTGAGGCCATCCGTTCCAGCTGGGATAGCTGGAAGGCTGAGAACTACCCCACAGAAGTGCCTTCGCACTGACGGATCCCACCCAGCGGCTGGCAAACTATAACGGTGCCAGCCGATTCTTCCCAGCCCAGTTCCGCCCCCGCGTCAACGGCCTTCTCGTTCGACGTCGGTGCGCGGCTCAGCGAGACGTGCCCGCCGTCGTCGGGCGTGGTGGAGGCAAACGGGGGAGAATTCCTGGGGCGCACCGGGACCATCAGCACGCCGCACGGTGAGATTCAGACGCCGGCGTTTATCGCCGTCGGGACCAAAGCGACCGTTAAGGCCGTGCTGCCCGAATCGATGAAGGAGCTCGGCGCCCAGGCGCTGCTCGCTAACGCCTACCACCTGTATTTGCAGCCCGGTCCGAAAATCCTGGATGCCGCCGGCGGGCTTGGCGCGTTCATGAATTGGGATGGTCCCACGTTCACCGACTCGGGTGGTTTCCAGGTGATGAGCTTGGGTTCCGGGTTCAAGAAGGTCATCGACATGAAGTCCGTGGACGCCTCCGGCCCGGATGATGCCGTGGCGCCCGGCAAGGAGCGGCTGGCGCATGTGGACGAAGACGGTGTCTGGTTCAAGTCGCATCTGAACGGAGACCGGCATCGCTTCACGCCGGAGATCTCGATGCAGGTGCAACACCAGATTGGCGCGGACATCATGTTCGCCTTCGACGAGTTGACCACGCTCCAGAACTCGCGCGCATACCAGGAGGAGTCTTTGGAACGGACGCGCCGCTGGGCAGAGCGTTGCGTCGTCGAGCATTTCCGCTTGACGGCTTCGCGCCCGGGGAAGCCGTACCAAGCGCTCTTCGGCGTGATCCAGGGTGCGCAGTACGAGGACCTGCGGCGAAAGGCGTGCCGGGACTTGGGCGGAATGTCGTTTGACGGTTTCGGCATCGGCGGGGCTTTGGAGAAGGAGAACCTCGGAACGATCGTTCGCTGGTGCAACGAGGAACTTCCCGAAAATAAGCCCCGACATCTCCTGGGCATCTCGGAACCGGACGATATCTTCACCGCGATCGAAAACGGCGCGGACACCTTTGATTGCGTTTCCCCCACCCGGGTGGCCCGCAACTCGGCGTTCTATACACCGGAAGGCCGCTTCAACCTGGCCGGTGCACGATACAAGTCAGACTTCGGACCGTTGCAGGAAGACTGCGACTGCTACGCCTGCGCCAACTATTCGCGCCCGTACATCCACCACCTTTACAAGGCCCACGAAATTGTCTCGGCAACGCTGATCTCGATCCACAACGAACGCTTCGTAGTGAAGATGGTCGACGATGCCCGGCTCGCCATCGAATCGGGAGACTTCTTCGAGTTCAAGGCCGAGACCCTGGGACGGTATTACTCGCCGCGGGCCTGACCGCCGGAACCGGTGTTGGAATTCGATGGCAGAATGAAATCCGAGTGAAGCCGATACGGCATACCCGCCACAGCTCGCACCAAGATTCACCGTGACAGACCCGGCGACTTCCGACCCTACGCTCGCTCACCTATCACCCCTTCCGACCCGACGCTCGCTCACCTATCACCCCTTCCGACCCGACGCTCGCTCACCTCTTTTGAGACGACGCAGCTTCGCAGTCAATCATCTGTCCGGAAGGCGTGCGTCGGGGATTTTTGCTGATATCTGAAAGAGCAATTGCTTTCGCGCCGATTTGAATGCGCGCTACCGCTTCGACGCCTTTATCAGAAAAGTCCTCGTTTCCTCGTTTTCCCTTTACCCCGTCGCCATCATGCCCGGCGCCGCCACAGCCTAGGCGTGTCGACTAGGCGGACTTTGAAACGTCCTGACCGGGCCCGCGAAGAAAGACAAGCACGGGCCTCTATGGGACTTGCCAACACGCCCGCTTGGCTTCGTCGTCCCTCCCGCCTTGAACCCGGCACGGTTGACGGTTGAGCCTCCGCCCGTTCTGGCAGGTAGAGTCAGGATTCTGCAGGAATACTCGGAGGCCTTCGCTATGACATCGTTATCCATCCGATCAGGACAATCCGCGAGTGGCGGACCTCGCCGGGCGACCATGCGCGACGTTGCGGCTCTCGCAGGCGTGGGGATAAAGACGGTCTCGCGAGTAGTAAACGGCGAACGGGATGTATCCGAGGCGACCGCTGCCCGTGTCCGCCGGGCGGCCGAGGAACTGGATTTCGTGCCCGACCTCCGGGCCGGCAGCCTGAGGCGCAACGGTCGCCGGACTGACACAATCGGACTGCTTGTGAGCAGCGTCGAGAATCCGTTCCCCGCGGCAGTCCACCGCGCAGTCGAGGACGAATTCCGCCCACGCGGACTCGCTGTCCTCGCCTCGAGCGTCGATGACGATCCCGAAATCGAGCGGGCCCGGGTAGCAACCCTTTTGGGCCGGCGGGTCGACGGGATCATCCTGGCCCCCGCACCGGGATCACAAGAGTACCTCCATGCCGAACAGGAACGTGGTCTACCCCTGGTGTGCGTCGACCGAAAGCCCTTCGGGATTGAAGCCGATACCGTCATGAGCGACAACAAAGCCGGCGCAGCAGTAGCGGCCGCACACCTCATAACGCACGGCCACCGGCGCATCGCGGTCTTCGGCCACCGCAAATCGCTTCAGACTGCCCAGCAGCGCAAGGCAGGCTTCCTGGAGGAGGCGGGCAGTGCGGGGATCGCGGCCGCCCAACTCTCCATCGTGGAAGACCTGCGCGGCCCCGAGCAGGCCGAGGCCGCTGCGGCCAGCATCTTCGCGAGCCTCGTGCCACCGACCGCGGTCTTCTGCAGCCAGAACCTTGTCACCGTCGGTGTCCTGCGGGCGCTCCGCAAACTCAATGCCCACCGCACCACGGCCCTTGTGAGCTTTGACGACCTCGATTTTGGGGAACTCCTCGAACCTGGCCTCACGGCTGTCGCCCAGGACCCCCACGCCATCGGCGCCCTTGCGGCGCAGCGGCTTCTGGCCCGCCTCGATGGCGAAGAAGCGGAGCCCCTGACCACCATTGTCCCAACCAGACTGATTGCACGGGGATCAGGGGAAATACCGCCGCCATCAACCTGAGGCCCTCGTGTGTCCACGGATCGATATTCTCCCTGTGGCGCGCATGATCTCGGCGACGGCAGACCTGGTCCTGAACATCGCGGGTGGCAGAATGGGGGAGGCTCCGCGGATTGCCAGCGGGTCCAATACCAGTGCTAATACAGCCGGGCGGCGTGCTCACTCCGACGCCTGCGCGAACCACTACGATCGGACAAGCGATGACGTCAGCCTCTGAACCCCAAACTGTAACCAAATCCGCGCCTCGTTTCGCCGCGGTCGGCTCCCCGTATTTCGGCATCATGCTGGCCATCATGGCCGTGGTTCTGATCCTGTCCAATATCGGCGCGTCGAAGGGCGTGGTTTTCGGGCCCATCATCACGGATGGCGGATTCTTCCTCTTCCCTCTCGCCTACATTCTTGGCGATGTGATGAGCGAAATCTACGGATTCAAAGTGGCGCGCAAAGCCATCATCACATCATTCGCTTTGTCGGCGTTCGCATCGCTCTGCTACTGGGTCATCATCGCGCTGCCGGGTTTCAGCGATGACTACGGAACGGCCAAACAAGCGGCAATCGAGGCCGCTCTCGGACCGGTCCCCCAGATCGTCCTGGCTTCGCTTCTGGCATTCCTCGCTGGGCAGACCATCAACTCCCTGATCCTCGTCAAGATGAAGGCACGAAGCGGCGAAAAGACTCTCTGGGCCAGGCTCATGGGCTCCTCCGGAGTGGGCGAGTTCGTCGACACACTCATCTTCTGCAGCATCGCAGCCTCGGTTATTGGCATCACGGACTTCCCCAGTTTCGCCAACTACGTGCTGGTCGGCTTCGTCTACAAGGTCGCTGTGCAGTACATCCTTGTGCCAGTCACTTCGTTGGTCATCGGCTGGATCAAGAAGCGCGAGCCTAGCTACTGGGCATGAGCCGGAAACGCGGGCAATAAGTGAGCGAGCGTCCTCCCAAGACCTGACATATATGAGCGAGCATCGCCGCAAGACCCAACATAGGTGAGCGAGCGTCAGACCGGACGACGGCGGCCGGGGCCGGGCGCCCGAACGCCACCGACCGCCGTCGTACTCCACCCGCCAAGCGCGGCCCAAGCGCCCTGCCCGACGCTCCTGCATATATGTGCCCGAATCTCCAGACGCTCCTGCAGATCGAAGAGAACAGTGGCGCTCTTGGTGGCCCATGCCCAGGACCTCGTCCCGAAAACCAGCCTTGGGCGTCCAGTTCCTCAGCCCGGAGACGCTGATCAAGACTGCCGGGGTGCCGCTGCATCCGGCCGCCGCGGCTGCCTACCGCGAGCTTCATGGCTAGGTACGAACTGATTAGAGGGGAGGTTGCCGATGGAGCGGGAACGGCAACGGCGTACTGACAATCCGTCGGCACAGGGGTACGGTACACGCATGCGTCGCGATGTGGGAGGACAATGATGGCCAAGGTAGTCGCGCTGATGTCGATGTCACTTGACGGCTATGTGGCAGATTCCGAGGATGGAGTCGAGGAAGTTTTTGACTGGTACTTCTCGGGCGACGTCGACGTCCCGACCGCCGACCCGAACTTCACGTTCCACGTCTCGCCGGCGAGCGCCGAGCACCTTCGCGCATTGAAGAACGACGTCGGCGCGATGCTCACCGGGCGCCGCACCTCCGATCGCGCCGGCGCCTGGGGTGGACAGCACCCCTTCGGAGTGCCGGCGTTCGTGGTAACCCACCATGAGCCCGAGGAGCCATTGCCCGCCGGTTCGACCGTTCATTTCGTCACGGACGGCTTGGCAAACGCTGTTGGGCAGGCCAAGGCCGCTGCGGGCAAGAAGATCGTTGGCGTCCACGGCGCGGACACCATCCGGCAGTGCCTCGACGAGGGACTGCTCGACGAAATCCACATCGACTTGGCCTCGGTACTCCTGGGCTCCGGAGTCCGTCTCTTCGATGACCTCGCGAAAACGCCGATGGTCCTGGGCAATCCGGCCGTCGTCGCGGGTGTAGGGGTTACCCACCTGCGGTACCCGGTGCTTGGGCGTTAGTCCGTCACGCGGCGCAGGATTTTTGGGTGGGGGCGGCGACGTCGGCCCGATAAACGAAGCCCGGACACTCCGAGACCTACCGCGAGTGCGCCTCCAGAAACGCGTACACCTCGGTCTCGTCGACGCCGGGGAAGGCCCCCGGGGGCATAGCGGCCAGCAGGTGCGAATGCGCGCGGGCCGAGGGCCAGGCGTTGCCCGCCCAGGACGATGCCAACGCTGCCGGCGGGCGCTTGCAGCAGTTCGGGTCCGGGCACGTGGAGGTGGCCCGCGCCGTCGTCTCCCTGCCCCGGAACCACTTGACGTGCTGGTAAGGCACGCCGATGCTCAGCGAAAACTCGCCCGCCGCCGAGCGCTCGGTCCGGGCCGTGCACCAATACGTACCGGACGGCGTGTCGGTGTACTGACTGTAGGCACTGAACTTGTCCGGCACGTCGAACACTGCGCGCGAGGTCCACGCCTTGCACGACGGCTGGCCCTCGATGGCGCCAGTATGGTCCTGGGGGAAGGCGACGCCGTCGTTCTCGTAGGCCTTGTAGATGATGCCGCTCTGGTGGGTTTTCTGGAAGTGCGTGGTGATGCCGAGGTGCTTGGTCGCGAGGTTGGTGAAGCGGTGCGCCGCGGTTTCGTAGGAGACGGCGAACGCATCCCGGATGTCCTCCACCGCGATTTCCTTGGCGGCCTTCGCCTTTTGCAGGAACTCGACCGTGGCATGCTCGGGTAGCAGCAGCGCCGCGGCGAAGTAGTTGGTGGCGACGCGTTGCGCGAGGAAATCGCCGTAGTTGCGCGGCGTTTCATGGCCGAGCACGTAGTGCCCGAGTGCTTGGAGGAGGACCGAGCGTGGGTCGTGGTCCTGCCGCTGGCTCTGGGTGAGATAAATTCTGCGATTCTTCAAATCGGTCACTGAACGGGTGGAATGGGGCAGATCGCTCACGTGGTGCAGCGAGAATCCGAGGTTTTCGGCAATATCGGCGATGACATGTTGGCTCAACGGCCCCGAGGTGTAACCAACCCCCCTGAGCACCTTTTGCGCCTCGGCCTCATACTCCGGAAAGTAGTTGCCGCGCTCGCGCATCATGGCACGCAGCTCGCCGTTCGCGCGGCGGGCTTCTTCCGGCGTCGCGACCTGCTCGTTGAGCTTGCGTTCGAGCTCTTGAAGCAGCCCTACCTGCGACTCCAGGACGTCGAGCGGAAGCCGCGAGCCGATGCGGATTTTCGGCAGGTTGAGGGACTCGTACAAGGGCCCGCGCTGGTACCGTTCGAGCTCGATTTCCAAGGCTGCGCGCCGGCTTGGTGGCTCCGCCCCGAGCAGTTGGTCAATGCCCACGTTCAGCGCCGCCGCGAGCTGCTTCATCAAGCCAAGCTTGGGCTCGCGCTTGCCATTCTCGATCAGGCTTAGTTGGCTGGGCGCGGTCCCGACGGCGGTGCCCAACTCATCGAGCGTCATTCCGGCCTGCTTGCGCAGATACCGCACGCGGCGGCCCAGGCTGATGACGTCCAGTTCGGCGGTGGAAGCAGACGACGACGGCGAAGGTACTTCGCGGTTCCAGCTCACAGGTGACATTTCTTGAGAATACGCGAAGAAGTGCATTTCTTTCCATGGTTTTCATCTAGAAAGCTCTTGCGAACTGCTGAAAAGTAATAACTACAGAAGCCCCGGCCGAACTGAAACTGCAATGGCGCAGCGAAGATCGGCCGGGGCGGCATACACGAAAAGCACGCACAGTAGCGTCGAAGGAGACAGAACAATGACCGCAGCATTTGAGCCAGAGCAGCCCTCCGCTCCGGAGACAACACAGCAACAGGCCGCCGCGCTGGAGCTCGAATGGTCTGCCAACCCGCGTTGGGAAGGCGTCACCCGCGATTACTCAGCCTCCGACGTCGTCCGTCTCCGCGGCCGGGTCTCCGAAGAACACACCCTGGCCAAGCGCGGTTCGGAGAAGCTGTGGAAGCAGCTCACCGAGGAAGCGGCCACGGGCGGATACACCAACGCCCTTGGCGCACTGACCGGCAACCAGGCCGTGCAGCAGGTCAAGGCAGGCCTTCGGGCCATCTACCTTTCCGGCTGGCAGGTCGCCGCGGACGCCAACAACTCCGGCCACACCTACCCTGACCAGTCCCTGTACCCGGCCAACTCGGTCCCCACCGTGGTCCGCCGGATCAACAACGCCCTGCTCCGCGCCGACCAGATCGAGTACTCCGAAGGGGTCCAAAGCGTTGAGGACTGGCTGGTTCCGATCGTCGCCGACGCCGAGGCGGGTTTCGGTGGCCCGCTGAACGCCTACGAACTCATGAAATCCATGATCCAGGCCGGCGCTTCGGGCGTGCACTGGGAAGACCAGCTCGCCTCGGAGAAGAAGTGCGGACACCTCGGCGGCAAGGTCCTGATCCCGACCCAGCAGCACATCCGCACCCTGAACGCGGCCCGCCTGGCCGCCGACGTCGCCGGCACCCCGTCCGTGATCATCGCCCGCACCGACGCCGAAGCAGCCACCCTGATCACCTCCGACGTCGACGAACGCGACCAGCAATTCATCACGGGCGAACGCACGGCCGAGGGCTTCTACAAGGTCCGCAACGGCATCGAACCCTGCATCGCCCGCGCGAAGGCCTACGCCCCGTACTCGGACCTGATCTGGATGGAAACCGGCACCCCGGACCTGGAGCTGGCCCGCAAGTTCGCCGAAGCCGTCAAGTCCGAATTCCCGGACCAGATGCTCTCCTACAACTGCTCGCCCTCGTTCAACTGGAAGAAGCACCTCGACGACGCCACCATAGCCAAGTTCCAGCGCGAACTCGGCGCCATGGGCTTCACCTTCCAGTTCATCACCCTGGCCGGGTTCCACGCCCTGAACTACTCGATGTTCGACCTCGCCCACGGTTACGCCCGCGAAGGCATGAGCGCCTACGTCGAACTCCAGGAAAAGGAATTCGCCTCCGAGTCCCGCGGCTACACCGCAACCAAGCACCAGCGCGAAGTCGGCACCGGCTACTTCGACGACATCGCAACCGCGCTCAACCCGAACGCATCCACCCTGGCTTTGGTGGGATCCACCGAAGAAGGCCAGTTCCACTAACCAACTCCCGACGGCGGCGCCTCCGCCCCGCCACCTGCCTACGGACCGGCAATGCTCTGCCTGCTATTCCCCACGTCCCGGTTTCGACCTCGCTGAGCGAGGACGGCCCTGTCCCGGTCCTCGGCCGAGCTCTGCGAGGCCCTTAGGACGGGGATGGGGAATAGCACGCGGAGGATTGCCTTTCCCGGCCCCAACCGCAGCGAACGCAGCACCCGCCGTCGAACATTTGCTTCTCTGAGGAGAGATTGAAATGAACAGCTTCACCGACAATTACACCCTCAATGGGATCACGCTGACCGCGCAGCCTATCGCCCGGCAGAACGAGGTTCTGACTCCGGATGCGCTTGAGTTCGTTGCGAAGCTGCAGCGTGCGACGGCGGAGCGACGCCAGGAACTGATGCAGGCCCGCCACGCGCGCCGCAACCAGATCTCCAGCGGCCAGGACCCGCGGTTCCTCCCGGAAACCGCGGACATCCGCAACGACCCGCACTGGCGCGTCGCACCCCCGGCTCCCGGCCTGGAGGACCGGCGGGTCGAGATCACCGGACCGGTGGACCGAAAGATGACCATCAACGCCCTGAACTCCGGTGCGAAGGTGTGGCTGGCGGACATGGAAGACGCTTCCACCCCGACCTGGCGCAATGTCATCCAGGGCCAGCTGAACCTCACGGATGCACTGGAGCGCCGGATCGACTTCACCGCTCCTGAGGGCAAGGAATACAAGCTCAAGGCCGCCGGGGCGCTGCCGACCATCGTGGTCCGGCCGCGTGGCTGGCACCTGCCCGAAAAGCACATGCTCATCGATGGCAAGCCGATCGCCGGCGGTGTGGTGGACTTCGGCCTGTTTTTCTTCCACAACGCCCGCCGCCTCCTGGCCCAGGGCAAGGGCCCGTACTTCTACCTGCCCAAGATCGAAAACCACCTCGAGGCCCGGCTTTGGAATGACATCTTCATCCTGGCCCAGGACCTACTCGGGATCCCGCAGGGCACCATCCGCGCCACCGTGTTGATCGAAACCATCACGGCCGCGTTCGAAATGGAAGAAATCCTCTACGAACTGCGCGACCACGCCTCGGGCCTGAACGCCGGACGCTGGGACTACATCTTCTCCATCATCAAGAACTTCCGCACCCGCGGCCCCCGCTTCGTGCTGCCGGACCGCGCCCAGGTCACCATGACCCAGCCCTTCATGCGCTCCTACACCGAACAACTGGTCCGGGCTTGCCACCGGCGCGGCGCCATGGCGATCGGGGGCATGGCCGCAGCCGTCCCCAACCGCAAGGACGAAGCAGCCAACACGGCAGCGTTCGAAAAGGTCCGGGCGGACAAGACCCGCGAGGCCGGCGATGGCTTCGACGGTTCCTGGGTTGCGCACCCGGACCTCGTGCCCGTGTGCCGCGAGGTGTTCGACGCCGTTCTCGGCGACCGCCCGAACCAGCTGGACCGCTCCCGCGAGGACGTCACCCCGGACGACCGCGCCCTGATCGACGTCGCCTCCACCACCGGCACGATCACCGAGACCGGCATCCGGAACAACATCGAAGTAGGCATCCGGTACATCGAGTCCTGGCTGCGCGGCAACGGCGCAGTGGCCATCCACAACCTCATGGAAGACGCGGCAACGGCCGAGATCTCACGTTCCCAGCTGTGGCAGTGGATCCACGCCCACGCCATCACCGACCACGGCGAGATCATCACCCGCGAATGGGTCAACGACCTCCTTGACGAGGAATTCGCCCGGCTGGAACGCTTCGACGACGACCGCTTCACCGATGCCCGCAGCATCTTCGAAGAAGTCACCCTCGCAGAAGAGTTCCCTACCTTCCTCACCATCCCCGCATACGCCCGCTACCTCACCGAAGCCAAGGAAGAAGCCACGAAGGAAGAACTCGCGGCCGCCTAGGTTTCGTAGATTTCCGCCCGCTGGGCTGCCTGCACTCTTCGCAACAAGTGACCCCGAAGGCCGGGGAGGCAGCCCAGCGACGGAGTTCGTTCCACCGCGAACTGGCATTAGATGACGTCAAATACCAATTTTGGGGTCATCTAATGCCAGTTCGCGCCGCTGTTTAGGGCGGTTACCGCTGGCGCGCCGCCCACCGAACGGAGAGCGTGGTGCAAACGCAGAACGCGAGCACCGAGCCCAGGATCACGAGGAGCGGGATGGTCCAGCTCCCGGAGGTACCGTGGACGAAGCCGATGACCGTAGGGGCGAGGGCGCCGAAGCAGTAGCCGAATCCCTGCACCGCCGCCGACATTCGGCCAGCCGCGGCTTGGCTCCGGGCGAACTTGATGATGGCTATGAAGATGAGGGTGATTCCGCCCCCCTGGGCCACGCCACCCATCGAGGACCAGAGCCACCAGAGACCGGGGGCAAACAGCAAGCCAAGGGGAACCGTCAGCCACAAGACGCTCAAGGTGACCGCGACCGTCGTCGTACGTGCGAACCGGGCGACGAGCGGCACGCCTAAGCCCCCCGCGATCGCAAGGATCTGGAAGAGCGACGAGCCTGCCCCTGCCTGCGCCGGCGCCATGCCGAGTTGGTCCGCGAGGACGCTCGGCAGCCACGCGGTGACGCCGTAGTAGCTGAAGGCCTGGCCGGCGAAACCGATGGTCAGGCCCGCCGTCATCCACTTGGAGCCGGGAAGCCCTGAACCCTTCTTGGGGTCGACGGCGGGAACTTCGGCTGGAACGAAAGCGCTCCGGAAACCCTCCGCAAGGATCCAGAAGACGACGGCGACCAAGGCAAGGACGCCCGTGGCCGCGAGGGCGAGCTGCCAGCCCAAGGCCTCGGCAAGCGGTGCTGTGGCTACCGATGTGAGGAATGAGCCAATGTTCAGGGCCGCCGTATAGACGCCCATGGCGGTGTCTTGGCGGCGTGGGGAAAAGTCGCGGCGGATGATTAGTGGCACCGCGATATTGCCGATGGTGATTGCGACGCCAATGATCACCGTGCCCGCCATGACAAGGAAACCGCTGCCCGCGGATCGAACGAACACTCCTGCCAGGACTCCCAGGAGCGTCAATGTGATGGCGAGCTCGGCGCCCAGCTTCCGTCCCGCGGTCGAAGCCAGTGGGGCCACAAGCGCGAAGCACAGGACGGGGATGCTTGTCAGCAGTCCAAGTTCCACCGGCGAGAAGCCGATATCGCGCCGCAGCTGTTCGGCGATGGGAGCGACGGCGACGAAGGGTCCCCGCATGTTCAGGGCGATAAGTCCGATGCAGGCCAACAGCAACCAGCCACGCGGCACATTGGCCAGGAATCGTCCGGTCATCGGGGTTCTGCGGCTGGGAAGGGAAATCATCCCTTCCATTGCTATCACGCGTTCCCCGGTTTGGAGCTCCATGGGCCCCATCCCGTAGCGTGGCTTCAATCACTGCGGGTGCAGTCTCGCGCCGTCCGCCGGATGGCCGTATTGTGGCTGCACGAGTAGCGGCCGACGGCGGCGAAGGAGCAACGTGTAAGGGCCGCCTGAACCGAAGGGAGCCTCAGTGGAACAGTTGACGGCAGAATTCGGCGGTTCAGGCCGCCTGGGCATCGGCGTCGGTCCCGTCCTGGAAAGGTTCGACGGCGTCTCCCGCATTGTCGTCCTGCGCGGCGGCGGCTTGGGAGACCTGATTTTCGCCATCCCCGCGATGGCCGCGCTCAAGGCTGCGTACCCCGGAGCGACAATCACACTGCTCGGGACACCCGTGCACAAGGCGCTCATTGAAGCGACGAAAAGTCCCGTCGACGAAGTTCGTATCCTGCCGTTTTCCGAGGGAGTGCGGCCGGGCTATGAGGACCCGGATGAGCTTGACCGTTTTTTCGCGGAGATGCGGGAGCAGCGCTTCGATCTGGCGGTCCAACTGCACGGTGGGGGGCGTTACTCGAATCCGTTCCTGCTGCGCCTCGGAGCCCGCCACACAGTGGGCGCGCGCACGGCGGACGCCGCCAGCCTGGAACGGACGGTTCCTTATCTTTACTATCAGCATGAGCCCCTGCGGGCGTTGGAAGTGGCCGGATTCGCGGGAGCCTTCCCGGTTGATCTGGAAGCGAGGCTGGCCCCGGCAGAAGACTCCGGCACACTGTCCCCCGGGCTCGGGGATAGTCTCGGGGATACCAACGCCCAGCCACTGGTAGTGCTGCATCCGGGTGCCACCGATCCGCGCCGGCGTTGGCCGGAGGACCGGTTTGCCGAGCTGGCGATGGCCTGCGCCGGCGATGGTTGCCAGGTAGTGGTGGTCGGAGACCAGAGCGAGAAGGACCTTGCCGAGCGGATCGCAAACCTGGCAGGGCCTGTATCCATCCGGTCCTTGGCGGGGCAACTGGACATGGCGGGACTCGTGGCGCTGCTTTCCCATAGTGCAGTGGTGGTTGGCAACGACAGCGGTCCCCGGCATCTCGCCCAGGCCCTGGGAGTTCCCACTGTGGGCATCTTCTGGGCCGGAAACGTCATCAACGCGGGAGCCTTGGGCCGGAGCCTTCACCGCATTCATGCATCCTGGATGACCGCCTGCCCAACATGCGGGATAGACATCACCCAGGTTGGCTGGACGGCGCCGCGGTGTCCCCACGATGACTCAGTGGTTGCCGGCGTGGGCGTCCGGGAAGTGCATGAGGACGTTCGAAGCCTCGTGGCAACCTCATCCGTTCCGGAGGGCATGCAGAAGGAATGAACATCCAGGACGGGAAACCGGAACTGCTGGTGCTCCGGGCGCTAAAACTCGGTGACCTGCTCGTGGCCGTGCCGGCGCTGCATGCCCTCCGCCGCGCCTACCCCGGACATAGGCTCCGATACGCCGCGCAGGCGTGGCTCACGGAAGCACTCAACCTTGTGGGGGGTTACGAACTGCTGCCCACCCATGGCTTGGACGAACCGTTGGCCGTGGAACCCGGCCTGGTGGATGTGGCCGTGAACCTCCACGGCAGTGGGCCGGAGAGCCAGGACAGGATCGAGGCCCTTCGCGCCCGGCACACCATCGGACACCGGAGCCGGTACCGTGACGGGCCATCCTGGCGGCCCGAACTTCATGAGCGGGAACGATGGGTGAAGCTCTTGGAATGGCACGGGATCGAAGCGGATCCGATGGACTTCCGGCTCAGCGTTCCTCCCGTTGCCAGCCCCGTACGGGCGGCCACCGTGCTGCATGTCGGCGCCGCTTACGGGAGCAGGCTTTGGCCCGCGGACCGTTTCGCCGCCGTCGCGGCATACCTTGCGGGGTTGGGACACACGGTTATTTTCACCGGCGGGGTAAGTGAGCGTGAGCGCGCCCTCGACGTGTGTCGTCGTGCAGGGCTGCCCGATACGGCTGTCCTGGCGGCAAAGCTGGGCCTTGGTGAATTTGCGGCAACCATCGCCGCGGCACGGCTCGTCATCTCCGCGGATACTGGTGCAGCGCACCTGGCCACCGCTTACGGCACGCCCTCCGTTGTCCTCTTCGGACCGGCAGCACCTGAAATCTGGGGGCCGCCGCCGGGCCCCCACTTGGTGTTGACCCGCGCCGAACTGCGGCGTGGTGACACTTTTGCCAAGGATCCCGATCCGGCCCTCCTGGCTGTTTCGGTTCAGGATGTTCTTGCGGCTGTCCGGGAACTCGGCCTTCTCTGAGCCGGCCACCGGAGCCACAAGCGCTTTAGCCCGTGGCCTGCAGGGTTGCTTCGATGACCGCCGGAGACAGCACGTGCTGCGTGACCATTTGGCTGGCTCCGAGGATGGCGGCCCGATCTCCCGCCATCGAAATACCGATGCGCAGGTGCGAGGTCGCCAAGGGCAGGGACCGCCGGTAGACCACTTCGCGGATTCCGGCCACCAAGTGCTCGCCGGCCTCCCCCACGCTGCCGCCGATGACGATCATCGAGGGGTTGAGCAGGTTGACCACTGTCGCGAGGACATCGCCTACGTCTCGTCCGGCTTGGCGAAGCGCCTGGATGGCCTGCAGGTTGCCCTCGCCCACGAGCCGTAGGACGTCCGCACCATTGCTGGCGTCCAAACCCAAGCCCTGCAGGTTCCGTGCGATGGCCGGACCCGAGGCGAGCGCTTCGAGGCAGCCCTGGTTGCCGCAGCGGCAGAGGACGTCGTCGCCGCGTGGAACCCGGACGTGCCCGAGGTCCCCGGCGGTGCCATTCGCGCCGCGTTGCAGCCGACCGCTGCTGATGATGCCCGCACCAATGCCTGTGGCGATCTTGATGAAGAGGAAGTTGTCGTGGTCCGGCCAGTATGCCGTGCGTTCGCCCAGGGCCATGATGTTCACGTCGTTGTCCACCAGGACCGGAACGGGCAGCGAGCGCTGGACGTAACGGACGACGTCGAACCCGTCCCAACCCGGCATGATGGGCGGTTTGACAGGCCTTCCAGTGTCGTGTTCCACCGGACCGGGCAGCCCGATGCCGATCCCGGCAAGATCCTCGATTCCGCGTCCAGCTTCGGACAACAGCTCCCGCCCGGCCGAAACCACGCGGCTGAGCACCACGTCAGGACCGTCCGCGACTTCCTGGGCCAGGCGGCGTTCGGCCAGGACGGTACCGCCGAGGTCCGTGACGGCGACGATCACGTGCGTCGCTCCGACGTCGACGGCCAGCACGGCGCGTGCGGCGGGATTGAAAGCAAAGCGCGACGGCGGCCTGCCGCCGCTGGAATTTGCCTCGCCGGCCGGCCCGACGAGCCCTGAGCTCAGGAGCGCGTCGATGCGCGAGGCCACGGTGGATCGGGCCAAGCCGGTAGTGATGGCGAGTTCGGCCCGCGTCCTGGCCCTGCCGTCGCGCAGGAGCTGGAACAGGTCCCCGGCACGGGAGAGGCTCCCGGCATCCTGCGTGGAATAGCCGGCCTCTTTTCCGGGTGCTGAAGTCATGCTCCAGTGATAGCACGATTGCTTATGGGTGTCATCCAACAGAAGTTTGGCAAAGATTTTTCAACTTTTGCTTGCTCTTCGACAAAAGGGGCCATAAGTTGTTCCTAGCTAGTTCGTGATGAGGATCAAGTGGGCGCCCCAGCTTGCTCCAGCGGTCTCCAGACTCCGTTTACGAAGAGGTAATTGATCTTGTCAAGCCCATCACCGGCAACACCGCTCGGGTCTGCGCAGGCCCTCGGCGTCGGCATTCTCGGCGCCGGACCTGTCACCCAGGCAATTCACTTACCCTCCCTCGCGCGGCTCCGGGACATCCTTGAGGTACGCCACATCATGGATGTCGACGCAGCCGTTGCCAAGTCAGTCGCCGCGCGCGTCGGAGCCGTCTACAGCACCAGCATGGACATGCTGCTCAGCGACCCCGACGTCGACGTCGTCGCCATTTGCAGCCCGCACCAATTCCACGCCGAGCAAGTCATCGCGGCCTGCCGCGCGGGCAAGAAGGCCGTCCTCTGCGAAAAGCCCTTCGCCATGAACGGCGAGGAAGCGGCCCGCATCTCCGCGGTAAGCAAGGAGACGGGAGTGCCGATCATCGTGGGCGCGATGCACACCTTCGATCCCGGCTGGCTCGCGGCGGAAGCCAACTGGGGCGATCTCCCGCAGAAGGCCCACACCATTCGTTCGTCCATCATTCTTCCGCCCAACGCCCGCTTCGAGGACTTCGCGACCGAAATCATCACCCGTCCGGCCGGCGGCGAACCCGACTACAAGGACATCGAGGTCCTCAAGGGTGCCCTCCGGGGCGGCATCATGGGACTCGCCATCCACGACCTCCCCCTCGTCAGGCGTTTCACGCCCGACTTCGAAGACATGGAAATCCTGCAGGCGCGCCACGTCCGGCCCTTCGGCTATGTCATTTCGCTTCGTTCCGGAAAACTGGGCGCAGGCGAGCGCACCATTGAATTGCGTGCCGCGATGAACAACACCTGGAAACCGGAATGGGTCTTCGAAGCGATTTCCGACGACGAGGCGCTCCGTGTGGACTTCACGCCCTCGTACGTGCAGGCAGGCTCCGCCGTCGCCACCTTCACCCGCGGCACCACAACCACCGCGTACGGTCCGTTCGAGTACAACGGCTACGAAGGCGAATGGCGCGAACTCGCCCACCTCGCCCTCGGAACCAAGCAGCCGCCCTCGGCCGAAACCCTCATCAACGACCTCACGTTCGCGATCGGCATCGCCGATGCCACCGTTGAGGTGGCCGCGGCGGAGTATGCAAACAGGCACGCAGGAGCAATCGCATGAGCCCGCACTACACCGTCGCAGCCACGCCACAGGCCGAAGCAAACGGCGCCGTCGGACTCGCCGTCGCATCGCTTCCGGCAAGCTTCGGTCCCGCTCCTGCCGGCGAGGCGGCAAGTATCTCCGCGATCGACGGGACCCCGGGATGGACCGCCGAAGCGATCAAGGCGATCGACGCCGGCTCGATCGGGATTCTCGTGGTCAACCCGGTTCCTGAGAACACCGCCGCACTGAGCGATGCCGCCGAAAAGGTCCGCGCCGCCGTCGTCGTCGACCAGCGCTGGGCATCCAACGCCGGCCTCGCCAGCGGCGAGGAAGCCGTCCGCTCGGTTCTCGGCCGGGCCACAATGCTGGATTCGGTAGCAACGGCCGCGCCGGGCACGAACCCCGAGGGCTTGCTCGCCGATCACCTCGCCGCCGTCGTCCGGGTTACAGGCCAACTTGACGCGCTTCGCGTCCTGCACCGCACAGCCCACGGCTACACGGCCTCCGCTCGGCTCCCCAACGGTGCGCCGGTTGCGCTCCACGGCGTCCTGGGCGCTTCCCGCCCCGCCGGCGTCGACTTCCGGCTTTACACCGACGACGGCGGTGTCAGCATCGCCGTTCCGGAGCCTGCGGCCGCCTGGCCGGCTGAGGTCCGGGCCGTCGGACCGCAGGGCCAAATCCTGTTACCGACGATCTATGAATCAGCGCACCGCACCACCTGGCGCCGCCTCAAGGAGAACCTCGACGCCGGCACCCTGCCCTCCGACCTGGCCGGCTTTGCGCGGCTAACGGAATCCATCACGCACCTCTCCTGACCGCATCTGTATCGACCGCAGCAAAGAGCACCACCAACACTCATTCACCTTCTCGACGACGAGCCGGACCGCAGGAACCGCGCAGCCAGCGCAGCGGTCCCGAAAGGAACCATCATGAATGTTCAGTCCGAAACCAGCCGCAATTTCTCCCGCCGCGGCTTCCTCGGCCTCACCGCAGCGGCGGCGGCCGTCCCGCTGCTCGCGGCTTGCGGCGGCGGCTCCAGCTCAAGCTCCGCCGGTGGAACCATCAAGTTCTGGGACATGCCATGGGGAACCCCGGCATATAACGACGCCGCCAAGAAGATCACCGAGGGTTTCAGCGGGGCCAACAGCAAGGCCAGCTACCAGATCATCCAGTGGAACAACTTCTACCAGACCTTCTCCTCGGCCATCGCGTCCAAGACGGGTCCTGCGGTGTCCACGGGTGGTGGCTTCCAGGCGTTCCAGTTCGAACAGCAGGGCCAGATCGCGTACGCCGACAAGGTGGTTGACGCGCTGAAGAAGAACGGCCAGTTCGACGACTTCCTGCCCGGCGTACTGGAACCCTTCAAGACGGACAAGGGCTACGTCGCCGTCCCGTGGCAACTGGACATGCGCCCCCTCTGGTACCGCAAGTCCCTCTTCGACAAGGCCGGCGCCGAGGTTCCCACAGACTGGCCGTCCCTTCTCGAGGCGGGCAAGAAACTCAAGGGAATCGGCGCGGTCGGCTTCGCTACCGGCTCGGGCGCGGGCAACAACATCGGCAACCACTTGATGATCATGATGATGATCAACAACGGCGGTGGTGTGTGGACCAAGGACGGCCAGCTCGACGTCATGAACGACCGCAACGTCGAAGCCATTGAGTTCCTGCTAGAGCTGGTGTCCAACGGCGTCATCGACCCTGCCGCGGTCAGCTACACCACGGACAACCTCGACGCCCAGTGGAAAAAGGACGGGAAAGCGGCTTTCGGCATGTACGTGCTCGGCCTTCCGCAGCGCGTCGGCGACGCATCGGGCGACCTCCTCGTGGCCAGCCCGATGGCAGGTCCGCACGGCGACAAGGCCGCCCTGGTGTTCCCGAACAACATCATGATGTACAAGAACACCCCGTCCCAGGAGGCGTCCGAGGCGTTCCTGACCTATTACATGGGCCAGATCAAGGAGCTGTGGCGCCAGAAGCTCATGAACGGGCTGCCGGTCTTCAAGTCCATCACGGAACTGCCCGAGTTCGCCGGCGATCCCAACAACGTCAAGATCGTCAAGGAATACCAGCCGATCGCGAAGACCTTCGCCGCGCAGGGCACCTCCCTGAACGCCAACCTCGCAGTGCTCGACGGCGGCCAGGCGCTCAACCAGTTCACCCAGACCATCCTCACGGGCAAGACGGACGCCAAGTCGGCGCTGACGGTCTTCCAGAGCGGTCTCCAGTCGGTTATCAAGAAGTAAAGCGGCCGTTCCCATGTCATCAACCACCGCACCATCGGGCTTGGCCCGGGCCCGCCGTGGCCTTGCTCCCGGCGGCTCCGGGAGCGGCAATCGTCTTCGCGACGGGAACCTGAACCGCAAGAGCAAACTGTCAGGCCAGACCCGGCGCACGTTCTTTTGGCTCCTGCTGCCCTCGGTCGTCCTGCTCATCCTGATCAACGGCTACCCGCTGATCTACGCCGGCGTCCAGGCCACCCACGACGGAACCCTCATCGATACAGGCAACTTCGTCGGCTTCGACAACTTCGCCACCGTCCTGACCGCCCCGGCGTTCTGGAAAGCCGCGCAGTTCACGCTCTGGTTCACCATCGTGGGCGTCTTCGGGTCCTGGCTCGTCGGCTTGGGCCTGGCCCTGCTGCTGCGCACCAAGATTCCCGCCGGGGGCACCTTCAAGGTCCTCCTCCTGCTCCCCTGGGTGGTGCCGATCGTGGTGTCCTCCACCGCGTGGAACTGGCTCGTCGCCACCCCGGACAGCCTCATCCCCTCGATCTTCCGGAACCTCGGCCTGGGCACCCCGTTGTTCCTGGCCGACCCCCACCTGGCCGCGGTTATGGTCATGGTCTTCAAGGTCTGGGTGTCCTTCCCTTTCATGATGATGATGACCTCAGCCGCCCTGGCCTCCGTGGACACCACCGTCTACGAAGCAGCCAGCATGGACGGGGCCAGCAAGTGGCAGCAGTTCTCCCAGATCACCCTCCCGATGATCGCCCGCTCCACGTACATCTCCTGGATCCTGATGACGATCTTCTGCGTCAACGACTTCCCCACCATCTACCTGCTCACCGGCGGCGGACCCGTGGACGCCACCACCTCCCTGGTGGTGCTGGCATACCGCAGCGTCTTCCAGGACTTCCAAACCGGAACCGGCGTTGCGATCGCCTTCCTCATGACCCTCACCCTCGTCGTCGTGTCGGTCTTCCTGTACCGCCAGATCCGAAAGTCGAGCGTCGAATAATGTCCGCAGTCCTTCACGCCCACCCAGAAACAGGCCCGTCCCTGGGCGTCGCCGGCCCCGAAAAGACCCGCCGCGTCCTCTCCGACGCCGGCATGCGAGGCCGCTGGTGGCGCTTCGCCCTCATCCTGGCGATCACCGCCATCGTCCTGGTGCCGATCATGGTCACCGTGGTCCTGGCCCTCACCCCCGGGCCCGGCAGCACCGCCAGCGGCCTGACCCTCGAAAACATCACCGGCGTGTTCTCCAAGACCCTCGCCGGCACCTGGCTCCAAAACAGCCTCATCACCACCATTTCCACCGTGGTGGTCTCGGTGGCCGTTGCCGCACCGGCCGGGTACGTGCTCTCCCGCGGACGGTCCAAAGCCGTCTCGGGCTACTCGCTCCTGTTGTTCGTCATGCAGTCCCTGCCGATCATCACCTCCGTGGTGCCGTTGTTCATCCTCTTCGCGGGCATGGGACTCGTGGACAACCTCCTCGGGCTGATCATCATCTACGTCGGCTCCACGATGACCGTGGCCACCTGGATGATGGCCGCCTACTTCGACTCCATCCCCATCAGCCTCGAAGAGGCCTCCTGGATCGATGGCTGCTCCGTCTTCGGATCCTTCACCAAAGTGGTGCTCCGCAACTCCCTCCCCGGCATCCTCTCCACCGCGATCTTCGCCTTCCTGCTTGCCTGGAACGACTACCTCGTCGCGATCGTGTTCCTGCGCTCCAACGAAATCTTCACCCTCCCCGTCGGCGTGCAGTCCTTCTTCCAGCAAAACCTCACGGACTGGTCCGGCGTCATGGCCCTCGCCGTCGTCATGATGCTCCCGCCGATCATCGTCTTCGCCACCCTGAACAAATACTTCAGCGTCGGCGGCATCGGCGGCTCCCTCGCAGGCCGCTAAACCAACCACACCTTTCTCAAGCACCTGACAACGCAAAGGAAAACAATGTCCTACTCCATCCAGCTGTACACGCTGCGCAACGCCATCTCGGAGGATCTCCCGGGCACCATCAAGAAAGTGGCGGAGATCGGCTACACCCAGGTTGAGCCCTACAACTTCGTTGCCACGGCCAAGGAACTCGGCGCCGCGCTGAGGGAGAGCGGCCTCACCGCCCCCTCCGGCCATGCTCCATTGCTGAGCCAGGACCAGGACGAAATCTTCGCGGCGGCCAAGGAACTGGGTATCTCCACGGTCATCGACCCGTACCTGCCGGCCGAGCACTGGCAGTCCGCCGAAGACATCCAGGCCACCGCAGCCAAGCTGAATGCCGCGGCGAAGAAGGGCGCCGAATACGGGATCCGCGTTGGCTACCACAACCACGCCTGGGAGCTTGAGTCCATCATCGAAGGCCAAACAGCCCTTGAATACTTCGAGTCCCTGTTGGACCCTGAACTCGTGCTGGAAGTCGACACGTACTGGGCCGCCGTCGGAGGCCAGGACCCGGTTGAACTGCTCGCCCGCCTCGGGGACCGCGTGAAGTTCATCCACATCAAGGACGGGCCCGCCACCACCGACACCAAAGCCCAGCAGCCGGCCGGCCAGGGCACCATCCCGGTGCTCGACGTCATCGCGGCCGCCAAGTCCCTGGAAGTGGGCGTCGTGGAGTTCGACGACTACTCCGGAGACATCTTCGAGGGCATCGCCCAGAGCCTGGCCTACCTCCAGGACTCCGCAGCCACTACCGAAATCGGAGCAAACGCAGAATGAGCACCGCTACCCACCAGAACACCCCGTCCGGGCGCCGCGGACCCGTGGGGGTCGCCGTCATCGGAGCAGGCAACATTTCCAAGCAGTACCTGGACAACCTCACGGTCTTCCCCGACCTGAAGGTCCACGTCATCGCCGACCTCTTCGAAGAAGCCGCCGAAGCGCGGGCCAAGGAATACGGCATCGAACAGTGGGGCGCCCCGGAGCTGGCCCTGAACCACCCCGACGTCGAAATCATCGTCAACCTGACCATCCCGGCAGCGCACGTCGAGGTCGCCACCGCCGCCGTGAATGCCGGCAAGCACGTCTGGACCGAGAAGCCGTTCTCCCTGGACCGCGAATCCGGGCTGTCCCTGCTGAAGACCGCCGACGCAGCGGGCATCCGCCTGGGTTGCGCACCGGACACCTTCCTGGGCGCGGGCCTGCAAACGGCACGCAGGGTGATCGAACGCGGTGACATCGGAACCCCGCTCACGGCCCTGACCATGTTCCAGACCCCGGGTCCGGAGTCCTGGCACCCGAACCCGGCCTTCCTGTTCTCCCACGGCGCCGGACCCCTGTTCGACATGGGCCCGTACTACGTGACCGCGCTCGTCCAGGCCTTCGGTTCTGTCCGCCGCGTGGCCGCCGTCGGGTCCAAGGCGAAGGAGACCCGCGTGGTCGGCTCCGGTCCAAAGGCCGGGGAGGAATTCCCAGTCGAGGTCCCCACCCATGTGTCCGCCATGCTGCAATTCGAGAACGGCACGTCCTCGCACAGCGTCTACAGCTTCGAATCCCCCCGCCTGCGCATGGGCTTCGTGGAAATCACGGGCAGCGAAGGCACCCTGGAAGTGCCGGACCCGAACTACTTCGACGGCGACATCAAGCTCTGGCGCCCCGGTGCTGAGGAAGCCGAAATCATTCCCGCCACCGGCCCGGCAAACGGCCGGGGCATGGGCGTGCTGGACATGGCCCGCTCCCTGCGCGCCGGCGTCCCGCACCGCGCCCAAGGCGCCCTCGCGTATCACGTCGTTGACACCTTGGTCTCCATCGCCGAGTCCGCCGAAACCGGCACCTTTGTTGGCGTCGACAGCTCCGCCGTCGTCTCCCCGGCCCTCCCCGAGGACTGGGACCCGATGGCCGCCACCCTCTAGGAAATCACTCATGACCAGCTCCTCCCCTACCCCCAAAAACCCCCAGGACCGTACGGGCCGCACCGGAACTGAAGGCATCGGCGCCCCGCCGAAGACCCTTGGTGTTGCCGCGATCGGTTACGCGTTCATGGGCAAGGCCCATTCGAATGCGTGGCGGAACGTGGCGTCCTTCTTCGATGTTCCGGCGTTCGAGCAAAAGGTGCTCGTGGGCAGGGACGCCGCGCAGGTTGCCGAGGCCGCGGCCAAATATGGGTGGAGCGAGTCCACGACGGACTGGCGCTCTGTCCTGGAGCGTGACGATATCCACATCGTGGACATCTGCGCTCCAGGATGGATGCACGCCGAGATCGCCATCGCAGCCCTCGAAGCGGGCAAGCACGTCCTCGTCGAAAAACCCCTCGCCAACACCCTCGCCGAAGCCGAGCTCATGACCGCCGCGGCGGCAAAGGCCAGGACCAGGGGTGTCCAGTCCATGATCGGATTCAACTACCGCCGTGTGCCGGCGCTTGCCTTCGCCCGCGAGCTGATCGCCGAGGGCCGGCTCGGAACGGTCCGCCACGTCCGGGCCTCCTACATGCAGGACTGGCTGAGCGACCCCAAGTCGCCGATGACGTGGCGGTTGAACAAGGAAACCGCCGGCTCCGGCGCCCTGGGCGACATCGCGTCCCACGCGATCGATCAGGTCCTGTTCCTCCTCGGGGACACCGTCACTGAAGTCTCAGGCCGGCTGCACACCTTCGTCGGGACCCGTCCCGGCGCGAATGGTCCGGAAAAAGTAACGGTCGACGACGCCGCTTGGGCCACGCTGACCCTCGCCTCCGGAGCCATCGCCTCCGTGGAAGTCTCCCGCATGGCCACTGGGCGGAAGAACTCCCTCCAGCTGGAGATCTACGGCGATCAAGGCTCCCTGCTCTTCGACCTGGAAAACCTCAACGAACTCGGCTTCCTGGATGCGACCCTTCCCGTCCGCGAGCAGGGCTTCCGCAGGATTTTGGTCAACGAACCCGAACACTCCTACATGGGGGCCTGGTGGCCACAAGGACACGTCATCGGCTGGGAACACAGCTTCACGCACGAAATCCGGGACTTCCTTACCGCCATCAACAACGGAAGCCAGCCATCGCCGTCGTTCGAGGACGGACTGGCCGTGCAGCGGGTCCTGGCCGCCATCGAAGAATCCGCCGACGCCAAGAGCGCCATCATCCAGGTCGCCGGCCACTAAGCACCCCGCATCGCAATCTTTCATAAGGAGAACCAATGCCTCGCCCTTACACCCTGTTCACCGGCCAGTGGGCCGATCTGCCCTTCGAGGAAGTCGCGAAGCTCGCCTCCGGGTGGGGTTATGACGGCCTGGAAATCGCGGTGTCCGGGGACCATCTGGATGCCTGGCGCTGGGACGAACCCGGCTACGTGGAATCCAAGCTCGCCATCCTGGACAAATACAACCTCAAGGTCTGGGCGATCTCCAACCACCTCAAGGGCCAGGCCGTGTGCGATGACCCGATCGACTTCCGCCACCAGGGAATCGTCGGGTCCAAGGTCTGGGGCGACGGGGACCCCGAAGGCGTCCGGACCCGCGCCGCCGAGGAAATGAAACACACCGCCCGCCTCGCCAAGGCCCTGGGCGTGGACACCGTCGTCGGATTCACCGGCTCCTCCATCTGGCAGTACGTCGCGATGTTCCCGCCCGTCCCGGAAAAGGTCATCGAGGCCGGTTACCAGGACTTCGCCGACCGCTGGAACCCCATCCTGGACGTCTTCGACGAAAACGGCGTCCGCTTCGCCCACGAAGTCCACCCTTCCGAGATCGCCTACGACTACTGGACCACCGTCCGGACCCTCGAAGCGATCGGCCACCGCGAAGCGTTCGGCCTGAACTGGGACCCCTCCCACTTCATGTGGCAAGGCATCGACCCCGTGTCCTTCATCTGGGACTTCAAGGACCGGATCTACCACGTGGACTGCAAAGACACCAAGCTGCGCTTCACAGGCCGGAACACCGTCATGGGCTCCCACCTGCCCTGGGGCGACCCGCGCCGCGGCTGGGACTTCGTCTCCGCCGGACGCGGCGACGTGCCCTGGGAATCCTCCTTCCGCGCCCTCACCGCGATCGGCTACACCGGACCCATCAGCATCGAATGGGAAGACGCCGGCATGGACCGCCTCCACGGCGCCCCCGAAGCCCTCAAAGCGCTCAAGAAATACGACTTCCCCGCCTCCCAAACCAGCTTCGACGCCGCCTTCAGCAGCAAGGACTAGTCGATGCCACAAGCAAACGCGGATGACTCGTTCGCGCCCCTTTTCGACGGCGAAGCCCGCTGGGGCGTCGGCGCGCAATGCAGATGGCGGAACATCCGGATCAAGGAACTCTGAGAAAGAGAAACGAATCCCTTCATGAGCTATCGAACCCTTGGCCCAGGCCAACGCTCGCAAGTTTGGATCGGCGGTCCCGGATTGCCCGTCCCCGAGCTCCTTTTCGAGACCGAGGACATTCTCGTCGAGGCGCCGAACTGGTCCATCGACGGCGGATCCCTCCTGGTGAACGGCAACGGCAAGCTCTGGCAGCTTGACGTCGACTCGCCCGAGCCTTCGCTCGCGCCGGTGGAGTTCCAGGACCTTCCGCATATTAACAATGACCACGTCCTCGACCCGGACGGGCGCCACATCTACATGTCCGCAATGGACGGGCACATCTACCGAGGCGCGCTCAAGGGCGGAACCGTGGAGCGGGTCACCCACGAGGACGGCCAGTGGCACTTCCTGCACGGCGTGTCCCCCGACGGTTCCCGGCTGGCCTACGTAAAGATGCGCGATTTTTCCGAGCCGGGGAAACTCGCGGTCATGGAACCGCACGGCCCCTCGCACGTCGTCGAAACAGGCGGGGGCCATATCGACGGACCGGAGTGGTCGCCGGACGGACGCTGGATCTACTTCAACACCGAGGGCTTCACCAGCGAGCCGGGCCATGCCCAGCTCGCCCGCATTCCCGACGCAGGCGGCGTTCCGGAACGCCTGGTCAGCAGCAACACGGTGGACTGGTTTCCGCACCTCTCCCCCGATGCCCAATGGGCGTCCTACATCGCCTTCCCCGCCGGAACCATCGGGCACCCGCCGGATCTCGACGTCGAGGTGCGGCTTGTTGCCGTCTCCGAGTGGCCGAACCTCGTACAGCGCTACCCGCTTTTCGGCGGCCAAGGAACCATCAACGTGAACAGCTGGTCCCCCGACAGCAGCCGGTTCGCGTTCGTGGCCTACCCGGTGGCCGGGCAATGATTCCGGTGCAGCTGTGGAGCGTGCGAAAGGAAATCTTCGACGTCGGCTGGGATCCGGTGATCGACCTCCTCGCCGGGGCGGGATTCCGGCATGTCGAACCGTTCGGTACCTCGACGACGGCGCCCCTCTTGGCTCCCGCCCGTGGAAACCTTATTGCGTCCCGCCTGGGATCCGCCTAACGTGATGCCATATTGCGAATCAAGGGGCCGTGCTTATCAAGGGGCCGTGCTTTTCAAGGGGCCGTGCTTTTCAAGGGGCAGTGCTTGATGACCGGATACGTTGCAGTGAGGTGGTTGTGGTGGTCGCATTCATTATTCTTCTTCTCATCGTATGGGCCGTTTTGGCGGTGCTTGGCTTTGTCATCAAAGGGCTCTTTTGGCTCGCTATCCTCGGTCTGGTCCTTTTTGTGGCGACCGGCATCTTTGGCTGGATTCGCCGGGGCGCGACGAATAGGTAGGCACGGCGCGGTTCGTTCACGTGTCAGGCGCTCGACCTGCTGGTCGAGCGCCTGACGTCTTTCGCTAGCTCGTCCCTGGACTTATTGCCAAGCGGATTTCATTTGGTCCACGTGCAGGGCGGAGAGCGTCGCCGTGCCTCCTGTGGCGAAGGCTGAGATCCCATTGCTCGTCGGATCGGCGAAGATTTGGTCGGTAAGCACCACCTGACCGTCGTTGGCGAACACCTCGATAGAGGACCAGTCGACAAGGATCCGGAGGTTGACCTTTCCGTTCTGAAGGGCGAGGGGCGCACGCTGGACTCCCGGGAAATCGGAGCTGAACGAGACGTCGCCTGACTTCGTTCTGTCGATGTAGACCTCGCCTGTCGTCTGGTCGTACCCAATGGATGTTTCCTGGCCTGCGCCGGTCCTGACTTTTAGCCCGGACGAGCTCGCTGTGCCTGGGGTGAGGGTCGCTTGGATATCGACAGCTTTGCCGCTCGCCGGGAGTGGCGTGGTTCCAACGGGGATCTGCAGGTTCTGCTGAGTCACGGAGGGCCCGGTGCGAAGCTGATTGAGCTGTTCCACTGGCTTAGCGAGGAGCCGGTCCTGGCCATCCACCACGGCGAGTGAAAGCTCGCGCGGGACAGTCATGGCGCTGCGCCAGGGCGAGGTCGGGATCGAGCCGCCGTAGTTCCAGTTGTTCATCCAGCCGATCATGATTCGCTTCCCACCGGGGGCGTCATTGAAAGTAACTGCCGCGTAATCGTCTTTTCCGTAGTCCATCCAGTGCGCTTGCTGCACGGCAGACTGCGCTGCGCTGTCCGAGAGGGTGAACTGGTCGGCCGTGATGTGGCCCCAGCCTCCGGTGTTGTTGTCGGTGAGCTCGATATGGCCGGTCTTGCCCTTCAGATCGCTGAGGTCCCAGCTGTTCCAGTCAAGGCTTTCACTGTCCTGGCCGGTGGCGCTGCGGACCACCTGGCCGTCGACGATCAGCTTTACCGAGGTGTCCTCTGCGCGTGGCGCGGCGGGCTGGTCCGAGGACATGATCTGGTCTACCAGGATGTGTCCCCATCCTCCGGAATTCTGGTCGACGATCTGCACCATAGCCGTCTTTCCCTGGTACGGGCTCACGTCCCAGTTGACCCAGTTCAGGTCTTCACTGTCCCGGCCGGTGGCGGTCTTGACTACCTGGCCGTCGACCACGAGGTTCACGGCGGTGGGGTTGGCAGCGGCCCATGGGTGGTTGCCGCCGCCGACCTGGAGATTCAGGTAGTGACTGGTGACCGTGAAGGAAGGCGATGTAATCGTCCCGGTGGAGGCGTCACCGTTGATGTACGTGTTGACGAGCTTGTTGCCGGTGTAGCCGCTCACTTGCTGCTGGTTGGGCAGGGTCCCGGCTGCCGGTGCGGTGCCGACGAAGTCCCCTGTTGTTTGCCAGCCCGCTCCGTAGGTGCTTCCCTCGAAATCCGCGAACGTGGTCCCCGCGGGAAGGATATTCCCAATGACGGATCCGGGCACATAGGGATGGTTGCCACCTCCTACTAGGAAGTTCAAATGGCTGTGGTCAATGGCGAAGTCGGGAGAGTTCAGGGTGCCTGTCGAGGAATCGCCGCCGTTGAAGCTGTCGACGAAGCCGGCTCCCTGCCATCCGGTGACACCACTCTGGCCGGGCAGGTTTCCGCTAGCCGGGCTGGTACCGAATGCAGTCCCTGCCGATGACCAGCCGTTGAAAGTCCCGTTGTCGAAGCTTCCCACAGAGGTGCCGGCCGGCGCGACATATGGCTTGTCGTCCGAGGTGAATTTGGTTCCGTCGAAGCTGCCCGTGAAGTACTGCGCGCCGGAGCCGCCGGCAATTCCGCCGGGGTTGAGGTTCACGCCAAGGACCCACTTTTGCTTACCGGGGTTCTTGGGGTCCGGGAGCGGGAACAGGTCGGGGCATTCCCAGGCTCCCCCGGTGGCTCCCGCAGGGCCGAAGTCGCTGAGGTGCGTCCAGTTTTTGAGGTCGGGTGAGCTGTAGAAGGTGACCTTGTGCTGGTCCGAGAGCGCTGCCGACATGAGCCATTCATGGCCGGCCTCATACCAGAACACTTTGGGGTCGCGGAAGTTGTTGGAGCCGATGTCCAGCACTGGATGACCGCTGTTGTACTTGGTGAAGGTCCGCCCGTTGTCGGTGCTGTAGGCGAGGGCCTGGGCCTGTTTGCCCGTGGTTTTGTTCGCTGCTGTGTATATCGCGACCATTGCGGGGTGACCGGGGGTGCCGAAGCCGGTGGTGTTGTCTTTGTCGACCACGGCGCTGCCGGAGAAGATCATGTTTTGATCGTCCTGCGGGATGGCCACTGGCAGCTGTGTCCAGTGGACCAGGTCCGTGCTGACGGCGTGGCCCCAGGACATATTGCCCCAGCTATTGCCGGACGGGTTGTACTGGTAGAAGAGGTGGTATTCGCCGTTGTAGTAGACAAGTCCGTTCGGGTCGTTCATCCAGTTCGTTGGGGGCGTGAAATGGAACTGCGGACGGAAGGTCTCGCTGTATGACGGGGACCCGGACGACGGCGAGTCCGCAGCCGTTGCGGCGGGGATCCCGATCGGCATGAGGAGACCGGCGGTAACAGCGCAGGCCAGCACCTTAGCCTTCATCCGATTTCGCAGGGGTTGAGTGGAGCACATATGGGTGATCTTCACCTTTCGTGTCGACGTTGACTGCAGTGGGATCTGCTTGCGCTGCAAAGAGATCAGCGCTTTGAGGAGGCCATTCAGAGTGAGCCTCGTCACGACAACGTTGTCATGGGAAGCGAAGCTACGCTATCTAGCGTCGATCCGTCAATTGACATGCAATACGTTTTGCATGCACACTGTGATCTGTAACATGCAAAACGTTTTGGAGGAGGAGTGCCGTGGCAAGGGTAGGTATCCGCGACGTGGCTAAGGCCGCCGATGTCTCGGTCACCACCGTGTCCCATGCGCTCAGTGAGACACACCAGTCGCGCGTGAACCCCGAGACGCGCCGCCACATCCGCGAGGTCGCCGCACGCCTGGGTTATGCACCCAACCGGCTCGCCAGCGGCCTGCGAAACCAGCGTTCCCACTTGTTGGGGCTAATCAGCGACTTCGCCACGTCGCCCTTCGCCGGAGAAATGATTCTGGGAGCCCAGGATGCTGCCTTCGAACGGGGTTGGGTCCTGATGCTTCTGGACAGCGGGGGAAACCCCGCCCTGGAGGAGCGGCAGGTCAGCACCTTGCGGCAGCATCAGGTAGACGGGATCATCTACGCCAAGATGTACCACCAGTATGTCCAGGTCGCTGACAAGATCCGGGGACTCCCTGCCGTCTTGCTGGATGCGGTGGACGCCATGGGAACCTTCTCCTCCGTCGTTCCCGACGAAGCCGGTGCCGCACGTGTCGCGGTCAAGGAGCTAACGGACGCCGGACACCGGCGGATCGGTTTTATCAATAACGCCCATGACATTCCGGCAACGGCGGCACGCCTGCAAGGCTTCCGGGAAGGACTCGAGGCGGCCGGCATTGAGTTCGACGCCGGACTCGTCACCTACGAGGACCCCGCACCCGACGGCGGCAGGAATGGTGCCCAGCGGCTCCTGGCGAGGACGGAAAGGCCGACGGCGCTTTTCTGCTTCCGTGATCCGCAGGCCTTCGGCGCCTACGAGGCCGTGCGTGCTCTCGGCCTAAGCGTCCCCGAAGACATATCAATAGTCAGCATCGACAACTTTGAAATCATTGCCGAGGGTCTCTGGCCGAAGCTGACTTCTGTCGCCCTCCCGCACTACGACATGGGACGCTGGGCAGTCACCAGGCTCCTGGACGAGATCGAGGACCCCGAGCGGGTAGGACCCCCCGTCCAGATCCGTTACGAATGCCCTATTATCCGACGCGGCTCGGTCGCCCCACCCCGGCACACGCGACTGAACTAAGAGATTTCCCACAAAAGGATTACCGGCTCCACGTGGGCCGGATGCGGCTGCGCCAACAGCCACACCCGGATCGGAGCCTTCATCCCACCCCATCACAGATATGACAGAGGAATGACAATGAAGACAGGACTTAAACGGCTCCTGAGTGCAAGTGTAGCGGCCGTCGCCATTGGCGGGAGCCTCGCGGCATGTGGTTCGAGCAACAGCGGTAGCGGCGGTTCGGGCGACGGCGCCAACGGCACGCTCACGCTGTGGACGCACAATGCCGGCAACAAGGCTGAACTCGCCGCTGATCAGTCAATCGTCGACGCGTTCAACACCAGCCAGAGCAAGGTCAAGATCAAAGTCCAGGCCTTTCCGCAAGACTCGTACAACAACTCCGTGGTATCGGCCGCGGCGGCGCACAAGCTCCCCTGCATCGTGGACATCGACGAGCCGAACGTACCCAACTGGGCCTGGTCGAAGTACCTTCAGCCGCTCAACCTCAGCGCGGACCTCTCCCAGAACCTGCCCTCAACGGTCGGCAAATGGAACGGGCAGAACTATTCGGTGGGCCAATATGACGTGGCCTTGGCGATGTTCGCCCGCAAGTCGGATCTCTCGGCCGCGGGGGTCCGCGTCCCGACCGTCGATAAGCCGTGGACCAAGGACGAGTTCGACGCTGCACTCGTCTCGCTTAAGAAGCTCGGCAAATGGACAACCCCGCTTGATCTGGGCACCGCCGGCACCGGCGAGTGGCTCCCGTACGGTTACTCGCCGCTCCTGCAGTCCTTCGGCGCCGACCTGATCAACCGCACCGACTTCCAAAACGCCGACGGCGCACTCAACGGGGACAAGGCCGTCGCGTGGGCGCAATGGTTCCGCGGCCTTGTTTCCCAGGGCTTCATGGCCCAAAAGAGCGGGCAGGATTCCACGAAGGACTTCCTCAACGGCAAGAGCGCGATCCTGTACACAGGCTCGTGGGCAGCCGACGACGCCCGCAAGGCGCTCGGCGACGACCTGGCAATCCTGCCGGTCCCGGACCTCGGCGCCGGACCCAAGATCGGCGGCGGCTCCTGGCAATGGGGCGTGACGACCGGCTGCCAGGACCCACAAGGGGCCATGGACTTCCTGTCCTTCATGCTTAAGCCCGAGAACGTCGCCAAAGTCGCTTCCGCCACGGGCACGATTCCGGCGACACAAGCCGCGGCAGCACTCATGCCTGCCTACGCCGCCAACGGCTCAGACAGCATCTTCCGGGACTTCTCGAAGAACTACGCCGTAATGCGCCCGGAAACGCCGGCCTACCCGTTCATCTCTTCGGAGTTCGGCAAGGCCGTGCAGGACATCCTCTCCGGTGGTGACCCCAAGTCCACGCTGGACAAGGCCACCAAGGACATTAACGACAACATCAAGTCGAACAACGGCTACAAGAGCTGACCCCCTCCCCGGGGGCGCGACGCGGCGCCCCCGGGCCTTCTTCGACACGATTTGGATCTACCCATGACTGCCAACCTCCTTACCGACCGTGCGGCCCACCCACAGCGGAAAGCCTCACGAATCCTCCGCCGTCGCGAGGGCCGGCTCGGATGGGCCATGCTCGGCCCCGCCGTCCTGCTCCTGCTGCTTTTCGTCTTCATCCCGGCCCTTCTGGCATTCGGACTGGCCTTCACGAACGCGCGCCTGCTTGCTCCCTACGCCCCTTCATTCGTCGGCCTGGACAACTTCGTCCGGCTCTTCCAGGACGAGACCTTCTGGCATTCACTACTGAACGTTGCGTACTTCGCGGTCGTCGTCGTGCCTGTCCAGTCCGGCGTCGCACTCGCCATGGCACTGCTGATCAACGTGAAAGTGCGCGGAGTCAACTTTTTCCGGACGCTGTACTTCCTCCCGGTGGTGACATCGATGGTCGTCGTGTCGCTGCTGTGGCTGTTCATCTACCGCCAGGACGGCCTGCTCAACGAAATCATCGACAAGGTCACGTTCGGACTCGTTCACGGTCCAGACTGGCTTAACAACACCTCGACGGCGATGCCTGCCGTCATCCTCATGTCGATCTGGCAGGCAGCAGGCTTCCACATGATCATCTGGCTCTCCGGACTGCAGACCATCCCGGCAGACCTTTACGAGGCCGCAGCTATCGACGGCGTGAACACTTGGCAGCGGTTCCGCTTCATCACCTGGCCGAGCCTGCGCGCCACGCGCAGCCTCATCCTCGTCACCATCACCATCCAAGCCCTGAGCCTGTTCACCCAGGTCAACGTCATGACCCAGGGCGGACCCCTGGATTCGACGAGCACTATTGTCTTCCAAGCTGTCCGGGCCGGATTCGAACAACAGGAGACTTCCTACGCCTCCGCGATCTCGCTTATCTTCTTCGTCCTGGTGCTCATGGTTTCGGGCATCCAGCGTTACCTCACCCGAGAGAAGTCCTGACCATGGCCACCATCCAGCGCCCAGCACGCCCGACAATCCCTGCACAGCCCGCCCGGCCGAAGATGGCCGCCACACGACGCCACCGCCCGGGAACCGGGATCATCGGATGGATCCTGCGGATCGTCCTCGGGATCGTCTTCAGCTTCCCCTTGCTGTTCATGTTCGTTTCATCCCTGAAACCGGACCAGCAGATCTTCGGTGACCTTTCCTCGATCGCCGCATTCCTGCCCGTCGGACACCTCTCGCTGGACAACTATGGCGCGGTCTTCGACCGGGTCCCGGCAGCCCGGTTTCTCATCAACTCGATCGGTATTTCGGCGGTCACCGTCGTGCTCGGCGTCATTATCAATTCAATGGCCGCGTTTGCGCTCTCCCGTATGCGCATTCGCGGCAAGGCCGTCATTCTGACCCTCATTATCGCGACGCTCATCGTTCCGTTCGAGACCCTGGCCCTGCCGCTCGTGTGGTGGGTCAACCAGCTCCCCTGGCTGCAACTCGACGGGTTCCACCTCACGCTCACGACGGGTTGGCTCGACACCTACCGCGTACAGATCGTGCCGTTCATCGCGAACGCGTTCTCCATCTACCTCTTCCACCAATACTTCGAGTCCATTCCGAAGGAACTCGACGAGGCCGCCCGCATGGACGGAGCCGGATGGTTCACGATCTACCGCCGCGTGGTCATGCCACTCTCGGGTCCCGCCATCGCCACCGTCGCAATCCTGACCTTCCTCCCGGCATGGAACTCCTACCTCTGGCCGCTCATGGTCGTCCAAAGCGAGGACTTGCGGCCCGTGATGATCGGCGTGCAGTACTTCTTCCAACTGAACGTCTCATGGGGTCAAGTGATGGCCTATACCTCGATCATCACCCTGCCTGTCGTGGCCTTGTTCGTGGCCTTCCAACGCTCGTTCGTCAACAGCATCGCCGCCAGCGGCGTCAAGGGATAAGCGAAGGCGCACCGCCCCGCTAAGCCATACGTCCCAACTCCGGGAACCCTACCCAATCCAGCACCTCACGAGAATGAACCGATGACTTTGACACCCGATGTGCCCACGCTCGACCATTACCGGCCGCGTCTGCACTACACCCCTGCCCGGAACTGGATGAACGATCCCAACGGGCTTGTCTACCACCAAGGCCTGTACCACCTCTTCTACCAGCACAACCCGTTCGGATCGACCTGGGGCAACATGTCCTGGGGGCATGCGACGTCCGCTGATCTACTTGCCTGGACTGAGCAGCCCGTTGCAATCCCTTGCGACAACGAGGAAGCCATCTTCTCCGGAAGCGTCGTGGTCGATACGCACAACTCATCCGGACTGGGTGACGGCACAACGCCGGCCATGGTCGCGATCTACACCAGCGCGTTCACGGAGGAGTCGGCACGTCCCGGGATCCAGGCACAGTCCCTCGCCTACAGCCTCGATGAGGGACGCACCTGGACCAAGTACCCGGGCAACCCCGTGCTGGACCGAGGCTCGGCAAACTTCCGCGACCCGAAAGTCTTCTGGCACGGTGACGCAGCAGGCGGGTACTGGGTCATGGCCGCCGTCGAAGCCAAGGAACAACGAGTACTGCTCTACCGCTCCGCTGACCTCATCGCCTGGGACTTCCTCAGCGACTTCACCCTTGAAGACGCCGGCCCTGGCGAGTGGGAATGCCCCGACCTCTTCGAGCTTCCCATTGACGGGGATCCCGAAAACACGGCATGGGTGCTTATCCTGAGCACCAACCCCGGCGGCATCGCGGGCGGCTCCGGAACCCGCTACTTCATTGGAAACTTCGACGGAGTCCGCTTTGCCGAGGAGCCATCGACCCAACACAAAGACTCCCGGTGGCTTGACGGGCCGTGGCTGGACTGGGGGCGGGACTACTACGCCGCTGTCTCCTTCAGCGGGCTCCCGCACCGGCGGATCATGATGGGATGGATGAGTAACTGGGAATACGCCGCCACAACCCCTACCGGGGATTGGCGCAGTGCCATGGCCCTTCCACGCGAAGTCACACTGCGCTCCGTCAACGGCCGGACGCGACTTGTCCAGGCACCCATTGCGCCCCGGGTAACGGAAACGGCAAATGCCGCCGATGCCCCGGGTGCTGCCCCGGCGTCGGACAACACGCTCATCGCAACGGTTCAGCGCAGCAACGCATGCCGCGTTCGCCTGAGCGGCCCGGCCCCAAAGCGGGGGACGCTGGGCCTGAACTTCCGCACCGACGACGGCGACTCAGCAACCATCGTCCTCGACCTCACTGCCGGGGAACTTCGGTTCGACCGGACCCGATCCGGTCTCGTGGACTTCCACACGACCTTTCCCTCAATCGAGCACGCGCCGCTGGACCTAACCAACGAGCGCATAACGCTCGAGGTCTACATCGACGCGTGCTCCCTCGAAGTATTTGCACAGGGCGGCCTCACAACCTTGACAAACCTCGTATTCCCACGGGGCGAGGACCTTGAGATCAGTTTCTTTAGCGACACCAAAGTGGACTTGGAAGAGCTCGAGGTTGCGTTGCTGGCCGAATCGCGCCAGCCCTAGGCCGAGGTAGATGATTCGTTAGCCGTCGGCTGAACTGCGGCCATCGCCGCATCCAAAGCCTCGGCGAAGGTGGCGGCGGGGTTGTCGTTTTCCAGCCAAGCCCACTGTGCGGCGATGAAGCACCCAAACGCGGAAGCCACTACGGCACGCGGGGAAGGATCTCCGGGCGCGTAGGGACGACCGCGAACGTCTGCGCGTTCGAGTATCCCGGCGACGAGGACAGAGCAGGAAGCAGGAAGCATGATCACGGAGAAAGTCGCTTTAGTAACAGGGGCCTCCTCGGGCATCGGCGCGGACACCGCACTGCGTCTGAAAGAAGCCGGGTTTACCGTCTATGGCGTTGCCCGGCGCGTCGCCCGCATGGAGGAGTTGGAACGACAAGGTGTCCGGATCCTGCCGTTGGATGTAACCAGCAGCGAGTCCATCCACGAAACCGTGGATAGGATCATCAGCGAATCAGGGCGCATAGATGTCCTCGTCAACAATGCAGGCTATGGCTCGTACGGGTCGATCGAAGACGTGCCGCTTGAGGAAGCCCGCCAGCAGATGGAAGTCAACGTGTTCGGCCTGGCAAGCCTGACTCAATACGTACTGCCCCACATGCGCGCCCAGCGCTCCGGCACCATCATCAACATCAGCTCCATGGGCGGCAAGATGGTCACCCCCTTGGGTGGCTGGTACCACGCAAGCAAGTTCGCCGTAGAAGCCCTCAGTGACGCCCTGCGCCTGGAATCCAGCCAATATGGAATTCGAACAGTCGTTATTCAACCCGGCTCCATCCGCACTGAATGGGGAGAAATCGCAGCCCGGAAGTTGCGCGAAACGGCGCACGCCACAGGGGCGTATGTTGAACAGTCGGAGCGTGTTTCAAAGACATTGGCCGCAAGTTCGCAACCGAACGCACGCAACACCTCCGGCCCTGAAGTCATTGGAAAGACCATCGTGAAAGCGGCATTGTCCCGGAACCCCCGCACCCGCTACAAGGTGGGATTCGGAGCGGCGCCGATACTCTTCCTGCGCTGGCTTCTACCCGACCGCGCGTTCGACCGGATCATCCGCAGCGCTTTAGGGATCTAATGCATCCGCGACGCATCTCCGTACTCGCCCTTGATCACAAAGTACGAGCCACGGATCACCCCAGCCAGCTTCGACTTTTGGCGGGCAAACTTGAAGTTTGATGCCAGTTCCTCGGGAACTTCCATCCCTTCGGAAAGCTTGAAGCCCACGGCGCGCTTTGATCCGTCCTCGATGCCATACATGACGTTGACGGACAGACCGGATTGGTAGAACACGTATGTCATCCGGAAACCGTCCACTTCGAAGGCGGAAACCTCAAGCGGATGGGACGAGATGACGATGTTGCGCTCAGCGAGGATGCGGTTGACCCACTCGAGCGTTTCGGGCGCCTCACTTGCCGGGCTCACGGTAAAAGCGTGATCGTACTTGTTCTTGTAATAGCGCGCCTCGTTGGCACGTAGTCCCGCCAGCGCGTCTGCCACTGGGGATGACTCCAAGCCAACGGTGGACACGTTCTGGAAATCTACGGTGTATGGCATGCGTCCTCCTGATAATGATTCATCTGGTAATGATTCAGCGCACTCCTCACCCTACGTCGACCACTACGGCCCTGCTTCTCCATTCCTGATCGATTGGCACGGATCGCCTGTGTGATCAGCCGAACACCGTTATCCGGGAATGACGGCCGTGCCATCCGGGTTGTCGACAGCATGAAGATTGAGATCTGGTCGGACGTCGCGTGCCCGTGGTGCTACATCGGAAAGCGCCGTTTCGAAACTGCCTTGGCTGCCTTCCCATATCGCGACTCCGTCGATGTCCAATGGCGCAGCTATCAGCTGGATCCAGGCTTGCCAGAACACTATGACGGCTCGGAGCTCGACTACCTGAGCCAGCGCAAGGGCATGAATCCCGCCCAGGTGACCCAGATGTTCGACCATGTGGCGACCCAAGCGAAAGGCGAGGGACTCAACTACCGTTTTGCCGACGTCGTAGTTGCCAATAGCTTCACCGCCCACCGGCTCATCCACCTTGCTGCTGCGCACGGCAAGCAGGACCAAGCCAAGGAACGGCTCCTTAGCGACCATTTCGAGCACGGCAAGGACATCGGCAGCCAGGAATACCTGGGTCTCCTCGGTCAGGAGCTCGGCCTGCCGCACGCCGAAGTCGCCGAGCTTTTCAGTAGCGACAAATATGCGGAAGAAGTCCGCCAAGACATCGCCGAAGCGCGTGCCATCGGCGTCACGGGCGTCCCCTTCTTCGTCATCGACCGCAAGTACGGCCTATCTGGCGCACAGCCTGCCGAGGTCTTTACCCAGGCGCTCACCCAGGCATGGCAGGACGCCAACCCGCTGGTTCCCGTGGGCGGTGCCGACGCTGACGCCTGCGGGCCCGAGGGCTGCCCCATCTAAGTCACCTTCGGTTCTGCGGCGCATTCCGTCACATACTGCCGCAAATGCGGAATACTATGGGTGCATGCCGAAAATACGAGTCTCCGAAGCGGCGCGCTTCCTGGGCGTCAGCGACGACACCGTGCGGCGTTGGACCGAAAACGGGACGCTCAAGCCGGGCAAGGACGAATCGGGCCGCCTCGCGGTTGACGGCCTGGAGCTGGCGCACCTCGCCAAGGACCAGGCCCAGCTGCCCGACGATCCCACGCGGGTGGGCAGCTCAGCGCGCAATCGCTTCGTAGGCCTGGTCACGGGGATCACCGCCGACAAGGTCATGGCGCAGGTGGAACTCCAGTGCGGACCGTTCCGCGTCGTCTCCCTGATGAGCAGCGAGGCCGTCCGGGACCTCGGCCTCGAACTCGGATCCGTGGCAACCGCGGTTGTCAAAGCCACCACGGTCATCATCGAAACGCCCCAGGGAAAGAGCGTCATATGAGGACCATGCGCAAGAACGTCGCGGCCTTGTTCCTCGCAAGCGCCCTGGCAAGCGCCCTGGCAGCGGGCCTTGCCGGGTGCGCGTCCGGGGCTCCAGCCGCGACAAGCGGATCGGCGAGCGCCGGCACCAACCCTGCCGGCACCAACCCCGCCGCCACAAGCGCCAGCTCCGGCACTACGCCAAAGCTATCCGGCACAGTGACCGTTTTCGCTGCCGCCTCCTTGAAGGCGACGTTCACCAAGCTGGCCGGCGAGTTCGAGGCCGCGAACCCCGGGGCCAAAGTGATGCTCAGCTTCGCTGGTTCCTCTGATTTGGCTACTCAGATCAACCAAGGTGCTCCCGCCGACGTCTTCGCCTCGGCAGATACCAAGAACATGTCCAAGCTTTCCGACGCCAAACTGCTCGACGGCGCCGCGACGAACTTCGCCACGAACGTCCTTGAGATCGCTGTTCCGCCGGGCAATCCGGCGTCGATCCATTCCTTCGCCGACCTCGCCAAGCCCGGCACCAAGGTGGTCGTGTGCGCGAGCCAAGTGCCGTGCGGTTCGGCGACGGACGCCGTCGAGAAGGCCACTGGTACCAGCCTGAAACCCGTCAGTGAGGAATCGTCCGTGACGGATGTCCTTGGGAAGGTCGCCTCGGGCGAAGCCGACGCCGGGCTGGTCTACGTTACCGACGTCAAGGGCGCGGGCGACAAGGTGAAGGGCATCCCCTTCGCTGGGTCGGACAAGGCCGTCAACACCTACCCGATCGCAACAGTAGCCACGAGCAAGAATAAAGACCTCGCGTCCGCTTTCATCGCTTTGGTGACTGGCAGCGAGGGCAAAAAGGTGCTGGGCGACGCCGGCTTCGGCACCCCGTAACCTGGGCAGCAGCGCCGGTATGGAACGCATGAAGAACGTCAGTGGCAGCGGGTACCTTGGGGTTCCGCGCTGGATCTACGCCATTGCCGCAGCTGGCGGCCTGTTCATCCTTTTACCCCTCGCGGCCATGGTTGCCAAGGTCAATTGGGCCCAGTTCGTTCCCCTGATCACCTCGGATGCCTCGCTGGCTGCGCTTGTCCTGAGCCTGCGAACCTCCGCGGCCAGCACAGTGCTTTGCGTCGTCCTCGGCGTGCCGCTCTCCCTCGTCCTGGCCCGCGGACAGTTTGCGGGCCAGCGGCTGTTGCGCTCCTTCGTCCTGCTGCCGCTGGTCCTCCCGCCCGTCGTCGGAGGCATCGCCTTGCTGTACACGTTCGGTCGGCAGGGGCTCCTGGGACGTTCCCTTGAGGTGTTGGGCGTCCACATTGCATTTTCGACGACGGCGGTGGTGATGGCCCAGACGTTTGTCGCCTTGCCGTTCCTCGTCGTCAGCCTTGAAGGGGCCTTGCGCACGGCGGACGAGCGGTACGAAGCCGTGGCGGCGACCCTCGGCGCCCGGCCCACCACTGTCCTCCGGCGGGTCACCATCCCTTTGGTCCTGCCCGGCTTGGCCTCCGGCGCGGTCTTGTCGTTCGCCCGCAGCCTCGGGGAATTCGGCGCCACGCTGACCTTCGCGGGCAGCCTCCAGGGAGTGACGCGCACTTTGCCGCTTGAGATCTACCTGCAGCGGGAGACCGATGCCGATGCCGCCGTCGCGCTGTCCTTGGTCCTCGTGGCGGTGGCCGTCATCGTCGTCGGGCTCAGCTACGGCCGGCGGAGGACCCGGACGACGACGGGGCCGGCCACCCGCGTGCCGGCCCCCGATTCACGGGCCATCGATTCGCCCGACGAGTTGGCCCCATGACGTTCCACGTCGACGCCGCCGTGCGCGCACGCCACTTCGACGTGTCCCTGAGTCTCGGACCAACCGAGACAGTGGCTGTCCTGGGGCCGAACGGCGCGGGGAAGTCGACGCTCTTGGCGGTCATCGCCGGGCTGCTTCGACCGGATTCCGGGCGGGCCACGATCGACAACCGGGTACTCTTCGACCTTGGTCCCGGACCCAAGCAGTGGACCGCCCCGCATGAGCGCGGGACGGCCTTCCTTGCGCAGGAGCCGCTCCTGTTTCCGCACCTTGACGCCTTGGATAACGTCGCCTTTGGACCACGGAGCGCCGGCGCGTCGAAGGCCGCCTCACGCGACACTGCCAGGCACTGGCTCGGGGAGGTTGACGCGAGCGCCCTGGCCTCGCGGCGTCCCGGCGAGCTTTCCGGAGGACAAGCCCAACGCGTCGCGATTGCCCGGGCACTGGCCGCGGAGCCGGACGTGCTGCTGCTCGACGAGCCGATGGCGGCGCTCGACGTCCACGCCGCGCCCGTGCTGCGCCGCCTCCTCAAGCGGGTCCTGGCCGAACGTCGCGCCATCATCATCACGCACGACATCCTCGATGCATTCGTGCTTGCGGACCGCGTGGTCGTCCTCGAAAATGGCCGGATCACCGAGGAGGGGCCGACGCGGGAGGTCCTGCAGCGTCCCCGCAGCCACTTTGCGGCCGGACTCGCCGGGCTGAACCTGCTGGCGGGAACCGTGACGTCGGACGGCATTCTCACCCCGGAAGGGCTGACGGTTTCCGGACACCGCGAGGAGTGGGACGGAACAGGTCAGCCGGGCGTTGCCGCGTTCCCGCCGTCGGCCGTGTCCGTCTTCCTTGAGCCAATCCACGGCAGCCCCCGCAACACCTTCCCCGTGACGGTCACCGACCTCGAACCGCACGGGGACCAAATCCGGGTACGGGCAGGAGGCATGTCCGCCGATGTGACACCCGCCGCTTCCGCCGACCTTGGCTTGGCACCCGGCGTCCCGGTGTACTTCGTGATCAAGTCCGCGGCGGTTTCGGTCTACCCGGTCTCGGACCGGGGCGCATAGGGCACCCCCTCTCACATACAGGCCCCTTCCCCCAGACCCCCTCTCACATACAGGCCCCTTCCCCACCAACCCGGCTGGCCCCCCTCCCACCTTTAGTGACAGATCGCTGTAAAGTGTCTGTATGCCTAGGATTACGGCCGCCACAAATGCGGCGCAACGCGCTGAAACCCGTCGCCGGATCCTGACAGCATTCGGCGAGTTGCTCTTCACGCACGGCCTCCCGGGCTTGACCATGACCGACGTCGCACGCCACGCAGGCGTTGGTCGCACAGCGGTGTACAACTACTACGCGGACATGGAACAGCTCCTCATCGCCTATGCCCTCGACGAAACCGAGCGCTTCATCGGGGACCTGAGGGAATCCCTCGCCGCCTTGGAGAACCCCGTGGATCGCCTTGCCCTCTACGTGCGCGCCCAAGTGGAAGACCTCAGCCGCCGGCACCTTCCGCCCGGACCAGCGATGGCGGCGGTCCTCTCGCCCGCGTCCTTCGCCCAGTTGGCGGATCACGTTGGCGAACTCAACCTGCTACTCCAGGACATCCTGCGCGACGGCATCGCCGCGGGCTACCTGCCGGCAGCCGACATTCCGCAGCTCGCCCGGCTCATCCACGGAACGCTTTCCTCTAGTGCGGCGCGCGGCAACGGGGCGGAGCCGGGCGAGTTGGAGGAGCGCCTGGCCCAGACCGTGCGCTTCATCCAGCTGGGTGCAGGCGCAAGGTTCGACGACGACGGCCGCCCGGCAGAACTGCCCTGACCGCTCCCCTGGCTCCCCTGGCCCCGCCGAGACCTCCACGGAAGCTTAGGGCGTCGGCGTAGCAGGCGGCGCTGGCCTCGCTGTGTCTGCGATGCGTTGGTTCTCGCGGGGGCAGCTCAGCTTGCCTGGGGTGTTGTCCACACGGTCCGGAGGGACGAGGGCCGTGAATCCGGGGGCCAGGATGATATCCACGGAGGCGTCCGTTCGCTGATCCTGGAAGTAGTCCGTGCCGGGGATGTTTCGCTGGACATTGAAAGCCGCCGCCTGGCCGGCCGATCCGGAAACGACCATTGCGGTACCCGTGTAGCTCGTTGTGGTGTTGTCAACGCCGCCCACGTTGTACCCGCGCGCTTTCAATTGGTCCGCCACATTCTTCGCCAAACCGGACTTGCCTGCCGCGTTGAACACATTGACGCTCACCTTGTTGTTGGGCGTGTAGTCGAAGACTGTTGTGGGACATAGTGCCGCGGGCGCCTTGGTGGCAATCTCCGCGGGAATGCGGATCATTCCGTTCATGATGGCCCACGCGCCGACGAGTCCGGCAACAATCAATCCGACGAGGAACACGAGCACGATTCCATGCAGGAGGCGGCGGCTGAACCATCCCGGATGCGCTTCGGGTCCGGGAGCATCCACGAAGGTCGCCCTGAGTTCCGAACCGCTGACAACGCGATGGCCGTGCAGCCGCGTTGGATCCTTCGGGCGCTTCCGGGGCTTCCTCGGCGCTGTCCTGCGACGGACTGCCCTATCAGGAACGGTGTTATCAGGTGCTGGGTTATCAGGCACGCTACTTGCTCTTCCCGGATCGATTCGTTAGCCGTCTATCACCAGGACCCGCGCATGGATCGCGGTTCGCTGATGGAGCGCTGTTCGGACAGCGCGGTGCAGCCCGTCTTCCAGGTAGAGCTGGCCTTGGTACTGCACGACGTGCGGGAAGAGATCACCAAAGAATGTCGAATCCTCCGCGAGCAGGGCCTCCAGATCGAGCGTCCGCTTCGTGGTGACGAGTTCATCGAGCCGGACCGGGCGGGGCGGCAACGACGCCCAGTCCTTGGGCGTGGAGAAACCATGGTCCGGGTACGGGCGTCCCTCGCCCACAGCTTTGAAGATCACTTTGCCAGCTTAAAGAAGTAAGCGGTCCAAGGGAACTTGTGAGAAGACGCGCCGAAAGGTTGTGTCCAAACGGTGACTTTGCCCCGAAAAGGGAGCTCGCGCCGTCGTCGTCCGTCACAGCACTGTCGCCGGGACGCGAGACTGACAGAATGGGATCATGACTGTTCCCGCCCCAGGCGCCGCGCACCCGTATGCTCCCGCACTCGCACTGCTTCTTGACGTCGATGGACCAGTCGCCAGTCCCTTGACCCGGGACGTGAAGCCGGAAATTATTGCCGACCTCGTGAGCCTGGCGGCGTCCGGCATCCCGGTCATCTTCAACACCGGACGGTCCGACACCTTTATCAGGGAACAGGTCATGGAGCCCATGATCGCTGCGGGAATGCCGGCCGGGACCATCGTCCACGCGGTCTGCGAGAAGGGCGCCGTGTGGTTCAGCTACACGGCCGCGGGCCCTGGGCCCATCCATGTGGACCACGATCTCGCTGTCCCGAAAGCCTACGGGGACGCCGTCCGCCGCATGGTGGCCGAGGACTACGCCGCCCACATGTTCTTCGATGAAACCAAGCGCGCCATGGTGTCCGTGGAGCAGCACTTGGACGTCTCAAGCGACGAATACCTCGCCGAGCAAAAGCTTTTCGACGCCGAAGCCCTTGAACTCATGGGCCACCACGGGCTGTCCGCGGCGCTGCTGGACCACCACGCGCCAGAGTCCGACGACGCAGCGGACTACCGCTTGGATCCCACCATCATCTCGACGGACATAGAGTCGGTCCGGCTCGGCAAGGATCTGGGCGCCAGCCGCGCGGTGGAGCTTCTCGCCGCGCAGGGCGTCACACCGCAGGCCTGGCGGACTGTCGGCGATTCCCGGACAGACTACGCGATGGCCGATTGGCTCCACCACCACGACCATGAGGTCAAACACGTCGATGTTCGTCCTGCGGACGGCGTGCCCACAAAGCCATACGATATCCTCACGGCAGTGGACCTCGGCTTGAGTGCCGAGGTTATTCACGACGACGCCGGTGCGGCCTTCCTGCGCAGCTGGCGGAAAGAGCTTGTGGGCTGAGCCACCAAGACCGCGTTCCACCTACTAACTTTCGGAGAACAGCTATCACAGTCATGGACCAGCAAGCGATTTACTTCGGTAGTCCCGCGTCGGACGATGACGCGGTCGTTCCCGAGCCAACGTCGCCCGTCGTCGATGCGCGGCTCAAGAACCGGACCGACGTCGTCCGCCATCGCGGCCGTTACGCCCTGCTGAACGTGAATCGGACCCCGCAGCAAGCGATGGTGCAGGATCTCCTCTTTATCCGCGAGGCGCTCGACGCCGCAGGCATCGACTTCATCCTGGTCCGCGGCAACGACCACCGGCCCGTGATCGCTGTCGATTGGCAGTTCCGGAAGCAGTTGCGCGAGGCGCTCGTGGCCGCGTGCAGAAATGAGCCCTTCTACAGCATGGCCGTCGACGCCCGGAAGAAATCCACCCTGTTGGTGGCCGACGGTGAGCTTTCAAACAACCGGAAAGCCAGGATCTTCCGGCTGTTCCGCCCGCGCGTCGAACCCGTAGGCGGCTTGGCATATGGCGCTTCGCTTGGGGTGCAGCTGGAACTCTGGGAGTTCGAAGGCAACCAAGTGGTGCTGCCCGTGGAGAACTCCCTGACACGCCGCACGATGCTGAGGCAGGACGCCGTCCGTGGCACGGTCGAACGGCATGGCCTGACGTGGCCGACCATCGAGAACATGTTCGCGGACCACGCAAGCGACATCGACTTCGATATCGACATCGTCTTTTCCTGGGTGGACGGAAACGATCCCGCCTATGTCGCTGCGCGCCGCGAGCAGATGAAGGGCATAGTCGTCGGTGAGGGCGACGCCCATGAAGCCCGTTTCCGGCAGATCAACGAGCTCAAGTACGCCCTTCGCTCCGTGTACATGTTCGCGCCCTGGATCAGGCGGATCTACATTGCCACTGACTCCCCGAAACCGGAGTGGCTCGCTGACCACCCCGACGTCAGGATCGTCCGCAGCGAGGAGTTCTTCAAAGACCCTTCGGTGCTCCCGACGCACAATTCCCAAGCCGTAGAGTGCCAACTCCACCACATTGAGGGCCTCTCCGAGCACTTCCTGTATTCGAATGACGACATGTTCTTCGGCCGTCCCGTGTCACCGGACATGTTCTTCACTCCCGGCGGCATTACCAAATTCATCGAGGCCTCAACCAGGATCGGACTCGGCGAGAACGACGCCGAGCGCAGCGGCTTCGAAAATGCTGCCAGGGTCAACCGGAAGCTCCTGCGCGAGCGATTCGGGCGCATCACTACCCGCCATTTAGAGCACAGCGCCGCGCCGTTGCGCCGCAGCGTGGTAGCCGAGTTGGAGCGGGAGTTCCCCGCCGAGTTCACCAAGACGGCTGCGAGCAGGTTCCGCGCCGCGGACAACATCTCCGTAACCAACTCGCTCTACCATTACTACTCGTTGCTCACGGGCCGGGCCGTCACGCAGACCACAGCCAAGGTCAAATATGTGGACACCACCCTGTGGTCCGGACTGCATCGCCTGCCAACGCTGCTCGCCAAGCGCAACATGGATTTCTTCTGCCTCAACGACGGCAGCTTCCCCGAGGTTGAAGCCGACGAACGCGCCGCGCTCGTCACTGACTTCCTAAACAAGTACTTCCCCATCAAGGCGCCCTGGGAGAAATAGGAGCGGGTAAGCGGCTTGGCCCGACGCCCGCTCACTTATGCCCCGGCTTGGCCCGACGCCCGCTCACTTATGCCCCAAGTTCGTCCGACGCCCGCTCACTTATGCCCCAAGTTCGTCCGACGCCCGCTCACTTATGAACCCCGGCTTGGCCCGACGCCCGACGATTAGCGGCCAGCCATCTCCGCGTATTCCGCGACGGCCTTGACGTTCCGTCCCCGGGCACGCTCGGGGATCCGAATGCCGGCTTCGGCTAGCCTGAGCCGGGCCTCTTCCGGGGTTACGTATTCGCCAACGGTCGGGGTGCTCCCCAGCGGCACCACCGAGTGCACGATCGTGTGCTCGTACACGTGCACCAGGTTGAAGGCTTGCGCCCCGTCACGGCCCCGGGTTCCGCCTTGCGGAACGTTGAGGTCCTGCGTGTAACAGCTCGCGGACGCCACGGACACCGGAATGCCCGCGAACGTAGCCGTCGTCGAGTAGTGCAGGTGGCCTCCCAGGATGCAACGGACGTCGGAATTGCGGACGACGTCGGCTAAAGAGGCTTGGTCGCGCAGCTCCACCAGGACGGCGAGGTCGAGCACGCTCGGGATTGGGGGGTGGTGAAGCGCGAGGATGGTGCCGTCGGGGGCGGGGGTCGATAGCTCCTCGGCCAACCAGTCGAGCTGGTCCGGGCTGAGTTCGCCGTGGTGGAAGCCGGGAACGGAGGTATCGAGCGTGATGATCCGCAGCCCGTTCACGAAGTAGCTGTAGTCCACGGGCTGGTCGTTGCCGATCTGGTCGAACAGGCCTGCCCGGAAGTTGCCGCGATCGTCGTGGTTACCCATGGCCCAAATGACGCGGGCACCCATGGCGCGGCAGGCTGGCTCCACAATTTCCCGCAGTTTTTCGTAAGCTCGGGATTCGCCTCGGTCAGCCAGGTCTCCCGTGAAGATGACGGCATCCGGACGGACCTTCGATGCAAGGACTTCGTCAAAGAGTTGCCTGAGCTGGGCTTCGCTGTCCACCGAGCCATATAAGGGTGCCGACCCTCCCATCAAGTGGGAGTCGCTCACGTGCAGAAGGATGTGTCCTGGCCGAGGATGTTCAGCCTCGATGAACTCCATTGCTACCTTCGGGTCGGTAGGAGACGGCGCCTCCAGTTTCAGTCCCAATAGACCCCATCAAACCAGACAGTTCGCTAACACGGGGTAACTTGTGGTCGGAATTTTGGAAAATTTCTTCGCCCCCGACGACGGCGATCAGCGCCCCAACTGCACCGCCGCCGTCGGACATTTGGGACAAAGGCGAGTGAGCGTTTGGGGAAATCGTGCCAAAGGTGATCGAGCGTCGGCCGTTTTCCCGTGATATCTGCAGGAGGGTGCGCATTGGGGGACGCCTGCCAGGGGTGCGTTTAGGCAGGGGGCTTGGAACGGGACGCGCTGGGCGTCGGAGTTGGCGTCGCGGACGTCGTCACCGCCGGAACAGACGGTACAGCAGGCACGGGGGCCGAAGGCACCGGCGCGGGCTGCACGGGTGCGGCAGTCGGCGCGACAACGGGCGCCTGCGTGACTACCGGCGACTGGGTTACCACAGGAGCGTGGGTCACCACTGGAGCCTGCGTCACCACTGGGGACGACGACGGCGCCTGGCTGGTTGCGCTGCCGCTCTGGGTCGTGCTCGGGCTTGGCTTCGTCGTGCTTGGCGTTGCGGTCGCGCTCGGGCTTGGCGTTGGCGTCGTGCTTGGCGTTGCGGTTGTGCTCCGGCTTGGTGTCGCCGTCGCCGTCGCCGTCGGCGTAGGTGTGGCACTCGGAGAAGCGGTCCGGCTCGGCGTCGGCGTCGTGGTCCGGCTCGGGGTTGGCGTCGGCGTCGCGGTCGTGCTGGGACTCGGCGGCGCGGTAGCGGCAGTGCTCGGCGCCACAACAGTCGGCGCGGCGACCGCGGCTTCCTGCGCCCCGCCCGCTACTGGCTGGGCAGGAGCCGCAGCCCCCGACTCAGTGGGCACGGCGCCAGGGATCGACCAGACGGACCCCGGCGAGGTCGCGGTTGCGGAACCGGGCTGGTAGCTCACCATGGGGAGGGCGCCGAGGGGATCCACTTGCTTGGTCGGCAGGAAGGACCAGTTCATGGGGTTGGTATAGACGCCGTCGACAATCGTCTCGAAGTGCAGGTGGCAACCGGTGGAACTGCCGGTGGTGCCCACGCGGGCGATCACTTGGCCCACGCGGACGGATTGCCCCTTGACTACTGCGATCCCTTGCAAATGGTTGTACGTGGTGACAAGCCCGTTGCCATGGTCGATTTCCACCCGGTTACCGCCGCCCCAGGGGTGCCAGCCAACGGCTCGAACCACACCGGAGTCGGCTGCATAAACGAGAGTGCCGCACGCCGCGGCGAAATCCTGGCCCCAGTGGAACTCTCCGGGGAGGCCGGTAATGGGGTCGATGCGCAAGCCGAAGGGCGAGCTCGGGATCAGCGTTTCGAGCGGAGCGTAGAGTTTACCCGCGCCGGGCCGGTCCAGGCTGCTTGATGCGACGTTGAGGTTGCCGGCGCCATTCTTGTCGAGCGTCTGCACAGACGAGCGTTCAAAAGAAACGTTGGCGGTGTTCGCCGCAGGGACGGGCGCCGAGGATGGAACGGATGGACTGATTGTCCGCGGCGCGGAAGTGGGATCGCTCGTCGGCAGCAAACCTGGTCCGACCTCGCCCATGGCCAAGGGCTGCCCGTTGGTTTGGGCGTCCGGAACGGGCCCTTGGAAACCGAAGGCGAAAATCGCCAGCACGGCGATGAAACATGCCGAAAGGGCTCGGCCGAATTTTTTGGAGAGAACCAGATGGACTACCTGGCCAGTCTCATGATGCTTTCCCAAGGCGACTCCTGCAACAGTCGCACCTCCCCAGTAGGGCGCGCTCGTTCCATTGTGGCCGCTATCCAAAGCGATGGGAACACTCGTCTTTTTTACTTGGCCATTTCGGCGGCCACTCGACGATGCTCGCGGGGCTACTCGCTGAGGTTTTCCTTGAGCAGGGCGCGGTGCTCGACGGCGGCATCCGCATGCAGCATGCGGCCACTGTCTGTCAGTTCGAGGTACAGCGAGCGGCGGTCGTCCGCGCAGGACTTCCGGGTGAGGAGGCCGGCCTTCTCAAGGCGGTCCACCACTTTGGAGACGGCGCTCTGGGTCATGGGGGTGCGCTCACCGAGTTCCTTCATACGGCACGCGGACTCGCTGGTTTCGGCGACGAGGTCCAGGATCTCGAACTCGTTCAATCCAATGCTGAACTTCGCTTCCAAGGCACGATCGATCGCGCACGAGGTGCGGAAGTAAGCGTCCTGGATGCTGCGCCATTGCTCAACCAGCTGGCGGTCCTTCGTCGTTGCCATGAGCCGATTCTAGTCGAATCCGCAACTAAAGTCCACGTCATAATATTCTGGGTCATATTCCTTGTCATTGGATGACGTGTCATATAGATTGATGGACATGACTTCACCAAGCACCCTCGCTAGATCTGCCGAACAGCTCAACACAGCCGTCCGCTGGACCCGTGCCCAGTGGCTGCTGCTCATGGTCGTATGCACCGTCCTCGCCTTGGACGGCTTGGACGTCTCCATGGTGGGTGTCGCCCTCCCCTCCATCGGCCACGAACTCCACCTCGGAACCGACTCCCTGCAATGGATCGTCTCCGCCTACGTCTTGGGGTACGGAAGTCTGCTGCTCCTTGGCGGCCGCCTCGCGGACCTCCTGGGCCGGCGCCGGATCTTCCTCATTGCCTTGACCGTGTTCGCGGCGGCATCTCTCGTCGGGGGCCTCGTGGATGATCCGACCATCCTGATCGCCACCAGGTTCGTCAAAGGCCTGGCCGCGGCATTCACCGCGCCGACCGGATTCTCCATCATCACCACCAACTTCGCCGAAGGCCGCGAGCGCAACAAGGCGCTGTCCATCTTCACGACCTTCGGCGCGAGCGGTTTCTCGCTCGGACTGGTGGTTGGCGGCCTCATGACCAGTCTGAGCTGGCGCTGGACGTTCCTCGTCTCGGTGCCGATCGCAGTCGCCGTCGTCCTGCTTGGCATGCGGTTCATCCCGAAGGACAAGCCGTCCGCGACGGAGAGCGGGCACGATATCTGGGGCGCCGTAACCCTCGCCCTGGGTATGCTTGGTCTGGTGTACACGCTGGTTTCCGCACCCGAAAAAGGATGGGGATCTGTGGCAACAATCGCCGGATTCGTCATCTCAGCCGCCGTGCTGGCTACCTTCGCAGTCATCGAAAACCGCGTCAAGCACCCCTTGATCCGCTTCGGCATTCTCCGTGAGGGCTGGGTGGCGCGCGCCAACCTGAGTGCGATTGGCCTCTTCGGTTCATACCTGAGCTTCCAATTCATCCTCACTTTGTACCTGCAGTCGGTCCTCGGTTGGTCTCCCCTTGGGATGGCGCTGGCGTTGCTTCCCACGGGCCTCCTGGTGGCGACAAGCGCTCCCTTCGCGGACAGGTTCATCGAGAAGTTCGGCGCTACGAAGCTGATCCTCACGGGACTCACGGCGCTCGGATTGGGCTACGTCCTCTTCCTGCGGGTCGGAACATCGCCCAACTACGTGCTGGACATCCTTCCCTCGATCATCCTGCTGGGTATCGGCTTTGCCCTGGCCTTCCCGTCCATCAATGTCCAGGCGACTGCCGGCATCCGGGATTCGGAACAGGGCCTGGCGGCCGGCCTCATCCAGACCAGCACCCAGGTTGGCGCGGCCTTGGTCCTGGCGGTCACCACGGCGATCGTGAGCGGCCACGGCCACGCCGAAGCTGCAGGCGGTCCGCTCAATGCCGCGGCAATGCTCGACCAGTACCGCCCCGGACTGATCCTGAGCGCAACCGTGGCGATAGCCGCCCTGCTGGTGGCGGCGTCCCCGGCCCGCCGCCGTCGGGCACTTCCCGACGCGGTAGTCGCCCGGTAACCCGCCGGCAGCCGAAATAATGTGCAGATCGTGCCCTCTACGTCGATTCGTAGGGGGCACGATCTGTACACAACGGCAGAAGCACGGTCGAATATTTCCATGGCAAACTTCCTGAAAAGGTGGCAGGCGGAGCTTCGGATGACATTTACGGGTCATCCTGACTCCACTCCGGATTGGGTGCTGCGGCTCGCGGACGGGAATGACGCCGGGTACCACCTCCCCGGTTCGGCCGTCTGGGCCGTGCATGGTTCCATGGCGACGATCGTGGCCGGCATTCGCGTGCTCCTCATGCAGTCCCTCCATCCCGGCGCCCTGGCCGGGGTGTACGACCATTCCGGGTTCAAAAGGGACCCCTTGGGGCGGCTGGCTAACACCATCCGCTGGATTTTCACCGTGAGCTATGGCTCCACGGAAGCTGCCCACCTTGCCACGCACTTCGTGCGGAGAGTCCATGATTCCGTTCGGGGAAGCTATGTGGACGCCCACGGACTCACCCGTGAGTACTCGGCCAACGACCCTGAGCTCCTCCGCTGGGTCCACGTTGCCTACGCCGACTCCTTTGTGACCGCACACCGGATCTGGGGTGGCCGGGTTCCCGGCGGCGCCGACGCCTACGTCCGCGAATGGGCGCAGGCCGGCACTTTGATGGGCGTGCAGGACCCTCCTTTGAGCTTCGCCGAAGTAGCTGAGGAGATGGACCGCTGGTACGCCTCGGGTGAACTCCGGTCGGACCAGCGACTGAGGGAGACGGTTGAATTCATCCGGAATCCCCCGTTGAAGGCGTCGCTCCAACCCGGCTATCGAATCCTGTTCGCCGCGGCCGTAGCCAGCCTGGAGCCGAGGTATCGCGAATTATTGGGACTCGAAACGGCCCATTTCGGCCCCATTCCACTCCCGTCGATCCTCGCCGCGCGCGTCGTGCTCGCCGTCGTGCGCCTGACCCTGGGCCGCAGCGGCCCGAGCGAACAAGCCGCCCGGCAACGCCTGCGGCGCTTAGGCTACGAGTTTTAGCACACCTGCGTTAATACGCAGAAAGCCCGGCGGGACCACTTGTTGGCCGTTCCGCCGGGCTCTTCCTGTTTGTTGGTCAACCGCTAGATCAGCGCGTCGGACAGATGGTTCGGCGTGCCAAAGCGGTGCGCGGTGATGCTGACGGCCTGTTCGTGCAGGAATGGCAGCATCTCGATGCGTCCGGCCGGGGTCACCTCGCCGTGGTAGATCGCGACGTCGGGACGCCCGCCGGTCGCTGCGCTGAGGGCGCTGCTGTCCCCGCCGATCAGCCGGATGCGGCCGCCCTGGATGCTTGCCGCGGAAGCCAGCCACTCGGCGTCGTTCTGGATCCTGGTGCTGACGCCAAGTCCGGCGAATGCCTCAACAACGGCTTCGGGGAGTTCGACGGCGGAGGACACCGAGAGCGCGGAGCCCGCCACTGCGCCGGCCGCCACGACCCGCAGCAAGTCCGCGAGCCTCTCGCCTTCGGAAAGGCGGATGGTGACGGGGACGGCCCGGTACCGGAAGATGTTGCGCTCGGCGGTTAGCCGCGATACGTCCTTGGCCGTACCGAACTCGCTGGCCCATGCCGCGGCATCGCTGAAGAGCGCCTTCTGCAGCGTCACCGCTTCTTCGGCGCTGATCAGCGAGCCCGAAGTATTTGGGGTGACCGTGTTCGCCGAGACAGTGTTTGCCGCTGCCAGGATCGAAGCGGCCGCGCCCTTGAGGATGGCGCCGGGCTTGGCCCCGGGCTCCGCCGGAACCCAGCGTCCCAGGCCGACCAGGTAGTTCGGGCCGCCAGCCTTGGTGCCCGCACCAACTGCGGACTTCTTCCAGCCGCCGAACGGCTGGCGCTGGACGATTGCCCCGGTGATACCGCGGTTCACGTACAGGTTGCCTGCTTGGATGGTGTCCAGCCATAGGCCCATCTCAGCGGAATCGAGCGAGTGAAGCCCGGCGGTGAGGCCGTATTCGATGTCGTTCTGGATGGCGATCGCCTCTTCGAGGGTGGCCGCGGTCATGACACCGAGGACCGGGCCGAAGAACTCGGTCATGTGGAAGTAGGAACCGCGCTTGACCCCGAAGCGGATGCCGGGCGACCAAAGCCTGCCGGTTCCGTCCAGCTTCTCCGGCTTCACGGCCCAAGTTTCTCCCTCGCCCAAGGTGGTGAGGGCGTTAAGGAGCTTGCCGTTAGCCGGCTCGATGATCGGCCCCATCTGCGTAGTGGCCTGCTCCGGGTAGCCCACCTTGAGGGAACGCGTGGCATCGATCAGCTGGTTGTGGAAGCGCTCCGACGTGGCAACCGAGCCAACGAGGATCACCAGCGAGGCCGCAGAGCATTTCTGCCCGGCGTGCCCGAATGCCGACTGGACGACGTCCTTCGCAGCGAGGTCAAGGTCCGCGTGGGGCGTGACGATGATGGCGTTCTTGCCGCTTGTCTCCGCGAGCAGCGGCAGGTCCTTGCGGAAGGAACGGAACAGTTCCGCGGTTTCGTATCCTCCGGTGAGGATGACGCGGTCAACGCTCGGGTGCGAGACCAACTGCGTGCCAAGCTCGCGTTCTTCGAGCTGCACGAGGGCAAGAACCTCCCGCGGAACGCCCGCTTCCCACAACGCGTCGACCATGACGGAACCGCTGCGGCGGGCTTGCTTTGCCGGTTTGATCACGACGGCGGAGCCTGAGGCGAGCGCCGCGAGCGTGGAACCCGCGGGGATCGCCACCGGGAAGTTCCACGGCGGAGTCACGACGGTGAGGTTCGCTGGGACGAACGTGGCGCCGTCAACCTTTTCCAGGTCCTTGGCGCGCTCGGCGTAGTAGTGCGCGAAATCGATCGCTTCACTGACTTCCGGGTCGCCCTGCTCAATCGTCTTGCCGGTCTCGGAGGCCATGACTTCGAGTAGTTCGGCACGGCGGGATTCCAGGACGTCGCCGGCGCGGTGCAGGATGGCGGCTCTCTCGACGGCGGGAAGGGCGCCCCATTTTTGGCCGGCCTCGACGGCGGTGGCAATGATGCGCTCCAGCTCCTGCGGGTCGTTGACCTTGCTGGCTTCGACGACGTCGTTTCCTGCCGTGGAGCCGGGAACGCGGTCTAGAATCGCCCGGCCCCAGGCCCGGTTGGCCGGGAGTGCCGGGTCCGTGTCAGGAGTGTTCGCGAAACGGTCCGTGGGCGCGGGCGCCGCCGGCTTGTTGCGGTTCTGGGTGCGGTTGGGCGGCGGAACGGAGTCGTCCAAGGCCGCGAGGGATGCAAGGAAGCGGTTCTTCTCGCGCTCGAAGAGCGCTTCGTTGTCGCTGAGTTCGAACACCGCGGACATGAAGTTGTCCTGGCTGGCGCCCTCTTCGAGGCGTCGGATCAGGTAGGCGATGGCGACGTCGAACTCGCCAGGGTGGACCACCGGCGTGTACAGCAGGAGGCTTCCGACGTCCTTGCGCAGCGCCGCAGCCTGTCCGGTGGCCATGCCGAGAAGCATCTCGAACTCAATGCCCTTGGTCACTCCACGTTCCTTGGCCAACAACCAGGCGAATGCCACGTCGAAGAGGTTGTGGCCGGCGACACCGATGCGAACGGCGTCGATGTGTTCAGGGGTGAGGGCGTAGTCGAGGACACGCTTGTAGTTGGTATCCGATTCCTGCTTGCTTCCCCAGGTAGCCAGCGGCCAGCCCTGGATGGAAGCCTGGACCTGCTCCATGGGCAGGTTGGCGCCCTTGACGACCCGCACCTTGATGGGGGCACCGCCATTGGCGCGACGGGCAGCCGCCCAGGCCTGGAGTTCCTTCATGGCCGAAAGCGCATCCGGAAGATACGCCTGCAGCACGATGCCGGCCTCGAGGTTCTTGAACTCGGGCTTGTCCAGAATGCGGGTGAACACGGCCATGGTCAAGCTGAGGTCCTTGTATTCCTCCATGTCCAGGTTGATGAACTTGGGCTTGGGGAAGGACGCGGCAAGTCGGTAGAGCGGGGTGAGTTTCTCGACGACGTGCTCGACGGCTTCGTCGAAGGCCCACAGCGAGTGCGGCGCAACGGTAGATGACTCCTTGATGGAGACATAGTCGACGTCGTCCCGCGCGAGGAGCTTCAGGGTTCCCTCGAGGCGACGGTTGGCTTCCCGCTCGCCCAGGACGGCCTCACCGAGCAGGTTCACGTTAAGGTGGACGCCGTTTTGCTTGATCTTGGCGATGGCCGGGCCAAGCTTGGCGTCCGTCGCGTCGACGATGAGGTGGCCGACCATGTCGCGGAGGACCTTACGGGCAATCGGGATGACAAGCTGAGGGAGGACCGGGGCCATGAGCCCACCGGTGCGTACGGCAGCACGCATGTACCAGGGCAGGAAGGCCGGGACCTTCGGGGCAAGCTTGGCCAGGTTGCGGCCCGCGACGGCCAGGTCCTCGGGGCGGATGACGCCGTCGACGAATCCCACCGTGAAGTCCAGGCCATTCGGGTCCTTGAGGACGCCGGCAAGGCGTTGCGCGGAAATATCAACGGGCACCTTCGAGGCATCTGCCAGCCAATGCCGGACCAGCTTGATTGCCTCGTCGGCCAACTCCTGATGGTGTTCGAATTCCGGCGTGGACGGGGTTTCCTGGATGGAGGGAGTCTCCGCCGCGATGCGGGAATCCCGGGTTGGTGTGCTCATGCGCGTTGTTCCTTTAGTGGTGCGTTTACCGCCTTGAAGGCTTCGTTTCCACCAGTATGGATCTACAATCAGATTAGGAAAAGCGATCTTTTCCGAAGATTAATCATTAGGCTTCACGATCCTTTACGGGGGCTCCATGCTGGACGTTCGCAGGCTGCGGCTGCTGCACGAATTGAAGATCCGCGGGACCCTCGCGGAGGTTGCGGACGCGATGAAGTACAGCCCGTCGTCGGTGTCCCAACAGTTGACGTTGCTGGAGAAGGAAGCCGGCGTGAAGCTGCTGCGCAAGTCCGGCAGGCGCGTCCAACTCACGCCCCAAGCCGAGATTCTCGTAGAACACGCGGCCTCGCTTTTGGCCACCCTGGAGCGGGCCGAAACGGATCTCGCCGCATCGCTGTCCACCGTGACTGGAACCGTGCGGCTCGCGATTTTCCAAACCGCCGCCCTCGCCCTCCTTCCGGACTTCCTCACGATCATGCGGAACGAATACCCCGAGGTCCGCGTCGAGATGATCCAGCGGGAACCCGAGACCGCGCTCTACGAAACCTGGGCCCGCGACTTCGACATCGTCGTGGCCGAGCAATACCCCGGCCACGCCGCGCCGCACCACCCGGGACTGGACCGCGCCACCCTGACCAGCGACCCCATCCGGCTGGCAACCCCGCCCATCGGCCTCGGGGGCGAACTCATTTCCTCCCTCGAGGACACCGCATCCATGGCCTGGGTGATGGAACCCCACGGCGCGGCGTCCAGGCATTGGGCGGAGCAGGCGTGCCGTTCCGCCGGCTTCGAACCCGATGTCCGCTACGAAACCGCCGACCTCCAAGCACAAATCCGCCTCATCGAATCGGGGAACGCAGTAGCCCTCATGCCGGACCTCGTCTGGGCCGGCCGGACCCCCTCGGTACAACTGTTGAACCTCCCCGGACTGCCCGAGCGTACGGTCTTCACGTCCACGCGCACCGCCGGCCGGATCCACCCGGCGATCCTGGCCTGCCGCGAAGTGCTCGAGCGGGTGGCCGCGGAGCGGGGGTAACTTGCCCACGGTCGCCGAACGCTTGTCGGGGGTGTCGCCTGTCTGGGCGTCTCATCGAAAAGTGACATCTCGGCACTTTCGCGCCTTTAAACGGCCGAGATCTCACTCCTGGATTCGTACGCGGGCTGAGCACGCAAAAGGCCCCGGTCCGAGGACCGGGGCCGAAACGCGGAGAATGGGGGATTTGAACCCCCGAGGGCGTTAACCCAACACGCGTTCCAGGCGTGCGCCATAGGCCGCTAGGCGAATTCTCCATTGCTTCTGAATCAAAAGCAGACTCCACTGTACCCGAGATTTTCGGCATCACCCAATCGGTACCGCAGGGGCATCCGGAATGGCTCTTTAACGTAAAAATGGACGCCCCCAATGCGTCCATTCCTCCGGCACTCCGTTGAGCTGCTGGGTCCAGCCCCTGAAACCAGGCCCTGGAGCTCACAATCTTGAGATTGCCCCAATCGGTGTACATACCCATCGTCCGCCGCGTTCTTCGGTTTGGCAATGGAGATTAAAAACCATCCTTTGACCTGTTTCGAAAGGCCGACTGGCAAGATGGTGGCATGAGCCAGCTGCACGCCCTCGTTGTCTATGTCCCGGCATCGCACAGCGAGTCCTTGTTGGCCGCGATCGGCGACGCCGGTGCGGGCAAGATTGGCGATTACACGCACTGTTCATTCACCACGCCGGGCACGGGACGCTTCACGCCCGGGGCCGGAGCAGAGCCGTTCATCGGAACCGCGGGACAGGCGGAGACAGTGCCGGAAATCCGGGTTGAATGTGTCGTGGAGGAAAACGTGCTCGACGACGTCGTCCGGGCCCTGCGCGCAGCCCACCCCTATGAGGAACCGGCTTTCATGACGTGGCAAGTAAACGGCTGGCGCTAGCCCACCGCTTCGCGGCGACCAACGCTTCGCCCCGCCCAACGCTTCCTCCCCCGCCCACGCTTCGCCCCCCGACCAACGCTTCGCCCCGCCCACGCCTCCTCCCCCGCCCACGCTTCGCCCCCCGACCAACGCTTCGCCCCCCGACCAACGCTTCGCCCCGCCCAACGCTTCCTCCCCCGACGCGGCTGGACATGCCCTCCCCTTGTCCTGAGCACTGGACATAATCCGAATATGCCCATTCCCCGGCACACCCAATGCACATGTCCCAAGCAATCCCCCACCACCAAAGGAGCATGTCCACTCCTTGACACGCCGAGCACGTATGTCCCCCGGCGTCCCTCGGCCCGAAGGAACATGTCCAATCCTTCGCTCGAACAGGGGGCATGCTCCCGAATTCGAAGGGCGCAAAAACTTCGGGTAAGCTTGTCGACGGCCCCTCATGTGGCGTCATCCTGTTGAACTCCCCCAGGACCGGAAGGTAGCAAGGGTAGATGGGCTCTGGCGGGTGCATGAGGGGTCTTTATATTTAAAGTGAACTGTCAGTCCCTATAGCTAGGCTTCCCCTGTGACTGTTACTACTGCCCTATATCGAAGGTATCGCCCGGACTCTTTCGCGGACGTTATCGGGCAGGAGCACGTCACGGAGCCGCTCATGACGGCGCTCCGCAAGAACCGCGTGAACCACGCCTACCTTTTCTCGGGCCCTCGCGGCTGCGGAAAAACCACCTCGGCGCGTATCCTCGCCCGCTGCCTCAATTGTGCCGAGGGCCCCACGGATACGCCTTGCGGGAAGTGCAATAGCTGCGTCGAACTGGCGCGCGGTGGCTCCGGTTCGCTCGACGTCATCGAGATCGACGCCGCAAGCCATGGTGGCGTGGACGATGCCCGCGACCTCCGGGAACGCGCCACCTTCGCCCCGGTCAGGGACCGTTACAAGATCTTCATCATCGACGAGGCCCACATGGTCACGTCCGCCGGCTTCAACGCGTTGCTCAAGATCGTCGAGGAACCCCCGGAGCACATCAAGTTCATTTTCGCCACCACGGAGCCGGACAAGGTCATCGGCACCATCCGGTCACGAACGCACCACTACCCGTTCAGGCTGGTACCGCCCGAACCCCTCATGAAATACCTCGAGCTCTTGTGCCAGCAGGAAAACGTCCCGGTTGCCCCGGGCGTCTTGTCGCTTGTCATCCGGGCCGGTGGCGGCTCGGTCCGTGACTCCCTGTCTGTGTTGGACCAGCTCATGGCCGGCGCCGGACCCAATGGCTTGGACTACGAACTCGCGGTCGCACTGCTGGGTTACACACATGCTTCCCTTCTCGACGACGTCGTTGAAGCGGTTGCGGCGTCCGACTCCGCCACGGTCTTCCGCGCCGTGGACCGCGTCATTCAGACAGGCCACGATCCTCGCCGGTTCGTCGAGGACCTGCTGGAACGATTCCGGGACCTCATCATCGTCCAAGCCATGCCGGAAAGCGCCCACGCCATCCTTCGCGGGATGCCCGAGGACCAGATCGCCCGCATGCGCAGCCAAGCGAATAACCTCGGCGCCGCGGAACTTTCGCGTGCTGCAGACGTCACCAATACCGCACTGACCGAAATGACCGGCGCCACCTCGCCACGGCTGCATCTCGAACTCCTGTGCGCCAGGATCCTGCTTCCCAGTTCGGAGCAGAGCGAGCGCGGAATTGCCGCACGGATCGATCGCGTCGAACGCCGCCTGAACTACAGTGGCGTGGCGCCTTCCGGAGAAACGGCTCCCGCGCCGGAACAACCAGTCGAGCGCACGACGGCGGTGGCCGGCAACGCTTCTACCCCACCAACGCCGCGGGTTCCGTCCGCCCCTGAAGCTCCGGTCTCCGGCGTCCAGTTCCGTGAGCAACTGACGCCCCCGCGGGTATCGACTAACGACTGGCCAGTCGACCACCCCGGTCGGCCAGCCGGACGTGACGGAGAACTGCCGCATCCCCAGGCTCACACTGCAGGGGCGGATCCAAACGAGGAGCAGGCGAGCCGTGCGCTCCTGCAGGCTTCGAGCCAAGCTCCGGCGGCAGCTCAGGCTTCGGCCCAAGCACCGGCGCAAGCCCCCGCCCAAGCACCAGCTCAGGCCCCGGCCCAAGCACCAGCGCAAGCTCCAACCGAAGCACCGGCGCAAGCCCCGGCCCAAGCTCGGCAGTCAGCGCACGTCCCAGCCCAAGCTCCGCCGTCGGCCCCTCCTTCTGTACCGGCGCAACAGCCAACGCCGGCGCCCACCTCTTCCCCGGCGTCTGTTGCCGGCGACGTGGAGGTCGTCCGCCGAGCGTGGCCCGAGGTCCTCCAGTCGCTGACCAAGATCAAACGAAGCACGTGGGCCTTGGTTGGCGCGAACGCCCAGGTTGCACAATTCGACGGTCAGCTCCTGACGTTGGCCTTCAGCACGGAAGGCCTTGCGAGTGCCTTCGGTCGTGCAGACCATTCCGAGAACCTGCGCCAGGCCATCCACCAGACCATCGGCATCGATTGCCAAATCAATTCCGTCGTTGGCGGCAACAGCGCAGCGAGCTCTGAGCCAAACCCAAAAGGACCGGCTAACCCGGCTCCCGCTTTCAGCGGGAGCAACTCGGCTGTCGCTTCCTCCGATGTGGACAGCGCTTGGGGACTCGCCCCTGCGTCACAGGCCACACCGGACGCGTCGACGGGCGGACAGGCCGCACCCGCTTCGGGGTTTGCGTCCGCAGCTACTCCAGCAGCCCCGGCAGCGGCACCAACAGCCCCTGCACCCGAACCAGACGCGATCGAAGAAGCGGCCTTCGCGCCAAGATCTTCCGCTGCGACCACGGCGCAACCTGCAGTTGCGCAACGAGCAGTTGCGCCGTCGGCAGGTGCAGCGCAGGCAGCTGCTGTGCAGGCTTCGGCAACGCCGCAGGCGTCCGAACCCGCTGCTGATTACTCGTACTCGGACGACGACTGGGGACCGCCACGGGACGAGGACGCTCCTCCCCTGGACGAAGAGCCTCCCATGGATTGGGAGCCGGCGCGATCGAGTGTCGCGGCTTCCTCAAACGCCACAGCACCGTCGAGTATCGTTGGGCCCTCTAGTGTCGCGCCTCCCTCCAAGAGTTCGACTCCTGGCGCTCCCCAACAGAAGCCCCCTGCAGCAGACGATCCCTGGTCCAAGGCCGTCGAGCAGGCCCCGGGTACATGGGTTGTTGGCACCGAGCCGAATGTAGGCGCGGGGACGTCACTTTCCAGTGCCCGATCCGGCGACGGTATCGGGGAGCCCGCGCCATCCGCACAGGAAATGTCGGCTCCCAGCTATGAGCCCGCCACGGCCCAATGGCCCCAGCCTTCCAACACGCCACCAACAACCGCACCCGCAGCTGCATCGGCACCAGCACGAGCGCCGTCGACCGCACCCGCACCCGTGACTGCACAGGCAGCTGCACCCTCCCCCGAACCCACCCTCAGCGGGACCAGGCAAAGCCTCTACCAGCGTCTCTCGAACAGTCCCGAGGCGCGGGCGGGCAGGGAACAAGCGCCCATGCGCACGATGTCCGCTACTGCCACGTTGGTGGAGGACATTCCGAGCGCCGATGATGAGACGATCGAGGAATCGGGCGTCTTTGGACGTGCGGCCGTCGAACGCATCCTGGGCGGCAAGCTCATCGAGGAACGTTCGCTCGATGGCGCTCCCCTCATGCGTCGCTGATAGCAAAACACCAACCGGCACCATCGCCGGGACCCCGCAACAACGAACGAGGACATTGTGTACGAAGGCGCAGTACAAGAGCTGATCGACGAGCTCGGCCGGCTACCCGGCGTGGGCCCGAAGTCGGCACAGCGCTTGGCCTTCCATATCCTTGAGGCAGATCCCGAGGACATGAAGCGCTTGGTCGCGGCAATCACCACCGTGAAGGAACGGGTGAAATTCTGCACAGTGTGCGGGAACGTCACTGAGCAGGAGCTGTGCAACATCTGCCGCGACCCGCGACGCGACCCGTCCGTCATCTGCGTTGTCGAAGAATCCAAGGACGTCCTCGCCGTCGAGCGCACCCGGTCCTTCCGGGGCCGCTACCACGTGCTTGGAGGAGCCATCAATCCGATTGCCGGCGTCGGGCCCGAACAGTTGCGGATCCGCGAGCTCCTCACCAGGCTGAACGACGGCGAAATCCAGGAAATCATCATCGCGACCGACCCCAACCTGGAGGGCGAAGCGACAGCCACTTACCTCGCGCGCATGCTGAAATCGATCGGCATCACTGTCACGCGGCTGGCGTCGGGACTACCCGTTGGTGGGGACCTTGAATATGCGGACGAGGTCACCTTGGGAAGGGCATTCGAAGGACGTCGCAACGCACTATAGCTGGCCGGGCTGCCAACGCTGCACCAGCCCGCACCTCCAGACGACCGGGATGTGGTCACAATTCCCCTGCCCGTGCCGTGCGGCGATAAACTGGCCAAATAAGCACGTCGCCGTGCCTTTTTCTGGCCAAGCAACGTATGATCCCCGATTGATGCAGTGAGGGTGCGCGCATGAGTTTGCCCACTACCGAAGTGAAAACCGAAGACCTGTCTGCGCAGACCGCCATTACAAAACAGCTCATTGTGCAGAAGTTCGGCGGATCCTCGGTGTCCGACGCCGAAGGCATCAAGCGCGTCGCCCGCCGGGTGGTCGACGCGCAGAAAGCCGGCAACGAGGTCGTCGTGGTCGTGTCCGCCATGGGCGACACTACCGACGAGCTCCTTGACCTGGCCGCCCAGGTGACCGATTCCGCCCCGGCCCGTGAAATGGACATGCTCCTTTCCGCCGGCGAGCGCATCTCCATGGCGCTACTCGCGATGGCCATCAACAAGTTCGGTGCCTCGGCCCAGTCCTTCACGGGTTCCCAGGCTGGCATGATCACCGATGGCATCCACGGCAAGGCGCGCATTATCGACGTCGACCCCCACCGGATCCGCACGGCCCTGGACAAGGGACACATTGCGATCGTTGCCGGTTTCCAGGGCATGACACGCAGCACCAACGAGGTCACGACCCTTGGTCGCGGCGGTTCCGACACCACTGCGGTTGCGCTTGCTGCCGCCCTCGAAGCAGACGTTTGCGAGATCTACACGGACGTGGACGGCATCTTCACCGCCGACCCGCGAGTGGTTTCCACTGCACAGAAGATCGATCGTATTTCCAGCGAGGAAATGCTTGAGCTTGCGGCATCCGGCGCCAAGATCCTGCACTTGCGCTGCGTGGAGTACGCCCGCCGCTTCGGAGTGCCCCTGCACGTGCGTTCCTCATTCAGCCAGAACGAAGGCACCTGGGTCCTGCCCGGTGCCAATGACAAGATCACGATTCAAGAGGGAGTTGCCTTGGAGCAGCCAATCATCTCCGGCGTTGCACACGACCGTTCCGAAGCCAAGGTGACCGTAGTCGGCGTCCCGGACATCCCCGGCAAGGCCGCCGCGATCTTCCAGGTCATCGCCAAGGCACACTCGAACATCGACATGATCGTCCAGAACGTATCCACCCACGGTACCGGCCGAACGGACATCTCCTTCACGCTCCCCATCGTCGAAGGCGCCGATGCCCTCGCCGCACTCCGGGCCGCGCAGCCTGAGATCGGCTTCGAGAGCATCGAATACAACGAGAATGTGGGCAAGCTTTCCCTGATCGGCGCCGGCATGCGGTCCCACCCGGGCGTGTCGGCGACCTTCTTCAAGGCGCTCTCCGACGCGGGCATCAACATCAACATGATCTCCACCTCGGAGATCCGCATCTCGGTTGTCACGCACGCTGACCTGCTGGACGACGCGGTGCGCGCGATCCATAAGGCCTTCGATCTCGACGGCGAATCGGAAGCGACTGTTTATGGCGGCACCGGCCGCTAGGCACGCCCTGCGCTAGCCGTCAATAGTGGCTTAGCAGTGAAAGGACCGGAGTTTTGAACTGGTCCCCGAAAGTTGGACTGAGAAATCAGTTCTGACTTACGGGGAGCAGTTTTATGCATGGAAGAAGTTCG
>JBFUPP010000010.1:0-185127 GCA_041360635.1 bacterium RCC_150 | reverse complement strand
CCAATTTTCCCTGAAACGGCGGGCATTTCGTGTTTAAAACGCCGGGCACACCCACAGCTCATCGGTGGATCAAGGCTTAGCCTCCGGCAGTGAACGCTTGGAACTCTCGCCGTTGTCGTTCGGATGCGCCACACGGTTCAGCACTCCCTCAGTGTCCAACAGGATCAGCGGTTTCATACTCCGCGAGACTAGCCTGCGCCCCGGTCCAGCGATAGCCGCAGGCAGAATCCGCCTGCTCCGCCACCCTGTTCCGCTGTCAGCTGGCCCGCGCTGACGTGCTTGTCCTTCTCTCCGGGACCGCGGCAGCTCCGACCGGGTTTAGCCTTCCTGACCCTGAGGCCCACGCCGTACTACGACGGAGCCCTGGCCCAGCTCGAGGAACTCTACGTCCAACCGGACCTGCGCGGCCAGGGCGTCGGCACGGCGTTGCTGACAACGGCGGTCCAGGAGGTCCGTGAGCGCGGCGGAGCGGAGATGCATATCAACGTCGATGAAGTCGAAAGAGACCCCCGCCGCTTTTACGAACGCCACGGCTTCACTAACCTCCAGCCAGGCACGGACTATCGAATGCTGTGCTATCTGCGCGAGCTCTGAAGCTGGCACTAGGGAGACGTGGACCGCCGATAGCAGCGCATATGTAGTTCAGTGTCGTCACACACCTCGTCCTCTGTCGGCTGTGTCCGATAGGGGTTGGCACGCTTCCCGAAGTGGGCCATGATCAGCCCCCAGCTCACGCCCATCAAGTTCCTCCCCTTGTCTTGTTGAATGATGGATCCATAAAATAGTCAAGCAAGGTAGAGGCAGGGAGGCAGGCATGGAAGAGTTTTCGGATTTCCGGGCACCGCTATACGAGGTGAAGGCCAATCTGTTCAAAGGGCTGGCACATCCGGTCAGGATCCGGGTACTGGAGCTGCTGTCGGCGGCGCCCGAGGTGTCGGTGACGGAGCTTCTGGCCGCCACCGGGCTGGAGGCCTCACACCTGTCCCAGCATCTGTCGGTGCTGCGCCGGTATCAATTGGTCAAGGGAGAGCGACGGGCGCTGCAGATGTTCTATACGCTGGCTTACCCGCAGGTCGCGGAACTCCTCTCCGTGGCCAGGGTGTTGCTCAGTGAGATGCTGCGCACCACGCAGGCCCAGCTCGGGTCCTCGGAAACGGCTCCCCCCGCTCCGACCACAGCGGCCAGCACACGGTGAGGGTCCTGGTCGCGGCGCGGGCCTTGTTGCCCGGGCGGCACGACTACGTGGTGTTGCCACGTACTTGGAAAGGGGACCTGGTCGCCGGTGTCACCGTCGGTATCGTCGCGCTGCCGCTGGCTTTGGCGTTCGGTGTCAGCTCGGGCGCGGGTGCGGCTAGCGGGCTGATCACAGCCGTTATCGCCGGCGTGATCGCGGCGGTATTCGGCGGCTCCAACATCCAGGTCTCCGGGCCCACCGGAGCCATGGTTGTGGTTCTTGGGCCAGTTATCGCCGCCCACGGGATCGGTGCGCTGGCCGCGGTCTCGGTCCTTGCCGGGGTTATCGTGGTTGCCGCCGGGCTGCTCAAGCTGGGGCGGGTCGTGACGCTCCTGCCTTGGCCGGTGATTGAGGGCTTCACCGCCGGAATCGCGTTGATCATCTTCCTGCAACAGGTTCCTGCCGCGTTTGGCGCCAAGCCGGGGCCTAGCAGCAATGCGGTCGTCTCGGCCATGCAGGCCCTCGGAACCGCGTCCCTGGCCTCGATTCTCGCCCCGGCCGCCGTGGTGGCCCTGGTGGCGGCGATCATGGTTGCCGCGCCGCGGATCCATCCCCGGCTCCCGGGCTCGCTCATCGCTATCATCATCGCCAGTGTGGCCGCGCAACTGCTGGATCTACCTGTGACCCGGATCGGGAGCCTGCCCGATTCCCTGCCGGCCCCGCTGATGCCCTCCCTGGACCTGGCGACGATCACTGCGCTGGCAGGGTCTGCGGCCACGATCGCGGCCCTTGCCGCGATCGAGTCACTGCTCTCGGCACGCGTCGCGGCATCGATCTCCGATACGGGCCCCTATGATGCGGACCGTGAACTCCTGGGCCAGGGCCTGGCGTCCGTCGCTTCCGGATTCTTCGGTGGCATGCCCGCCACCGGCGCCATCGCCCGTACCGCGGTGAACATCCGCGCCGGAGGCCGGACCCGACTCGCCGCCATCACCCATGCACTGGTCCTGCTGGCCGTCGTCTACCTGGCCACAGGCCCGGTTTCCCGCATCCCACTTGCCGCCCTGGCCGGGGTGCTGATGGTCACCGCGACACGCATGGTCTCCCTCAGGACTCTACGCAGCGTGATCGGATCAACCCGGGCCGACACGGTCGTGTTCTTCGTCACCGCGCTGATCACCGTGTCCTTCGACCTGATCGAGGCCGTTGAGATCGGAATCGGAGTCGCCGGCTTCTTCGCCCTGCGCGCCCTGGTCCGCTCCAGCGGCGTTCACCGGGAGGAAATCCCCGGGCCGGTCCACGAAGGGGACGAACACATTGCCGTCTTCCGGCTTGACGGCGCACTCTTCTTCGCCGCCGCCGAACGCGTCCTAGACCGGGTCAGCACCATCCGGAATGTCGACGTCGTGATCATCCGCATGTCACAGCTACAGATCCTTGACGCAACCGGCGCCAGAACCATCACGGTCATCATCCAGGCCTTGGAACGCCGCGGAATCACCGTCCTGATCAAAGGAATCCAGGACCGCCACCTCCGGCTCGTCACCCAGGTCGGAGTCCTGGACTCCCTCCGCCACCACAAACACCTCTTCACCGATCTTGCCTCCGCCGTGGAACACGCCCGCAGCCACGTGGCCCGAGCGGCCACCATGCGCGCTGCCCGCGGTCCCGCCCACAACCCCGTACCACCTCCAGCCATCCCTTCCGGCTCCGCCGAGGAACGGACCTGATGGAACAACACCTGCGCCCCCTGCGGACCGCCACCTCGGACCCGGACAGACTTCGACTCCCGCTCCATCGGAGCCCACGCCGGCCCTGGTCCTGGCCCTGGTCCTGTGCGAGGCCGTGGCGGCACACCTTCCACCCGCCGACGCCGCGGCGGCCCGCCCCCCACGAACCTCAGCGAATTGTTCAACACGCTGCATGAGAACGGCTAAGGGATAGGTCCTCCCGGATCGACATCTCTCCCCTGCCCGCACCAGACCGCCCACCTCAAGGAAGCAACCAGGAACAGGTACCGGGTGGCCGCCCGCCGTCGGGCTGGGCGCGCATCGTCCATGGAAAGGACACCCTCACTATGACCGGTCCAAATCGCCCTTTGGAGCAGTCAGTTTCGCCTAAAACGTTCGGGCCGGAAAGTTGCCAGCATGGGGTGCTTCTGCCCGGTGACAATCTCGAAAGACAGCAGTTCCCCGGCGATCAGTCCGATCGTCGCGCCGGAGTGGGAGAACGCCACGAAGCAGCCTGGCAGTTTCTCGAGCTCGCCGAACACGGGTTCGCCATCTCCGGGGATCGGTTTCCGGCCGACCTTCCAACTGGCGGGGGTCAGCGGTGGATTGCCCTCAAGGAGTCTTGAGGCTTCCCCTGTCAGTTCATTGACAGCATCTTCCGAAATGGTGAATGATCCATCGTCTGATTCCACTATCTGATCTTCGTACCAGCTGTGGTCCAGGGCGAGGGCGCCTCCGGGATTGGGCCGAGCGGCAACCCGGGGGGTATTAAGAACAGTTTTCAACCTGTGGTCGGCAGGTTCGGTGATAACCAGCGCAGAGACGGGGGATCCATCCGCAATGTACACCCCGTGCTCTTCGACGACCGAAGGGGTATCTGCACCACATGCCACAACTACCTTGTCGGCGGCATAGACGCTGCCGTCCTGGGTCGCGACGCCCCGCGCTTTTCCATTCTGTGCCAGCACGCGTGACTTGCCGGCGTCCGTGATCAATTTCCCACCGAGGGCTTCAAATTCCTCCATGAGATACTCCACCAGATGGGGCAGGCTGACCCATCCTTCCCCGGGGTTGAAGACAGCAGCGTCGGAAACGGCGGTCTGGTCAACCGCGGGGGTGAGTGCGGATATCTCTTCGGGTTTCACGAGGACGGAGTGGTAGCCGTGTGACTGCTCGTGCTCGTGGCGGGCTTCTGCCTTGGCGGCCTCCCCTGCCGGCGCCCAGTACAGGCCGCCGTTAAATTGGAGCCATTCCCTTGTGGGGTCTGCTGCGAACAGTGTCCTGTACCGGTCGATCCCGGCCATCCGGAGCTGATGATAAGCGTCGGACCGTTTACCGGCCGAGTTCAACCAGGACAGGGACCGTCCCGTTGCACCGCTGGCAAGCTCCCTTTCGGTGACCAGGACCACGGAGGCGCCGGAGCGGAGGAGATGGACGGCTGTGGATACGCCGAGGATGCCCCCGCCCAGAACTGCGACATGGGTTTCGCTCTTCAGAGAAGTCATGGTGGTTGCTTCGCTTTCGTGGACGTGAATGTTGTTATGCATCAGTTCGCGGGCAGATGTTGTTCCAGCCCGGAAAGTTCTCGGCCAGGCGGTCGTATGTCCAGACCACCGGCACCCCGTCGAAAGGCGGCATCATCTGGCCTAAAATCAGCCCGAGCATAATATTCGGCCCTCCCGCATCGGCAGTCCATTTCCTGACAACGGACAATGACTTCCGGTGGCGACGGCAAGCCTGCGGTGCAGGACCTCCCGCAGGATGACCGCCAACTGACTCGGGTGAGGACTCTCTTGTTCGCCTTTTCAAAGATTTGCTTTCCCGGTTTGTGAGCCGAACGGGTCGAAGGGGAACGTTCCCATTATCCGTTCCCATTGACGCTACCGGGCACTCTCATTGCGAGTCAATACCATCCTGCTATCCATCCGGCCCCCTGATACATCGAGGGGCGCCCACGGAACGATCTGTTGAGAACGATCCCAAAAGGGGTTGGCGTGTGATCTGAGTCATGTAACACTCGATTTCAGATCGCGGTGGGAACCTTCCCAATTTGCCCACCTAAGCGACCAAAGACCTCACAGCAGCCGGAATCACAGGCAGGCAGGAAAATCCATGAGTTTACGATTCGGCGTCGACACCGGCGGAACGTTCACCGATCTCTGCGCGTTCGATGAAGCCACGGGACGGGTGCATGTCCGCAAGGTTTCCTCCACCCCGGATGACCCGGGCCGGGCCATCATCCAGGGCGTACACGAACTGCTGGAACAGATCGGCCGGCGAAGCATAGCGGAGATCTCCTACTTTGCGCATGGCACAACCGTGGGCACTAACGCCCTCCTGACCGGGCGGGGTGTACGCACAGGCCTGATCACGACAAAGGGCTTCAGGGACTTGTTGGAGCTGGGCCGTGGACGCCGGCCGCACATGTACGACCTCCAGGCCGATAAGCCGGAACCCTTCATTCCGCGGGATCTGCGCATGGAAGTCGCCGAACGGGTGCGGCACGACGGGCGGGTGGAGATCCCCTTGGACTCTGAAGGGGTCCGTGTGGCGGTTCGGAAGTTGAAGGCCCAAGGCGTAGAATCCATTGCCGTCTGCCTTCTCTACAGTTACGTCCGCCCGGAACACGAACGCGAGATCGGCCGGATCATCGCCGAGGAATTCCCGGAAGCCTATGTCTCGCTTTCCAGCGAGGTCCTCCCCGAGTTCCGCGAGTTTGAGCGGCTCTCAACTGTCGTCACGAACGCCTATGTCGGTCCGGTCGTTGCCAGATACCTGGCACGGCTCCGTGGGAACCTCGCGGACGCCGGACTTAAGTCCCTGCCACATGTGACACAGTCAAACGGCGGCATCATCCCGTTCCCGACGGCGGAAGAACTCCCCGTCCGCCTTGTACTGTCCGGGCCGAGCACCGGTGTGGTCGGAGCGGCAGCCATCACAACGGCTGCCGGCAGCCCGGACATCATCACCTTTGACATGGGCGGAACATCCTCGGACGTTTCCCTGGTCCAGAACGGCACCCCCAAAGTCACCTCCAGCATGGAGCTCGACGGCCGGCCCATCCGCTCCCCCATGCTGGACATCCACACCGTTGGGGCCGGCGGGGGTTCAATCGCCTGGATTGACAGCGGAAATCACCTGCGTGTCGGCCCTGCCAGTGCCGGCGCCTTCCCGGGCCCCGCCTGTTACGGCAACGGCCAGGAACCGACCGTCACTGATGCAAACGTCGTCCTGCAGGTTCTGAACCCTGAGTACCTGCTCAATGGCCAGCTCAAAATCGATGCCCAGGCCTCACACCGTGCCATCAAGGCCATTGCCGGCCCGCTGGGCCTCACCGTAGCCGAAGCAGCACAAGGCATCATCCGGGTGGTGACCGCCAACATGGCGCGCGCCATCCGCGTCATCTCCGTACAACGCGGATACGACCCCCGGGATTATGTACTCGTCCCGTTCGGCGGCGCCGGGCCACTGCACGCGTCCCGCCTGGCGATTGAACTGGGAATCAACCGGATTATCGTCCCTGAGACCCCGGGGGCTCAGTCCGCGCTGGGACTGCTGATGACCGACATCCGCAGTGACTTCATGCAAACAAAGATTATCGAGGTTACGCCGGAAGCATCAGTCGGCTTCAGCCAGGTCTTCGCCGAACTCACCGACCAGGCATCAGCCTGGTTCGCTGAGGAGAACATCGAAGAAGAGCGCCGAAGCCTGCTCCGACGCATCGAAATGCGCTACGCCGGACAGAACTACGAACTTCCGGTCGACGTCCCCGATAGCGCCCTGGATGAGGAGGCAGTCACCTCACTGATCGAAGGCTTCCAGCGGGCCCACGACCGGATGTATGGCTACAGCGCCCGTACTGAAGTCGTCGAAGCCGTGACCTTCCGCGTCCAGGCCATTGCTACCGTTCCCCGCGCCGACCTGCGCCGTTCAACCGCCGAAGGACGCAAGGTCGAGGACGCAGTTACCGGTTACCGGGACGTCTTCCTACCCGAAAAGGGCGACTACGTCCCGTGCCCGGTCTACGACCGATCCCGCCTTGACGTCGGGCACCGCATTTCCGGGCCGGCCGTCGTCGAACAGATGGACACCACCACCCTTCTCTTGCCTTCGGACGTCTGCGTCGTGGACGACCTGCGCAACCTTGTCATTGAAATCCGAAGGAGCACCAGTGAATAAGCCCACCACAGCCGACCCCGCACGCTTGGACACCGTCCTGGTTGAGGTCATCGGCTCCGCCCTCTCGACCATCGTTGAGGAAATGGGCGGCACGCTCGTTCGCGCCGCCTACTCAACCAACATCAAGGAACGCAGGGACTGCACCGCCGGGCTCTTCGACGCCACAGGACATGGCATCGCCCAGGACGAAGGCGGGTCACCCCTTCACCTAGGGTCACTCATGGGCATAGTGGACGGAATCCTCGCCCGCTACCCGCTCGAGGAAATCGCCGAAGGGGATACCTTCATTGGCAATGACCCCTACAGCGGAGGCGGTTCGCACCTGCCCGACATCGTCCTCGCCACCCCAATCTTCATCAACGGTGTGCTTACCGCTTGGGCAGCCAATCTGGCCCACCATGCCGACTTCGGCGACCGCGCGCACGCCCACATCTTCCAGGAAGGCCTACGGATCCCCCCAGTCCGCCTGATCCGCGGCGGCATAATGCAGCAGGAAATGCTGAACCTGATCCTGCTCAACTGCCAGGTCCCCCACGAGCGGCAGGCCGACCTCCGCGCCCAGCAAGCAGCCAACCGGCTCGCATGCCAGCGATACAAGGACCTCTGCGATCGCTACGGCCGCACCGTCATGGTCGCCGCGGCAGCAGAGCTCCTGGACTACACCGAACGCAGGACCCGCGCAGCAATCAGCAACATGCCCGACGGCGTCTACACCTTCACCGACAAATTCGACTGCCCCGAGCTGGACAACGAACTCGAACTCCGTATCCGCATCACCATCTCTGGGGACGAGATCCTGTTCGACTTCGAGGGCAATCCCCCGCAGGTCAGGGCGAGCGTCAACGTTGTATGGACGGCCCTCTACGCGTCCGTCTACTACTCCCTTAAGAGCCTCGTCGATGCTGACATCGTTCCCAACGCTGGGCTCTACCGTCCGGTCCGCATCCAGGCACCCAACGGTTCCATCATTAACTGCCAGGAACCCGCCGCCGTCAACGGACGCAGCGAGACCTGCCAGCGCATCGTGGACCTGATCCACGGCGCCCTCGCCGAAGCGGTCCCGGAACGGGTCACAGCGGCCAGTAACGGAGCCAACACCGGGGTGCACTTCTCCGGGAAGAACTCACGCACAGGCAAGGAGTTCGTCTACCTCGAAACGATCGGTGGCGGATGCGGAGCCCGGGCCAGCAAGGACGGACTCGACGGCGTCCAGGTCCACATGACCAACACCTCCAACCTTCCGGTCGAGAGCCTCGAAGCCGAATACCCGCTCGTCATTGAGGCATACGAACTGATCCAGGACTCAGGCGGAGCTGGCCGGAACCGGGGCGGCCTCGGCATCCGCCGCGCCGTTCGGGTTGAGGACCCGGACATCCACTTCTGGCTCGACACCAGCCGGCAGAAATCCCAGCCCTGGGGACTCGACGGAGGCCTGCCGGGAACCAGCGCGAAAGCCGTCCTCAACCCGGAGGCGCGACCCATCAACCACGGATACACCGTGCTGCAGCCCGGCGACCGCGTGGCCATAGAAACGGCAGGCGCGGGCGGCTACGGTTCACCCCCACTCCGGAAGGCGGACCAGGTGGCCAGGGACCTCGCCGAAGAAAAAATCTCGGACGCCTATGCCCGCACGGCATACCCCGATCAGATACGGGACCTCACCGAGCCTAACGGCTCCTGATAGCGACCGGCGGTGGGCTGCACCCACGGGCTGCCCACCGCCGGTCGCAATGCCGTTCAAAAGGGTCTCCCAATCTTCATCTCCGCAATAGCCAGACACCGGCCCGGCAAAGACGCCGCGGCAGGAATCCCCCGCTGACGCCCCAAGGCTCGGCCTTCATCAAAAGGAAGAATCATGTCTGATAGCAGGACGCCGCAAGCCGACTTCTTGGCGGCACCGGCAGCACGGCGGCGGATTTTCGCCTCCACCATGCTGGGAAACGTGGTCGAGTATTACGACTTCACCCTCTACGGAACCCTGGCAGCAATCATCGCCACCCAGTTCTTTCCCTCCGGCGACACCACTGCGGCCCTCCTGGCTGTCTACGTCGGCGTTGTCCTTTCCTACGCCATTCGCCCCATCGGAGGCATCATCCTCGGCCCACTCGCGGACATCAAGGGACGCAAGTTCGTGCTCGTCCTCACCATTGCCCTGATGAGCCTTGGGACAGCAGGCATTGGCTTCCTGCCCACGTACGCAGCCATAGGCGTCGTCGCACCCGTCCTGCTGCTGCTCTCCAGGCTCCTCCAGGGAATCGGCGCAAGCGTCGAATACACAACGGCAGCAAACTTCCTCTTTGAACATGAACGCGGCCGCCGTCCCAACTTCATCGCCGGAGTACTCAATTCCACCGCCTCCGTGGGTTCTTTCCTCGCGGCAGGACTGGCGTACATTCTCAGCATCTCCATGCCCGGGGATGCCTTCGGCTCCTGGGGCTGGCGCATCCCGTTCCTGCTGTCGATCCCCATCGCCCTCATCGGTGTGTACATGCGCAACCACCTCAGCGAGACACCGGAATTCCAGGAAGTCGTCCGCACAGTCGCAGCCGAAAAGGTAAAACAAACCCCATTGCGCACCGCCGTCCGTCTTTACTGGTCAGACATGCTCAAAGCCATTGGTCTTGGTGCCGGGCAGAGGATCGGCTCTTACACCATCCAGGCCTACTTCGTGACCGCCCTGATAACTGCGGGGTTCCCGGCATCCCAGGCCCTCCTGGCCTCCATGCTGACGTACCTCGTCGGACCCATCACCAGCATCTGGGGCGGCCAACTCTCGGACAAGTACGGCGCCAAACGCGTACTGCTGACCGGGTATGGGCTCTTCGTCGCCCTAACCGTTCCGGCGTTCTACGCCATCGGCAACAAATCCATCCTGTTGGCCATTGCCGCCGTCATCGTCTTCACCCTCATCAACAACCTGATCGCAGCACCCCTGAGCGTGGCCTACGTGCTCAGCTTCCCGCCCGAAGTCAGGGCGACCGCCGCAGCCCTGAACTTCAACATCGGCACCTCAGTGATCGGGGCCACGGCAGGGCTCGTTGCCGTTTGGCTCTTCTCAGTCACGGGGTCCAACGTCTCGTTCGGCTGGTACACCACCGTTGCCTGCCTGGTGTCGATCGGCGTCACGATCTTTGCCCTTCCTGCGGCACTTCGCCGCGCGCAGCCTGGCAAAAGGGCGGTAGCAATACCGGCCTGATCAAAGGCATCGGCATGGGCCGGGGCGCAGGACGCGCTCCGGCCCATGCCTACGCCCGGCCGACGGCTTCGAAGCGTCAGCGGCCCCCTGCGCTCCGGGGCCTCGCCGTGGAATCGCGCACGATCAAACGGCCACTCAGCATCCTGTCTCCACGGCGGTCCTCGTCCGCAGCTATGGTCGACAACAGTTCCTCAGTGGCCGCCATCCCCAACTGATAGCTGGGCTGATCAACAACCGTCAGTCTGGGACGGACCAAAGTCGCCCAGTCCTGATCGTCAAACCCAATCAACGACATATCCTTCGGGCAGGAGATCTTCAGATCCTGCAAAGCCGCAAACGCCCCGGCGCTCAGTTCACTGTCGGTGCAGTAAACCGCAGTCAACTGCGGGTTGTCCGTCAGCAACCTCCTGGTCGCCTCATACGCGGCAGCCTTTGCATAAGCGCTCCGCGCCACATACTCATCCCGGAAACGAAGCCCCGCACCACGGAGTGCATTCACATAACCCACCAGTCGCGCTGCACTGGGACGCAGGTTCCTGCTCTCCTGCGGAGCGTCCGGCTCCCACCCCTCCGGCATCAGAGCCTCACTGACAATCCCGATCTCCCTGTGTCCAAGATCGATAAGATGATTGACCGCAAGAGTCGAGGCCTCCACATGATTTACCGAAATGAAGGAAGCCGCCTTCACGCGCGATGCCGGCCTGTCCAGCAGAGTCACAGCAATGCCCTGGCCTTCAAGACGTTCCAGATGGCCGGTTTCCTCTGTCGAAACCGGCGCCACAACGATGCCATCAACACGCTTACCAGCCAGCAGTTCAACAGCGCGGCGCTCCAGCGCCAAATCACCCTCAGTACTGCTCAGCAGAACCTCGTACCCGGCTTCACGTGCCGCGGTGGAAATACCCCGCATTGCAACGGCAAAAAAGTGATTCCCCACGTCGGGTATCACCACACCGATCGTCTTCGTTCGGCCGGTGATCATACTGCGGGCAAGAGCGTTGGGCTGGTAGCCCAATTCATCAGCCGCTTTCTGCACCGCTTCCCTCGTCTTGGCGCTGACTGAACCGTACCGGGCCAGCGCCCGGGCAGCCGTCGACTTGGAAACACCTGCCTTGGCGGCGACGTCGATGATGGTGGCTGAAGGAAGCGGTGGACGGCTCACGTGGTTCCTCTCACGAACGGATTTCAGCGCCACGCATTGCCCGCCGAACTGCCATTCCGAAAATGGGATCGTTACCATCGTCTCACGACAATTCCTCAAGGCGAGCAGACGCCTCCACGTCGCGACTTGTCCTGAGCCCCCAACCGGCGCAAGGAGGCTGGGCCCGAAAGTCTGGCCAATCACAGAGCCCCGTCGGGGGGCAAGGCGCACGAAACAGGCACGCCCCGCCAACAGTTCCCAGGGCGCTGGTTCACGGCTGTCCCTTATCCACAGGGGCCCGGGAGCCGTTGACCGTGGGCCGATCCCGACCGCTATCGCCGGCAACAACGGCTGGGTGTCCGCTCAGGTGGAGTGAGACCCACAGCCAAGCCGGAAACTTGGATGAGTCGTAAGGATGCGTGTTGCCTTCGCAGTCTGCACCAGAAACTTTTTGCAGCTGCTGCCGTTAGGGGGCCGAAGAGTCGATCGCCGCGTTGGTTCGCCGTTGCCAATGGCCCCCCCTCCGCTCACGTCCTGATCTCCAACATCACAAACCAGCTTCTGTCGGCATTCCCGCGGGCTACTCAGCCAACGCCACCGGACGCGGATCGGAACTTGAATTACACCCTATGCTGACAACTTCATGCCCAAGGTTTCCGCAGGTCAAAGGGCCTTTCTGTGGAGCTAAGGAAATTCGAACGCCTGACCTCTTCTCTTAAAACGGGTCATTTTGGCATATTTCAAAACCTTGTATTATCTCGAAAATCCGCGGATTCTAGGGGTTTTTGGTGTCCGCGAGGATGGATGACATGGCACCGTTTTTCATCCTTTTCGATGAGTAAACGATGAGTTGATTTGGGCCTCGCGGCCGGATTGATTCGGCCCGGAATCTAGCGCTTTTTTGGAACCCCACGACAACCGGTTGACCGCGGTCGCTTGTCGTGATGTGGCTGGCGTTTCTCCACGACAATTGGAATCGTCGATCTGAACCCGCCCCGCGGCAAGGCCCTTCCCCAGCCCCCCTGGCACATCTTCTGCAAGGTTCGTGTTGCCGTACGGGGCCGATGCCGACCATGACGGACCACATGCATCGTTCTTTTGCCATTCTGATAGTCCATCGTCGCTGGGCGGGGTCCTCCACGCAACTTTGTCACTTCGGTTGTTTCTGGGTCGCGACCCAGGCCAGAACGATGACCAGCACTTGTGCGGGGATGCAGGCGGCAACGATGCTCCACGGCAGGGCGAGAGCTTGGGTTTGCTCGGGGTGGCGTGCCTGGGAGAGGGCGGCGCCGAGCATGATGGTGGTAAAGGACCGGTTGAAGTTGCAGCACAAAACCACCCCGAACGGAATCTGCGCCGCCGCCATCGGTACACTCGCACAACCGCAGACCATCATCGTCAGCCTCCCCGTCGACGGGCATCTGCGCATCATCGGCCGCTACACAGTCCTCCCAACCTGGCAAGGACGTGAACTGCCCCGTCACCCCCACCCACCGCAGGCATCCTGGCCCGAAATAGATCAGCGTGTCCTTGCTGAACAGGTTCAGCAAGGACAAAGGTCCGATACACGTGAGGCGGGTTGAATCGGAGGTTGGCGCCCTTCGAGTGCTGCGCGGCGGACCGTCCCCGGTCCGCCGATTGACATTTTCCAGTGCCCTGCATCACACTGGTCCTACAAGATGATAGTTACTATCATACAGTGATACTAATGAGGATCCAGAGGAAAAATGTCAATGAAGAGATTGATCCGGAATTCCGTCGCGGTCAGCGCAGTCGCTTCCCTGGCCCTGATGATGGGGGCATGCGGAAGCAGCACGACGACCAGCAGCAGTAGCCCTACCGGCAGCACGGGCGTGGATGCCAGTCTTGCCAAGCTCGTTCCGGACGAGATTCGTTCGAAGGGCACTCTCGCGGGCGGCGCCTCGTTCGACACGCAACCGATGAACTTCTACTCGCCTGGCAACAAGCCCGACGGCGTACTCATCGACCTTCTCAACGCAGCAGCCGGCCGCCTTGGCCTTTCGATCAAGTGGTCCCAGATTCCTTACGCGGGCCTGATCCCGGCGCTGCAGTCGAAAAGGGTCGAAATCGCGGGAGCGCAGATCAGCAAAACATCGTCGAACGACGGCGTGGTGAACCTCTTGGCGTTCTACAAGGCTTCCTCGAGCTTGCTGGTCCCGGCGGGAAAGAACTACTCCTCCGACACCGATGCCTGCGGTACGCGCTTCGGCCTCACCACGGGTTCGACCGTCAACAAGAACATCGCGGACTCGATCAACAAGGAGTGCAAGGACGCCGGCAAGCCGGAGCTTCAGTATTTGTACTTCCCCAGCTTCAATGCGGGCCAGGATGCGGTCCGGTCAGGACGCATCGACTCTTTCTTGAACTCCACCCCACAGATTCAGCTGGCCGTCAAGGACGATAAGAGCCTCGCCGCGACGCTGGTGGGCAAGATCGCCGCACGTGAAACGGGCGTCGCGCTCCCGAAGGAGTACAGCGCACTGACCCAGGCGTTCCAGAGCGCCTTCAACGCGATGATCGCCGACGGTTCGTACAAGAAGATCCTGGACAAGTGGGACCTGTCGACGATGGCCGTCGACAAGGCGGAGATCAACGACCAGATCCCGATGTGATGAAGCAGGCACTCATGCAACCCACAACCAACTCAGCGGGCACCCCCACGCCGGCGGCAGCCATGCCAGCCGACAGTGAAGTCCCGGACACGGTGGCCGTCAAGCGGCACTACGGCCGCTGGGTCGCCGTCGTCGTCCTCGCCGCGATCGCGCTCGGCGTGGCGAATTCCCTCGCTCAGAATCCGCAACTCGAATGGGACGTCGTCGGGCAATACCTCTTCGACGGCCTGATCCTCGAAGGCCTCGGTCAGACAGTGGTCCTGGCCCTCGTGTCCATGCTCGCCGCGACGGCGATCGGGCTCATCTTCGGCTTCTTCAGGCTCAGCACGAACCCGGTGCTCAGGACGCTCGGCAGCCTCTATGTCTGGGTGTTCCGCAGTGTACCGGCCCTTATCCAGATCCTTTTCTGGGGCAACTTGGCGCTGTTCGCACCGCGTCTCGGTCTGGGTATCCCGGGAACTGGTTGGAGTCTCGTCTCTGCGCCCACAAACGATGTGCTGTCCCCCTTTGCGGCCTCGATCGTGGCCCTGGCGCTGGCCAACGGCGCGTACTTGGCCGAAATCATCCGCTCGGGTCTGCTCTCCGTGGATGAGGGCCAGCACTTGGCCTCCTCAGCGCTGGGTCTGACGTGGTGGCAGACCCAGCGCAAGGTGATACTGCCACAGGCGCTCCGCGTGATGGTTCCCCCTGCCGGAAACCAGTTCATCACGCTGCTCAAGGAAACGTCCTTGGTGTCCGTCATCGCCGGCGGGGACATCCTCAGCAAGGCAGAGAACATCTCCGGCTACAACCTGCGGACCATCGAGCTGCTGATCGTCGCCGCCGTCTGGTACCTGCTCGTCACCAGCGCCGCCACCCTTGGCCAGACCATCATTGAGCGCCGCACGGCCCGCGGCCTCACCCAGAAGAAGCGCAAGGCAAAGGCCGTCGAGCCGGCAACGAACGGAAAGGAGGCGTCGCTGTGAGCAGTGTCGATATCGTCAACGTGCACAAGAGTTTCGGGGACAACGAGATCCTCAAGGGCATCGACATGCAGGTACGGCAGGGAGAGGTCGTCTGCCTCCTGGGCCCGTCAGGCTCCGGCAAGAGCACGCTCTTGCGCTGCATCAATGGGCTGGTCATGCCGGATCTGGGTCACGTTTCGGTGGGCGGCAGGCTCATCGGACGCAAAGTGCACGACGGGAAGTTGCACGACCTCAGCGGCAAGGAAGCCGCGACCCAGCGAGAGCGGATCGGGATGGTGTTCCAGCAGTTCAACCTGTTCCCGCACCTCAATGTCCGTGACAACCTTATGCTTGGGCCCCGCGCCCACAGGCTGGGCGGCAAGTCCGAACTTGAGGACAAGGCCCGTCATCTGTTGGGTAAGGTCGGGCTCGCCAGCCGCGCCACGGCCTTCCCGTCCCAGCTCTCCGGGGGCCAACAGCAGCGCGTGGCCATTGCCCGCGCCCTCATGATGGAACCGGACCTGATGCTCTTCGATGAGCCGACCTCAGCCCTCGATCCCGAGCTGGTCGGCGAAGTCCTCGACACGATGCGTTCCCTCGCGCAGGACGGCATGACGATGATCGTGGTCACCCACGAGATGGCGTTCGCCCGCCAGGTTGCCGACCGCGTCGTCTTCATGGCCGACGGCCACATCGTCGAAGACGCCGCCCCCGGGATTTTCTTCGACAACCCGGAAACCGAGCGCGCAAGGTCATTCCTCCGCCTCGTCTGACTCAACAACCCCTTAACGCACTATGGAAAGACCGATCATGACCCTGACAACAGAACAGCTGTGCCACCGCCTCGGCGCGCTGCCGACCCCCAATATCGGCGATGCAATGGAACGCCTCGGCGTCCTTGACGCCCGAATCAAGCCGGTCTGGCCCGGCGGACGCATGGCAGGCCCGGCTTTCACGGTCTGGACCCGTGCCGGAGACAATGCCTACCTTCACCGCGCCCTCGCCGAAGCCGCACCGGGCGACGTCATCGTCGTCAACGGCCAAGGCGACGAATCCCGGGCGCTCATGGGCGACCTCATCGGGGCCCGCGCCCGCAACGCCGGGATCGCAGGATTCGTGATCGACGGGGCCGTCCGGGATGCGGCGGGCCTTCAACACCTGGGCATGCCGGTCTTCGCCCGTACCACCTCGCCCGCGGGGCCGTACAAGCACGGCCCCGGAACCTTGGCCTGCGCCGTCGCCGTCGGCGGAGTCGCAGTGCTCCCCGGCGACATCATGGTCGGCGACGACGACGGCGCGGTGGTCGTGCCCCGCGCCCGTGCCGAGGAGATACTCCTCGCAGCCGAAGCCGTGCAACAGGACGAGGCCGGGCGCATGAAAGCCATCCTCGAGGAAGCGGCTGCCCTTGAGGTCGCCAACCAGAAGGAGGACGCATGCGTTGCACCGTAATCGGACTCGGGGAAGCGGGAGGAACCTACGCCAAGGACCTCCGGCGCCATGGACACGACGTGGTCGGCTATGACATCGCACCGATTCCGACCCCGGAACTGCCCCGCGCGGCGAGCATGGCCGAAGCCGTGAAGGGAGCCGATGCGGTCATCGTCATGACTACTGCCCGCGCATCCCTGCCGGTTGCCCGTGACGCCGCACCGCACCTGGCTCCCGGAATGCTCTACGCGGACTTCACCTCCGCCGCACCGGCCGCGAAACTCGCCCTCGGACAGGTGCTCCCCGCGGGCGTTCGGGCGGCCGACGTCGCGATTCTTGGACCTGTTATCTCGCTCGGCGTTTCCACGCCGCTCATGGCCGCTGGCCCCGGAGCCGAGGCAGTCGCCAGCTTACTGCGTCCCATCGGCGCCCCGGTGGAAGTCGTGAACGGCGCGCTCGGGGACGCGATGGCCCACAAGCTCCTCCGGAGCATCGTGATGAAGGGCATGGCCGCCGTCGTCTGCGAAGCTGTTGAGGCTGGACGGCGGGCCGGCTACGAGGAGTGGGTACGTGGCCAGATCGCCGCCGAGCTTTCCGGCGACGGCCAGGGCACCATCGACCGTTTCCTTTCCGGCTCCGCGAAACACGCCGCCCGACGCGCCGATGAGATGTCCGCCGTCGCAGGGTACTGCCAGGCTCTCGGTGCCCCGTCGCACATGAGTTCAGCAGCCCGCGACTCGCTCCTGGAACTCGCGGACACAGCACTGAAAAGCGCATGAGCGGGCTGTACACCATCCAAGCCGGGGAGCCCGGGCACAGACAGGAGGTGCTCCGGCTCATGCCACGGCTGGCAGAGCTCGGGGCACCCCTGCGGGAACAGGCCGTCACGGCGTGGGTCAGTGCTTGGCTTTCCAGTACCCACGATTCGCTCGAGGAAATGCCCTATTCCCTCCAGGCGCCGGACTACCGCCTGCTCGATCACACCAACGAAGTGGCCGACGTCGGAACCCTCCTAGGCGACTACGCCTACGGACGCTGGGCCTCCGCGTTCGAAGAAGATGTGCTGCTGGCCGCGCTGTTGCTCCACGACATCGACAAAGCCCTGCTCTATACACGAGCCAACGGCACGGTGACCGCCGACCCGGTTCGTGCCCTCCTGCCGCACGGGATCCTCGGGGCAATGCTGCTGAAGGAAGCTGGCCTGCCGGACGCCGTCGTTACCTTGGTCGGCACCCACGCCACAACCAGTCCAATCAAGGCTGCGGGCGCCGAGGCATGGATACTGCATTATGCCGACCTCTTCGCCTGTGACCACGCCTTCGGGCTGGCGCCAGGTACCCTTCCCTTCTTCCAGCGGACAGAGAACCGATGATTGACGAACTTCCGAACTACAACGACCTGCTGGCGCGCACCGATGCACCATCCGGCTCGAGCTGGGGCCTGTTCCCGGTCGATCCCGAGCGGGGGATGGCCAATTTTGCCGGCTCCGAACAAGTCCTCCGAGGCACGGCTGCGATCCGCCGCGGCGCCGTGTTCAACCTGGACTACCCTGCGGACGCCTTCAACCCTTCAATGTCCCGAAGCCGAAAGCCTCCCGCACAGACGGTGACCTCTGCCCACCCTGACAGCTTCGACGACGTCTGGAACGGGTACTGGCCGCAGGCCAGCAGCCACATAGACGGCCTGCGGCACCGAAGGGCCCACGGACACGGCTTCTACAACGGCGTTCCGGACAGCCAGATCGTCGCCGGCAGCCCGGATCTCGGGGTGCAGCGGTGGGCAGAAAAGCCCATTGCGGGCAGGGCCGTCCTTGTGGACTTGGAGCACCACGGTCTCCGCACCGGCCGACCCGTCGACCACCAGGACGGCGAGGCGATCGGGTTGGAGGACATCACCTCTGCGCTGTCCGCCCAAGGAGTCTCGGTCCGGCCCGGGGACATGCTCTTGCTCCACACAGGCTGGGCTGAGTGGTTCCTCGGGCTGAGCGAGGCCGGTCGCTCGGCGGCCAAGGCGAGCCGCCGCACGACTGGTGTGGCGCAGTCGCGGGAGTTTCTTGCATGGCTCTGGAACCACCGCATTGCGCTGCTCGGCACCGACACCTTCGCGGTCGAAGCACTTCCGGCAAGCGCGCAGAGCCCCTTCATGGAATCCTCGGGTGAGGACTCAGGGATGATGCACCAGGAACTTATCGCCAAGCTAGGCTGCCCCCTGGGCGAGCTATGGCACTTGACGGAGCTCGCCGGCGAATGCGCCACCACCGGACACTACGAGGTCTTCCTCACCGTGAAGCCGTTGAACCTTCCCGGCGCCGTCGGATCCCCGGCAAATGCCACCGCGATCGTGTAACGCGTCAGCGGCTGCGGGCTGCGATGCTCGCCCCGGCGCGGACGACTTCGCGGGTGGCTTGGGCCAGCAGCTCTGGTGACAGGTTCTCTTCCGGGCCGGAAACTTGGACTACGCCTAGCAGATTGCCGTCGCGCCGGACCGGTGCGCTGACGGAAACCGCCCCGAGCACCCGCTCGTTGCGCGACACCGCATAGCCGCGGGAGGCGATCTCGTCGAGGAGGGTCTTGTACTCGGATATGGGGATCGGCGCACCGCCAGCCGTCTCGATCCGGGCGGTGTCACCCAGGACCTCGTCCCGGCCCGCGTCGTCCATGTAGGCGAGGAAGACCTTTCCGGCACCAAGATGCAAGGGAAGCCTACCTCCGACGGGCAGCTGGTAGCGCAGCGGGCTACTCCCCTCCACCCGGGCAACCAGGACACGGGCGCCGCCGAGGCGTACCGACAGCGATGCCGTCAGCCCGAGCGCCGCCGCAAGCTCCTGGAGGACCGGAGTGGCTGTCAGGACAAGGTTGTTGCCGACCAGATAGGAATGCGCGGCAGCCAAGGCTGCAGCACCTATGCTGTAGCCCGCAGAATCCTGGGCGACGTAATTCGTCCGTTCGAGTACACGGAGCATCCGCTGGGCTGTCGCGATGTGAAGTCCCGTCCCGCGGGCCACCTCGGCGAGCCTCAGTGGCCTGCCGCTATCGGCCAAGAAATCGACCACCTCAAAAGCGCGTTCCACCGAGCGCATGATCGACCGTTCCTGGGCTGCGCCCTCGCCTGCCATCATCCCTCCTAGGATCATTAAAGAAGACCTTGCCATTTCCGGGTCCCGATTCCCAGCGACCACCCGGCAGGCAGCCCTTCCAGTTGACAGGGGGATATGGCTCGCATCACACTGAATAAACATTAACGTGATAGTGAATATCATATAGTGATATTCTGAAGAATGCATCACGTCTTTCGAGGAAAGATATTCGATGAAGAGATTGATCCCCAAGCCCGAGGTTGTAGGAGACGGAACAACGCTCCGCCGCGACGGCCTGTCGACCCAGGGCACCCGCAAGCCTGCCGTCTGGAAGACGGCCATCGCCGGCGGCGCCGGATCGGTTATCGAATACTACGACTTCTCGCTGTACGCGAACCTGGCAATCTACATCTCGGCGGCCTTCCTCTCCCGGTCCGACCCCGGCACGGCCCTGCTTGATACCCTCGCCGTCTTCGGTAGCGGATTCCTCATGCGACCGGTCGGCGCCCTCTTCTTCGGATGGCTCGGCGACAGGCACGGGCGGCGGACGTCGCTGCTGGTCAGCGTGGTCCTGATGGGATTGGCGAGCTCGGCGGTTGGCCTCCTTCCCACCTACGCCGCCCTCGGCGTCGCCGCTCCCCTCCTTTTGCTTGTCATGCGTCTGCTGCAGGGCTTCTGCGCCGGCGGCGAAGCCAGCGGGGCCTCGACCTACATCGCCGAGACCGCCCCGGCGAAGCTGAGGGGATTCTTCGGAGCCTTCAACCCGGCGGGCATCGCCATCGGCACCGCCGCGGCAGGCGGGCTCGCCGCCGTCGTCAGCGCCGCCGTCGGCAACGCGGCCATGGCCGAATGGGGATGGCGCATTCCGTTCTTGCTTTCGCTGCCGCTCTCCTTCGCCGTGCTCTTCCTGCGCACGCGATTGCCCGAGTCGGCACAGTTCGCCAAGAACGTCCGCACGGGAGCGGCTGCGGCCAGCCCGTTCCGCGGCCTCATCGAGGAATGGCCGGCCGTCGTGAAGCTGGTCGCCCTCGCCTTCTCGATGACCTGCACCGGATACGTCGGGCACGTCTACCTCAACACGTACCTCACCGCCCAGCTCCACATCCCCGCGGGCGAGGCACTGGGCACCAACTCCCTAATCACAGTGATCTTCGCCCTGCTCATGCCCTTCGCCGCCTGGTCCTCGGACCGCTTCGGCCGCCGCCAGGTCTACGGGGCCGCCATGGTCGCCTACATCATCCTCGCGCTCCCGGCGTTCCTCTGGATGGCGCCCGGCAGCGGCGTACCACTCGGACTCGCCATGGCCATCTCCTTCATCCCCTGGGTCTTCGCCCAAGCCGTCGGCTACCCGCTGTTCACCGAGCTCTTCAACTCCAAGGCCCGCATGACCGGCGTGGCCTTCGGCTTCGCCCTCGGCACGATCCTCGGCGGCGGCTTCGGACCCTACATCGCCCAACTGCTCACCACAACGAGCAAATGGAACGTCGCCCCGGCCGCCTACATGGCAGCATCAGCACTCGTCGGCCTCGTTGCCCTGCTCTTCGTCGGCCGCTCAAAGATCGACGACGACCTGACGGAACCGGCCGGGCAACCGTTCAGGGACTGACCATGGACCAACTAAGCGAAGGCCAACTCCTCGACGCGCTCAAGGGCGCCATCGACCTGCACACCCACCCCGCCCCGGACATCGTTCCACGCTCCCAGACCATCGCCGAGACGATCGAGGACTTCTCCACGGCCGGGTTCGCCGGATTCGTCGTCAAATCGCACGTCGCCTCAACGGCGAGCCTCTGCGCCGCCACTTCAAACGAGCAAAGCGCGACGGCGATCGGTTCCATCGCGCTCAACCGCCCCGTCGGCGGACTGAACCCCGCCGCCGTCGAGGTCGCCGCCCTCCTTGGCGCGCGGGTGGTCTGGCTCCCGACCGTCGACAGCCGCCGGCAACGAGAACAAGCAGCCAACTCTCCCGGAACGGCGCCGGTCTGGGAAGGAGCTCAGGCAAAGCTCGCTGCCCTGCCCGGTTACGGGCCGCCGGTCACGATAATCGAGGACGGCCGCGTGGTACCCGAACTCCACAACGTCCTCGACGTCGTCAGCGCGTACGGGCTACTCCTGGCCACCGGGCATCTGGACCGCGACGAAGTGTTCGCGGTCCTCGATGCTGCGAAGGACCACGGGATCGAGCGCATCATGGTCACCCACCCGGACCTGCCACGGCAGCGGATCAACCTCGAAGCACAGATCGAAATGGCCCGCCGGGGTGCTTGGATCGAGCGAACTATGGCCTCGGTCTTAGAGGGCAAGCTCCTCATCGACGACGCAGTCCGGGGCATCAAGGCCTGCGGGATCAGCTCCACCCTCCTCACCGGAGACCTCGGACAACCGCGCAATGGCCCCATCGCCGGCGGGATACGGAAATGGGGAACGGCCCTGCGCGGAGGCGGATTCGGAGCTGAAGAAATCCGTCAACTCCTTGTGACCAACCCCAGCACGGCCTTGAACCACCCCTTCTGACAAACTGCATACTGTTGAGTACACCCCAACCCGACGTCAGGACGTGCGTCCGGAGGCGTCAGGATTGGGTCGGAATTAGATATTTCTGACACCGGCGGTCCAGGGTCTCAGATTTCAACCGGACACTTTTCACTTGGAGAGGGCGGACTCTGCCGAGAAGCCTCCACGAGTAAGAACCTCGGACGGTGTAGGACCCGTGAGTTCCCGCTGATCACCAGTGAATCTGCCCCCACGTAGGTGACTCTCTCGCCGCGCAGGCGGCCAGGTCCACGGCGCCGTGGACGCCGATAACACCGTTGCTCTGGCGGACGGGCTGTGGGCCGGGCCGGGCGACACGGTCATCACTCGCCGCAACCACCGCACCATCAAGGACAGCAACGGCGACTTCATCCGCAACGGCACCCTGCTCGACGTCGAACACCTTGGCCGGCGCGCCGGCTCGCTCGTGGCGGTCCGCCGGGACACCGGCGCCACCGTTACCCTGCACCGTGATTATGTTCAATCCGCCCTCGACCTCGGGTACGCGACGACGGCCCACCGCTCCCAAGGAATCACCGTCGATACCGGGCACACCGTGGTCACACAAGGCAGGCTCACCCGCGAGTTGCTGTATGTCAGCATGACCCGTGGCTGCTGGGGCAACTTTGCATATGTCAGCGAGAATGACCCTGGTGTTGACGAGCCCTTCGACCCGACCTTGCAGCCCTCTTGGCGGGAATCCTGGATGAAATTCTGACGGCCGAAGGTGCTGAAAGAACCGCCCACGAGGTCCAGGCGTCCGAGCGGTTCAGCGCCGATAGCGACATTCCTTCGCAGGGCCGACAAAATCGATCTCCACGCCGCCGCGGTACGCGACGTCGAAACATCTTTCACGGAAACGTTCGCCTCCGCGGAGATCACCATCGCCCCTGACCTGACCTGGCCCACAGGGCAGCAACAACCACCCGAGGCTACCCCTTCCTCATCCAACTAGTCGGATACTTCCTCTGGCTTGAGGCGGAGAACAACGACGGCGTCCTCTCCCCCGTCGCCGTCGACCGCGCACTCGCCGCCGCCATCCGGCGCAACGAACGCGTAGTGATCGAAGCAGCCCTCGCCGCGGCATCCGGGAAAGACCGGGAGATCCTGCACGCCATGGCCATCGACGACGGACCCTCCGCAGCCGGAGACATCGCCCAACGGACCGGCTCGCGACCCGGCCTCGTAGCCAAATACCGCACCAGGCTCCTGGCCGCGGGCCTCATCGAATTAACCGGCCACGGCAAGACCAAATTCGCCATCCCCGGACTACGAGAATACCTGCGCAAAAATCAGCCAGCCTGACAAAGCACAGGTCTACGGCAGGCAACACAGACCCCAGCCCCACAATCACCTTCTCGTCGGCCGCTAGCCGAATGTACGGTACATGGTTTCTCCCCAGACGCTCAGCGAGGCCCAGCGACGCGAAGTCGCAGCCTGGGCCGCAGACTGCGCGGAACGAGTCCTAGCCCTGTTCGAGGCAGAGGCGCCCGCAGATGCCCGCCCGGCGACGCCATCGCACGAGCCCGGCCTTCGCCCGCAGTGAGCTCAGCGCCGCCGAAGAAATCCGCCAGCGGTTTGTTGCCGGCCGCGCCGCAAGCGCGGTGAACAGCCCGCAGCCGTCGCTGCCGCCCGGTCCGCCACCCAAGCCGGAGCAGTGACCCACATGCGCGCACACGCCCTGGGAATGTAGTGCTCGCCACATTGATCGACCGCGAGTACAGCTCCAAGGCCGCGGCAGCCCAACTTGGCCATTCGGGCATAGCCATCAATCACTGAGAAGGGCCCCTGAGGGTCCCACGCTTTAGACACCGGCGATACTATGTGGCCGACGCAACCGCCTTCCACGGCGCCCGAGGGGCCTTCACCACCCAACGCCTTTCACGCGACACAATGAGTAAACGATGAGTTGGCCCCATTTTTCGAAAAAAGAAGGCCCTCCGTCCCAACGTTTCCGCAGGTCAAAGGGCCTTTCTGTGGAGCTAAGGAGATTCGAACTCCTGACCTCTTCGATGCGAACGAAGCGCTCTACCAACTGAGCTATAGCCCCTGGTCAACGGTGCGTTGCCAGTGTCCCTAGGCTACAAACTTTCTCGCCGCTTCGCCAACCAGGACTCGAACGTTTCGGTTCCGACCCGCTCAGACGGGTCCAGGTTCAACCCGCTACGAAGAAATCTTCCCATGGCCCCGGGCAACGGCAGCTCGATAATGGCACGCCGCGTACCCTCCGATTCCTGCCAGGCTTCGGCCATTTCACGCATGGTGAGGACCTCCGGTCCGCCAATAGTCCGAACACGGTGCGCGAGTCCGGGAGAACCCTCCAAGGCCTCCTGGAGAAGCACAGACGCCACGTCTGCGGGTGCGATCGTCTGGAGCCGTACGCCCCGGAAGATGGGGACGATGCCGAGCTTTGCACCCATGTGAAAAATCTCGATCGGGAACGAGTGGAACTGGGTTGCCCGGACCACGGTCGTTTCGATTGCGGACGCCGCATACGCCCGTTCCTTGTCTGCCTTGCTTGCGTAGAAAGCGGCACGGCTCTGGTCACAATTGATGATCGAGAGCAGGACCGCCTTGCGCACGGCAGCAGCCTTGGCGGAGGCGAGCAGCCGGGCGCCCCCATCGGCAAAGTTCTTTCGTGCCCTGCCGAACCGCCCTTCCAGGCAATCGATGACGACGTCGACTCCCTGCAGTGCGTCCTGCAAGCCAGCGCCGGTGGTGACGTCCGCCTCGAAGTAGCGGGCGCCGTCGTAATAGGCAGGAGAAGCGCCCGACGGCGGACGGCGGCTGAGAGCCACCACGTCCACTCCGGCGTCGAGCGCCAAGCGGACGACCTCGCGCCCGACCTGACCCGTGCCGCCCGCTACGCAAATCCTGGTCACGAAGACTTAGGCGCGACGACGCTGCAGGACGTCGTCCAGATTGCCCATTCCCCCCTGGACTTTGGCCTGCTGCGGCTGCGCCACCGGGGCCGCGGGGGTGGTGCTGGCCTGCTTCAGGCTTGGCTTGCCGAGCGGCTTGGGGGCCTCGGGCAGGTCGAGCGGTTCCGGTGTCGGTCGCGGTGCCTTCGCAGCATCGACGTAGGTCGGCTTCGGAACCTCCACGGGCTCCCATGCGGTGTCCTCGGGGGCGGCTGGACTCTGGACTGTCGTGTCGCCCGCGGCTTCCGCGACCTTCAGCGCTGCCTTGCGGAGTTCGACGGCGGTGAGCCGCCTGGCTTCACGGGCTTGGGCTTCGGCGTCGAAAATTTCTGTCTGGGGACGAACGACGACCCTGGCGCTTTCGCGCTCCTGCTCGGCCACGGGTGCCATTGCGCTACGGAATGCGGCGTTCATCCTGGTCCTTCGGTCACGGATAGCCAAGCGCCGCAACAGGAAGAAGCTTCCGGTGGCGCCCAGGATTGCAAACACCGGGAGCCATGCGGAGACGATGTCGAAAATGCGTAGAATTCCCGTGACCGCCGCGGTCAGGAGAAGAAGCAGGCCAACCAGGGCGAGCGCGCAGCGACCGTATCTGACTTTGAAGACCACGGTGTCCGCTACGGCATCACGCCTTTCGCCGGAGCCGGCGGTTTGCTTTGTCGATGCGGGTGGAGTGCTCTGCATGGTTTCCATTGCTTTCTCCTGCCGAGGGGCGATCGATAGGACCACCCCGGTTTGCAGTTCGTGCGAGTCATCCTCGTTGTCATCTACTGGCGCTTCACCGGCCGCCCGCGGTTGCAGGCGGAGGTTCTTCAGCATGTATGGAGCGACCCAAACAATCCACAGCGCGACAGCAACCACCAATATCACTGAGCTGCTGAGAGGGAAGTCCACATTCAAAACCGTAGAAGCAAATAGGCAGGGGTAACCGCATTAGCCACGGTGTGTCGTGGGAGTGTCGGCAAATCACTGGATTTACACCGCCACCTCCTCGAACCCGTCTCCTCGAACTTAGTTGGGGTGGCGCGCCAGCCAAGCGGCCAGCAACCCTTCGGGAACCTCTTCGGATGTCAAGGCGAAGCTTCGGTGGTCGGCCCATTCGCCGTTGATGTGGAGGAAACGCTCGCGACGCCCCTCATCCCGGAAGCCAAGCTTCTCTACGACCCGCAGGCTCGGTCCGTTCTCGGGCCTGATGTTGATTTCCATACGGTGCAAGCCAAGTACCGAAAAGCAGTGGTCCGTGGCCATCGCAACTGCGGTAGGGGCAATGCCGCGGCCTGCCCGCGCTTGGTCGACCCAGTAGCCCAGGGTCGCCATCATTGCGGACCCCCAAATAATCGATGAGACGGTCAGCTGTCCCACGATCCGTGGCTCCCGGAAACCTGGCGTTCGCTCGGTGATCAGGAAGGGGAGGGCGCTGGCTTGCCGTGCCTGGGAATTGAGGGACGCCACCATCTCTCGGTAATTGGGCAGGCGTCCGCCGGGTGCGGGGTTGGAAGCTTCCCAGGGGGCCAACCAATCGCGATTCCTCGACCGGACTTCGGTCCATTCCTTCTTGTCCCGGTAATGAATGGGACGCAGGATGAGGTCGCCGGATTCCAGCGTCACCGGCCAAATGGCCGAACCCCACACGGGGAGCTACTCGTTGAGACCGGAGGCGAAGCCCGGCAACCACTCGCGAAGGCCTGGTCCGAGGTCTTCGCTGTCGCAGGCAAGCTGGACACAAGCCTTGAGGTAGCTGAGCTTGTCGCCGGTATCGTACCGGCGCCCGCGGAAGACCACGCCGTAGACTCCGCCGCCTCCGCTTTCGCCTGCCGCGAGGACCTGCAGGGCGTCGGTGAGTTGGATCTCCCCGCCCCGGCCGGGTTCGGTCTGCTCGAGGACGTCGAAGACCGCCGGGTGGAGGACATAGCGGCCAATCACGGCCAGGTTCGAGGGCGCTTCATCCGCTGACGGCTTTTCCACGAGCTGCTTGATGCGCACGTAGCCGTCTTCGCCGATCTCCTCGATGTCCGCGCAGCCGTAGGAGCTGATCTGCGAGGGCTCGACTTCAATGAGGGCAACCACCGATCCCCCCGTCTTTTGCTGAACGGCGATCATCTCATTCAGGAGGGCGTCCCGGGCATCGATGAGGTCGTCACCAAGGAGAACCGCGAACGGCTCATAGCCGACATGCTGCTTGGCGCGCAATACCGCGTGGCCGAGACCCTTCGGATCTCCCTGACGGACATAGTGGATGTCACCGAGGTTGCTGGTGGCCTGCACGGAGTCAAGCTTGGTCATGTCCCCTTTGGCCTCCAACGTGGCCTCCAGCGCGGGTACACGGTCGAAATGATCCTCCAGTGCACGCTTATTGCGGCCCGTAATCATGAGGATGTCGTTGAGTCCCACGCTCACCGCTTCCTCCACGACGTACTGGATGGCCGGCTTGTCGACCACCGGCAGCATCTCCTTGGGCATGGCCTTGGTGGCAGGCAGGAATCTTGTACCGAGCCCGGCAACCGGGATGACGGCCTTGCGGACAGCGCAGCTATTGGAAGTCACCGGACTAATCTAACGGAAGGAACCGAACAATAGGCAAAAGGGATCATTCCACGGACGGGCGTGCGGCAAGTGCGGCTTCGGACCCCGAGGGCCGCCAAAGTAGTAGGAATTGGAGCAATCATGATGTCGAAAGACGAAATCCGGAGCGGGAACCGACGCGCGCGGCGTGCCCTCACCCAAGAGCAACTCGAGGATGCCGGCCAGGGCATTGCACACCAGGGACTTGCCTGGGCCGCCGCACTGGCAAATGCTTCGGACAAGGGAGAAGCGGCGACCTTCGCCGTGTATGTCGGCGTTTCATCAGAACCGCCCACGATGCCGTTGCTGGCGGCCCTCCATGCGGCGGGCCACTCCGTGCTGCTTCCCGTCTGCGAGCCGGAACGCCGGCTGAGCTGGGTGCGGTGGACACCCGAGACCCGCTTCGTCCGGTCAAAGTACGCCCCGATCGACGAACCGCTGGGCGAACGCTTCGACAAGGAAGTCGTCATGGACGCGGCGGGAATTTTCCTGCCAGCTACCGCCGTGGACGGGAGCGGCAACCGTATCGGCCAGGGCGGCGGATACTATGACCGGCTCTTGGACGAGCTCGACGGCGCTGGCCGCCGCCCGCCGACTGTCGCCGTCGTGTTCGACCACGAGGTCCTGCCCGCCGGCACGATCCCGGCCGAAGCGTTCGACAAGCGGGTGGAAGCGGCCCTCACACCCCGCAGGATCGTTGAGTTGGGGCGGGAGAGCTAAGCGGACTGGTCGCGGTGCCATGCGTGTTTTCCCCCACATTCGCTGCTGGCGAGGCCGGAGTCGGGTGATAGAATTGGCACTCAGGCCCTGAGACTGCTAATTGATGGAACCCGTGTGAGGGAACATCGGGCCAGGCAGGACAGGACCTGCAGTTCGTCCCGGAGGAGGATCACCAATGCCCACATATGCGTACGCCTGCAAAGACTGCGGTCATGCCTTTGACATTGTCCAGGCCTTCACTGACAGCTCTTTGTCGGAGTGCCCGGAATGCGAAGGATCGTTGCGCAAGGTCTTCAACAGTGTCGGCGTCGTGTTCAAGGGATCGGGTTTCTACCGGACCGATTCACGCGATTCCAAGGGCAGCACCGTTTCGGCTGCGCCCTCCGCGGCATCCGGTCCTTCCGCGCCGGCATCCGGTTCTTCCACGCCTGCGTCCTCGCCGTCGGTCCCGGCCGCTGCCGCCAGCTGAGCGGGTTTTCCACATAAGGCAATAATTCGCTGCGGCGCGGAAGAGGCCGCGGTTAGCGTGGCAACATGCCTGCAAGCCACCTCACGCCCCAAGCCCTACGAGTTCGTGGATCGTCGACACGCGGGACATCGGGTCGCGGGTCTTTGAGCGGCGGGTCTTTGATTCGCAGGTCGCAGGCCCGCCGCACCAAGACGACCCGCGCGGCCACCGGCTCCGGCCGCTTTAACAACAGGCTGCGGGTTCCTCCCCGCCTTGGCTTCGCGAACTGGCTGAACCGCAACCGGCGCCTCGTGGTGGCCTTGTTGCTCTGCGCTGCCGCCGGGATCGTCGTCCACCAGCTGACGCCAGCCTCCGAACAACGCGTTACCGTCCTGGCGGCCGCCCGGGACCTCCCAGCTGGTTCGACGCTCGCCGAGGCAGACTTCCAACCCCTCTTGGTTCCGCCCGGATTGGCTCCGGCAGGAGCGTTGAATTCCACCTCCGGATACCGCGGCAAGCAGCTCGCCTCTCCCCTGCAGAAGGGGCAAATCCCCACGGAAGCCCAATTGCTCGGTCCCGGCCTTTTGACCGGTGCCGCACCAGGAACCGCGGCCGTACCACTGCGCATGGCCGATACCTCGTCGATTCAGCTCGTCGTGCCGGGCCAGTTGGTCAACATCGCGCTAACTGCTGCAGAGGGCCTCGAGGGCAAGGCCAAGAAATCAGAGATACTTGCGACCGCCGTTCCAGTTCTCTGGACGTCCGCACAGGGAGGCAAGGCCGGCCAATGGCTGGGCACCAACGAATCCGACGGGCTGGTGGTGGTGGCCGCGAACAGCCAACAGGCCGAGGTCCTGACCGGCGCGTCCACTCGGGGCAAACTGTTCTTTGTTCTGGTTGCCTCGACGTCCCAAATAGCCCCTGCGCCCCAATCGTCGGCGGAAGCCAAAGTTGGATAGGCGGCAATATCGTGAACCGTTCAGCCCCAGTGTGGAGGCCGCTGCTCCTTCAACCATGCGTCATGATCGTAGTCCGGTTCATCGCCCCAGCGGCGCGGGTCATCCTCGGAAGCCTTCTTGGGCAGAACACCTTCACTCGCGGGCTTCTTCACGTGCGCGGACTTCTTTTCATGCTTCTTCTGCTTGTCGTTACTGTCTGCCATCGCAGTTCCCTAGGGTGTAGCTTGTCCGGAGTCCAGCTCCAATTGTTCAACATCAACGTCCAGGAAGCCATGCTCCGCGGGGCCGTACGAGGCCGGCACGGGTTTCTCCAGCCCCAAGTAGGAACCGATGCGGTCGGCGCAGGCGGAGGGGTCGGTAAAGACTTCGATAGTCCACAAGGACATGTAACGCCAGCCGAGGCGCTCCAGCAGTTGCGGGCGCAACCTGCTCCGTTCCCTGACGCTCATACGGCGGTAGCGTTGCGTGCCATCCGACTCGATCGCCACCGGCGTGGGCATTTCGGCGTCGTCGCGGCCAATCGTGTGCACCGGATCCGCTGCGGCTGCGATATCCAGGGCGCCGTCGTAATGGTGCCAGACCCGCGCGCCGCGCGCCCGGAGCCGTTCGCCAAGGTCCGCGACCAACGGGTCCTCGCCGAGGGCTTGCTCGCTGGCGGTTGCCCTCGTGGCCGGTGTGCCCAGGTCCGAGTTCCCGGAAAGTTCGCGGTCCAGGAGCTCGTAGAAGTCGACCGCTCCGTGGGAAAGCCGGTCCAAGTCCAGGTCTTCCGGTCGGAAGCAGCTGAGTACGTGCAGCGATCTGCGGGAACGGGTCATCGCCAGCGCAAACTTGTTGCGGCCGCCTTCCACGGAGAGGGGACCGAAGCTGTGGAGCGCCCTGCCATGCGGCGTGCGTCCGTAACCCAGCGAGAAGATCACGTGGTCGCGGACCAAACCCTGCGCGCGTTCCAGATCCACCACGCGGAAGGATTCCGCCCCTGCGTTGAAGAAGCCGGACAACAGCGGGTAGTTCGGCAACTGGAGCCGGATGGCCTCGCCAATCCTCGCCGCATGGCGCAAGCTCGCAGTGACGACGGCCAGCGAAGTCCGGGGACGCAGTCTTGCGTGTTCGAATACCAGGTCAACCACGCGGTTCACCTCGGCAGTGACCGATTCGACCCCTTCATGATCGGCACTGGGAAGTCCGGTGCCGTCAGGAATGTATTCAACCACTACGGAGCGGTCGAGACCGGTGACAGATTGGCCGTCGGGCAGGCGACGCAGCCCGCCGTCGTAGTAGTTCTTGCTCAGTTGCAGCACGAGGTCTTCGTCGACTGCCCGGTAGACCCAATTCAACTGCCAGGTAGGCAGCACACGCGACAGGGCACTAAAGGCGCTCTCAACCGTCTCCTGCCCCATGGCCCCGGCAATGGGTGGCTCGACAGCCACGCTGAACGTGCGGGCATTGCCGATCTTCGCATCGCCGAAGGCGATGACCTGCCGGGACCGCGCAATCGCCGGCAACATAGCCTGAAGCGAGGTGCTCTCGGCGTCGAGGATCACCACGGCGTCGAACTTCTGCTCCGCGGGCAACAGGCCGGTCAACAGGTAGGGGCTGACCATCCACACGGGCACGAGGCGCGAAACGAGCACCGGCGCCTGGGCGCTCAAGGCAGAAAGGGTGACCCGTCCATCCTTGATCAGGTTCCGCAGGAGCTCTGCCTGCCGGGGGTGCTCTGCGATTCCGGCGCGCCACATTTCCGCAAGCCGCCAGCGCAGGCGCGCAGCACCGCTGGCGATGTGCGCTTGATCCGCCAGCCTGTACTCTGCTTCGAGCCGGCGAAGGGAATCGCCGTCCGACATCGCAAGGTAGTCGTCTCCACTGATCATCGCTTCCAAGGCGGACTGCCACCAAGCGAGGTCCAGCTCGGCGCCAACGGACTCCGGAGGCACCTCACGCTCGGCCAGGTCGGCAAGAAGCTCCCCGAGCCCATGCTCACGCATGTTTTCGATCAAAAGGGTGCGTTCCGGCAGGGTCTCAAGGGTTCCTGTGTCGGCAACGAGCCGGTTAAGGCGCTCCATAAGGTCTTCGTAGCGCGTGGCATGGAGGTCCCCGCCCTCCGCCGTGTGCTTGAGGCAATCGCCCAGGCGTCGGAGGTCCCGGTCCAGTTCGCGGTAGCTGGCGCCGAGGTCGGCCAGCCCGGAAGGCACCGCCGGATGGCGTTGCGTCGTTGCGTAGTCCGCCCACAATGCCCGCTGCTCCTGGACGAGCGCCAAGGAGCTGTGCAGATCGGCGATATGGACGCCCGGACGCACGTATTCCTTGGCCACCCGTCGCAAGCGGGAACGCTGCATGGATGGCATTTCGAGGCCGCGTTCGCGACGCCAGGCGGACGTGGCTGTTGCCGAAATGAGGTCGTGGACAGGGCGGTCGAAGATGTCCGGAGTGAACTTGTCCAGGCTCTCCCGGACAGCCATCAGAAGTTCCAGCTGCGCACCCCATTCGGCGAAGTTCGCGCCAAGACGGATTTCGGAATGCTCCGCGAGCTGGTTCATCCGTTCCCGCAACAGGGGGAGCTTTTCCTCGCAAGCTACTGCCAGTTGCTGGGCTTCCTCGGTTTCCTTGCGGGTCACCAAGCGTGCGCCGTACCAAGGGCTCGACGTCGAAGCGCGGCTGAAACTGCCCAGCTCCGCGGCACGGCGAAGCCTTTCAGCCAGTTCCCCGCGGTCCTTGATGCTGTCCAGCACGCTTCTCTTCAGCCGGACGGTGGTGACGGGTGCCGGTTGGATGGAGGTCAGTTCCGCGAGCGATTGCATTGCCTGATACGGCGAGCAACCCCACCGCTCGCGCACATTGTGCAAGGACGCAACGTGATCCATGAGCGCGTGCCGATGCTCAGCGAGCGTCTTGTGCAGGTTCGCAAGCTGCGGCTCCAACGATTTCTCGTTTCGAATGATCGCGCTCACCAATTGGCCCTTGAGCTGCTGGGGCGCGGCTCCATTGCCCGGCCGGAAAAGCATGGACTCGAGGCCGAGAGCTTCAAAGTTCGCGCCCAGGCCATTGAGGCTGGCCCGCCGGTCCCCCACTACCAATACCGACTTGCCCTCACTGACGAGTGCGCCGATCGCATTAATGGCGGTTTGCGTCTGGCCACTGCCGGGCGGGGTGCTCACCACCAGCGAATCCCCCGCACGCACCGCGTCCACAACATACTGTTGGTCGGTGTCCGCGTCCAGGAGAAGCAATTCATCGGCGGGATCACGCTCATCAAGGCCCGGGAACCGCCCGGACTTGATCGGCTCCGGTTCGACGTCCCCACCGTTCGCAGCCTCGAACAAGGAAGCCACGATCCGGCTGTTCTCGTTGATCCACGGGTCATCCAGGTTCCCCGACAGGTCGGCCAAGGTGGTCACCAGGAGGTTGCTCGTCACGTCGGCGCCATGGATCGGCTGCACCAAGGTGGCAAGCCGTTCAAGCACGGGCTGCGGGTCAAGGCGAGCCGTGTTGTATGCCATGCGGGTAACGGCATTGACGTCGAAGACGATTCCGTGAACGGTCTTCAGGTGCCTGACCAAGGCAGGATTGATATGGGCCTGCTCGGAGAGCTGAAGCTCGTAATCGTCTTCGCCGGGCCGTGCGGTCAGCGAGATGGCGGCCAGCATGACAGGAGCGGAAACACGTTGCGGCTTCCCTCCAACGGCCGAGGTCCAAACAACCGTTCCGCAGGACAGGTACCCGGCGTCAATGCCGCGGTCGTTGCCCAATTCGAAGATCTTGGATCGGAGGTTCCTCGCGGCGCGGGCCGCAACCAAGTATTGCTGGCGGTCCCTGATGAGCGTGGACAGGCGGGTCCGGCGTCCTGCCAGGAGCTGGGCGAGGCCCGACGGGTGCCCGTTGCTCAGGTCGATCGAGCCTTCCGGCGTCTTGACGAAGCGCAGCATCGTATCCGCGCCAGTCACAGGCTTGAGCCCGGAGAGCCATTTCCGGAGCTCCGCGGAACCCTCTTCCTGGCTTTGACCTACTGACACCGCTGCCTTCTTTTCTGTACTAGCTCGAGACGACTTGGACCAAATCGGCATACTTTCGAGGTTAGCGGGAATAGCCCGGCACTCTGCACCGCAACGCTGCTGCAAAGGCAAATTACCCCTGATTTCAGGGGAGATGCCAAGGGGCCGGTCCCTGGGATAGAGACCGGCCCCTCAAAAAGCTACTCCCACTCGATGGTTCCCGGTGGCTTGCTGGTGACGTCCAGCACCACGCGGTTGACGCCGTCAACCTCGTTCGTGATCCTGTTCGAGATCCTTGCCAACAGGTCATATGGAAGCCGCGACCAATCGGCCGTCATGGCATCCTCGGAGGAGACGGGGCGCAACACGATCGGGTGCCCGTAGGTGCGGCCGTCGCCCTGGACACCCACGCTGCGGACGTCGGCAAGCAAAACCACCGGCATCTGCCATACGTCGTTATCAAGTCCGGCGGCGGTTAGTTCCGCCCGGGCGATCGCGTCGGCCTTGCGGAGCAGGTCGAGGCGTTCCTTGTTCACTTCGCCGACAATGCGGATCCCGAGGCCGGGTCCCGGGAACGGCTGCCGCCCGACAATTTCCTGCGGCAGGCCGAGCTGCGCGCCAACCGCCCGTACCTCGTCCTTGAACAAGGCACGGAGGGGTTCCACCAGTTCGAACTGCAGGTCTTCGGGCAGGCCACCGACATTGTGGTGGCTCTTGATGTTCGCTGCGCCTTCGCCGCCGCCGGATTCGACCACGTCCGGATAGAGCGTGCCCTGGACGAGGAACTTGATGCTCTCGCCTTCGGATGCTGCCTTTGCGACAATCGCCCGCTCCGCTTCTTCGAAAGCACGGATGAATTCACGGCCGATGATCTTGCGCTTGGTCTCCGGATCGCTGACGCCGGCCAAGGCCGAGAGGAAGCGCTCCTGCTCGTTCGCGACGTAGAGTTTGACGCCGGTCGCAGCGACGAAATCCCGCTCGACCTGCTCGGCTTCGCCTTCACGGAGCAAGCCGTGGTCCACAAAGACGCAGGTGAGCTGGTCACCCACAGCGCGCTGGACCAGGGCCGCGGCAACCGCGGAATCGACACCGCCGGACAATCCGCAGATGACCTTCGAATCGCCAACCTGCTGGCGGATCCGTTCCACCTGCTCCTCGAGGATGTTCCCCGTGGTCCAGTTGGCTTTCAGGCCGGCTCCGTTGAAAAGAAAGTTCTCAAGGACCTGCTGGCCGTGGTCGGAGTGCTTGACCTCCGGGTGCCACTGCACGCCGTACAGGTGCTTTTGCTCATTGGCGAACGCGGCAACGGGCGCACCGGCCGTGGTGGCGAGGACTTCGAAGCCTTCAGGTGCTTCATGGACCGAATCGCCGTGGCTCATCCACGTGTTCTGGGAAGCGGGGACACCGGCAAGGATGGAGCGTGCCTCGCCGAGGGTGGTCGCTTCGGTGGAACCGTACTCGCGCAAACCAGTCTGTGCGACCTTGCCGCCAAGCGCATTGGCCATGGCCTGGAAGCCGTAGCAGATGCCGAACACCGGGACGCCGGCCTCGAAAAGGTCCGCACCAACGCTTGGTGCGCCTTCGGCATATACGCTTGAGGGTCCGCCGGAAAGGATGATCGCTGCCGGGTTCTTGGCCAGAAGCTGCTCGGTGGTGAACGTGTGCGGAACAATTTCCGAGTACACATTCGCTTCACGGACGCGGCGGGCAATCAGCTGCGCGTACTGGGCACCGTAGTCAACAACCAGCACCGGCTTCTGGGAAGTCTGAGCTTCAGAAGTTAAGGGCGCAGTGGGAGTAGTCACCATAACAGCCTACTTTGCCCGCATGCCCCGGTGCATCCCGGGGCTGCCTAGGAGGCCGCCAAATCGACCCGACGTAAGGTATCTCACAAGCCCTTGGGAGTTACCTACCTCAGTAGCGCTTGGATGCCTGAGGATTGGCCGCGAGTTCCGCCTCTACTTCGGCGTGGAACTTCTTCTCGACGATGAAGGACATCAGCGGGACAACGCCGCCCAAGGCAAGGAGGACCAGCTTGGTGAACGGCCACCGCATGAGCGACCACAAACGGAAGTCCGAGATGAGGTACAGCACATACATCCAGCCGTGCACGATCAGCACCGCGATCGATACGTTGAAGCCTCCCAGGACCCCCTCGGCGTCCGAGAATCCGAAGCCGAAAGGCTGCCCGTTGCCCGCGTTCGTGCCGCCGGCGAACAGGTAGACCCCGAACACATAGCGGGCGACGAGTTCGGCGCAGAGCAGCAGGAGCATGGAACCGGTCAGGTAGGCCATGACTTTGTAGAACTTCAAGGCCGAACGGATCTGTGCTGTCGTTCCGCCGAATCGCCGCTTCTTGGCGGAACCGGTCTCGGCTGCGCCGGGCTTCGATCCGGGCGTTCCTGACGGTTCGGGCTGGATGGCCGGCTTCGGGTCAATCATGGCTGCACCTTTTGTTCTGGCTCATTAGTTGCTGGTGAATCGTGATCGGGAAATTCGTCGTCGGGATCGTCGTCTTCAAGCGTGCGCCTGTAGTCGTCAGCGACCATTCGCCACCAGACGTAGAGGGCAAATCCTGCGAATACAACCCATTCCACGGAATAGAAGAGGTTGAGCCAGTTGATTTGTTGCGTTGCTGGCTGCGCCGGAATGTTGAGGGGCTTTAGCTGCTCCGAAAGCGGCAAGGCCTTACCGGCCGAAACTTCCGATGTCGCGGCAACGAAACCGGGGTAGCTTGAGACGTCCCAAAGGTTGATGAGCTCTGCGACGGAAACGGCGGAGGCGCGTCCCGCTGCGGCGTCCACGTTTGGTACCGGAGCTTCGGACGGCAGGAGCCTTCCGGTCAGCTCAATAGTGCCCGACGGCGGTGGGCTGGCTTTCGCCGGGTCGGAGACCCAGGCGCGCGCGACAGGAATCCAAGTCTTCGGCGAGGCTCCGGCACCGTGAAGCACGGGGGCACCGTCAACCGCGAAGGCCGTGACGATCCAGTATCCCTTTTGACCGGCGAGCAGGCGGCCTTCCACCAGGACTTGCTTGCCGGGGTCGTAGCTGCCCTTGGCGCTCACCATCTGGTCCGACGCCGCCCCGGGGAAGAAGGTGCCGGGTTGCAGCACGTTCGTGAGGGGTTTGACGTGCTCCACTGCCGGGTCTTCCGGGACTTCGCTCTGGGTGGATCGTCCGAACTGCCATTGGCTGAGCAGCACGAACACCCCGGAGAGGAGGAGCGCGAAGACAAGTCCGGCGATCCAACGGGGCTTCAGAGCGGTTTTTAACACCCCTTAACCGTACTTCGTCAAGCTGTAGAACAGCTAAACGGGGTGGCGGTTGATCGCCCCTGTAGGCCGGAAGGCAATACGAAGGTTCTTCGCTTTTAGTGGTCGAAGAAGACCAAACTGGAATTGATAAGTTCGGCGATGACCTCGGGGTCGTGGGCGCGCCTCAAGGATTCCCTGAAGGACTCCTTGGAGAGGGACCGGGCAAGGGTGGCCAAGACTTCCAGGTGGTCGGAGAAGGAGCTGGCCGGGGTCGCGATCAGCAGGACCAAGGTAGCCGGGCCGTCGCTCGCCCCGAAGTCGAGGGAATGGCCGAACTTCGTGACACCGACCGCAATCGATATGCGGGAGACGAGCTCGCTGCGCGCGTGCGGCAATCCGATTCCACCGGGCAGGCCCGTGGCGAGCTGGTGTTCACGGGAATTGACCTGCTTAAGGAACTCTTCGAGGTCCGTAATGCGGCCGGCCGCGTGGAGGCGTTCCGCTAGCTGGGTTGTGGCGTCGGTCTTGTCCACCGCTTCCATCTCGAGGATGACGGTTTCGGGAGTCGTCAATTCTGCGTCATACGGGTCCAGTGGTTCCGTCAAGTCGTTTCCCTCCAGTGTGGCCCGGCCAGCCAAAGCGCTCAGCGCAGGGGAACGATGTCATCCACACCCATGCGCGCGGCGTCGGCGGATTCGTCGTCGGGCTGCTGTTGGCTCAGCCGCTCGGCTTCCACCCGCGCCAGGTAGTGCTTGATTTCGCTTTCCCGCTGTGCGTCGCTCCAGCCAAGAATTTCTCCCATCAGCTTAGCGACAAGCGGCACCGCAGAGACACCTCGGTCCCACGACTCGATGGAGATGCGGGTACGGCGGGTCAGGACGTCGTGGACATGGCGGGCACCTTCATGCGTGGTGGCATAAACCACCTCGGCCGCCAGGTAGTCATCCGCGCCGGGCAACGGTTCCGCCAAGGCCGGATTGTCCTTGATGATTGCGAGGACCTCCGGCGCCATGGACCCATAGCGGTTCAGCAGATGTTCCACCCGTGCAACGTGGACCCCGGACTCCTCGGCGGTCCTCACCCGGCGGTTCCATGCGGCCTTGAAGCCTTCCGCGCCAAGGAGGGGAATGGTTTCCGTGCAACTCGGCGCAACGCGTTCGTCCATCGCCCTCGTGGCTTCGTCGACGGCGTCCTTGGCCATGACCCGGTAGGTCGTGAACTTGCCGCCCGCGACCACAACCAGTCCCGGGACCGGGTGGGCCACGACATGTTCGCGGGATAGCTTGGCGGTGGAATCGCTCTCGCCGGCAAGGAGTGGACGAAGCCCGGCATACACTCCTTCGACATCTTCCCGGGTCAGCGGCACCTTGAGGACCCGGTTGACCCGTTCCAGGATGTAGTCGATGTCCTTGCTGGAGGCCGCTGGATGGGCCTTGTCCAACGTCCAATCCGTGTCCGTGGTGCCGATGATCCAGTGGCGGCCCCACGGAATGACGAAGAGCACCGACTTCTCCGTTCGCAGGATCAAGCCCACGGTGGACTGGAAGCGATCGCGCGGGACCACGAGGTGGATGCCTTTCGACGCGCGGACCTTCAATTGCCCCCGATCCGTGACCATGGCTTGGGTCTCGTCGGTCCACACCCCGGTGGCGTTGACCACCTGCTTGGCGCGGACCTCGATGAGGCTGCCGTCTTCCTGGTTCTCCAGCCGGGCGCCTACGACGCGTTCGCCCTCCCGCAGGAACGAGACCACGCGCATGCGGTTGACGGCATGCGCCCCATAGTACGCAGCCGTGCGAACGATATTGACCACGAGCCGCGCATCGTCGACCTGGGCGTCGTAGTACCGGATGGAACCGACGAACGCATCGCTTTTCAGGCTAGGCGCTGCCCTGAGCGTTCCGCGCCGGAAAAAGTGCCGGTGCCTCGGCACCCCCCGGCTGTGCCCCGAGGTGAGGCCCAGTGTGTCGTACAGGAATATGCCCGCACCGACATACGGCCGCTCCCAGAAGCGACGGGTCAGCGGGTAGAGGAAGGGAACGGGCCGGACAAGGTGCGGCGCGATCTGCTGGATCAGCAACCCACGTTCCTGGAGGGCCTCCTGCACCAAGGCGAAATCGAGCATTTCCAGATAGCGCAGTCCGCCATGGATGAGTTTGGAGGACCGCGACGATGTTCCGGAAGCCCAATCCCGCGCTTCCACGATGCCTACGGACAATCCCCGTGTGACTGCGTCCAGGGCGGCGCCGGCACCCACAACGCCTCCCCCGACGATCAGGATGTCCAACTCCCGGCCCGGTTCGGTGGTCCGGCGAAGGGCCTCGATTGAAGCGGCTCGCGCTTGCGGGCTCAATGCACCCGGGGATGCCTGACCGTTCGTCGAACCACCTGCAATGCTGCTCATCGGGCGCCTCCAATTGCGGACAATGACCGTAGTCCCCCAGACTACGTCCTGCCCGATGGCTTGGGCAGTGGCCGCGCGGGACCACCAGGCGGAATTCGCCTTGCGGCGGAACTAGCCTCCGTTGTACGGCGAGACGACGACGTCGACGCGCTGGAACTCTTTCAGGTCCGAATAGCCTGTGGTCGCCATGGAGCGGCGCAGCGCACCGACCAGGTTGGACGTTCCGTCGGTGTGGTGGCCGGGCCCGAAGAGGACTTCCTCAAGCGGACCGACGGTGCCCACATTGACCCTGTCGCCGCGGGGCAGCTCAAGGTGGTGGGCCTCCTGACCCCAGTGCCAGCCCCTGCCCGGAGCTTCTTCCGCCCGGGCCAGGGCGCTGCCGAGCATGACGGCGTCGGCACCCATGGCAATGGCCTTGACGATGTCGCCGGATGAACCCATGCCGCCGTCGGCGATTACGTGCACGTAGCGTCCGCCGGACTCATCCATGTAATCCCGGCGTGCGGCGGCGACGTCGGAGATCGCCGAAGCCATTGGCGAATGGATTCCCAGGGCGCGGCGAGTCGTCGTGGTCGCTCCGCCCCCGAAGCCCACCAGGACGCCTGCAGCACCGGTGCGCATGAGGTGCAGCGCGGGTGTGTAGCCGGCTGCTCCCCCAACGATCACAGGGACGTCGAGTTCGTAGATGAACTGTTTGAGGTTAAGGGGTTCGTGGTTCTTGGAAACGTGCTCGGCCGAGACCGTGGTTCCGCGGATGACGAAAATGTCGACGCCGGCCGCCACAACGGTCTTGTAGTGCTCTTGCGTGCGCTGCGGCGTCAGCGATCCCGCGACGGTCACTCCGGAGGCGCGGATTTCCGCGAGGCGGCGGGTGATCAGTTCCGGTTCGATCGGCGCTTTGTAGAGTTCCTGCATGCGCCGGGTGACGGCGGGACTTGCAGTTTCGTCCTGGAGGGCCGAAATCTCGTCGAGGACGGACTGGGGATCTTCGTAGCGCGTCCAAAGACCCTCAAGGTCCAGGACACCGAGTCCGCCCAGGCGGCCAAGCGCAATGACGGTCTCCGGGGACATCGCGGAGTCCATGGGAGCGGCAATGACCGGCATCTCAAACTTGTAGGCATCGATCTGCCACGAGACGGAGACGTCCTTGGGGTCGCGGGTACGGCGGTTGGGGACAATCGCAATGTCGTCGAGGGAGTAGGCTCGGCGCCCACGCTTGCCACGGCCAATCTCAATCTCATAAGTCACTGCTCTAGGTTATCCCAGCGCAGTCTCGTCCTTATAAAGCAAGCCCGCCACCGTCATGACGACGGCGGCGGGCTCGCTGAGGGGCCGGATTTCGGCTAGCGCGAACCGTAGTTCGGAGCTTCCACCGTCATCTGGATGTCGTGCGGGTGGGACTCCTTCAAACCGGCAGCGGTAATCCGGACGAACTTGCCGCGTGCTTTGAGCTCGGGAATCGTGGGGGCACCGGTGTAGAACATGGTCTGGCGCAGGCCGCCGACAAGCTGGTAGGCCACGGAGGAAAGCGGGCCGCGGTAAGCTACACGCCCTTCGATGCCTTCGGGGATGAGCTTGTCGTCTCCGGAAACGTCGGCCTGGAAGTACCGGTCCTTGGAGTACGAGGTGTTCTTGCCACGGGACTGCATCGCCCCCAGGGAGCCCATGCCGCGGTAGCTCTTGAACTGCTTGCCGTTGACGAAGATCAGCTCACCCGGCGACTCGTCACAACCGGCCAGCAAGGAGCCGAGCATCACGGTGTCCGCACCGGCCACGAGGGCCTTGCCGATATCGCCCGAGTACTGCAGGCCGCCGTCGGCGATCAACGGCACGCCGGCGGGAATTGCCGCTTTGGCGGACTCGTAGATGGCCGTGATCTGGGGGACGCCAACGCCGGCGACGACGCGGGTAGTGCAGATCGAGCCCGGTCCGACGCCGACTTTGATCCCGTCCGCACCGGCGTCGATCAGTGCCTGGGCACCTTCGCGGGTGGCAGCCTGGCCGCCGATGATGTCCACGTGCGCGGCGGCCGGGTCCGATTTCAGGCGGCTGATCATGTCGAGGACACCCTGGGAGTGGCCGTTGGCGGTGTCGACAAACAAGGCGTCGACGCCGGCATCGATCAGCGTCATGGCCCGCTCCCAGCCATCCCCGAAGAAACCGATGGCGGCACCGACGCGGAGCCGGCCCTCTTCGTCCTTCGTGGCAAGCGGATACTGTTCGGCCTTGGTGAAGTCCTTCGTCGTAATGAGGCCCTTCAGGCGCCCTTGCTCGTCGACGAGGGGAAGCTTCTCAATCTTGTTCGTGGCCAACTTGTGGGAGGCCTCTTCGCGGCTGATGCCGACGTGGCCGGTCACGAGCGGCATCTTGGTCATGACGTCGCTGACCAGGCGCAACGGGAAGTCGGATTCCGGTACGAAACGGGTATCGCGGTTGGTGACGATGCCCAGGAGGCGACCGTCAGGGTCGATTACCGGCAGGCCGGAAACCCGGTACCGCGAACACAGCTCATCCAGTTCGCGCAGGGTGGCTTCGGGGTGGATCGTGAGCGGGTTGGTGATCATGCCGGACTCGGACCGCTTGACGCGATCCACATGGTCGGCCTGGTCCTCGATGGAGAGGTTCCGGTGGATGACGCCGAGGCCGCCCTGTCGGGCCATGGCGATGGCCATGCGCGACTCCGTGACGGTATCCATCGCCGCGGACAGCAACGGCGTCTGCACCGTAATGCGCTTCGAGATCCGGGAGGAAGTGTCGGCGTCGGACGGGATGACATCCGTGTGGCCGGGCAGCAACAGGACATCGTCATAGGTCAGGCCAACAAAGCCAAAGGGATCGTGTTCGGGCTGGGTCATGAGTGCGCCTCTTACCTTGGTTCTTGGGGGTGGCTCTGGTAGGGGTTGCAACTGATGACCAGCCCGTGATTACGGGACTGGCCTGTGCAGAAAAGTACCTGTGCAGAAAGGTTCTGAATAAATAGTAGAACCTCGCTGGCGATCCCCATATTCCGTACGGGCAATGTGAGCAACGGCACCTGCGCCGCTCAGGACCAGCCGGTCGCGGCCATGAACGCCTGCTCGAAATAGGGTGTCAGGGTTTTCATGTACGTGGCGGTCACGTGGTTGTCGTCCTTGTAGACAATCACGTTGCCGATCACGGCAGGGCAGTTCGAATCCGGGCAGAAGTACTTCGAAAGATCGAGGAACCTGGTGTCCGGCAACTGCCCCTCGATCGCGGCGGTCGGCGAGACTTGCGCATAGATGCTGTCGCGCTGGGATCCGCAGGCGACGTAGGCCGTAGGGTCCTTCTCAAGGCAAGCCGGGACCGGTTGGGCCGGCCGCGGGGTATCGCGGAGGGCAACCACCTTGATGCCGGCGTCGTTGAGGGTTTTCACCTCCGACACCCACGAGGGGTCCACCCGTTCCGGCACATTGGCGTCCACGTTCGTCCGCGTGCTGGTGGTCACGACGACGTCGGGCTTCATCTTAAGCACCTCCGCGAGGGTTGCCTTGTTGAAGTCCACGCACGCTTGGGTGATGTCCGCGGCAGTGTCCTCGCCTAGCGGGCAGTATCCCTTGGTGATGGAAGTGAGGCTCCAATTGTTCTTCTTGGCCATGGTGAGCAAGGGCGTGTTCAGCACATGGGCGTGGGAGTTGCCGATGACCACCACGGACTTGGTTCCGTTCGTGATCCCGTTGGTGCAACGGTTCACGAAGTCGTTCGGATCCTGGTCGCCGGTGCAGGGCTTGGGGAAGGCCGGCCAGTCGTCATCGATGGCCGTCATCGCGGGGACCAAGGGAACATCCGGCTGGGGCGTGTAGACGAACGCACCCCCGACGGCGGCGGCGCCGGGGTTTCGGGCGTCCATGTTGGCAAGGAGCGCGCTGTTCGTCCGGTCGATCTGGAAGCGCCATCCTGCCAGCGGAACAATTGCCACGGTCGCGGCGGCCACCAACGCAATCGCGCTTCGCCGCCTATTGACCTCGGGCCATCTCCATTCGCGCCACGGCTTCTCCACGAACCTGGTTGTCAGGACGGCGAGGACGAATGCGGCGATGATAATGACGGTTCCGGACAACCATCCGGCGTGCGACTTGTCAGACCAGGCCAGGTAGATCACCAGGAGCGGCCAGTGCCAGAGGTAGAGCGCGTAGGAATTGTTGCCCATGCGGACCAGCAGCTTGGAACTGAGGATCCGGTCGACGCCGAAGCGGCTTCCCGTCTGGCCTGCCGCGAGGATGCAGGCTGCGGCGAGCGTGGGCCAAAGTGCCGCCCAACCGGGGAAGGCAGCCTCGACATTGAGGATGAGTCCGCAACTGAGCATGGCAACGACGCCCAGCCATCCGAGGACTACGCGCGCCGGCCTGGGAAGTTTCAGCGATGGCAGGTAAAGGGCCAGGAGCGTTCCAAGCGCGAATTCCCAAAGCCTTGCGAGGGTGGAGAAATATGCCTCCGACTGATTGGCGGCCGTAAATCCGATGGAATATATGAGCGAAGCCACGAAGATCGCGCCGAAGATGTAGCGGAGGAGCGGAACGTAGGCCAACCTGAAACGCCTCGCCAGGATAGCCGCGCCCACGAAAATCAGCGGCCAGATGATGAACACTTGCCCTTGGATGGACAGGGACCAGAAATGCTGGAGGGGGCTGGCCGCGCTGTGGTCGGAGGCGTAGTAGTTGACGGCTTCGGACTGCAAGAGGAAATTCTCGGCATAGAAGAGCGAGGCCCACCCCTGCTGGATCGTATCCACCCAGCGGGTCCCGGGTATGAAGAGGTAGGTAGCCGCGAGCGTTCCGACGATCACGGTAACGGCTGCCGGAAGGAGCCGCCGGAAGTGGTGGAGGTAGTGCTTCGTCAGTATGGTCTGTTGCCCGTTCGCGTACCGGCGGGTGAACTGCAGCGTCATGAGGAACGCTGATACGAGAAGGAAGACATCCACGCCGCCCGAGACACGGCCGAACCAAATGTGGTAGGTGACGACCATCAGGACGGCGACGGATCGAAGCCCCTGGATTTCGGGCCGGAACGTCGATTTGCTTGCTGCTTTCGACGTTCCGTTTTGCTGTTTACTCGGCGCCATTGAGCGCGTGGTTGTCAAAGTCTTGCCTCCAGGGTGCCGCACGAACCGTCAATGTTACTGATTCGTAATGTTCATCGTCAATTCGAGAGTGCTCTCAACCAACCGCCTCTTCCATTAGGACACAGGAGGCTGGGAGCTTCCGGAACATTGTCTGGGGCAAACCTCGGCGCTCTTAAATGAACGAGGCCCGGCCCCCAAAAGGGACCGGGCCTCGTTCGGCGAAAGCCGAAATTAGTGGCTGTGGCCTGCGTGCTCGTCTTCCTCGGCCGGCTTCTCGGCGACCAGGGTCTCGGTGGTGAGAACCAGAGCGGCGATGGAGGCGGCGTTACGGAGTGCGGAGCGGGTGACCTTGACGGGGTCGATCACGCCTGCGGCGATCAGGTCCTCGTACACGGCCGTCTTCGCGTTGAAGCCGTGGTTGTCTTCCAGCTCGCCGACCTTGGCGACGACGACATAGCCATCGAAGCCGGCGTTCTGGGCGATCCACCGCAGCGGCTGGACCAGCGCACGGCGAACGATGCCGACAGCAGCGGCTGCGTCGCCTTCGAGCGCCTTGACCGCTTCGTCCTCGTCCAGTGCCTTGAGGGCATGGATGAGGGCCGAGCCACCGCCGGAGACGATGCCTTCTTCAAGGGCGGCACGCGTGGAGGATACTGCGTCCTCGATGCGGTGCTTCTTTTCCTTGAGTTCAACCTCGGTAGCTGCGCCGACCTTGATGACGCCGATGCCGCCGGCCAGCTTGGCGAGGCGCTCCTGCAGCTTTTCCTTGTCCCAGTCGGAGTCCGTCCGGGCCAGTTCGGCGCGGAGCTGGGCTACGCGTGCTGCCACGTCTTCGGCCGTACCTGCACCGTCGACGATCGTGGTGTTGTCCTTGGTGACGGTGATGCGGCGGGCGGTACCGAGCACCTCGAGGCCAACCTGGTCCAGCGACAGGCCGAGCTCCGGGGAGACAACCTGCGCGCCGGTGAGGGTCGCGATGTCCTGCAGCATGGCCTTGCGGCGGTCACCGAAGCCGGGAGCCTTGACGGCAACGACATTCAGGGTGCCGCGAATGCGGTTCACGATCAGCGTGGACAATGCCTCGCCGTCGATGTCCTCGGCGATGATGAAGAGCGGCTTGGCAGCCTGCAGGGCCTTCTCGAGGAGCGGAAGGAACTCCTGCAGGGAGGAGATCTTGCCCTGGTTGATGAGGATCAGGGCGTCTTCCAGGACAGCTTCCTGGCGTTCCGCGTCGGTGACGAAGTACGGGGAAAGGTAGCCTTTGTCGAACTGCATGCCTTCGGTGAGGACAAGTTCGGTCTGCGTTGTGGAGGACTCTTCGATGGTGATGACACCATCCTTGCCAACCTTGCCGAATGCCTCGGCCAGGAGCTCGCCGACCTCTTCGCTCTGGGCGGAGATGGCGGCGACGCTGGCAACCTGGGTGCCTTCTACTTCGCGGGCGTTCGAGAGCAGGCGGGCGGCCACGGACTCAACCGCGACCTCGATGCCGCGCTTGATTTCGCCCGGTGCGGCGCCCGCGGCAACGTTGCGCAGGCCTTCCTTGACCAGTGCCTGTGCCAGGACGGTGGCCGTGGTGGTGCCGTCGCCGGCGACGTCGTTCGTCTTCGTGGCGACTTCCTTGGCCAGCTGGGCACCAAGGTTCTCGTAGGGGTCGTCGAGTTCGACTTCGCGTGCGATCGTCACGCCGTCGTTGGTGATGGTGGGTGCGCCCCACTTCTTGTCCAGAACGACGTTGCGGCCACGCGGGCCAAGGGTGACCTTGACGGTGTTGGCGAGCTTGTCGATGCCGGCTTCGAGCGAGCGACGTGCAGCGTCATTGAACGCAAGCTGCTTTGCCATGGTTGTGTCCTTTCAAGACGGAAAACCCGCACCGCTGACGTCGTCGGAGTATCCGATTCGGCCTGCGGTGCGGGAATCCAGGAAATTACTTAACGACGATCGCCAGGACGTCGCGGGCGGACAGGACGAGGTATTCGCTGCCGCCGGTCTTGACTTCGGTTCCGCCGTACTTGGAGTAGATGACGACGTCGCCGATGGTGACGTCGACGGGCACGCGGTTGCCGTTGTCATCGAAGCGGCCGGGGCCAACTGCCACAACTTCGCCTTCCTGCGGCTTTTCCTGTGCAGTGTCCGGGATGACCAGGCCGGAAGCCGTGGTCTGCTCTGCTTCGAGCGGGCGAACAACGATGCGATCCTCGAGAGGCTTAATGGAGACCGACACTCGGATCTCTCCTTTACGTGAGGTAGTACATGGACTATCAAACCAGGGGTGCCGTGGCGTACTTACCGTCGTCGCGGTGCCGGTAAGGGCCTTGCGGCATGATTAGCACCCGCCTAGGGAGAGTGCTAATCAAGACTCTATGTAAGCATTAGCACTCGGTCAAGGCGAGTGCCAGAAATTCGTCATCCAGCGAGGTCGTCGAAGTCCACATCCTCGCCGTCGTCGCCCTCGCCGTCCGTGACAGTGCGGCGGTTCAGGTAGAGCACCACAGCGCTGGCAATCGCGGCAATACCGGAGACCACCAGCCCGCCGATAGCCCAGGCCCGGACGCCGGCGTAGCTGTCCCTGATCTCGCGGGCTTCCTCGGTGGGATCCTGCACGCTGTTGCCCGTCATGGAGTAGGCCGCGGCGTTGAACGAGTCGAGCGCGAAAATAATGATCAACAGTGCGACGCAGATGACGGCGATCGATACGGCGACGATAAGGGCGGGTCGGGCATATTTGGCAAGATTTCCGCCGAAGGGGCGTCTTTCGGGGACAGTGGGAGAACCATTGGCGTCGTCAGGCTGGCGTACTGGGTTGTCTTCCATGCCATCAACCCTATCCGCCGGCTGAACCCGTTTCCCGGTCCGGCGTCGTGAGACGTGCGACAGTAGGCTGGTTCCCATGGCTGACACTCCTCCGGACCACATTGCCCCCTTGCTGACCACGGAGGGCTGGGAACTTCTGGCGTCCCTGGGCCCGTACCGGGAAGATGAAGCCCTCGCCCTGAATGAGCGCTTGCGCAAGGAAGGGCACTCCCCCGCTTTGGTGGCCGCGGTGCTCACGCAATCCCGGCTCCGGACCCGCGCGGAGGCGAAGTTCGGCGAATTCGCCCGTCAGATGCTCTTCACGCAAGCCGGTTTGGAACAGGCCACGCGGCTCAACGTGGCCGCCCGGCACGCGGAGCGATTTGCCAAGGCAGGATGCGAACACGTTGCGGACCTGGGTTGCGGGCTGGGCGCCGATTCCATGGCCATTGCCTCGCTGGACATCAAGGTGACGGCCGTGGAACTGGATGAGGCAACCGCCGCTTGCGCCACCATCAACCTCATGCCCTTCCCTCATGCTTCCGTGGTCCACACTGACGCGACCTCGGCACCTTTGGACGGCGTCGACGGCGTTTGGCTGGATCCCGCCCGGCGCACGACGTCGTCGTCGGGCACCAAGCGGATCTGGGACCCGGAGGAGTTCTCTCCCCCGTTGTCCTTCGTGGAATCGCTCGCCTCGGGCGGCAGGGCCGTGGGAGTCAAAATGGGCCCCGGGATGCCCCATGAAGCAGTCCCGGCGGGCTGCGAGGCGCAATGGGTCTCCGTCGGCGGAGACGTCACGGAAGTGACTCTCTGGTTCAACGCGGTGGCGCGCCCGGGAATCCGCCGTGCCGCACTGGTCCTCGGGCCGGAAGGCGCCGCAGAAATCACCAGCGGCGAGGATTTCGACGGCGGCCCGGCAGTCGGCGTCGGGCCCGTCGAGGGCTACCTCTACGAGCCGGACGGCGCGGTGATCCGCGCGGGCCTGGTCGCCGACGTCGCGCTCCGGCTGGGCGGCCACTTGGTTGACGAACATATCGCCTACATCTGCGCGCCCGCGTTGCTCGATACCCCTTTCGCGCGCGCCTACAAGGTGCTGGAGGTTATGCCGTTCAGCCTTAAAGCCCTCAAGGCGTGGGTGAAAGCGAACGACGTCGGCATCCTGGACATCAAGAAACGGGGCACCTCCGTGACCCCCGAGGAACTGCGGAAGCAGCTGTTGCCGGGAGGGAAGGGCGCCGCGAAGGGACGGGGCCACAAGACAGCCACCCTGGTCCTCACGAGGATCGGAGAGGAGCGGGTGGCTGTCGTGGTGGAACCGGTCGCGGCCGCCTGAATACCGGTTGCCTGAAAACGGCTATTGAGCGCGGGTGAAGGCTTCCGCGGCCGCCACTTGCTCCGGCGTCGGCGTAACGCCCGTGTAGAGGACGAACTGTTCAAGCGCCTGGATTGTCGCTACCTCGGCGCCGGTGATTACGGTTTTGCCCGCCGCGAGCCCTGCTTTGATGAGTGGCGTCTCGGCCGGAAGCGCGACGACGTCGAACACTACCTGCGCGGCAGCCACCGTCTCCTCGGGGAAGGCAAGGGAACCGGATTCGGATCCCCCGGTCATGCCGATCGGCGTGACGTTCACGATGACATCCGCGGTCGAGTCCCCAAGCTCGGCTTGCCAGGCGAAGCCGTAGAGTTCCGCGAGCGCCCTTCCGGGCTTTTCGTTCCTGGCCACCACGGTCACCCGGGAGAATCCGGCGTCCCGGAAAGCCGCTGCGGTTGCCTTGGCCATTCCGCCCGAGCCGCGAAGCAGCACGCTCGACGCCGGATCTATCCCATTACGCTCGATCAACTGGGCGATTGCGGTGTAGTCAGTGTTGTAGGCCGTGAGCACTCCGGAATCGTTGACGATCGTGTTGACCGAATCGATGGCCGCGGCAGAAGGGTCCATCCAATCCACGAGGGCGATGACGTCTTCCTTGTACGGCATGGACACGGCGCACCCGCGGATACCCAGGCCGCGCACCCCGGCAATGGCGTTTGCGAGGTCGGTCGGCGCGAAGGCTTTGTAGATCCAGTTGAGTCCCAGCTCCTCGTAAAGGAAGTTGTGGAAACGCGTTCCGTTATTGCTCGGCCTTGCCGAGAGCGAGATGCAGAGCGTCATATCTTTGTTGAGGATCGGCACGTGACTTCCTTCGCGAGGTGGGATTCTCAACCAAGCCTAGGCGGACGGCTAGCCCTGGCGCGCCTTGAAGCGCGGATTCAGCTTGTTGATGACAAAGGTGCGGCCGCGGCGGCGGACCACCTGCGCCCCGGGGACCTTCTTGAGGGCACGCAACGAATTCCTGACTTTCATGATTTTCCTTTCATGTTTTTTTCTTGGGTAGAGGCCTGTATTAGGGGATGGATTCGAACTCAAAGGGATCGTCGAGTCCGGCGGGATTCCGATCCATTTCCGTTTCGCTGAGCGCGCATCCATCCAAGAGAGCGCGCACTTCGGCTGGATCGACGTCGCTCCTCCTTCCGGTAACGGCCAGCACAGTGCCCCAATCGCCAAAGCGGGGGTGCCAGCCAAGGACGGCGTCGACGTCGCCGCTTTCGCTTCCGCCGTGCACGACGTCGGTTCCCGCGTCGGCGAGCCACTCGCCCGTACGCTCAAGCCAGACGCGCGGCCCGATGCCCTGGACGGCGATCCGGGCTTTGGACGCCGAGGCGATCCATAAGCGGCCACGCATCCAGTGGGACCCTTCGGCAAGTCGCGGCAACGCGTCGCGAAAGCGGCCGGGATGGAGCGGTCGATCGACCTTGTGCACTATCGTGCGGAACAGCTCCGATTCGTCGTTCACCGGTACGCGTATTGAACCGGGGCGAACCCTGGCGAATGCTTCGGCGTGGTCGTAGCAGCCGGGGCGGAAGTCGTCGTCGCGCGCTGAAATGGCTGCATGCGGGGCAAGCTGTCCGAGAAGTTCCAAACCTTCAGACCACGCCTGGTTCGAATCCTGGCTTATCCCCATAAGTTCGGCTCCAAGCCCTGCGTGCACCATGACAGTGTCTGCGTGGCCCAGATCCCCGATAAGGAATTCACCGCTGGTCCGGTAGTCGTCGGGCGTGGACGTGAAACCCGATTCGTACAGGGTGTGCTTGTCCCAGATCTGGTCTTCGAGTCCTGAGGGATCAATCGCCAGGACAGCGTTGTCGATCACGGGAGGCCCGGTCAGGCCGCGCTTGAGTTCTCCCACTGCCATGTCCATGGAAACTCCCGGAGGCAGGCCCAACACGATGTGGTCGTGGCCGGCGGCAGCGAGGCATTCGGCTGTCGGGACAACGTCGAGCCGGACGGTGCAGCTCAGGCAACCGTGCTCCAATACAGTCCTGGCGCTGGCCATGAGCTCGCCGTTCCGGTAAACCCTCCGTAAAACGGTCGAGCTATCCAGGAGGTCGTGCAAGACAACGACTGAGTTCCCGTGGGTGCGCCCAAGCTTTGCGGTGGCTGCCTCGCGGCATTGGCTGTCCAGGGAGCTAACAACAGAAAGATGCATGCATAGATTCTAGATGCAAATCATTCTCATTAGCGAATTCGCTTCGTATTTCTTTCATCGCGGTACCTGATCGGCGTCCGGATAGGGCCTGCATTAGACTTGAGCCAACCGCTGATGGCCCCACGGCGGGCTTTTCTCAGGGCGTTTTGGCATACCACCGAGGGGACCCAAGTGCAGATCGATTTCGCGCCATCCAAGCAGTCGACGCTTGGTGTGGAATGGGAGCTTGCGCTCGTCAACGCGCGCACCGGCGAATTGGTCTCGGTCGCCAATGAGGTTCTCCGCGGGGTAGCCGCCAGGCATCCGGACCTCAACGAAGACGATGAGCACCCGCACATCAAGCGCGAACTGCTCCTGAACACCGTGGAACTGGTCACCGGCATATGCACCACTGTCAAGGAAGCCAAGGAAGACCTCGCGCGCTCGTTGAAGGCGGTCAGGGAGGTCACCGACCCCATGGGAGTGGAACTCTTCTGCGCCGGCAGCCACCCCTTCAGTCCTCCCCAGCTCCAGCCCGTCACGGACAAAGAGCGCTATGCGAAGCTGATCGACCGTACCCAGTGGTGGGGCCGGCAAATGGTCATCTACGGAGTCCACGTCCACGTCGGCCTTGACAACCGGGACAAGGCCCTTCCCATCCTGGACGGCCTGGTCAACTACTTTCCCCATTTCCAGGCGTTGTCCGCTTCGAGCCCGTTCTGGGGCGGCGAGGACACGGGATACGCCTCCCAGCGCGCCCTCATGTTCCAACAGCTACCGACCGCGGGCCTGCCCTTCCAGTTCCCCAGCTGGGCCGAATACGAGTCCTATGTGCAGGACATGTTCACCACCGGCGTCATCGATACCTTGTCCGAGATCCGCTGGGACATCCGCCCCGTCCCGAACCTGGGCACGATCGAAATGCGCATTTGCGATGGCCTGGCAACCTTGGAGGAAGTGGGGGCTGTCGCAGCGCTCACGCAATGCCTCGTGGACGAGTTCTCCACGATCCTGGACAATGGTGGCAGCATCCCAACCATGCCGCCGTGGCATATCCAGGAAAACAAGTGGCGTGCGGCCCGCTATGGCATGGACGCCATCATCATCCTCGACGCCGAGGGCAACGAGCAGCTGGTGACGGACCATCTGAAGGAAACCCTGCTGCGCCTTGCCCCGGTCGCCGAGAAGCTGGGCTGCTCCGAAGAGCTGGCCGACGTCGAAAAGATCATTTCGCGGGGAGCGGGCTACCAGCGCCAGCGCCGGGTCGCCGCACAGCACGACGGCGACCTGCAAGCTGTCGTCCTGGACCTCGTCCAGCAAATGCGGGGCTAACGATTCGAGAGGTGAGATCTCACCCTTTTCAACGCATGAAAGGCGCGAGATCTCACTTCTCGGCGGGTGCCGGGAACAAATAAACCAGCTAGACCGAAACCGTTGTCACCGGCAAGGACGTATCCGGTGCGAACGCAACGCCGCTGGCTGTCTTGCCGGCCATGACCAGCTGCGCGCCGAGGGTCGCAACCATGGCGCCGTTGTCCGTGCACAAGGCCAGCGGGGGCACATGCAAGGTGATGCCGGCCGAGCTGCACCGCTGCCCGGTCAGTTCACGGAGCCTCGAGTTCGCTGCCACGCCGCCTCCCAGGAGCAGTTCGGTAATACCGTTCTCCCGGCACGCGAGGATGGCTTTGGACGTGATGACATCCACCACCGCTTCCTGGAAGGCGGCAGCAATATCGGCCACCGGGATGTCCTCGCCGCGTGCTTCGAACTGTTCGACGCAACGGGCGACGGCGGTCTTGAGTCCGCTGAACGACCAATCATAGCGGTGTGGTCCGGGTTCTTCGGCAGTGCCCATGTACTTCGGCTGCGTCAGGCCGCGCGGGAAACGGATCGATGTGGCGTTGCCTTGCTTGGCGATTTTGTCGATAGCCGGGCCACCGGGGTAGCCAAGGCCCAGGAGCCTCGCGACCTTGTCGTAAGCCTCGCCGGCCGCGTCGTCGATCGTGGAGCCGAGCAATTCGACGTCGTCCGTAATGCTCCTGACCCGCAGGATTTCGGTGTGGCCGCCGGAAACCAGCAGGGCGCCGAGGTTCTCCGGCAGCCGACCCCCGATGCCTGGCCGCTGGTGGTTCGCGCCTTGACCGTCAAGAAGGCCGACGCCGACGTGCGCCACGAGGTGGTTGATCGCATAGAGGGGCTTGCCCGTGGCGATGGCCAACGCCTTCGCAGCGCAGACCCCCACCATGAGTGCGCCGGCAAGCCCGGGCCCCGACGTTACGGCGATCGCGTCGATCTCATCGAGTGTCACGCCTGCTTCGTGCAGCGCTTCCTGCAAGGTGGGCACGAAGGCGTCCAGGTGTGCCCTCGAAGCGATCTCGGGAATGACGCCGCCGAAGCGGACATGCTCATCCATCGACGAGGACACGGTGTTGGTGAGCAGGGTGGTTCCCCGCACGATGCCCACGCCGGTTTCATCGCAGGACGATTCGATGCCGAGCACGAGCGGCTGGTAGGTGCTGTCCTGGTTCACGCGTTTCCTTCAGTCAGTGGCAGCCTCATGATGAGGGCGTCCGTGCCATCGCGGTAGTAGCGCGGACGGACGTGGATCTGCTCGAATCCGAACCGCTGATACAACGCCTGGGCACGGGGATTGTCGGCACGGACTTCGAGGAGGACATCCGCGGCGCCGCGGCGCCTGGCCTCCAGGATCAGTTCGGTGAGGATCGCGGAACCGATGCCCTTTCCTTCGAATTCGGGCACGACGGCGATGGTCTGTACGTCCGCGATCGGCTGGATGCACATCAGCCCGGCATACGCCACGATCTGCCCGTCGACTTCGGCAACGACGTACCGCCGGGTGTCGGCCTGGGCGAGCTCGTCGATGAACATCTGGAGCGGCCAGGCGTCAATCGGAAAAAGCCGCCGTTCCAGGACCTCGACGGCGGCGACGTCCGCGGTGGTCATGTCCCGGAGGGAGGCTCCGGCTGCCTTGAGGCTGAGTGAAGTATTCACAGGGCGCGCTTCCTTGGTCCTGGTACTTGCGCATCGGATTCCCGCAAGTAGAGCGGCGTCGAATCCGGTAGCTCCTCGCCGGCAGCCAGCCGGGCCATGGCGAACTGGCCCAAGGAAGCGGCGTCCGGCTGCGTGGAGCTGAACTCCGCGTTGGCTTCGACCACGTCGGCGTAGATGCCTGCGCCCGCCCCGAAGACGGGGAGCGCCGGCAGCTCGGAGGCGAAGCCCACGTGCGGGCCATCCACGAGCCGCGGAAGCTGGCCGTCCATCAGCGTATAGCGGGCCCAATAGACCTCCTTGCGGCGGGCATCGGTGGCTACGAGGAACTCGGGCTTCGCTTCGGTGGACTCCGCGACTTCCAAGGCGATTGCGTCCAGGCTCATGAGGCCGAAGAGGGGTTTGTTCCATGCGAAGGCCAGGGTCCGGGCAGTTGCGATTCCCGAACGAAGCCCGGTGAACGGGCCCGGGCCAACACCGGTCACGATCATATCGATGTCCGGCCCGCGCACTCCGGCATCTCCTAGGAGCTTCTCGATGCCGGGCGCGAGGACCTCGGCGTGGCTGCGCGTGTCCTCGGTGCAGAACGAGTCCACCACGCCCTCCATGGCATCGTCCGAGATCAGTGCGGCACTGGCCACGGCCGAAGTGTCGATGGCAAGGATCAGCATGCCCTGTTCTCCTCCAATATCTCGGGAACGTTGCTCCAACGCGGGCCATAGCCCCTGAAAACGATGGTTCGCGGCTCGTCGTCGTCCTCGGGGTCGAAGTCCAGCACTCCCTGAGTGCCTGTTTCCAGCCCGGTTCCGGCGGAAGCCGACGGGCCGCCCGCCCCCAGTTGCCGGTGCAACTCGATGTCCAGGTGGCTGTCCGAGAGGTGTTCCACCCGCTCCCGTCCCCATTCAACAACCGTGACCGAGGTGTCCATGGTGTTTTCGAGGTCGATATCGTCGATCTCGGCGGCGGACTCAAGCCGGTAAGCGTCAACGTGGACCAGGTCCGGGCCGCCGGGGCGCGGGCCGTCCGGGAGATTGGGGTGGATGCGCACCAGGACAAACGTTGGCGAGATGATCCCGGCGCGCACGCCCAGTCCCTCGCCGAGGCCTTGGGTGAACGTCGTCTTCCCGGCACCGAGTTCGCCAGTCAGGACCAACAGGTCGCCCGACTCCAGAACCCCGGCCAAAGCTGCGGCGAGCGCGTGCGTCTGCTCCGCCGTCGTAACCCGGACGGTGCGTTCCCACAGCGCAGGTTCCCATAACCCGGCGCTCACCGGGCATCCGCTCCGGCGAGCGAATCCGCAGCAGTTTCATTGATGTAGATACGCGGCACGCGCGGACTGATCCGCGTGACGATCTCGTAGTTGTTGGTTCCGGCCGCTGCCGCCCAGTCCTCGGCCGTCGGGCCGCCGTCGGCGCCATCGCCGAACAGGATAGCCTCCGCCCCCAGCAGGGCACCTTCCTCCGGACCGTTCGCACCCAGGTCGATGACCATTTGGTCCATCGCGATCCGCCCCACGACCGGGTAGCTGCTGCCCTGGACCCGGACAGGGCCGCCCGTCGCGATGCGCGGCACGCCGTCGGCGTAACCGAGCGGAATGAGGCCAAGCGTGCTCTCGCTCGCTGTCCGGTAGTTCAGCCCATAGGAAACACCTTGGCCCTCCGGTACCCGCTTGCAATTGGATACGAGCGTGCGAACCGTCATTGCAGGGCGCAGGCCGAGGTCCGAGGAGCTTTGGCCTTCGAAGGGAGACAACCCATAAAGTCCCAGCCCCACCCGGACGAGGTCGAAATGGGCGTCGGGCCGGGAAAGCGCCGCGGGCGTGTTGGCCAGGTGCCTCACTTCGGTGTCCACTCCGGCATCCTCGGCCACGGCGATGGCTTCGCGGAAAGCGGCCAGCTGCTCATCGGTTTCGGGCCGGTGCGGCTCGTCCGCGACAGCCAGGTGCGAGAAGATTCCCACGACCCGCAGGAGGCCTTCGTCCTGGTATTCGATGGCCCTGCCCACGAGTCCGTCCCATTGTGCCATCGTGGACCCATTGCGGCCCAGGCCGGTGTCGACTTTCAGGTGGATCCGGGCAGGACGCTGCTGTTCCCGCGCGGCGGCGACCACCGCTTCCAGCTCCCAACCCGAAATTCCGACGTCGACGCCGGCGGCAACGGCCGCGGCAAAGTTGCTTTCCGTCGTGTGCAGCCACGCCAGCATCGGGGCATCGATCCCGGCAGCACGCAACGCGAGGGCCTCCGAAATATGGGCGACGCCAAGCCACCGGGCTCCGGCGGCAAGGGCTGCCCTGGCCACCTGGACCGCGCCATGCCCGTAGGCATCGGCTTTGACGACGGCCATGACATTGGCGGGCGAGGCGATGGCTACGAACTGGCGAACGTTGTGCCGGATGGCCTCCAGGTCGATGACGGCGGAACGTTCCCGGACTGTCGCCGGACCCGGGTTTGTCTCGCGTTCGAACCTGGCAGCTGCTTCGTAAGTCACCCAACGATTCTAGTGGGCTTAGGCGTCTGAGTTGTGGGCGATCGTCGCGGCGGCCCGCCGCGGGGCCTCCGGCGGTACGTCCCGGACGATGTCAGCGAGGAAAGCGAAACGCCGCAACCACTGGCTGGACTGCCGCTCGCGCCGGGCATTCGCGCGCTTCCACCAGTCCGCGATGTCCCCCCATCCAGGAGCAGCAAGCGAACCTCCCACCTCCTGGACCGCCAGCGAGGCACAAAGGTTGGCGAATCGGAGACGATCTCCCAACGGCCAGCCCGCGAGGCAGCCCACAACGAATGCAGCACCGAAGCAGTCACCCGCACCCGTCGGATCATAGGCGGTCACGGGAAGGGACGGCACCCACTCTTCCTCCCCGGTTTCCGAATCCACCGCCATGGCACCCTGGGCACCCAGGGTTACGACAGCCACAGGAACCCGGTCGGCGAGCGCGTAGAGCGCCGACCAAGGATTGTCCATGCCCGTGAACGCCATCGCTTCGCGCTGGTTGGGCATGAAGGCGTGGAAGTTGCTCAACTGGTCCAACCGCTTCGACGACCATGTCCCGGTAGGATCCCATCCGGCGTCGCCGAACAGCTTCACTCCTGCTTGCCCGGCGGCGACAACCCACGGCTCCGGGTCCTCATCGAGGTCGGCGACGGCGGCGAGCGCCCTGGGCGGTTCGCCGATCAGTTCCGAAGCACTAATGGGGGCCGGGTGCCCATGGGTCACCATGGACCGATCCTGCTCGACGCACATGGAGACCGTGACGGGAGAGTGCCAACCTTCGAAGCGCCGCGACAAGGAAAGGTCCACATGCTCCTGGCTTTCCAGGATCCGCCAGTTGAAATCTCCGTATCCGTCATCCCCGAAGGCCGCCGCCAAGCTGGTCCTCAAGCCCAGGCGCGCGGCGGCAATCGCCTGGTTCGCGACCCCGCCGGGACACGTCCCCATGCCCTGGCTCCACACTTCGGTCCCCGGTTCCGGACTGTGGTCCAGCCCGGTGAAGATAATGTCCTGGAAGACGGTGCCCGTCAGGAGCAGGTCGCAGGCGAAGTCCTCCCCGTCTGCTGCCAATTTCGCTCGGACCGCGGCGAGGGGATCGAACCTGTCCTTGGGCATTGCCTCCATGCACGGCAGACTACGCCGCCGGGCTGCGACGCGACAGTTGTCAGGAGTAGTGTTTTCGCTGAGGTGCGGAGCTTCGTCGACGTGCGGAGCATGCGGCACCTGACCGTTGTTGGGTTGCTTGGCGAATACAGGAGGTCTACCATGTCGTTGATTCGTCGAGTGGCGTTCCTGTCCCTTCACACTTCGCCGATGGAACAGCCCGGTTCGGGCGACGCCGGCGGAATGAACGTGTACGTCCGGGCGCTCGCCATGGCGTTGGCGGATCTCGGCGTGGAGGTAGAGATCTTTACCCGTTCGACGTCGGCCAACCAGCCCGCCGTCGAACATCCCGGCCCGGGAGTATGCGTCCACAACGTCCTCGCCGGCCCTCCGCGGAAGCTGCCCAAGGAGGAATTGCCGGAACTGCTCCACACCATGGTTGCCGAAATCGACCGCATCAAGCAACGCCAGCCACACGGCCGCTACGACGCCATCCATTCGCACTACTGGGTCTCCGGTGTTGCGGGCTTGGAACTCTCGCAATTGTGGGATGTTCCGCTGATCCACACGATGCACACCATGGCGAAAGTCAAGAACCTGGTCCTCGAATCCGGCGAGCGACCCGAGCCGCGCCGACGCGAGGAAGGCGAACAGCGGATCGTTGACGGAGCCACGCGGCTCCTGGCCAACACTCCCGCCGAAGCCCAGGAACTGGTCTCGCACTACAACGCCGACTTCGACCGCATCGACATCGCTCCTCCGGGCGTGGACCTCTCCGTGTTCACTCCTGCGTTCCGGAGCCGTTCCCGCGCCGATCTTGGCGTGCGTCCCGACAGCTTCCACCTCCTGTTCGCGGGGCGCATCCAGCGGCTCAAAGGTCCGCAGGTCTTTGTCGAGGCCGCGGGGATCCTGCGCAAACGACGTCCGGATATCAAGCTTGAGCTGACCATCCTGGGCGCCCTGAGCGGTACGAAGGACTTCAACCTCCAGGCTTTCATCACGGCCGCGGGACTCGATGACGTCGTCACGCACCGCGCGCCCGTGAAGGCACCGAAGCTCGCGGCCTGGTTCCGGTCCGCGGATCTCGTGATCATGCCGTCGTTCAGCGAGTCCTTCGGGCTCGTGGCCTTGGAAGCACAAGCATGCGGCACGCCTGTCGTGGCTACCAACGTCGGCGGACTGTCCCGTGCCCTTGCCAACGGTCGGACAGGCCTCCTGGTGAACGGCCACAATCCCTCCCGCTGGGCCGATGCCATAGAAGCCCTCTACGACGACCCCCGAACCCGGGAAGACATGGGCCGCGCAGCCGCCGTCCACAGCGAGGGCTTCGGCTGGCAGCGCACCGCGGCCATCACCCTGGAGAGCTACCACTCGGCGATGGGCGCTGTCCTCGTCCGCCCGTTCTAGTCCCCCTCTCACATAAACCCCCAACCACCCCCACGCCCTCTCACATAAACCCCCAACCACCCCCACCCGCGCTCATATAAATCGGTCCGGCTGATAGATTGACGCGCACAGTGTTCCGAACAGTTGAGGACGATGATGTCTGAGCACAAGATTTTGAGCGACCTGGAAATTGCCCAGAATGCCGAGATACGCCCGATCGAGGAGATCGCCGGGCGTGCCGGGATCAATCCCGATGCCATCGAGCTTTACGGCCGCTTCAAGGCCAAAATCGATCCCGCGAAGCTCCGGCTTCCTGCCGACAAGCCCGCCGGAAAGATCGTCCTCGTCTCAGCGATGTCCCCGACTCCCGCCGGTGAGGGCAAGTCCACCACAACGGTAGGCCTCGCCGATTCCCTGGCCCGTGCTGGGCACCGCGTGATGATTGCGTTGCGCGAACCCTCCCTGGGACCCGTCCTCGGCATGAAAGGCGGGGCAACTGGCGGTGGCTACTCCCAGGTACTGCCCATGGATGAGATCAACCTCCATTTCACCGGCGATTTCCATGCCATCACGTCAGCGAACAACGCGTTGATGGCGCTTGTGGACAACCACATCTTCCAAGGCAACGAACTCAACATCGATCCTCGAAGGATAACCTTCAAGCGCGTCCTCGACATGAATGACCGGGCGCTGCGTGAAGTCATCATCGGCCTCGGTGGCCCTGCACAGGGAGTGCCCCGCCAGGATGGGTTCGACATCACGGTCGCGTCCGAGATCATGGCCGTGTTCTGCCTGGCGCGCGATCTGGACGATCTCCGGGAGCGGCTGGGACGAATCACCTTCGGCTACAGCTACGACCGCCGACCCGTGACGGTCGCGGACCTCGGTGTCCAAGGTGCCCTGACCATGCTCCTGAGGCACGCGATCAAGCCAAACCTCGTCCAGACGATCGCGGGAACCCCCGCACTTGTCCATGGAGGCCCCTTCGCCAACATTGCTCACGGCTGCAATTCCCTGATCGCTACCCAAACCGCCCAGCAACTTGCGGACATCGTGGTAACGGAAGCGGGATTCGGCGCGGATCTCGGGGCCGAAAAGTACATGGATATCAAGGCGCGAATCGCCGCTGTAGCACCATCCGCCGTCGTTGTGGTGGCAACCATCCGGGCGCTCAAGATGCAAGGCGGAGTCCCGAAGGAGCATCTCAACGAGCCGAATATCGATGCGCTCGCGGCCGGAGTCTCGAACTTAAAGCGGCACGTGCACAATGTCGAGAAGTTCGGAGTGACACCTGTCGTCGCGATCAATAAGTTTGCCAGTGACAGTCTCGAGGAGCTGGAATGGCTGCTGGCTTGGTGCGCGCAGGAGGGTGTGCAGGCGGCGATCGCTGACGTGTGGGGGCGAGGTGGAGGGGGCGACGGCGGTGACGAGCTAGCGGCTAAGGTCGCCGCTGCGGTGGCGGCAGCAACGCCGTCGGACTTCCGTCATTTGTACCCACTGAGCCTTCCCGTGGAGGACAAGATCCGCACCATCGCGCAGGAAATCTACGGGGCCGACGGCGTGGAATTCTCGGTGCCTGCGCTCCGTCGCCTTGAGGATATCCGCAAAAATGGCTGGGGCGGATTACCGGTCTGCATGGCCAAAACGCAATATTCGTTCACCGACGATGCCTCCCAATTGGGCGCCCCGAAGGGATTCACGGTGCACGTGCGTGAACTCATTCCCAAGACGGGGGCGGGCTTTATCGTCGCCCTCACGGGAGCCGTCATGACGATGCCGGGCCTGCCCAAGGAACCGGCCGCCATGCGCATGGACGTCGACAAGCACGGTAACCCGATCGGCCTTTTCTGATCCTCGCTCACTTATAGGGCCGTTTCCGGCGACCCCAGCTCACCTTTACGGGCCTTTCCGCAGATCCCCGCTCACATCTGCACGGAGAGAGGGCGCCCCTTGGGGGAGCCTGTGGATAACTTCTGCAGGTCCGCGCCCTTTTGCGTAAGAATGCGGTATGAGAAACCAGGTTGTGCTTCCCATCGAGCTCCGATCCGGACCCTTCACGCTCGCCCAGGCCAAAGCGCACGGTGTCCCCCGCGAGCGGCTCCTGCGTTCCGACGTCGAACACGTTAGCCGTGGCCTCTACCGGCCGGCCGGCTGGGACTTCGACCTTGAAGCGGCGGCGCGCTCCCTCTCGGCTGCCACCCCACAGGCCTGGATCTCGCACGTAACTGCCGCCCGCCTCCGCAACTCCTGGCTACCGGCTTGGCTGTCCGACTCAACCGGACTGCACCTCAGCGTGCCGCGCGAACTGCCCGCGCCACGACGCAAAGGCGTGATGGGCCATACTGTGATCGCTTGCGAGGGTGAAGTGGAGCGGGTGGACGGCATCCGGATCAGCACCCGGCCCCGCACCTGGTTGGATATGGCAAGGATTCTTCCCCTCAGCGATTTGATCTGTATGGGAGATGAATTGATCCGCGTACCCCGGCAGGCGTTGGAGGGGCGGGACACCTCGTTCTCGAGCCTCAAGGAACTAAGCAGCCTGGTGGACCGCCATCCCAATTTGCAAGGCATTGTGCGGGCGCGGCAAGCGTTGGAGCTGATGCGCGTGGGTTCGGACTCCGCACCATGGCATGGTGAAGGTCCTTGACTGTCCAGCCGGCGCGGAGGAATGGACGGCAGATGGCTGCCACGTGAGCAGTCGAGATGCGTTGCAGCGGAAATGACCTGAATTGAAGCTCAAGGGAGGCTAGACGCTCGGCCTCTCGGCGCTCACCCTTGTTCTGGGCTGCGTTTGTCGTCGTGTTCGGGTCCCAGAACGGTTCTTTCCGATGACGTAGTTGGTGATTGACTGCGCGCCGCTGTGCGGCGCGCTTGGAAAAAGCTAGCGGCGGAGCCGCTTCCATTTGAGGTTTTGAATCTTCGCCCGCTCGCGCGTGCGGGGGGTTGTTAACAGCCCTAGTGGGCACCGGAACGAAAGTTTTTTCCACAGGCTCAACTTCGACCTTTTCCAGCAGGACATAAATGGCTGCTTCGTTGTCCGTGCGTCCACTGGATTTCGGCGTGTAAGCAGCCGTTCGGCCTGTGGCAACGACGCCGAGAACGCCCCAGTCGCGGAGACGGCGGAAGTAGTTGGAGATACTGCGTTTGTGGAACCCAAAGCGCTCTTCAAGGCGGTCCCACAGCGGCATGATGGTCATGCTGGCGGGGTCAAAGCCAGGGCACTGGGCGATCGCGTTGGCGAACCTCCAGATGTTGGCTTTCAAATCTCTACGGGCCAGCTGGAACTCTTCATGCTCCTGGATGCTGCGCAGCCATCGGATGATGTGCCTAGCGGGCTTGTGGCCGGCGGGCACAACTGACCACACTGCCCTGTTGCTGCGCTCGTTGGCCTTTCGTACGCGCCGGGGCTTGTGGGTGCCTTTGCGTCCTTTACGGCGCTTGCGCCGCGGCATGAGAGAGGTATCGAGATCGGTGGCTGCTGGAAGGTCGACGCCCAGAGCTGATACGTTCTCGACGGTCAGGTTGAGCCGCCGTGGTCCTTCATGTGCTGTGGCTTGACAGGAAACTCGGTCCGAGTCCTGCGTTGACGACGGCCAAGGTGCCGGTACGATAGGCATAAGTACTTTCTGTGAGCGCAGGGGTGCACAAAGGGACCCACCCGCGAGGGAGGGTCTCGAAATGGATCAGATCGTGTCCCGCCAAGAACTAAGATCTGATCCAACAACTTGTGGAGTAACGGTCCGTCAGCTGACGGACCGTTCTTCTTTAACTGGCTTTCGCGATAGGCAGAGCCTCCTGAGCCGTGAGAACGTCGAGGTCGATGGATTTCAGGTGGTCGTGGAGCAGCCGCGCGAGGAGTTCGGAGCGGCTCTCAGACGTAAGCTCAACAACTTTGTTCAGCTTTTCGGCGTCTGCCCTCGGAATCTTAGATGTGACGGTTTGGCGATCACCCTTGTACATGCGTGCCATTGGTCCTCCTCTGTTGGTGTGCTGAGCACTAGCCAATAGCAATCGGATTACATTAAGTGGGACGACTCGTCGGCGTGTCGCTAACTAATTGGCAAGATTTGACGCTGGCTTCCCGGTTACGTAGCCGACAAAATTTCGAACGGCTTCCTCAAGCGCCTCGGGGCGGAGTTTGTATACGCGCCAATGCGACGACCGCCCGTCAGCCGCTTCCTCGGAGGTAACTCCGCCTTCTGCTTCCAGCTTGCGTAAATCCATCCAGATAGTCCGGTAGTGAATATCGATCGCTCGGCCGATATCGCCGGAAGTCGCACCGTCTGGATGCTGGACCAGGTAGCGCAGAATAGCGGCTCTTCGAGGGTGAACGCCGAGGAGGGTCATAGCTATCTCCACCTCGGGTGGCAGTCGGGGAATGACATATCCGGGCATCTTCCTAGTATCACGCATGTATCATATGCACTTGTCTTGCATATGCAAGACTAGTGCATAGCTTGACCTCACAATCGAGAGCCGACCGAGGCTTGACTGGATGGATTCGTCCACTTGAAGGACAATGGCCGATTGGGGAGCGGCAGGGACCTTTTTGTGTCATTAAAACAAACCGGTTGGCTGGTTTGTCGGTGCTGGGGGATAGAGGGGAGCGGTGATGAACGGGAACAGGGTCGCGGGCGGAGCTGTCGCCGCAGTCCTTGCTGTGCCGCTGATGCTGGTGGGGACCGTGGTCGTGCTGGGCGGGGGCGAGGCCCGGGCGGGCACGTGCGCTGGCCCTGCGGTGACGGTGGACGGGAAGGGCATCCCGGGCAAAGTTGCCGGGTTCGAGGGGGTCCAGCTTCAGAACGCCGCGATCCTGATGGATGCGGCGAAGAAGCTGGGGCTGCCGGTGTCCGCGCAGCTCCTGGTGGTGCAGGCGGCAATCGGCGAGTCTGACCTGCGCAGCATCGATTACACGGACGCGGCAGGCACGGTGAACGGGGTGGCGGTCACAATCGGCATCCTTCAGCAGGACGGTTCCTACGGCCCGCGGGAGGAGCGGATGGACGTCGCGAAGGCCGGGGCGGGGTTCCTGTCACGGCTCAAGGACATTCGGGGGTGGGAGTCGCTGGAGCCGACGATTGCGATCCACCGGGTCCAGCGCAACGCGGACCCGCAGCACTACGCGAAGTACCGCGGGCAGGCGGTCGAAGTGGTCCAGGCCCTGGCCGGGGCCAAGGTGTCCCTGGGCAGCTGCGGCGGTGCCGCTGCGGGGTCCGGGGATGACCTGCCCTGGGGCCATGGCCCGGTCGATACAGCGGGCGATTTGGGCATGTACACGCGCGAGTGTGTGGACTTTGCCCTGTGGCGGGTGAACCAGGCGTATGGCTCGACGTCCGCTCCGTTCCGGTTCACGAACTCGAACTTCCGCGACGATGACGGAGTGCTCGGCAACGCCGTGACCTGGCTGGACGGCTGGCGGGCCAAGGGCTGGCCGGTCGGGACGGCCCCGACGCCCGGCGCGATCGTGTACTACGCCCCGGGCGTCGGCGGTGCCGGGGGCATGGGCCACGTCGCCGTCGTGAAGGCCGTCAACCCGGACGGGTCCTTCCTAGAGGAGGGCTACAACGGCAACCTGCCGCCCGATGACCACAACTACTACACGCGCACCGTGAAGAACTCCACGCCCACGGCGTTCCTGTACGTGCCGCAGAAGGGATGATGCGCATGATTTCCCACCAGATAAGTGCCGCCCTGGCAGGGGCGGTGCTGGCCCTCGGGACACTTGCCTGCGGCGGATGCGCCCCGCCGTCTCCGGCGTCGCAGACAGCACCGGTCCCAAGTCCCACGCCCACGGGCACCGCCTCGCTGAGCGCCGGCGAGCACCCCCAGGCCCAGGGTCCGGCGACCCCGCCGGTGGCCTCGTGGGACGCGGGCAGCGAGCAGAACGCGAAGGACACCGCGACCCGGGCCATGACGCTCTTTGCCCGTCCCCAGGCTGATCAGCGGCAGTGGATCACGGACCTGGCCCCGCTGTTGTCCCCCGCGTACCGGGCGGATGCGGAGTACATCAACCCGGCCCGGGTGCCGGTGAGCAGGATCCTTGCCGGTCCGGTGCTGCAGACCTCGGCAGGAGATCCCATGACCGTGAAAGCGGTCTATTCGACCAACGCGGGGGAATGGGTTGTCCTGCTGCACCGCGCCGGACAACCAGAGCCCTGGATGGTCCAGGCAATCACGCCCACAAACGACTGAGCAGAAGGAGAACACGATGGCGATCGACAAGAGCAGGATCCGGGAGTTCCCGCCGATCAGTATCACCATCAACGGTGATGACGGCGGGGAGCTGCTGATCGGGGCGACCCGGCACCCCGTGCCAGGCGCCGACGAGACCGAGGTCCGGCGCGGGCTGCTGGGCCTGGTCGTGGCGCACGCGCGCACGGGCGGTTCCCCGGTACGGGTGACCACCCGCGACCAGGAAGGCATCGGCGTGCTGTTGGTCTCCCCGGAAGGGGAGATCGAAGAGGAATATTCGGAGTCCTTGGAAGACATGCTGGAACCGGTGCCTGCCGGTACAGCCCTGCCCAAGCCCAACACCCCCGCCCACGAGGAGGAAATGCCGGCCACCATCCCGGCCGCCACCTCCCCTGACACGGCACCGGACGCGGCATCGGACAGCTTCGACAGCATTGTGAAAAACCTCGAAGAACCCGCCCCTGGGCAGCCAGCCCAAGGACCCTCCCCCGCTGAGGCGGCGGATCCGCAAGCCGCTGCAGCGCCGCCAGCCAGCGCACCGGCACCTGCCTGCGCCACTGCCCCTACCCGGGCTCCGGCTCCGGAGGGGCTTCCGTCGCGGAAGTCTCTGCGGGACTCGACGTCGTTCCTGGCGGTTCAGAACAACATTGAACCGGCCCGCAAGGGCTGGCAGGGCAAGGTGAACAGTTTCGGGCTGTCCCTGGCCCCCGGCGCGGCGGAACTCGCGGAGCGCGCGGACGAGCACCTGGTGGCTCGGATCTACTCGGGTCCGCGCACCATTGCCGTGGTGAACCAGAAGGGCGGCGCGTCCAAGACACCGACGACGATCTGCCTGGCGGCGGTGTTCGGCCGCGCGGGTGGCTCGGTGCTGGCCTGGGACAACAACGAGACCACCGGGTCCCTGCCGTGGCGGGTGGAGCGGGGCGACCACGCCAGCTCCGCGCTGAACGTGCTGGCCCGGTCCTCCCGCTTGCTTTCGGACACGGCCCGGGCGGCGGACATCAACGCCTTCGTGCACCGCCAGACAGCGGACAAGTACGACGCGCTGTTCTCTGACCAGGACATCGACGGCGAGCACGAGATCTCCGCCGATGAAGTGGATGTCCTGCACGCGGTCGCATCGAAGTACTTCAACGTGGTGCTGATGGACTCCGGCAACAACCACCGGGCCGCGAACTGGCGCCAGATGATCCGCCACACCGATCAGCTCGTGGTCTCCACCACGACCGTGGAGGACCGGGTGGAAGGCGCGCGCCTGACCCTGCAGGGCCTCGCGGGTCGGGACGAGCGCACAGCACAGCTGGCCGCCAACGCTGTCGTGATCGTCTCCCAGGAGCAGCCCGGGCACGAGAAACTCGCCCGGCTGCACGCGGAGAAGTTCCGCCAGTATGTGCGTGCCGTCCATGTGATCCCGTTCGACCCGGCCCTGAAGGACGGCGTCATCCACTTCGGCGCGCTGCGCGCCGTGACGCAGCGGGCCTGGCTGGCGGCAGCGGCTTCCATCGCGAAGGGCCTGTGATGGCGCGCACCGCTCCGCGTTCGGCGTCGAAGTGGCTCCAGGCCCTCCAGGACACGGCGGAGCCAGTGGCGGTTCCGCCGGTCCGGGACTTACCGGCCGGCCCCACGCGGCCCCAGAAAGGCGTGCGCTGGGAATCGGACAGCGGTGTGCCTCGCACGCCCGTGTCGGGCCCGGCCCCCGCGGTATGGGTGATGGGCGCCCATGGCGGGGCGGGAGAGAGCACGCTCGCGGCACTGCTGGAGGGCGCCGTTGCAACGGGCCATGCCTGGCCGGTCCGGGAGGACGACGGCGGCTCGGACGTGGTGCTGATGGTGTGCCGCTCCAACGCCGCGGGCCTGCGCGCCGCGCAGCTCGCGGCCATCGAATTCGGCTCCGGTTCCCTGCCCGGGTCACTGGCCGGGCTGGTGGTCATGGAGGACGCCCCCCGTCGGCTGCCCAAAGCCCTGGCCGATCAGATCCGGCTCGTGGCCGGCGCCGTACCGCACCTGTGGCAGCTTCCCTGGGTGGAGGCGTGGCGGACATGCACGGCCCCGGACGCTGCGGTGCTGCCCCCGGCGGTGCGCGCCGTCCTCGACAAACTCCGGCTGCACACCGCACCGCAGCCGGCAACAACTAGAAGCAGCTGGCAACAACTAAAAGGAGACAAAGCACATGCATATTGAGGTCATGAACCAGGTGGCAGATGTCCTGGCCGCGATCCCGAACCCGTCACCCGAAGAACCCCCAGGCGGGGCAGGCTTCCTGAAGATCCTGGGATGGGGTGCCTGGGTCGTTTTCGGCATGGCCGTCCTGGGCATCTTCTCCGTGGCCGTGAAGATGATGATCGACCAGAAAAGCGGCCACGGCGGCGGACAGCACGCTCAGTCCTTCGGCATGGTCCTGACCGGCTGCATCATCGCCTCCGTGGCCTCGGGCCTGGTAGGCGCGGTGGTCACAGCCTCCGGAGGTCTGGCATGAGCCATCCCACTGAGACAAAGGCGCCGGACCGCGAGCAGAGTCCCTGGACCCGGCCCTGGTTCATCGCCAGCGCCGCCGTCGTCGTGCTGCTCATCGCTCTCGCCGTGGTGTACGTCGCGCTGCCGGCCCCGGGCGCCGGGCAGAGTTCTGCGCCGTCGCCCGCAGCGACAACCACGAGCACCGCCCAGGCGGGCCAGGAGAGCGCCTGCGGGCTTCCGGCAGGGGATCAGCGCTACCCGTCGGTGGGCCTGCTCACAAAGTGGGAGCTGGTAGGGAAGTTCGCGGTGCCCTCCGATCCCAAAGGCATCGGCCCGGGAAAGGTCGAGGGGACCGTGCGTACTTGCTATCAGCACAGCCCGACAGGAGCCCTCTACTCAGCAGCAAACTATGTCGGCACCGGGTTGCTTCCCGGAGGACAGACCATTATCCTCCAGAGCCTCACAGCCCAGTCGCCTCTTCGGGATCAATCGCTGGCGACACCGCCGACCCAGGCGCCTGTGGACCCATCACTGAGCACGCAAATCGCGGGATTCAAGGTCGTGACATACACCGGGCAAGCGGCCCGGATTGCTTTGGGTTTGAAGGTAATCAAGGACAACAAGGTTGGGTATGGCTCAATGACCTTCGGTCTACGGTGGGAAAACGGCGACTGGAAGTCAGTTCTGGAGGAGTACAGCTACTCTTCGGGGCTTACCGACTTGAGCGACTTCGTGCAGTGGACGGGAGCCTGAGATGTTCCCGGAAGTTGTACCCACTAAGGAATGTGGCGCTCTGGAGTTTGGATGCCAATTGGGCGAAGTGGGGAGTAACGTAGCGGCGGCCGCGGCCAACAGCGCTCTGGATCAGGTCCGGGATGCGGTGCTTGAGATGTGGGGGAAGGCGATTGCGTGGCTGGGCACGTTCTGGGTGAATGTGGACACCACGCCGGTGATCCAGCCGGGCACGGTGGATCAGCAGTCCGATGTGGTGTTCTGGGCGCAGAATCAGCTCTGGTGGTACACCCTCGTCCTGGTCATCTTCGGCATCTTGGTCGGGTGTGGTCGTCTGGTGTGGGAGCAGAGGACGCAGCACCTCCAGGGTATTTTGAAGCAGCTGATTACGTTCATACTTGTCACTGGCTCCGGGGTGGCGGTGCTGCAGCTGCTCATCGGCGGGTTCGATGAGATGGCCAAGGCCCTGCTGAGCAACGCGACGAAGGGCACGAGTTTCGGGCAGAGCGTGTCCGGGATGATCGCCCTGAATAATCAGCTCGGGGTGTTGCTGATCATCATCTTCGGCGCGATCGCTGCCTGCGTCTCCCTGATCCAGCTGGTCCTCATGATCGCCCGGTCCGGGCTCCTGATCCTGCTGGCCGGTGCCCTGCCGACCTCGGCCGCGTTCACGAACACGGAGACGGGCAGGCAATGGTTCCAGCGTTTCCTCTCGTGGCTGATCGCGTTCACGCTCTACAAGCCTGCCGCCGCACTGTGCTACGCGGTGGCGTTCAAGCTGATGTCCTCGAACGTGTTCACCTCCGCTGACGATGGCGTGAAAGTCATCGTGGGCCTGTCCTTGATGGTGTTGGCCGTGGTGGCCCTGCCGGCCCTGATGCGGGCTGTGACCCCGATGGTCGCAGCTGCCGCCGGCGGCGGGGGCGGGGGCATGGCTGCCATGGGCGGCGCGATCGGCTCCCTGGCCACGGGCGCGATCAACAACGGCCGCCAAGGCGGCGGCCGGGGCCCCTCCTCGAACAACACAAGCACCAACAAGAGCACCAGCAAAACCGACCAGCCGCCCACCGGGGCCTCAAACAGCCCGTCTCAGCCCAAGGGCGCTGCACCCAAGGGCGCAGCAGCGACCACGGGTACCGGGACAAGCGCTGGAACTGCCGGGGCGGGGGCGGGAGCCCGTGGGGCAGCTGCAGCCGCCGGCCCGGTCGGGCTGGCTGCCGCTGTCGGGGTGCAGGCCCTGAAGAAGGGCGCCTCTGCGGTGCAGGGCGCGGCCGAGTCAGCGACGGGCGAAGGCCCGTCCGGAAGCCAGAAGGGGATAGGACATTGAGCGAGCAGACAAGCTACACGGAGCCCAGCTACGGGAATTGGCGCAAGCCCCGCACTGCCGGTATCGGCAAGCTGGGGGCCCTGGAGACCTGGTCCATGATCGCGGCGCTGCTGGTGCTGTTGTTCGTGTTCCGCGTGGGCGGCCCCATCCCTGGCTTCATCGCCTTCCTGGTGATGGGCACCGGTTTGGCGGTGTTCACCGTCCGGGACCGGCACGGGCAGTCCCGGATCAGCCGCATGGCCGCCAAACGCGCACACCACAAGGCAGCAGCCCGCCGCACTAACCTCTACCGCTCCGGGCCGGTCGGGCTGATCCCGGGCGGCACCGCGCAGCTGCCCGGCCTGCTGGCCAAGTCCGAGCTGCACCAGTTCGTGGACTCCTTCGACCGGGCGTTCGCCCTGGTGTTCATGCCCGATACCAACCACGCCACCGTGGTGATCGAATGCGAACCCACGGGCCTGGCCTTGGAAGACCCGCAAACGATCGATGCCTACGTGGCGAACTGGGGCGGCTGGCTGGCCGACCTGGGCAAGGCCTCCGATGTAGTGGCCTGCTCGGTAACAGTGGAAACGGCCCCGGACTTCGGGGTCCGGTTGCGCCAGGCCGTGGACACCCGGCGCCACCCGGACGCCTCGGAGGCAGTTGTGGTGATGATGGAGGAGGTCAAGGCGACCTTCCCGCAATCGGCACCGGTTACCAGGGCTTTTCTGGCAGTGACGGTGACGGCGTGGCGGCAGGGTGCGCCGCGGCCGCGCAGAATCGAGGACCTGGGCATCGACCTGGGTGCCCGGCTGGGCAAGCTCACCGAGCACCTGGAACAGTGCGGGGCAGGGGACGCCCACCCGGTCACGGCGCAGACCCTGTGCGAGGTCGTGCGCAGCGCCTACGACCCGGTGGTTGCGCAGCACATCGCTGCTGCCCATGCAGAGGAGGTCACCCCGGCCCTGTCATGGAACGACGTCGGCCCGCTGGCCCACAATGCCGGGTGGGAGTGGTACCGGCACGACTCCGGGCTCTCCAAGTCCTGGGTCATGTCCGTGGCCCCGCGCGGTGAAGTGTTCTCCAACGTCCTCGAAGCGGTCCTGTCCCCGACCGGGGACGTGGACCGCAAGCGCGTGACGATGCTCTACCGCCCGGTGTCCGCTGCCCGGGCCATGGACGTGGCGGAGAAGGACGTCAACGCGGCCAAGAACCGGGCGAACTCCACCACGAACCCGAACTTCCGTGCCATCGACGACTATGCCAAAACGATCCAGACGGCCAAGGAAGTCGCCAAGGACGCCGGCATGCTCAACTTCGGGGTCGTCATCACCGCCACCATCCGGAACCCGGAAGACGCCCTTGCCGTCTCCTACGCGATGGAAGACCTGTCCTCCGAGTCCCAGCTGACCGTCCGGCCCGCCTACGGAGCCCAGGACACCGCCTTCGCGGCGTCCCTGCCGCTGGGCCTGGTCCTGCCCGATTACGTCATGATCCCCGCCAGGATCCGAGAGGCCATCTGATGAACCCGCTCAACCTGCTCCCCCAGCCCGCCCCGCGCACCCGCTACTACGACCCGCTCAAACGCGGCTACCGGATCCCGGGCGGCGGCTACGCGAACCTGCTGGACCTGCCCCCGGAATTCCGCGGCTCCTCCCGGCAGGTCTGCGGACTCTGGCCATTCTCCTCCGGCACCGGAGCACCGCTTGCGGGCGCACCACTGGGCCAGCACATGCTCACCGGCCAGGTCGTGGGCCTGGACCACATCACGGCCTTCGAGGAAGGCCTGATCCCGAACCCGTCCGCGTACTACATGTCCAACCCCGCGCTGGGGAAGTCCACCGCGGTCGGAAAGGCGTGCATGTGGCTGGACTACCGCGGCGTGAAAAACATGTTCCTCGGGGACGTGAAAGGCGAGCACGTGCTGCGCACCCGCAAGATGGGCGGAAAGGTCAACCGCCTGGGCAACGGACGCGGCTACCTGAACCCGCTGGACCCCGGCGCTTCCACCCGCGCCACCGAACGCCTGGTCGGATCGCTCCGGGAAGAAGTCGCCCGCGGCGGACACGAACAGCGCAAGGCCCTGATGCTGGCCCTCATCACGGTCTCCCGCGAGATGAACCCCACCGAACAGGAAGACCTGATCCTGGGCCGCGCCCTGGAAATCCTCTACGACAAGCACCACGGCGTTCCCCTCGTGGAGGACCTGGACCAGCTCATCGCCGACGCCCCCGAAGACCTGCGCTCCGTCGTCCTGGACCGGGGCGACAAAGACCGCTACCTGGACGCCACCGACGCCCTGCGCACCTCCCTGATCGGCATCGCCTCCGGTTCCGGGCCGCTGGGAGACATGTTCTCCCGGCACACCACCGAGGACCTGGACATGCGCCGCTCGGTCGTGTTCGACCTCTCGGCCCTGCCCGACACCCAGCCGCAAAAGCAGGCAGCCGGACTGCTGGCCTGCTGGTCCATCGGCTTCGAAGCCGTGAACATCGCCCAGATCCTCGCCGACGCGGACCTGGAACCGCGGCGGAACTACAACATCGTCCTGGACGAGTTCTGGCGGGCGCTTCGGGTAGGGCGGGGCATCGTGGACAAGGCCGACTCCCTGACCCGGCTGAACCGCAACGAAGGCGTCGGGCAGATGATGATCAGCCACACCCTCAAAGACTTCGACGCCGTCGCCGACGCCGCGGACCGCGCCAAAGCCAAGGGCTTCGTGGAACGCTGCGCCATGGTCGTGCTCGGCGGACTCGGCTCCAAGGAACTCTCCGAGGTCGAACACTTCCGCCGCCTCACCCGCGAAGAAAAACGCCGGGTGGAGTCCTGGGCCGACGTAAAGAAGATCACCACCAACCAGCACGGCAAGACCGCCCCGTACGGGCGCGGGAAGTTCCTCCTCAAACTCGGCCAGGCCCCCGGCATCCCGGTACAGATGAAACTCACCAGCGTTGAAGACGAAATCTCCGACACCAACACCCGGTGGGAGAACCTGCGCAAAGCAGGGGCCAGCACCGAAGAGATCGAACGCGAGATCTTCGGAGAAGAAGGAGCCGACAATGCAGGAGCGTAGGGCCTCACAGATCACCCCGGGCAGCTGGGCCATGTTCATGGTCCTGGGCCTGGTGATCGCCGCCGTCCTGGTGGTTGATGCCGGGATCTACGGCGGGTCCTGGATCAGCCGGGACGGGCAGAAGCTCCCGGTCAACCCCATGGAGACCCCCTTCGGGCTCATCGCGGGGCGGCTCTACTGGTCGGCGGCGTCCACGGGCTGCGCGGTCGCCGTACTGGTCCTCATGACCCTCATCGGCACCCTGGTGGTCGTCTCCCGCGTCCGCGCCGCCAAAGGGCGGTCCCGCGTCGATTACAAGGCCCAGCAGATGGGCCGTGGCAAGGACACGGCCATGCTCACCGAGCACGGTGCCCGGCGCGCAGCCAAGCGCTTCGGGCTTACCTGGCCCGGGATCTTCCTCGGGATCTCGATCGCCGGGCGGGCCCGGCTCGTGGCCGACGTCGAATCCGTGGCACTGTCGATCTTCGGCCCCCGCCAGGGCAAGTCCACCTCCCAGGTCATCCCCGCGGTGCTGGACGCCCCCGGCGCGGTCGTCTCCACCTCGAACAAGCCGGACGTCATCGACGCCACGCGCCTGCCCCGCTCCCTGACGGGCACGGTGTGGGCATTCAACCCGCAGAAGATCAGCCCCGACCGGGCGAGCTGGTGGTGGAACCCGCTCAGCTACGTGGTGGATGACGAGCACGCCCAGAAACTCGCCGACATCTTCAAAGTGGCCGGCCGCGGGCCGAACGTGAAGGGCGAGGACCCGTACTTCGACAACGAAGGCCGCGACATGCTCGCGGCCCTGCTGCTGGCCGCCGCCCTCGGGGAAAAGCCGATCGTAACCGTCTACGAATGGATCACCGGCGGCAACATCGGGATGAAAGAACCCCAGGCGATCCTCGCCCGGGTCCAGGCCGGCAAGTACGCCGCCTACGGGCTGGCCCTGGAAGCCCAGCTCCAGCTGGACCCCGGCCAGCGTGACGGCATCGTCGGCACCGCCAAAGCCATGTGCGCGGTGCTGAAATTCACCGGGGTACGGGACTGGGTGAACCCCACCGGCCCGGCCGACACCCGCCCGCAGTTCAGCCCCGCCGAATTCGTCCGGGGAGCAACGGACACCCTGTACCTGCTCTCCAAGGAAGGCGGCGGATCCGCCGCCGCCCTGACCACGGCTCTGACCGTGGCCGTGGCCGACGCCGCCGAGGCCTACGCCATGACCCGGCCCTTCCGGCGCCTGCCCGTGCCTTTGGTGTTCGCCCTGGATGAGATCGCGAACGTGTGCGTCTGGAAAGACCTGCCGGACAAGTACTCCCACTTCGGGTCCAAGGGCCTGCTGCCCATCGCCTGGCTCCAGTCCTACAGCCAGGGCGAGGAACTCTGGGGCGAGAAGGGCATGCGGAAGATCTACTCCTCCGCCACGGTCAAGGTCATCGGCTCCGGCCTGGACGAAGAAGGATTCCTCCGCCAGGTCTCCTCCACGCTGGGGGAGTACCGCTACGACACCGTGAACGTCTCCACCGGGGACCGCAAGTCCGTGTCCCTGAGCCCGGACGGCGGCAAGGAGCATATTTGGACTGTAGGCGACCTGGCGGCCATGCCCATCGGCCGCGCGATCGTCAAACGTGCAGGAGCCCCCGGCGTGCTCATCAAGACCGTGCGGTGGATGGACACCGGCCACGCCGATGCCGTGTGGTTCTGCCTGAACGTCTTCGACCCGACCCCCGAGAGCGCCAGGAAAGCCGCCGAGGCCGAGGCCCGCCGCACCACCTGGACCCGCGCGCAGCGGATCGTGCTGCGCCGGACCGGTGAGAAGCCGGACTCCCTGGTGGACGCCTACCGGGTCGCCCAGCAAAACCAGCTGTCCAGCAGCACTGTGTCCCGGCCGGTCCCGGTGAAAACGTTGGCTGCGTCCAAGTGGCTGGAAGCGGCACGTCATGGTTGAGCCGATCGACGCCTGGAACGAAGCCCCCGATTCCGAGGAGACCGGTGTAGCCGTTAACACTCCCGTCGTTGCCGTCGTCGACGATCTCGAGGACGCACAGGGCTTCATGCTCGGCGTTCAGGACGTCCTGGCCCGGATCGCGGAGGATGCCGATCCGGTTACGGCCGCTGCCTGGCGGTCCCTGGTCACGCACGGCAAGGCCCCGGCCCCGCTGGGCTGGGAACCGCCGCACTGGGACTACGACGCCATCGAAGCATGGATCCCCCAAGCCCTGGACGCCGGGACCCTCACACCGGCCCCGAAGGCAACCACAGAGGAGGTCCCGGAACCGGAGCTCGTGTACGGGTCCACCGCCGGATGGGTGACGGCCTTCCTGGTACCGGTCTACCGGCGCCAGCTCACCGCCACCGGTGACAAGACCACCTGGTGCCCGCAATGGTGGAAACACGCCGAAGCGATCATCCGTTTGGAAGCCCTGTGGCGGGCGTGGGAGCACCTGCGCCTGGACGGGCGTACCGGCATGAGTGTCTGGCTCAAAGACCACCTCGACCACCACCTGCCCGTCCTCACCGACGCCACCAACGGCCCCTTCAACGGCTGCAAACCCGACCAGCACGCAGAGCATCCCCTCGGGGAATTCAAGCTGGTCGCACCGCCGCCCGAGCTTTTCCCCGACGTACGCGAACCCAAGGAAGAAGGAGGCAAGAAGGCATGAGCGAACACCATTCAGACGGCGTCGGCGAGGTCGTCGACGACCTGCTCCGCCAGGCCCTCATGGCCGCCGCACGGCTCGGAGAGATCGCCGCACGGGCCAGGCAGGAACACCTTGCCCAGGCCCGCGCGGCCTCCGAACGGCAGGCGCGTGAACTCGCGGCCCGCTTCGAGGCCGAACGCGCCGCAGCCCGCTCCTCCCTCGCCGGGGTCACCTCCGACTCCTGGTGGGCCGGGGCCAACCCGGAGCGGATTGGCGCAGCGTACAAGACCGCCGTGTCCTGGGCGGGACAGGACACCAAGATCGCCGAGACGTTGCGGCACATGGACGAGCAGCTGGCCGCACGCGGCGTGCACGTCACCGCCTCAATGCCCGAGCGGGTGACCGACCTGCTGCGCTCCCGCCAATGGGTCGCCGAACACGACCCGTTCATGGACGGGGCGTGGACCAGGGAAATGAGCCAGGCCCGCGGCCCGGAGGAGCGGGACCGGCTCAACGTCGCTCTGGTCAGCGCCTGGCTCGCGCGTCCGGAGGCACGACAGGCTGACGCCGCTGACAGTGTGGGGCCTGTCATGTCTGACGATGCCGATCTGATCCGTCGTTGGAAGACCGGGACGGGGCAGCTCGCCCAGCCGCACGCGCCAGCAGCTGCACAGGCTGCGTCCGTGGATGCCGACAAGCTCGCCGGGGACGCCGCGCGGGAGACCGACGACGCGAATGGCCACCGCATGGACGGCGACCGGGCCATAGGCCGCGCCCAGGAGGGAGACGAGATGCCGCCCCCGGACATGGGCGGCCCCTCCGCCGAGGATCCGGCGTGGCCAGCAGCGCAGGAACAAGACCGGGAGGAGTCCGTGGCGCACCTCGAGTGGGACACGGCGAAGCGACGCGAGGAGTTCGCCGCGTCGCTCCAGGGCAAGGCCGACCAGGCAGCCGTGGACGCCCGTCTGCTCGCGGACGTCAGCCAGGGCACCCACGCCCGCCAGGCAGTAAACGCAGCCCCGCGCAACGCCCCCAAGGCCCGCCCGAACAACAGCGCGGCCCGCAAGGCACAGCTGACGAAGGGGAGCCGATGATGCAGCTGCTCGCGAAAGGCTGGAGCACCGGAAGAACCAGAAGCGCTGGCTGCGTTACGCGCAGCCCCTGGTCGACGCTGGCAGGACGTCAGACCAGTCTCCAGGGCGGCGAGCCGTCCGCGATTTCACGCACGAGCACCTTGTGGGCCTCACGCCGGGTTGGACGGTCGGCAAAGCATGACATAGGGCCTGCTCGCCCGGAACGAACCGCAGGAGCTGTCCGTCGGAACCCTGCAAGTCCTACGCACGTCACGCTGTACCACCCAGCCCTGTTACATGAAACAATGAGGTATGAGTGTCAAGGATCGAGTCAGCGAGCACAGACGCCGGATGCGCCAGGCCGGATACCGGCCGATTCAGGTATGGGTGCCGGACACCCGCTCCAAGAGCTTCGCGGAGGAGGCCCGGCGCCAGAGCGCCATCGTGGCGGACGCGGACCGGCATTCGGATGATCAGGACTGGATCGAAGCCGTGTCCGTCTCCTGGGATGAGGAGTGATCCGGGGCGAGATCTGGACGGTCGCCGGTGGCGTGTTCGCCTCCAAACCGCGTCCGGCCCTCGTGATTCAGGATGACCGGTTCAGCGACTCCGAGTCCCTGACGGTCCTTCCCCTGACGTCCACGCTGCGCGAGGCGCCGTTGCTGCGGATTCCGGTGGCGCCCTCCCAGCGCTCCGGCCTGGTGCGGGAGAGCCAGATCATGATCGACAAGCTCACGACGGTGCGCCGGTCGAACGTGCAGACCCGGGTGGGTCACCTGACCTCGGCCCAGATGGTCGAGGTAGAACGGGCGCTGCTGGTCTTCCTCGGCATTGCGTAGATAAAGGACGAAGTTGTGTCTTGCCCTTCTTGTCAGCCCGGCGTCCCTTACAGAAGTTGGGGACCCGGGGTACTTTTGAGGAGTTGCTGAAAGGTTTGGCGGCCTGCTCCGGGGGAGGACATGATCGTGGTACCGGACACTGTTGACGGTGGAAAGTCCAGCGTCGATTTAAGCGACGGGCTTCTGCATCTGCGCTGGCTGCCCGGGGTGCACATTGAGGTTGGGGATGCGCGGGCGGCCATGGCGAAAGTCAACGAGGTATGCCAGCAGGAGCAGCACCCGATGCTTGTGGACATGGCAGCAGTTGCTTCCGTTAGCCGGGAGGCCAGGGCTGTTTGGTCGATTCCCTGCGGCGCTTCACGCATCGCATTATTGGGTAAGTCGCCTGTGGACCGGGTCCTGGCGAACTTCTTCCTGGGAGTTCACATCCCCCCTTGCCCGACCCGTTTTTTTACATCCCGCAGCGAGGCCATGGACTGGCTTGTTGCGGTTGCGTAAGCCCATGAACTGCCCACCTTCCCGTGGTTTTCTGTTCCCTGGGATGACATGACCTCGGGAAAAGGTGGTGAGGATCCGCGCTTGCAGCTGCTGGTTGAGGGCATTGTCCGGTTGGCTGCCGGTGATCTGGACTCGCGCATTGAACCTTCGGAGGATCGTGATGACATTGATGCTGTCATCACGGGGGTCAACCTGCTCGCTGAGGAACTGGGCCACATTCATGCGGATCTGGAACAGCGGGTGGCCGCCCGCACGGCCATGTTGCGCCAAACACAGGTTGAGCTGGAACGGATGGCCAAGACGGATGCCCTGACGGGCCTTGCGAACAGGACGCTGCTCACCGAGCGGATCCAGGAAGCTGTCCTCTCCGCCGCGGACGGCGGAAAAGCCCCGGCCGTGTTGATCCTGGATCTGGATTCATTCAAGGCCATCAATGACATCCTGGGCCATAGCGCCGGTGACGCTGCGTTGGTGGAGGTTGCCAGACGTCTGCGCTCGGTCGTCAGGTCCTCGGACACTGTGGCGCGGCTGGGCGGGGATGAGTTTGCGATCCTCGTTACCGGGGCCGCGGAAGAGGAGGTCCTTCACATTGCGCACCGTGCATGGGAGTGTCTGCAGGAGAGCGTGCGCATCGGAGTTGAAACGGTGTGGGCGATGGCCAGCATCGGCGTTTGTATCGGCACGCCGGGGTACCCTGCGGAGGCGTTGATGCGCGATGCTGACATTGCGATGTTTCAGGCAAAGTCACTGGGCCGGAACAATGTCCAGCTCTTCCACCCGGACATGCTTGACGCCGTCCAGGAACGGTCGCGGATTACGGCCGAGCTACGCACCGCTGTCGCCGGAGGGGAGCTGGCACTGTTGTACCAGCCGGTGGTCGAGCTGGCCTCCGGCAGCGTCATCGGCATGGAGGCCCTGCTGCGATGGCATCACCCGGTCCGGGGAACCATCATGCCGGGCAGTTTCATCGGCATCGCAGAAGAAACCGGCTTGATCTTTGAGCTGGGACGGTGGGTGCTGCATGAAGGTCTGGCCCAGATGAGTCGCTGGCGCCAAACCGACCCGGACCTGGCCGGCTTTCGTCTGCATATCAATCTTTCTGCTGCCGAACTGCTTCGACCGGACTTGCTTCAGGACATCAGGGACACGCTGGCCAGGAATGGCGTGGAGCCGGGGCGTTTGGTCCTGGAGATCACCGAGACGGTGTTGATGTCCCGGGGAACCGGGGAGGAACAGGTCCTGGGCAGGCTCCGGGAGCTTGGCGTGGGCCTGCAAATTGACGACTTCGGTACCGGCTTTTCGTCCATCAGCTACCTGAGGTCGCTTCCGGCAGACACAGTGAAGGTCGACCAGTCCCTGATCAAGGACATGGAGTCGGACGCCCGGCAGCAAGAGTTCGTTGCCGCCATTCTGCAGCTGATTTTCGCTGCGGGGCTCAACGCGACGGTGGAAGGCATCGAAACCGCGGAGCAGGCGGCCCGGTTGAAGGCCATGGGTTGCCTTTACGGGCAAGGCTACTTCTACGGATACCCGGTACCCGCTGCGCAAGTACCGGACCAACTCCGCCGGGCCGCGCGGCGTCTGTAGAGTTGGCGTCATGTCGAAGCTTTGGGACCGGATGTTGCTTGTCCCCACGGTAGTCCGCCTCGCTTCCCGGGCACCGCGAAACCCGGACGCTGCGTGGGAAGGATACTGGCGCGGAATCCGCGCGACCGGCCGTTCCGGAGAGGTGCTGTGGGACTCCGACTCCCCGGCCGAGCGTGCGCAGTACTCCCAGGCGATTGCAGCTCATTTTGATCCGGCACTTCCGGTCGTTGACGTCGGGTGCGGGAACGGAACCCACACCCGCTGGCTTGCCGGCCTCTTTCCAAAGGTCCTCGGAATCGACGTTTCCAAGGAGGCGATCGAGAGGGCGGGCAGGGAAGCTGACAGCGTCCAAAATGCCGACTTCATGGTTCTGGATGCTGCCGGGCCAGGTGCCGGAGAGCTCCTGTTGGAGCGGCTGGGCCCCGCCAACGTCTTTGTCCGCGGAGTCTTCCACGTCCTGAAACCCGGCAAGCAGGCCGCCTTGGCCGCCAACCTGCGCACCGTCACCGGGAACAGAGGCCGGGTGTTACTGGTCGAAACGAACTTCCGCGGGAGTAGCCTCGGGTACCTGGCCGAGCTCGGCGCCACGCGGCACAGGATGCCCCTGCAGCTCAAACGCGCCTTGGAAAACCTTCCCCGTCCCGGGCATTTCGGCCCGAAGGAACGGCGCAGCATGTTTCCGGACTCGGACTGGACGTTGATCGCGGACGGCCCCGTGAACATCGAAGTGGTCCCGATGAACGCCAACGGACTTTCGCAGTGGGTTCCGGGATATTACGCACTCCTGTCGGGCGCGGAAGATCCCGGCACCGGGCACGAACGGGTGTAACTGCACCCGCTGCGCACCGGGCAGGCCCTTGGGGAAACAAGAGTAATGCCGCCACAGGCCACAGTGTGGTCGGTGAGACATGGCAGCAGGCAGCCACACCCTGAGCGCCGTCGCCACCGACCTCGCCGGCAACATTGGCGCCTCTTCGCCCGGAACCCAGGTCACCATCCATCCCATCGCCCCGACCGTGACAATCAACCAGGCCGCCGACCAGACGGACCCCACCACCGGGACGACGGTCGACTTCACCGTCGTCGTCGCCAGTGAAAACATCTACGGCCTGGCCGTTCGGACGTCACCCTGTCCGGGACCGCCGGCGCCACCACCGCGGCTCTGACGGGTTCGGACACAACGTCGCCGTATCAGGCATGACCAAAACGGGCAGGATCCCCCAAACTCAGCGCCGGCGCCGCCCAGGACGCGGCCGGCAACCTCACCTCAGCCTCGACCACCACCGACAGCACCGTCACATACGAGGACTCACCGCCCCGACCGTGACCATCACAAGTTTCACCGCGGGCCCCTCCGAGACCGCCGGCATCTCCGGCATCGCCGGATACGACCCGGGGACAGTTCGACAGTGACGAATCGTGCTGTGCACGGCCAATGTCTTCCCCTGCGCCGCGGAAAACATCAAAGCCACCCTCACACCAGCCGTCAGCCCCGGCACAGGGCCTGGCCGCAACCAACGGCCCCGCTTGGATCCACCCCGGTTCTGTACGCCCGGGCCAGCCAGACGGACCTCAGCGGGAACACCGGCCAAAGCCCTGTCGCCCGACCCATCGCGATCAACTAAACGGTCGTTGCGGCGGGGAGGGGACAAACGCGGGATTTGCCCAGGATAGGCGCAGGATTCGCACAAGACTTGCGCAGTTCTTCGCGCCGTGGCGGACTCCGGCCCCCGGACAGGCAAGGGCGGGGGAGGGGTTATACCGCAGATCGGGAAGATTCACACGCAACCCCTGGCGGCTGTACGGAGGGCGGGTTCGTGGGGCCATGCCCGCGCCCCGTAGGCGCATGCCTTCAGGGGACGGCAGTCGCAGCTGGAGACGGACGGACTACCGGGGTGTTTCGTCGGTTCCTTCGGCTTCGATGTTTTCCTTGCGCACATCGTCGCTGACGGTGACGTCTTCGGTGACGGTGTCCTTGTCCAGGCGGACGCGTTCGACCGGGACTGTTTCCTTTTCCACCACGGGCTGTTCCTCGTGAAGGGTCACCTCGACTTCGTCCTCGGTCAGATCCGGATCTGACATGGCTGCGTCGCGGTTCGCGTCGGTGATCGGTTCGCGTTCCAGACGGACCTCTTCGCGCTCCACGGGCACCGTCGTGGTGACGTTCTCTGTGGTGACGTATTTGCGGAGCCGGGCCCGGCCTGCAGGCCGGCTTTCGGTTCCGACGTTGAGCCGTTCTTCGGACCTGGTCATCGCCTCATCGGTGCCGGGCTGCGCCCCGGCGTCCAGCTCCGAGGTGTCCCGGGTTCCCCCGTCTTCCCCTGCGCGGCGCGTGCCGAGGTAGCTTGTTCCTTCGCCGAACCCGTAATGGCTGTAGAGCCGCTCCTCCTCGCTTTCTTCCATGTGTTCATCCCCGGCCACCCTGGGGGCGTCCTTGACCTGGTCCTTGGTGTACGGGATGAGGATGTCATCACCGTCAACGCTGGCGCCTTCCAGGGGCGCGAACGACTCGGATGCCCCGAACAGGCCCATCTTCACGGTCAGCCATGTTGGTTCTCCGCTCTCGTCATCGGTATAGAACGTGCCGATGCCCCCGATCTTGTCCCTGTCGGTCGATAGAACGTCGCCGTTGGACTGCATTAGACGGTCGATATCTTCCCTGGCAAACATGATTGTCTCCCTTGAACGCGTGGTTATTGGCTTTGAAGGCCTGGCCCCGCGGGCTGCGTCACCGGGCCTGTCGGCAAGGGGAGCCGGTCGGCACAGCAACACCCTGGAACTCCCCGGATCCCCATACCATAAGCCTGCTTAGTATCGCCCGGCAAGAGCCAATGGAAAGGGCAGGACTTGATGTAAAAGACGGGGGTTACATAGCGATGCTAAGCGTGCTTACTATTCTCTTGCCAGTATTTCTGGTTCTTCTTCCGTAGCCGATCTTCTTGGAAAGAGAGCGAACATGACAGAGAACCAATGGCCGCAGGATGGCAGTTACGCCTCGCCTGCGGCCACCGAGCAAATGACAGGCACCCCACAGAGCACCCTCAACGCCAGCCCGGGAGCGGATACCGCCTCCACGACGGAGAAGGTGAAGGAGGAGGCCGGGAATGTTGCCGGGCAGGCGGCGGATGCTGCGGGCAGCGTGGTCGAAACGGCCAGGCAGGAGGCCGCCACGGTTGCGACGGAAGTGAAGTCCAGCGCGAAGGACCTTCTGGTCCAGGCCAAATCCGACCTCACCGACCAGGCCGCCACACAGCAGCAAAAAGTCGCCTCGGGCTTGCGGTCGATTTCCGAGGAACTGCATTCCATGGCCTCCGCCGCGGAAGAGCCCGGTGTCGCGACGGATTTGGTGCGCCAGGCGGCCGAGCGGTCCTCCTCGATGGCCCAGTGGCTGGACGGGCGGGACCCGGGCTCGCTGCTGGATGAGGTGAAGTCCTTCGCCCGGCAGCGTCCGGGCACCTTCCTGCTGCTCGCTGCCGGGGCGGGCGTGCTCGCCGGGAGGCTGACGCGCGGGTTGACGGCCGGCGGCAACACCTCAAACAGTGCGTCCCCGCCCAGCGGCACCACAGGCACCCCGAAGACCAGTCAGCCGGCAAGCGTGGGCTATGAGCCCGCGGCAGGAACGGCCGTGCCTCCGCCTCCGGTGGAACTTCCCGGACCTGGTGTCACGACGGCCGGATACGGCGCGACGGCGGACGACGTCGGCGGGCCCGGGTATCCATATGGCACCAGCCCTGATCCTGGTGGGTTGCGATGAGTGAGGCGCAGTTCCCGCCGACTCCGGCGCAGGCGAAAGCGGACACGACGTCGCTGGGGGACTTGCTGGGCGAGGTCACCCGGGACCTGTCCACGCTGATGCGCCAGGAAGTCGAGCTTGCCAAGGCCGAGCTGAAGCAATCGACGGCGAAGGCCGGGCGCGGCGCGGGCCTGCTGGCCGGTGCCGGGGTCGCGGGGCATTTCGTGCTGCTCTTCCTTTCCCTTGCCCTCTGGTACGCGCTCGGTGAGGTGATCGGGCTGGGCTGGTCCGGCGTCGTTCTTGCCGTGATCTGGGCCATCGTCGCCGCGATCCTAGCGGCCATGGGACGCAAGGAACTCAAGGCTGTGCGGGGCATGCCCCAAACAGCGGAAACCATCCAGGAAATCCCTCCAACACTCAAACCACGGGAGGAACAACGATGAGCGAAAACCCGGACGTCATCCGGTCAGACATAGAACAAACCCGCCGCCGTCTTGGCACGAACGTGGACGCCGTGGCCGATAAAGTCACCCCGTCCCACGTGGTCAGGAGACAGACCGACAAAGTGCGCGACGCCGTTTTCGGGGTCAAGGACAAAGTCATGGGCGCCGCCGAAGAGGCCGGGGACAACCTTGGCTCGGCCATGGACGACGCCGGCGCGGCCGTGACGGACATGCCGCACAAGGTCGCCCGGCAGGCCCAGGGCAACCCGCTCGCGGCAGGACTGGTCGCGTTCGGCGCCGGGATGCTGCTGTCCTCCCTGATCCCCGCGAGCGAAAAGGAACAACAAGCCGCCACCGCCCTCAAAGACGCAGCCCAGCCCCTCACCGAGGAAGCCGCGTCGGCGGCGAAAACGGTGGCGCAAGGCCTGCAGGAGCCAGCCCGCGAAGCCATGGAAAACGTCAAGGCCACCGCCACCGAATCAGCCCAACACCTCAAAACCGAAGGCCAAACGGCCGTCTCCGACGTCAAAGACACCGCCCAGGACGCCAAAGACAGGATCCAACCCTCCTAAGAAACGTCTGATACATGCGGCACAACGCGTGATACACGCAGCGGGGCGGGCGGCGCGCGGTCGCGGTCTCCCACGATCGCGCGCCAGCAGGCCTGCCCTACAAGACGAGGACGCAGCACCCGGAGGAGGAGCGCATGACTAAGGAAGAATCCCCGAAGGAATCCCTGGAACAAGAATCTCCGGAAACCAGTACCGCCAAGGCGGACACCGCCCCCGCCGCGGATGATCCGCGCAAGCCGGCGAGTCCGACGCAGATCACCAAACCAACCTGGACATACATCCTGAAAAGGGCCTTGCGTGAATTCAGCAAGGACCAATGCCCCGACGCCGCGGCCGCGCTGACCTACTACGGGGTGCTCTCCCTGTTCCCGGCGCTGCTGGCCCTGGTCTCGCTGCTGGGCATCTTCGGGCAAGCCGGGAAAACCACCACGGCCCTGTTCGAGATCGTGCGCGGTATCGCCCCGGGCACCACCGCCGACACGATCCGCCAACCCATCGAAGAACTCATCACCTCCCCCGCGTCCGGGTTCACCCTGATCCTTGGCCTGCTCACCGCCCTGTGGTCCGCGTCCGGATACGTCGGCGCGTTCAGCCGGGCCATGAACCGCATCTACGAGGTCGACGAAGGCCGGCCCTTCGTCAAACTGCGCGCCACGATGCTCGGGGTCACCGTGCTGGGCATCCTGATCGCCGCGCTGATCGCCGCGATGCTCGCCCTCAGCGGACCGGTCGCCGATGGGGCCGGCCGGGCGATCGGCCTGGGCGGGGACATCCTGACGGTCTGGAACATCGCCAAGTGGCCTGTGGTGATCCTGCTGGTCATCGTGATCATCGCCGTCCTGTACTACGCCACCCCGAACGTGCAACAACCCCGGTTCCGCTGGATGAGCATCGGCTCCTTCCTCGCGCTCCTGGCGTTTGTCATCGCGTCCCTGGCTTTCGGGTTCTATGTGGCCAACTTCGCCAACTACAACAAAACCTACGGGGCGATCGGCGGGGTAATCATCATGCTCCTCTGGCTCTGGATCCTGAACATGTCCCTGCTCTTCGGCGCCGAAACCGACGCCGAAACCGAACGCGGACGCGAACTCCAGGCAGGAATCAACGCCGAGGAAACCATCCAGCTCCGGCCCCGCGGCACTAAACGCAGCGAAAAGGAACAAGAACAGGAAAACGAAGACACCAGCTACGCCCGCACCGTCCGCGAACGCCACGACAAGACCGTGGACTGACGACCTTCTCCCGATGGCCGTTCGCCTCGTTGCCGCCAGCCCCTCATGGGAATCCCGGTCCCGCACCAGCAGATCGGAACACTGCTATGAGTCCTGACGCCAACGACGAACACCGGGCCGACGGAGGTCCCGGGACCCCGGCCCCTTTCCCGGGGGACATCGAGCAATGGCCCATCGGGCGCCTGCTTTCAATAGCGTCCCGCCTGGCCAAGCAAGCATGGAACGAACAACTCACCGCCACCGGACTCACCCACGCCGGCTACGTCGCCCTGGACGTCCTGAGCACTACGGGACCTCTCACACCAACCCGGCTGGCGCAGATCATCCACATCAGAGCCCAGACCATCGGACGGATCCTTGGCAAGCTCGAACACCACGGATACATCACCCGTGAACGAAACCCGAAAGACCGCAGGCTGGTGCTTGTCACGGTCACCCAAAAAGGCGCCCACGCCCTGAAACAGGCACTGGAATCCGAACAGCGACTGATCTCCCTGGCCGTTGATACGCAGGCTCTGCGACGCGACCTGAAAATCATCGTCCGCGCCCTGACGGACCCTCCCCGGGAATAGCAGCCCCTTGCGGCCGGATGGCGGGTCAACGGCACGTTCCTGAACGTCCTCACGGCCTTCATCATTGGTGTCCTGGTGATCCTTTCCCTGGTTCTGACCTCGACCGTGCTGTTCCCGGATATGACGGGCGGGACCATTGTCGCGATCATCCTCGGCGGCAGCGGTGCGTGCCTGCTCGGCTGCATCGCCTACCTGCTCTACCGTGCCCCGGGACGGGGCACGGAGCGGGAAATGGTCAGCCACTCGGAGCGCCGCACTTGGCGGATGCCTCCGCCGGCCCTGCTCGAAGCACCGAAACTGTCCACCGCGCGCAGGACAGGCCTCATGGTGCTGCGCGCCTACCTGCTGATCGCGATGATCCTGGTCATTATCCGTGTCATCCAACTCGCCCTGGGCGGCTGAGGTCCCGGAGCAGGGCTGCAGCTCCGTCAGCAGTTTCCTATCGGACCGGCACTGGAACCGGGCCTTACTGGTGCCGGCGAAGGTAGCTCTTGGGATCCACGTCGCCTCCGTCGATCCCTGACGCGTGCGCGGCCTCGAACACGCAGAACGCCAACGCGATCGAGTGCCGCAGCTCCAGGGTCGCGGAGCGCCGGAAATCGCTCAGGCCTTCGCGTTCCTCCTCGGCCATATGGTCCCCGTTGACCTTGTTGACCTGCGCCACCGCCTGCCACCAGGGTCCAGAACCGGGTGCGTGTTTGCCGACATCAGCGATCGCGTCGCGGATCTCGTTGTGGTCATGAATCGCGTCTTCGGTTTCATCCCCGGCCAAGGCCTCCTTGCCGGCTTTTTTGCCCAGATCCAGCAACTCGGGATAAAACAGCAGCTCTTCAGCTTTCGCATGGACCTCAAGCAGAATGCGCAGGCGGGACCAGACGGCGTGAAGGTCTGCCGCCGCGGCGTCGTGCATCTGGTCCAGGAGCGCGAACATCCGCCGCTGCTCGTGGTGGTCATTGAGAATCACATCCGTGATGTCCATGCCTGCTACCTTTCCGCGCGAGGATGGCACCAAGCATAACGGCCCCCGTTCGATGCGAGAGACACCTTCCCGGACACCCGGGCGGCACCGGCACAGACGGGTCCCACCCATCCGCGGTTCCAGGGGCTGCGCGCGAATGGCTGGCACCGAACTGCCAGCCCACCGGGCTCCCGGACCCCTCCTACGGGCGGTTCCACCAAGGGCCGCAGCGCTGTTCCGCGGGAGTAACCTGTAAACATGTTCCCGGTCCCACGCTGGTGCCCACAGGATCCGCTTCGGCGGGGTTGGCCGGTAGCTTGAGGGGACACACCGCGCCCGTCCGTGCGGGCAGGGGGCGGGGTTGCCGGTTCCTCTGAAGGAGGCTTCCAATGTTTGGCATCGACGCTGAGAAGTTCTTCATCCTCCTGCTCATCGGCGCGCTGGTGATCGGACCGGCGAAGCTTCCCGAATACGCAGCCAAACTGGGCCGCCTGATGCGGGAGCTGCGCCGGATGGCCAACGGGGCGCAACAGCAACTCAGGGAAGAACTCGGCCCCGGCTTTGATGACGTCCAGTGGCAGAAACTGGACCCCCGGCAATACGAGCCGCGCCGGATCATCCGCGAAGCCCTCACCGGGGACGACACCGTCACCGCACCCGCACGGCCGCCCCTGCCGCAGAAACCCCCGCCCGTCCGGAGCGTTGAACGCCTCGTCCCGGGAACGGAGGCGCCATTTGACCTCGAGGCGACCTGACGGGCGCACTTTAGTCCCCGCCGCTGTCGGGGTTTCGTAAGGACCGGTGTTCCGGACACCGGCGACCGGGGAATGTCTGTGAGGATGATTGCCATGAGCGTTCGTGTTTCCTCGAAGGGTCAGCATCCGGACTTCAACTCCCGCCAGCACCATTCACGGCTGCGGCTGGCCGTCATGCTGGCGGTCGGAGTTGTCACTGCCGTGCTCGTCGGTGCGCTGGGGAACTGGGCGTACGCCCCGTCGCTGGGCTGGGCCGCCGCGTCCGGGACCTACCTGATCTGGGTGTGGGCGGTCATCGGGAGGCTGAACGCCGCAGGCACCGCCGCCCACGCCCGGCGCGAGGATCCCGGACGCGGATTCTCCGATGCCCTGATACTGGCCGCGACCGTGGCCAGCTTCGCCGGGGTGGCGCTGATCCTTCTTGACGCATCCAACGCCCAGGGACACACGAAAGACGCCATCGTCGCGATGGCATTGGGCAGCATCGCCCTGTCCTGGTTCCTGGTCCACACCCTCTTCACCTTGCGGTATGCGGCCATCTTCTACCGCGACAAAGAAGGGGTGGACTTCAACGAAAAAACACCGCCGCGCTACCTGGACTTCGCCTACCTAGCCTTCACGGTCGGGATGACCTTCCAGGTCTCGGACACCAACCTGAAATCCGAAGCGATCCGCGGCACGGTCCTTCGCCAAGCGCTCCTGTCCTACCTTCTGGGCGCCATCGTGCTCGCCACCACCATCAACCTCGTCTCCGGACTCATCCATTAAGAACCAGGACCCCGGACTCTTCCCGGCCCGGGGACACAAGCAGCCCGGCAAGCCGGCTCGGGGCCCCGGGGCCGGGAAGGGTAACGATTCGGACCTTCCCCGGTTCGGCCTGAAGACAGGAACCCGGCGGTACCAGCGTCCTTCTCCCGGGGTCCCTGACGACTACCCCAGGCCAGAAACGCCTCCGGGCGTAGCTCCATCAACACCATGCCCCGGTTACTCGCCGGGCTTGTTACGATGATGCAGTCCCGCAGGGGTTCCCCCAACTCCTGCGGGGACACCCCTTGCCCCGACCTGAGGCTTACCTCGACCCTACGTGCTTAGTGGCTGTCGTAGTTGCTTGGTTATTCGGTCTAACGTGCCCGCGGTGTTGGTAGGGCGTGGACGGGCTTCGGAGACGCCAAGGCGGCGCCTGTTCAACACCTCTGCCCCCGTTTCCTGTCCGGTGCCGCGCGGTGAATGATGTAGCCCGGATCCGGCCTGTGGCTTATGTTGACTTCCGGGTTGCCCGGGCTCGAAACTGGGCGCAGGAGGCAGGACCGTGGGCAAGAACTTACCGTGGATATTCGTCCTGCTCGTACCGTCGCTGGGTTTCTTCTTCTATCTGATCTTCGTCAACATCCGGGTTACGCTCCGCCGAAAAGCTCTCGGGCTGCCCCCTCTTGGGTTATCCCCACGCCGTTTACGGAACCGGCGCAGGAAGAAGATCAAGTACGTTGCGGCGGACGATCCCGAACCGCCCGGTGATACCGGCAACACCCGGTCGCGGACGGTGAGGCCCGGCCGCGTCAAGCGTTCCCTTTCCTGGGCCAGAAGGCACAAGGCAGAGCCTCCGGACGGGTGATTCGTCGTGGAACGGGCAGCGTCCTCCGCTGCGTTTCATAGCTTCACTATGTGATTCACCGGCTCCTCCGGCGCTCCGCGCCAGGTGGGGCCCGGCACCATCGAAACATCCCGGTCCCCGATCATGCGCTCTGCACGCTGGTGCCTTGCCGGGCTCTGTCCCATCGAAGAGCGGGAGAAGCTGTCCAAGGCGCCGGAGTGCTTCGGTCATGGTTCTTGCTGGCGGCCTGCCCTTACTCTTCGGGATCAGGAGCTGAGGAGTGCACAGACTTTCCGCCCACCCGGGTGATCCGGTCAAGCCGGGGTTCGATGAGGTTGTTCCATAACGGAAGCCAGAACAATACGCCCGCGGTGCTGATCAGCAAGGACCCGGCAACATCGCTTGGGTAATGGACACCCAGGTACAGCCGTGACAGGGCCACCACAACGGCGAAAACACCACCGATGACCCCCGTGACCGCGCGCTGGATCCGGGTGTGGGCGAGGATGAGCACCGCGCCCCAGACCAGGGCGGCCGCGAACGCGGTGTGGCCGCTGGGAAAGCTGTCATGACCGCTTTCCACGATCAGGGCCTGTGTCATGGCTCCCGGTGGCCGCTGCCGGGCGACGATGATCTTTCCGATTTCCGATGACAGCCACCCGGCAGCGACGGTGGACCCGAACGCCAGCGCGGCCAGAGGCCTGCGCAGAACGACCGCCAGGAGCAGGCACACAAAGGCGAGGATGACAAGGTTCCCCGCCGGAGAAAACACGGTGTTGATGATCGTGGCGAGGGCCGTTAGGGCGGGGCTGCGGTCCTTGATGAGGCTGACATCGAGGTCCAGGTCCGGGCCGGATGAACCCGCGCTCTTTGCCAGCAAGCCCAGGGACACGGTGAGCGCGAGCAGGATGACAGAAACGGGCAACAGCCACCAGGAACGCCATGGCAGGCGCCGGGTAGGGGAGCCGGAGGTGAGGTGCTTCACGCGTTGTTCCTTACGGGAGTACGGTCTCATGGGCCTTGAGCATAGCCTTCGAAGGCTGCGGTTCACCGAGAACGTACTCCTGCGCCGGCGGGACGACCGGCAGAACCAAGTTCGTGCCCGGATCCAAGTCCAATTCCCGAGCGGCACGATTTCCGTTCCGGGGTTCCCAGGGCGACGACTAAGAGGCGTGGCCGTTTAGTTCAACGTGTTCGCCGTGCGGAGCCGGGCTTGGCATGTCGCGGCCTGACCACGTGCTGAGGATAGTCCGGGCCGCTGCGGTCACCGGGACGGCCAGCAGGGCGCCGATGATACCTGCCAGCGTGGTTCCGGCCGGGAGCGAAAGCAGGATCACCAGCCCATGGATGCGCAGGACCTTGCCCATCAGAAGCGGCTGGAGGAGGTGGTGTTCAAGCTGGTTGGCTGCGACCAGGACAGCGAGCACGAAAAGAGCTATGCCCGGTCCATTGGAAACGAGCGCGACCACCACGGCGAGGGTACCGGCCGCCGTCGATCCGATGATCGGAATGAATCCGCCGATGAAGACAAAAGCTGCCAACGGAACAGCCAGAGGCACCTGAAGAATCAGCAGGGCGAGGGCGATAACCAAGGCATCGATGGCGGCGATGATCACGATGCCACGCACGTAGGCGCCCAGCACCCGGCTGCTCTGCTCCGCAGCCCGATGGGCTTTTCTTGCTGCTCTGACGGGAGGAAGCCGAAGAGGAATGCCCGGATCTTCGCGCCGTCTTTGAGGAAGAAGAACAAGATGACAGCCATCAGTACGGTGCCGGCGAGGATCTCACCGGCTGTCCGAAGCCCGGTCAGGGCGTCAGCGCCGAAACTGCTGCTGGCGAAGAATCTCTCCACGACGCCCGGACGGCATTGATTTCCTGGTCACTGACCGGCAGCGGCCCGTTGGTAAGAAACGCGTGCAGCTGGTCCACGCCGGCCACGACACGGGCAGCCAATTCCCGCCACTGGTGCCGGATCAGGGCAAGGACACCGGTAACCAAACCGGCGAAGACCGCGAGCACCGCGATGAAGGACGTCAACACCGCCAGCGCCCGGGCCACCGGTGGCCGGTGAGCCACCGGACCGCCCGGTGCGAATGGCCGAAGCCAGAATCAGTGCGACCACGACCGGGATAATGACCAACGGAACCCGGGTGAGAGCCCAGAGAACTACACAGGCCAACGCGGTGACCAACAGAACCTGGCGCAGCGGATACCTGCACGCCCAAGCCCGTCCGCCCAGATCGGGCCAACCCCGCGTCTGCCGGGGACCGTCCACGGGATTTTGGCAATGGGGGACCGACCCGGCGTACCGGGCGTCATTCCTGGGTTCGGATTTTTCCTTCCGGCGCCGCCGTGTGATCGGGGACCCATTGCAACGCGAGGCAGATGCGCTTCGAAAAGACGCGGATTACTCATCGGGGAAGGCGGCTAGCACTGGCAGAAAACCCTGGTCGGCGGAAAAATCCCAGCCACCCGCACAGAAGGAGAGAGATAGGCCTAACGACTGCCTAAGGCGGCAGGACTGAAAAGTGACGGCCTCGTCATTACGGATGAGGCGACGTCGGAGCCCGTGTTGCCCCAAAGCGACCGGGATCGGACTCCGGACGTGCCGGTATCCGCCTCCGGGTCACGGACGTTAAGGATTCATCAAGATCGGCCCCCTCCCGGGGTGGGAGCCTGGTGGCGGGTGTTAGCTTCGGCAGTGATCGCGGTGTTCCGTGTGGCAGGGAGTGGCGGGGAAGGGCATAGATGACTACGTTGAGCAGGCCGCCGGTGGATCCTTCGGTTCCGAATCCGGGGGCGAAGGCGGCGTTGAGGAGTTGGTTGCTGTTTGGTCTTCAGGACAGCAAGGGCATCCATCAGGGCCCGGGTGCCGTGGGCGACTCCCATTTGAAGAAGCATTCCTGGTGGCAGGTCATGTGCCTCACGGGCGTGGACTACTTCTCCACCCTGGGTTACCAGCCGGCCATCGCGGCACTGGCCGCCGGGGTGATCTCCCCGCTTGCCACAATCGTCCTGGTGGTCGTCACGCTCCTCGGCGCCCTGCCGGTCTACCGCAGGGTGGCCGGAGAAAGCCACCGCGGCGAAGGCTCCATTGCCATGCTGGAGCGGCTGCTGCCGCGCTGGGGCGGCAAACTCTTCGTCCTGGTGCTCCTCGGGTTCGCGGCGACGGACTTCATGATCACCATGACCCTCTCGGCCGCCGACGCGACCGCGCACCTGATCCAGAACCCGATCGCACCGGGCTGGCTGCAGGGACAAAACATCCCCGTCACCTTGTTCCTGCTGGCGTTGCTGGCCGCGGTGTTCCTGCGCGGCTTCAGGGAAGCGATCGGCGTCGCCGTCGCCCTGGTCATCCTGTACCTGGGGTTGAACGCGGTAGTGGTCGTCGTGGCCCTCTCGGAGGTCTTCACCCATACCATGGCCGTCGGTCAATGGTGGCGGGCGCTGTCCACCTCGCACGGCAGCCCGTTCATGGTGATCGGGATCGCCCTGCTCGTCTTCCCGAAGCTGGCGCTGGGGCTCTCCGGATTCGAGACGGGCGTCGCGGTCATGCCGCAGATCCGCGGCCAGGAAACGGACACCGAGGAAAACCCTGCCGGGCGGATCAAGGGCGCCCGGCGGCTGTTGACCACGGCCGCGGTGATCATGAGCGCGTTCCTGATCACCACCAGCTTCATCACCGTGGTGCTGATTCCGGAGCAGGAATTCCAGCCCGGCGGTCAGGCCGACGGCCGTGCCCTGGCGTTCCTGGCCCATGAATATCTCGGCGTCGGGTTCGGCACCGTGTATGACCTGAGCACTATCGCGATCCTCTGGTTCGCCGGAGCCTCCGCGATGGCGGGTCTGCTGAACCTGGTACCCCGCTACCTGCCCCGGTACGGCATGGCCCCCGGGTGGGCGAAGGCCGTCCGGCCTTTGGTGCTGGTCTTCACGCTCATCGGGTTCCTGATCACGTTTCTGTTCAACGCCGACGTCGATGCCCAGGGCGGCGCCTACGCCACAGGGGTCCTGGTGCTGATGACCTCGGCCGCGGTGGCGGTGACCCTCTCGGCCCGGCGCGGCCACCAGCGAAAACGCACCCTCGGGTTCGGCATCATCGCCCTCGTGTTCATCTACACCACGATCGCCAACATCTTCGAACGTCCCGAAGGCATCCGCATCGCCGCCATCTTCATCCTGGGCATCATCGTGATCTCCCTGCTCTCCCGGGTCCGGCGCTCCTTCGAACTGCACGCCACCCACGTCCACCTGGACCGTCAGGCACTGGAATTCATGTCCGAGGCCCTGGACGGGCCCCTGGCCATCATTTCCCACGAACCCCTGCGGCTCACCGCCGCCGCCTACCGGAACAAGCTGTCCTCGGCGATCGAGGTCAGCCACCTGCCCCTGGACCAACAAGCCCTGTTCCTGGAAGTGATCGTGGACGATTCCTCCGACTTCGAAACCGCACTCGAAGTCCACGGCATCACCCGGCACGGCTACAGGATCCTGGAAGTCCACGGACCCGTCGTACCCAACACCATCGCCTCGGTGCTGCTGCACATCCGCGACGTAACAGGGCTCATGCCGCACATCTACTTCCGCTGGACCGAAGGAAACCCCGTCACCAACCTGCTGCGCTTCCTGTTCCTGGGCGAAGGAGAAATCGCCCCCGTCACCCGCGAAGTGCTCCGCGAAGCCGAACCCGACGTCACCCGCCGGCCCTGGGTCCACGTCGGCTGACCACGCAGCCGGGAGGTGCCCCCGCCGGATGCCGTGAATTGCCCCCGGCTTCCGGTGGGGCAGCAGCTGCGCGGCAGGCGTCAGCGCCCGCTCCGGGAGATACTTGCAGCAGCCCGGACAGCCTCTTCATACGTGGCGGGCCTCAGGACGGTAAATACGCCATCCGCGTCGTCACGGAGCACATCCTTGGCCAGCACCCGGACATGGACCACCTCACCATACCCGGCGCTGCACCCCAGGATATCTCCGCGGTCCCCCGCACCACTGGAACCGGTGACCTCCCAGGGCTGGAACACTATCCACCAGCTCTTGCCGAGGCCGTCCGTGAACAGAAAGCCTTCCGATGAACTGTAAGCGGAACCATCAACCCCGCGCCCGCCGTACCCGGAAACCGAACCTGCAGCGGCCGCAAACCTGATCCCACCGCTCTCAGGCCCATACCCGCTCATCGCGCAGCTGCCCTTCGAATCACCGGGCCCCTTGCGCCCCCGGAGGATCCGGAAGAAGGACCACCGACCCGGACGACACCCCAGAACAAGCCCGGCACCGCGTTCCCGCCAGTCATCTCAGAGCCACCGATCCTTCCCCGATCCAGAGCAGCCGCCGACGCTCAATCCAGTACATTGAACACGGGTCCACGGCCCCGCAGGCGACTTCGCGGACTATCTTGACGTTTCCTTAACGGATCCCGCCCGCCCCGGCACCCAACGCGACCGCAGGTCCAGGACCCGGCAGTAAACCCGGGAACGTCGGGAACTCCTCCGGGACCTTCGAGCTAGACGTCAAGAGTCTGTGCCGTGCCAAGGTTCCAGCCGCTTGCTCTTGCAACCGATGCCTCCCATACCTAGACTCCCTAGGTATGGGACGAAGTTCAGTGAATGGACAGCTTGACCTGCTGTTGCTCGGCTCGCTTGGTGCGGGCGAGGCACACGGCTACGCGCTCATCGCGCGCGTTCACGAGCGCAGCGGCGCGCGGCTCGAACTCCGGGAGGGCTCGGTCTACCCAGCGCTGCACAAGCTCGAGGCGGCGGGGTGGGTCGCGAGCCGGTGGGTGGACGATGCAGACGGCCGCCGGCGCGTCTATGCGCTCACCGGGGCCGGGCGAGCTGAGCTTGTCCGCAGGGCGGAGGAATGGAAAGGCTTCTCGGCGGCCGTGCGCGGCGTTCTCGGGGCGGCATCGTGAGCGCCGGGATCGAAGAGGGACCGATTGACGCATACCTGGACGAGCTCTTCCTGGCCGCACGCGACGGCGATCCCGCTGCCGCGCGCAGGCTCCTCGCCGAGACCGAGGCGCATCTGCGCGAATGCGCCGCCCGGCTCCGCGGGCAGGGCCTGGGCCCGGAGGACGCAGAGCGCGAGGCTGTCCGCCGTTTCGGCCCGGTCGGCACCGTGACGCCGGTTCTGCGCCCGTCACTTGCGGACGTGGCCGGGCTGCCGTTGCGGGCGTTCGTGCGCCCCGTTGTTGGTCTGGCTGCTGTTGGCGCGATCGCCGTCGGCGTGAGCGGTGTCATTTCGGAGCTGTTCGGCCGGGTCTGGGGCGCGGGCTTCGTGGCCGGGGACCTCCCCGGCGTCGCCTACACGGCCGCCAGATGCGCGGTCCTGCAGCGGCCATACCCTGGCCTGGACTGTGCCCAGGCCGCCGCCGAGCACCACTGGGGCGAGGTCGTCGAATACCGCGTGGCCCTTGGGGTCCTGGGCCTTGTCCTCCTGCTCATATGGCGGCTCCTGCCCCGCGAAGCCGCGCTCCCGGCAGGCCTCGCGCCCTCGCTCGCGGCCGCGGCCTTCCTGCTCGCCGCCGCGGTGACCGGTTTCCAAACCCTCAACGCCGCCGTGCAAGGATGGCAGGGCACGGGCGCGTGGCTGAGCGCCGCCGTCGTCGCCCTGCCGCTCGCCGCCGTGTTCGCGGTGGCCGCCCTGCGCAGGATGCGTATAAAGCCCGTAGGTTCATAACGCCCCACGGCGGCAGCGGGGGCACATCCCGCCGAAGGCGCAGGCGGCGTACTGTCACATGGTCAGTGGGGCGAATCCGACGAAGCCGCCCACGGCATCACTTCGGCCAAGCGGAACCGAGGTCCCGCAGCCTCACAGAGGCCTTCCTGGTCGAGATGGTCACTGGCTAGGATCCAGGCAGGAGTACCGGGTCCTTTGCCGCGCGTGGATCTGCCGCCCGTCGAGGACGTGTCAATGAACGTTGGAGACGGTGAGGCGTGGCCGGAGAAAACAGTTATCGGCCCAGTCCCTGGTCCTTGTCCCTGCCGGGGCGGGTCTTGGCGCTCCGGGGCTTCTCCGCAGCGCTTCCAGGTCCTGCCGTGGGCAGGGTCGGGAAGGACTGGGCCACGAGGCGCTTGGCCTTCTCCTCCTCGCTCCCGGCGCGCGGGGCGGCAGCGAGCCAGCGGGAACCGCCGGAGGGCGCGGCCTGGGCTGCCAGGTGCTGCTCTTGGAGCGCCTGCAGATTCCCGCGCACGGTGGTGAGCTTGTCCATGGCGGCGACCTTCACGCGCTCGGCGTCCTGGAGCCTGCCGGAGGCCTGGTGCATGTCGTGGATCGCACGCATGGTGTTGCGCAGCTGGGCCAGCAGCAGGGCGTGACCGGCCGCAGTGGACGGTCCGACAGCGGTCTGCATCAGCAGCATGCCCACGCCCTTGGCGCTCGGCAACGGCGCGTGCCCGACCCGGGGCGGGAAGCGGCGCAGCTGCGCAGTGCGGGCCAGCGCCTTCGCGGTCTCCGCCAGCGGCCCGGGCACCGCCTCGGTGCGCATGCTCCACGCGGCGAACGCCCCGGCGGTTTCCCGCGCGACCTGAGCCCACATGGCCTCATCGTCTAGCGGAACCGTCTTCATCCGTTCGAACAGCTCGCCGACCTCGGCGGTGGCCTTCTCCCAATCGGCGGGAGTCGGCTCGTGGACCTCGCGGCCCTGGATGCTCGGGCGTCGCCCTTGGGCGGCTGCCTGCCATTCGGCCAGGGCTGCGGTCACCGTCTCGTCCGTGACGGTCCAGCCCTTGCGCAGCTGCGGCAGCGTCAGGTCGCGGGCGATCTTCCCGCCCCCGAACCACACCGGCCTGTCCGCCTTGCTCTCGGGCCGCAGGGCGACCGAGTAGCCGGCCACTGCCCCGGTACCGCCCTGGGCGAAACGCGGCCGCACGAGGATCCCGCAGCGGCGCAGGCGGCGCACAAATTCGGCCTCATCCACACTCGCGGTGGACGCCGCGCGCAGCACGCGCTGGAGCCGGTCACGGTCCAGCTCCGGAGCACCCATCGCAACGGCCCGCTCGCGCTCTTTCGGGTGGTAGCCGCGCTCGGCATGCGCACCCCGGACGACCCTTAGCCCGTGCTTCTCCTCCAGCTCCGCGCACGCCTCCTGGGCGCGTTTAAAGTCCTTGTGCTGGCTCCACCGGGTGCCGTCCTCACGCACCATCGACACGGCAAGGTGAATATGGTCATTGCCCGCCTTGCTGGACCCGTGGTGGATGGCAACCCACCGGCACGGCGGTTTGCCGTCACCGCCGGTAAACCCCATCTTCTCCGCGAAGTCCCGGGCGATCCTCCCCCACGCCTCATCGCTGAGCTGGCCCTCGTCGGCGGGCAGGCTCAGCGAGGCGTGGAAGACGTGCTTGCTGCCCTCCCTCCCAGCCCCGAAGACAGCCCTGGGAATGTCCAACTCACGGCCAAGAGCGATGGCCGACTCCGCGTCCAGCCGCTGCCCGACCCCCGCGCCGACAATACACTCCGACGCGGCAATAACCCGCTGGTCCTTATGCTCGTTCGCCCGCCCCGGACCCGCCAAATAGTTGATGAGCCCAACCATCCGGTCACCCTTGGTGACGTTCGGCATCACGGGCGCATCACCTGCACCACGGCCTCGTCAATCCGCACCATCAAACGACGCGCAGCAGCAACGGCAGCCGCGGCGTCCTCAGGGAATTCCCCCGTCGCGTTCGCGTGCCTGGCGATTTGGTTGATGTTGTTTGAGACCGCACCCAACAGGGTGCGGATACCAAGAAGCTCCACCGCCACATTACGCCGGTCAACAGGCGACTCACCGGCCTTGGAGAGAGCGGATTCGAACAGCAACCGCGGCACCGAAACGTTCAACTCAACCGCCCGGACCGTCAACGCCGCCTTCTCTTTGTCCGTGACGTAAACCTCGATGCGTTTGGACCGGCCCCCATCAACATTCTCACGCCGGGCCTTGCCCAAACGACGCGCCCTGGGCGACTCCGACACCCGATCAATCCCCCCTTCAAAAGCCCAGCGCAGCGACCCCGAAAACCCGGGGACCCACACGCCAGTGTGCCAAAGACCCGACCCCAAGTCGAGCCGACAAGCCATTTACCCCCGGGTAAATGTATAGCTTGCTCCCCCGGAGGGAACCTGAACGGTTTTACCGAACCTGCGGCGGGCCTCACGCCCAGTGTCCCCCGGCTGGCTAGGATGGGGCGCATGGACATCAACGGGATTCAGGAAGCCGCCACGCGCAAACTCGAAGAAGAAAAAGCCACCCGCGTGCAAGCCGCCGTCAACGTCGCCGAAGCCACCAAACTCGCCTCCCGGCTACGCAACGACCTCAAAGAAGCCGAGAAGCAGGAAAGCGCCGCCTGGCGCGCCGCCCTCACCTCCGGCTGGACCGAAACCGAACTCAAAAGCTTCGGCCTCACCGCGCCCACACTGAAACTCGGCGGACGTCCCAAAACCAGCACCCGGAAAAAACTCCCCGTCCCCGCCCAGGACACCAACGAATGAACCAGCCCCTCGCCCACCCGTGCACGGCAAAAGCCCAACCGCTCCGCTGCTTTTCCCGCACACACCTGGACGACGGGACCCACCCGACCGCCTGCACACAACCACCACGTCACCAGACTGACAAACCTCACCCCTGGCGAGCGGTGGCCGTGTACAGCCTCCACCGCTGCTAGTCACCACTCGGCTGAGTTTCCCATGGTTCAAGACAGTCGCTGCCGCCCCACCGAACGTCGTAGCCGGGTTCTTTCAGCCTGGACAACACATCTACCGCGAGGGGAACCGGCCCCCACGGATGGAGCCTCACCGTCGGCGAAGCTTCTAGGGCACATGGGGATTTGCGTCGGGGTGCTGAACGCTTTCACCCAAGACCCACCGGCCATCGCGCGGGGACTGTGTAAATAACGGTGTATCTGGCTCGACACGCCGGGCGGTGAGCCTGGCGGGGAGGAGCCCGATATGGCCCCAACACTTGAGGCTGTGCCGAGTACGAAGACCGTTGAAAAACTGACAGACACTGCTGAGGTTGATGCCGCCCGTGAGCTGGTGAGGATGGCCAAGGAACAGGGCCTGGCGCTGACCGGCCCGGATGGGCTGCTGAAGCAGTTGACCAAGACCGTTATCGAGACCGCGCTGGACGAGGAATTGACCGAGCATCTCGGTTATGAACGGCGCGACACGGCGGCCAAGGATACCGCCAACTCGCGCAACGGCACCCGGTCAAAGACCGTGCTGACGGAGACGACTGGCCCGGTGCAGATCGATGTTCCGCGGGACCGGGAGGGTACGTTCGAGCCGAAGATCGTCGCCAAGCGCCAGCGGCGGCTGACCGGGGTCGATGAGATGGTCCTTTCGCTCTATGCCAAAGGCCTGACGACCGGGGAGATCAGCGCCCATTTCGCTGAGATCTATGGTGCCTCGGTGTCCAAGGAGACGGTCTCGCGGATTACCGACCGGGTGCTTGAGGAGATGGCGGCGTGGCAGAACCGGCCGCTGGATGAGGTCTACGCGGCGATCTTCATCGATGCCATTGTCGTCAAGGTCCGGGACGGGCAGGTCGCCAACCGCCCTGTCTACGCCGCTATTGGTGTCACTCTGGCAGGGGAGAAGGACATCCTGGGCCTGTGGGCCGGCACTGGCGGGGAGGGCGCGAAGTTCTGGATGAGCGTGCTCACCGACATCAAGAACCGCGGCGTGAAGGACAGCTTCTTCCTGGTCTGCGACGGGCTCAAGGGCCTGCCCGAAGTCGTGGCGAATGTGTGGCCGCTGACGACCGTCCAGACATGCATCATCCACTTGATCCGCAACACCTTCCGTCTAGCCTCGAAGCAGGACTGGGACGCCCTCAAACGCGACGTGAAGCCGATCTACACAGCGGTGAACGCCACGGCGGCCCGGGCAGCGTTCGAGGAGCTCACGGAGCGCTGGGGCAGGAAATACGGGGCGATCGTGCGGCTCTGGGAAAACGCCTGGGAAGAGTTCATCCCCTTCCTGGACTACGACGTGGAAATCCGGCGCGTGATCTGCTCGACCAACGCGATCGAATCGCTGAACGCCAGGTACCGGCGCGCCGTCAAGGCCCGGGGTCACTTCCCGACCGAGCAGGCCGCGCTAAAGTGCCTGTATCTGGTCACCCGATCCCTCGATCCGACCGGTGCCGGCAGGACCCGATGGACAATGCGCTGGAAGCCCGCTTTGAACGCCTTCGCCATCACTTTCAGCGACCGATTCCCGGCCGCCGAAAACTACTAAAACAAACCGCCGGATACACCGTTTATGAGATAGTCCCATCGCGCACGCCAGGAAAACCACCATCACTCAGAATTGAGCGTCTAGTAGTACTTTGTTAGGTTTTTGGGTGTTGGTCTTTTAATCCGCTGGCCGGTCTGTTAATTTCAGGGGGTGAGGGATGAGGAGATCGCGGCGGTTCGGGGCGAGTTGGAGGACTATGTTGCGGAGGTTTTCGCGTCGCTGCCGCGGAGGGATCAGCGGGCCAAGGGCAGCCTGTATCTTCGGGGGTTGATGCTCGATGGCCGACGGAAATCGATGCAGCCGATGGCCGAACGGCTTGGGGTGGATCATCAGCAGTTGCAGCAGTTCGTGGCGTCTTCGACTTGGGCGGTGGAGCCTGTGCGGCGCCGGCTGGCGAATCTGGCGGTTGAGACGATCAGGCCCGAGGCCTGGGTCATCGATGACACCGGATTCAAGAAGGACGTGCCGTCCTCCCCGTGTGTGGCCCGCCAGTACTCCGGCACGCTGGGCAAGATCGGGAACTGCCAGATTGGGGTGTCCGTGCATGCGGCCACCGACGCAGCGTCCTGCCCGCTGGACTGGCGGCTGTATGTCCCTGAGGCCTGGGATGATACGTGCGCGGAGACGAACGAGGCCGCAGCCGCGGTGCAGGGCCGGCGGGAGCGGGCAGGGATCCCGGACACTGTCCGGCACCGCACGAAATGGTCCCAGGCGCTGGAAATGATCGACGAAATCAAGGCCTGGGGGCTGGTCCCGCCGGTAGTCGTGGCCGATGCCGGATACGGGGAAATCACCGCGTTCCGCCAAGGCCTTACCGACCGCACTATCCGCTACGTGCTTGCGGTCAAGGCCTCCACCAGCGCCCACCCCGCCAGCGCAGCACCCGAACCCGTGCCCTACAGCGGCAGAGGACCCCGCGGCGCGGACCGGTACCGGGAGAGCCCTCCTCGCTGCGGGACCTCGCCCTCGCCTCAGGGCGCAAACAACTGCGCCAGGCCACCTGGCGCCACGGCACCAAAAACGACGCGGGAAACCGGACCGCTGCCATGAAATCACGCTTTCTGGCCCTGCGCATTCGTCCCGCAAACCGCGATATCCCGCTGAACGAGGACGGGTCGCTGCCCGAGGCCTGGATGCTCGCCGAATGGCCTGCCCACGAGCCCGCACCCACCGACTACTGGCTCTCCGACCTGCCCGCCGACACGCCCCTGAAAACCCTGGTCCGGCTCGCGAAAATGCGCTGGCGCATCGAACACGACTACCGCGAACTCAAAACCGGCTTGGGCCTTGCCCACTTCGAAGGACGCTCCTTCACCGGCTGGCACCGCCACGCCACCCTCGTCACCGCAGCCCACCTCTTCATTACCCGGCTACGGCTCACCAACCCAAAAGCCGATGGGGCAGCCTGAGCCTTTACGGCATGCTGAAGGAACTCCAACGAGTCCTCACCACATGGCTCGGCTACTGCCCCCACTGCCGACAACGAGCGCCAACCTAACAAAGTACTACTAGTAAGCTGTGACTGGTCGTTCTCCTGAGTGGTGTGCTGGACAGTGTGCTGCGAGCAGCGGGAGAACGGCCTTTCTCATACCAACAGCAGCAGCACTGCCGCAGAAGAGTAGGGCACCACATAGGGGGCAGCGTGACAGCTGACAGTTTCGAAACACTCAAGCGTGTAGTGGAGGCAGAATCGGTGGCTTCCGATTTCCACCATGCCGTCCACGAGTGGAGTGTCGTAGAACTGGAAGAGCACCCCACAGGGGAAGGCGAGTGCGTCTGCGGCCAACAGAACCTGGTCAAGATGTTCACCATCCGGAACCATCGCAACGGCGCTGAGCTATTCCCCATTGGCAGCCACTGCGTGAATCACTTCGGCAGGGAGGACCTAGACCTTCAAGTCACGGTCCTCAGCGATCTGTTGTCCCTTCGCAAGGCCATTCTCGAAGGGAAACGCATCACGCTTACCTCCGAGTATTTCTCGCGCGCGATGCTGAAATGGCCCTATGACGAAGGCGCTTTCCCGGCAGATCAATGGAACGATGGCGACGCCGAACGCGATTATGTGTTTCTGGTGGACATGTTCAACAAGCGGAACAAGGACGACATCAGCCGGAAGCAGGAGGCGAAGATTTACATGATGCTGAAGCACAAAGTGCTCCCCTTCGTCCGCGACCACGAAGCCCTGAGGTAGAACGCGCTGGGCATGACCATTTATGCGACACAGCTTGGCAGTGCGCGGCTTCAACCGGCGTCGTCAGGTTCCAAGAGAAGCTTCGAGCTGCTTTATGTGCTCTCGAGTTGCATGTCGTAGCTTCTCTGACGCGGTCTCCAGCGCTTCGGCGTCGGACTTCAGTTGGTTGGCATAGGTCGGGCCAGCCTGTAGCTGGTAGTCGTTGCGCACGGTACCGAGATAGGCGTAGAGCGCGCGCCAAGCTTCGTTTGCCGCCGTTACCACCGGATCTGCATCAAGCTCCAGGACAACGGCTCCCTGAACCTCGGCGACGGCCTTTCCAGCTTGCCTGATGAGGCCGTCATGCCGCTTGTCACGCTGATCCATATCCTCGTCCTTGTAGAGAAATGCTTTCTCACTCCGGACCAGGTTAATAACGTCTGAGAAGTTCACGAACGGCGCGTAAAGAGACCTCAGCCGAGTCATCCGTTCCTCGTTGCGGCGATCTCTCGCTTCACGTCGGCGCTCGTCGGCTTCTTCAGCCGCTCGTTGGTCGGACCTGCGCTGCGTGTACCAAACCCCGAGGAAGGCGGCCCCACCGCCGACGAGTGCGCCTCCAAAGCCGGTCACTAGCGACCACAACGGATCTGTCCCACCGGGATAGTTCACAATCACCGATGCATCGAGCATGCGGCCACATTACTTCGCATCCCGGCGCCACTCCTCAGAAGCAGCCTTGCACAATCCATGCACACCCGAAACGAGCTAGACGAACTAGGCATCGGAACGATCGGCACAGCCTTCAGGCGTCATCCCCTTCCTAGTATTCGGGATCAGGCACCGCTCCGGTGAGACTATCCGCCCAGTCTTCAACCGACCAAAGGGTCGTCAATCCGTCATCAAGCATCTTCACGAGATCAGGGAAATCACTCCGGGCCTGGTCAGTCGGCTGATTGACTGACGAGTATCTGAAGCTAGTCCCGGCTGGATCCGTCTGATGCATCTCCATGATTAGCGCAATCAGGTCGGAAGGGATATCTTCGCCGAGTTCCAACGCTTCCCAGTGTTTCTGAACTTCGTTCAAAAGCTTGTGCAGGTTGTGTCCAAGCGTGTGCTGGATCTTCTTTTCTATCTCGTCGGGACGTAGGTCTGGATTGCCAGAATCGACGAGCCTTCGACATTCCTTGGCCAAGTCCCTGATAAATGACTTCAGCGCCAGTTCGTAGGCTTGGCGGTACAGGCCGAGAAAGGGCACCAGGATCATGTCATCTTCTGACTTGCCACTAAAAGTCGCAGCCAAACGGTTGGCCGACTCTCGATAGAAGACAGCGAAGTGACGGTCAGTTTCATATGGCGACTTCACAATAAGCCGGTCGTAGTCCGTTGCTGGGGCCGCTTCCAGCAGTTTCCACTTAATCTCGGTCGTCATGGGCGGAACGCTCGGAATCATATTCATTTGCTGACTGTAGCAACCGCGCCACGTGTCCCAGTTCCTTGGAACCTGGATACCTGGTTGGGTCCCCGGGTAGGAGTCCAGTGTTTGTGTGAGTTTCGTGTCCGAGAATGGACGCAGGAGGAATTTCACGCATCATGGCACGCAGACACACCCCCGAGCAGGTCATCGCCAAGGTCCGGCAGGGCCAGAAAATGCTCAACGACGGACGCCCGATGGTCGAAGTCATCAAGGAACTCCAGATCACCGAGGCGACCTGGTACCGGTGGCTGAACCAGTCGGTTCCGAGAAGAACGCCGAGGCATCCAGGCGGACCAGGGAACTGGAGAAAGAGAACGCCCGGCTCAAGCGGCTGCCGGCTGAGAACTGGCCATCGACATCCTGAACGAGGTCGCGAAGGGAAAATTCTGAGCCCCGAACCCCGCCGCCGTGCCGTGCGTATGGCAGTGGAGAAGTTCGGGGCGTCCGAGCGCCTTGCCTGCAAAATTCTGGGCCAGAACCGGTCCGCGTTCCGCAAGAAGAAACCCGACATGGGATTCCAGGAGGCACAGCTGCGTGCGGAGCTGAGGGCCGTGGCCGTGAAGCATCCCGCGTGGGGCTGGCGGAAGGCCCGCTGGCACCTCCTGGCCCAGCCTGCATGGGACGGGGTGGCGCTGAACAGGAAGCGGGTCCGCCGACTCTGGCGTGACGAAGGCCTGGCCTGTAAACCCAGGGCACTAAAGAGGCGCAGGACCGGGCCCGGCGCCGGGGAACAGAAGCGTCTCACGGCCGAGTATCCGATGCATGTGGTCAGCTTCGACTTCCAGTCCGACGTGACCTCCTGCGGCCGGCACATACGGTTCTTCAATGTCATCGACGAATACACCCGTACCGCCCTGGCAGTCATTCCGCGCCGGTCCTTCAAGGCCTCCGACGTAGTCGCCGTGCTGGAGGACATCATCGCCGAGACCGGCACCGCACCGACCTACGTCCGCTGCGACAACGGACCTGAATTCACCGCCGCGGCACTGATTGACTGGTGCAACACCGCCGGGGTCGATACCGCGTTCATAGACCCGGGATCACCCTGGCAGAACGGCTTCATCGAATCCTTCAACGCCCAATTCAGAAGGGAACAACTCACCGGAGAAATCATGGACACCATGGCCGAGGCAAGGTATTTGGCCGAGGAATGGAAAGCTATCTACAATCATGAACGGCCCCACGGATCCCTGGACGGCATGGCGCCGAAACGCTACTGGGAAAACTGGACGCAGGAAAACCAACTAGCTATCGCATAGACGCTGGACTGCCAACGGGGGCCCAACCATACCCTCTCCGCACGAAGCTCCCTTTGTTGGTGCACGCTCTATAAACCGGGGGGGTTGATGGCCTAATGGTGTACCTGATATATGGCGGCTCTTCCTTCGAGACAGGTTTAGTCGGGCGACTTTACATTTTTGTCATGGGCTAAAAGCTTGCTTCTGATTCGCGGGGATCTTAGCCTCGTCCCATCATTGGTCTCGTGGCTCCGGGCTTTCGTTGTTGAAACGCCTTGTGTCTGTTTCGTAGAAAGTCCGTGGGGGATGTCTATTTTCAGGAGCCGGCGCGAGCCTGCCTTTTTTCAGTCCGTTTCCGCTGTTTTCCTGACTTTCAGGATCCTTCTTGCCGCGATCATTACGGCTGCTATTTCTGTGTATGGGCTCAGCGCCCCGGCATTCGCTGCACCCGCCACGGCCGGCTCAAGCCCGCTGACGCCAACATCGCAAGCACCGGCCTCGGTCCCGGCTCAGTCCACCCCATCGGTGCAGGCAGGCGTGTTCGTCCCGGTGGAGGGCCAGGGCCGTGCCGTGGACACCCGCAGCGGGCTGGGTGGGATCACCGGACCGGTGGCCGCAGGTACCTGGTATCCCTTTCAGATCCTGGGTCAGGCAGGGGTCCCGGCCACAGGTGTCGCCACTGTCTTGGTGAGCTTGACCATTGTGAACGGAACCCAGCCCAATGCCGCGCAGCTCGTGCCCAACAGCGGCCGCCACCATGACACCACGGTACTGTTCTCCGGTACCGGGGACACGATCTCGAACTCGGCCGCCATCGCGGTCGGCAGCGACGGGAAGCTCGCTCTCTACTCCAGCACCTCGCAGCAGTTCATTGTCGATGTGCAGGGCTATTTCACCTCGGGCAGCACTCCGGCGCCCGGCGGTTTCGTGTCCGTGCCGACGTCGCGGGTGATCGATACCCGTAACGGGACCGGCTTTCCGGCCGGCGCGTGGACCGGGACGGCAGTCAAGTCCGTAACGTTGAAAGGCAAGGGCGGGGTCCCGGATACCGCGACCGCTGTCTTCGCCAACATCACAGTGATCAGCACCGATCCGTCCAACCCTATCCTCGCGACGCTTCCAGGGGGCTGGTTCGCCAATGGAAGCGATCCGGGGACGTCGATCAACTTCCGCGGCAACCAGATCACCGCGGTTGGCGCGGTCCTGAATCTGAACGCCGCGGGCGTGGTGGACATCAAGCATTGGGTGTCCGTCACCCCGGGAGTGAACGTTCTCATCGACATCCAGGGGTACTTCGATGGCCAGGTCTCCTCGTCGAGCTCTTTCACCACGGTCGAATCACGGCTCTACGATTCCCGCGTGGCCCCGAACACCGCGATCCCCGCCAACACCACGGTCGAGGTCCAGATCGCCGGAGTAGGCGGGCTGCCCGCGGCCTCGTCCAATGTCGCCGGCGTAATGATGAACATCACCCCGCTCTCTTCGGGCTTCGGGTATCTGCGGGTCTGGCCCTCGGATGAGGCCGAACCGAACCTGAGCACGGTCAATTACAGCTCGGATTCCGCCTCGAACGTCGTGGTAGTCCGGCCTAGCGCCAGCACCGGCAAGATCAAGATCTTCAACTCCGGATCCAGTTCCGTGAACATCATCATCGACTCCCAAGGCTGGTTCAGCAACGCCAACCTTCTGCCACCGGTCACATCCGATGGCACCCATTCAGGCTCCCGCGCCACCGCATCCATGGTCAGTCATTCCCTCACCGATTCATCCAAACTCGAGGTGAATCCGACCAATGGCAACGTCGTGCTCACCGGACGGCTGTTCAACGTCCGCGGCATCGGCCAGGACGTGAATGTCGCCTGGCGATACAACAGCAAATACGACCAGCGCCCCACCCTGTCCATGGGCAAGCTCGAATCCGGAATGCGGGCCGACCGTCCACCGGGAACATGATCTACATCGCCCCGGACGGCGGCTGGTACACCTTCGCACGCTCCGGCTCGACCTACACCATGGCACCCGGGTTGAACGCCTCCCTCACCCAGACCCAGACCGGTGTGTTCGATCTGCGGTTCAACGACACCGGCATCACCAACGAATACTGGGACAACACCGGCAACTTCGAGCTGACCAAGTCCTTCGACTCGCAAGCACTGAACCCGAACCACGTCGACTACTACTACAGCAACGGTCTGCTCAACCAGACCTCGGACACCCAAGGCAGGTTCTACACCTACGCTTACAACGACACCCGGAACCTGAACCAGCCATCCTCGATCACGGACAACTCACTGAACCGGACCGTGAACATCGAATACGGCGGCGGCCAAGGCCAAATGTCAAAGATCACCGACGCGACCGGCGCGGTCACCACCTTCTCCTACACCAACGGCAAACTCACCTCCATCACCGACGGCCGCAGCAACGTCACCGCCCTCACGTACGCGGCCGACAACTGGGTCAACACCATCACCTACGGCCAAAGCTCGCCCGCGGCCGCGACCTGGACCCTGACCCACAACACCGGCCCCACCCAGTCCTACCTCACCGACCCGAACAGCAAACAAGCCACCTACAACCTGGACCCCACCGCAACCCATGTCACGGGTATCACCGACCCGAACGGGCACAGCACCTCCGTCAGCTTCGACGGGCACGACAACAAGCTCACCAGCGTCGACGGCCTCGGCAAGACCACCACGGCAACGTACAACGCAAACAACAGCCTGACCAAGATCACCTCGCCCCTGGCCGGATCCACCGGCACCGCAGGGGACGTGTCCTTCACCTACCCCACCGCGACCGGGGACCCGCTGCTGAACTACCGGCCCGCTACAGCCACTAACAGTGAAGGCAACACCAACACCATCCAGTACGACGGGAACACCAAAAACCCGTCCAAAATCCTCACCCCCGACAACCTCGGCGGCACCCCGCAGCGCTTCTACCAGCAAGACGACTCAGCCACAGACTGTGGCGCGAAGGCCGGCGAGCTGTGCCGGTCCACCGACGGCAACGGCAACACCACCACCTACACCTACGACACCGCCGGCAACCCCGTCACCGTGACACGCCCCGCCCCACTGGGCACCATCACCTACACCTACGACGCCGCAGGCCGGATCGCCACCGCCAAGGACGGCAAGAACCAGACCGCCACCTACACGTACGACGCAAACGACCGCCTCACCCAGATCCGCTACGGCGCCACCTGCGTCGCCGCCACCTGCGTGAGCTACACCTACGACGCGGCAGGGAACCTCACCACCCGCGTCGATGCCGCCGGCACCACCACCTTCACCTGGGACGCCCAAAACCGGCCCACCGGCAAAACCATCGGCGGGACCACCACCACCGTCACCTACGACGGCGCATCCAACATCCTCACCTACGTCGACCCGCTCGGCACCGTCACCTACAGGTACGATGCCGCGAACCAGCTCATCGCCCTGGCAGAACCGGGTGGATCGTGCCCGGCAACACCGGCGTTCCCGAACAGCACCCAGTGCACGGGCTTCGGCTACGACAACGCCGGCCGCCGCACCACCACCCAATACCCCAACGGCGTCACCAACACCACCGCGTACGACAACACGGGCAAGATCACGTCCATCACCGCCACCAATAGCAGCGCCGGAACGATCGCCAGCCGCACCTACACCTACACCGTCAACGGCGGCAAGGACGGGGCACTACGCAAGACCATGACCCCCAACGGCAGCCTCGCCACCACCTACAACTACGACAAACTCAACCGACTCACCTCCGACATCATCGGAGCCACCACGGAGACCTGGTCCTACGACGCCAACAACAACCGCACCCAGGCAACAAAGACCAACGCAGCGACGGTCTACGCCGCCTACAACGCCGCCGACGAACTCTGCTGGACCGGAGCCAGCGCCGGCACCTGCACAACGGCACCTACTGGTGCGACCAGCTACGCCTACGACGCCAACGGCAACACCACCGCCGGCGCCGCCACCCAGGCCTACAACACCTTCGACCAACTCACCGGCTACACCAACGGCACCACCACCAACTTCACCTACGCCGGACCACGCAACGACGAACGCCTCACCGCAGGAGCCACCAGCTTCCTCAACGGCACCCTCGGCATCACACAACAAACCACCGCAGGAACAACCACCTCCTTCATCCGCGACCCCAACGGCACGCTCGTCAGCATGCGGGACAGCACCGGGGCAAGCTTCTACTACACCGCCGACGCCCTCGGCTCCACCATCCTGCTCACCGACAGCACCCAAACCGCCGCAGCCACCTACTCGTACGACTCCTGGGGCAACACCATCAGCTCAGGCGCTCAGGCAGCCAACAACCCATGGCAATACGCCGGAGGCTACAAAGACACCACCGGGTACATCAAATTCGGTGCACGATACTATGACTCCGGAAATGGTCGATTCACTCAGACAGACCCCTCCGGACAGGAACCAAATGGCTATGCGTATGCCTTCGGCGATCCGATCAACAAAACTGATCCGAGTGGCCTCGATTCGGGAACAATTGCAGGGACCTTATGCATCTTCATCTGCGGAAGCCTGGGTCTGGCACAAAACTCCACCGGTCAGTACGCTCTGGTATTTTCTGTCGGTGTTGGCCCAGAGCTCAGCGGCTCCTTGGGTGCACAGTGGTCACCTCAAGATGTAGGAACAGGCCTCTCACCGACAGCGACCTGCCAGGCCGGCCCCTTCACTGCTTCTGTCTCCTGGGGCTCATGGGCTGCTGGGATATCGACGCCTGTAGGTATCGGCTGCAACTACTCAATCGGGGGATCTCTCGCCCTGTAAATAGCGGCACAATGCGGCTGTCAAAGCTAGTCTGAATGAGGAAGCGAGAAATATGTACATCCTGCTGGGTTCTGTAGCTGTAGTAGTAGGGCTCTTAAGCGCCTGGCAACGCCGAGGACTTAAGAACCTGAGCGAAAAGCTACTCAACCGCAATGGCCAGCTCGGAGAAACATTGAACTCATTTCAAAGTGAGAAAGGGTATTTGATCGGTGGCTTGATCATGGCTGCCGCTGGGATAGTGACACTTATATATGGGGCCGCGGTCAAGCCGTAACGGGTCCCATATTTGATCCCTCACCGAGATATAAGGAGTTGGGAAATGGAAATGGTCACACCAAACGCCGGGCCTTTTGGTGGTGAATATGTCGGGCTTGTGCTCGTGATCTCAGTCATCGTATTCATCGGTCTGCTGGTGACAATGGTTGTGCGATATGTGAAACGAAGGAGAAAGTAACGAGGAGAGATTCAGAATGCGATGTTCAACGCATGCTGAGAAGCCGGCAGGGTCCTGCGGGACCTTAGCCGAGCTAGGCCAGTTACGCGACGATGAAAAGCACTCTCGCCCGTGCGGCTGCGGGGGAAAATACCGTGAAGGACTGCTCTACGTGCCACAGCTCGTAATAAGAGCGAGGGGCCGGGGCGCCAGCACCTGCGCGAGCAAGCCGCCGCTGGGGAACTTGGAGTAGGTCACAGGTAGGCCAGCCCTGCTACGTCGCCATGAAGAGAATGACACGCTGCATCACAGACAACCTGGTACTGCGACAACTGCGGAGATGCAATCGTGCCTTACTCCCCCGGGACTCCTCCCGAACCCCGGGATAGTGGCTCTAGACCCAGTTCGGCCGGCGCCATCGTCGTCGGCCGCAACATCAATGGACGGATTACATGGAAGACCGCGGACGGCGCAGCTTCCAGCAACTGGAAGATCAGGCCCCTGAACCTCGATATCTGAAAGCTCGGCGGGGCGGGAGAATCCCGCACACGGCGATGTGGCTGCCAAAGTCCACTCCGTGAAGTCCAGCGGGTTGTTGCTTCGTGTCCCGGTTCCTTATAACCAGGGCAGTGAAAGCGGGCCGCTCCCCCACCAACCGGAATTGTCGTTTTCAGAAGTCGCCTGCACCACTTCATGCGGAAGTATGGCCCCGGTGCACGGGACTGTTGACATCCGTTTGTTAGAAGTCATCTGCATCGCCGGTATTTTCTTCAGAAGTCGCCTGCACTAGCCTTAATCATGGTCAAGAGTCGTCTGCACCGTTCGCGCCAGTCATGACATCGGATGACCCGCAGATTCTGGAGCGGGGCCTGCTGGGCATGTCGGATGACGCGTGGGAGCGCCTGCGCCGGCAGGACGAGGTCATTGCGCCTTTGGCGGCCATGGCCGCGGTCACCCACGGGGCGGCGGACAGCGCGGCCGAAGAGTTGGGATTGTCGCGACGGCAGGTCTACACGCTGATCGGCAGGCGACGGGAGGGCAGCGGACTGTTGACCGATCTGGCCCCGGGCCGCTCCGCCGGCGGACGGGGAGTCGGGCGCCTGCCGGAGCCTGTGGAAGTCGTGATCCGGGAAGTCATCCGGAAGGTTTATCTGACGAAGCAGAAGCCGTCTCTCGCGGTCGTGCACCGCGAAATTGCGGGCGAGTGCAAGAGGCAGGGGTTGACCGCGCCGGCAAGGAATACTGTCGCCCTCAGGATCGAGGCGCTGCATCCCGTGGAAGTCAGGCGCAGGCGTGAGGGTAGGGACGCCGTGCGGCCCTTGCAGTCGGCCGGCGGAACGGTGCCGGACATCGTGGCGCCGTTGGACCAGGTGCAGATTGACCACACCGTGATTGATCTGATCGTCGTCGATGATCGGGACCGGGAACCCATCGGTAGGCCCTACCTGACGGTTGCTATCGATGTTTACAGCCGGTGCATTCTGGGAATGGTCGTGACCCTGGAGGCGCCGTCTGCGGTGTCGGTGGGCTTGTGCATCGCGCACATGGCCTGCGACAAGCGGCCCTGGCTGGAAGCCCTGGGCGTGGACGCGGCGTGGCCGATGAGTGGTAAGCCCAAGGCTTTGTTCCTGGATAACGCTTCGGAATTTAAGAGCGAGGCGTTGCGCCGCGGTTGCGAACAGCACGGCATCAAACTCAGCTACCGGCCACATGGGAGCCCGCACTACGGCGGCATAGTGGAGCGCATCATCGGCACCGCGATGCAGCGGGTCCATGAGCTGCCCGGGACGACCTTCTCCAACCCCGGCCAGCGCGGCGGGTACGATGCCGACAAAATGTCCGCCCTGACCTTGACGGAGCTGGAACGCTGGCTGACGCTCGCCGTGGCCGGCTACCACGGCAGCATCCACGGATCCCTGAACCAGACACCGGCCGGGCGCTGGGATGAAGGCGTGAGAGAGTTCGGTGCGCAGCCTGTCGTTGCCCACCCCGCCGCGTTTCTCGTAGATTTCCTGCCGGTCATCCGGCGCCGAATCACCCGCACCGGTTTCGTTATCGACCATATCCATTACTTCGCGAACGTGCTCAAGCCATGGATCGCGCGGCGGGACCGGGAGGAAAAATTCATCATCCGGCGGGACCCGCGGGACATCAGCAGGGTCTGGGTGCTGGAACCGGAAGGAACGGCCTATGTGGAAGTCTCGTACCGCACGGTTTCCCACCCGGCAGTGACGTTATGGGAACACCGGCAGGCGTTGGCGCGGCTCCGCCAGCAGGGACATGACCAGGTCAACGAGGAAGCACTGTTCCGCATGATTGATCAGATGCGTGAGATCACCGCCACGGCGCAACGGGCAACCCGCAGTTCACGTCGGGACCTGCAGCGGCGGCGCCACCTCCGTACCCCCGGGACCGCGAAGGCCCCGACGGCTCCACCTGATGAACTGCGCCCGCCCGCGAATGACGTGGCGGTCGCCCGTCCTTTTGACGAGGTCGAGCAGTGGTGAACATTGATGACTACCCGCCGCCGGATCTGTCCCATCTCCAGCCCTGGGCGCAGGCCATGGCCCGACTGCCGGCGGAGGAACGGATCCGGCGCATTCGGGCGGACCGCTGGATCGGCTACCCTCGGGCGGTCCAGACCCTCACCCGGCTCGAAACACTCTTTGACTGGCCCGGCAAGCAACGCATGCCCAACCTGCTGCTGATCGGACCGACCAACAACGGCAAGTCCATGATCATTGAACGGTTCCGCCGCCAGCACCCGTCACACTCCGACGCCGACCAGGAACACCTCCCCGTCGCGTGCGTCCAGATGCCCTCCGAACCGTCCATCCCGCGGTTCTACACCGCCGTCCTCGCGACGCTCGGTGCGCCCACGGGACCGCGCCGGCGTGTAGCGGACCTGGAGCAGCTCACCCTCGCCGTGCTGCGCCGCGTCGGTGTGAGGATCCTGGTGATTGACGAACTGCATAATGTGCTGGCCGGCCGGGCCGATGTCCGGCGCGAATTCCTGAACCTGCTGCGCTTCCTGGGAAACGAGCTGCGGATCCCGCTGGTGGGGGTCGGCACCCGTGAGGCCTATCTGGCCATCCGTTCCGATGACCAGCTCGAAAACCGGTTTGAGCCCATGACGCTGCCCTTGTGGGAGGCCGACGCAGACCTGTCGTCCCTGCTGGCCAGCTTTGCCTCCTCCTTCCCGCTGCGCCTGCACTCGAATCTGGCGACCGATGATATGGCCAGCTACCTTCTCACCCGCAGCGAGGGAACCATCGGGGAGCTCACATCGCTCCTGACCGAAGCGGCCGTTGCCGCCGTGGACAGTGGAGAGGAAGCGATTAACCACCGCAGCCTAAGCCTGGCCGCCTATGCCGGCCCGAGCGAACGCCGCCGGCTCTTCGAGCGCGAACTGGCATGACAGCACCGAACCGGTGGCCACTGCACCCCCGCCCGCTGGAAGGCGAAGCCCTGTCCTCCTGGCTGGCCCGTCTCGCCGGTTGCTACTCCATGAGCGTCAGGAACCTCCTCGATTCCGCAATGGATGGCCGCGAAGCCAGTGAAGATGACCTTGATCTCGCCCCTCCGCAGAAGCTGCTCCGGATACTGATCCAACGGACTGCAGTCCTCCCCGACACACTAAGCCGCATGAGCCTCACGGGTTGGGCCCCCTGGCTGATGGACTCCCTCGAAGCCGAGCCGACCGCGTTCGATACCTATGTCAACCAGTTTTCCGTGCTGCTCGCCCCTGGAAGGCGGCCCCGGAGGGCCCTCGCGGGCTGGAGAGCATGGATCCCCAGGAGCCCCTTGGACAGAGCGTGCCCGCACTGTCTGGCCGACCCGTCGCGGCAAGGACTGCTTCTCGCATGGAAACTGCCTCTGCTGCTCAGCTGCCCTGAACACGGCTGCCTCCTGGAACCCTGCGTCGGCATCCCCGGGGACTTCCTCATCTTGGCACCCAAGGATTCACCGCCAGGAAACCCCAGCGTGGCGGTCCGGGCCATGGACAGTCTCACGTGGCAGGCAGTAACCAACGGCTGCGTCGACCTGCCGCGCCGCGCTGTACATGCGGGAACCTGGTTCCGATTGCTGCGGACCATCATTGATGAGCTGAGCGGACCATTGTCCCAGTGGCGAAGCAGGACAAACGACCTTAGAAGAATGTGGGAGGAGTGCAACCGGCCCGTGCGCGGAGGAATCACCAGATGGCAACCCTTCGAAGACGCAACGTGGGAGAAACAGACCCACCTCCTCACGGGGGCAGCCCAGGCCATCGCCGCCATGAAGTCAGGAAACATGACCGGCCGCGGCGCCTCCGCTTACCTCTTCCTTCCGGAACCCGAACGCCCAATCGATGACGGCACCCCTCCCGGGTCCCACGCCAAAACCGCGACCACGGCCCTGCAGGCCGCCGTGGCGAAACTGAACAGGATCACCGCCGCTGCGCTCAGCAACCCTGAAACATCGCAGGCACTCTACGATCTCGCCGCCAACGGCTGCGCCGGGATCCAGCCAAAGTGACTATCATCCCCAAGATTCCGACCATTCTCAGCATCTGCCTAGGGGACGCCCGGACCCGCTGCATGTCTACAGGTTTTCGGCCGTCAGACTCTCCGGTGGCCGGGGCGGCAGGTGACGATAGAGGCTCGTGCGGGTGATGCCGCTTGCCTTCACAATCTCGGAGATGGAGAGCCCCTGGTCGCGAAGGTGCGCGGCGTAGGCGAGTTTCGCTGGGTCGATCACACTGGGCCGGCCGGTTCGTTTGCCCTTGCTCGTTGCCACGGCGCGTGCATGGGCCGCGCGTTCGACCGCGTAGGTGCGTTCCATCTGTCCGAAGAGCGCGAGCATCACCACTGCCAGTTGCGACATGGGGTCCTCCGGATTGGCAGAATCAACCCGGATCGGATCGGCCAGATTCCTCACCCCAACCCCGCGGCCGGCCAGGTCGTGGATCAGGTTCAGCGTGTCCCTGACCGTGCGGCCCAAGCGGTCAAGGGTGTGCACGACGATGACGTCCCCCTCCCGGGCCTGGTCGAGCGCTTCCTGGAGGCCCGGGCGGTTGGTGGTGGACCCAGACCGCTTGTCCACGTAGATGCGCCTGTCCGGGATGCCTTCGGACCGCAGCGCCTCGATCTGCCGCTCGAGGTCCTGTTTGGCGGTCGAGACCCGGGCGTACCCAATATCCATATGCTCACAGTACCGAAAATTGCCTTGTACGTTTCCCGTGGGACACTCCCGGGAGAATAGTTCTGGAACAAAATCGGGAGGCGTGTCGCCTCTTTTTTGAAGGTCCGGCCAGGGTGTCCCACTTCCAAGGATGTGGGCATGATTTGCGGCTTGTAGGTATCCCACAACATCCGCTCCTGGATCACTGGTACGAATGTCTCAGATCAGCGAAGCTAATCAGAGGTAAGCAGCAATCGCAGTCATTGCCATAAGCGAGAGGTTCCCCAAACGTGACTCCAGGACCGCCACTTAGGCGCTGCGATTTAACCACCTTTCTCTACTAACACCGCTTGCGGAGGACTGGACCGGTCGCTGTTCTACGAGGTCGCCACTCAAGCGGCCTTCGGAGGGCCTCCTATACTGAGCGCAAGTGCTGGACACTACAAAGGCAAGGCGTCGATGAACCGCAGCGAAGATGGGGAGGCCACTCGGCGTTGGGCTGAGGCGGAACGCTTGGCAGCAGGCTTGCCATCGGAGACCGAACGCTCACGGAATCGCCGGGCCTGGGCGTTCATCACCTTGTTTGTCTTGATCCTTGCGGCTATCGGTTGCGCCGCCGCGTTCCTTCTGCCGCAGAACCTATTAGGTGATGCCGTCGCAGTGGCCGACTGGCTGAAAACAACGGGCTACATCATCGAGGCGGTCGCGATACTCCTCGGCATAGCCATCTGGGTTCACGCGACCCGAACCGGACAAAGGCCCACCAGACGGGGCATGGTTCTGGCTCCGCTGTCGCTCACGCAACGGCGGCGCATCGCCAACCAAATCAAAGGCCGCGAGCCCGTCGATCCCGAAGAGATGCCCGTCGTGCTCGCCGCCGCCCATCAAAGTCTCGCCGCCCAACGATTCTCTTTGCGCATTCTGCCGGCCTACTTCCTGTTCACTGTGGGTAACCTCCTGTGGACTGATTGGGGCCTCGCCAAGGTACTCTTCGTCGTCGCGCTGATCATGTTTGTCGCGGCCGTTCCGTTCGTTCTCAAAAGCTTGCGTCGAACCAAAGGCTTCCTCAAGAACGCAGGCCCCGACGCGTCAAAGGCGCAGTGAATCTATCATTCGCCGCGACCAGAGACTTCAGACTTCAGACGAGTGGGTGCAGACGACTTCGGACATCCAGTGCAGACGACTTCTGAAACTGACACGGTTCCGCTAAATCCCGCGAAACATGACCGTCCCGCATGTAGTCCCAAAAGTCCTGCAACAAATCCCTGTTGCAGGGACAACTTTCGGTACGGTTCGGACATAGATATTGAGTACGCCCGATAGTTCGGCATGAGACGTGTCCAGCAGATGTGTGTCTCACTGTGAACCGCAGCGCTATGTGGCACGCCGCCCGTTAGGGGATCCGCTTACGGGAGCGCGAGGTCCATGATCGGAGTGAAAGCTGCTTCCTCGCTTGGGTCGCTGGCAGGCAACACCGCTCCATCCGGGTTCTGGACAATGCGAGGCGCGGGTCCCTGCCTGTCCCGTCGGAGCCCCAGCGTCGCAGTTTGCGCGACGAGCGGGCGAGCGAAGCCACTTGCCATAACGCTGAAGCGTTCGCTGCCGCCGCCGTTCCCGTGAACCATCTTCGCGAATGTTCCGTCGGAGAGTCGCAGAACGAGGGAGTAATCGTGTTTGCTTCGCAGCGGCCGATCAATGAAAGTCACGTTCACGCGCACAAACGAGTTCCAGACCTCGTAGCTGGTCACAAAGCCTCGGACCACCGAGTTATCCGGGACCGTCACCTCGAACTCATGACGCGCGGGCAGCAGCACCCGTTCGAGCCGAGGCGACTCACTCCCCATTAAGTGCACTGCGCCGATCGTCGTCCCCATTTTGCAACTCCTATTTCAATCGACAGCGAGGCCCATCTCATCTCGCGCTACACCACCGATGATGACTGCTGTCCCGTGACTGTCAAGACTCACAGGTACCGCTAGCGGCCCTCCGGCAGAAGCAGTGGACTTCTGCCGACCGAAGCAGTTCCTTTCGTGTCCGGTCCAGGATCCTTTACCGGGCGCTGTGCAGCTGGTGCCCGGGGGGCCTTCCTTGCGAGAAGTCGGGCGACACATATTTGGCTCAGGGCGTTCGCTGAATGCGGGGCTAGGCTCTGACAGATGTACGGTGATTTGGTTCTGCTGCCTGGTGGGGCCCGCGTCCGCGCTCAAGGACTGTCTGCCGGGGTCTCGTTCGCTTCGTGGCGCCAGAACCCTCTGCGGAAGCGGCTCCGTTTGCGGCGGATGTTGGCGTGGGTCTTGTGCTTTGCGGTTCTGGCGGTGTCCGGGGTGGCGTTGGCGGGCTCGATCCGACGCTCGTTCATCCCTTTCGTTCAAGTTCCCGCGGTGGTGGAGGGGACGAGTGAAGGCCGGGGTTCGTGTCAGGTGCAGCTTTCCTTCATCTTCTACGCTCAGGCACGGACCGGCAGCTACCGTGTGAACACCTCCTGCGGGGTTTTGCCCGGTGCCGGGGGCCGGGTGAGTCTGAAGGTCAACCCTGAGAATCCACAGGACGTAGTCATCGTCGGGCATGAAGCCTCTGACCCAAACCTGCCTCTGCCCATAGGCCTCGCCGGCGGTGTTGCCTTCCTCGCCGCGGGCCTTTTCGTTATCCGGTCCGAGAAGTCTTGGCGGCGCGCTGGCGTCCTGGGCAGGAAGGTCTTCCATGGCTGCAGCTGACCGCCATCGTCAGAGGACATAAGTCGGGCTTGTTCCACGAAGCGTTCATCCTCGAGGGCGAGGGCAGCAAGGACAGGCCAGTCACCTTCCAGATGAGACTGCATCCGTGGGCGGGAATGCCGAAGCCGGGGCAGAAGCTCACCTTCTACCTGCTTTCCGACGGCAGCCCGGATGCGATCCTCGCCCTGGGAGAGCGCCCTTGGTACAGGCTTGCAACCATTTCCACGCCAGACGTTGCACCACGTCCTTTTTCCGGGTGAGGGCTGGCCCGATAAGGGTCCGTTTAGGGAAAGATCTTGGACGCGACACCTAACGGACCAAAGAGCGGTCAGCAACGGTGGTCGGTGATGTTCTCCGAACGCTCTCTTACGCACGGTTTGTGCTCCCGGCAGCCCCCGAGTCTGCCGGCGGAAGGAGGTCCGCGTGGTCGCGGGCGTAAGCTCGAGCGCGTCGTATGCGGACAGCGTAGATCGGAATGAGGATGACGAGTGCGACGATGAGGAAGGCAGAGAAGCCAATCGTGAAAGCGTCTGCTTGTCCGGAAATGAGGTGTTGGACCTGCTGGGTTCCGAGCCCCAAGTACAGCAGGGTGAGATAGCTAAGTATGAACGAAAGCGTGGTCGGGATGACGGCCGCGTATTTGGCTGCGGCGACTTGCTCGCTCTGATCAAGGTCGAGCTTCTTGTTGCTGAGTACGACCTTTGCTACTTTCCGTATCGTGCCGAGGTCGCGGCCGACCGCGTCGCGGAGGCGCCGGTTAAGCGGCAGGCTGACAATGACACAGGCGAATCCGGCCGCGAGCAGTGCGAACGCCAGCGCGAAGAGCGGTTGCACACCGTTTTGTAAGGCGGCCTTGTTGCTGCCGACGCCGAAAACACCGAGAACGACAATCGCGACGGCGAAGACAACAGCGAAGGTGATCGCGACAATTGCGATCTTCCGCCGGATCTCATTTCGGGTGATCGGCGCCCAGACCGGCGGCCGCGGGTGAGCTTCGTCATGACGGAGCAAGAAACGACCCAGGAGAAGGCTGATGCCGGTCAGCGCGATCCCACCGGCAATGAACAGAACGGGAAGCCAGACCGGCGACTGCACGACTACCGCGAAGACAATGATCGCGATCGCACCCAGAAATTCGAGCCCCATCACCACCCACAGCCACCGCTTGTAGAACCTGCGGCTTCCTTCCGTTCTCGTCACGTTCCAGTAGGAAGTCAACGAGCCGAGCGACAATGGTCCGTAGATCATCACGGTAAGCGCAAAGACCGCCAACAACTGCAGTCCGATGGAATGGCGCGGCGACTGGACAAAGATCAAAACAGTTCCGCCGAGCATTAATGCGGTGGCGATAACCAAAGAGAAAATGAAGGCAAGCACTTTCATGGTGAAGCCTTTCGTCAGCTGCACACCGCGAGTTTTCGAATCTAACACCCGACCACCATCAATGGTCAAGCAACCTGTGGCTTCCAGAGGCCGCCTGCACGGATCTCAAGAAGATGCCTGCAAATCACGGTTACAAGTTCGAGTGCAGCCCGCCCAGCGCCCGCATGCGGATCCCTCACCAGACGCCATAGCCGAACATCTCTAAGTCGATGAACGTGAGGCCGGCGCTGGGAAGTCCTTGGTGGGAGTCGAGCGACTGCGTTCTTCCGAGAAGAAGGACTCTGACGGCGGCGCACAACCCTTTTGGCTAGTGTCCTTCGCGTTCCACGCGGTCGATCCTGAGGTTATTGACGACCCCAAGGAGGATTGCCACCAGCAGGATTAAGGGCGGCCAGTAGCCAAATCGGCTGCCACCTGAAGCCGCTATAAACAACCCGACATCCACGATCCCAACCGGGATGAACGAAACAGCCGGAGTTTTCCTGTTCCAAAACCTAGCCATTTGTCCCCCAATCTGCTTCGGTCATCGGAGGTGCGTTGATTCCTCGAACCCCGCTCTTGGCCAAGTCTCCATGACGTGCACGTAGATGTCGATAAGGACCTCAGACGACCAAGCCAAGGAACACGGAGATCCTCTCCAGCTGCAATGCAAGGTGCTGGAGAGGACCCATCGAAGACACTGAAGGCTCACCCTTCAGTTGACCGCTCCCGCTCCCCTGGGAATTGCGCCATCAAGGCTTCAATTCGTGTCCGTCGGCGGGCAATCCAAAGGGGAAAACCGACGGCGGCGCCAAGGAATAAGGCGGCGATCAGAACACCAAACCATGGATGATCAAGATCACCGAAAACGATGACAACGCCCATCATCGAGAACACACCGCACACTGGCGGCACGACCCAGACCAAAGAACGCTCTTGCTTGACTATTTTGTTCAGTTCCGGCAGCCACATCCATGTCGATGCCTGGGCAGGCAATTGGCCGGTGGCGATTGCGCGCTGAACATTGCTTGTGGTGGGAGATCCCACCGGTTGTCTTCGCTCCCTCCTTCCTTGCCATCGGATCACCAAGATGAGGCCGCCGCCAAACAGCAGCCCCGAAATTCCGGCTGCTGCAGCACCACCCAGCGTGATCTGTTTACCTTGGAGGGCGTCTTTGCCCAGCATTATGGCAATCCAGTAGCAGGCGGCGATCAAGGCAACGGTCCATAGCGGAGCGCGTCGCAGGAAGGCCTGCCATCTTACCCAAGGGCTGTCCTTGGCCACGTCGCCCTCTTCTTTCGCCGGTGGACGTGCTGTTAGCTGATTCTGGACAAAGCCTATTACCGCTCAGGATCAGCGAGAAGACAACAAGTAGCACATCACGTTAGACGTGATGGAAGGGGGCGAGATGACCAGCGAACACTGGGAACCGAGGATCGGTAGCGAAGCCACGCAGACGCTCAAGAGCGCATACCAGTACATCCGCCTCTTCTTCGTGGTCTGGGCAGTCATGCTGCTCATCCCTATTGCAGCAGTGCTCTCGCCAAGCATGCCGCTCTGGTTCAGCATCGTGATCGTCGTGGCGATCGTTGTGCTGCTCTCGGTAACGGCGCTAGCGTTCGGTAGGTTCTCGATCCGCCGGAAGCGTGCTGGCCGCCAAGCCTGGGAATACCTCGGCAGGCCTGCGCAGTGCCGTCAAAAAAGGACATTCCGCTTCGCTCTTAGGGATCCGGAGGTCTTCGACAACTATCTTGCTGAGAAGGGTATCCCGAGAGGGAACTACCCTTCGCTCGCGTCCGCTACGGCAATCGAAAAGGGGAACCGGGCGAAACGAGGTCATTAAAGCATCAGCCACACCTCCCGCTCGATGCCCGATAGCCGGTTCCTCACCGGACCTTTTGTAGCTCACGATCGACCAGCAGGTGGCGCTGCCATAGGATTCGAGCATGTTCGCCAGCATGCCGAAGGTTCCAAGCCAGAGCGGGATACACTTCACGGTGCAGACAGTGGAGAGGACCGACGCGTACCTTCTTATCCGCGTGCGTACGACGGAGATGAAACCGGGAAGACACCATGCCAGCGCAGTCTTTCCGGCAATCGTCGGTGAATGGCTTACGCTCTCCGACGCTCACGGCGCCTCCACGCCGATGGTCCAGAGCAGTTCAGCGTCAGGCCCGTTTCTCGGGATCGTCGACGTAGCTTTCTCCTTAAGCGAAGGCCTCGACCTTTCTTGCCCGCTGACCCTGTCTTCCCCCAATACCCTGTTGACCTTCCAGATCTAGGGCCATTCCACGTGCCGCTGGAGGGTGCGTTTAGGGTTGTACAGCGTGCCACTCAGGAAAAGTGTCATGTAGAAGCAAGCGCGCTACTTTTGCAAGGAAGGGAGTCGGAGCCGGCCGCAGGTTCCGGGGTCCCCGGGGAGGACGGCGGCTGTGTTGTCTACCACGCATTCGGTGAGATGTGGGATGTAGTGCCCGAAGGTCCCCGGCATCTGCGGGTCGGTCGCGAGCGGATTCCCGTTCTGGTCCTTGAACTTGTATCCGGGTGCCGGGCTCCCCGGGGCGGGAGACAGGAAGTCGGCGGGGATGAGGTCGTCGGTGATCCCGTCGGGGTTCATCCTTCCCTCGCTCCAAAGGCGGCTGCAGAGGTTCACGGGATCGCTGACCTGCTTCATCCCGGCGGTCATGTGGCCGGTATTCGGGTCCTTCGTTGCGTTCGCACCGTCCGAATCGAAGATCCCGGCCGTCATGTATGGCGGCAGCGTACCTTCCTGAGGTGGCGTGAGCTTGTGGGTTGTCGTGAGGTCCGCGTGGAAGTAGCAGCGGATGTCCTGCTTGTCGTTCACCGGCGCTGGCGCCGCCGCTGACATCGGCGATGCCGATGGGGCATGCGATGAGGTGTCGTTGGAAGCACAGCCACTCACGGCGGCCGCCATCAGAACCGCGACGCAAAGCGCCGCCCTTACCGTTCCCCTCGCAGCCAAAGGCGCGTCCCCGTTCATCTCATCGCCACGGGAATCACTCCGACTCCCGCCGCCGCTGAGCCTATCGGATCTTCAGCGGACGGCTTTTGAGGCCGAGGTGGGATTGAGATTTTCGTCGGGGATGGGTGAAACCTTTGGGGCTGTTCCGGACAATACAGGGTATGGGGAGCGTTGAATCCGGTGAAGAGGACCTGTGGTCCCGCAGCCTCCGAGGCGAGGGCGAGGCATTCGGGTCCCTGTACGACCGGCACAGGGACCGGGTGTTCCACCACGCATACCGGCTCTGCGGGAACCACCACGATGCCGAGGACATCATGGCCTCTGCGTTCCTGGAGCTGTGGCGGCGCCGGGATGACGTCCGGGTCGTGGAAGCGTCTGTCCTGCCCTGGCTGCTCGTCACGACCACGAACGTCGCCCGCAACCACGGCAGGGCGGGCCGGCGGTACCGGAAGCTGCTGGACTCTCTGCCCCGCGCCGAGGACCGGTCGGACAGTGCGGACGGGGACGCACCACTCGGGCTGCAGGGCCAGCTCGACCAAGACTTGGCCTCGGCGCTGGGGACCCTGAAGCCCATGGACCTTTACCTGGTGAGTCTGGTCGTCTTCGAGGAGTACACCCTTGCCGCCGCGGCCGCGGCCCTGAACATCAGCCTCGCAGCCGCCAAGAGCCGAATGCACAGGGCGCGCCAGCACCTGAGGACAGCCATCACGGGGGCCCGGCCCCAGACGACCCACGTGACGAGCCCGATCTTGGAAGGAGAACGGCCATGAGCAAGCTTGAGGTCGATGACCGGTTCAGCGCCGCGCTGCGCGCAGAGCTCGTCGCCCGCGCGCAGCAGCCAGCGCCATCGCGGGGCAGGAGGCTGGGGATCCGCGCCGGCGTCGCCCTGGCAGGGGCCGGGCTCTTGGGAGGGTCGGCCATCGCTGCCATTGCGGCCTCTCAACCGCAGGGTGTCTGGAAGGCATCGGACATCGTCCCGGCGATGGCTGACCCTCAGAAGGCTTCAGACAAGTTGCCGGCCCCAGCTGCCAATACCTTTGGAAAGGCGGGGGTAGATCTGGGGAGTGCTCGGTATCTCGGCAAGGGCACGAGCCTGCGCTACTACGCCGTTTCCAAGGGGACCGATCTGATCTGCCTGATCCCCGTCGGCGCGGACGACGCAGGCAAGTCCATGGGATGCGCTCGGATCAAGGGGTTCGAGAACTACGGCCTACGGACGGGGAATCCCGACGGCAGCGAAGAGGCCTGGCTAATCATGCCGAACAGTAGCCAAGTCGCGATGAGTAAAGATCCCTCGGGCAAGTGGGTCCAAGAGGCCGACAACTTCCTCGTGAAAGAGTCACCCGCCGGGCCAAATCCGTAACGACGCTTCCGCCCGGCCAAGGATCCTCCACCGGACGGTGGAAGAGGCCGCGGTCAAGCACCAGGCACAACCGCTCTTCAGAACGACCCTGGAGAATTAGACTTCGGGGTGTCCACCTTTTGAGGTTGGGGCGAGGAACTGTTCTGTCCGTGAGAACTGCCAGAGGACTGTCGCGGATGTGGTCAGGAACAGTATGGCCAATGGAATCCAAAGCCACAGGAAACCCAAGAAGCCGCGAGAAATCGCGAGAAGCACCTGGTTCGTGCACAGAAGGACGTATCCGGGAACCAAAAGAAGCTGAACGGCTAGTCCTTGCCGGATCTGGACGGCTATCCCTCGGAGTGCCGGCAGATGGTTGCCGGCGGTCGGGACCTTGCCAAATATTTGGTCACGAACAACCTTGCGTTCGGGCCTATCGAGCCATATCAATGCGTTCTGCCGTTGGGGACGCACCAATGGTTTGACCCTTTTCCGGGCGTAGACCAGACCTCCCACCAACACGCCCACCGCAGCGATGGACATGCCAAAGCCTAAATACGTGGGCCAATCATCGGGGCTGAGGCCGAAGACTGGGACGGCTATAAAAGCACCGACGGCGATCAGAAATGCCGCTTCCAATGGCAGGTAGACAAGGTAATAGGTACGGACAGCCCGGGCTATGCCGTAATCGGCTACACGGTTTGCTGACCTCTCAACTTTAGCCCAACGGTCGCTGGCTCCAGCGTCAGAGCCGCTCATGTTGTGTCCCCCTTTTGCGGCGCGCCCGATGCTAATCCAATGGTTCGCTGAGCATACAGCCTCATCCGGCGGAATTGTTTTGTAGCCTTCGCCCGTAAGCCGGTGACCTAACGGTCGCTTCTGCGTTCGATGGGGGATCCCTCACCGGGCGCTTATTGCGCCCGATGGACCACCGTCATTCGTGCCGAACGAATTGTCCAACTGCCGCCGCCGCTGTTGGTGTCGTAGAGTCAGTTGGTGCGATTCGAATTGTCTACGCTGATCGATCCTGGGCTATGGGCTCTAGCCGCTGAGTCCCGCGCGTTCTACGCCCGCCGGCCATCGGGCCGTGGGCCGAACAGTCTCGAGGAGCTGCGCGTCTTCCGGGCTGGTTCGCCGGCACCTATCGAGTGTGATCCTCAACCGACCGTCGAAATCGTCCACGCTGCTGGCCGAGATGTCTCCGTCCGAATTCACATGCCTGTCAGCGCGCCTATCGCCGGCGTCTTCCTGGAAATCCACGGCGGCGGCTTCTATATGGGCTCAGCAACCGGGAGCGACGTTCGCAACAGAGAGCTCGTCGAGGAGTTGGGAATTGCCGTGGTCAGCGTCGATTACCGGCTAGCACCCGAGTATCCATGGCCGGCCGCACCGGATGACTGCGAAACAGCCGCGCTGTGGCTCGTGGAGCATGCCGAGGAACGTTTCGGCACGACGCGACTTGCGGTCGGCGGTTTCTCCGCAGGCGCAACGCTAGCGGCGTCGACGCTTGTACGGTTGCGCGATCGCGGTCTCCACGCGTTCCGTGGCGGGGTGCTGCAGTTCGGCACCTACGACCTCGCGGCGCAGACGCCAGCGGGTCGTTTGATCGCAGACGAATACTTTCTCACCGCGTACGCCGGGGCCGCGGCGGATCGCACCCACCCCGACCTCTCACCCCTTTTCGCTGACCTTGTCGGCCTACCGCCTATCCTGATCGTGGTCGGCAGCGACGACATCCTCCTGGAAGACAACCTCGCCATGGCAGCACGCCTCTCGGCCGTGGGCGTCAAGGTCGACCTAAGCATCTACCCCGCCTCGCCCCACGCGTTCACCGGACATGGGACTGCCATGGCACGAGCCGCTCACGACGACATCAACGCATGGTTCCGAGAACGGCTAGGCCCAGCAAACGCAACTCGCTCCACCGAGGCAATTGGTTGACAGTGCGGTTCGTCACCCCGCCTCACTGCCAAAGCCCCCGGCCGGGGCCTTCGGCGCCAAGGCGAGTGCGGACGCCGCAGGAGCGATTCAACTCGTTCCAGTCGTTGAGCACGACTTCTCCAACCATCGCGTTCTTCGGCTGATCGATCACGGCGAGGACGAGACGGTCATCAGCGGAGCTCCAGCGTTCGTACGTCACGCGGAGGTCATCAACGGTCCAAGGCAGCGTTATTGGCTGCTGGAGTGCGCTGTTCCGGTCAGAATTGCGGCTTCGGCGTCCTGAAGCATCCGATGCACTGTCGGTGCGTCCTGAGCCTGAACCGGTCGCAGTTTGACGCGTTGGCCCTCGATTGGCGGCGGCTTATGCGAAGATCGTGGTCATGGGGCTAGTTTGTCAGAACTTTCTGGACCTAGCTGTAGTTCCTCGGGACGTTGCGAACGCGAGAGCGCGCCTATTTGAGCTTGAGCGTCGATAGTCTGCTGGAGATTCGTCTAGCGTCTGGTGGCGGTTCTGACGCGTCGAGAAGGCGATTGGGTTCGCCAGTCGCGGAGACATGCAGTTGGATGTCTCGGTCGTAGATTACTTCGACGAGGTTGGCGAATCGGGCGAGAGGGTCCCGGTCGACCGTGCCGAGATCGGGCACGTCCACCAGTGTGATCGCGCGGAACCTCTCGGCCAGCCAGACGTATTGAGCGATTCCGAGGGTTTGTGCACACAGGTCGCTGAACCTGAAGACGGCGGTGTCGTCTTCAACCCTCTGGGCTCTGATGAGGTGGCCGGCGGCGTTGAGTTCGACGGCTGTGGTGTAGGCAGAGACAAGTGCTTGCGTCCGCCAGGTGCCAGCACGGAAACCTTGAGTCACCGTCTCGTACTTCATACGGTAGTCATGGCTGCCGCCGAGGTGCACGACGTCGAGCTTGGCGCGGATGAGGTCAATTGCCGGCAGGAAGCGCTCATGGTAGAGCGGGTTCGGCATGAGATCCTCGGGCACGTAGTTTGATGTCATGAGGAGAAAGACGCCGTCATCGAGCAAGCACTTGAGGGCAGCGGAGAGGTAGACGCCGTCGGCGACATCGTGCACGTGGAATTCATCGAAGAACACGGCGCGGGCGTCGCCGATGAGTTGCCGCAAAGACGTGTCGAGAGGCGCGCGCTCACGGATGATCTGGGCCTGGAGGTCGCGGAAGAAGTCGTGGAAGTGGAATCGACGCTTGCGATCTGTGGGGATGGCAGCGAAGTAGGTCTCACTGATGAGGCTCTTGCCCCGCCCTACGTCACCCCAGAGGTAGTAGCCGTGATGTGCTGGCGTGCTGAGCGTGTCGATGGCGATGATCTGCGGGTCGTCGAACATGATCCCTGAGTTGTTGATGGCGGCACGGAAGGAGCCGCTGCTTGTGCTCGCGACTTTGTGAGGTTTGTCCGCGGTGGGCTGGTGAATGCGTCGTCTCATGCTGCATTACTCTATCTCTATAGAGTAATTAGAAGGAGTCAGATGACCAGACCCGGAGACCGTCGTCCGTTCATTACCGATCATGCGATCGCTGTGCTCGCCAAGGGGGGTGCGCGTGCCCTCTCGCACCAGGCTGTCGACAGGGCGGCCGGCCTCGCGACAGGGTCAACGTCGTACTACTTCCGCACCCGACGCGATCTCGTCGTTGCAACGATCGGGCGGATAAGGGCACACTCGCGGGCAGCGTTCGACGAGTCGCCGATTCCAATGGCTCTCACACCGCGAACGGCTGCGACCCTCATGGAGGGCCAGCTCCGTTTGCTCGGAGGTCTGCGCCGCGATGAGGCCCTTGCCGTGTTCTCACTGTTGCCGGAAGTCGAAGGCGATACTGAGTTGTGCACGCAGCTGGCGGGGTGTCTGTTTTCCCGCGAGCTGGCGGCAGAGTTACTCATCGCGCTTGGCGGGAGCGACGCTGGCGGGGCATCGCTAGATCTGATCGACTTCCTCACCGGCATTCTCTTCGGGTTGCTTTTCGGGCAACGGCGAACGGAGGATGCCAGCGGGACGCCGATTGCCGATGCGTTGCAGCGGTTTCTCGTTTTCAATGTCGACTCAGCCGCGGGCAACTCATGACTCACGCGAACTCACCCCTTACGTCAGAGGGCCGGCGCAAACTCGCTTCGCTAAGGTGCCAATGTCGGCGCGCCAAGGTCAGAGCCTAGAGACCGGTCGCTCTGCGGAAGCAACTCCATAAATGGCAGCTCTGACTGGCGGTTCCGTGGTCCTGTTCAGGGGTCCCTAACCGGACGGGCAGATGCCTTCGAAGGCCAGTCGCCTAGTATGGCGAGGGTTTCGATGCCCATCGTTTTCGCCACGATGAATAGACTGCTCGGTTCATCGTGGCGGTAGTTCCAGCTGTAACGCCAAGGAGTCGCACAATCCTTTGGATTCGTGTGGCTCAGAGGTTGCGAGACCCGCGGCTTCCCTGTGGGTTCGGTTTTCTACGGCTTTCTTGGACGCGGAGATAAAATTGGCGGAAGAGCATGTTCACGGAAGGGGTTTCCGGATGCAACGGCGGCCAGAATACGTAACCCCCGCCATGTACGGGTACGTGGTCTTTACATCGGTGGCCGTATTCTTAATGCTCCTTGCAATGGGGCACCGGGGGATTGAACTATTCGGGATGCTGGGCCTGGTCCTCACCGTCATGGGCATTCAGGTTCTAATCGACAAGTTTCTATTCGATAAGTACGGGCAGTAACGCGGCACATCGGGTTGGCAAGTCGGGTGCGCGGGTACGGGAGACATCCTTGGACTAGGAGCGGTTCGGCTGTCCGTTAGTGGATCCCCTTGCGGGCTGCACCACTGCCAAATAGCGCTGTGAAAATGCCGCCATTTATCGCCGGAAATCCCACGCAGCCGGGCGAACCGTCCCCGGGACTTGCATGGCACCGGCCTAACGCGGTCCTCCCTTACTCGAGGTCTCCCTATCTCAGGACAGCCGTGCACCTATGCTGCTTCGTGGACTCGGCTTTTCGGGCATTCGAGCAGCATCCGCATCGGGTAGAAGAGGCTACCCAAAGAATGCCTTCACCTTTTCAACGTACCGCCGGCAGCCGGACTTATAGCGATCTTCATACTTGGCGAAATTTTCGGCTTCTTCGGCCGGTAAGGTGAAGTATCGCCCGACATCGAGGATCGTCGCTCCGTCGTCGTCCGCATATACGAAGTAGCGCATACGCGCTGCTGGGTCTTCATCACCCAAGTACCTGGTGATAGCCAATTCCTCGGGAATCTCTTCCATAACTTCCACGGCAAAAACATGCTCAGCACCACCAAGCATCGAGATGAATACCTGGATCTCCCCGAATCCCTCCACTGCAGGAGCCCGGAAGCCGCATACCACTCCAGGCGCCAAGAGCTCAGCCTTCTCCGGCGGCTTGATGAGGTCCCAGATCTGCCGCCGCGAGGCATTGATCGCGGTCGCAGCAGATACGAAACGCACGGGGGATTCAGCAAGTGGCGACGAGACTTCCGGGCGTTTGAACCAAGGACTCATGGCGAGAGTGTTTCATCCCCGCCCCTGACAGGCCAACCGCCACGCAGACAAAGGACCCCAAACGGACCCGAAACCGCCATTCCCAACTTTGGGTTAACCGCAGCCCTCAAGCAACAATCACAAAGGGAATCCCCAAAGCCCAGAACTGCGGAGCTTTTGCATGAGTCCACCGGGTCGCGCAGTGGACGACCGGCTAAGGGGCAGCGATGCCTAGAACGCGCGCACCGATCCGCTCCGGCTGGCCATATTTGCTTCGAAACACCTGACACGCGTGCCCGTTAGCCGGTCGTCCACCGGACGCCCCCCGGCAGCCTTGAGCCCCGTTCAGATCCGCGTGATTCCGCCCTCGCCGGATTCCCGTATACCCTGCCCGAATTAATGCCCGGTGAAGGTGCCTTATACGCTACAGTCCAAAGCATGCTCATCGGCTACGCCCGCTGCTCGACCAGCTCTCAAGACCTCACCGCCCAGCGCAATGCCCTCTCGGCCGCCGGTGTGGACCCCGATGCGATCTACGTCGACCACGGGTTCACCGGCACCAAGCGCGACCGCCCTGGACTGGGTAAGGCCCTGGCTGCGTGCCGCGACGGCGACACGCTCGTGGTGACCAAGCTCGACCGCCTCGCCCGCTCGCTACCGGACGCGAGGGACATCGCCGACGAGCTCACCCGCAAGGGGGTGGCTCTGAATGTCGGCGGAAGCATCTACGATCCGCACGACCCTGTGGGCAAACTGCTGTTCAACGTCCTGGGCATGGTCGCCGAGTCCGACCTCATCCGCGCCCGGACCCGCGAAGGAATGGCGGTCGCGAAGGCCAAAGGCAAGCTTCGAGGTCGGCAGCCCAAGCTCTCCAAAAAGCAGGAAGTCCACCTCGTAAGCCTCCACCGAGGCGGCAAGCACACCACGACAGAGATCGCCGAACTCTTCGGCGTCGCCCGCTCCACCGTTTACCGCGCGATCCAGCGTGCAGGATCCACGGTCTAGCTCCCCGCTGACACCGCGCCGGCACACCGCACCCACGATTCAGCACGGCCTCAGTGCCTCAATTTCACGCCGGTCCAAGACCCCGTAATGGAGTGCGCGAGACACGCGCAAACCGCAAAGCTAACGCTAGGGTCTCAACGACGAAGCAGGACCTCGCCCGCCAATTCGACGCCTTAGCGGCCGAGGGCATCTAGGCCGAGAACATCTACGTGGATAAGAACTCCGGGCTACCGGCCAAGGCTCCAGGAAGCAAGCTCATCTCTCGCTAGTTATCAATCCAGAACTAGACGTCTAGCTTGATTGATCAGGTTCTGGAAGCTATCGAGGCACAGTACTCGGCGAAGGCTCCCCGTCCGAAGTGCGTTCATTCATAAAGGGAGGCAGCAGCATGCCGCCGCCGCTACCAGAATCCGATACCTATCCCGATGCCTGCCTTTTCCCGCTATTGGGCCGGCGGCAGCCGGGCCTCCCCGCCTAACCTAAGTTCCAGGATGGCGAAGTTAGTGAATGTACGCTAGACTTCTAGCAAATATCGCTGCTACTTCCGATAATTATTGGAGATATTGTGATCGCTGAAGACACAGAGGAATCTGCAACCGCTGATGAACCCTTCCGGATGACTGCCAACGTCCAGAAGGCCAAGCGCATGGGGTCTTCTGAATACGAATTACTGGCCCGTGCTGCTGCCATTGAGCTGTACCCGAGCGTCAATTCGGACGCCATGGCGTTGTGTTTCAATCTCATCCGAGCCGCAAACAGGATGACCACGGACATGGAAGTCTCGGTGCACCGCCCCATGGGCATTAGCTTCGCCGGGTACCGCCTCCTGTTCACCATCAAGTCGGTGGGACCGGTTAACCCAAACGAGCTGGCCCGGTTGTCCAGCGTTTCCACGGCTTCCATAGCAAGCTTGCTCAACACATTGGAGAAGAGCGGGCTCGTTACCCGAAAACCGGATCCAGAGGACAAGCGCAAAACCGTGGTGCAGCTTTCGGACGAAGGCGAGCATATGCTGGCCGATCTCTTCCAGATCAACAACCAGCGCGAGCAAGCCTGGGCCGCGGGTCTCACCGAAACCGAAGCCTCGATCCTGGCCGAACTGCTGCGCAAGCTGTTGCTGCACCACCCGGCTCCCCGAACCAGATAGAACTATAGGAGATACTCATGAGGGCTCAAGACGTCCGGTTGGACGACAGGGTGATCGCCGAGCTAAGGCAACGCGCCAAAGACTTGGAGGCGCATTCCACGTTATGGGCTGGAGGACCAGCAATTGACTCATCAGGCTCAGCTGCTCTTTCTTCCTTGGTTGAACGGCTGGGCAACATGTATCCATACGGGGATGCAAAGTACATCGGCCAACTCCTTAAGCCCCCGCACCCTGTGGCTTGGGTTGCGCTGGCCATCACAGCACTGATCAATCCGAATAATCATGCTATGGATGGAGGCCCGGCGACCGCGGTCCTGGAAAAGGAAGTCGTGGCCAAACTTGCGGCAATGTTCGGTTATGAGGAACATCTGGGCCATCTGACCTCGTCCGGCACTATCGCTAACCTTGAGGCGCTCTGGGTTGCCAGGGAGTTGCATCCAGGCAAGGTCATACTGTCCGGAACCAACGCCCACTACACGCACGAGCGCATGTGCCGGTTGCTTGGAACCCCGCACGAAACCATTCCGGAAGACATCCGGGGCCGTCTTTCGATGGCGGATTTGAGGGTTAGGCTGGCGCGAGGCGGGGTCGGGACCGTTGTCGTGACTTTGGGCACGACCGGTCTTGGTGCACTGGACCAGGTCCATGAAGCCGCGGACCTGGCAGCCGAATTCGGAGCCCGGCTACATGTCGATGCGGCTTACGGGGGATTTCATACCCTCCTGGCAACTGGTCCCGAACCGCTGGTTGATCCTGCCCCCTTCCTGGCCATACGCCGGGCAGATTCAATCGTCGTAGATCCACATAAGCACGGACTTCAACCGTACGGATGCGGATCTGTGCTCTTCGCTGACCCATCTGTCGGCAAGCTCTACTCGCACAATTCCCCCTACACCTACTTCACTTCGTCTGACCTTCATCTTGGTGAGATCAGTCTGGAGTGCTCCAGAGCGGGAGCGTCGGCGGCAGCATTTTGGACCACGGTTGAAGCTCTGGGATTGTCACGCGAGGGAATGGGATCGATTATCGCCGACGGTCGAAAGGCCGCGCTGCAAATAGCTGACATCATCAGAGCCGCCGACGGTGCTGAGCTCGTGGTCGAACCCGAACTTGACATTGTTTGCGCCTTCCCTCGACGTCCTACCACCGGGCAAATATCTGCGGCAACAGAAGATGCGTTCGCGGCTATGGCCCAGGACGGCTGGCACTTGGCACTGTATCGGGTCGACAGCAAGTGGCTTGCGAGGAAGCATCCATGGGTCGTAGTTGATAGTGACTACACCACTGTCCTGAGATCCTGTGCCATGAAACCCGAGCACCTCCAATTGGCCCAAGAATTCAGCCACCGCCTCATCGCGTCGATGGAGCAACAGCCCTCACGGACAAGCTGACGGTGCAGTATGGTCGCCCGCTCAGGACCGTGAATCCGGATTACCACTGACTTCCCGCGCACGCCCGGACCGTGACTGATTCAAACGCAGCTGGACGAATACCTCAAGGGAATACAGGCACTGGGCGGGGCATCCAAATGCGGAGAGTCAAATTTCAGATACCGCGCGTCTAGTTCTGAAGAGCTTCGACGCTGACCGACTTACAACGAAGTGAGGAATTTCCCGTGCAGTTTCACCATCACGGTCATGTATCCGGGGACCCCCGGATCCAGCCGGCAGCAGGAGTCGGCATCAACCGGCCAGTTGAGCTTCCCAACGAGGTCGACGTGCTGATCGTCGGCACCGGTCCAGCCGGCATGCTCGCGGCCGCTCAACTGTCCCAATTCCCAGGTGTCACCACGCGCATCGTGGAGCGCCGTCCCGGGAGGCTCGCCATTGGCCAGGCCGACGGCATCCAGACCCGCACAGTAGAGACGTTCCAGGCCTTCGGATTCGCCGAGCGGATCATCGCCGAGGCATATCGGATCACCGAGACGGCATTCTGGAAGCCCGACCCCACGAACCCCTCGCGCATCATTCGCATTGCCCGAACCCCGGATGACCCTGCCGACATCAGCGAATTCCCCCACCTCGTCGTTAACCAGGCGCGCGTGCTGGACTACTTCGCCGAGTTCATGGCCAATTCGCCCACACGGTTGTCCCCCGACTATGGCTTTGAGTTTCGTTCCCTGAGCGTCGCGGAGGAGGGGGAATACCCCGTCAGGGTTACCCTGGTCCACACCTCCGGCCCCCACGAAGGGCAGGAACGCATTGTCCAAGCCAAATACGTTATCGGCGCCGACGGTGCGCGCAGCAAGGTCCGCGAGTCCATCGGCTGTACCCTCGCCGGAGACCAGGCCAATCACGCCTGGGGCGTCATGGATGTCCTCGCAGTCACGGACTTCCCCGATGTTCGCCTCAAGTGCGCCATCCAGTCCGGAACCGGCGGCAGCATCCTGCTGATCCCACGCGAAGGCGGCCACCTGTTCCGAATGTACGTTGACCTAGGCGAGGTGGACCCCAACAACAAGGGCGCCGTGCGCAGCACGTCCATCGATGAAATCATCCGCAAGGCCAACGAGATCCTCCACCCCTACACTCTCGACGTCCGCAACATCGCCTGGCACAGCGTGTACGAGGTGGGCCACCGGCTCACGGACCGGTTCGACGATGTCCTGCCCGAGGACCGCGGGGCACGGACCCCCCGGGCGTTCATCACCGGCGACGCCTGCCACACACACAGCGTCAAAGCCGGCCAAGGCATGAACGTCTCCATGCAGGACGGCTTCAACCTCGCCTGGAAGCTCGGCCACGTTCTCGAGGGCCGAAGCCCCGAGTCCCTGCTGTCCACCTACTCCGAAGAGAGGCAGGTGGTGGCAAAGAACCTCATCGACTTCGACAAGGAATGGTCCACCCTCATGGCCAGAAAGCCCGAGGAGTTCGAAGACCCCTCGGAGCTCGAGGACTTCTACGTCCGCACCGCCGAATTCCCGGCCGGATTCATGACCGAATACGCTCCCTCAGTGTTGGTAGCCACCCCTGAACACGCCCACCTTGCAACAGGCTTCCCCATCGGCAAGCGCTTCAAGTCCGCGCCTGTCGTGCGCGTGGGTGACAGCAACCCGATGCACCTCGGCCATCACGCAACGGCGGACGGTCGCTGGCGCATCTATGTCTTCGCCGACCCCGCGACACCCAAAAACCCGAAAACCGGAACCGCGTCACCGACCGAAGAATTCGCCGAGTGGATGACCAGTTCACCCGAATCGCCGCTCGCCGCCACTCCGGAAGGTGCCGATACCGACGCCTGGTTCGATCTGAAGGTGATCTACCAGCAGGACCACACCAGCGTCGACATCAACGCCGTTCCCGCAGTGTTCAAACCCCAAGTCGGACCTTTCCAGCTCACGGACTACGAGAAGGTCTACGCCATGGATCCCGCCACGGACATCTTCGACCTGCGCGGCGTGGACCGCGGCGGCGTCGTAGTGGTGGTCCGCCCCGACCAGTACGTGGCAAACGTCCTGCCTCTCACGGCAACGGCGGAACTGGGCGCCTTCTTTGCACCCCTGCTGCCGAACAAAAAGTCAGAGCAACTTCCATCCGCGGCACTGCCCGACACGCCCGTTACCCCCCCGACCGCCGTGCAGATCAGCAACGGACGTAAGGACGATCTCACCTTCTCAAAATGACCGGTACGCATCTGATTCGCCACGGCACGAGCCAAGCCGGACCGCAGGATGACTTACCGGAACCACGATCGGCGACAACGCCGGCAAGCGCGTCGCCGAAGTGCTCGAAGACGACGCAACCGGAGATCGAACATTTACCGTGTTTACCGAACGGCATGTTCCCAAAGCGGCGGTCGATGGCTGATCGCAGAGGCGAATTCTCAGCCAAACACCGGACGCAGGCTTGGCGCGAACGGAACCGCCACCACAGCCACTCACGGAAAGGTCCGGAGACGCCCAGGACGTGGAATGCAGTCTATTCCGATTCGCCCGATGAACTTCGGAACAGGAGCCCCCTTCGGCTCAGGATTCCAGAGCCAGGTACCTGTACACGGTGGCGCGGCTGGCGCCGATGATCTTCCCTATGTCGGCCGGCTTGAGCCCTCTGGTCTTCAGTTCATGAGCCCGCTTGACCTTCGCGTGCTCGGTTGTGACTTGCCGCCGCCCAGCCTTCCGTCCGTTGGCGGCCGCGGCAGCCATGCCGGCTTTGGTGCGTTCGGAAAGTTGATCCCGTTCGAGCTGCGCGAAAGCAGAAATGATGGTGACCATAGCCTGGGCCATCGCTCCCCCGACCTCACTGTCCGGGTCAGTGGCAATGCCGTCCCGAAGCGAGCGGAACTTGATCCCTCGAGACTTGAAGTCATCCAACAGCTCCAGCAGGTGGCGGGTGTTGCGGCCCAGTCGGTCCAGCTTCCACACCACGACCTCGTCCCCCCTGCCGAGACGGTCCAACATTCGATCCAGCTCCGGACGCCGGACCCGGTTCCCACTGATCCCCTGGTCCTTGTAGATCCGTTCACACCCGGATGCTTCGAGTTCTCGGATCTGCAGATCCGTATTCTGATCGGCCAAACTGACTCGTGCGTACCCAAGACGCGCCATCTACTCTCCCGGTCTTATCAAAGGACAAAAACAAATGATCTTGAGAATAGTCTAGTGAGACGCATTGTTGGGACTAAGCGAGTCCCGGGAATCCGCGCACCACCATCGCTGGCCGACGGGAGCGGCGGCGTTCTTATCAAAGGATCCTTTGACAAGACACGATCGTCGGGCAGGGCAAATGGGAACCCGATCGAGCCGCAATCGCGAGCCCCGAGGGCCGCGCCGGCTAATTAGCAAAGCGTCCGGTGGAGGACCGTCTTAGGGGAAGATTTAGACAGCGCGGGTGGAGAATTGGTTCGCTTGATTTCGGGACTATGCGGGCCCTATCGCGCCCCTGTTCCTACACGCGACTGGTGGCATGATTCTGGCACAGTCCGGGCATGAGTCTGGCATGAAGAGGGCATTTCGTCATATGCTGGGATTTCAAGAGAAATGGAGAGGGCTATGTCGATTGCACCAGGCGGCCCGAAGCATCGGGCCCGGTCCGTCTTCATGGAGACCTCTGACGTTGTCCAGGAGCTCTGCGAGGCCCTCACGTCGAAGCTCGTTGCCAGCCTTGCCGGGGTGAAAGACCCTGGCCAGGTCCGTAAGTGGGCCCGGGGAGAGCTGAAGCCGACCCAGCCGGCAGAGCAGCGTCTTCGGTTCGCCCACGATGTCATCCAGGAAGTCGAGAGCGCCCAAGGACTGCGCGTTGCGCAAGCCTGGGCCATGTCGATCAACCCACGCCTCGGTTACCAGTCCCCCTTAAAGGCCATCCGGGAAGACCGGTTCCAGGAAACGGCAGCTGCGGCTAAAGCGCTGCTGGAAGACGCATACGACGGATGATCCGCCGCTTATGCACACAGACGGGCCTCTCCATCATCGAGGGGCCCGTCACCATGTACCGCGTCTCCGTCGCCAGGCCCGGACGCGGCCCCTTGAACCCTAAGGAGCGCCCGGCCGACCCGGCTGTTGACCGGCGCGATTGGAACAGGTTCGACACCCCGGGCCTGACCATCTACGGCGCGCAGATCTCAGAGTCACCGCGTTCACAGAATCCCTGGCCTTCAAGGCGCCGTCCGCCCGGAATTACGCCGCCATTGCTGAAGAGGCCCGGTTCCTGGGCCTCGGACTCAACGAACTGCTGGCGGACCTGCGAAGCTCCGGGCTGCCGGTGGATGGCATGGACCCGGACTGGCGGCTTGACCGTGAGATTTACCGACTCGATTTTCCGTCCCGCCCCTGGATCGATCTGACCCACCCCGACACGGTGGTCGCCATCAAAGCTTCCGGGATCGCTGCGGCCGACCGGATGTCGGTCGCGGACCTGACCGGCGATGACAGGGGACTGACGACCTCTGTCGCGCAGTGGATCCGAGCACAGCGGCTAGACGGGGGCTCGCAGCCGGCCGGGCTGAGGTACCCGTCAAAATTCGGCTTCTCTGAGGGCGATTACTGCTATGCCGGCTTTATTGCGGTGCCGAACGCCGGCTGCGCGTGCAGCGGTTCGGGGTTCTCCGTGAATGACCCAGACCTGGCTGAGGCCGTGAGGCGCACTGGCGTTCACGTCAGCTGACCGGGCAAACCTCCCGATTCCCGGACCCGCCAAAGGTTCCTTTTGCGTACAGAGCTTCGGCCGCTATCAAGTGGCACGGATCACCTGGAGGACTTCGCTGAGTTCGAGGTTGTCGCGCTTGCATAGGTCGATGAGTTTTCGGGCAGTTCGAGAGAAGTCCTTGGAAATGGCCGTGGCGTGCGGGCTGACGCGTGTGCCGGCTCCGATTGGAGTTTCAACGGGTTGTTCTTCTTCGAGTTGCTTGTAGACCTTGGCGATCGTGCCGGGATGCAGAATGCTGAAAATGGCAGGGGGTCGGCCGCGAAACTTTCGGGGCGACGGGTCTCCCGCGCTGAAACCCGCGCACGTGAACACGGCCATGGCGGAGGCTCTGCCGAGGCCGGCCTCGGAAAATAGAAGTCCCAGTTACCCTTCAGTTAGCCTGAGTTTTTGGAGCCGGGTTTTTGGGTGGCGACACAAAACACGGGCAACGATACTGGCAGATCGTTGGGCAACTTTCGGGGCTGTTTCTGCAAGGCTGGAACCATGACTTACTTCCTGGAGTACACCATTCCTTCCGCTTCCGCCGACGCCGAGTTTGAGTTCCCGCACGATGAGATCAACCCGGGCATCACCATTCCCCTGACGCAGACCAATGCCGAGACCGTGCACACGCCTGAACTGCCGGCGCGCACAGGCATCATTGGCGCTACCGTGCCGGAAGCAAAACTTGAGGCAGAGCAACTGATTACGCACAGCCGTGCGACGGAAGCTGCGTTGTACTTTGATCCGTCGAATTCACTTCAGACAGGCGTGGGGACTCTCGTTGCAACCTTTACCAAGGGCGGCGGCTGGCAGGACGCCTAGCAACCGCCAAGCTAGGGCAGGCCGCTAACAAGCGAGGGCAAACAGCAGGCACTTACGCCAGCAGGAGTTCCGCCTCCCAGTCCGGGATTGCATCTTCAGGTAGCTGGGCATCTTCGGGTAGCCCGGCTTCACGGTCGTAGATTTCATCCGGCCAGTCTGAGTGGTGGTTCCCAGTCCTCGGGACTGCCCCCGGTTTTGAGCAGCCCACTAATTTGTACGGTCGGTCATTGACGGTCCGTTGCTTTCCGTCAATCGTCCGGCGTTATTGCCCGGTGGCAGGCTTCTTCTTCTTCTTCTTCTTCGGAGCGTCGCCCGGTGCGTGCGCTGCCCGGGGGCAGCGGTTCCCAGGGTTTGCCGTTGTGGCGTCGTTGTGGCGCCGCTGCCAGCCGGCGGACTTCCTTGAGCCTGGCAGGCTCGATGAGCTCCAAAATGGACGAGTATCCCTCGAGATGGCCGGCGGCGGCGAAGGCTGGCCCGGATCTGGGCCGTCCGCCGTCGCGAAGTACGGCGAGAAGTTCTCGGGTTTGGCCTTGCTCACTCCCCCGCGCCCTTTGTCTCCGGGGAGACACGCTGCAGCAGGGCGTTGTGGACCTGTTCCAGGGTGGTGGCGCGGACCTCGGCCGTTGCCAGTCTGCGCGCTGCGTCTGCGGCTTCCTTGGCAGCGGCCCGCTCGGCCTCCCGGGAGTCCTCCAGCTGCTTTCCGATCACGCCAAGCTGGCCCTCCAATCCGCCCCGCTGGGCCTCGAGCCGAGTGATTTCCTCGGCGTGGGCGGCTGCGGCAGCCTCTTTGTCGGCGCTTGCCTTGTCCAGGTCGGCGACGAGCTCGGCGATTTCCTGGTCTTTGTCCTTGCGTTCCTGTGCCCACGCCGCTTCGACGGCGGCGTGGCGCTCGGCAGCCAGGGCGGACGCTTCGGCCCAGCAGGCTCCGGCGAGGCGCGCCGCCTGCTCCAGCAGGGCCGCGGGAGTGGCGGCGACCTGCCCGCCGGCGGCCTGTTTTTCCTCGGCCCATTCCTTCAGGTACCGGGTGGCGTCGGCGTTGCTCACGCCCGCGGCCGCGCGGACCGTGGACACGGTGGGCCGGCGCTCGGCACTGATCTGCTCGGCCGCGGCATACACGCGGTCCTTCACGCTCGACGTCATCAAAGCACCTCTTCGATTTCTTGGTTTAAGTAGTAGGAGTAGTAGCGATACTACTCCTACTACACGGCTTTTGAAGGTTAGACCGCCCGGTCGGACTCGGGGCCGCTGCGCAGGGCTTCCGGTCCGCAGCAGTTCCGCGGCGGTGGCGGGCAGGTTGCCCGGGCCGTCGGACTGGCCCGAGGCCCAGTGGAAGAACACCTCTGTCGTGATCGCTGGGAAGCAGTCGTGCTGGGACCGGAACCAGTAGGTGGAGGTGTCGCCTTCGACGTAGGTCCCGTAACCGAACAGCTCCCCCTTCCCGTCGCGGGTGCGGGCGACGGCGAAGACGAGGTAGGGTCAGGATCCGGCGTCCCAGCCCGCGCTGCCCCAGCTCGGCAGCATCGACCATTCGGTGTCCTCGAGGGTGTCCATCCGGTCGTACCCGTCGCCTGTCCGGTCATCGGCGGGAAGGACAGGGACCGTCACCGATTCAGCGGTGTCGGTCGTGACCGTGAGGGTCATGGTTTCTGTGATCATGAGGTGATGCTCCTTTTCGCTGGGGCGGGGCGGGTGCCAGACGTACCGGCTGCCACTCTCCCCCACCATGTTTTTGCCTGCTGGCGGAGCATCGCGGAGCTGTGCCCGACGGAGCCGGGGTAACCGGAAGGGCAAGCAGCGGATGGGTTCTGGGACGAAATAAGCGCAGCGCCGAACACAGGCACTCCGCTGCGCCGCCGTCCGCAGGACGGTTGAGCCGGTGGAGGGGGCACGTACGATCGAACGGACAGCAGCAAAAAAGAAAAGAAGAATGCTTGTGCTGCCCGAGCGCAGCGAGGCCCTTGTCCTGAACGGGCGCAGGAACCGGGCCGCGTCACCTCACTGGGCGACGACGCGGTAGCGCACTAAGAGTCTGAACGGCGGGGAGAGCTGTCCAAATGTCGACGGACTAGGCCCGAGTCGGGACGCCGGGGGAAGGCTGGCTGCTGTTGGGCGCGTTTTCCTCAGCGCTCCTGTTTCCTTGTCGAGGGGCTGGCAGCGTCAGGACGAACAGGCTGCCCGCGACAAGTCCGGCCCCGACCCAAGCAAGTGCCGGCAGGCGTTCACCCACAATCACCACCGCCAGGATGGCCGCCACCACTGTCTCCGCGAGGGAGATCGTCGTGGCCGCGCTGGCGTCGACCCGGGCCAGACCCCAGCCGAACAGAACGTAGCCGGCAAACATCGGGACAAGTGCCATATAGGCGCCGACGGCCAGGTTCTGCCAGGCCGCGAAGAGTGGAGCTCCGGTGAGTGCCAAGACGGGCATGAGAAATAGCCCGCCGGCGCCAAAGACGGCTCCCATTGCTGCTCTTGACGGTACGCCCGTGGTGATCAGGCGGTGGGCGGCCCAGGAGTAGAGCGCATACGTGAGACCGGCAACCAACCCCAGACCGATGCCGGCGGGTGTAGACGATCCCGAAGCAGATGCTGATGCCGGATCACTGTTCGCGGCTTCAGCGCAACAGAGCACCATGGAACCGGACAAGCCCAGCGTAGCGCCGGCCGCCCACCGGCCCGTAAATCTTCGTTTGTCAACAATGCGTTCAATGACGGCGGAGGCGAGAGGAGCTGAACCGATGGAGACAACTGTTCCGACCGCCACCCCGGCAAGGTGCATGGAAGAGTAGAAGGCCACCGGGTACGCAGCGACGGCCACCGATCCCAAAGCCACCGTGCGCCACTGACGGCGCAGGGATGTCGAGCACGCGATGACCCGTGGGGCTGCGATCGCGGCCTGGAGCAGGCCGCCGAGGCCCATCGCTACCGCCCCGATGGCGAGGGGGCTAACTCCGGGGGCGAAGGTGGCCGCGATCCCCGTTGTGCCCCACAAGGCCCAGTGCTCCTGAGCGTGTCCCCGGGGGCAATCTAGGTGTGATTGAGTTTGGCGTATGGGTTTCGAGCTGAGCAGCGAGCTCCTTGATGCGTGGACGCTGGTTGAAGAAGATACATTCCTCTTGTCGAGAAAGACTGGGATGACCCGGGCCGGGTTCGCTGCACTCCTGAAGTTTTTCCAGCAGCATGCGAGGTTTCCGTCCGGGCTGTCTGAGCTTCCTGCAGGTGCTTTGGACTATGTTGCCTTGCAGGTTTCGGTGCCGGTTGATGATCTTGCCTCGTATTGGGGCGGCCGCTCGGTAAAGTATCACCGCGCCGAGATCCGGTCGCTTTTTGGATTCCGTGAGTTTACTCGGGCGGATGAGCCTGTTTTTTCTCAGTGGCTCGCCCTTCGAGTGTGCCCGTCGGAAGTGCGGGAGCCGGCCATTGCCGAGGCGCTACTGGCGAGGTGCCGTCAAGAGAAGATCGAACCTCCTGGTCGTACGGGCCGAATTGTTGGCGCTGCTCGGGCGCTGTTTGAGCAGCGCCTGTGTTCCGCGGTGGTTGAAGTGTTGGGGCCGGACGGGGCGGTCCGGCTGGAGGCCCTCATTTCCGATGCTTCGCCGGGCTCGCTGTTGGGTGCGTTGAAGTCCGATCCGGGCCCGGCCGGGCTTGAGTCGCTCCTTTCTGAAGTGGAGAAGCTTGCTGCAGCCCAGGCTTTAGACCTGCCGGATGCGCTGTTTGACGGTGTCTCGGAGAAGGTCGTGAGCGCGTGGAGGGCACGGGCTTCCCGGATGTATCCATCAGATTTCTGGGAAGCGCCGCGGCCGGTGCGTCTGGCGTTGTTGGCTGCGTTGTGTCATCAGCGCACAGCGGAGATCGCTGACAACCTGGTTGATCTGTTGCTCGTCCTGGTGCTGAAGATCAACACCAGTGCCGTGAGGAAGGTCGAAAAGGAACTCACTGAGGACTTGCAGATGGTCCGCGGTAAGACGGCGCTGCTGTTCCGTCTGGCCGAGACTGCTGTGGGGAATCCGGATGAAACGGTCAGGAACGCGGTTTTCCCGGTGGTGAGCGAGAAGACGCTCCAGCAGCTGGTGAGAGAAGCCAGAGCAAACGAAACGGCATTCCAAGGCAAGGTCCGGGTGGTCCTGCGTGGATCTTATTCAAACTACTACCGTCGGATGCTGCCGGCGTTGTTGTCGGTATTGCGGTTCCGGTGCAACAACACGGCGTTCAGGCCGGTGATGGACGCGGTCGATCTCTTGAATACGTACGCGATCGCAGGAAGCAAGGCACAGTACTTCAGCCCGGAGGACGACGTTCCCATTGCCGGTGTCGTTCCGAAGAACTGGGTCACGGCTGTTCAGGATGAGAAGGGCAGGGTGGAACGGATACCGTACGAGCTGTGCGTGCTCATTGCCCTACGGGACGCGTTGCGCCGGCGTGAGGTATTTGTCGACGGTGCCGGTAAATGGCGGGACCCTGAGGACGACCTGCCGCCGGATTTCGATGCTTCCCGTGAACTCCACTACGAATCCCTGCGCAAGCCTTTGGACCCGAGCCACTTCATCGCAGACCTGCAAACCAGAATGGCCCATTCGTTGCAAACGCTGGACCGCGCTCTGCTGACTGATGCCGCCGGAGGAGTCCGCATTACCCAGCGGAAGGGTGCTCCCTGGATAAAGGTGCCCAAGCTGGAAAAACTTGTTGAGCCCGCCAACCTTGGCCGGATCAAAGACGAGGTACTGGCCCGGTGGGGAACGCTGGACCTCCTCGAAGTCCTCAAGGAAGCTGACTTCCTGGCCGGTTTCACGCCGGGGTTCACCTCGATCGCGTCCAGGGAAGTCCTTGGCAAGGACGCGCTGCGCCGGCGTCTGCTGCTGTGCTTGTTCGGGCTGGGCACGAACATGGGCATCAAGACAATCGCTGATGCCGGTGGTCACTCGGAGACCGAGCGCGAACTGCGGCACGTGCGCAGAACCTACATCACGAAGGACAACCTGCGGCAGGCCATCGTGAATGTCGTCAACGCGACCTTTGAGGCCAGAAACCCCGAATGGTGGGGCGAGGGGAACGCCTGCGCCTCGGACTCGAAGAAGTTCGGCTCCTGGGAATCGAATCTCATGACCGAATGGCATAACCGCTACGGCGGGCCCGGCGTGATGATCTACTGGCACGTGGAGAAGAAATCGACGTGTATCTACTCGCAGCTGAAGAACTGTTCCTCGTCTGAAGTCGCTGCCATGATCGAAGGCGTACTTCGTCACGATACCGAGGCCGAGATCGGGGCGAACTATGTCGATACCCATGGCGCTTCGATCGTGGGGTTCGCCTTCACCGAGCTCCTGGGCTTCAAGCTCTTGCCCCGGTTGAAGAACATCGGCTCCATCCGTCTCTACCGGGCAGAGAGCGAGATGACCTATTCGGAGATCACCCCGGTCCTGAGCCGCGCCATCAACTGGGACATCATTGCCCAGCAGTACGACCAAATGGTCAAGTACGCCACGGCATTGCGCCTGGGCACTGCCGAATCAGAAACAATTCTGCGCCGTTTTACGCGCGGCGGCCCAAAGCACCCCACCTACCAGGCCCTCGAGGAACTCGGCCGCGCTGTCCGGACCATCTTCGCCGCCGATTACCTTGCCAGCGAGAGCCTGCGCCGGGAAATCAACTCAGGCCTGCAGGTTGTGGAGAACTGGAACAGCGGCAATGACGTCGTGTTCTACGGCAAAAACCGTGATCTGACCGGAGCTGACCGTGAAACCGCCGAAGTCTCCATGCTTGCGCTGCACCTGCTGCAATCATCTCTGGTGTTGGTCAACACCCTGCTATTGCAAACCGTCCTGGAGGAGAAGGAATTCAACGAGCTGCTTGGACCCGAGGACCGTCGCGGCCTCACCCCGCTCTTCTGGACCCACATCAACCCCTACGGAACCTTCAAACTCGACATGAACACCAGCCTTGACCTTGGCTCCCACGCGTCGGAACCACGACGGGCCGGTTCGCAGTAGCACCCTGAAGGGGTGGGAACCGAGTACGCCTGAAAGGGGCCGGCGCCCCCTGTGTAGGTCCTGGTCAGGCGTCGTTGTCGGCGAGGGCTCGGTAGAGCGAGGCGACGGAGGGGTGGCGGCCGGCGTTCTTGCCGGTTTTGATGGTCAGTTTCTTCACGATGTCGGGCATCGGTGTGCCCTTGTCGCGCAGCGCGCGGGCGAAGAGCACGTCGTCCTCGTCGATCACCTTCGGGCGGCCGCCGTGGTTGCCGCGCGCGGCCGCGGCCTGCTGCCCTTCGAGGGTCTTGTCCCGGATATAGTCGCGGTCGAGCTGGGCGGCGACGGCAAGTACGGCGAAGAGCATGGAGCCCATGCCGTGCGGGTTGTAGACCCCGGTCAGCGGTCCGCTCAGCAACTCTAACTGCACACCGCCGCTTTGGAGCCGGGCCGAGAGGGTCATCAGTTCGGCGGCGTTGCGGGCCAGGCGTTTCATCTCGTGCACGGTCAGGATCACCGGCTGGTCCGGTGCGGCGGTCTTGATCTCGTGGGCGAGGATGACTGCCTTCTCCAGCTCGGGGCGGATCTTGATGCGGGTGCTGATCTTCTCGGAGAACACCCGTGTGCAGTGCGCGGCCGCGAGTGGGACTGAAGGTCCTGGGTGGTCGTGGAGCATCGGGCGTAGCCGATCCGGATCGGCGTGGTCTCCGGCGCGGGCGCGGTGACCTCGGGGCCTTGTGTCCACGCCTTGCCCGGTCCGCGGTCGGCGGGGACGGACACGGTGAGTCCGTCGCGCAAGGCGGGAACGAGAATGAACCGCGCGGTGTGATACTTCGCGGCGGTCTTTCCGGACCGGGTCCGGCACACGCTGCCAGCGGGCACATCGCATTGCGGGCAGGGGTAGCGTTCGACCGCGGCCGCGGCGTTGTCCGGTCCTGGTTGCATACCGCTAGTCTCGCAGAACTCTGTCAAAACCAAGCGTAGTTATGAGAGGTATTGTGCGATTCTCGAGCTGCGGATCTTCGGCTCGGATCGCGCTGTTCGCAGAACTGTCACAACTGACCATTTATGAGAATCACAGATGTGGAAGAGCGACCGCGTAAGCGTTTGTACAGACTTCCCTTGAGGGCGTGCGTGCGGTAGCTGTTCTGATGGGCGATGCAGCAAAGCCCACCGGCATTAACGCCGATCGCTTTTACAACACCGCCGCCGAAGGTCCTAGGCGGGGATGTCGAACCGCTGGCCTTCCGGTTTCGGCGGCAGGAACATGAAGATGAGCAGGGCCAGTCCGCCGAGGAACGGAACGAGCCCGATGAGGATCATCCAACCGCTGAAGTTCACGTCGTGCAGGCGGCGGACGACGAGGGCGAGGGAGGGGATGATGGTAGCCAAGCCCCAGATGCCCAGGAGGACATAACCGACGATCGCACCCGGACCCGGCACCATGGTTCCGGAGTCGCTGACGGTTGCGCCCGCTGAGCCGGCCACGGACACGATGATGTTCAGCACGATGGCCACGACGCCTGAGATGAGGGCCCACCACCAGTATTCGCTGCGGCTGGCCCGGCCGGTGAAGGTGGCGTACTTCTTGAAGAACCGACGCGCGGCCTCACCGATGGGCGCACCGTAGTACGGGTACCAAAGCGGGACGGCGCTTCCGGCGGGGACGGTCTGTTGCTGCTGGTGCGACAATGGAACTCCTTCATAGACGAGTGATGAGGCTTATCGTAGGGGTGGAAATCGTCCGTCAGGTTGTCCTGCAGGTGAAATTCCGGCGGAATGTCGGAAAGAGGCTATTGGGTGTTTTCCGGAGGAGTCAGCCACCGTCGGGGCCCGTTTATCCCCGGTCAGGAGGCGGCAGACGTGCTCCGTCCACCGAGAACGTTGGAGCTATGGGCTTTCGCGTCTTCTTTCTTGGACGAATCCGATGATTCCGACGATGGCGGGCAGGACCCCCAGTAGCTTTGCGATTCCGTCTGCGGCAAAAATGGCGGAGGCGACCCCGCACAGCGCCATCAAGGCCCAAAGAACGGTTGCAGCTTTCATGTCCTTGCCTTCTTCCGACAACCACTAGTCCCTGCATGCCTCCAGAAGACCCTGCGGCGCGACCTGTGGGGGTCGGAGTTGTTAAGGAGGTGGTCGCGGCGCCGATGGTTTGGCTCACCCATCCGCTCGATGAAGAACAGAATGCGTATGCTTCCATTGATGGACCGTTCGTCTTAGATTGAGGCATGAACAGGAGCAGCCATCAGAAATCCCTACTGGTGCGGTTCAACGTTATTGGGGTCATCGGCGTGTTCATCGTGTGCGTTATCGGCGTCTTCGCGGGGAGGGTTACAGGCTGGTCTCCTTGGATTACCTATGGGGTTCCATTTGTCCTTTTCTTCCTTTGCATGCTGCCCATGAGTCGGGCCGTCCGTCGTCAACAGAGGGAGCTGAGACAAGGACAAGATCTGGATCATCAGTAGTGTTTCTACTATTACTTCATAAGGGGCCACGAGGTTGAGGGCTAGCCGCAATACATGAGGCCGCCAACAAACCCAGCAGCTAGTCCGGTGAAGGCACCTCCTATAGCACCCAAAGTGCCTCCCAGAAGGGCTCCCGCAAGGGTGCCGAAAATTGGTAGCCCGGCAATGGTGCCTGCTCCCGCCCCAGCATAGGCTCCCCAAGCCGCACCAACGAATACACTTGGGGCCACCGCCTTCGCAGTTGTGTCCTGGACACAGCTCCAATTGACCAAGCCGGTGGGGTCGGTGGCGTTGATGGGGTTGCATCCCACGTAGGCGTAGCGGTTCGCGCTTTGTCCGGACGGGTCTGCTTGGGTGAAGCGGCCGCGGGTGGGGTTGTAGTAGCGGGCGCCGAATTTGATGGTGTTGCTTGTGGTGTCGTTGTACCCACCGGCGTAGGTCCACGGATTCACGGCTGACTGTGCGCCGGAGCTGGTGGTGTTGCCCCAGGAATCGTAGCTGTACGTTGCCGCTGCTGCCTGGGTGCTGTCGGTGAGCAACAGGGTCGAGCCGAGGGCGTCGGTGGTGTAGTAGAAGCTCGCGCCGGTGCTGGTGCGCATGCTGATCAGGTTACCCTGCGGGTCCCGGATGAACGAGGTGGTCGCACCACCGGTGGTCTGGCGGGTGATGCCCAGGGATCCGTTGAGGAACGAGGTGGCTCCTGCGGTGAGGCGGCTGTCGTTCCGTGGCCCGTTGTAGGTGTAGTTCGTCGTGGTTCCCCCGCTGGTGTTGGAGGTGAACTGGTCGAAGACGTTGTAGGACTGGGTGGTGGCACCGGCGGCGGTGGTGTTGCCGTTCGCGTCGTAGCCGTACGTGGTCGCCCCGCCTGGAGGCGAAGCGCAACTCGCAGCGCTGGCGCCGGTCCAGCAGAGCTGGTCCGCCGCGTTGTAGGCGGCGTAGACGGTCGCGGTGCCGGTCTTGGTGTCCACGGTCCGGTTGCCGTCCTTGTCGTAGGCCCAGGTCTCGGTGGTGGACCCGGTGACGGCGGAGGTGAGCCGGTTGATCTCGTCATACCCGTAGGTGGTCACGGCCCCGGTTTCGGTGGTCAACGTTTTGCGCAGCGCCCCGTCCTTGGTGCCGTTCACGGTGTACGTGTAGGCGCGCTTGGCCAGGACGGTGCTGGAGGTGTTGGTCGCCGTGATCGAGGTGATCCTGGACGCCCCGTCGTACGCGGTGGTGTTCTTCACCCCGTTCGGGTACGTGGTGGTGGTGCGGCGGTTGTTGTTGTCGTACCCGAAACCGGTGCATTTGGTGCTGTTCGGGAACGCCGGGGTCCCCGGGCAGGACCCGCCAGGCTCTGCCAGGGACACGAGCCGGTTCACAGCGTCATAGGCGTAGTTCACGGTCCCGGTCGGGTCGGTGAAACTGGCCACGTTGGAGGCGCCGTCGTAGGTGACGGTCGTGGTGGTCCCGCCGATGGTCTTGCCGGTGGGCCGGTTTTGGGCGTCCCAGGTGAAGTTGGTGTTCCCGGTATCGTCCTGGCTTTGGGTGAGGTTCCCGCGGGTGTCGTAGGTGTAGGAGACGCAGTTGCTGGCGCAGTTGGTGCCCTTGTCGATCTGGATCAGCCGGTCGTCGTTGTCATAGTCGTAGTGCGTGACCTGGCCTTTGCCGTCGGTGGAGGTGACCAGCCGGGACGCGTCGTCGTAGACGTTCGTGACGGCACCCAGCGGCGACGGATAGGTGATCGTGGTCGGGATGCCCAGGGCGCCGTAGGAGTAGGTGGTGATGTTGCCGTTGCCGTCGGTGGACTTGCAGACCTGGCCTTTCTTGGCCCCGCAGGTGGTCCCGGCGGCGTCGCCCTGGTAGTTCAGCTTCGGCGTTCCCCCGGCCCCGCCGCCCGTACCGGGCGTGGTGGTCTGGTACTTGTTGTTCGTGTTCGCGTCGTAGCTGTAGGACGTGGTCTGGTTCTCGGTGCTGACCATCCCGGTGGGCTGGTAGTTCGAGAGCGGGTTGCCCGTGTTGGAGGGGTAGGTGAAGGAAATTTCGCCTCCGCCGCCGGTCCCGCCGGCCGGTGCGGTGACCTTCGTCAAGGAGTTGTTCGCGTTGAACGTGTAGGTGGTCGTGTTGCCCAGGGCGGCCTGCGCCGAGGTGACATTGTCGTGGGCGTCAACGGTGAAGTTGTTAAGGTGCCCGAGCGGGTCCATGATCTCAACGACCTGGTTCGGGCTGAAGGACCGGTACCTCGTGGTGTTCAGGTTCGGGTCCTTCGCGTATCCGAGGAACCCCTCCACCTGGGAGGACGCGTAAACGTATTGCCAGACGCTCTGTTCGGTTTTGCCCGTCGCGTAGGTCACCTGGCTCAGCGTCGTGAACAACGGCGTGTAAGCCAACGTGGTCACGGTCCCTGCGTCGTCGGTGATGGTGGTGATCTGGTTGTTCGCACCCCCGTAACCGAAGCTCATCACCGCCCCGGTGGCGTCGGTGATCTTCGACATCGCACCGTTCGGGCCCGAGTACTCCAGATAGATGTCCCGCGACAAGGCATCGTCGTGGATCTGGGACGGTTGCTCGGCGTTGTTCGGATCCCCGTACGTGAACGTCACGGGCCGGCCGCCGATCGTGTCATTGATCGTGGTCAGCACCCCGGAGGTGTTGTAGGTGTAAGTGATCTTGTTCGGCGCAGAGGCGTTCTGATCGTCCTGGGAGGCGAGCCGGAACACCCCACCAACCAGCTGGTACTCGTTGCTGTAACCGGTGTCATTGAAACGGATCGTCACGGCCGTGGACGTGAACGTGGTGATCGTCGCGTTCAGCCCAGGAGGCATCGTCCACGCCCCGGTACCTGCAGGCGCGAAAGTGTACGTCCCGCCATCCGGGGCGGTATAGACAACCGAGTTGTCACCACCGACTGTAATGGCAGCCTCGGTCGCGCCTACGGTCAAGGTCGGCCTGACGTCGTTCTCGGAGTTGTACCGCCACCCGATCGTCAGGTCCCGGCCCGCGCCTTTCACGTGCAGCAGCTGCCCCGTCAGGACAGCGTTCCCATTGGTCGGGTTCCAGGACAAAGCAGTCATGTCCGTCAGGTGCCGGGTGACCATGGACGCCGCATTCCTGATTCCGGATCTGCTCCCCAAAGTGCCGGACGCCGGCGGAAGGACCATCGGCCCAAGCCCCAGGGCGGGCACCGCAGAGGCATTCAGACCCGGAGCCCGGTGGAGTGCCGAGCCAGCTGCCCTCCCGGGTGGTTTCACCGACGCCGGCGCGGCCGCCGTGGCGGCATTAGCGGGCGCGTAAACGCCCGTGAGAACAACTGCGGACAGAACAAGACCTGACAAAAGAGACCGTAAAGCAGCCACGCTGCGCCCCCGAAATATTGTGCTCCCCAGTGAGCAATCTTGCGCCCCCAGCGAGCACAGCCTGATCATCCGCCCGGCGAATCTATAAAGGCAATAGTCCGGTGGGGAAGTTTTTCAAGACGATGGCGGCACGGACGGTGCCAGGCCCGATCAACCGGGGCGTATGTGACAAGCCATGCCGGAACCGATGCAGCCCTGCTCCCAAGCGGCCAACAATCGACGTTTACCCTAGTCAATACAGCAATGAGCCGAACCGGGGACCTCCTCCGACTACTCCGGAATACAAACCTTCCGGACCCTAATCCTGCATATGTGACCCGGCTTTACGGGATCTGTCACTCCCTTGACAGTTCGTAGCAACTCGTCGCCAGCTCACACCTAGATTGCCCCCGGGGACACGCTCAGGAGTACTGGGCCCACAACACCGAGGCGGCCAGCACTGAGGCTTTGGTCCATCTCGCGGGACACTAGGACTCGTGACCACTGAAACCAAGAAAGTCAAGGAGCTCCTGGACGCAATCTTCTACGTGGTCGATAACGGGATCAAATGGCGGGCGTCCGGTGCCATGTCCTCGGTGGGGGTGTAGGTGCCTTGTGAGCGGTTGCCGACGCGCAGGATTTCGCCGTTCCGCAGGTACCAGATGGTGCCGTTTTCGGCGCGGACGCGGGTGATACGAAGGCCGACGGATTCAACGGTTCCGATGACTTCGCTGGTCTCGATGACATCGCCGATACCGTACTGGTCCTCTAGGGTGATGAAGATTCCGGCCAGGAAGTCACGGATCAGTTGCTGTGCGCCGAAACCGATCGCGATGCCCAGGATCCCGACGCTGGTCAGCAGCGGCGCGACGTTGACTTCAAGGGCGCCCAGGGTATAGATGATCACGGTCACCACGATCAGGACCGCGACAATGCTGGTCAGCAGGGATCCGATGGTTTCCGCCCGCTGGACCCGGCGTTCGTGATCGAGGGTCCGCAGGACGGGCTGCACCCACCGGAAATGAGGCTTCTTCAGTATGGCGTAACCGTTGCTGACCCGTCCGACAATGCGGGAGATCACGGACCGGGCAGCAGCCCAGGCCCCTGTCCCAAGGCCGACCGTGATCAGGACCTGGAGAAGAACACCGACCCATTTCTCACCCGTAAAAACCATGTGTTGCACCTCGCTACCCGTCTGCGGGAATCACCGCCGTCTAAAACTACGGCTTCCAGCCTAACGGCTCTCCGTTCCGCCGCCCGGCTGCAGGAGCCTCTCGGCCCCGCGACAGGTAACCGCGGCGCTGACCAGCCAGCCCAGTGCACGCAGGAGCGGTCGGGGGTCACCAAGGCTGCCCAATTACTAAAGTCCGTCATCTCGGCTTTACGCTCTCGCTCAGCTATAGGTAAAGCGAAGTGATCGATGTCCGCGAATTCGACCCGGGCTCGCTATACATCCGGCAGGGAAGGTGTGCTTATGGTCAGTTATGAGAGTGGATATCTGGGAGCCAGTCAACTCCCCGCTTTTTCAGGCCGCTAGCGCTTCAATCTTGTCAGGGCGGGATCCGTACCAGTGGGTTTTGCCCGTCTTCCTTATCCACCACGACGAACCCCCGCCGGGGAAACATCGGCGTGTGCCGGCTGAGCCTCTCATGCCTGGGTGACCCGAATAGAAGGTAAGTATGCTTAGGTTATGTTTCTACCGCTCTGACGGGTGAGGAGGACGTGATGGGTCCGGAGAGCGTCGGCGGGCAGCGAAGCTCCACTGGCGATTCACAAGGCACGCAGCCGGTGCCGCTGGTCTCACCCGAGGCTCAGCGCTCCAGGCTGCGCCGGTTCCTCGGCCTGCTCGGGCCCGGTCTCGTGACCGGAGCTTCGGATGATGATCCGTCCGGGATCGCGACGTATTCCCAAGCCGGATCCGCGTTTTCCAATGGGATGCTCTGGAGTGCTCCCTTGACGTTGCCGATGATGTTGGCCGTCCAGGAGATCTGCGACAGGACGGCTCTGGCCACCGGCGACAGCCTGGGCAAACTGGCGCGCAGGAAGTTCTCCCGCAAACCCAGGGTGGCGATCGGCATCCTGATTGTGGCGCTGTTGGCCGCAAACACCCTGAACGTTGCCGCTGATCTGATGGCTGTCGGGCAGGGGATGGACCTGCTCGGCGCCGGCCCTGACCATTTATGGAGCGCCGTGGCCGGGGTTGGCATCGCGGTGACCCTGATGACGGGATCGTTCCCGTTGATCGCCAGGATCTTCAAATGGCTGTGCCTGGCGCTGCTGGCCTATGTGGCGGTGCTGTTTGTTACCAACGTGGACTGGGCCGACGTCCTTGCCGGGGTCCTGGGCCTGCAGTTCCGCTTCAGCCCCGACTACCTTGGTCTGATTGTTGCCGTCTTGGGCACCACCATCTCCCCGTACCTGTTCTTCTGGCAAAGCACCCACCGGATCGAGGAAATGCGGGCCGAAGACCTGGGCGGGGAGCACGCGCCCCCACTGGGGGACAGGCCCGAAACCCAGGCCCGGCGCAAACTCCGCAATGCCCGCGTTGACGTGTTCACCGGCATGTTCTTCTCGGTGCTGGTGATGTTTGCCATCATCGCTGCCACTGCGGCGACCCTGGGAAAGAACGGAACGGGCGTGCAGACCGCTGCCGATGCGGCCAAAGCACTGGAGCCGATCGCAGGACCTGCCGCGAAATTCCTTTTCGCCGTGGGGTTCATCGGTTCGGGAATCCTCGCGGTTCCGGTGTTGGCCACTTCCGCGTCCGTCGGTCTGGCAGGGCTGCTGGGGAAGACCTGGGGCTTTGACCGCAGCATCCGCAGGGCGCCGCTGTTCTACGTCCTGCTCGGCGTTGGCACCTTGGGAGGAGTGCTCATCACCTTCTTCGTCAGCGACCCGATCGGGCTCCTGGTCTTCAGTGCCCTCGTCAACGGGATAGCCGCGGCCCCCTTCCTGATCATCACCATGCTCATCGCGCGGGACCGGATCATCATGGGAGAGTACCGCAACGGCAAACTCGCTGCGACGGCAGGCTGGATCACTGCCGCGATCATGGTCCTCGCGGGAGGTTTCGGGGTCTGGACCACGTTCACGGGCCACTAGCAACGCAATTACCGACCATGCCCACCGGGACCGGCCAGCGGTCCCGGTGAATGGAAACCCGGGCCCCGGCGGACCGGCGCAGGAAGGGAAGGAGGACTAGTGGTGGCTACTGATGCTGAAGATCGTCCGGGACGCCCACGGCCGGATCCCTGCGGCGTTCGCCCGAGCAAGCGGGGTCCGGTCACCGGGCGCCTTGCCCGGATCATCCGTGTGCTGGGTCCCGGTCTGGTTACGGGGTCCGCCGATGACGATCCCTCCGCCATCGCCACCTATGCCCAGGCGGGCGCACTCTACTCGCACGCCGCTTTATGGACCATTCCGATCACACTGCCCCTGATGATGGCAGTCCAGGAAATCTCGGACCGCACGGCTCTGGCTACCGGCGAGAGCCTGGGCCATCTGGTCCGGCGACGGTTCCCAGCGCGGGTGCAGGTTATTGTCGGCGTCATGCTCACGGGCATGCTGATGGCCAACATCCTGAACATCGGCGCGGACCTGATGGCCATAGGGCAGGGCATGGAACTCCTCGGTGCCGGCCCGAACCACCTGTGGAGCGCGCTGGCGGGCATTGGCATCATGATCATGCTCATCACAAACTCAGCTGAAATGATCTCCCGGATCTTCAAATGGCTGTGCCTCTCGCTGCTGGCCTACGTTGCCGTCATGCTCGTCACCCGGGTGGACTGGGGAAGCGTCGCCGCCGGCATGAGCGGTCAACAATTCCGCTTCGACCAGGGCTACCTGGGCATCATTGTCGCCATCTTCGGGACCTCCATCTCCCCCTACCTCTTCTTCTGGCAAAGCGCTGACAGAGTGCAGGAACTGCGGGCCGAGGACACCCCCGGCCAAGCCACGATCTCCCTGGACGAACGCGGAAAAACAGCGGCCAAACGCAAACTGCGCACAAGCCGGGCCGACGTGTTCACAGGGATGGGTTTTTCCCAGCTCATCGTTTTCTGCATCGTCGTCGCCACGGGCGCCACCTTGGGCCAGCACGGCACGCAGATCAAATCGGCCGCGGACGCGGCCAAGGCGCTCGAGCCCATCGCCGGGGCCGCGTCGAGCGTGCTCTTCGCCGCCGGGTTCATCGGCTCCGGAATCCTGGCCATCCCGGTCCTCGCCGGATCGGCTTCGATAGGATGCGCGGCCCTGTTGAACAAAAACTGGGGCTTCGACCGTGACCCCCGCAAGGCCCCGGTGTTCTATGGGCTCGTCATCGTTGGAACCGTCGCCGGTGTCCTGCTGGGCCTGCTCTATCCGGACCCGTTCAGCCTGCTGGTCTTCGTTGCCGTCGTCAACGGCATCGCCGCGGCCCCCTTTGTCATCGTCCTGATGCTCATCTCCGGAAGCCGGGGCATCATGGGCGAACACCGCAACGGCAAGCTTGCCACGACCCTGGGCTGGATCACGGCAGCCGTGATGGCCGGCGCCGGGACCATTGGCATCTGGCAGATCATCGTCGCCGGCTAAACCCCCAATAGCGTTTACTTACGTGGGGCTTGGGTACCCGTTTGAGTTGCCAGGCTGACATCTTTCGTTTGACGAGGCGGGGGTTGGTGCGTTGTGGGCCGGGCGGCAGGAGGTCATGGAGGATCTCGCCGCTGAAACTGGCGAAGGCAGATGACTTCTGACAAACGGATGTCAGCAGTCCTGTGCACCCGGGCCCTACTTCCGTATGAAGTGGTGCAGGCGACTTTCTGAAAACGACAATCGTGATCCGATTTGGGTGGCGCTTGCGTCGGTGGAGGACCGGCTTGTGGGACATCGGTTTGGAGATGCCTCTACGGTTGGGTCCGCACTCCGGCCGGTGTAGTGGGCATGTGAACAATATGTCCAAAACCGTGATGGGCATCACTCCTTGGACAATGATGTAGAGGGCCGCTTCGGGGTTTTTGCGGCCCTCTACATTCCCGGTAAAGCCATGACAAAGGAGTCTGATATGGCATTGTCGCCATCTGCCCGGGCCATCAAATCAGTTGGTTTGCTCGTTAAGACCCACTCCCTTTACTTGGCCCTCATCGCCGGGATTCTTTCGGGATGGTGGAAGGTTGGGACGCGTTTGTCGAACTCGGTCGAAGTCCTGAACATTGCGGATGCGGTATCCGCCGACACACATGACCTGCCACCGGTACGATTCCCAACACACTTTCCCGTCTCGAACTCGGACATAATGCGAAGCTCCCGTGTTGACCAACTTCAGCGGTAAGGCGGCAGTGACGGCACTGGTCGGCATCTAGACCAGGGAGATGGGCTGGCCCAGTTGGACTGCGCACCGGGCAGGCCGGAACTTGACGAAAACGCCCTGAGGACACACGCGATTTCGACCGCCGGAAGGAACTCCTGGCCTTGGAGAGCCCGGACGTTCCAGCGCGCTCGGACCCTCTGACTCTGCTCCAGCCCGGGTTGGCGACCGGGTTCGCATTTGGTGGGACTTCCGCTTCACCCCGCTGTGATCCATGAAGAAAGGACCATGCAGCCTCCGCGAGAAATGCGCAGGCAAAAGAACGGTTTTGCAGATCCATGAACAAGGAGCATCTTTGAAGATCAGAATTCTATCCGCGTTACTCGTCGCAGGCTCACTTGCACTGACTGGGTGCGGCGGCGGAAATACTGCCGCCGGTGCGGTCGGGGACAAAGGGAATCCGACGCCTCGTACCGTTGCAACCATTGCCGTGCCTAATTCGAAAACGCCGCCCTTCAGTTTCGACATCGGCGCCGTCGAAGCAGGCAAATACTACGTGACGGACCGCAACAACAAGTCCGTTGATGTTGTCGACACCAAGACGAACAAGCTGGAGGCACAGATCACCGGCGGCTTCGTCGGGACCGGAAAGACCCCTGACACCTCGGGCCCGGACGGAATCGTCACAATCCCGGGCGCCGGAACGATATATGTCGGAGACGTCAATTCGGTCAAGGTCGTCGATACTGCCACGCAGAAAGTAACTAAAAACATCCCCGTCAGCGCGAACGGCTTCCGCGTTGATGAAGGCTGCTACGATCCCGATGACAACCTCATCATGTTCGCCAGTCCGGGCGAATCGCCGCCCTTTGTGACCTTCATCTCCACGAAAACACAAACCGTCGTCGGACACTTTGACTTCAAAGATTCAACCGGCCTTGAAGACTGCAAATACGACGCCAAGTCCAAAACTTTCAACATCAACAACGACGGCACGCCCACAAACCCGCACGGTCAAATCGACGTCATTACCGCCGGCTCGGTGACGGCCGGCGCTCCAGCGGTCAGCAAGTCAGCCCCACTGGGCGACTGCAATCCGACCGGCATGGTCCTGGGACCGAACAATGAAATGCTGATCGGCTGCGACCCGCCTGCCGGGAAAGCCCTGACATCTCTCATTCTCGACAGGACCTCCCTTGCAACCATTGCCAAGGTTCCCTTCGCCGGCGAGGATCAAGTGGATTATGACCCCGCTTCAAACAAGTACTTCCTGGCAGGACGCCACTGGGTCCCCGGCGGAATCGCCTCAACGACCGGGCAGGTGTCCTCTCTTGGAGTTGTGGACGGCGCCACCCATGCTCTCAGCTACACGCTGCCCGCCGGCAACAACGCACATTCAGTGGCTGTCGACAGCGCATCCGGGCAAATTTATCTTCCGTTCGCTCCCGGCGTGCCCGACTTTCCGGACGGAGGTATCCAAGTGGTAGGAACACGGTAATCCGCCAGCCCGGTGATCCTTCGAAACCCTGCGGGCGCTGCCCGGCAACGCATCAAATGCGACGGCCTCCAACCCATCCCCACACCTGGCGGATCGTTCAAAAAGGGACGCCGGTAGCGGCCGGTCTACCGTCCCCATGATGTAAGGCCGGCAGGTCGGGTACGGTGCCTGACAGCTACTTGCGGCCGGCGCACCAAGGTATGGGCCGGCGTGCCGGCTCAAGGCGGAGCCGGCTGGCGGCAGCCCAACTGGGTTCCTCTTTGGACGGTGCTGCCGGGACGCGACGGACCCGTATGCCGGGCGGCCGGCATACGGGTCCGTGATAGCGCGCGTGGGTGAGCCTTCAAGGGGTGTGGGGACGCTCGCTGCGCCCTAGGCCAGCGAGGCGCTGACCTGGACCCGGTCGGGACCCGCCGCGGCGGATCCGCCTGCCTTGGTCGCATAACGCGGGCTGGTGATGCACATCGGGTGCCGGGTGAGCGGATGCGGGATGATCTGCGCGTCGACCGCGAAGACCTCCTTCATCAGCTCCTGTGTCAGCACCTCGGCCGGAGGGCCCTGCCGGAAGATCTCTCCCTTGCGGATGACGACGAGATGGTCGCAGTACTCCGAGGCTTGGTTGATTTCGTGCAGGACCATGACGATCGTCTTACCTTGGGTGCGATTGAGCTCGACGCACAGCTCGAGGACCTCCAGCTGGTGCGAGATGTCGAGGAACGTCGTCGGTTCGTCGAGCAGGAGCGTCTCGGTCCCCTGGGCGAGGGCAAGCGCGATCCAGGCTCGCTGCCGCTGCCCGCCGGAGAGTGCGTCGACATGGGCGGTGCGCAGGTCGCCGAGCTCGGTCACCTCAAGCGCCCAGTCGACGAGCGCGCGGTCCTCGGCCGAGGGCGACCCGAAGGCGTGTCGGTAGGGGTGGCGGCCGTACCAGACGAGGTCCTCGACGCTGATCGAGTCGGGCGCGGCCGACTGCTGCGGCAGGATCGCCAGCTGCCGGGCCACGGCCTTCGTCGACATCGATGCGATCGTCGCTCCGTCGATCAGCACCGCGCCGGCGTCGGGTTTGAGCAGCCGCGACAACGCCCGGAAGATCGTCGACTTGCCCGACCCGTTGGGACCGAGGAAGCCGGTGACCTTGCCTTCCGGGATCGTGAGCGAGGCACCGTTGACGATGGGCTTGTCGCCGTAGCTAAGGACGAGGTTCTCGGCAGTGAGGATCATGGGTTGTCCTGTCGGTGTGTGGTGGGCGGGTGGGGGGTCAGCGGACCGTCTTGACCATGAGGTAGAGGAAGTATGGCCCTCCGAGGAAGGCGAGGATGAGTCCGGCGGGAATTTCCAGCGGCGGGAGCAGCCCGCGGCCGAGCGTGTCGCCGACCAGCAGGAGCAGCACGCCGATCGCGGCGCTGAGCGGGAGGTACTTCGCGTGCTGGCCGCCCACGAGCTGCTTGGCGATGTGCGGCGCGATCAGGCCGATGAATCCCACTGTGCCTGCTACCGAGGTCGCAACCGAGGCCGCAGCCACGGCGAGGATGAGGGTGAGGAATCGCGTGCGTTCGACCGCCTCGCCGAGGCCCGCGGCGAGGTCGTCGCCGAGGCTGAGGACGTCCATCCGCCGGGCGAGGTAGAGGATCGCAGGGACGAGGACGAGCAGCCACGGCAACGCGAGCACGACATCGCGCTGCCCGTGACCATAGAGGCTCCCGACCAGCCAGACCAGCGCCGCGTTGATGTTCGTCGGCCACTTGACCAGCATGAACCGGATCAGCGAGTCGGCGACGGCGCCGACTGCGATGCCGGTGAGCGCGAGCCGGACCGGCGCGACGCCTTTGCGGTAGGCGAGCACATAGACGAGCAGGAAGGACAGGACGCCGCCGACGAAGGCTCCCGCAGGGATCCACTCGGCGTCGACGGTCGGGAAGACAAGGATCACCGCTGCCGCGCCGACTGCGGCGCCCTTGCTCACGCCGATGATGTCCGGTGAGGCGAGGGGGTTGCGGATCACGCCCTGGGTGACGCCGCCGGCGATGCCGAGCGTCGCGCCGGCGATGAAGCACAGCAGCACCCGGGGCAGCTGGTTCTGGAGGACGAGCCTGGAGAAGTCGTTGGTCTGCCCGAACAGGGCTCCCATCGCGTCGGCGAAGGGGAGCTTGGATCCGGACACTGACAGGCTGTAGAGGCCCAAGGCGACGTCGAGCACGAGGAAGGCCGCGAGTGCCCGTCCCGGTGTCAGGCGGTTCAGGAACCGGCGGCGCGGGGTCCTCGATGCGACTGCCGTGGTGGTGGCCATCAGGGGCGTTTCCTAACTTTACGGGCGAGGTAAATGAAGAACGGCGCCCCGATCAGCGCCGTGATGATGCCGGTCGGCGTCTCGAACGGAAACTGGACGTACCGGGATCCGACATCCGCGAGCACAAGTGTCGCGGCGCCGAGCAGGATCGAGACGGGGATGACGACGAGGTGGTTGTAGCCGACGAGCCGGCGCACGATGTGCGGCACGATCAGCCCGACAAAGGCGACCGGACCTGCGACCGCCACCGAGGCACCGGCAAGCAGGACGACGGCGAGGACGGCGAGCAGGCGGGTGCGCGTGACGTTCACGCCGATGCCCGATGCCGTGTCGTCGCCGAGCGCGATGATGTTTAGCCGGACGGCGAGGGCGAGGCTGAGCACGGTGCCGGCGAGCAGCCATGGCGCCGCGGTCACGATGTCCGCCCAGCTTGCGTCGTTGACCCCGCCGACGAGCCAGAGGAAGACCCCGGCAGTGCCGTTCTGGTGCAGCAGCAGCAACGCCTGGGTCAGCGACAGCAGCATCGCGGTCACTGTCACGCCGGCGAGGGCCACCCGTACCGGGCTGCTCCGCCCCTGCCCCGCGTTGGCGACTGCGAGCACAACGCCTGCGGCGACGGCTGACCCGGCGATCGAGAGCATCACCAGGGACGTGCCGGACATGCCGGCGAAGAAGGTCACTCCGATCACGGTCACGAGGGCGGCTCCGGCGCTGACTCCGACGATATCGGGGGCCGCGAGGGGGTTGGCGACCGAGCCCTGCATGACGACGCCGGCCACGGCCAGCGCGGCACCGACGATCAGGGCGAGCACCACGCGGGGCAGCCGCAGGGTCAGCATGATCTGGTGCTGCAGCGTGTCTGCGGGTCCGAACAGCGCAGCCAGGGCGTCCTTCGGGCTCATCGCCTGCGCGCCGATGCTCAGGTCCCAGGCGGCTCCGAGCATGAGCAGCACCACGGCGATGATGACCGTGAGGACCACCGCCCGCGGCAGCCGCATCCGCGCGCGGGCGGCGATCCGCGGTGCCATCGCAACCGGCCTAATGACCCTGGAGGACATCGACCGCTCCCTTCGCGATGACCTCGGCACCGGTCAGTCCTCTCATGAGGGACCAGCCATGCTGGTCGACCTCGAAGGTTGCCTTGTTCTGGGCCGCGGAGCTGCTCTGGAAGACCGTGTTGGCCTTCCAGGTGTCCATGATGCTCGTCGGTGCATTCTGCACGTTCGAGTAGAAGATGATGTCCGGGTTGATCGTCACGAGTGTCTCGAGCGAGACGCCGGTCGCATCGCCGACGCCGAACTCCTTCGGGTCGGTCGCCGACGGGGTGAGCCCGAGGTACTGCACGACGGTGGTGGCGTATTGCTGGTAGTTGAAGACGGTGAAGTTCTTATCCGTGCCCAGCCCGTAGATGAACGTGTGGTGGATGTCGGCGAGCTTGCTCTTGATCGCCGCCATCGTCGCCTGGTGCGTGGAGATGACCTTGGCCATCTCCTGGCACTTGCCGAGCACAGCGCCGAGGAATTTCGCGGCGTCGATGTTCTGCTCGTAGGTCGTGTGCTGGCTCGGGACGGACACCGTCGTCGCGATCTGCTTGAGCTGGTCCATCACCTTCCGGTTGCCGATGGGGTCGGCGATGATCAGGTCCGGATGCAGCGAGGCGATCACCGCGAGGTTGGGTGACTCGCGGGTGCCGATCGTGGTGTAGCTGCCCAGGCGCGATTTGATCTGCGGGATGATCAGGTTCGGATCGTTGTCGTCGCCGACCCCGACGGGCTTGTAACCGACCAGTGACGCCTCGTCCGCCGTCGAAGGCTCGATGGTGACGATGCGCGCCGGCTGGCCGCTCACCGAGACCTGGTTGCCGGAGATGTCGGTGAAGGTCCGGGTCGGCTTGTCGCACTGCGACTGGGCTGTCGCAGTGATGGCCGCCGCTGCGGCCAGGTCAGGCGGAGGCGGCGCAGCCCCGGTCGTCCCTGCCGTGCTTCCTGTTCCCCCCGGGGGGCCGGTCGTGGTCCCCCCCGCGGCACCGCCCGCACACCCGGCCGCAAGCAGCACGCTCGCGACCGCAGTCACGACATAGGCACTTCGTCGAGCCTTCGTTGACATAACTACCTCCCACCACTGGGTTGTTAACTTCCCATCATTGGAACGTTAACTCAGGACAGTATCGACTGTTATGTTTCCTGTCAACGGCCCGTTCGCCGAGCGGCAGCGAGGTGGTCGGCCAGCGCGGTCAGTTCGGTGGAATCCCGCCCCAGCCGTTTCATTTCGTAGACGGTGAAGATGTACGGTTCACATGGTCGTACGCTTTCTCAGAATCAGGCGTTTGCAGGACGATGCACCTGCGTCGTCCTCGTCTTCCACCGGACGCGCCACGCCTGTATCGGCCGGATGAACAGCGAAAATTCGCCAGAGAACCGCACCCCTGTGGAACTGGACACTGCCGTCGTAGGGTGCGGCGGTGGTGTTCTACGCCCGTTGTCAGCCGGGATGTATTCCGGTTCGTTTTATGGTTCGGAGCGGCTTTTTTCATGGATGCTTCCGCAGGGGACGGAAGGGTGGACTTCGAGGGTGTAGTTGACGCTGTCGTGTTGGGTGACGAGTATTCCGTGCCTGTGCTCCAGGGCAGCGGGTATGAGTTGGTTGACGGCATCGGTGAGCCGGTCATCCCTGCTTTGGGCCTCGCTGATGGCGATATCGAGGCGGAACGGGTCGGTTTCGTGCACGGCGGTGTCCTTGTCCGGGCGGGCTTCGCGTCCGTGGGTTAGATCTGCGGGGAGGGGGTTGAGGGGTCGGTGCGGAAGGCCAGGACGCCGTCCTGATGGTCGAACATGGACCGGCCCTTTCCGCAGGGTTGGATCAGCCACAGCGTATTCCCGTCGCGGGTGACGCCGTCGGCGCGTCCGTGGGCGAATACCTGGCCGTCCTTGCTGAGCTTGATCTCGTCGCGGGTCCGGATCCTTGTCCAGTCCCGGACCTCTTCGTCTATTGTCACGGTCCTCCTTTCGGTAGTGGCGTATGATTGCTGGGTTTTGTTTGCGCAGCGGCAGTAAAGGGCCGGCGAGGTAGGGCAAACAGGTAATGCCGGGCGTCCCGGCCGATGGACCCGCCACCCTTGAACTGAGGGCCGGAGAGGTTCGGCCGGCCTGCTTGGGAGTACCTTGCAGGCCGGCCGCGCGGGGTCATGTGCTCGGCGCCGTTGTGACGCCTATACCTTCCGGGTGGGGATTGAATCAGCCGTCGTTGCCGGCGGGTGTGGTCGTTGCGGTGTAGCCCTCGAGCTTGAGCGCGGCCTGGGCGTACTTCTGGGTGAACGTGTCGGCGATGTTGACCTTGGAGGTGTCAACCCCGATGGTCTTCTCTTCGTCGAAGATCGTCTTGGGACCGCCGGCGGGCATGATCCCGTCGGGCAGGAACTGTGCCTTGTCCTGGTTCAGCGCGGCCACGTACTGGTCCTTTGTGATGGTGCTGTTCTGGACGTAGGAGGTGGGCAGCTTGTCGGCGATGTCCTGCGCGGAGTGGGTGCTGATCCAGTGCATGGTGTCGACGAGGGCGTTGACGACCTTCTGGGCCGCGTCCTCGTGTGTCTTGACCCAGTCCGCTTTGGCGAGGAGGCCGGCCGATGGCAGGGTGCCGCCAAGCGCAGCCTTGGCACCGTCGGAGGTGGCGAGGTCGATCGCGGAAACGGCGAGGTTCTTGCTCTCAAGGGCCCCGACGGTAGGCTGTGTGGTCATGACGCAGTCAGCGGAGCCGCGCTGGATGGCGGCGATGGCGGTCGCACCGGCGCCGACGGCGATCGTGTGGTAGTCACTCTTGGCGAGCCCGGCCTTCGCGGCGATGAACTGGGTGAGTTCATCGGTTCCGGAGCCGAGGTCCGTCACGCCGACGGTCTTGCCCTTGAGGTCTGCGCCCGTTTTTACATTGGCCTTGGGATTGCACATGATGCGTTCTCCCGGGGCGCTCGAGAGCTGCACGAGGTTGATGACGTTTTTGCCCTTGGACTGGAAGTCGACGGTGTGGATGTACCAGGCACCGGTCATGTCGACCTGGCCGGAGGCCATCGCGTCCTCGGCGCCGACACCGCCTTGCTGTTCCGTGGAGAGTTGGACGTTGACTCCGTACTTCTTGTAGTAGCCGAGTTGTTCGGCGAGTTGGTAGGGCAGGTAGATCTGTTTGTCGATCCCCCCGACCATCAACGTGACGGTGGGCATCTCGGCCGGGCTTGCCGTGGAACCTCCACTGGCGGCGGCGCTGCCGCTTCCGGAGTTGCCGCCGCAGGCTGCGAGGCTAAGCGTGATGGCTCCGGCGGCGGCGACCGCGTAGATTTTGTGCTTCATCATTGGGGCACGTTTCCTTTGGTTTTCCATGGGATGGTGGCGGTTGTTATCAATGGGTGGAGTGAATGATGCCGGTCTTCAGATGGCCTGGGCTTCGGAACGGTTCGGCGGCCGCCATTTGAGCAGCTTGTGCTCGAGCAGCGTGATCAGGGCTTCGGCGCCAAGAGTGATGACTGCGATGATCACCATGCAGGCGAAGACCGTGTCGGGATCGAAGGTCCCTTGTGCCTGGCTGATGATCAGACCGATGCCCTGCTGGGCGCCGAGCACTTCGGCGACGAGCGCGCCGATGATCGCGAAGCCGAACGCCGTGTGCAGGCTGGCGATGATCCATGTCATGGCCGACGGGATCGTCACGTGCATCGCGACCTGAAGCGGTGAGGCTCCCAAAACCCGCACGTTCCCGACCAGGTTCTGATCCACCTCACGGACGCCCTGGAAGGCGTTGAAGAAGACCACGAAGAAGACCAGGACCGCAGCGAGCAGCACCTTCGGGAAGGTTCCGAGGCCGAACGCCACGATGAAGATGGAGCCGAGCACGATTCGGGGGATGGAATTCACGATCCGGATGTACGGGCCCACGACTGCTGAGAGGTACTTGTTCGAGCCCAGAAGCAGGCCGAGCACGACACCGACGAGCGTGCCGAGCAGGAAGCCCATGAACGCTTCCTGCACCGTGACCCAGAGGTTCTCCCAGATGCTGCCGAATGCCGTGCCCTCGGTGAAGAGCTTGACCAGGCTGTTCCAGATTCCGGACGGCTGGCCGAAGAAGAACTTATCGACCCAGCCTTCCGTCGTGAACCACTGCCAGCCACCGACCACTACCACCGCGAGGATGGCCCGGCCGGCCCAGACCCACGTGGTGCGGCGGTTCATCGTACGCCGGGCGGGGACCTTAAGCTCGGCCACTTTCTCGTGTGCGAGAGAACCGTTATGAGTTGCTGTTGTCATGCTGCTGCACCTGCCGATTGCTTGTAGGCCCGGGTGACCTCATCTTTAAGGGATTCCCAGATCCGGCCCTGAAGGTCCAGGAAGCGCTCCTCGTGGCGGATCTTCTGGACATCGCCGCGGGGTCTGGGAAGATCGATGTCAAAGACGTCCTTGATCGTTCCCGGGCTGCTGGTCATGATGACCACCTTGTCCGCCAGGGCCACTGCCTCGTCGAGGTCGTGGGTGATGAACAGGACAGAGGGGCGCAGTTCCTCCCAGAGCGTCAGCAGCTCGTTCTGCATGATGGCCTTGGTCTGCACGTCCAAGGCGCCGAACGGCTCATCCATCAGCAGGATCCGGGGGTTGTTGATCAACGCCGCGGCCATGGCGACGCGTTTACGCATACCGCCGGAGAGCTGGTGCGGGTACCGGTCTTCGAAGCCGGCCAGGCCGACACGGCGCAGCCAGTCCCTGGCGAGCAAGGTAGCCTCCCGCTTGGGCGTGCCGAGCAGGACCGGGCCGATCAGCACGTTGCCGAGGACGGTTTTCCAGGGGAAGAGCGCGTCCGCCTGGAACATGTAGCTGACGCCGTTGGTGATGCCCTCGACGATCTGGTCGTGCACGCTCACCGTGCCGGCGCTTGGCCGCTCCAGGCCCGAGACCTGGGCCAGCGTCGTGGACTTGCCGCAGCCCGTCGGACCGACGATCGCGCAGAACTGGCCGGGTTCGACCCTGAGCGTCACATCACGGATGGCCGTGAATGTCTCGCCCTTGGGCGTCAGGTACCGCTTGGTCAGCCCGACGATGTCGATGCCCGCACCCTCGGCTCTCCCGGGGGCCGCGGCCGGCCGGGTGGGATGGTTAGCATCCATTGTGCTAAGACCTCTCTGTCTTTCGTTTCGTGTGACCACCGCGCGGGAGACATTCCACTAAGGAGTGTCCGGTAACCGGGGCGGCCGGGGGATTTCTTTTCGGTCCAGCGCAGCGTGAACCGGGGTCTTGTGGCTGTGAAGCTGGCCGGACCCTGCAACTTCAGACCGCTCCATGCCCGCCGGCCGGTGGCGGCCGGCGGCTGCTTCCTTGGAGTTTCGACACCGTTGTCCTTCCCTTCCTTGGGAGCCCTGCGTGATGTGAATCACGGAAACTATGCCAAGCTTAGGAAGTGATCGTTCGTGGCAGAAGGCTTCAGTAAGTTGCGTGCCTTAACAGCAAAAGTGCATGTTTTGTGCGTTTTCTGCAAGGCGGCAAATGCCCGGCCCGGGTGCGGATTCCAGTGAGCCCGATGTCAGTGGCGCGACGCTTCCGGGCCGGCGGCCATTCCTCGACCCTGACCACCCAGATCCTCCTGGGATCGCTCTCGCTGCTGGTCCTCACCGTGGTCCTGGGCGGGTTTCTGTTCACGATGATCAGCAACCAGACCCTGGACCGGCAGTACCAGTTGCGTGCCCTGGGCATCGCCACGACCACCGCGCAGATGCCGGAGATCCGCTCCGCCCTGGCCACCGGGGATTCCGGGCACGTCATCGCCGGGCTCGCCCGGAAGATCACGGCCGCCGCGCAGTCCTCCTATGTTGTGGTGACCGACCGGGAGGGCATCAGGTTCTCCCACCCGGACCCTGCGCTGATCGGCCAGAAGCTGGAAGAACCCGTCGCCGCACTGGACGGTGAAACCCATGTGGGGTTCGACCCAGGCAGTTTGGGCAGGTCGGCGAACGCCAAGGCCCCGGTCTTCGGGGCGGACGGCTCGGTGATAGGCCAGGTGTCGGTGGGCATCGAAGACACCCAGGTCCTGGACACCCAGGTCCAGAACATCTGGTTGATCACCGGGTTCTCGGCCCTGGTCCTTGCCCTGGGCGTGGGCGGTTCGCTGTTGCTCTCGCGCCGGATCAAGCGTGTCACCTTCAACCTGGAGCCGGCCGAGATCGCCTCCCTGCTCCAGGAACGCGAGGCGCTGCTGCACGGGATCCGGGAGGCCGTCCTCGGGCTTGACGACGACGGGAAGGTGACGGTCATCAACGGGGAAGCCCGGCGGCTGCTCCAGATCGAGGAGCCGGCGCTGGGGAAACCCGTTGCCGAGCTGGTCCCGGACGGGCGGCTCCGGGACCTGCTCACCGGCAAGCTCTCCGGCCCCGACCAGGTGGCGCTGACAAAGGACGCCCTGCTGGTGGTCAACCGCATGCCCGTCTCGACCGCCGGGCGGAGCATCGGTTCCGTCATCACCCTGCGGGACCGTACAGAGATCGAAGCCCTGGTCCGGGACCTGCACTCCATCCAGGGCCTGATGGAGGCAATGCGCGCCCTGGAGCACGAATACGCCAACCGGCTGCACATCGTGGACGGCCTGCTGGAGATGGGGGACGTGGACCAGGCCAAAAGCTACGTCTCGCAAATATCCACCATGTCCAGGTCACTGGGCGAAGGGCTGCGCGCACGGATCGCCCCGCCGGAGCTGGCAGCCCTGCTGCTGGCCAAGATCACCGTTGCCGCCGAACGGGACGTGCACATCGAGGTGACCGCCGAGTCCCGGCTGGAATGCCCGCAGGTTGACCAGGCAGAACTGCTGACCATCGTCGGCAACCTCCTGGACAACGCCGTGGACGCGCTGGCCAACATGCCCCGGCCACGCACGGTGACGATACAGTTTGACGACGCCGACGGCGTTTTCATCGCCGTGCGCGACAACGGCCCCGGCGTCCCGGCAGAGAAGATCGACCAGGTCGTGGTGGACGGCTATTCCACCAAGGACCCGCGGCCGGGCATGCGGCGCGGCATCGGACTGGCCCTGGTCAGGAGGATCGTGCACCGGGCCGGCGGAACCCTCGACGTGTTCCCGGGGCCCGGCGGCAACTTTGAGGTGTGGCTGCCGCCCGACCCGCACCTTGAGGACAAGCACAGGAGCGCCGAGGTTGATTAGGACATTGGTGGTTGACGATGATTTCCGGGTCGCCGGAATCCATGCCGCCCGCGTGGCCAGGGTTGAGGGCTTTGAATGCGTGGGCCAGGTGTACAGCGCCGCAGCCGCCCGGGAAGCAATCACGGCCCTGAACCCGGACCTGCTCCTGCTGGACGTCCACCTCCCGGACGAGGACGGTCTCTCCCTGCTGCGATCCCTGCAAGCAGCCGGAACCCCAGTTGATTGCATCATCATCACCGCCGCCCAGGACATGGCCACCGTCACCTCGGCCATGAGCAGCGGCGCAGTCTATTACCTCGTCAAGCCCTTCAGCTTCGACCGGCTCCGCACCCAGCTGGAGGCCTACCGGAGGTGGCGGCACGAGCTGGAATCCGCATCAACGGCCAACCAGGCAACCATCGACAACCTCTACAGCACCCGCTCAGCCGGGCCCAGGCCGGCCACCCCGGCCCCGCGCCTGCAGCCCACGATGCAGAAAGCCCTCGACGCCGTCCGCGCCGCCCCCGGTCCCGTCAGCGCCGCCCAGATCGCCGACCAGCTCGGCGTCAGCCGCCCAACCGCGCAGCGTTACCTCAGCGCACTGGAACGCAAAGGCCTTCTCATCCTGGACCTCACCTACGGCAGCACCGGCCGGCCACTGAACTCCTACACCGTGCCCTAGCCGCACCGGGCACCATGATCACGGAAACGAACCGTCCCCATCCCGGCATCGCGCGGGGACCGGTCCCAAGCCAAACGCTTCGACGCTGCAGTGGACCTCGCCACCAGCGAAATACAGCTACCCGACTGCCGTTCAGCCCGGCCCACGGCGGCTCCAGTCCGTCACCGGCACCCCGGGCCACCCACGCCAACACCACACCTTCACCTGGGGTCCGGCAGGGCGCATGACCGGCCGCGCCGGGGACCCTGGCCTACACGCCTGAGGGGAACCCGCCACCACCGGGAGGGCTGCGATGCTTACGGTCCCGGGGCAGACTTTGGTCCATGCCGTCGTATCACTGACGGGAGAGCGCGGGGCACAGTCCGACGGCTGTGCCCCGCGGGGCGCCGGTCCGGTTCTCTGCGCCCGGCTTTCGGGCTATTCGTTGCGATGAAATGTGCAGAAGATCGGTGCTTCCGGCGCGGCTGGGAAGAATAAGGCTTGGCGTCGTGGTCAGCGGTCGCTGACCACGACGCCAAGAGGCCGCCTGGCTGCGGTTTCCGGCGAGGAGGTGTCCCGGATCCAGGTCCGCAGCATGAGCCGGTCGCGGTCCTGCGGGTCGTCGCCGAACGTGGTTCTGCCGTGGAGCAGCCGTCGGTTGTCGATCACGGCCAGCTGTCCCGGTGCCAGCTTGACCTCCAGACGGTCGGGAGCGGCCACTGCGCAGGCGATTTCCTTGTCGAAGCGGTCGAGCGCCCGCAGCTGCCGTTCCGAAAGCCGCCAGCCCATCGGGTGCCTGTGTCCGGCCTCGATGTACTCGCGCAGGTAGTTCACGTGCCAGCGGCCGTCGGGCTTCCGGACGAGGATCGGCCGCGGAACCGGTGCTGCCCCGTCTTCTCGCTGGTCGAAGAAGAAGGGCTCCTGGAGCACCTGCAAGGTGTCAGGGTCCAGGCGTTGAATGATCTGCCCGGTGGGGACCAGGATGAGCCCACCCCCCACATTGGACTGCCGGATGCACAACAGCGCGAACCAGTCCGGTGCCGAGTCCGCCCGGTGCGGACCGTCGGTGTGGAACTGGCCTCCCTCCCGGCTGTCCGAGTACCTGCCCGTTGCGCCCTCGCCGAGCTTCACTCCCCGGTACCGGACTTCACGGACAATCTGACCGGCGCCATCCTGGGGAAGCAGGCGGCCAAGGCTGGAGGAGACCGCTATCGCGGACTCGGCCGGTTCAGCTACGGGAATGCCCTCGATGATGGCCAGGCCGTGCTCTATCCAGTCCCGGCTCGTGAGCACCGAGTGCCTGAACGCGAGAACTGCCGGGTCGGTGAGTTGTCCGGTCGCCGCGGCCTCGAACGCGGACGCCGGGAACGTGAGATGGGCCATGGTTTCCTCCTTGGATAGCGGGGTAGGTCGGTGGTGGCGGAAGGACGGGACCGGCTAATGCCCACACAGGGGGGCCCTCGCCGGAGTCGCGCCGAGCCGGTGTCAGGAGCAGATGCTGCTGCGCTGCCCGGCGAAGGTTGGGGTCGAGGGGGCGATGTTGAGGCCCTTGACCTCTCCCGCGGATCAGTCCGCTGCCGCTGTCGTCATGGGGTGCCGCTTTCATGGCGTCGACGATGCGCCGTGCGGACTCGGAATCGATCCTGCAATCGCCCGGGCCAGGGTCCTCGATCGCGTCTCGACCGATTTGACCACCTCAGCCGACTCCTTGCCGGAGAGTTAGATCGCGGCCACCGGCTTGGCGGTTTCCTTGGGGACGCCGAGTTGCGGCTGGCCTTTGGCCGGGCCGAAGACGGAGTGCTGGAAGCAGTCGAGCCGGGCCCTGGGCTGAGGCCGTCTGCCTCCGGGTTCTTGATCTGCTGCTTGTTGAGCAGGGTCGCGGCAGGTTTCCCGTCGCCGAAGTACAGGACTCCGGGGAGACATCGGGCGAGCCACGATGCCTTCGGGCCGCGCTGCAGCGGAAACCGCTGCTCCTGGGATTCAGCCATTGAATCCTCCTCTGGCGAGGGCGCCGGGCATCACGGATGTGGGCCCGCCTCTCACGAATTGCTAATGCACTACAATGTAACAGTAACAAGAAGTGAGTGGTAGACATATCAGCCGTTACTTTTTGAAAGTGCGCCCGGCGTGCGCAGTATCCTCGGCCCTCCAGATCATTGCGATGCGCTGTCCGCCTCGTAGACGCGGGCAGCGAAGTCCTCCAGAGTGGCGGCGCAGTCCGTCAACGCGTCCGAGACCTTGCCTGCCAGGGAGGCGCCGAGCATGTCGCGCGCCTTGACCTTCTCGTACCAGCCCCTGAGCTTGCCGAGGTCCTCCTCGTTTTCCTCGAGTTCCCCGTAGGTGAAGTGTTCCTCCTTGACCTCCTTCTCGACTCCGGCGTGGAAGTCCCGGCACTTGTCGAGGATCTCTTCGTACTCGTCGTTACGGGCCTCGTTGAACATCTCGACGAGGTCCGTTTCGCCGATGATTGAGGTCGAGTTGATGAGGAAGGCCTTTCCGGACATTGACTCGACGATTTCATTCCTGAGGGCGCGCATGGCCCGCTCGCTGTGGGGGGTGCGGGGTATGGCGGCGGCGGAGTTCTGCATATAAATAGCCCCCAGATTTTTCAATCGGCGCCAGACTGTGGCGCGCAGACGGGTCGGCTCACTTGGCACGCGGTAGACAAGGAGCAGCCACGTGGGCTGGCTTGGGACCCTGCTCTCGGTCTTCGGCTTAGGCGCTGGGGCCTCACGATCCGGGGTGGCCTCTGTATTCGTGTTGACGCTCATCTGGTCTCCTCACTCGAGCAAGTCAATCGTAACCCTCCGGCCGCTCGAAAGTTCCGTGACGAGCGAGCCTTTGAATCCTTGACGGCTGCCAAGTCCCTGAACGCCTAATGGTTGCTGCCTCGAATGAGAAGCCGTGCCGATCGGCGTATAACCCAATTAAGACAATCTAAACTTAGCTGTTGCTCTACAGATCTAACAGTGGTTAGTATGGTCAACGAACGCACATTCTTAGGGAAACAGAAAGGTGGTTGTCATGGGTTCAAGTACCGATTGGGGCTTGGCCATCTCCGTGTTCGTGGCCGCGATCGTGGAAATGGTCGAGGCCCTCACCATCGTGCTCGCGATGGGCATGACCAGGAGTTGGAAGTCCACACTGTACGGTGTCGGGACAGCGCTCGTAGCCTTGACCGGCTTCACCGCGGTGACGGGGTACGCGCTGGCGAACTGGCTGCCGCGCTCGAGCCTGCAGCTGATCATCGGGGTCCTGCTGCTGATCTTCGGACTGCAGTGGCTCAAGAAGGCCATCTTGCGCTCGGCCGGGCGGAAGGCCATGCACGACGAGGCGCGGATTTACCAGAATAAGGTCAACGCGGCGGCCGCGGCAGGTAACAAGGTCCGCTTCGGGCTGGACTGGTTCTCCTTCGTCGTCAGCTTTAAAGGCACCTTCCTCGAAGGTGTCGAGGTCGTCTTCATCGTCATCACCTTCGGCCTCAACGCCAACAACATGCCGGTCGCGATCATGGGCGCGGTCGCCGCGGTCGTCGTTGTCCTGCTGGCCGCTATCGTGATCCACGCGCCGCTGACCAGGGTCCCGGAGAACACGCTCAAGTTCGGCGTCGGGCTGCTCCTGACGACCTTCGGCACCTTCTGGGCCACCGAGGGCCTGGGCGCCCTGACCCCGTCCCACACGAGCCTGGAGTGGGTGCTCTCGGACATGGTCCTTCTGCCGATCCTCGCCGGCTGGGTGCTGCTTTCGGCGATCCTCGTCAAGATCCTGAAGGTGCCCGCGGACCAGGTCCCGGTCATCGAAATCATTCAACCTGTCAGCGTGCGAGAGGACGCCTGAGCCATGAAATTCATCAAGGGATTCTTCCACTTCTGGTACGACTTCATCATTGGCGACGACTGGAAGATCGCCGCGGCCGTGCTAAGCGTGCTCGTCGTCGGGGCCTGGTTCGTCCTGAACGGATTCGAGGGGTCGCTTCTTTTGCCCCCGATCCTGGCCCTCGCCGTTGCGGCGTCCTTCGTCGTGGCCCTGGCCATCGACCTCAAGCAGCACCCGGGCGGCTAGCCGCCCGGAGAGCTTCTGCCCCGAACGTGGCCCGGTGCCAGCGCTTGGCCTGGCACGGGCCGCTTCCATATCCGTTGTAGAAAAGGAGTCGTCATGACCAAAGCCGCACACTTGCGCAGCCTCATCCAAGAGGGCAGGGCCCCCGTCCTGACGGCAGGAGCCCACGACGGGCTCGGAGCCGTCCTCGCCGAGCGGGCCGGGTACCGTGCGGTCTGGGCGTCCGGGCTGGAGGTCTCGGCGGCCCACGCCGTCCCGGATGTCGGGCTTCTGGGCATCAGCGACTACCTGGCCGCTGCCAGGATCATGAACCAGGCCTGCGGGCTGCCCGTCATCGCCGACTGCGATACCGGATTCGGCAACGAACTCAACGCCGCGTACACCGTCCAGCAGTACGAGGCAGCCGGCATCGCCGCGATCTGCATCGAGGACAAGGTCTTCCCGAAGGTCAACAGCTTCGCCGGTCACCGCCAGATGCTCGCCCCGATAGGCGAGTTCGCCCACAAGATCAGCGTGGCCAAGGCCTCCCAGAAGGACGCTGACTTCATGGTCATCGCCCGGACCGAGGCCCTCATCGCCGGAGCCGGCATGGACGAGGCCATGGACCGGGCGCACGCCTACGCCGACGCCGGAGCCGACGCCATCCTCATCCATTCCAAAGCCCAGACCCATGCCGAGGTCGAGGAGTTCATGTCCCGCTGGGGCGGGCGGCTTCCCGTCGTGATCGTGCCCACGACGTACTACGAGTGGAGCGCAAGCGACGCCGGCCGCGCGGGAGCGTCCATCGTCATCCACGCCAACCAGGGCCTGCGGGCCACGGTCAGCGCGGTCATGTCCGCTTTCACGCTCATGCTCAACGACGGCTGTTCCAGTGCCCTCGAAGGGCAGATCGCGACCGTGAAGGAGGTCTTCGACCTGCAGCGGATGGACCAGTGGCTGGAGCTTGAAGCATGATCGCCTGCTGCGACCTCGTGGCCGCCCTCGCGGCCCAGGGCTGGAACCACGCCTCCGGTGTCCCCTGCAGTACGTTCACGGGACCGATCGCCCACTTGTCCGGCACCGGCCGGTACCGCGCCGCTGCCAATGAGGGCCTGGCGCTCTCCGATGCTGCCGGCGCCCAGCTCGGGGGGCGCCGCCAGGCTGTCTTCCTTCAGAACAGCGGATTGGGCAACCTCATCAACCCTCTGACCTCCCTGTGCCAGCCGTATGCGGTTCCCGTTCTGGCCCTGGTCAGCATGCGCGGATGGCCGGACCCGGATGCCGACGAGCCCCAGCACGCCGTGATGGGCAGAACGACGCCGGGGATCCTGACGGATCTGGGCGTGTGGCACGCCACCCTTTCCGCGAACGATGATCTGGATCTCACCCTCTATCAGGCCAGTCGGGCTGTCTTGGCTGGAACGCCGGCCTTCCTGCTGCTGCCTTACCGCTCGATCGGCCCGCATCCCGGGGCGGCCCCCTCGACCCGGGCCACGGGCCCTGACACTGCAGAGGTGGCGGCCGTGCTGGCCGCGACCTGCCCGGCGGGAACCGTGATCTTCGCAACGACCGGCCATGCGTCCCGTTACCTCCATGACGCCGGGGACCGGCCGGAGAACTTCTACATGCAGGGGTCCATGGGGCATGTGTCCTCGGTGGCCCTGGGCTACGCGGCTGCGAACCCGGATGAGCGCGTCGTCGTCCTGGACGGCGACGGTGCAGCCCTGATGCACCTGGGCGTGCTCTCGACCATCGGCGCCGAGCGGCCGGCCAATCTGATCCACGTCATCATCGACAATGGCGGCTACGAGTCCACGGGCGCACAGCAGAGCACCTCCGGGACCACCGACCTCGCCGGCGTCGCAAGGGCATGCGGATACCCGACTGCCTCCACGGTGGACACCCTCGATGGCCTCAGGCAGACGCTGGCGTTCGCCGCCTCGACCCACGGCCCTCACCTGATTCTCGTCCGTGCCGGGCGCACCGTGCGGGAAGCCCCCCAACGGGCCGGCGCCTCCCTGGCCCTGCCGGAGATCGCCGCCCGGCTCCGAAGCCCCGTCGTGGACCAAGTGCGGGCCCGAAGCCATGCATGACCTCCAGCAGTTGCTCTTCACGGCCTCCAGCGCCGGGCACGCCCCGCAGTTGATCGAAGGAGTGGGCGCCTCCACGGCCCTGGGCCAGAGCGTCGCCGGCTCCCCACCTCGCGTGCTCGTCGTCGCGAGCCGGCGCACCGTCGAAGAAGTCCCCGCGGTCGCGGCGATGATCCGGGCCGGCGCCCACCATTACCATCGGACCCGGCCGAATCCATCCCTGGGCGACGCGCTGGACCTCTCGCAGGCCCTCGAAGAGGTACGCCCCCAGGCGATCCTGGCCGTCGGCGGCGGCTCGGCCATCGACCAGGCCAAGGCCGGCCGGCTGCTGAAGGCCGACCCGCGCCTAGTGGACTCCGCTCTGCGTGGGCGCCCATCGTCCCTGCGCCAGGACCCCCCGCTTCTCATAGCGGTCCCGACCACCGCCGGCACTGGGGCCGAGATGACCCCCTTCGCCACCCTGTACCGCGGATCATCCAAGGTCTCCCTCGACCTCCCGCGATGCCGCCCCGACCTCGCCGTCCTCGACGGGCTGCTGACCGCGAAATGCCCGGACAAGCACAGCCTCGCAGCGGCACTCGATGCCATGTGCCATTCGATCGAGTCAGGGTGGAGCACCGCCAGCACCCCGACGAGCCGCCTGTACGCGCATGCCGCAAGAGACCATCTGCTCACCTGTCTTGCCCACTGCGATCCCTCGTTGCCCGAAGTCCCGCGGTGGGCAGCCGAAGACCCGCAGACCGCAGCATGGCGGCACATGCTCCTGATGTCCGCAGCCGTGGCCGGGGTCGCCATTGCGCAGACCCGGACGACCGGAGCCCATGCCTTCGCGTACCATCTGACCGCCCAATACGGCGTTCCACACGGTTTCGCCTGCGCAGCCAGCATGTCCTGGATCGGTTCCCAGATCCAGGAACGACAGCCTGAAGTCCTTGAAGACGCCACACGCGCCGCCATACAGACCCTGAGGAGGCATCTGGACGGCGCCCAGGCCGCACGCCTCCTCAGACTTCCCGCACTGGACAGGCCGGCCCTGGAGGAATACGTCGACGCGGGCCTGGACGTTCGGTCGCGGATGGCAACCCATCCAGTCCCGCTGCCGCGGACCGATGCCATCCGCCACATCATGGCCGACGGTCGGCTCGTGGCCGCAGCAGGGAGCCCGCTGCCGGCCTGAAAAGCCCTTGACTGCGCGCATTGCGAGAAGACCGGTCAACCCGGTGGAAACGACCGCGGGCATCGACATAGCGGCGGCGAGATACTTGTTGGCGGAATCGGCCGGGGAAGCGGTACCCCGTCGTCCAGAGCTCCGAGCGCGGCCCGTTTACCCGCCGGCGCCCCCCCTTTGCGATGCCCGTGTGCTCAGCGCGAATGCCTGCCACCTCGCGTCCGCCGACGCCGAGGGCCAGGAGGCACGCCGTCGGCTCAACACCCCGCTACTGCTCCCGGAGGGCACAAGCCGGAAACTGACGGTCAGAAGCCGTCCGATTCCCGGGCCATCTCCGCTTCTTTGTCTCCGTCGCTCGTCTGCGCACCTTCGCCGGCCGTCCCGCGAGTCTGCCGCCGGCCCCGGCCAACCATCAGGGCCGCGGCGCCTGTGGCGAGAAGCGACGCACAGCCGCCGAACGCCAGTGCCGCGGCCGGCCCCCACTGCTCGGAGAGTAGCCCGAGGATCGGCCCGCCCAGAGGTGTTCCGCCGGCCGTGGCCATCACGAACGCGGACATCACCCGTCCCCGAAGCTCGTACGGAGTCACCACCTGGACCAGGGAGTTCGCCGTCGTGTTGACGGCGAGTGAAAGGAAACCGAGCGGGACCAGAGTGCCCAGGAACCAGCCGTAGTCCGGCATGAGTGCGGCCGCAGCCTCGGTCACGCCGAAGGCCGCCGTCGCCAGGAGGAGGTAGGCAAAGCTAGGCCGTGCCCGCCAGGCGGAAACGAGTGCCCCGGCCAGGGAACCGATCGCCAAGGCGGTCAGGAGGACTCCGTAGCCCTGGGCCCCTGTGCCGTACCTGCTTCTCGCGCTCAGGGCGAGCAGGACAGGCCAGTTCATGGCGAAGGTGGAGGTGATGAAGACGAGTCCGATCGTCGCGCCGACGCGTCGATCCTGCAGGATGTAGGCCCAGCCGGCGCGGATCTGCCCACGGGCACGCACTGTCGGCGGTTCGACGAACAACGACTCGCCACCCATCAGCACCACGGACGCGATGACCACGAGGAAGGATGCCGCGTTGACGAGGAACGCCGGCCCGGCTCCGACCAGGACGATAAGGGCACCGCCGACGGCAGGGCCGATCATGCGTGCGACGTTGAACGTCGCCGAATTCAGGCCGACCGCCGCGTGGAGCCGCTCTCTCCCGACGAGCTCGATGAGGAACGATTGGCGCGTGGGGTTGTCCACCGCGGCGGCGACGCCCATTACCGCGGCCAGCACATAGACATGGGTCAGGGTCAGGCGGCCGGTGAGCGCAAGAACGCCGAGTGCGGTGGCCGCCAGGGCGAGCACAGACTGGGTGATGATCAGGACCAGCCGTTTTGAGTAGCGGTCTGCGAGCAGTCCGCCCCAAGAGCCAAGCAGCAGCATCGGCGTGTACTGGATCGCGGACACCACGCCGAGGGCGACTCCCGAGCCGTTGGTCAGGTCAAGGACGAGCCAGTCCTGGGCGACACGCTGGACCCAAGTGCCGGAGACGGAGAGGAGCTGCCCGGCAAGGAAGAGCCGGTAGTTGCCAAGGCGCAGGGCCTCAAGGGGACTTGCGGCCGGCGCGCGACGCCGCGCAGAGCGGCCCGCTCCGGGGGAAAACGGTGGCGTCAACAGTCGGGCTCAGCTCCCTCCGGGGCACGCAGATGTCGTTCAGTCGTAGAGCTGGGCAAGGACGATGCAGTCCACGCACTGCGGGCCCGTCCCGTCGTGCCTGCACTGCGCCTCGCGTGCCTCCCGGGCGAGTCTCTGTGTCGTCAGAAAGGAGTCCAGTCTGACCCGCAATCTCGTCATCAACGACGTCATCCGCCACCTCCTTGATCCGAAGCGCGACCGGCTCCCGCCGGGCCGGCCGTCAGTGGTTGGCCGGCTTCGGCCGTGGCTGCTGCCGGGCGGACGCCCTGGCCTGGGCCATTCGATGCTCTCGCACCATGCGAATGTTCTTTATTCGGGATCACCCCGCCTCCGCATCGCCAGGGCAGTAGAGCAGGACATCACCTGGCTGCAAGAACAAGAATCAACTTTAAATTCAAACAGCTGATACATCTAGATTCCTACATCCGTACGCATAGAGTACCATGAACGTTATGTTAAAAAGTAGAGCAAGTTGCTCATGAATATGCAACAGTTGCCTAGTGGCGGGGTGGCCCTGCGGCTGGCCAGAGCAGATGATCTACCCCGCATCGTCGAGCTCCTCGAGGCGGACGCCATGGGGCCGGACGACGGGCTCCCCCTCACCACAGCCGAGGATTACCTGCACGCTTTCAAGTCGCTGCGCAACGAGCCTTCCAACGAGCTCTGGGTGGCCATCGGTCCCGACGGCGAGGTCCTCGGCACCCTCCAGATGGTGTACTTCACGACTCTGAGCTGGAACGCCGCCCGCAGGGCGCAGCTCGCCGGCGTGCGGATCGCCCCCAGCCAACGGGGCCGCGGCACCGGCACGGAACTGGTTACGTGGGCCGTGGAGCGGGCCCGATCCCAAGGCTGCCGCGTCATCCAGCTGTCCTCGGACAAGAGACGGATAGACGCTCACCGCTTCTACGCCCGGCTGGGCTTCGTCGCCACCCACGAAGGCCTCCGCCGAGACCTGCCATGAAGCCCATCCGGGTTCTCGTCGCCCCCGACGCCTACAAGTCATCGCTCCCGGCCGCCGCGGCAGCGAGCCATCTCGCCACGGGGCTCAAATCTCCCGGCGGCCCGGCGTGCGAGGTACTGCAATGCCCCATCGCCGACGGCGGCGAGGGGACCATAGCGGTCCTGGCAGGGCTGGGTGCGGTCATCCGCAGGACCACCGTCACCGGCCCGCTCGGTGAGCCCGTCGCCGCGTCATGGGCATCCCTGAACGGCACCGCCTATGTGGAGGTCGCCCAGGGTGCCGGAGCGCATCACGTCACCGTTCGGAACGCAGAGACCTGCCTGAGGGCATCCAGTGCGGGGGTAGGGCAGCTGCTCGTCGCCGCGCTCGATGCCGGGTACCGCCGCATCGTCCTCACAACCGGAGGCAGCTCCGTGAGCGACGGCGGCGCAGGGATGCTCGCGGCGCTAGGGGCCCGGTTCGGGCCGCCAAACGCCGCGCTCGGCGGTGGGGGATCACTGTCGCGGCTGGGCGCGGTCGACCTCTCGGGGCTCGACCGGCGGTTCCACGAAACGGACATGGTGGTCGCGGTCGACGTTGACAACCCGCTTCTCGGTGCGGACGGGGCCGCGAGGACCTTTGCCGCGCAGAAGGGGGCCGGCCCTGAAGAGATAGAGCTCCTGGAGCGAGGGCTTGCCCACTGGGCGGATCTGCTCGTTCCGGCCGGATTGCAGAAAGCCGGCCAGCCAGGGGCAGGAGCCAGCGGAGGGATCGGGTTCGCAGCCCAGGCCGTCCTGGGCGCGCGACGGGTGAGCGGGGCAGATCTCGTGCTGGACCTCCTGGGAGTCGAGGAGCTTCTCGCCAACGTCGACCTCGTCGTGACCGGCGAAGGGTCGCTCGACAGCCAAAGTCTTTCGGGTAAGGCTCCGTTGGCGCTGGCCCGCCGTGCCGCACGGCGCCAGATCCCGGTCATGACCGTTGCCGGCCGTGTGGAACTCGGCCCTCCCGAGCTGCGCGAACACGGCATCCGCGCATCATGGAGCCTCGTGCAGCTCTCCGGTTCCACCGCATCCGCCCTGGCCGAGCCCGGTCGATGGCTGGAAGAGGCAGGACGGCGCATCGCCTCATGCGCGCCCCACTTCTGCGGGCTGACGCGCTGACCGCTCAGCGCTGGCTGGGCTGGGGTCACGAGCGAGCACGGCTGCTCGACCGTGGCCGAAGATGGGTTCTGTACCGGCGTGAAATTGAGCGCTAAGGCCTGGAGTGTCAGGTTTGGTGTAGACCATCTGCCCGGACCGCGGGACCTCTGCAGATCTCTTCCGCACGGATCCGGAGCGACGCATCGATGGAACGCGTTACTGGCGCGGGATTCGTGGCCGGGGACCTCTCCGGCGTCGCCTACACGGCCGCCAGATGCGCGGTCCTGCAGCGGCCATACCCTGGCCTGGACTGTGCCCAAGCCGCCGCCGAGCACCACTGGGGCGAGGTCGTCGAATACCGCGTGGCCCTTGGCTTGCTGGGCCTTGTCCTCCTCCTCGTATGGCGGCTCCTGCCCCGCGAAGCCGTGCTCCCCGGCAGGCCTCGCGCCCTCGCTCGCGGCCGCGGCCTTCCTGCTCGCCGCCGCGCTGACCGGTTTCCAAACCCTCAACGTCGCCGTGCAAGGATGGCAGGGCACGGGCGCGTGGCTGAGCGCCGTCCTCGTCGCCCTGCCGCTCGCCGCCGTGTTCGCGGTGGCCGCCCTGCACAGGATGCGCATAAAGCCCGTAGGTTCATAACACCGCAGGGCGGCAGCGGGGGCACACCTAGCCAAAGCGCAGGCGGCGTACTGTCACATGGTCAGTGGGGCGAATCCGACGAAGCCGCCCACAGCATCACTTCGGCCATGCGGAACCGAGTTCCCGCGGCTTCGCCGAAACCTTCCGGGCCGAGATGATCACTGTCACGTACCAGCAGAGGCTCGCCATCTGCGGCCCCCAAGCACGCCGGCTCCTTAGGACCAGCCAGCGACACAGCTTGCTCGGGACAAAGACAACGGCAGAGCCCGATCATTAACCCTTTTTGCGTTTGCTGGTTCGAGTATCGTCCCGCGTCCTCCGAGTAGGCGCCACTCGTGCCCGGTCGTAGGCCGAGGATTAGGCTATTCCGGCTAGTCCGCATCATGTCAATTCGAGCCGAAGGAGTTCTACTATGAAGCGTCTTCCTGCCGTCCTCACGCTGGGCAGCGTCCTCGCCGTCGTCCCGATCGCGGGAGCAACCGCGGCTGAGGATCCTTACTACATCAAGATTGGGCAAACTGCAGAGATCACCGCGGCGTCGAACCAGCAGATCACCCATTTGGCAATACCAATTTCCTACCGGTGTCCGGTCGGGGCGACGGGCTTCCTGGACGTTGTTGTCAAACAGGGGACCACTCAGGGTTTCGGCGGAAACCCCGTCACCTGCACAGGCAAAGACATCAGAGAGACGGTCGATGTTCAAAGCAACTTCGGCGGACCCGCATTCACTCCCGGAGAGGCTTCGGTGAACGTTTTCATCGCCGGTTACCCAGAGAGCTTCTACGCCAGTGATCAAGTTAAGATCCTCTGAAAGAGGCCTAGCGGGGCCGCCGGGGCAGCAAACACGCTCGGCGGCAAGACGTCCAGGAAAACAAGTACCCGGTACTCGTGCTTCCGGGAATGAAAAGCCATCTACTTGATCCAGCGGTCAGCGGTACCGCCGACCAGAGCAACCCTCGCAGTAGTCGGCCGGACACAGCAGGGCTGCTAGGGGGCCGGACCATGCGACCCCCATTTCGGATCGTCCGGCACCGGCCATGGACGTCCCCATGCCTGTCCGCGGCACGGGGACATCCTTGGCAGTCCTCACGGCTTCCCTTTGTCATTCAGCTGGTCGTCCGTCTTGACGGCATCCGCCGCGCCCCAACAGGTTCTTGGCTTCCTCGTAGAAGGGTCCTGACGTTTGTAATGACAGCCCCGGATGCCACACTGATGACGAACAGCTCGCCGTCCTTGGTCACATCGTTAAGTTACCCGTGCCCGTGGATTCCAATCGTCACACCATGGAATTTTGTTGAGAAAGCCATGCGGGGCAGGAACGCGCAGAGTACTGTCTGAGAGGGCGGCTTGAAATAAGGGGATCGAACGTGGACGGACAACAATGGATCTGGGTTGCGGCTGTGCTCCTGGGCGCGGCGCTGACCGCGACCGTCGTGGTTTTCGGGCGTCGAAACCGGTCGCAGCACTACCGGCAGAGCATTCCCGAAGGTCATGAACGGGACACCGGGGATCCTGCAGGCCGGGACGAAGGCGTGGCAGATGAGCGCCTTCCCAGGCATCCGTGAGCGGAAGCCGGACCAGACGGAACACTCTCATCCACGTGGCGGCGGTAACGGTTGGTTGCAGGCGCGCGAATGGCGGGACGATTTTGTCCCGGGGAGCTTACCCAGGGCTAGCGAAAAGTCGTGTAGCGTGTTGACACGGAAGAGCTCAAGGGCGCGGTGGGCGTCTCGTGAGATGCGTCGGATGACTGCGGCAATGTTCGTCGCATTGACCATCCGATAGAGGCTGATGGCCAGGTTCCTCAAGGACGCCATCAGGCGTGGCTTGGTCCCGGTACGGACTTGGGAATGGTCGTCCATATATGGGACGTCGCGGGTCCAATGCAGCCGGTTCTCCATGCTTCAATGGCAACGGATCCACGTGTTCAGCTGGTCAGGGCTTGCCTGCCAGTTCCTCGCGTTTTGAGTTGGCGGTGCAGACTTTTCTGGTTTCCCTTGTCGCTGAGCATATAGTGCGGGCCGCTCCAGTGAAGGTAGTCCGCGTGGGAACGCTGGTATGGCGCATCGGCAGCGACCACGACTCCTTCCAGGTCCTCGACCCTGTCCAGAAGAGTCGTAAACATGGTGATCTCGTTGGTTTTTGTCTCCGACATCGACCTGTCCCGGAACCGTGCCGGTCTCGTGGTCCAGGGCGGCCATCAGATGCACCGATGTGCCGTTGCCTTTCTTGGCTTACTTCAGATCCGCTGGCATGGCTTTCAGCTGGCAAGCCGGCGGGTAATGAGACAGTCCCAGAGACACGAGGCGCTTAAGGAAGAAGGAAGGTGGCATCGAAGGAGTCCAGATCGACGACGACTCCGTTGAGGCTTTGATTGAATTTTTGCTGGACTCCAACGCGCATCGTTGTCGGGGTGTTCCAGCCCCCGTACTGGACCGGCGTCGGGGCGAGGTAGTTGGTTGTCCACTTTTTGTAGTTGATGTTCCCGGCGTTCGTGTCCCAGAGCGGGATGTCGGAAAACGCTGTGCTGTTGTTCATCAGTTGCGGCCATATCCCCGACCCCGAGTAGATGACGGGTCGGAGGCCCATTCCCTTGACGCCGTCGACCATGGCGCGCCTAATTTGAGGTTCGCCGGTTTCGGCATCGAGGGCGAAGAACTGCAGCTGGGACTGGTAGGGGGGCCCGGCGGCGGTAATGCCTCCCTGCCAGCAGTTCGGGTCGCGGGTGTAGACGGCGATCTTCAGCCCGGCGGTGATCGCCATTCCCAGCTGGGATTGGGTGTTGTACCAGGGCGTGCAGTACCCCAAGCGGTGGAGTGCCCACGTATAGCCGCCGCGTAGGCCTTGGTGAACCAGGCGGAATCGTTGATCGTGTGTTGCCCGAGCCGAGGACTTTCACTGACGGATTCGGCGTCGCCAGAGGCCTGGGGTGCGGAGAACGCGGCCGGTGCTGCGGCGATACCGAAGGTGGTCAGTAGCGTTGCGAGGATGGGTGCGAGGATTTTCTTCTTCAATCCCGGGTTCCTGCCGTGATGGCAGGCGGTGTCGGTGTCCGATTGTGGAGTGAAAGAACGTCCTTCGTCGCCGAATCGCCGGATTTTATAAGGTTTCGCATGGATGGGATACGAGGAACCCCGGCCCCGACGTTAATTAAGGCTTGCATGTCTGCCCCTACCAGAGTGCGGAATTCGTCCACCGAGATGGGCTGGAACACAGGCATGGTGACATGCAGCGGTGAACACCCAATTGCGTCATTCCCTGTCAGGCTCCAGCGGGTATTGACCCTCGTCTGCGTCCCGAAGCGGAATCTGACAACCAGAGCACAACCTATGGTGTGTCGTCAGGTGGAACACGGGTGCCGGCTGCTCGTTTTCGCAACGCTCGGAACCGCGTGTGCTGAGGGCTACTTGGAATGACAGCACCCACGCGGGGTGCGCACGAACCATCCCGACTGCCGCATTCAACCACCCAGAGATTTTGCATCAGCCCTGGGAGTTCACCGAGGTGGGCGTCCAGTTGCTGTTGCGCAACAACAGTGGCAGAGCGTCTAGCTAGCCGGCTTCGTCGGGATCAGCGTGCTCGACGAGTAGCGATAAAACCCGGCCCCCTGGGCCGTCGCGCCCCATAAGTCACATCATGCGGCTGGAATTGATCCATCTCCTTTGCCCTGCAACATATGTGTTCCGGTCACCGGATCAAGCAACTGTGTGCGGTCTCCAAGTGGAAAAGAGAGTATGGGCAGGCCTTGGTCTCATCAAATCAGGTGTTCTTCACTCAAGCGTGAGTGGAGCGGCGCACCGTACGTTTTGAAGCGCGCCGTGACACTTCGGGCCCGGCCCATCAGGACCCGGGCGGGAGCTTCATATTTCGGGGGTCCCTGAGCAGCGTCAGGTTGCGAACTGATCGGGCGGGTCGGGGCAGGGGCGGTACTGCTTCCGGCTCGCCGTCCCGCCCGCGCGAAGGCTCCGTTGCCTGGGCATCGATTCAACGGTGATTGAAATGGGGATGGTTGCAATGCACTTGTACTTCCTTAGCCCGGCGGAGAAATCGCTGCGGGACAAGCATTCACTAAAGCATCTGGGGTTCCTGTGGACAGTTTCAGGGACCGTCTTTGCGATGCTCGCCGCGCTCTTGGGCGGGTTGGTCCTGTCCACCCCGGCCCATGCGGCGGCGAACACTGTCATTTCGTTGACTTTCGATGACGGCAACGCTGACCAGATGACTGCCGCCGCCACGATGAAGACCTCCGGACTGCATGGCACCTTCTTCGTCCCTTCCGGCTGGATAGATCAGCCGAGCTACGTGACCTCGGCGAATTTGCAGCAGCTGGCCACGGACGGAAACGAAATCGGCGGACACACGGTGACCCACCCCGATCTAGTCAACCTGCCCTCGGACGAGGTGACACGCCAGGTGTGCAACGGCAGGGTGGCCCTGATGAACATGGGCTTCAAGGTTACCAGTTTCGCCTACCCCTTTGCCTCCCAGGATCCTGCCGTGCAGACCATCGTGAAGAACTGCGGTTTCAACAGTGCCCGGGGGCTTGGGGATCTCTACAGCAAGGACGACACCGGATTGCCGGCCGCCGAGACCATTCCTCCCGCCAATCCCTACGACACCGCGGCCCCGGAGGAAGTAGACAGCACCTGGACGCTGTCGGACCTGGAAAATTCCGTGACCAAGGCCCAAGCCGCGGGCGGAGGCTGGGTCCAGCTGACCTTCCACCACATCGCGACCGACACCGATCCGACCCTCACCATCAGCCCCAGCCTGTTCAGCCAATTCGCTTCATGGCTGGCGCAACAACAGACCGCCGGGAACGTTGCCGTGAAGACCGTTGACCAGGTGATCGGCGGAGCGGTCCAACCCGCAGTCTCCGGCCCAGCCGTGCCGCCTCCACCGCCACCGGGAACCAACATGATCCAGAACCCCAGCCTGGAAACCCTGAGCAACGGCATCCCGCAATGCTGGGCCGCCGGCGGATACGGCACCAATACGACCAGCTACTCGGTCGTTTCCCCCGGACATACAGGCAACAACGCAGAACTGCTGACCATGAGCGGATACGTCAACGGTGACGCGAAGCTCCTGCCCGCCCTGGACCTTGGCGGCTGCTCCCCTGCCGGCACTCCCGGCCATACCTACACCCTCAGCGCATGGTACAAATCCACCACCATCACCCAATTCGAGCTGTATTACCGTACCGGTACCGGTTACTGGACCTACTGGACCGCGAGCCCGTTGTTCAACGCGAGTAACAACTGGACCCAAATCACCTGGACCACGCCCGCCCTTCCGGCAGGAGCCTCGGGGATCAGCTACGGATTGAACATCCAGTCCAACGGTTCGATCACCACCGATGACTACTCGATGATCGACGCCACCCCGGCGTCAACGGCACCTGCCGCCCCCACCGGAGTAACAGCGACGGCGGGGAACGCTTCGGCCACCGTTTCCTGGACGGCACCCGCGAACGGCGGCTCACCGATCACCTCCTACAGCGTGAC